>JBARXJ010000018.1:0-33857 GCA_049647265.1 Microcoleaceae cyanobacterium
TAGCGATCGCTTTTAATTCATCTTCACTAAAGCTTCGTCCAGACTCCGCCCACTCTTGCAGAGATTTGGCTTCAATATAACTTTGAATTAATGCCGAACCTTTACCTATTTCAGTATCAACTTCAAAGTAATCTAGATATTGAGGAATGGCTGGATGGTCGAGATTTCTTAGGGTTTCGGCTTCTCGTTCAAATAGTTTTAAATCATCCCAGGTAAAGTCGGGATTGAATAATAGTAATTTAACAACGACTTGAGATTGTGTCTGTAAATCTTTGGCTAAATATGTTCTTCGACCTGTTTGATGACCCAATAGAGATTGAATTTGATAACGTTCCTGTAGAATTTTATCGATGAGTTTATTTGTCATGATAGCTATTCCAAAATATTTGATATTTTTGAAAGTAAAAATTATCGAGAACCCCCGATGTGAGTTTGCCGAGGTTGATATAAAGGAGTCAACAACGATGCTTCTGTAATAGGTAAATAATCACAGTAAATCAATATTCTCAAAAAAATTAATACGTTGATGAGCGCAAAAATAATTAGGGGTATAGAAAATTGAGGACTGTGTTTTTGCATTGAAGTTTTCCAAATTCGAGAGCAGGCATTTTTCTTAAAGGGATGCTGCAACCTCTGCAAGGTAGATAATTGGATAATAACCACACTATACGCTCTGTTTTAACAGTAATCTTATTGAGTGTAGTGAGTAAATCCTATCTTAGCCCTGACAATAAGTCAAGTAAGTCATGAGTAAATATTGTTTAACTAATGATTATAGTGTAAAATGTTAGGGTAATGTCTGTTTTAGGATAACTTTTGATAGAATAACGAATGTAGAGTTAAGGAGAGTTCGGATATGGCAAAGCCTTCGCTAACAGCCTCAATACAAGGGATTCAGGCTGCTCAGCAAGCCTTGACGAAAGCAGGATGGACTCAAAAGCATCTCTCAACCGTTGTGGATTGCAGTCGTCAACCCATTACCAAATTCTTTAATGGGGATGCGGTGAGCCAAACGATTTTTATATCAATTTGTGAGCATTTAAACCTAAACTGGCAAGAAGTAGCAGGTTTGTTAACACCGCCAAGTATGGCTCAATCTCTTGTTTCAACACCAAATGAATCGATACAAACAAATAATTTAATTCAAGAATTACGCCAGAAAGTTTACACCAGTATTCGTCAGCAATGTGGCACAATGCGGGTATTGGATATGTCTTATCCGATTGGAGTTCAAGATATTTATACCAATGTGAATGTCTTAGAGCAAATTACAGGAAATCAGCATAAACGGATTGACCAATTATTAAAAAGTTGTGATTCAGAAAACTTTGAACGGTTTGGTTTAGGTCAGATTAAAGAAGAACGAATCTCGGGATTAGAGGCGGTTAAAACCTATCAGAAGCTGATTATTTTAGGAAAGCCAGGAGCGGGAAAAACCACGTTTTTAAAATACTTAGCAATTCAATGTAATGAGGGTTATTTTGAAGCAGATAGAGTTCCTATTTTTGTGACATTAAAGGATTTTGCCGATACAGAAGAACAACCGAATTTACTCGAATATATGAGCCAAAGAATTGCTCAATATACATTACCCCGAATTACGAAAGAAATTCAAGAACAAGGAATGATTGAGCTTTCTACTATTTTACATCAGGGTAAAGCGTTAATATTATTAGATGGTTTAGATGAAGTGAGAGACGAAGATCATTATCGAGTGATTAAAGAAATTAGAGACTTTTCGGAACAATTTTGGAATAATCATTTTGTCATGACTTGTCGAATTGCCGCTTGGGAATATACCTTTGAAAAATTTACAGAGGTAGAAGTGGCTGATTTTGATCAAACTCAAGTCGAAGACTTTGCCAATAAATGGTTTAATCAAAAAGAAGTCAAAGCATCAACTTTTCTTAAACAATTAGCACAACATCCTCGAATTCGACAACTTGTCGTTAGTCCACTTTTACTAACATTAATCTGTTTAACATTTGAAGAATCAGGAGAATTTCCCTATAGTCGTTCTGAACTGTATAAAGAAGGAATTGATGCATTATTAAAAAAATGGGATGCTAAGCGAGGAATTCAACGAGATCAAGGCTATAAAAAGTTATCTCATCAGCGAAAAGAAGATTTACTCAGTCAACTTGCTTTAGTAACGTTTAAGAAAAAAGATTATTTCTTTAAGCAATCTTTTCTTGAACAATTCATTGCAGATTATATTCGTAATTTACCCCATATTAATTCTGAAACGGAGGAATTACAGCTTGATAGTGAAGCAATTGTTCGTTCAATAGAAGCGCAACATGGTTTATTAATTGAGCGAGCAAAAGGGATTTATTCTTTTTCTCATTTAACCTTTCATGAATATTTTACAGCGCGGGAAATTGTATTTAATAGTCATCCTCTAGATACTGTTTTAAAAGAGTTAGTACAAGAAGCTACTTATCAACGCTGGCGAGAAATCTTTTTATTAGTAACAGAAATGCTACGGGATGGATCGATGCTACTATTACCTTTAAAGCAATATGCCGATCAACTTTTAGCAGATTCGGATAAAATTCAAAACTTTTTAGCAGATATTGATCGTCAAGTTCAAACATTAGAATGTTCTCAAATAAAATCAGCCGCTTTGAGAGCCTTTTATTTTGATATTGACTTTGATATTGATGAAAATAGAACCGTTGCACTCCGCTTAGATCGTGCAGCAAATTATTTAGTTTGTGGTAGTTTCTTAACCCGAATTTTAGAGGGAGTCAGTTTAAAAGAAGGAATTAAGATGGCACAAGATTATGATGCAGAAAAAACTGATTCTAGTGAAAAAATTATAGCAGCAAGTTCTGCAAATACAGTAATGTTAATTGCGATTGATATTGCCTCAAATTCTAAGAAAATAGAAAAAAACGAAAGAGTAATATTGAGACAGCTTTTACAACGTCTTCAAGATCAAGTTGATGATGATGAAGTCACTAAAGAAATTGCAGATAAAGCCAGAGAAACGGCTAAAAAGCGCCATCAAATTGGTCAAAAAGGATACTTTACACCTGAGGAAAAAAAGAAACTGAAAAAGTACTATTATACGATCCAAATTTTAGTAGAATGTTTACAAACAGATGGATGTATGTTATCACCAGAATTACGAGATGAAATTGAAAGTCATTTATTCTTACCTTCATGTTAAATCTTCTCTTTAACCAATAGATATCTATATGAATCTTAAATTTTATTCTTTTCAGCATCACAATATAGCTGAAGATTTAAGCCACGATCAATTTCCGGTCATCTTAAGAATTTGGAAAGAAGAATCACTCGATCTTCCGGCAGTTGGGACTCATTTTGGGTTTGTTTATCAAGGTCATCCTGTTCTTTCTCGACAAACGAATCAAGCATGGGGTGAAGAGCGTTATTCTTTGCATCCTGGAATGTATTTTTGTCTTCCTAATCAAGGTAAAATTGAAGGCAAAAACTCTGCTGGAATTATCATTAGTTACCTCAACTATAAGGGTGTATTTAGTTTAGGGGGTTCCCTCGAATCAACTGGTCGATTAGCTTATATTGATGGAGGAACAAACAGCGTATTAATTCCGCCAATTCTTGTCGGAAATCCTTGTATAAATGGGATGTATTTCCCTCCCAATATTAACCAAACTATGCATACTCATCCCAGCTATCGGATTGGTATTATAGTTGAGGGTAGTGTTGAAATTGAAACTCCAAAAAGTAGCACTCATCTAGAATCGGGGAGTATTTTTTTAATTCCTGCAAATAGCTTACATAAGTTTAATATTCATCAAAAAGGTTTAACTGCTGTTATGTTTCATCCGGATAGTAATACAGGATATACTCATCAAAATAATCCGATGTTAAAAAGAACAATTGTTAATGGAGTCAGTGCTGCCAATCTTTCCGAAATACAAACTCAAAATATAGAAATTGAATTATGAGTCCGGTAGGGGCGCATTGCATGCGCCCGTCAGTAGAGACGTTATATATAACGTCTGTACAGGAGGGAAAAATGATAAATCATTAGAAAATTATCCAGATTAACTGATGTCTTTGTAAGCGGAATAAACAGCTTTTACATTATACCAATTCAGAAATATACGAGAAACTTCTAACGCAAGTTGAGAATGTCCGCGATTAATTAAATATTGTAAAAAGCCGACCATTGTCTGTTCATTTAATCGTCCTCCTAGTGACAATATCCCCCATAAAAGCTGATGAAGTAACGTCATTTGAATCATCATTTTGACTTCAAAAGTAGGATGTTTTTGATAGAATAATACCCCCATTCTACCGCGTTGCATCTCTTTTTCAATTAATTGTGGAAGTTGATCGACTGCAAAGGGTGGATGCCAATGATAACCGACAGCATCCGGACATTTAATCAGTTTTAATCCTATATTTTTGAGCCGGACTCCCAATTCCAAATCTTCCCATCCATATAGCTGAAACTGAGTATCAAATAAGCCTGCATCGAGCAACCAATGACGCGCGATCGCTACATTTCCGGTCGCAAAATAAGCGGCAGAAAAGTCAGTGATTTTATAAGGCTCAGCCGTAGGATTATTAAAATTACAAGTATTAATCACACGACCATAAGTAAACACTTTCTCTGATATTTTATAAGCTTGATTTAAAGTTTCTGCATGAGATTGTAAAAACGTTTCTGTTACGACTAAATCACTATCAATAAAAATAATAGTATCTCCTTTAGCCTGTTCTATTCCTAGATTTCGAGCCGCCGCTGGCCCCTGATGCATTTGACAGAACCAACGAACATGAGGGAAACTCACTTGATGAGATTCTAACCATTCAATTGTATTATCAGTCGAACCATCATCAACTAAAATTACCTCATAATCACTAATTGGCAATTGATACTGTTGATTTTCTAAAGCTTTGAGACATTTTTGCAGAATAGATAAACGATTATAAGTCGGAATAATAATACTAATAAACATATATTTTTGTAGAGTATATTTTAATCTAAACCGCTAATTTGATTAATCAGGTTAATCACTTCTGACAAACTATGCTACACTACGTTTGAAAATTATAAAAATATACAATAGAAATGAGTATTACAGTCAATGGAACAGTCGAACGAAAAGGAATGGGTACAGGAACATGGGCATTGGTCAGCGATGAGCAAACCTATGAACTAAAAGATGCTCCGGCAGAATTGCAAAAAAAAGGGATTAAAGCAACGGTAACAGGTGAAATTCGAGATGATGTGATGACGATGGCGATGATTGGTCCAGTGCTACAAGTCGAGTCTTTTGAAATTTCTAAGTAAAATAATTGAGTCATTATCAGGGAGAATAGATCACTGTATTTTAGTCAAAGATTTGTATTCAAGAAAACAGATAAAAAACCATGAGATGTTTAAAATGATGAAGCTGTTGTCAATTGAATCAGTAGATTGACTCCGATTAATAGAATTAAAAAGAATGGCTTGAAGCGGCTATCAACAGTCGTTTGGAGCCAGATAGTGTAAAATTTGCAGCTTTGTTCAGTTCTCGTTGAAAATTACGTGAGATGAAATTGATTCAAGGATTTAACAGAATTACTCGCTTAAAACAGCAGCGCGGGTTTCAAACTATCCTATTATTACTCGCAATTTTAGGCGTAGTATTAATCCAGCCAGCAACTGCATTTCAAGTCCAAGTCGCGCCGACATCTCCCCAACTCGGGGACACTTTATCTGTGCGAGTGCAACAGCCAACTACAGATCCAAAGGCAGCACCAACAGTCGAATATAACGGTAAAACCTATCCGATGTTTGCGGATGGAACTAATCAATATCGGACGTTACTGCCTACTACACCCCTCGATCCAGCGGGAAACAAACAAATTAAAGTCACTCAGGGCGATCAACAACAAGTTATCTCTTTAACGTTACGCGATCGCCAATTCCCGACTCAGTCTATTTGGCTACCCCCAGACAAACAAGGCTTAACCGGAACAGATTTTGAATTCGATCAAGTCGATGCCTTTAAACAACTCGTCACCCCCGAAAAATTCTGGCAAGGTGCATTTTTACGTCCGAGTACTGGCAGTGTCTCGACAATCTATGGCGTTCGTCGCTACTATAATGGTGAATTTGCCGAAAATTATTACCATCGTGGGGTAGACTATGCTGCGGGAACGGGTTCACCCGTCGTGGCCCCGGCAGCCGGACGAGTTGCCCTGGTGGGACGAGAATCAGAAGGATTTACAATTCATGGTAATGTAATCGGTATCGATCACGGTCAAGGAGTTGTAGGGATTTTTGTTCATCTCAGTCGGATTGATGTCACAGAAGGAGAGATGGTTAAAGCAGGCCAAGTGATTGGTGGGGTTGGCTCAACTGGCAGCTCTACAGGGCCACATTTACACTGGGGTGTATATGTTCATGGACAAGCTGTCGATCCAGTTCCGTGGCGATATGATGGAATTGATTAGCTGATTGGGGAAACCTATAGATATTCGGCTAGGATAGACCGAAAAGCAACAACGACTACATATCGTATCCGTCATCAACAAAGGGCTTCTATCCAGCTTGTATGATCAATCTAGCAGTCCGCGTGGATCTCGAAATATGGGTCGTAAAATAAATCATGCATTTAAGTGAACTGGCACTATGAGTATCGAAAAAATTGTAGATCAGGCTTTACAAGATGGGTACTTAACTCCATCTATGGAAGCAGAAGTGGGACGGATCTGTAACACAGCCTCAGAGCTGTCGATTGAAGAATACATGGCTCTTGATCGACTAATGGGAGCTTTGCTAACGGGAGAAGTGGTGGTTTTACCCCGGAAGCAGTTTATCAATGTTATGGAAGAGCTGGTACTCAGTGAAGCGATCGCTCGAGTTGCAGAAATTGAGAATACGAATGACAAGCCTATTGATGTCGGTGATATTGCCGCCTATGCGCTAAACAGATTACCTCCCTTGTATGCCACAACAGAGGAAGGAGCGCAATATCAACGAGCCAGAGCCAGAGAGCAGTTACAGACCCTGATTTCGACTCAAGTTAAGGATGCAATTACCATTTCTATCGATCAAGTTGCGCCCCACACGACCGTCTTCGGTCAATCTTCAGGTCAAGAAGTGGTGGGTAAAATGACCAATTTATTAAAAGCCTATGCTGCAACATTTGAACAAGACAGCAGTAGTAGCCAATAACACCCCTCAGCTTCTCTGGTGCTATAGCGCCTATATTGCATCAGCCGATTTAATCATCAGGCGAAGTCATATTAGATTCGCGAATGTTACCTTTCTCCACCCTTTCCTTTAAGGAGAGGGGGCGATAGGTCGGTTTCAAACTTGTCTGTCTCACGTTTGCTATTCATGTGAGATTTTAATTTTTTTCTATTTTTTCTATTGACCCAGCAAAGCTGAAAATGCAACGGTCTATCCGAATGCCATGATACAATTTATTCCATAGATCAACGCAGCAATCTTATTACATAAAAGGTCGTAAAAATGCTAGGTAACTATTTTAGTAAACCCAGTGCAGAACAGCAACATCGGTTTCCGCCGGGTCAACATTTAGCCAAAAAATTTCCGGTTTTGACCTATGGAGAAACCCCAGAAATTAACCTCGACGGGTGGCAGTTAAAAGTTTGGGGATTGGCTACTGCAAAAACGTTTGGTTGGGGTGATATTATGGCAATGCCTCAACAAGAATTTACCGCAGATTTTCATTGTGTGACTCACTGGTCTAAACTGGATGTGAAATGGGCTGGGGTCAAAATCACAGACTTCATGCAACAAGTCGAACTTGACCCCAAAGCCATTCATGTGATGGCTCATTGTTATGGCGGTTATACAACCAATATCCCCTTAGAAGACTTCCTGCGAGAAGATAATTTCTTAGCCCATACCTTATTTGATCAACCCCTACCGCCCGACCATGGTGGCCCGTTGCGTTTGGTGGTTCCCCATCTGTATGCCTGGAAAAGTGCAAAATGGCTGAATGGGCTTGAATTTCTCGACGAGGAAGCATTAGGATTTTGGGAAGTCAACGGTTATCATAAACGAGGAGAACCTTGGGCAGAAGAACGGTATAGTGATGATTAATTGATGTTAACGCCACAAGAGCACACTGAAACCCACTCTGTAACGATCAAGTCTGAGGTTTCCCCTTGGCTGACTCCGCTTGCTTATTTCTTATTGTGCCGTCTGGTTATCCCGCTATATTTCGGTAAAATCAACGTTGACGGGATAGAACATCTTCCTAAAACGGGAGCCGTGATACTCGCCCCAACTCATCGGTCTCGCTGGGACCCCATTCTACTCGGTTATGTTGCGGGTCGCCTGGTGACGGGGCGAGACTTACGGTATATGGTACTGTTAGACCAAACCACAGGGATACAAGGCTGGTTTATTCGTCATCTGGGAGGGTTTCCCATTGATCGAGAACATCCCGGCACTGCCAGTTTACGCTACAGCATAGAATTGCTGGAAGCACAACAAGTTTTGGTTCTGTTTCCAGAAGGTCATATTTTCTCAGATCACCCAGTTCATCCCTTGCAGTCTGGCGTTGCCCGAATTGCTTTAAAAGCGATTGAAAATACCCCTGAGATTGAACTGAGTATCATTCCTGTGAGTATTCGTTATCAACATCCTGCACCGCCACCATGGGGCTGTAAAGTGTGGATTAAAATAGGTTCTGGGTTGAATGTGCAACAATATCATCAGATTGAGTCGAATAAACAAGCCGCAAAAACCTTAACCACCGATCTAGAAACAGCCCTACAACAATTACATCAATTAGAACAGTAAAAGTTGAATTTTATCTGTTATTTTCAATACTTTTTTATGAACTTTGAGAGCAGTTAGCGGGGTGCGTGTTTCCAAATCCGAGTTTGCCCGGCTTCAGTGCTACCAACCTGTTGAATTAATGTATGAACTTGCCAATTAGATAAGGTTTGGGGATAATCACTGCGATAATGTCCCCCCCGACTTTCGGTTCTAAATACCGCACTTTTAAGAATTAAACTAGCAACTTCAATTAAATTGAGGGTTTCAGCTATTGTCCGTATTTGTGCAGTAATTTCAGCCGATTCTAATTTTACCGTTTGGTTGGGTACAAGGTTGTGTAAATACTGAGTACTTTCTAAAGCCGTTAACTCCGAATACCAGGAATTCAAAGTTGCAATAGCATCAGACAATACGGCTTGCGATCGACAAATTCCAGCACTTTGCCACATCAGTTGAGGTAAACTTTGTCTAATGAAATTAATCTTCTCTAGATCTGGACTAATATTAAGTGCTGTTGTGATCTTTGGTAATGGTTGAGCCACAGCAGTATCGCAATTGCAATTAACATTAAGCTGGGATAGTTTAGTCGCAAAAACAATACATTCAAGCAGTGAATTACTCGCCAAACGATTTGCACCATGAACCCCTGTACTGGCTGTTTCACCAATCCCATAGAGTCCGGGAATAGAGGTGACGCTATTTAAATCTGTCGTAATTCCTCCCATCCAATAATGAGCTGCAGGAGACACCGGAATAGGCTGGGTGAATACATCTATTCCCCATTGTTGACAGACTTTAATAATATTAGGAAAACGATAACGAATTCTCTCGGCTTCTATCGGTTGTAAATCTAAGTAAACACAATTTGAATGGGGTTGGGTGGTTTGTAAATGATTAAAAATGGCTCGACTGACGATATCTCTGGGGGCTAACTCTCCCTTGGGATGATAATTAAACGCAAAACGTTCCCCTTTCGAGTCGATTAAATGCGCCCCTTCTCCCCGTACAGCTTCACTAATCAAAAAACGAGGAGCGCCGGGTATGGTTAAAGCTGTAGGATGAAATTGGAAAAATTCAAGATCGCGTAATATTGCCCCTGCACGCCAAGCTAATGCCACGCCATCGGCTGTACTAACGGTGGGGTTTGTGGTTTGGGAAAAAACTTGACCTCCCCCGCCTGTGGCTAAAATTACTGCCGCAGATCGAATCCAGATAATCTGTTGTTGATAGAGTAAACTCATCCCCTGACAATGTCCTGTGGATTCATTCAGCCACAAACTCAAGGCAAATGCCGGGGAAAGGATCTTAATATTGGGACGCTGTAATACTTGCTGTGCCAGGGTATCGATAATCGCGCGTCCAGTGGTATCGGCTGAATGCAGCACACGAGGGCGAGAATGAGCCGCTTCTAGGGTAGTGGCTAATGTTTCACCGTGGCGATCGAAAGCAACGCCTAACTCCACCAAAGAGGCGATCGCTTCGGGGCCATTCTCAACTAAAAATTGTACGGCTTCGGGGTCACACAGCCCAGCACCGGCTTGTAAGGTATCTTCAAAATGTAACGAGGGAGCGTCAGTCGGGTTAATGGCTGCTGCAATTCCCCCCTGCGCCCAGTTACTCGACCCGGTTTTAAGGGTTTCTTTAGTAATTAAACCTATTTTTAACTCAGCAGGCAGACACAGGGCGGCGTAGAGTCCTGCTGCACCAGAACCGACAACCAAAACATCAAATCTTGTTGGTAGACTGGAAGAACTGAGCTTGCTCGAAACAGAAGCTTGAGAATCTTGCATATTTATGCCCCGTATTCATTAATTAGATTAAATAGCCTATTGCACTTTTCTTGCCTCTTCTATCCAGCTATCAAAGCGTTCTTGATTTTTCTCGACCCACTCTTGGGCGTGACGGCGGATATCTTCGGGGCTATCTGAACCTTCTTTTATCCGCAGACTTTCCTGATTCATATCCTCAGGCGGGATCTCGATTAATTTCAATAATTGCCTCGCTGCTGGGTTCGCTGCTAGAAATTGTTTATTGGCGACAATACGCATCCGATCGACTGGAAAGCCTAGATTTTTCCCCTCAACTGAGGTATCTGCAGCGGTTAGGTTTCCTTGAGATTCTGGCATATCAGTCACACTCACTTCTAACCAAACTACATCTTCGTTGGGTTTTAAGACTGAACTAACCCAATAGGGAGTCCAGGTGTAGTAAAGAATCGGTTCTCCCTGGTTGTAGCGAGCAATTGTATCAGCAATCAGAGCCGGGTATTTTCCTTGATCGTGTTCAACAGTATCCTGCAATTGATAAGCGTTGAGATGATGCTCGATAATGGCTTCACAACCCCAACCGGGATCGCAACCCGCTAAATTAGCTAACCCATCACCGTCGGAGTCAAACAGTTGAGCAATTTCTGGTTGTTGAAGTTGTTCAATGTTGGTGATGTTATACTCATTCGCCGTTTTTCGATCAATTTGATACCCTTGTAATAACTGAGGAATAATTGCTCCAACCCTTTCTAACTTCTCTTCACCACCACTTTTATCAAAAAATACTTGATGATTTTTTTCCCAATGGGTTACTGTGTAATCCAGTTCACCATCGGCGATCGCTAACAGCTTTGCTGTGTAATCAAGGATTTTATCGGACTCGACCTCATAGCCCAGTTTTTCCAAGCCAATCTTGACAATCTCAGCCTGAAAACTGTCTTCTGGCAACCCCCCGTGGGAAGGGCGGACTTTGACTGAGGCTGGACTATCAGTCGATTGGGTCGAGGATTGAGGGGCTTTCTGACAGGCAATTAAACTGAGAAGCAAGGTAACAACAACCCCATAGGAAAGTAGAGGGTTTATTCTTGGGTTCATCATTAATTTAAAGAGAGACAATACTGCTGCATGAATTAAGAAATAGAAGTTGTCAGTTGACTCCGTTGTTCTAAGGCTTGAAACTCAATCATAATTCTCTCTACCATTTCCTTCGTTCCTACCTTTTGATAATCAGAGTGACCTCGATGTAAATCGGCTGTCCTGTAACCCGCAGCTAGAGTCTTTCTAATCGCTAATTCTAGGCATTGAGCTGCCTCTGGTAATTGGCAATAATACTCAAGACACATCGCAACAGCGTGAATCATCGCGATGGGATTAACAATATTCTTATCGGCAATGGGAGTCACTGTGCCATGATTCGTTTGGAAAGAAGAGAAACCCGACTCAGAGAAGTTACCCGAACAAGCAATCGAAAGCTCACCATGAATTGCCCAATCCACATCATCCATCATATAATCCATAAAGGACTCAGGACCTACAATCACGCTGTATTGTTTCATCGGCAAATCGTAAGAATTGCTGACTTTATTAATGTTTTTTCGGGTTCTGACATAATGAGCAATATCTTCAATACAAGGCTCTATGCGCCAGTAGTCGATGTCAGGATAATCAGCCGCTTTTTGATTAAAAACGGTTTCCCACAACTCTCCCACTGCTCCCAGCTTCCGAGTGGGCATTGCTAAAGTTAAAGAACCTCCTTTTCTTTGAGCAAACTGGAAGGAAAAGTCTGCTAGCTGCTCCACCTCAGCTTTGTTGTAAATGATTTTAGCGATCGCATTTCCCTGTGCATCATACTCGCCATCGCAGTGAAACAGACCAAAAGTATTCTGCCTGACTAAAAACAGTTCTAGACCCTCAAGAGCTTCAGCAGAAAACCGGGTCAACTCCGCTAATTCAGGAATTCCCTTGACTGGATTAATTTTATAAGTATGTTTAACTTTCTCCCGCGCTTTGTACAATACTGGAGCTTGTACAGCTCCCCGCAAGATACAGCCACCCCGCTGCTCTACTTGGTCGTAATAATTGCACATGGCATCATGGAAGGATTGATCCCAAACTTCTGTCTGCGCTATAGTTCTCCACTTCGTATCATCAAAGCGCATAAACTCGAATTGAGTATTATGTAGCTTTTCTACTGCTTCAAAACAAGGTAATACTGCTTCAATTAATTCAGATCCAGTGCCTCCGCCAGCCATTAAGCCGATCACTTTAGGCGAATTCATTACCATTAACTTTCTCCTTTTGTTTATATTTTTGATGTGCTTAATAACCGGGGGGGCGCTGAAAACCCCCCATCAACTGACTCAGTTGTTGTGCGATCGCTAGCAGTTTTAGATCGCTGCCTTTTTTACCGATGATTTGTATACCAATCGGTAGGCCTTCGATAGATTGACAAATCGGTATTGCCACTACAGGGTTGCCCGTTAAATTGAAAGGGATGACATAGGCATTCAAAACCCGCCAATAGGGTAGTGATACACGATTGACTTCCAGATCTACTCCCATTGGGCGATGAGTAAAAGCAGGTATTGCTGCTACTGGAGTGATCCAAGCATCCCAATTCTCTAGGAAGCATTCTATTTGGTCAATAAAAGTATTTCGTTTAGCGATCGCACAGTCATAGCTTTGCAACGGTTCAGGGGTTTGATCTGGGAGGAAAGCGAATTCAAAATTGAAAATGGTGCTGTAAGTCTCCCACATCTGGTTAAAGTCAATATCGGGTGGACTCCGCTGTTGTATATTACAACCCAGATGGGCTAAGCGAGTGGATAATTGTCTCATCACCCCTCTAATTTCAGTGGTTATGGGTATATCGGCAAAACGTTCTGTCCAGGCGAAACGGCAGGATGATAAGGGCAGTGAGGGTTGATGTGCAGAGATAGAGACTCTTTCTGCTGGGCTTGATTGGGGCTGTTCAATCACGGAGAGACACAAACGTAAATCTTCAACTGAACGTGCCATAATTCCTACGGTTTGTAGATGACGAATTGTTTTAGGCAGGCCAGGTAACTCAGGAATATGTCCCACACAAGAAACGCGCTGTTCTGTGGGTTTGAAACCAAACACACCACAAAAATGAGCCGGAATGCGGATTGAACCGCCACAATCACTGCCGAGTTCTAAAGGCGAAAATCCGGCTGCTACAGCGGCTGCACCCCCTCCGGTACTTCCTCCTGGCGTGTATTCTCGGTTCCAAGGGTTATTGGTTCGTCCAAATATTGGGCTATTGGTTTGAAAGTCTTCTGCTAACTGAGGTGTATTGGTTTTACCGATAATAATTGCTCCCGCAGCACGAAGCCGTGCCACAGCAATTGCATCTTGGGGGGGAATATAATCACTCAAGGGTGGGTAACTGCTGGTGGTGCGTAAGCCTTGAGTTGACCAGGTGTCCTTAATCGTTATGGGAACACCATGTAATTTGCCCCAGTTTTCAGCTTTTTCTAGGGCTAAGTCGGCGGCAGTAGCCAGATTCAGAGCATTTTCACGATCTAAAGTGACAATGGCATTCAGTTCTGGGTTATATCGATCAATTTGAGCTAGATGGGCGGTAATGACTTCGGCCACAGAAACGGAGCGGGAGGCAATAGCCTGGGCGATTTGATATGCGGGGGCAAAAATTAGGCTTTCCATGACGTTAGACACTCAAAGCTAATATTTTTCCCACATCTTCTGCATCAATATCTTCATGTTCTCCTAAAGCAACAAAACCATGTTTTTCTAAGCGCTCAATTACAGGGGGTATGCAACTCTCATCTAATCCGTAATCTCTTAAACGAGTGCCGACACCCAATGATGTAAAGAAGTTACGAACGGCTAAAATTGCTGCGTTGATGCGTTTCTCTTCGTCACCTTGGCTAATATTCCAAACTCGATCTGCAAACTGCAATAGTTTGTCCCGTTTAGTCTCTTGCTTGTAACTGAGTAAACTGGGTAGGACAATCGCTAAGGTTTGAGCATGGTCAAGACCATATAATGCCGTCAGTTCATGGGCTATCATGTGAGTTGCCCAATCTTGGGGGACACCTGCACCGATTAACTCATTGTCTGCCAATGTTGCACACCACATGAAGTTTGCCCGAGTTTCGTAATGCTCGAGGTTAGCTAATGTTTTTGGCCCTTCTTCAATCAGAGTCAGTAGAATCGCTTCGGCTATGCGATCTTGTAGTGGAGTATTAACGGGATAAGTGAGGTATTGTTCAATGATGTGGGTAAAAGCATCGACAATCCCGTTACTAATTTGGTTGGGGGGTAGGGAAAAAGTGACTGTCGGATCGAGTATCGCAAACCGAGGGAACACTAACCCACTACTATTTTGTAGTTTTTCTTGGGTCGTCTGCTTGCTAATCACAAAATAGGAATTCATCTCTGAACCTGTTGCAGGCAAGGTTAACACTGCTCCTAGCGGTAGGGCTTGAGTGACGGGAGCATTCCGACTCAAAATATCCCAGGGATCGCCCTTGAAAGGCGCGGCTAAAGCAATAAACTTGGTTGCATCAATCACCGAACCTCCCCCCACTGCCAACAGGTAATTAATGTTTTCCTGACGGACTAAGTCAATGGCATCGAGCAATATTTCCAGTTCAGGATTGGACGTGATACCACCCCATTCAAATACTGAATGTTGAGACAGGGCAACCTTGACTTGTTCGTAGACTCCGTTAGTCTTGATACTACCGCCACCGTAGGTCATCAAGATTTTAGCGTTTTGGGGGATCTCTTGGGCAATAGCGGCAATCTTGCCTTTGCCAAAAAAGATCTTAACTGGGTTATGAAATTCAAAGTTATCCACTAAATTATTTTTCTAATTCATCTAATTGTGTTTTTTTCTACGATTAACTCATCTCTAACATTCGTTGCATCGGTTTGAGGGCTGCCACTCGTGTTTCTTCTGGTAAGGTAATTTCTGGGGTTTTATTTTTCATTGCCAGATACAATTTTTCCAGGGTATTGAGTCTCATGTGAGGACATTCATTACAAGCACAATTATTCGTCGGAGGTGCGGGAATAAATTGCTTTTGGGGTGCATCTTTTTGCATTTGATGAATAATTCCTGGTTCAGTAGCGACGATAAATGTCTCAGTTTGACTTTGCTGACAATACTTTAACAAAGCAGTGGTTGAACCAATATAATTGGCATGGCGCAACACCTGGGGTTCGCATTCTGGATGGGCAATAATTTCGGCGGTGGGATGTTCTATTTTTAATTGCACTATCTTTTTCTCGGAAAAGATTTCATGAACCATACAAGCGCCTTCCCACAGCACTAAATCTCGTCCGGTTTGTTCCATGACGTAGCGACCTAAGTTTTTGTCTGGGGCAAAAATTATCGCTTGGTTATCGGGAATTTGATTAACAATTTTTACTGAATTGGAACTGGTGCAGATAATATCACTTTGGGCTTTAATCGCAGCAGAACAGTTAATGTACGATACTACTAAATGATTGGGATGGGCGGCTTTAAAAGCAGCGAATTCATCGGGGGGGCAACTGTCTGCCAGGGAGCAACCTGCATCTAAATCAGGTAATAAGACTAATTTATCGGGGTTAAGAATTTTGGCGGTTTCTGCCATGAAATGAACGCCTGCAAACACGATGACATCTGCATCTGTGGCGGCAGCTTGCTGGGATAAACCGAGAGAGTCACCAATGTAGTCAGCAATATCTTGAATATCGGGTTCTTGATAGTAATGAGCCAGGATAACCGCGTTAAGTTCCTGCTTGAGATCTTCAATTGCGCTAAATAGATCCTCTGGCAGAAAGTTAACATCAATACCGGCTGGCTTTGATTGAGTGGTAAACATAGTGAGTCGTTTTTTCAATCCTTAGATAATATACTATAGAGTCCATTTGAGATTTTTAAGCAGAAGCAGCAAGCTTTTGAATCATTAACCGGGTTCAACAAAGATTAGTCTGAACTATAGTATTTGTTCTGGGTTCTGTCAAAGTTATTTATGAAAAATTTATATTGCAAATCTTAACATTAGAGCGAGCAATCACCCATCAGGCTATTACTGAGACAAATCCAGACTTTCTTTGGGCAGTATATTCTTGTGTGTGAAGATGTGAAGTGAAAGTCTAAATTTAATTTCCCCTATCATCTGTGGATACACCTCTATACAATAGATAATATCCCTTCTCCTATAAATACTTTTCAACATACTCTACAATTTCTTCGACCTGAAAATTCTGCGTATATTCTTTTATCTGATTTAAAAATGGAATCAGTTCAGGATTTAGTTCTTCTAAATAAGCCACTTGATCTTTAATCTTTCTCATACTTCCAAACATTGCTAATTCATATAACTTTTCTAGTTCATTTCGAGCCGGAATTACCCATTCTGTAGCGTCTGAATGCTTTGATGAACTGGGAAGGCTAACGGAATCAGAATTCTGTTCGTAAATCCATTCTAACTTTAAATATTGTTGAATAGCAGCCAGGAGTTGCTGTTCATTAACAGGCTTTGCTAAAAAACCATCACAACCCGCATTTTTACTTTTACTTTGATCTAAATCTAATACACTCGCAGAAACCGCAACAATGGGGATATTTTGAATCTTATCAGTCTGACGAATCTCTTGTATTGCCTCAAATCCACTCTTAATGGGCATGACTAAATCTGTTAAAATTAAGTCGGGTTGAATTTCTTTAGCCATTTCAACTTCTTGCTGACCATCTTCTGCGATCGCAATTTTAAATCCTAAAGGTTCTAGCATATTTTGTAGCACTAAACGATTTTCAAATTTATCATCTACCACTAAAATTGTCCGAGGCTGACCTTGATAACCTGTAATATAACCCATCGGTTTAGGGTTTGGTTTGATCGGAGTTTGAGTGATAGGAAAATCTACTTCAAACCAGAACATTGATCCTTGATTTAGGGTACTTTCTACTTGGAGTTGACCGCCCATTAATTCCACTAACTGCCGAGTAATTGCTAATCCGAGTCCTGTTCCTTCTGAGCGTTTTTTGATCTCTCCCACTTGTTCAAAGGGTGTAAAAATATGCTCTAATTGTTCTGGACTAATTCCGACACCTGTATCAATCACTTCAAACCTAATTTTTGCTTGTGGATTGAGAAAATTATGAGTTGATGAAACGGCTGTATTTTGACATTTAATATTTAATGTTACTAATCCTTGATCGGTAAATTTAATCGCGTTTCCGAGTAAATTGAGTAAAACTTGTCGCAAACGCTTTTCATCAGCTTTAATTCCTAGAGGTAAATGGGGGTCAATTTTAGAGTGAAATAAAATATCTTTATCCATAGCCCGCATTTTTACAATACCCGTTACACTGTCAATAAAATTAGGAAAATAAAGCTCATGGGGATATAACTCCATTTTTCTAGCTTCAATTTTAGATAAATCTAAAATATCATTAATTAAGGTTAAAAGATGACTACCACTTCTTAGAATAATCTCTAAACCCTCCGCCTGTAAAGAACTAAGATTTTGATCGCGCTTTAAAATTTGAGCATAACCTAAAATCCCATTCAAAGGAGTACGTAATTCATGACTCATACTCGATAAAAATTCACTCTTTGCCTGATTAGCAATTTCTGCCGCCTCTTTAGCTTCTTTCATTTCTGCGGTTCGTTGTTCAACTCTGAGTTCTAATTCTTGGTTTAATTGCTGTAATTCCTCTTCAGCTTGGTGGCGAGAAATTGCTCCTCCAATGGTTCCGGCAATGGCTTGTAATGCCGCAATTTCATTCTCAATCCAATCCTGTTCACAATGACAATTATCGAAGCCTGCAAATCCCCAAAATAGATCTTTAATAAAAATAGGAACCACTAAGATTGATAAAATATCTTGAGGTTCAAGTAACTCCCTTTCAGAAGCTGGAAAATATTTAATTAATCCAACAATCGGTTTGCCTTGGGATAAGGTTTTATACCAACGCGGTAGAACTTCCCGATAGGGAATATTCTGTAATTCTGGGTTATCAATTTCAGGTGTAATTCCTGTATTCACCCATTCCCAACGTTGACTGGATACCGATTCTCCTGTGTTGGGACAAGGATGATTTTCAAAGATATAAATTCGATCCACTCCAGTCGCTGGCCCCAATACTTCTAAAGCAGCCTGAATGGATTGATAATAATCTGTAATGGTGAGTAAACTATGGGTAGCTTGAGCAATCCCTTGCAATAAGCGATCGCTAGAACTTGAAACAGATGGGAGTTGAAGAAGAGGGTTCATGATTAAGATTAAGGTTTTATAAAGTTGCGATCTTAATTCTTCGGAACAATCCGATTAACGGATTTGTCTGATCTAGATCTAACATAGATAATTTGAGGTAAAATTGTTTTGTATCACATCAAAATATAGATGGATCTATCATTCAACAATCCAGAATCGGCAAATGATCAATTGCGGGGTTGAAGATGTATGTTTATAGCCACTCGCCGCCGTTTAGCCATTTGGTACACAACCGTAACCGCAGTGTTATTACTGTTGTTTGCTTGTAGTTTTTATTGGTATGTTCGCACCACCTTAATTGAACGAATTGACGACACCCTAAAACACGTCATCGAAGTGGTGGAACGATCCTTAGTGATTGAGTCTACGACTCTCTATGGCACCCAATCCTTACCTCAATTCAAAGTCGATGTAGAAGCCAGTTTTGGTAACAATTTACGAACAGATGCAGCCGATGACGATCATATCGACTTAGAGTGGTTTAGTCCGACTGGAGAGTTACTCTGGTCTACCCTGTCTGAACCGTTAGAAGTGCCGTTGCATCCGAGTCCATTGGGGGAAACTGTACGATTAACCTCTCATCAGTGGTCTTTACTCAACCATCAATCATCTACCTCAGTGTTAACTTTACCTCAAGAAATTCTACTGCGGCAAGTCACAAGTCGGGTGGAAGTGGGTCGTCAAGTTTTAGGGTATTTGCGAGTCAGTCATCCTTGGTTTGAGGTGACTAAACCGATTCGCCAACTGCTATTAGACTTAATTTGGGGTACAATTATTACCTTAGTGGTGATTAGCGCTATCGGTTGGTTTTTATCCGGTTTAGCCATTGAACCGGTGCAAGTGTCTTATCAACGCTTAAAACAATTTACCGCTGATGCGTCTCATGAACTGCGAAACCCCATTGCCACCATTCAAACCAACGTTCAAGTGGCTTTAGCTGAACCGGATCTCAATCCCACAGAACAGCAACATTTACAGATTATTGAACGTCTTACCCGCCGCTTAGGTCGTTTAGTTGAAGATTTATTGTTTCTTGCCAGACAAGATAGCGGCATTATCCAAGCAGAATGGACAACGGTTCCTTTAGATGGGTTGTTGATGGAAGTCGTGGAAGAACAAACTGCGATCGCCACAGCCAGAGAGATTAATTTATCCTTACAACTCCACGATCCGGTCGGAAGTATCGCCACCGAAGAAACGTTTTCCCTGGCGGGTGACTGGGATCAATTGGTGCGGTTATTTACAAACTTAGTCAGAAATGCGCTGCAATATACTCCCCCTGAAGGGACGGTTAAAGTCACATTACAACCGATTTCTAAAGGGCAACGGATGAATGTTCCCATTTACACTGGAGAAACTCAAGAAAAGTCTCCGGTTTATAAACTCGATGGATTACAAATTACCATTCAAGATAGCGGTTGTGGTATTCCCCCAGATGCCTTGCCCCAGATCTTTGAACGCTTTTATCGGGCCGATCCGGCACGGAGTCACCGCAAAAATTCCGGATCGGGTTTAGGACTCGCGATCGCCAAAGCAATTGTCATGAACCATCGCGGCCAAATTTATATTCATAGCCTGGTGAATCAGGGAACCACCCTGACGGTGATTTTACCCTATAGCCAAATCGACTAAACTGTAATTCCCTGACAAGCGGCACAGTTACAGGAAGATTGATGATCTGGGGTGAGTTGGGTACGAGTTGATAATGTTGTTGTCCAAGTCCCACTCAAACTGCTAGACACTTGATTTAAACTGACGGTTGCAGTGGGTTGAGGGACGTGCCAAAATTGCCGAATAGCAGCAGCAGACGCAGAGGGAAACACCTGTGCCATTAAGCGATCCATGTGATGTCCAGAGAAGACCATAGAAGCGATCGCCACAATTAAAGCACTAATCGCGACTCCAGAAAACATCACCGCACGACGAATTTGAAACAGCATCATAACTTAAGTGATTAACGAAACATTCTTTCTAATTATTAGCAATATAGCATATCAACAGTAATTCGTTATCTACTATGTGTTATGAGTCAACGAACAGAAAAAGCATACAGTTAAAATCATGCATTAAAATCCGACTCCATCACTCCTCAATTGTTTATTAATTATTCTTTGCTGTTGTCGGTTCTTTCCCCACACGCTACACCGGACAGCTTGGGATCAAATCTCCTCTTCTTCTACTTCTGAAGGAAACAACAACAACCGAATTCCCATAATGGCAAACCCGACCGCTGCGGCTATTTTAACAATCCAAGTCGGTAGCACTTCTGCCATACCTTGACCCAGAATTACCCCAATCAAACTGGCTAATAATAAAGCAAATGCTGTGCCAAAAAAGATGGCTCGAGGAGACTTTGAAGTACCACTTAAAGCGATGGCGGCAACCTGACTTTTGTCTCCTAATTCCGACAAGAATACTGCGATAAAACTTAAGCCTAATAGTTGAAAATCCATTTAATGTAATACTTCTATGGTTAACAATAACGCAATCACCAGTAGGGTAATTCCTGCTGTTCGTTCTAATGTTTGAGGAGAAATCCGACGTGCCAACCATCGCCCAACCCAAACCCCTAGAAAGCTAGTGGTGACTAAAGCACTACCTGCCCCTAAAAAAACAACCCAAGGCTTTTGAGACTCTGCTGTCATTAATAGGGTAGTTAATTGGGTTTTATCGCCTATTTCTGCTAAGAATATTGTGACAAAGGTAGAGGTAAAAATTCCCCAAGGTTTTGATTTTCGTTTCGCTGTGTCTGATGTCGATACTTTAGCATCCTCAGTTTGAGGCACAGAGGCAGGTTCACCTTCAATACTAGATTGATCATCAGAGACAGGTTGAGATTGAGAAGGAGGAGCCACAGGTAATATTACAATCATCACTGAAGTTACTTGATCTTAATCTTTTCAGATTTAACCACATGACGCAAGTGATTAGGATTGGGTTGGGTAGACAACAGGCAAATCGGGATTAAGTTGGCAAGTAGGGAACACCTGAACGGAACAGAATCATCAAAACTCCTGACTCGCGCTCCTCGCTGACTCCTGTACGGGCGCATTGCGATGCGCCCCTACTTCTGACTCGGTGACGGGCGTGACTTCACACTTGCTGACGGGCGTGTCTCCTGAATTGCTGACTGACAGATTACAATAATCTTTAATTGTAGAGAACAGAAGTATCTATGACTGAGCAATTGATCCGTGTAAAATGGAGTGGCTGGATCTCCTTAAGTTTAACAATTCTATTGGGGTGGAGTCACGCTACAGCATTGGCGATTGAAACAGACGCTCAGGAGACACCAACCCCCACAGAAGAACCGTTGTTAGATGAATTTTCTCCGAACCCCCTCAATAGCAATCAACCGGATGAACTCTTGCCTAACCCACCGTTACCGGGTCAATTTCTCAGCCCAACTCGACAAGAACGGCTTGCTCCTAAATTAGAACAACTTAACACAGAAGCCACTGCTTTATTGGAGGCGGGAAACCTGGCTGCGGCATTAAATCTATGGATGCGAGAATTACGACTGCGGCGCTATTTCGGGGTGTTGCCAGAAATTACTGCTTTGCGTCGGGTGGGTACAATTACCCTCAATAATAATCAACAATTATACGCTAAATTTATCACAGAACGATTACAGCAAATTCTGCAACAAGTTCAATCGGAATCGAAATTTAACTCAGAAATATTACAAACTTTAGGGTTAGCTTTTCAAGACTTAGCGGCAAAAGATTTAGCGTTAGAAACTTATCAAACTTTACTCAATCAAGCCCGGCAGCAGGATAATATTCTCACCGAAGAACTGAGCTTACGTCAGATGGCTGACGTTTATTTAACTTGGTTAGACTATCCTCAAGCGGCTAAAAGTTATGAAGAATTACTGACACTGCAACAACAAATTAGTGTATTGCAAAGACAGGGAAAAATAACAGAAGGCGTAAGGGATTTAGGGGAGAGGCAAGAAAATGCAACAACCCTACCCAATGAAATTAAAACCTTACAACAGTTGGCTTTTGTTTATGAACAAATCGGAGAATATTTACAGGCGATCGCAGCCAAAGAACGGTTAGTGGGTTATTATTCTCAACAACAGGAATTCTTACAATTGCCTAAACTTAAGTTAAGTATTGGAGAGAATTATGAACAACTCCAGCAATATCAACAAGCGGCTCAAAATTATCAAGAAGCCTATCAACTCTCAACTGGAATTCAACAGTATATTATTGCTAGTGATGCTTTAGAAAAGTTGGGTAAATTATATCATTCTCAAAATCAAAAAGATGCCGCTTTAGAATTATATCAAGCACAATTATTAATTTATCAGCAGTCCTATAATTGGATTGGGATGATGAGTAGTTACGATAAAATTGGAGAGATATATCTTGAGAAACAAGCATATCCTCAGGCATTATTAGCTTTTCAACAAGGGTTAAAGCTAGCTAACCAGTTAAAGTATAAAGAGGATTACTTTAGTCAAAAAATTAAGTCGGTCAATCAAAATATAAATCGTTAGATTATCCTGAAATTAATGTAATACTCATTAATGAGGCATAATAGTATTCAATAAAAATAGAATAACAGCCACTAAAGATAGAGTGAATGGATTGAGCATAATAATCAGAATCAAAATGTTCTGAAGAACCCGATCCAGTTTTTGTTGATGGTAGCGTTTCGACTTTAATAGTAGTCCGAGTAACAATGCTGCCCCCAAACTAAAACCAAGAGATATCCAAAATATACTTTGATATCCACTTGCTAAAGTTGGAGAAGAAGCCGCTTTCACATGAGCAAAAGAAGACGCTAGCCAAAATAATAAAATACCAACCCAAATTTTCTTAATTAAATAAATAAAATTGTATTTAAAAGGATTAGCATAAAATTTATCAGCTAAAGTATTTAACTCTTGAATCACTACATCACATTTTTGGGAAAAATTATCAAAATCATTAATTTTGAATTGAGCGTCTATCGTAGCACGTTCCCCTAGCTGCATAATTCGGACAATTTTTTGCTTTAAATCATTGGGTAAACGACCTCGATCATAGTTTACTTTTGATCTCAATGTTGAGCCTTTTGCACCAAACCTCAAACCTAGGATTGCTTCAATTTCTTGACAGTATCTCAAGACAACATTCACTGATTTTCGATTTAAATCCGATTGATATTTCATCATCTCTGCTGGTAGGTTTTGCGAGTCGGTCAGCGGAAAAAATTTCTAGCAGTTTGAAAGTCGATGAGTTTAAATCCTCATGATTGGAATCAATGGGCAGTGATTTGATTAATGACAAGTTTTAATCCAAAGAGTTCCTCAAATAATTCAATATTCAGTACTACCCCCAGTCATATCCGTAAGATTTAGAAAAGAATTCGGTTTAAATTAGAAGTGTGTAGAAAAATAGTTCAATGTTAGATGTTTACAGTGACCTAACAACAGTCCTAGGATTAACCCCGAGTAGAATACTGAAATCAACATCAGGTGCGTTCAGGCTGACACCAGGCTACGCGAACACCTCCCTTTACCCCTATCACGAACCTCTCGCCTCACAAGCGTCTAAACCTCATCTACCCTCTTCTGGAAGAACGCGATCGAATAGTGTCTGCCTGTTGCAATCAGAGTTAAACTTTTTTACCGTGTTTAAGTATAGTGATAATACGATCAACTATAGCTGCTGTTACATTCCTCTGTTCCCTCTTATTCTGTACTAATCATTATAGAACTGGGTAGTATTTATATATTTTTTATCAAAGTTTAAGTTACTGGTACAACTCAAAAAGAAAGTTAGATAAAAATATAGTTAGAATCGGTTATTCCCAATTTTTTATTAACTATTGATGCTTTTTAAGCAGATCTTGATGAAAATCATCATGACTCTAAGCTATTGTCAAATACTATCTCCATCCGGTCACTGCGAAACCGAGTTACACCATATTCAATCACTCGATCGTGTTGATTTGTATTAATAGACTCAACAAATAATACAGGATAATTTAGGGGTAACTTTAAAAGTCGAGCATCTTCTGGTTGAACAACTCTAGCAGAAACACGGGTATGGCGACGAATATGATCATAGCCATAGATCTCTCGAACTAAAGTAGAAATTGACCACATTTTTTGCTGATGGGAGAGTAACTCCGGGAAGTATTTCGCCGGAAAATAACTGGTACTAATACTAATCGGTTGGTCATTTGCAAAACTTAAACGTTCTATCAAAAATACAGCTTCTCCTAACTGTATTTCTAGATTATTAGCAATCACAGAGTCGGCTGGAATTTCTATATTTCTTAAGAGTTGAAATCGGATATCAAACCCTTGTGCATTCAACGTTTGGTTATAGCGAACTCGCTTACCAATGGGGTACTGAATAGGAGTTCCTGCCACAAATGTTCCTCGCCCTTGATCGACTCGTAAAAGTCCTTCACTTTTTAGTGTGGCTATTGCTCGTCGTACCGTATGGCGATTAACTTGAAAGCGCTGACTCAACTGAGTTTCTGTTGGCAGTTTGTCCCCAACTTGATAAACTCCCTGTTGAATATTTTGCCGTAATTCACGGGCAATTTGAGCGTAAATCGGTAAAGATTCAGGATTCATTCGCGGTATAATAATATTCAACACCTTGTTAATTTGGCTCAGTTGAGGTAAATGATACCTAACTTCTTTAAATCTATAGACAGATAAAATCCATACTTATTTAAAGATGCACTTTTAATTTACAATAAAATCTGATAAATGAGTTAAAGACAATTTTGGATGGATGGACTTGCTAAGACTTCCTTATCTTTATTATAAGAAAAACTTAAACTGATAAAACAAATCTCTCCCGATCGGCTTCTACGCACAGTAGAAATTGCTGTGGCAATGGTACGAGGACGTTCAAGAGGAACAGGTTCTATGTATAATTTAGGGAAACAACCATTACCCGTAGTGATTTTGCCCGTTGTGTGATTCAATTAATGGCTATACCCTACTTATAGCATCCTCAATCGTTGCAGGCGCTTTAAACTAAAGTAATTGAACCCCTCTAAAATACTATTAATATCCGTCGTTTTTATGCGATAGTTTGTGATATTTAAACCACTCAAAAATAGAGAAAATCACCCGAGCTTGAACTCGTCATTGGATTCAATAAACACTGTTAAAATTGGGTCAAATAATTGTCTATCAAGTTCCCATTCCTGAAGCGTTACGCGGGTTGGGAGTGTCACAAGTAGAAACGCGAAAAATGCACACCTTTGAAGATTCTAGTGCAATGTATGTTAAACTCTATGAGGATATTACCCAGCTTAGCTATATTGCTACCTCTTATAATTATCCAGTTGTAGTCCTATTCCTCGCTTTGATAACCTGACAATGAATCAATCTCCAATATTAACACTGTTTCGGGTAAGGCGAGAAAAGCAAATTTCTGCAATTGCGCCTGATACTACGGTTAAAAGCTTAGACTTTTAAGTTCATCTTTTTACAGTAGAAAAATGAAATAAACCTGATATTTTTTGTGGTTCAATGGAGGATAATTTATATGATAATCGGCTTGGATAATTAGAGGAAAATATTTGGGTTAATTCGGACAAAAATTATCATCAACAAACAGCAATAGTTACGCGATTAAAGATATTCTTGAGGTCAAAAAATGTTAAAGTTTTATCATGTTCCCCCTTCATCTAACGGCCGTAGAGTTTGGATGTCATTACTTGAAAAACAGCTAAAATTTGAAGATATTCGGATGCAGCTTAATGGCGATCAAATGCAACCGAATTTTTTAGCGATGAATCCATTTCATCATATCCCAGTCTTAGCGGATGATGATTTTACAGTCATTGAATCTCTGGCGATTTTAGACTATTTAGATGCCCAATATCCCGACCCCTGCTTTACACCCACTGATGCTAAATCTTTAGCCACCATGCGGATGATACAAATGGTGAGTGTGAATGAATTACAGCCCAATTTATTTCCCTTAATACGGCATCGTGTCGGTTCACCTGAAG
Source organism: Microcoleaceae cyanobacterium (assembly GCA_049647265.1). Lineage (GTDB taxonomy): Bacteria > Cyanobacteriota > Cyanobacteriia > Cyanobacteriales > Microcoleaceae > JAAURB01. Next base: position 26,752 of record JBARXJ010000018.1, read on the forward strand.
ATCCGGCTACACCGTTAAAAGCAGCTCAAGAAAAAGTGACAACTGTGCTAGATTTTTATCAAAAATATTTAGGGGATAAGCCGTATTTAGTTGGAGAACAAATGACTTTAGCCGATATTGTTGTCATTAGTTTATTCCTCGATATAAAAGCCTTCAGATTTCCGGTAGAAGATTATCCGAAATTAATGGCATGGAGTGAGCGACTAATGGAACGAGAAAGTGTGCAGAAGACTACACCCACTTCAGAAGACATGGAAGGGATTTATGCCTTTATCAAGAACATGATTGAAGGGGAATAAAGGGATGATTAACGCTCTCGAATTTAACCCAATCCGATGGCACTATTCTTGTCTGCGATCGCTTTAGGCACATTTAAACTCTATCCTATAAGTTTTAGGCAGGGTGGGGGAATCTGATTCAGGCAAGTCTACTTGAATCAAATATCCTGCCCTGATTGAGTTCTTGTTATGATGGATGAAACTAAAACACCCTGAAGTTACCCTGAGGGTTAAGATAGCGTTTGGACATCAGTCTGATTAGATCTCGGTCTGATAACGGACTAAAATCGTTGATTGTTTGTAGAGAAAGTAAGGTAAAGAATGACTATTCAACGGCAATACAGTTTGCCCAATTGTAAATTAGTTTTACAAGGTCTGAGTGACAAAAAAGAGGGGTCTTCAGACACTCGGCCTTGCCTGTCAATGTTGATGAGTGCAGAATGTCGCTTTGTGGGTTATCCTCAACCTTTAAGCGGCGGACGAGAGTTCTTTGAAAGTTTAGTCAAAGCGGTTAGTCAATATACCCAAGGGTTTCTCAGTGGCGTATCTTCCCCGCCAGACAACACCAACTCTCAAGCGGTGACATTGCAGAAAGTCGATAGTCATTTGCATCGTTTAACCGTTCAACCCCAAGAAGAGATGGGGGATAAAAATCAATCTCCCATTCAGCTAGATTTAACCACAGTTCAGTTATTCGATTTAGTTGAAGCAGTTGACCAATTCCTCGCCGACAGTCGTACCTTACCCGAACTTTCCCTGCAACTCAGACCCACCTCCAAACGACAAGTTAAACCCGTCAAACCCACAACTCAACGGGTGATGCCAGCCGCAATTGGAGTATCGGGGTTAGCGGTGGCTGCCTTGGCATTCTTTCTGTTTCCCATCCCAGAAACTCAACGTCCTAGGGAACTGAACCCCCAACAAGAAACGTCTTCGGAATTATCCGACTCACCGGAGGCGACTGAGGGAAATTCCCCTCCCACTGATACCAACGAAACCAACAATTCACCCACGGTTGTTCCCATCACAGACCCAGATACAATTAAGGGTTTAAATGCTCAACTTTATGAAAAAATTGATCAAGCTTGGATTGATACCCCTGAACTTGACCAAGTCCTAGTTTATCGGGTGAGTGTGAATGAACAAGCAGAAGTAGTGGGTTATCAGGCTGTGGGAGGGACACCCGCAGATGACATTCAACAAATTCCGTTACCTAAACTATTACGTCAACCCAGTCCAACCCCTGACTCTCTGACAACAGAACCTTTGGCTGATTTTGAGGTAGTATTTAATCCCGATGGTATCCTCGAAGTCCGTCCTTGGTCTGAGGCAACTTCTAATAATTCCTAAACCTGCCACATTAGTAGTACTTTTTGTCGGCAATATTTTCCACTATTGCCTCTATATGTTTTCGTTCCCTGTTCCCCATCACCCTAACAACCCATAACAAATGATCGATGAACTAACAAATAATGACTCGACCACTACCGCCTAAAATTCCAGACCCGCAACCCCGAGAAACTCCACTTGTGATGTTGTTATCAGTGGTCTTCCGGCTGCTGCTATTGGGAGTGGGTAGTGCTTTGGCTTGGGGTGTGGGAGTGGCGATCGCCCAAATCATTCCCAATACGACCCCAGAAATGCCCCTGACTCAACGAATGTGGCAGCGACTTCAACCCACCCGTAAAGAAGACTCCCCCCCACCTCAGTCTCGTTTACCCAGCGCTACACCCACCCCCGCAACGGTTCAAATTCCTTTGACCGCACAACAGCAACAGCAGGCGACTATACAACTCCAACAGTTACAGCAAGAACTGAATGCATTGATTGGTCGTACCGCCGCACTCGAGTTAAAGATCGGAATTAGCCGCCCGGCTGAGCCGATAGAACAGCGTTTACAACGGATTGACCAACAACTGTCAAATTCTACGGTAACGGCTGTTGAACGGCCCAATACACTGCCCTCAGACTCTATGTCTTCTTCTGAGTCGATTGAAACAGGATTCGGTAATCTTGTCGTGACATTACCGAGTGATATTTTGTTTGAACCCAATAGTAGTCGTTTGCGTCCAGGAGCCAGTATCATTTTAGATAACTTGGTTGGAGATTTAGAACAGTATCCGGGAGCTGCAGTGCGGGTTGCTGGACATTCAGATAGCCGGGGAAGTGTTCAAAATAACTTATCTTTATCATTACAGCGATCAGAAGCGGTGGTGCAGTACCTGTCAACTGCTGCTGGTTCTAACTATCATTGGTTAGCCATTGGATATGGTTCGGGTCGTCCGGCCGTTGAAAATGATTCTGTGATCAACCAACAATTAAATCGCCGTATTGAGGTCGTGATTAACCCTTAAATGTTTGATAATTAATCGCTAACACAAGACATATGACCGCCCTCGTCAGAGTCATTAATTCAAAACACTCTAATTTTGTGCCAACTTGTAACACCGTTTCGGCTAAGTCGATGGTATTATGGCGATGAAATGACTAGTGTGAAAAGGTAACTCAGCATGGCACGAATGTCTGTCTCTCCTGTTGTACTCATTATTTTAGATGGCTGGGGCTATCGTGAAACAACGGACGGAAATGCTATCGCTGTTGGTAACACCCCCGTATTAGATAGCCTTTGGACTGCCTATCCCAGCACTTTAATTCAAGCTTCGGGTAAAGCAGTCGGACTCCCTGACGGTCAAATGGGGAACTCAGAAGTGGGTCACCTCAATATTGGCGCGGGGCGAATTGTGCCGCAAGAATTAGTTCGGATTTCTGATGCAGTTGAAGACGGTACAATTCAACAAAATCCTGCATTGATCAAAGTCTGTCAGGATGTCTGTCAAAGAAACAGTAAGTTACACCTGATTGGTTTATCCTCTGAAGGCGGGGTCCATTCCCACCTTAATCATTTATTGGGTTTACTCGATGTTGCTAAAACCAACGGCGTAACAGATGTTTGTATTCATGCCATTACCGATGGTCGAGATACGAACCCAAAAGATGGTATTGTTTGTGTGCAAAAAATAGAACAGTACACAGAAAAAGTGGGTATCGGTCGAATTGTAACGATCTGTGGTCGTTATTATGCGATGGATCGAGATAAACGCTGGGGTCGAGTAGAAAAAGCCTATCAAGTCCTCACCAATAATACGACAGAACCTGAACGCTCAGCCCAAGAAGTGATACAAGAGTTTTATGCTGAAGGGGTAACGGATGAATTTATTCTCCCCACTCGTATTGCTCCAGGGGCGATTGAACCCGGAGATGGTATCATTTTTTATAATTTTCGCCCAGATCGAGCGCGGCAGCTCACTCAAGCCTTTGTCGATCCCAATTTTAACGGGTTTGAACGAGAATTGATTCAATCCCTGACGTTTGCAACCTTTACGCAATACGATCCTCAACTTCCTGTGTTAGTGGCGTTTGCACCTCAAAATTTAGATAAAATTTTAGGTCAAGTGATCGCAGAAAATGGTTTAAAACAGTTAAGGACGGCTGAAACTGAAAAGTATGCTCATGTCACTTATTTCTTTAACGGTGGCTTAGAAGAACCCTTTGAAGGAGAAGATCGAGAGTTAATTCCCAGTCCCTCTGTGGCGACTTACGATCTTAAACCCGAAATGTCCGCTGATGCGGTAACCGATGTCGCAATTGAAGCAATAGAAAAAGGGATCTATTCTTTAATTGTGATTAATTATGCTAATCCTGATATGGTCGGCCATACAGGCATGATTAATGCAGCGGTAACAGCGGTAGAAACGGTCGATCAATGTATGGGTGAATTATTGCAAAGTATTAGTCAAGCTGGGGGGACAGCAATTATTATCGCCGATCATGGTAATGCCGAATATATGAAAGATGAAAACGGCAACCCCTGGACAGCTCACACCACTAATCCCGTACCGTTTATCTTAGTAGAAGGTGAAAAACGCAAAATTCCTGGTCATGGCACAGAAGTCCCTTTACGCAGTGATGGTCGTTTAGCCGATATTGCCCCCACTATTCTACAGATTTTAAACTTACCTCAGCCCCCAGAAATGACCGGATCTTCTATGATTTTGCCCACAGAGTTTGAAGTCCGGGAAAATCGCACGCCCATGAAAGTTCGGGTTTAAAAGTTAGTGATTTGTCATTTGTTCTGAGTTATTGGAAGGTGTTGGGGATAGAAGAAATAGAGAAATTGAAAGAAAATCAAGCTCCAATCCTACACCCGACTGCCTATCTCCTGAGAGAACAAATAACCCATAATAAATGTTACACTAAAAGACTAACAAGCAATTAAATTAACGATAAACAAACCATGGCAATCACTGATATTTTACAAGGAATTTGGTCTTTATCCGCATTAGGCTTAATTATTCTGGTGTTATTACACAGTCCCAAAGGAGATGGTTTAGGTGGAATTGGCGGACAAGCTCAATTATTTAGTAGTGCAAAAAGTGCAGAAACGACTCTCAACCGCATTACCTGGATGTTAGCTGTTACTTTTATTGGATTAACGATTATTTTAAGTGCAGGTTGGATTAGTTAACCGCTATTTCATAACTTTACGAGAGTTGTTAACTATTTTTCTAATATTAGAAACTACCTCAACTACTTTTTATATTAGCGGTCTTACTGATAATTGAGACCGTTTTTTTATACTATAAATTTCTCTGATAAATCACTGCTTCAGTATATTTTATTTATAGATTTTCGTTGCTATTTTTTACCGTAATAGGAGTTGTTGACTGGCGTTTATCGGAAGTAAAATCTTAAATACAGTTCCCTGGAAAACGTAGTCCATATAATATAATTATAACGATTAAAAAAATAGTTTTTATTAAAAATTTTGCCCATTATTTTATCCAAATATTATTAAAAAAATTGCTATTATTATAGCTTATTAATTTATTTAAATAGTAAAATGTAGAAGCTTTTTATATTAATTTTATGTGATAAATTGAAGAAATATATTATCACCTTTAACAGATATTATTATAGTCTTTTTTTTAGAGTTTACCTTGAATAAGTGAACTCCAAATTGTTCTATATGGCTGGAAATATACCTCCTGAATTAAGGATAGTGAAGCTGCATATAGAAGCTTTTATAGTGTTTATATTTCCTCTGAGGCTATCGGTTTAACTTCAGCAATGAGGATTCACTCACTTTGATTAGAGTACCCTCAAATCACTCTATAGACATCATCTGTTTAAATTCTTTTTATCTGTTTGATATTGAGATACTTTTCAAAAAGCTTTAACAGAAGCAATTAACCTTTTTTAATCTATAAAAAAAATATTATTATTATTTCAGTCTTTTACTAACTGATTCAATGCGGCTTCTATCTCGTTTTTTAAATTCTTAACTGCTGGCTTCGTCTGAGGAGAATTAGACTGATATTCTGAGCATTTATCGCTCACAGAGATTGCATTTCCTACAATAATTTTTACTCTTCGTTTACCCAACTGTGGACGACGGGGATTTTTTTTACCTTTTATTCTTTCGACTAAATCAAATAAAATCAATAATGTCTCAGCAAAGCGCTCAACTGTTTGTTTTTCTTTAATATAATCTCCAGTTACGGCGACAAAACTTTCAACTAACCGCATATGTTTTAATCGAATTTCTGCTTCTTCTGCAACCCAATTTCCCAAACCAAACTGAAAAGCTGATAATGTACTAATATCCTCAATCTCTTCTCGATAAATATAGCGCCATCCCGCCTCTTCTAAACGGCGACAGCGATCAATAATCGTTCCCCGAGATGAGACATTGAAATATTCTTCAGTCACTTTTAATGCAGTCTCTAATAACCGATCTAGCCTATTTTTTATCGTTGTATTCGGGGAAGTAGATGGCTCAAAGCAGACTGGAGGTAAATCCTGATGATAGAATCGTTGATAAAATTCTTCTAATTCAGTTAGTATTACTTCTGCTAATTTTAATAAACGAGGATAGAGTTCTAACTCTGGTTTTGTATTTGAATTCAATTCACCCGGTATTAATCCGAGATCCTGTTCTAATTGGCTTAACAGTTGGTTTAAATTCCGCCAAGGTGGCTGAAGATAATAATAACGAATACCAATAGGAATAACCCAAACTGTTTCAGCTCGCTGTGTTTTTTTTAAGTCTTCAATACACCAAAATCCTAACTGTGCCAGTCCCGGTTCTATCGGACTAATAATTTCACTATGTCCATTTGTAGCACCTTCTGGAGCAATGGTAAAAGGAAACTGTCCATTGACTAATAAATCCCGTGTGGCATACAATGCTGTTCGATCAAATAACCGTCCGCGATGAATAGAAACCCCACCCCCTCTAGACAGCAACCAACCTAACCATTTTCCACCCCAAATTGTCATCCCTCGATCATACATAAAGTGAGTATGAATCGGTTGTTTTAATTTCACTCCCATTTGTTTTGCTGCACGCGGAATAATCCGAGAAAATAAATAGAGCAAACATAACGGATCTTCAACTTCCGGATGATGAAAAGCAATTAAAAATCGTATTTTACCCGCTTGAAATTGCTGATAAAGATGTACGATATTTTCTACAGAAACTGCTTCAATTTTTGTAATCTTACCCCGCAGCCAGGGACGAGTCCTAAACCTCAACGCCATCGGGAGAAAAATATGAGCAATTTTCAACACAACTGGATTAAATTGTTGAGGAATAAAGCCTAGTTTAGGATGAAGATGAGACATAGTTAAAAATAGGGAACGGGGTTAAATCCCCCCTGAGTCCCCCCGAAGATATCCCCCTTCCGTCCCCCATCCCCCCTTTGTCCCCCCTTAGTAAGGGGGGTAGGGGGAAACCTAAGGAGGCTTCGCTTTGACTTTGATGGGGGG
>JBARXJ010000019.1:0-80228 GCA_049647265.1 Microcoleaceae cyanobacterium
CCATTATGAATTTTGCCATTCTTGACAATATGGGTTGAATTACAGTTAGGACACGCAAGTGGATAAGTTGACATATATCGATTGAGCTGATTTCATCTTCCTTATCCTTACATATTTAGGACTACCAAAGATATTATATTTCATCGACTGTCTATCACAAGGTAAATCAAGAATTTATTTCTTATTTCTAGAGTTACATATCGTGTTATAGATGTCCTCAGTATTTTTACGATAAAGAATTATTAAATGATGATGGATTCAGAATCATTCTGTAAATTCTCTAATACTTAAGTTGATTCATTTGTTCTGTATCCCCTACCTTTTCTTCACTTAAGTTCTGTAGCTTTTAGGAGAAGTCAACAGTAAAAGAATCGTTTCTTGACTAAAACTATAGCTGAAAATACTGAAACCCTTGTACAAAAGCTAACGAAACCTAACTCCGAATAAGCTTTTACTTGCAAGGTCGTCGGTATGCCGGGTCAGTTACACACCTTTGTAGCCATTATTGAGCGGGTACGCTAATACCATCCAATATTTCTCTCTGACTCTATTATAGAAGGCTTGGTTCTTTACGAAGGCAAGCGCAATGGGCGTGACTCAGACAATAACTGATGAGAAACAATAACTCACCAATAACCCATCAGACAGATTAAGATAGCAATAGATTTAATATCTATCCGGCAACGATGTCCTTTACTTCAATCGATGAACCTAACTACATAGAACTTAAACGCCGCCTGCAAGAGATTAACGATATTCAGGCAGCCAGTGCCGTTTTGGACTGGGATCAAGCGACGTATATGCCCTCTGGGGGAGCGATCGCCCGAGGACAACAACTGGGAACCCTGAAAAAGATTGCTCACGAAAAGTTTAGCGATCCGGCGATCGCAGAACTGTTAGAAAAATTACATCCCTACGAACAGTCTCTTCCGTATGATTCTATTGCCGCCAGTCTAATTCGAGTCACTCGTAAAGATTATCAGTATGCCTTACAAATTCCGCCTGATTTTACACAGCGACTTTGCCAACATCAAGCGGCTACCTACCGGGCTTGGGCGCAGGCACGTTCAGAAAATAATTTTGCCATAGTTCAGCCTTATTTAGAAAAAACCTTAGCACTCTCTCAAGAACAGGCTGAATATTTTACTGGATGGCAACATATCGCAGATCCACTGATCGATCAATATGACGAAGGGATGACGGTTGAGACGGTGCGATCGCTATTTACGCCACTACGAGAACAACTCATTCCGATTGTTGAAGCGATTTATACTGCCCCTGAAATCGACGATAGTTGTCTACATCAATTTTACCCCGAAGCAGAGCAACTCAATTTTGGTCAATGTGTGATTTTCCGCTTAGGGTATGATTTCAATCGGGGACGACAGGATAAAACCCTGCACCCGTTTATGACAAAATTTTCCCTCGGAGATGTTCGCATAACCACCCGTGTCAAGGAAGAAGATATTGCAGAAGCCTTGTTTAGCACCATACATGAAGCCGGTCATGCGATGTATGAACAGGGAATTAACGCTGAGTTAGAAGGCACTGCGTTAGCAAATGGCGCGTCTGCTGGAGTTCATGAAAGCCAGTCTCGTTTATGGGAAAATATGGTGGGTCGTAGTCGTGGGTTTTGGGAATGGTTTTATCCTCAATTACAAGGAACATTTATTCGTCAACTACGACAAACCTCTAGTCATCACTTTTATCGCGCTATTAATAAGGTACAGCCTTCGCTGATTCGCACCGATGCAGATGAAGTTACCTACAATTTACACGTGATGATTCGCTTCGATCTTGAACTGGCGTTATTGGAAGGAAAACTACAGGTTAAAGATTTACCTATGGCCTGGAATGATCGCTACAAAACCGATTTAGGAGTGATTCCGCAAAGTGATAGTGAAGGGGTTTTGCAGGATGTTCATTGGTATTTCGGCACAATTGGTGGAATGTTCCAAGGCTATACATTAGGCAATTTAATGGCAGCCCAATTTTATCAGACCGCAATTACCCAAGATCCAGAAATTCCCTTTGAAATTGAACGAGGTCGGTTTCAACTCCTCCACCAATGGTTAAAGCAAAATATTTATCATTCAGGTCGTCAATATACCCCCAATGAACTGATTAAACGGGTCACGGGTCAACCCCTACAAATTGAGCCATTCATCCAGTATATTCGGCAAAAATATGGTTATCTGTATCAGATCAAGTTGTAGTGAAGTAGGAGTCACTTCCTCACCTCCTCGCCAAGTCACCCACTCACCCACTCACCCTATTGCTTCGCGATAGCGCTATAGTATTCTAAAAAAATAATAAAATAAACAATCAGGAGATTGAGGTATGGAAAATAGTGTATGGATTCCCGGCGCTTTGATCGTTGTTGGGTTTATCGCAGCCGTCAGTATCGGATCAATTGCATGGTACAACTCCAAACGTCCGGCAGGGTGGGAAGATAAACAAAAACCTGACTTTGTTCCCGATGTCGATAAAGAGAAAAACTCTTAATCTACAACACTACCGGAGGTTGACCCTCTCATATTAGTTGGCTTTGTCCGAATTCAATAAAAGTAAGCGGCTTCAACCTCCCAGCATTCCCCCGACTGGCTGTACCACTAGGCAGAATTGTTAAGATCTTTCGCTTCGGCGACGAAATCTTCAGCACACTTGCTTTGGCTCGTTGCAACAGTGCTGATTACAACAGCCCATAGCGACGACATCATCTATAACTTTCATAAATGAATTTTGGCATATTGAAAAAATTGAGTAATGATTGATTAGAAGTTGTTGAGCCATACTAAGGATAGACAACTCAATTCTCCCATTATTTATAGACTCGATTCAGGCTAAGAAAGCAATTTTGTGCTAATTGATTAGAAATATTGCTATTTAGTCGGGATCGAAAGCATCCCCTATTATTCAGACCCTATGTCAACTTTAGTCATCGTTGAATCTCCAACCAAAGCTCGGACTATTCGGAATTTTCTCCCTTCTGACTATCGAGTGGAAGCCTCGATGGGTCATGTACGTGATTTGCCCCCTTCAGCCGAGGAAATTCCGGAAAAATACAAAGGCCAGAAATGGGCACAACTTGGAGTCAATGTAGAAGCTGATTTTGATCCGATCTACGTTGTTCCGAAAGATAAGAAGAAAGTTGTTAAGGAACTCAAAGACGCGCTAAAAGAAGCCAATGAACTGGTATTGGCGACAGACGAAGATCGCGAAGGAGAAAGTATCAGTTGGCATTTATTGCAGTTACTCAAGCCTAAAGTCCCGATCAAACGGATGGTGTTTCATGAAATTACCGAACAAGCCATCCAAGCCGCCCTCAACAATTGTCGCGATCTCGATGAACAGTTAGTTCATGCCCAGGAAACCCGCCGGATTTTAGATCGTCTTTACGGTTACACCTTATCTCCTTTACTGTGGAAGAAAATTTCTAGGGGACTGTCTGCGGGGCGAGTTCAGTCTGTTGCGGTGCGGTTACTGGTGCAACGAGAAAAAGAACGTCGAGCCTTTCGTCAAGGGGACTATTGGGATTTAAAAGCATTACTGAAACAGCAGAAAAAATCGTTTGAAGCCAAATTAACCAAACTCGCCGGGGTTAAAGTTGCCACAGGCAGTGACTTCGATGAAACCACCGGAAGAATTGCTCAAGGGCGTAATGTTGTTCTATTGGATGAAGCCCAAGCGGTTGCCCTGAAAGAACGCATCACCGATAAACCCTGGACGATCTCGAATATTGATGAACGTTCTGTTAGTCGTAAACCTGCCCCGCCCTTTACCACCTCAACGTTACAGCAGGAGGCTAACCGTAAACTTCGCTTAAGCGCCCGTCAAACCATGCGGACGGCCCAAGGGTTATACGAACGGGGTTTCATTACATATATGAGAACAGACTCTGTTCACCTGTCTGAGCAGGCCATAACAGCCGCTAGAGACTGCGTTGAGACAAAATATGGTAAAGACTACCTCAGCCCTAAACCACGCCAGTATACAACGAAATCTAAGGGCGCTCAAGAAGCTCACGAGGCGATTCGTCCAGCGGGTAATCGTTTCCGCACTCCCAAAGAAACCGGGTTAGATGGAACTGAATTAAAGTTATATGATTTAATCTGGAAGCGAACTGTCGCTTGTCAGATGGCTGATTCTCGCCAAACCAACATTAGCGTTGAGTTGAAGGTAGAAGATGCTGAGTTTCGTAGCAGCGGCAAACGGATTGATTTTCCTGGGTTTTTACGGGCTTATGTGGAAGGCTCGGATGATCCCGATGCGGCATTAGAAGATCAAGAAGTACTCCTGCCGCCGTTGAAAGTCAATGACCATCCCGACTGTCAAGAGATTGAAGCAGTCAGTCATGAAACTCAACCTCCCGCCCGCTATACCGAGGCTTCTTTGGTGAAAACCTTAGAAAGTGAAGGAGTCGGACGACCCAGTACTTATGCCAGTGTGATCGGAACGATTATTGATCGCGGTTATGTCCAACAAAAAGGCAATGCTTTAATTCCCACGTTTACCGCTTTTGCCGTTACCAGTTTGTTAGAGAAATATTTTCCAGACTTGGTGGATGTTAGTTTTACCGCCCGGATGGAAGATACCCTGGATGAAATTGCCACGGGAGGGGCTAATTGGTTACCTTATTTGCGTCAATTCTATTCGGGAGATACCGGACTCGAACATCAAGTCAAAGAACAAGAAAGTCAAATTGACTCTAAAATTGCCCGCACCATTGAACTCGAAGGGTTAGGGGATGATTCTGGGGAATTGTCTTACCGGGTCTGTATTGGTCGATTTGGGCCGTATATTGAAGCGGCTAACCCCGAGGCAACCAGTGAAGAAGATGCCGTAATTACGACTTCTATTCCCCCTGATTTAACCCCAGCCGATTTAACCCCAGAGGTGATCAAAGAACTGTTAGAACAGAAAACAGAAGGCCCTGAAAAATTGGGGATGCATCCTGAAACGGGGGAAGTGATTTATCTGATGATTGGCCCCTATGGCCCTTATGTACAATTGGGTGAGGAAGTCGAAGGGGCGAAGAAAAAACCAAAGCGGGTGTCTTTACCTAAAGGGATGGAAAAAGACAGCGTTACCCTGAATGTAGCGGTTGATTTACTCTCTCTGCCGCGTTTATTGGGGGTTCATCCCGAAACCGGGGCAAAAGTTAAGGCGGCTATTGGTCGATTTGGGCCGTATGTGGTGCATGACCAAGGAAAAGAAGGTAAAGATTATCGTTCCATTAAAGCGCCTGATGATGTGCTGACGATTAATTTAGAACGGGCTTTAGAAATGCTCGCTCAACCGAAAGCCAGTCGTGGTGGGGGGCGCACTGCTAAGCCGTTACGGGAATTGGGTCAACACCCAGAAGATAAAGAACCTGTCAATGTTTACACGGGTCGTTATGGCCCTTATGTTAAGCATGGTAAAACTAATGCTTCGATCCCGAAAGATGTCCCAGTTGAGGATGTCACTTTAGAGATGGCAGTAGAATGGATTGCGGCGAAGGGAAGTTCTTCTAAGTCGGGCAGTAGTTCTAAGAAAAAGACAACTGCTAAATCAACAAAATCGAAGTCTACTAAGTCTAAGTCTACTAAGTCTACATCGGCTAAATCTACATCGGCTAAGTCCAAATGACGGTCTGATCTTGCCCTTGAGATTTTGAGACTATTTTGTAGGGTCAACGGTAAATTGACCCTACGATTTTTATAGAAATTATCTCAGGGTTAAGGTGAGAATTCTAACGAGAAAATCCCTTACCACAGTCCAGGAACCGGTTGAATCGGAGCGGGGGGACGTGGCACTGGACGGACAGGCGCTGGACGCGGTGCTGGGGCTGGCACTGGAGCCGGAAGACTCACTTCCTGGAGTGAACAACCTGATTTACCATATCTACCAGCATCTGTCAAGAGGGTTTCCAGTCCACCTGCAAAGCCTTGAAGCTTTTCGACAGTTTGGGAGATATTAGCCAGATCAACGTACAGCCCCGGTACAGGATAGTAGTTGATGAAGTCGAGGACAGAAATTTTACCATCATCGCTGACTGCGTTAATTAACGCGGCATGAATTGCCGTAACATTCTCAACTCGACGATGAGTCCGTAAGGTTAGAGAAACATCTTCGATCAGCTCGACTCCCGTTGGGCTACAAATCAGACAAGCAAAGGGAACTAGTTCAAAGCCGACTTCTAAGCTCATTAGTCCACGAAGAGTATCTTCATCTAAGCCAGAAGCCCCAACAATTTGACGAATGGTTTTCGTCTTTTCTCCCGTTTCAACAAAGGCTCTAAGATCCTTAAGCTTCACAGGCGCTTGAATAGGACCATAGGTCAGTACAACACGCTCAGCGGCTATGGCACTGGCATTACTCACCATTAAACCCGCGATCGCACCGAGGACGACGCTAGGGACAAACCGCTTCAGAAAAGATAGTTTCATTGTCGATAACTCAATTGCAATCTATTGTGTGCGTGCATACAGCTTAAATGCAGGAGTTCAGTTTCACAAGGTTATTTATATAATTTTTTTATATACAGCACAATGTCCTCTTAGAACCACTCCAGAATGCAACAGGCTATTCGCACTGGCGAGGCAGTAAGAGCAAGAGTTGAGGGCGATTTCGGCGATCGCTTATTCCCTCTACCCATTGGCTGAGATTTCAGGTTAATTTTGTGTAGATTTACTGAAGCCGAAGTCAATCTCCTAATGATAAACTGATCTTAATCCTTAAGAATTGTAGCCTCTTTTTTATTAAAGTCAGTCGTTGATTTTAATGATTTAAGTAAAAGGTAGTCATAATTCACACCAATGAGGGGTTAGGATCTCAATTGATGGGCATCTATAAATTGTTGTTTAGGCGTTCTGACAATTTTTAAACGCTAAGTCCGTACTTAGACCCCCTTGACTAAAACTAGGGCGACGTATAACAATGTTTAATTATCGCTATTTCAAATATCATCTGAGCTTCGTAATCCTAAGATAATTAATATAAAACTTTAAAGTTTAAAAGGTTATATTATTTAATCTATCTTGGGACTTATTATTGGCTAAAAATAGATGATCTTGCCAAAATGGCCGCACAAAGTCCTCTCGAGTTCCTAAAATGTGCCTATCAAATTGCATCCATTTCAAATTCAGAGAGCATGAATATATCACTAATTGATTCTTTAGCGCAGGTTATCTTATCTCTTCCCCCAGAAGAGCAGCGTTTACTTCGGCAACGGCTTGTACAGCAACCACAACAGCAGCCCCAACAGTCTCGCCGTCAAGTGACTCGTCGTCGAGTGACTCTGGTTGAGTCGGGAGATTCTTTTGACTCTTGTGTGGCGGAAAGTTTGTCCGAGTCCTTTGCAACAGCAGATTATAGCGAAAATCGAATCGAATCCCAACCTCAACCCTCAAAAATTTGTTCAGTAGAAGAACGTTCTCAGAAAAGCTTGTTTATATTCCGCAACTGCTTACAGTTATAATCCGAATTGATCCTATTTTCCGATACAAAAACGACTGAACACTCGATCTAGCACGGACTCAGTGACTTCAACTCCAGTGACTTCTGCTAGGAACTGAATCGCATCACGCAAATCAATCGTCCAAAAATCGAGTGGAAGCTGTTGATTGATTGTTATCTTCACCCGATCCAAAGCCGCAGCCGTTTCAATTAAAGCCGCCTCTTGGCGCTGATTAATTGCTATTTCTGAGTCACCCACTTTAATTTCACCCACCTCAATTGCTGCTAAAATTGCAGTTTCCAGCTCAACAATTCCCTGATTCAAAGCCGCCGCCGTTTGCACTAATAAAGGATTCACCTGATTTAACTGAATCGATATCGTTTGACAGAGTTGTTCGAGTTGAGTGGGATTAATTCGATCAATTTTATTAAGAATTATTATAAAAGGACGATGCTGAATCTCTTGATAAATTTCATGATCTGCTGCTGTCCAACCCATCTCCGCATCAATGGTTAATAAGACTAAATCTGCCACTTGTGCCATAGTCCGCGATCGCGCCACACCCATTTGTTCAACTCGATCATCGGATTGACGAATACCCGCCGTATCAATGACTTGTACCGGAATTCCTCGTACCACTAACTGAGATTCTACGACATCCCGTGTAGTTCCCGGTAAATCGGTCACAATAGCGCGATCGCTTTGACTCCAAGCATTCAGTAAACTTGATTTACCCACATTCGGACGACCAACAATAGCGACTTTTAAGCCGGTGCGTAATAATTCTCCTCTTTCTGCTGTTGCCAATAACTGATCCACTTCAGCAGACACTTGATCCAGTTGGTGAGAAATTTCCGCTTCATCCAACGGCGGTAAATCTTCCTCAAAGTCAATCCTGGCTTCAATTTCGGCTAAAATATTTAAGCAATTGCTACGCAGTTGTTTTATTGACTGGGTTAATTTTCCTTCAATTCCGGCTAATGCTGCATTGGCTGCCGCCTGAGATTTTGCCCCGACAAGCTCTGCTACCCCTTCTGCTTGGGTTAAGTCCAATCGTCCATTTAAGAAGGCTCTGAGGCTAAATTCACCCGGCTCAGCCAATCTTGCACCTTGAGCGATACAGAGTTGCAAAACTTGCTGTACTGCAATCATCCCGCCGTGACAATGAAACTCTACTACATCTTCTCGGGTATAAGATCGAGGCGCTAACATCAACAGTAACAGTGCTTCGTCTACCAGGCGCTTTGTTTGGGGATGACGAATATAACCATAGAGAATGCGGTGAGTTTCCCACGGTTGGTTACCAGGTGCTTTAAATAAAGTTTTGGCGATCGCCACAGCCTGCGATCCCGATAGTCGAACAATACCAATACTGCCTTGCTGTGGAACAATTGCTGTCGCGATCGCGGCAATAGTCCCGCCAACTTTTAACCCTTGAGACATTAATATTTTGCCACAGCCAAACGAGGCTGATTAAAGATGTAACTCTAATTGGTGAAGAAATCAAATACATTACCTAAAGTGCTAGAAGCTACTTTATAGATCTCTGTATATTTGCACTGGGTACAAGAGACAGTGGTAAATTTCTTATTTTGTACATCAAATACCTTTGCTAAGCCTCCGCCAGTTGCGGCAAATTGATCCGTTTCATAATCTGTGTTGGCGCACTTTGGACAAGACCAGTTGGGATGATTCATAACTAGCACTGCTGTAAGTATTGATAGTGATTTTATCGTAGTCTGAGGCAATTCGTCTATGTTTAATCAAAGGAAAGGTTTCTCTGCCATTGTCTGTTTGCCGATCTCCTGAGCGCGAAATGTCACTAGAACTCCGGTATAATGAGCAGGCGGATAGGATCTGTGGAGTGAAACGAATATATCACCAACATGGCAACAATTTGGGAACTAGATTTTTATAGCCGTCCGTTACGGGATGAAGACGGAAAGAAAGTATGGGAAGTTTTAATCTGTGAAACTCCCTTAGGAATTAACGATCAAGCTGAATCTTTATTTCGCTACACTCAGTTTTGTCCGAGTACACAGGTTAATTCGACTTGGTTAAAAGGTGCAATTGAACAAGCTATCAATGATACGGGTGTCACTCCGAGTCGGATTCGTTTTTTCCGTCGTCCGATGACCAATATGATTACCAAAGCTTGCAAGGAATTAGCTATTCCAACAGCAGCAAGTCGGCGAACTTATGCCTTATTTAGTTGGTTAGAAGAACGGCTAGAAACTGTTTATCCGACTTTACCGAATTATCAAGCGGGTACTAATCCTTCAGTACAATTTTTACCGAGTAAAGCTCAAAGGTTACCGGATGCTTTAGAAGGGCAGAAATGGGCATTTGTGACGTTAGAAGCACAGGCTTTTGAAGAGATGCCAGAATGGGATATTGATTTTGGTGAATCTTTTGGCTTACCGATGGTGGGTTTAAAGCCAGATACATCTATTCCCGGTGTAATTATTTTCTCACCTCGCGCGACTGCTTTAGCCGCTTGGATGTCTGGGTTAGAATTAGCTTATCTTCAAGTTAGTAATGATTCAAAGCCGAGTTTATTATTGGAAACAGGAGAAAATGAAAGCTGGATTTTAGCAAATTTAACCGATAGTGGGACTCAGGCAGAAGCAGAAGGGTTTGAAACCACGAAACAAAAAGCAAAAAACGTTCACTTTTTAGCGGTACAATCTAATCCCAATTCGGAAGCTTTTGCGGGGTTTTGGATGTTGCAGGAATTGCAATTTTAGATATTAAGACCTCTCCCCAGCCCTCTCCTCCCACGAGAGGGAGTGATTTGACATAACTTAGTCAGTTAGGGTTGTTTAGTGAAAAACGATTCTTCTTAACGTAAGTTTGATGACCTCTCCCCAGCCCTCTCCTGCGAGGAGAGGGAGTGATTTGACGTTATTTAGTCGGTTAGGGGGCGAAGATGTTTAGCCGTAACTTTCAGAAAAACAAGTTTCCAACAATTGCGCCATAACCCAGGCGGTGAGGGTTACACAGCTTTAAAATCCCCCCGTATCTTTCCAGTTGAGTTTCCAACAATTCCGCCATAACCCAGGCGGTGAGGGGTAGCTCCGGCAGAGACATTCCATCTTTTATTAAGTTTCCAACAATTCCGCCATAACCCAGGCGGTGAGGGCGAGATTGATCGCCCCTTGGAATATTGGTCTATTAGTAAGTTTCCAACAATTCCGCCATAACCCAGGCGGTGAGGGCTTGGTCGAATCCTTGCTAGAAGGGGAAGAAATCGTTTCCAACAATTCCGCCATAACCCAGGCGGTGAGGGCGTTAGCGATTTCTGAAAATGATGTTTTAATCGGAAAATAGTTTCCAACAATTCCGCCATAACCCAGGCGGTGAGGGAATTAGAGAATCTCATGATGTCTCAGTAAACGTGTTTCCAACAATTCCGCCATAACCCAGGCGGTGAGGGCCGGACTACTTACAATATTGATTGGCTTTCTATGGAAGTTTCCAACAATTCCGCCATAACCCAGGCGGTGAGGGTACTGTGAATCTAACCCCCGTGTTACTCAGGGGGGCAGTTTCCAACAATTCCGCCATAACCCAGGCGGTGAGGGGTGGATTTGCGATTTACTCCGAGTAACGTGTGAATTAGAATTCAAGTTTCCAACAATTCCGCCATAACCCAGGCGGTGAGGGAGTTCTTTCTCTTCATCTACTAGACCAAAGCATTCGTTTCCAACAATTCCGCCATAACCCAGGCGGTGAGGGTTGAAAAAGTGCTGACTGAGATCTCTTTATTTATCAAGTTTCCAACAATTCCGCCATAACCCAGGCGGTGAGGGTAGAAGATGGTAAAAATGCCGTATTGAAGCCAAAAGTTTCCAACAATTCCGCCATAACCCAGGCGGTGAGGGGTAGGGGAGGCTAACAACCTGTGGAAACGATGGAAGTTTCCAACAATTCCGCCATAACCCAGGCGGTGAGGGCTTCATCAACAATTGCTAAGTTCTGAATTTTCATGTTTCCAACAATTCCGCCATAACCCAGGCGGTGAGGGAGGGGACGCTAGAAGCTAGATATAGTCAGGCTTGAAAACTCAAAACTGACGGGAGCGTTCGCGAAGTAGCGTTTCAGGCTTCGACTCATTGCCATAAAGCTAGTATCAAAACCTTCAAACCCCTTCATTATCGAAGGTCTAGCAATCTGACGGGACCCCAGGGATTTTGCAGGCGCTTTCACCCGTCAAAATTCCTTTGAAAATTATCTTATCATGGCATTAATGCGGGAGTAGGGAAACTGCTATCTTTTAAGTAGCAGAGGAACTACGACACGAGCAACTTTAGTTGCCGTGAAGATTAAAATCCGTAAACATAGCCATCTTTGCGATGCACTTGTTTACAATATTTGTAGCTAATACCTTGAACTGTTTCGGAAACAGTTTTGATGTTAAATGAGCCACTGGAACGAACGGCAACCTTACCAAGATAAGAGCCTATTTTCTTCCCCTTAGTAACTACTGCTTTGACAATATCACCAGTTTGAAAACCTTTAACTGATTTAACCAAAGCAGATTTTCTAACTAATTGGTTTGTTTTATTTCTTCTGGGAAATCCAAATTTGTTAACATGAATTACTTGTCTTTGACCATGACCACTACATTTAATGAGCAATGGTTGATTGGTTAATACTTCTAGTTTTGGAGTCTCACCAACACAGGCAGCATCTAACCAATGAGTTTTTTGAATTCCTTGTTGAGTTCGATTAAATTTAGTTTGACCACCAGTACCAGTAGTTATAGGCAAGCTAGTTTCTTTCAGGCTATTAAATAGCTTCCAACGAGTCGAATTAACCACAGCAGCGTCTTTTAGAGGTGCTTTA
Organism: Microcoleaceae cyanobacterium; assembly: GCA_049647265.1. Taxonomy (GTDB): domain Bacteria; phylum Cyanobacteriota; class Cyanobacteriia; order Cyanobacteriales; family Microcoleaceae; genus JAAURB01. Next base: position 12,290 of record JBARXJ010000019.1, read on the forward strand.
GCCGTAGCTAATACTCGTTTCAATATCGATGGTTTGTCAGCTAAAAACTCTTTAATATCTAGATTAGATTTAGTTTGATTGCAAGGAACACAAGCAATAGTGAGGTTTGATACTCGATTAGAACCCCCTTTAGACTTAGGTTTGATATGCTCTACCTGCAAGGGAGTATCTTTCGCCCCACAGTAAACACAAGTACGATTGAATTTCTCAAGTAGATATTCCCTAAGCTCGTATTGGTTCATAGTGCCTTGCTGATATTCTGTCCCAGATATTTCTGGGTTTTGAAGTTTTTGAGTATCAAATTTAACCAGTTCCATTGCAATAGAATTAATCGGACAAAGTTTGATTAACCGCATAACCCAGGTCATTGTGGTTAGAACTCGATGTTCTAAACTTGGTGCTAACCATCCTTTGACTCTAGTTCTATTTAAGAATCTAGGTTGTCTGTATCTAGTTTTTCTGCCTCTACGACCTCTTCTAAGAGAGCGGCGAGACAATAGCGCATCTTTAATTGGTTGACCGCGATGAAACAGTGAAGCCGCCCAGATCAGCTTATTTCCTTTGAGTAAAGCAATTCCAGTGGTGAGTGAGCCTGGGTCAAGTTTCAGTTGGCAAGTGTCTACATCTTCTTTGACCTCCTTTTTGAGAATGATGGTGAAAGGATATTGACGATAAACCGCAGCTTTGTTAGAAGCTAAAAGCCTTCTAGCTGTTCCTGGAGAACAGGGTGTTAGCGGTTTGTATTTTGTATCCACAACTAGAACTTGATTAGACATGGTGTTGTCTCGACTTTTCAGTAATGTTTGCCTACGTGCTGAGGCACACGCTGCGCGAACGCCAACGTTATCGGTCGGTACTTTCTCAAAAGCACTGCCTTACCCCTCGTAAAGCTGTTTAACCTTTAAGTTCTAGAGCTTGGAACTGGCAAGTATTCCAAGGTAGGTCTTTAACTCTTGCCGATAACGTAGTCAATTGAAGACTCAGGCTGGTCAACTAAATAAACTGTGAGGCTAGAAGCCCCGTCAATTTATTGCGGGGTGCTGACATTGATGGCGGAGGGTTTAAAGAATATAGAGATACCCTAGGAAATATCTCTACATCATTCTCAATTATTGATGAATACAGGAACTATAAAGCGCCGACATTGGCTAACCCTAAAATGACTCCTGCACCGATCACATGACCTAAACTGGTAGTTCCTAGTAATGCAGCTAAACCCATACCACCAAACATCGTGGGAGCGGGTAAAGAGGGGCCAACATTTTGTTGTTGGATGGTAAATTTACCAATGGCGATCGCAATAATATTGCAAATAATCATCACAACAGCTACTTTGGGACTCCAAGGAACTGTTGTAACGAGGTTAGCTGTTGCACCTAATAATGTTGAATAAATCAATGGACGTACTCCTTTTTTTATTGAATGGACGCAGTCGGATTTTTTAAGTGTGAATTTTTCTTTCTTACCATAAAATTTATATCTAATTTTTATCTTGTTGCAATCCTTAATATTTATAGCAATCTTATCTATAGTTGTAATAAAATCTTATTAAAAAAAGCCTTGAGTCAATATTCTGTATTTTGTACAGACATTCTATGGAAGGTCTCTACTGTCTCAGCCACGGGCGCGTCTATTCATCCCGTGACCAGATCAACTTGCTGTGGGTTACCCCAAATGACGGTTTCTTGCTTGTAGATCACCATTCCGGGTTTAGCACCTTTGGGTTTATAAACATATTTTGGACGAGTATAAATCACAGGGACTTGTTCACTCTGACGAGCGCGACTATAATAAGCGGTTAAATTCGCCACAAACTGTAAATCAGCATCTTCTGGTACTTCTCCTGCATTTAAACGCAATAATACATGACTGCCGGGGATTTCTTGGGTATGAAACCATAAATCATAATCTCCGGCTATTTTAGACGTTAATAAATCGTTTTGACGGTTATTTCGTCCCACTAATACTTCAAATTGACTGGGTGTTTTATAATGATAAAATTCTGTTTTTGTCTCTTGGCTAGAACTCCGATATTCAGTACTTTGTAAATAGTTTTGTTGGATTAATTCTTCTCGAATTTCTTCTAAGGTTTGCAGATCTTCTGGCTGACGATAATGATCTATTTGATGAATGGCAGCTTCGACTTGTTCTAAATAATTAATTTCTGCTGTTACTTCTGCTAATAACGGTTCAACTGCAAGACGAGCGCGTTTTAATTTTTGATGCTTTTTGTAATAAGCTTGAGCATTTTGCACCGCGTTTTTTTCAGGATCTAGGGGAATTTTGATCGAGTTTTCGGTTTCCAAATCGGATAAAGTAATAGTCTTCATTCCCGGCTGCCATTGTTGTAATTGTGCCATTAACAGATCGGCTTGCACTCGGTAAGTATCCGCTTCTTCAGATTGTTGTAATCGTTGTTTAAAACCATCTGCTTTTTGATGTAATTTTTTCAGTAAATTGCTAAGCTTCTGAATAATTTGATGACGGATTTGTTTAAAGGTTTGTTGATTTAATTCTTGATTATAATAAGTATTAATAAGTTGATTAACGGTTTGGGGAGAAGAATCAGTAGATTCTAATTTCCTATTTTTCCAAGCAACAACGCCATATCCTTTTTCCGTCCAATGAGGATAAAATTGTTTGTTTTCAAGCGCCGTTAACCATTCTTGCCAACAGTTAAATAAGCGGTTCCAATCTTCATCTGTTAAACTATCTGTGGGTTGATTCGGATCTAATTCAGCCGCTTTTATCATTTCATTTAATAAGGCTGAACTTAAACCGCGATAATTTTTTAACAGTTGACGGTTTAAAGCGCCGGGAATAAGGCTAACCCGTTCTATCATGCGATCGCGATCTTCGTCTAAACTGGGAATCGGATCGGTTAAACTGGGGGGGAGTTCGTAGGGTTGGCCGGTTTGGATCGGTCGAACACTGGACTGTTGTACACTGACTTGATGAGCGGCAGTGACTACGAGTTGATCGGTTTGGGTTAAAATAACGTTACTGTATTTCCCCATAATCTCGACGTACAGATGCCACAACACCGGATCGCCGGGACGTTTGGCAAACTGCAAGTCTAAAACCCTTTCCCACTCAGAGACGGGTGTTAAGGCGACTAGGGCTAGGCCACTGAGTTGATGACGGAGTTGATCGCTAAAGGTAAATGTATCGGGTTTACGAGGCGGCGGATCGGCAATACAGAGGCGCGCGGCTTGAGGATGCCAAGAGATATCTAGCCAACCCCGTTGCTTCAAGGTTCGCAAAGCCAGACTAATGGTATAGCGATCGCGCTGATAAACTTGTTCAAGTCTTGCGGGAAGCCACTGTGAACGGAGTTCTGAACAAGCTGCGATCAACGTTGTCAAATCAACGGATTGCACAAGAATAGATCATGATAATTCATTTCTATATTATCTTATATTTGACAGTTTATTCTCATTTAAGAAATTGTGGGGAAATAATTCTCTACAATCAGCATGAATATAAACAGATTATTACTTTAGTCAAATTACTGATAATTTATGATCTTGTTGTAATATAAAAAAGAGAGAGAGATTACTTAACGTCGCCACAATTTCACGGTTCGATCTTTACCACCGCTGGCAATGGTTTGACCATCCGGACTAAAACGGACAGCGTAAACTTCACTGTTATGTCCGATTAATGTACTTAATAATTCTCCGGTTTGTCTGTTCCATAATTTAATGGTTTGATCTTTACTACCACTAACAATGAGTTGATTATCTGGACTAATATCAACAGAGAGAATATCACCCGAATGACCTGTTAAAGTATGAATCAGTTCACCTGTTATTAAGTTCCAAATCTTGATTGTATCATCATAACTTCCGGTGACTAAAGTATTGCCATCTGAACTAATAACAATCGAACGAACTTGATCGGAATGTCCTGTTAATGTTAATAGAACGGTTCCGGTTTCTACGTCAAAAACTTTAACGGTTTTATCTTTAGAAGCACTGACTAAAATCCGACCATTGGGAGTCCAGTCTACGGCATAAACAATATCATCATGATCGAGAAAATCATACAAAATAAAACCACTTTGCCGATCCCAAATTTTAACGGTTTGATCGCTACTTGCACTTGCAATTAACCGTTCATCCGGACTTATTTTTACCGACCAAACTGCACCATTTTGTTGTAGCGGAATATAGGTTTCACCTGTTTCTAAATTCCATTCTAAGATTCTCCAATAATAACTACCCGCCGCTAAATCTGAACCACTCGAACTAAAATCTAGCGACCAAATGGGAGAACCATCTCCGGTTAATGTTCCGATAATATCTCCTGTTTCTAAGTTCCATAATTTAATGGTTTGATCTCGACTTCCTGTGGCTAAAATACTACCATCTGGACTGAATGCCACTGTACCCACAGCACCTAAATGTTGACCCAATTCTTGAGGCGTTGCTAGCCGCCAGTTAATCGCGTCTTGGCACTTTTTAATCAAAGATTGTGCATTCAGATATTGACTAGAATTTTCCGGAATATTAGCCGCCTCACTCACACAATCATTGTATCTTTCCTGATTCAATAACATTTGAATTCTTTCAATTTCTTGAGCTTCTAGCTGCTGTTGCTGTCGTCTAACTTCCTGCCATTGTAAATATTGATACCCGGCAAATATTAATCCTAAAAGTGTTAGGAAAATAAGTCCAATAATAATTGGAATTGATCGAATACTCTTAAAAAAGTTACCAGAATTAAAACGCTGAGTTATATTTTTTTGAGGTATTTTTTGACGATTTATTCTCCATAAATTATCCAGCCAAGAACGGGGTAACACCTGCGACTCAATATAAGAGGCATCCGTTTCATTCAGTCCTAAAATATGTTGTAAACGCTTCAGTTCTTCCCAGGTTTCTGGCGGAAAAGGATATTGCTGTTTCACTGCGGCAATGACCGCTTGTTCGTAACGTTCTCCTTTTTCTTGGTATTTACGATAGGGGTTAAGAATTTCATCTTCAATTGCTTCGACTTCCTCGAGAGAGAGTTCTAAATTGAGTCGTAATTCTTCTAAAATTCTACGTCCAACAATAGAAATATCTCCTCTATTACTAGCGCAGCGTTGGACTTCTTCTCGATAGGTTTCTTGACGACTTGTCAGGGTTTGAGAATGGTAGCGAATTCTTTTTAAGTCTAATAAAATATTTTCGGCTGATTGATAGCGATCGCGATAATCATATCGAATCATTTGATCTAAAAGTTCAGCAAATTCTGGACTCACAATCGCTAAATGTTGCCAGACAATTTCAGTAGAATTAGATTTATTTTTTTCTCGTAATTTACGCAATTCATAAATAGGAATCCCAGTTAATGCCTGGATGGCAATCATTCCCAAGGCATAAATATCACTATTAAACTGAGGATCGCATTCAAACTGCTCGATTGGCATATATTCAATCGTTCCAATCCGAGCGGTGGGAGGATTATGATTTTTTTCAAGATTGATTTCTTTGATCGCACCAAAATCAATTAATACTAACTTATGATCGCTATCGCGTCGAATAATATTACTAGGTTTAATATCCCGATGAATCACCCCTTTTTGATGAATAAAGCTCAGGATTTCTAACACATCCTTTAAAATATCAGTGACTTGTAATTCTGAGAGGGGGTAACCCGGTACAATCTCACTTAATAAAGATTGTCCAGAAATATAGGACTCTATCATATAAAAGTCCTGATATTCTTCAAAATAAGCCAGTAACTTCGGAATTTGATCGTGTTGAGAGAGTTTTTCTAAGGTTTGAGCTTCTTGTTGAAATCGACGGCGAGCAATCTCAATCAGTTGGGGATCTTCTGCGGCTAAATGCAGATGTTTAACAAAGCACAGAGATTCTCCAGGACGACGAATATCCTGAGCCAGATAGGCTGTGCCTAATTCACTTGATTCTAAAACTTCAAGAATCTGATACCGTCCATCTAAAAGCTGGCTCATCGTCGCTTGATTTTGACTGCATTTGGCTTTGATTATGCCACTAATTGAATATTGTAGCCAATATTGGGTAAAGCTCAGAGTTGAATAGACGATACTTGTCTCAACTTGTTCCGGCTACGAGCAATTGATCTGGCGATTCTCAATCATTCATCAAAAATAGCCCGTAATCTGGTAAAATTATTCGCTCAGCCCATAGCTGGAAATGACAACGGTAGATTGTCAATCAACCAACAATTTCATGATTGATTCTGGCAGAATTGATGAAAGGCAACCCAAAAACTCAAGAAACCAACAGATCGCTGGCGATTAAACTGCTACTCGAAAAGTATCGGTATGAAAAAGTCAAGGAAATTTTATCAGTCTGATTGGGATTTATGAGTCAATGGTCTACAGCTTTTCATTTTAGTAAACACCCGAGGATATTTCTGAGTTCTAAATCTATCTAATAGAACAAGATGATATAGTCTTTACGTGGTTTTCAAGCGACTATCAGCCCTCAAAAAAAGCTAAAATTTCTTAGCAAAAAGTAGAATAATTCTTGACTCGATCTGGTGAAGCCGTGACGACCCAACATTTAGACTGAATAATTTTTCCGAAAAATAAAAGTTTTGGGCAAGGGATGAGTAAATCACCTTTGTTGTTGTGGGATAGAGAAAAGTTATTCAGCTTTGGACTCATTCGGGGTGATTTTTGTGTCCTGACTGAAGCCTTGATCGAGGTTGAATCTGTAACATAGCGAATCAATCATCCCTGATTGCAGACAGAATGCCCTACAATCAAAACAAGTTTTTAATTTTCCTGCATCAGTTGTGAGTGTAATCCCTCTCCCTCAATTCCTGATTGCTGCCACTGAGATTGGCCCGTTACTCGGAAACGTCTGGATTGATTTGCTAGTGTTGGCTTCAATGCTAGCCCTTTCAGCTTTTTTCGCGGGTTCAGAAACGGCAATTACGGCCTTAGATAACTTAAAGCTGCGGGCTTTCATCAAAGAACAGGGCGATCCCAATGGTATGTTTACACTGGTTCTAGAAAGGCGTGCCAGATTTATCACAACTTTATTGGTGGGTAATAATCTGGTTAATAATTTCTCCGCCATTCTCACCAGTAACCTGTTTGCGATCTGGTTAGGCAGTGCCGGGTTAGGAGTTGCCACAGCCGTTGTTACTTTTCTATTATTGATTTTCGGTGAGATTACACCAAAATCTCTGGCGATTAGCAATGTGTTGCCGATTTTTAAGACAGTCGTACGCCCCATTTACTTCCTGTCGGTGATTCTTGCCCCTGTGATTTATCTGTTTGAAGCGATCGCCTCGCGAGTCATTCTTATCTTTAATCGTGGCGCGAGTCAACCGTCTCTGTCTTTGCAAGAGTTACAATTGATGATCGAAATTTTAGGGGGTAAGGGTCAACTCGATTGGCAAAAACATCAGTTACTCAACAAAGCGCTGATGTTAGATTATCTGATTGCCCGAGAGGTGGTGAAACCTCGGATTGAGATGCGAACCATTTCCCACGAAGCGAACCTGCAAGATGCGATAGATTTATGCTTAGAAACCGGATATTCTCGCATTCCGGTTCAAGGTGAATCTAAAGATGAGATTGTGGGTATTGTTCATCTCAAACGCATTCTACAAGTGATGCGAACTGCCCCAGAGGCAGCGGGAAGTCAAATTGTGACCGAAGCAATGATTCCGCCAGTTTATGTGCCTGAAACGAAGCGGGTGGGAGACTTACTGAAGGAAATGTTACAGCAACGCCTCCACATTGCCATCGTGGTAGATGAGTATGGTGGCACAGTTGGGCTAGTCACCTTAGAGGATATTCTAGAGGAATTAGTAGGTGAAATTTATGATGAAAGTGATTTTCCCAGCCGTATGAGTCGCATTAAAACCAGTGTTGCGACCAATAATACATCTCGGCAAAAACGACCCAAACCAGAGCCTCGTTGGCAACGTTCTGCGGGTGTGAAGCGATCGCCTCCCAAAGATCCACCCAAACCCTAATCGATTTCAGCCGAACCCTTTGCCTCTACTGTTTTAAAGCTTTACTAATCACTTGTTGTAACTCTTCTTCTGTCCACGGCTTCTGCATACAAGCATAGAGATTGGCTTGTTGTCTGGCCCGTTCAATGGCATCCTCATCTGCTTGTCCGGTTAACATTACGGTTACAATTTTGGGAAAGCGCTGATGTACCTCGGCGAGAAACACATCCCCTTTGACATCGGGCATTAACCAGTCTGAAATAATCAATAACACTTTGATATTGTCTTCTGCCAGTTCATCAATCACGTCCCAAGCTTCTTCAACACTTTCGGCGACTTCATAAATATACTTGCTACCGAAACACCGTTGAAGTTGTTCTTTCAGGGCTTTTAAAATGGACGGTTCATCATCCACACAAAAAATTGCTGTTTCACACATATTTAGCTGAGGTTTAAGGGTTTATGCAGAACCAACAGGTAACCAAACGTGAAATTGAGTTGATCCCGGTTGGCTTTCTACTTTAATATACCCTTGATGCTTGTCGATGATCTTTTTGCAGATATGCAATCCTAAACCACTCCCTTCACCCACAGGCTTTGTGGTAAAGAAGGCATCGAAGATTTTAGCTTGAGTTTCCGGTTCTATTCCGCCGCCTGTATCTGCAATATTGACTTGAATACCATTATCCTGTTGATGGGTACTGAGGGTTAATGTACCGCCAGATTTCATCGCTTGAATGGCATTATGAATCAAATTTGTCCAGACTTGAACCAGTTCATCTGGATATCCCCAAATCGCTATATCTTCTTGATAATCTCGAACAAGCTGAATATTATGTTTCAGTTGATTATGATACAGTTCTAATACTGTTTCTAACCCTTGAGTCACGTGCAGCACCTGCTTGTTACCGCTACGGTCAAAACGGGCATAACTTTTGAGGGCAAAAATCGTTTTAGAAGAGCGTTCTACGGCATGAAGAATAATTTGATTATTGGCATATGTAGACGCAAAGTTATAAGCAAATTCCAGCGCCCACTCCCCAGATTCATGCTTCAATAAAGGTAACCATAATTCGGGTGTTTCGTCAACCCCCATTTCGACTAAAAGATCGGCAATATATCGAGCATTATCAATTTGATGCTCTTGCAGTTGAGCCATGACTTTACGTTTGAGGCGACGACTTTCGGCAGAAGACCTTAAAGTTTGATGTTTCAGTCCTTGATTAATCAATAAAAATAACTGCTCTATTTCGGTCGTATTCAGACGCTGATGTAAGTCGGTAAATTCTTCTATAATAACTTGTAATGCTTTATCTGTATTATTCGCAGAAGCTCGAATTGCCCCCAGGGGATTATTAATTTCATGAGCAATACCCGCAATCAGTTGTCCCAACGCTGCCATTTTTTCTTGCTGAATTAATTGTTCTTGAGTTTGGTGTAATTCTTCGAGGGTATGATTCAGTTGCTGCATCTGTTGATGAAGTTGCTGGTCACGGCTATCAAGCTGCTGTGCCATAGTATTAAATTCTTCAGCCAAAATTCCCACTTCATCGTGACTATCGACGGGAATTAAGGTTTTCAAATCCCCTTTAGCCAGTTTTTGAGTGGCTTGGGTTAAATTTTGAATTCGACGACTCAAGCCTTGGGTCATCCGAAACCCAGCAATGACTACCGCTGTAAACATTGCACCTCCCAGTAAACCAAACCCGCCGACAATTAACCACAGTTGCCGCTGCGCTTGTTCTGTTTCTTGAGCGGATTTTAACACGGCTATTTTAAGGATTTGATCCCCTAAAGTAGAAAATTTAACCGTTTTAACCAGATAAGCTTCTTCAGCAATATTAATCTGAGTCGGTGATGTATTGGCTGAGGGAAATTGCTGTAATGGATATTGATCGAGAGGAAGGGTTGAAGCCTTGACTTTATCGCCTTCAAATGCAATTAAATGCATTGATGTATCTCCCCGAATTTCCTGTAAGAGGGTATTGTCAATGGCTAAAGCCGTGGTTAAAGTGCCGAGAATTGCGTCTGAAGATTTAATCGAAATAAAACTAGATAAAATAGGGGGAATAGAAGCATCTGTTGTCATCAAAATACCGGATAATTCCATTCCGGTTTGTGTTAAAGCGTTGAGGGTAGTATCCTGAAATTTTCTAGCGGAAAGCGATCGCTGTTGGGAAGAGACTAAAAGCCGATCATTAGTGTCAACAACTCTAACTAAATCGAGTTCTAAAGCCGCTTGCAGGGGCAACACAGCACGCAGCAAGACTGTTTGATCGTTTGAGGCTACGGCCTGAATTAGGCTTTCTTCTTCGCTTAGCCATCGCGTGGTTAAACTCAATAATCTTTGCTTTTGCTCTAAATCTTGTTTGAGTAAAATCGCTAAGTCTTCTGTTTCTTTACGGGCGGTTTGTTCTAAGCTGTGTCTGGCGAAATAACCATAAGCTAAAGTGGCTGCCGTCCATAACCCTAGAAACACAATTAAAATCGGCAACAACAGCTTAATAGAAACAGGTAAACCTTTGTGATTGTGATGTTGCATTATTATTTCTATTTAAAATCAGTGGGTTGAGGCAAGGGAGCAAAACCAGATTGCTCTAAAATAGTTGTAGCTTGCGGACTAAAGATATAATTAATAAATTCAGTGGTTGTGTCTGAGGCATTTTTATTCCAAAGAAGACCAATTGTTCGTGCCATCGGATATTGACCTGTTGTCAATGTGTCTGGAGTTGGCTCAACGCCATTCAAGCTTAGACGATTAATGGGTAAATTATTAGAAACTGCATAAGCTAAGGAAAACGCTCCGATACTATAGGGAGTGCTTTGCAAGGTTTGGATCAGTTCGCCTTCTTTACGCAGGATAATAGCATCGGGTGAATTGGGTAAATTTGCACCGAGGTAATATTCTCGTAGCAGTCGTTTGGCAGATTCATCTTCGGGGCGATCTAACAGCAAAATCTCAGCATCTGGCCCTCCTAATTGCTTCCAGTTGGTAATAGTGCCGCTATAAATATCTTGAAGATCTTCAGTTGTCAGATTTGTTATGCCTGTCACACTGGGATGAGTGGCAACCACTAAAGCATCTTTAACGGCAGGACGGAAGTTTAAATTACTATTGCCATCTTTCGGTTTTAAGCTTTTAGAAACAACTCCAATATCAAGCAGCCCCTGTTCGACTGCAATAATAGCACTTTCAGATTGACTTGGCTCTAATATATCAATTTCTCCAGTTTCGACGGTAGAAAGATAAGCGGTTTTCAAAATTGTTAAAAAATCAGTGGCACTGGTTGAACCGCCTGCTTTAATCGGAGGAATTTCAGCACTATCGGAATTACTGGCAACTGTTGTTGTGGTTGGAGTGGAGGAAGTAGGATTTACCCTAGAACAAGCGGGCAGTCCAATTATGGCGATCGCTCCTAGGGTAATAATAGTGATATTTTGTCTTAACTTCTGTGGCATATTTAGCGACTGACTCATCATCTAAGTAATCATACGAAAGTAGTTTCAAACAGACATTTGACTTTTTCATCCGGAAGCATCACCAATCTAAGCAGAGGCTTGAAGACAGAATTGAGAGTCGAATCAAATACTGAATGAATCCCTTTCAATCTAACTAATTTTTAGTCATTTGCCTATAGTAGATAGAAAATATGTTTAATCACATCAATTTTTTATTAAGCTTTCTGAAGTTTAGATGATATTGATAAATGATATAATTTTTGGATCATTAGTTATTGTCAAATTTTCACCCTCACGCTTTAGCATTGCCTTTGTTCTGTTCTTAAAGGTAAAATTTCTATCTTCCTTTGTCGTAAAGGGTAAAGAGAATTCTTCATATCATATTAAGTTCGGACAATTAATCATTATAAAAATATGATGTTTGATCGCAATGGAATTTCTTGCTGCCAAAATCTACTCCTTTCTTCCAGCAGATATATTTACTATTCAACTGAATCTAATAGATCAACAGGATTAATATCTAATTCTGCGATTAAGCATCGCCTACTGAATATTTGCTAAAATATTAATGGGTTTAGCCGGATGTAGTATAGCAATCAGAAATCATTTGTAAAAAGTCTCAAAACAGATAAAAATACTGAAAATATTATCCTGTTCCCCGTTCCCCGTTCCCTGTTCCCTTTTGAAATCGGTTTTTTACACAATCTAAATCGGATTGCTATATTATGATATTAGGATAAAAATTAAGGCTCAGGTTTTACTTTAAAATTTATTGATAAAATTACCAGATATATTAAATAGTGAGACGATCCTTTAATTGTATAAATTATGGAGAATATTAAAGATGATTTCCCCAGTTAAAACTCAACTCAATTTAAGCAATGAACAATATTTTATCTTACCCGGTTATTACAATTGGCAACAATTCAAAACTTTTGAAGCTGCTATCGAAAAATCACCAGGAATTCGTATTTTTTATTTAGATGGATGCATTGAAATTATGACTTTAGGGGAACAACATGAAGCGATTAGTCGAATGATTGCTACTTTATTGAGTTTGTATTTCCTACATAACCAAATAGAATTTATTCCTGTAGGTAGTGCCACTCGTGAGTCAGAAGATAAAAATGTTTCTTTTCAACCCGATGAATCTTATTATATTGGTGAACAAAAAGAACATCCAGATTTAGCAGTTGAAGTGGTTATTAGTAGTGGTAATACCAGTAAATTAGAAAAGTATAAACGCCTCAATATTACGGAAGTTTGGTTTTGGGAAAATAATCAATTATCAATTTATTCTTTAAAAGATGGCAACTATGAAGCTTATTCTCAAAGTCAGTTATTACCCAGTTTAGATATTAATTTATTGGTAAATTGTGTACAAATGTCTTCTAAGTTGGAAGCGATGACTGCTTTTTCTCAAGGTATTTCAGGAGAATGAGATGTTAAAACGTCTTCTATAGGAAAATACTGAATTTCAGGTTACGCATATATTTACACTTTTGTCAATCCCCCCTAAAAGTAGAGCCGTAAAAACTTGTTTTTTCTATCGTCGCTTAAAATGACGGGATTTTGCTAAGTTGCGATATTGAGTAGCGCGATCGCGAACGTAATACCTTTAAAACCAATACTTGAAAGGAATATTCACTATAGTTGTAGTTTTGTTTTACTTAAATAGACATAACTATAGCGATCTTACTTAATTTTATAAATTTTACTAAAACGAGCTTGAGCTGTCAAGCCCTATAAATTCGTGGTATCAGTGCCGTCAATTTCTAGTCGGTCTCTTATCATAACTTAACAAATATATTGATTTTCAATCATTGAGCTTTTAGTTGTTAATTCAAACTTATCTAATTTTGACTGAGGCACTATGGGTATAAAGTCAAACAGATATTATATTATTTGAGATAAGCAACCGTCACTCCCATTCCTCCTTCTGCTTGCGCGGCTAACTCAAACCGTTCAACGATAGGATGTGTTTTGAGAAATTCATGAACTCCTTTTCTGAGTTGCCCTGTTCCTTTGCCGTGAATAATCCATAAAGCCCCAAAATCAATCAATTGACTCAAAGCGCGATCGATTTCTATTTCAGATTCTGAAACTCGTTTTCCTCTTAAATCTAAAGTATTTTTCTCAGTCCGAATAACCGGTTTTTTTTCTGGTTTTTCTGTCTTCTTATTTTTCTGAGATTGAGTCGTTTTCTTCGGTGGTAATTCCGGCTTTTCACCCTGAAGAGATTCAATATCCGCTAAACTCACAGTCATTTTCATAATACCAAAACGCACAGCAAATTCTCCATCCTCATTGGGTGGAGTCAGCACCTCTGCTGTTTGTCCGATACTGGGAATGCGAATTTTATCCCCAACTTGAGGAAGAAAACTCGGTTTCGGCGGTTGCTTCGGCTTGGGAGCAGGCAAACGTCTTTCTGCAATTTGATTTAATGCTTCTGTCGCTTTTTGTGCGTCTTGGGCAGTGGGTTTTCCCTTTTGTAATTGTCGAATGACTTGGGCAATTTCTTGTTTTGCTGCCAGTAATGTTTCCTGAACTTGTTGTTCTTGGGCTTGTTTTAACTCCTGTTCTCTTTGCTTTAACATTGCCGCCCGTTGCGATAGTTCTTGATGCAAACGTTCGGTTTGTTGGAGTAAAACACCTGCTTCTGAGGCTTTGGTTTCCTGTTGACGGCGTTGGGCTTCTAAGCCTGCAATCACCTCATTCACATCCTCTGAAGCCCCACCCACAAAACTAGCAGCGAGTTCTATTACGTCTGGATTTAACCCTAAGCGTTTAGCAATGGTTAGGGCGTTAGAGCGGCCTGGAATCCCCCACAACAGCCGATAAGTGGGTTGGAGGGATTTTTCGTCAAATTCAACCGAAGCGTTCTCAAAGCGCTCATCTTGGTATTTCAGGGCTTTTAATTCCCCGAAGTGAGTGGTGGCAACCGTGAGTAAAGTATTAGAGGCTAAATATTGTAATAAGGCGATCGCCAAAGCGCTACCTTCAGACGGGTCTGTTCCCGCGCCGACTTCATCTAATAGCACTAAAGTATTGCTCGGCTGAGGGTTCGGCGTAGAGTTGAGAGTCTCTAATTCTAAATTATCTTGATCTTCTGACTCTACAGCGGATACAGGCGTTTCAGCACCGGGTTGTAGGGTATCTAAAATACGGCTAATACGGCGAATATGTCCAGAAAATGTGGAGAGACTTTGTTCAATAGATTGTTCATCTCCAATATCGGCTAATATTTGTTCAAACCAAGGGAGTTCTACTGGTTCTCTAGCCGGAATAAATAATCCCACTTTTGCCATTAAGGCAGCTAACCCCATTGTCTTTAGAGTAACGGTTTTTCCGCCTGTATTAGGGCCAGTAATTGCGACAACGCGCCGAGGGGGATTAACATTAACATCAATGGGAATAACAGAAACCCCTTGTTCATGCTGATATTGCCACACCAGTAAAGGATGCCGTAGTTGCCGTAAAAAGGTACGGGGTTCGGCATTTTGAATCAGAGTAGGAGAACTAGTATCTGTTTGAATATTGGTAAATTTAGGGGGATTTGCTTCTAACCATAAACTATATCTGGCTTTGGCAATAGCTAAATCAATGGTTGTGGCGATCGCTAACAGTCGTTCTAAATCTAACCGAACTTCTTCTATTTTCTCACTTAACTTGCGCCGAACGGCTTCTTCTGCGGTTTGTTCTTTACGGCGTAATTGTCGCAGTTGGTTATTCAGTTCTATCGTAGATTTGGGTTCAATATATAGCGTCGCGCCACTTGTCGAAGTATCATGTACAATACCGGGAACTGCATCTTTTTGTCCAGCTTTAACCGGAATCACAAAGCGATCGCCTCTTTGAGTCACAAGCTGTTGACTAATGGCGTTAGCTTGACGCTGTAAAATCCGTTGTAAGATTTGTTGAATTTGCCGACGAACTTGAGAGAGTTTCCCGCGAATTTCTCCCAAGTTAGGACTAGCGCGATCGGCAACATCACCGCGATCGTCAATACAGCGATGAATTTCTTGTTCAAGTTCTGGATAAGTGCGTAACTCTGAGACAAGCTGAGTCAGAATAGGAATTCCTTCTTGAGCATCAATTACCCGCCGTAATTGTCTTGCCCCGGCTAAAGTATAAGCAACCGCGAGAAGTTCCTCTCCAAATAGTATACCTTGGCGTTCTACTCGTTCTAGAGCCACACCGATATCCTGTATCCCGTCTAAGGATAATCCATTCGCCAGTTGTAATTCCAGGAAATAGGCTTCTTGAGTTTGGGCAAGTAGGGTTAAGGTTTCCTGGGGTGTATTGGGAATTTGTAAATGACGACTGGCGACAGCCCCCAATTTCGTCGTTGCAAAAGTCGCCAGGTGTTGGCATAAGCGTTGCCATTCCAGTAATTCTAAGGTTTCTGCTTGAATCAAAGTTGTTAAATTTTATCCCTGTGTTCTCTCTGTACTACATTATTGTAAAGAATTTTGAGCAATTTTGTAATCTTTCGCTTGACAATGTTTTTTTTCTCTGTTTTCTCTCGCAATATTTACCACAGTTGAGGATGATTGAGAGAATTAACACATTGCAGTTTACCCCCTTTAGGAAAAACCGTAGAATTTAATTGTATTGCCTGCCAACCTTCTGGGTACTGAAGTGGATAAGGGGGAGTAAAATTTTGAGCCAGATCTGTTTTGAAGCCAAACCGAGAATAATATTGCGGATCGCCATAAACAAAAACAATAAATGCACCGAATGAGGAAAGCGTATCTAAGCCCTGTTTTACGATAATCGAACCTACTCCTTGATTTTGATAAGATGGTAATACAGCTAAGGGAGCAAGGATATAACCAAAATGTTCGTTAGTACTATCTAAAAAAATAGGGCTAAAGGCGATGTGAGCGATGATTGTATTATTATCTATGGCAACGAGTGAGATAATATTAATTATTGGTTTTTCGGATAATAAATTTACAGCAATATTAGAGACTAATTCCGCTTCTGAAGTGTCAAAGGCTTGCAGATAAAGATTTTTAATTTCTTCAGTATCTTTTATGTTTGCTGATCGAATTTTCATAAGTTGCTAATAGCTCACATTAGCAGCAGTAATCATCCTGGATGTTAATAAATTTACTAAATTGATGCCGCTGCAACGATTTTTTATCTTGTTCTATTCTATCATCTTGGAGTGATAGAGAATAGTTCTTTCTGCAACAAATCTCAGCAGTGGTAGCTCCTTTGACAGAACATGGTCATCAACAAATGGAGTGTATTTTGCTTTGTCACCATCCTTGCTGTGAACTAATGCGTTTCTAGTTGCGTAGATTCTTTTTGACAATGACTTGTAGATTACGATGTTGTCGCCAGACTGCAAGTCAAGCTCAGTAGCATTTGCAAAGCTTACTTTATTATCTCGATAGTAGTCGATGATAGAAGAATCGTAGCTACTAAGATCATCAATCAAATCAGAGATCTTAACAAAACGTATCAATGTTAACTTGAGTGCCTGCTCTTCAGAGAAAGTAATAGTATTGTTTTTAATTTGAAGTGATTTACTTATAGTTTTGATAAGCCCTTGAATATCCTTTTTTCGACGGTACGAAAAAGCAGGATCAGTAATTTTATGCTGTATCGATGAAATCAGGTCATCGTGAAACACCATTTCGTAGAAATGTTCGAGTATGTGATAGTGAGATAGATATTCAACAAAAGGATTATCTGTCGAGATAGCCATCAAGTAATGATGAATTAAATCTTCAGTGTACGTTCTGCGCGGTGGGTCAATTTCGGATAGGCGGCTGCGTCGCATTCGTGATATTCGACTAGATCGGAAGATTGAATCAATTTCTTTTTGAGGCACGAGGGCAATATCTGTATTAAAAGCCATCTGGAAAAGGAAGGCATTTGCCAGAGATGACATACTTGAAGCTGGTGTTTTGGCATTGCATTTAATCCGAACGGTTGTAATGCGAAGATATGCCATTCGCATTAATTCAAAAACAGTCGGTGGTTCTTCACGTTCAGCTAAACGTCGTCGCTCAAGCACCGACGCTAGTGAATAACCGCGCTGGAATAATCGAGCATCCGAATGCTCGGAAATTGCGTCGAGGAAGAACAGGATATATTCATCACTCGCTGTAATAATTTCGTACGACACTCCATTGTCGTCATCTCGAAGATTGATCTCTTTGCTCCGCAATCTGGGCATAGGTCTTGGGCTTTCCTCGCGGACGAGGATTTCCAGCGTCGTGTCATCGTACAACCAAAGTGATTCGTGCCGTGATTTTTTGTTTAAAGTAGTGATAGTTGCAGCCAGGTCAATCTTACTGATGCTAACCGTAAAGTCACTACTACGAAATCGGGGCGTAAATTTGTATTCTTCTTCAGTCTCGACGGGTTCACAGCGAAATACTTCGCCTAAAAGTTCAACTGCCCTTGATTCATGCATTGTGATACTGGTCTATATTATTAAGTGTTTTGCATACGCTTCAAAATATCATCTAATGTTAAGTCCTTGAATAGACTTTCACGTTCTTCTGTATAGTTGCCATATCCAGCCGAAAACTGATTTAAAAAACGGACTGTATTTGCAATGCCAATTTCCTTAGATAAGACTTGAATTGCTTGTTGCGTAATTTCGTTCAGGGACTTTGTTTGACTACTCATTGCGATAGCTCCGTAATTAATTCAAGAGGAGAAACAACTTTAGTTTGCAAAGTATCAACTTCCTTAGCTCGTCTCAAAAATCTGTCGTCGCACGTACAGAAATAATTGGCTTCTGCCTCAACTGAAAAAGCTAAATGCAACGCATCAAGTGGTTTGATACCTGAGTTGATAAATACTTGCGCTCGTTGTTCGATTTGCTGATTAGGTTGAAGAAATATATTTGCCTTCGATAATACCTCTAAAACATAAGCTTTTCTTGGAGAAAGTGTAATTTGTTCAGCTTCAAACATTAAGGCTTGTGAGGACACTAACTCAAACTGTCCAGCTTCCCATAATGCGATGACATTAAGAATAGCCTCAGCTTCAACAGCGACTCGAATTTGCGTTTTGATATCAAGCGGGCGTTGCAAGCTGCACATATCAAAATAAATCCTCATAATCAACCTGACAATGCCCCCTCAAACCAAAAGCTATATCCTATGAATTGCTCTATATATAGGCTACCAAATTATAGAAATAGGTTGCTCGTCAAAGTGTTTCACATATCAATCTCCTAGGTATTTGCCTCTGCTGGCACCAGAAGACTGAACTCCGCACACCCTAAAACCCGTATTCACCTCAGTATATGCTGTTACACTCCTTAATGCACCTTACAAGAAGCCCGCTGTATTTTTGAATAGTTAGGCTTCACCCCTGCTTAATGAATGGAACTAAGTGCATCATGTAATCTCGCTTTCCAATGGGTACACCAGCCATGCGAAGAATGTCATAAGCCGTAACCAGATGAAAATAGAAGTTTGGCATTAAAAAGTCATTCACATAAGCCTGACCCGCCATCTCGATAGATAGACCCTGACTAAGGTCAATGCGCGTCACCTCACTCAGCTTTTCATCCGAGGCGTTAATTGCTGAAAGCAGTTGTTTAGTATTGGCTATATATTCGTATGCCTGCGCTAGGGAGGAAACTTCTGGATTTAAATTATCCATCGGCTTGCTGTCACACCACAAAGCAAAGTTGCGGGGTTGATTACAGGTAAAAGCAATTTGTGTGCCAAAGGGCAACATATCAGCAGTAATGCGCTCTTGCAGGAAAGATTCACTCCCATTAAAATGAGTCTGAGCTGACTTTAACAGGTGTTCAAGAGTTGTTAGGCGGCTTTGGAAGATAGTTTGAATTGAATCTATATTCTGACTAGGCATTTTGTGATTCCTTGAGACTTATTTAATAGAGTGCGTTGCATTCACGTATCTAATAAGAGAATGAATGACCTGTACAGTAATGCGATGAACTAGCCTATGTTTTCCGCCGCTACGTCCTAAAAAACAATTGATATAAAACTTTGATGATAAATTTTTCAGTTAAGTACATATTGACTGATTAGTTTATTGAAAGAAATAATATCAAAATTCCCCTTGATTTCAAATTTTATTTTTCCGACAGCACTAATAAAAAATTCGATTTCACAATCGAGATCTAAAGTTCCGGCTGTTTCAACGGAAAAGGTCTGGATTTTACTGTATGGAATTGAGGTATAATCAACTTTTGACCCAGTCATTCCTTGTACATTCGCAGCAATGACACGTTTATTGGTAAAAATTAATTGATCTCTCACTGTTTTGAATGCTGAAAAAATTTCTTCTCCATCTATTAAAAATTGGTAAATCGGTTTGAGAATTTTTTGTTCTTCAATGGGTTTGAGTTTGAAGATTACAGACTGATCAAAATCTATCATTTTATCTTTTATTTTTTATCCTAATTTAAAATTATACCGCAGTTGCCAGGTAACACTTGATAAGTAACATTTTACCGTAACAGTTTTCTGTTTCTTCACCCCCACAACTGCTTATTCTATCCTCTCACTTTCCTAAACTGCTTGATGTATTAACTGATCATTCAATTTTTAGTCTAAATTCCAACTGATTGAGTTCTCAGTTGAACTTCAAAAGCTAACTCATGACGGTAAAAACATACATTAAACTCTGCAAAGAAGTTCATGTGACCCAAAATCACAGGTGCAACAGCCGCTTGAGTCCAGGCAAATACGAGCAAAATAGAACATTGACTATAAGGTCTGATCAAGCTGGGATTGAGGTGGGATCGGCTTGGGGAGACCAAACAACAGCTTCCGTTGATGCCAACTGCTTCAGCAGATCGTTTGTGGTGGCATTGTCATCATCCAGCCCCAAGTTGCACCCATCTTCTTTAGCCACCGCAAGTAAGAGAATATTGAGCAAGCATAATTTATCTTGATGGCAGAGTTGATCGACAGTGGGTGAGAGTTCAGGCTGAGGCATATTGTTTGCTTCAAAGAATACGCCTCTTCATGATAGGCACTCGATCTTTCTATCAGTACGTTACATCAACACACCTTACATTGAGCGCGATCGCGCTCAGCGGTAGACCACCTCGGCACTGATGAGCAGCGACTTTTAACTGAACAGTTTTCTCTTACTGTAGTTCAAAAAGACGGATGCTTTCAATGATTAAAATTGCTGCCCACATCAGGATACTCAGACCAGCGGCGGCGGCGGCAATATCTTTGATGACTCGGATCCGATCATTCTGTTGAGGCTCAATAAAGTCGCACAGGACTTCAATCGCGCTGTTAAATAATTCAGAAATAAGCATTACCCCCATTGCCAATAATGTCAAGCTAACATCTACCCATTGACGAAAAAAGAAAGCGCTGCCTAAAATGGGCACCGATAGGATTATCTTATAAGCAACGCTAAAATCGGTGACTACTGCAACATGGAGACCCGCTAGGATCACCTTGAGCTTCCGGATTGGGTGGTAACCAGGTGAACGAAATTTGTTAGACATGACTGATTAGTCTGAAGGGGTATGGGGCTGCAGCGATCGCATAAATCGTTGAAGTTGCCGACTTTCCAATTCTAAAACTCGTCGGGCAAAATCAGGATCGTGATCGAGTAAATTGTCAAAAGCATCGACAGAAATAGCCAAGATTCGGGTGTTTTCGCTATCTGCAATGATCGTATTTTCTGAGTTGCTATGGGCTAAAACCTCCAATTCATCGAGCGTTTGTCCGGGATGAAGCTGTTCTATCCGAACTCCAGATTCCGTTTGATAGTGAATATTGGCATCGCCTTCAATCAACAGCAACAACTCCCGACAGGTATCTCCAGCTTCTGTGATCGTCTCTCCTGCGCTGTAGGTTCTCACCTCTGCCCGTTCAGCCAGGGAAATGAGCGTTTCACTCCGCATCCGGTGGAAGAAGTCGCTATTAAACAAATAAACCAATTTCTCTAGCGTCGGAAATTCGGTTAGTGGTGGGTTTGCTATGGATGTCGAGGACAAAGAGAGTAGCCGATCAATTGTGTCTAGAACAAGATGGGAATTGAACTGATGACGACGATTTCGAGCGATCGCTGCCGCCTGTTCTGCGTCCAATTGAGCAATAATATAAAGCGCTGCCGCCTGAACCATCGGATTTTGATCCTGAAGTAAAACTTCTAAATGCCCCATAATAGCCTCAGTCGATAATTCTAGCGGACTGGAAACAGGTGTTTCTCCAGGCTGGGTCAAACATTGCAGGATTGCTGGCGGTAGTCGATCGCTCCAATCTTCTGGGTCAAAAAGCTCGCTGAAAACGGCAGGTGAAGCCTGTTGTAAGGACTGTGCTAGGGGTAAGGCTGCTGGATCAGACTGAAGCAGTTCCAGGGTTTCTAGAACTGAGCGCACGATTAATTCTTGTTTGTGACTAATGTTTTCCTGTAGTAAGGTCAATACCGCTTTGTGCTCATGCAGTGTCGGTTGATTGAGAGCGCGATAACAGTCAGTCAACTGGGGTAGTTGTGCCAGAAGAAACTCTGCTTTTTTGATACTGTTGGCATTGCCCGAAAATCCCCTCAGAATCCACTCTTCTTCTTGGGGAGTAATGGAATATTGGCGACGTAGAGAACGAACAGCGTCTGAATCTTGAAATGCTGATTGCTCAAATTCGCTGCGCTCGGGTGGTTGGCGTTGCAGCAGCATCAACCGCTCTAGTGATTTACGGTAACCGCTCAAGCGAATCTGATTTTCTAAGCTGCGTTTGCGATCTGGACTCAGCAACTGCGGATCTTCAATTCCCAACTCCTCCAATACAATGCGGTGCTCGTCATCTGTAATGCCTAGCTCGGATCGCATTTGTTGCAAAACTTCCAGACTACTGGAGTAGTTCACATAGCCTTCTTCGAGTGCTTCTCGTACAACTCCTTTGTATGCTTGGTGTCGTTTTTCACGGGTAAAACCAGGAAGCACTTTGGCTAACACATACACTTCATGGGTGTTGAGATCCCTCAGTGTCCGTCCGTCCAAAAACTGTGCAGCATTAAGCTGTAATTTCTCTAGCTGCTTACGGAATCGATTAGCGAGTTTTTCACGAGAATAGAGATCGCCACTGCGCCGCCAAGTTTTATAAAGCCAGAGGGTACTCAGCGCCACTAAACCCAGATCGTAGAGGTATTGTACTGACACAGGCAGAAGCAGTACTAGAGGGCGACCCCCGAAGATAAAGAAAATATTGAAGATCCCAAAGGTACACAGGGTAAAGATGCGATGGCGAATTGTCTCGCTCGATAGATGGGGTTGATGTTTCTGACTGTAGGCTTTGGCGCGTTTCTCGATCCACCGTCCGCCCCAATAACTGATGGCTGTACATATACCCAGCACCAGGGGCACTGCAACCAATTTGGGAATATTGATAGCCTGCCCAAACAGGTAAAGTCCTGGGTCAAACAGCGAAGCCAGTTGATCGCTTTGCCTTGCCCACGCCCCAGAAAAGTAATAGTTCCAGTTCCCTGCATACAGGTAGTAATAGCCAAAGTAGCCAATCGCTAAACCGACGTAGCCGTAGCGCAAAAATGAGGTTTCTGGTTTGTTTAGGCTGTCCCAATAGGTACGTTCAGCATCAATGTCGATGCAAGGATTTTGACAGGCAACACAAGCACTTTGCTCTTTCCCATCCGGTAGGGCCACGCGGCACATCGATTGCGTGATCAGTTGTTCGCTTGTGTGGGCTTTGCTGCTCAATAAGCCCCCCGGTTCACTGTAGATGCTTTGCACAGGAGCCATCGGACAGAAGTACTGACACCAGGACTTGCCGCTGTACCAGTAGCCCACTGCAATAGCTGCTGCCACGGTCAACAGTAGCCAACCCGCCAGCACGAGGCGATCGGCGTTGAAGAACAGAATGCGTCCACACAATCCGGCAAACAACCAGGCAAATTGCACATAGGGATAGTTTCGACCTAGCCATGAATTCGGCTCAACTTTTGCCAATTCGTAGCGGACTTTACCTGTCTTTTTGTTCTCTCGCTTGAATTGTCGTTGCCGTCCCAAAGCACGGGGAATCTGAGATAAAAAAGAGAGTGGACAAATCCGTCGCCATAGCTCATGGCCAAATACTAGCAAAATAAAGATGGCAGATGGCACAATGGCTCCCCAGAAGAGGGTTGTTCCTAACGGATAAGGTTGCTCGGATAAGCATTTTCCCTGCACTTGGATACAGGTATCAGACAGCCGCAGTGGACTCCAGGGATGATCGGAGGTGGTTAGTGCGGATGTCCATGGGTCATAAAACAGGGAGGCGACGATCAAGAGCCAACCGACGGTCAATATCCAGCGAATCCAGTGCATTCGCCGCTCTGGCAGTTGTGTGAACATAGACAAACCCTAGCTTTTTTTTGGTTTTAATCAATTGTACGCCGAAGATTATCCGGTTCTGTCATTGACTTTTTCTCAGCATGGGAATTGAATTTCTAAGCACTCCATAATATCCTGAACTGAGAGGTTCAAAAAATGATGACGCAATAGAACCGCTTGTTCTCTCGTTTTGTACTCCCAAGCCATTTCATGTATCAAGTTATTATTCAATTTTTAGTCTAAATTCTAATTTATTTTTGTCCGAGGGTGATAATTTGTTGGGCGACTGTCTCTGGTACAGGCATCACAGATAAACGGTTTCCGCGACGTACCAATAGTAAATCATCTGGGGTAAATTGCTGCTTTAGTTGAGCCAGGGTAATATAATTATTAAATTCTTCGATAAACTCAACTCGTACGGTTTGCCATCGCGGCGTTTGTGGGGTTGATTTAGGATCAAAGTATTTGCTATTGGGATCGAATTGAGTTGGATCTGCAATATCAGATTCTATTACTTTTACGAGTCCTGCAATACCGGGATATTTTGTATTAGAATGATAAAAGAAGGCAAGATCCCCGCGAGTCATTCGCCGTAAAAAATTCCGGGCTTGATAATTACGCACGCCATCCCATATACAGATTTGTTCTTGTTTCATTTCTTCAAGACTGTAGACACTGGGTTCAGACTTGATTAACCAGTAATTCATTACTTTATAGATATATTTATAAACTTTTTTAATTAAATTAGTGAAATTCAGGGAGGTGATTGCTACCATCAGTTTTTATACTGAAGCCTCCAAGCCTTGACGTATCCTATATTTTAATTGAGACTCGTCTGATTTGTCAATATAAATCCACCTTAATAAATCATTATTACCTTTGCTTAAAAAATACTCTGAAAGAATAAAAATATTGCTGTTTTAGATTTTCATTTATTCTAATCGCTTAAAATCTATTCTTATGGGTCGTAAAGTTGATCGATATCGTTTAAAAATAGAGAAAGTAAATTGATTAACAGTTGGTGCGCTTTTCACTAATTATTCATTCTTTTTGTAGCGAGTATAGCCGTCAAATAGACAACTGACCACTTAAAATTGAGAACTACACCAAGTTTTAATAACACGACCCGTTAATTTTTGCTTCAGCCAAGGAGTATTGGCTGCTATAGATTGAAGCTGAGAAGATTCTACTTGCCAGGGCTGTTGAGGGTTAAATAATGTCAATTCTGCGGGTTGATTTTCTGTAATTTTATTCAATTTTTTACCGATACATAAAGCCGGATTTAAGCTTAACTTTTGCCATAATTCTAATGCTGACCATTCTCCTGATTCTACAAAGTTTTGCCATAATAAAGGTAGTGCTAATTCTAAACCGATAACTCCTGGGGGAGTATCAGCAAAAGCGACTGTTTTTTCCTCATAAGTATAGGGCGTATGATCGACCGCGATCGCATCAATGACACCTGTTTTAAGACCTTGAATTAATGCTGCTTGATCTGTCGGGTTACCGAGAGGTGGATCGAGATTTAAATTAGGATCGTAGGGTAAAATAGAAATATTATCAGATGAATTGCCGCTAATTGCTGTTGTATTCAATAATAAATGCATCCAGGTTGTACTAGCGGTAATCGGTAAATTCCGTGACTTTGCCTGTTGAATTAGTTCTACACTTCTTGCTGTAGAAACCCGCATTATATGAACAGGGGTTTGAATTTCTGCAACTAATTCTAAGACTGTTGCTAGGGCAGCAGTTTCTGCATAAACAGGGATGCCTAGTAAACCACTATAAATGGATTCATTACCTTCTCGCATTACCCCATCCATAGATAAAGCGCGATCGCAACAATACAAAGCAATTGGTAAATTGAGAGGTTTTATATATTCTAATAAACGCCGTAACAGAACAATATCTTGAATGGGTTGACCATCGCTAAATCCGACAATATTTGTATGAGATAATTCGGCTAACTCTGTCATCTGTTTCCCGGCTATATTTTGAGTTAATGCCCCCCAAAAATAAAGCTGAGGATTGTTAGTTAAAATTGAGCGATATTTCTGTTGTAATAAACTTAAAGTTGCAGGATTATCAACAGTCGGTAAGGTATCTGGTAATATAGCAATTCGGGTAAATCCTCCGGCTAAACCTGCTTGCATCAGTGAGAAGAGGGTTTCTCGATCTTCAAATCCTGGTTCCCCTGAATGACTATATAGATCAACTAATCCTGAACCTAAAATCATCCCCTCACAATTCAGGATTTTGACTGTATCTAAGTTCGTAACAATTGTAGGTTTAATCTGTTGAATGATTCCATCTACAATTAAAACATCAGCCTGTCGATCAGTATTAGCAACAGGGTCAATAATTCGGACTTTTTTTAATAGTTCGCCACTCATTATTTAAATAGGGAATAGTTATTCGTTATTCGTCATCGGTCATTGGAGTAGAGAGAACAGGGGTTAAACTGTTAGGCTGATAAATAACCAACAAATAATTCATAACAAATGACTAATAACCCATGACAAATTCTATAATGCACCAGCAGCGGTTTGATCAAGAATATTACCACCAGAAAGATGACTCGTAATATTACACGCTTGCAAAACAGGCGGTGCATCTATCCCTTGAGGATAATCAATCACAGTGACTGCGCCATTGCCTTGTTTAAAGTTCCAAAAGTGTTCTGGAGACAAGCCAAACAGTTGACAAAGAATTGCTTTATTCACCGCATCATGAGCTACCACTAAGACAGTGACAGATTGTTTACTATAAGATTGAACAATTTTTTTCCAAGCAGTTGTGACCCGACTCCAAACCTGTTCTAAGTTTTCTCCTTCCGGCATTTGTACGGCTTCAGGTTCTGTTTTCCACTGGTTTAAAAGTCCTGGATAGGATTGTTCAATTTCTGGTTCATACTGACCTTCCCACAGTCCATGACTAATTTCTTTAAACTCATCTTCTAACTGTAATTCTAGGTTTTGATGATATTTCAAGATTAATTCTGCGGTTTCTTTTGGGCGCGACATTGGGCTTGTAACAGCAAAATCCATTTGAACCTCTTTTAAAAATTCAGCCGCTTTACTGCCTTGCTTTTTACCATTATCATTGAGTGGAATATCAATTTGACCTTGAAATTGTCCGTTACGATTCCACTCCGTTTCTCCATGTCTAACTAACAATAATCGGGGGCCTTGATGAGCGGGACGAGGTTTAGGAAATTGAACACCCATATGAGTGGTCACGTTCATAGATTCTAACTGAACTGAAGCAGGTTTCGGCAATTCTCCCGGTGTAACGCCCGAGAAATTTAATACACTAATGCCACAATTTGACTGTTGAATCGATTGATAATATTGTGGCTCAATTCCCAATGCCGTCGCAATTAAACAACGATTAATCCCATTGTGTGCTACGATTAAAACTGTTTGATTTTGATGACGAGCCAGCAAGTCTTGCCAAAGTTGTTTGGCTTGTTCAAATAATGCTAAAACTGGAAAATGTTGGCGATCGCCATTCTCATCAGAAATCGTCATAAAAAATTCCTGGGGACGTTCTTGCCAAACGCGATAATCTGCGGCAAACTGTTCAATGACAGCCTCACGTTCCATCCCCGCCCATAAGGGTAAATCAATTTCTAGGAGTTGTTCTGTGGGTTGCAATTGAGGAGGATTGTCAAACTGTGACAAGATTAATTCTGCTGTCTGTTTTGCCCGTTGTAGCGGACTACAATAAACCGCGTTAAACGAGATTTCCCGTAAAGTTTGACCAACGGTTTCTGCATCTTTACAGCCAATTTCAGTCAGAATAGAACGATCTAAACGACCTTGAATACGACGTTGAGCATTATAGTTACTCTGACCATGACGAACAAGAATTACACGGGTGGTCATTTTCTATATAAGTTAGGTTTAAGCTGATGCTAGCAACAAGCCAGATGCATTGTACCGTGTTTTGGTAATTTGTAAACCACCCAATAGCTGAGTTTACCATTTTGTGTGAGTGTAGCCCGCGCGTACTCGTTGTGGGGTAGTAACAAGCGCTGTACAACAGAAGATCAATTAAAGATAATTCAATCTCAATCGCTGTAATGGTAAAATCAAGCTATTATACAGATTAAAAGTTTAGTTATATTATGTCAACTCATGCTGAAACGACGGATCAAAATAGTTTAGGTGCAGATGCAGTAGATAGCGCGATCGCATCGGGTTTGGATCTAGATGGCACCCCCATTCCGCCCGCTAAACTTACACTTTATCATGAGGTGATGGGATTAGAAGCCGGACGACAACGAAGTGGTGTCAGCAATACAATGCGATCGCGAATTGTGCGGATCGGCGCAAAGCATATCCCCCAAGCTGAACTGAATCAAATGTTACTCGATGCAGATTTTGCCCCCCTGAAAGAGAAAGAAATTGCATTTTATTATGGCAATAAATAAAGATTGAATGGATTCAGACAATGAGATTTAACTCATAGAATAGTTATTTGAAGAATGTCTATTCTGCTGTTATTTCCCAATGATGATATGTTGCTCTGGTGGGTTGAGTCAGGCGGCTATAAGAGTAGTAAACGGCTATTTCTTGATTTTGGCTGTAACTCACCTGATTGAATTTTGAGCTAATCTCTATTTTGGCTCTGAATTGAATGATAGTAAAATCATAAATTTTGAATCTGAGTCTCCAATTCGACTGGATATCACCACTCAATTTTTGCTAAAATAAAGCTAAAAATAAATCTTATAATTGATACAGTACTTTTGTGTCCTCAACTGAGTTTTTACTGCGATACAAAGTGTACTTTTTGACAAAATTGATTAAAATTATCGATATTTATGACATCTACAACAACCCGAACAAATCCTCTGAGTTGGTCAGAATTAGAAGCATTAACTGACTTTCAAATTGACCCGATTAACGGCCCGACAAATGCTCAATCTCGCTTACGTTTGTTTGGTCATGATGAATCTGATATTCGAGTGACTCTTTATCGCGATAATCATGCTTGGTGTCCCTACTGCCAAAAAGTATGGCTGTGGTTAGAGGAAAAACAAATTCCTTATCGCATCGAAAAAGTAACGATGTTTTGTTACGGCAAAAAAGAAAGTTGGTATAAACGCAAAGTGCCATCTGGGATGTTACCCGCCTTAGAATTAGACGGCCGCATCATTACCGAAAGTGATGATATATTGATGGCTTTAGAACAGGTTTACGGCCCTTTATTTAAGGGAATGAACGATCCGCAGGTGATTCCTCTCCGACAACTCGAACGACTGTTATTTCGGGCTTGGTGTTCCTGGTTATGTTATCCCACGCGATCGCAAAAACAAGACCAATATAGCCAAGAACAATTTATTCAGGTGATGGCAAAGGTAGAAGAGGCTTTAGCCAGTACAACTAGCCCCTATTTCCTGGAAGAATTTTCTACGGTAGATGTGATTTTTACGCCTTATGTTGAACGGATGAATGCCAGTTTGTACTATTACAAAGGGTATTCCATGAGAGAAGAAAATCCCCGTTTTAGCGCCTGGTTTGACGCGATGGAAAGCCGTTCAACTTATCGAGGCACTCAAAGCGATTTCCACACCCATGTGCATGACTTACCGCCGCAAATGGGGGGATGCTACCCAAATGATCGCCCACAAACTAAGACAAATCAAACACAAGTTGATCGAGGTCCCTGGATGGAGTTACCCGATGTTAAATATTCAGAACCCGAAACTTCTCGTACTGAAGCGTTGCAACGGGTGATTAAACATCGCAATAATATCATTAAAGTTAATCCGGCTCAAGAGCAATTATTTGATCAAGCGCTACGCTGTGCTTTAACTTATCTGATCACAGGGGAAACCTGTCAACCGCCAACGGGATCGGATAGTGGGTTACGGTATTTACGCGATCGGATTAATGTGCCGCGAGATATGTCGATTTATGCAGCCAAACGACTGCGGCAAGCTTTAGAAGACACTGCGGCTTTGGTCGGCGATCGCCAAGGGTCACCCATTCAACTACAACACCGACGGGATCAAGATCCGCTTAATTTTGCATAAAAATTCATAGACAAAGGAGGTTGGAGTGTAATGGCTTATAAAATTGCAGCATCCCTGATGAGTATGACAGATCAAGTCTGGATGCGTCACGCCAACCCCTGGAGTGGATGGACTCGAGTTGCCACATTTCCTTTTTGGTTTATTGCCATTTGGAGTTGGGTTTGGATCGGATGGAAAGCGCTCATTCCGATTGCTCTTTTGGCGATTTGGACATGGCTAAATCCACGGGTATTTCCTGTTTATAAAGATGACCATTCATGGATTACTCGTGGAGTCTTAGGTGAGCGTATATTTCTCAACCGAGACAATATTCCTATTCCGCCTCATCAGGTGGCTACGGCTAATTTATTAACTGCACTAGCTGGCGTTTTTTTATTAGCTGCAATCGTTGGTTTTGTCATAAAAAACTTTTGGTTAGCACTGGGAGGCTGGCTACTGTGTATCACATTTAAATTGTGGTTTGTAGATCGAATGACGTGGATTTATGACATCATGAAAGATGCTACACCCGAATATCAAAGCTGGCAGAAGATTAATTAGAATATGTAACATTTTAGAAGACAATTTCCCTCTCCATTAAAAAAAAGTCCCTTTGAGAGACAATTTCCCTCTCCTCGTAGGAGAGGGCTAGGGAGAGGTAGAGAGGGCTAGGGAGAGGTAGAGAGGGCTAGGGAGAGGTAGAGAGGGTCAGGGAGAGGTGAGAGGGGTAGGAGAGAGGTTAACTATTTTAATTCCACTCAAACGGTTTATTAGCAGATCCCACTAACTGATAAAATTGTTCTACTTTTTCAGACTCTAGTTCATTCTTCCATCGCAAATCTAACTTAATTTTAAATCCTTGCTTCTCGTAATAATCTCCGTGAACTTCTTTGACTTCACTATCTGTCTTTTTACCCTTATATTTAGCGAGCATTGAACGAGTTCCGAAGTTACCACAAATCCCATAATGTTCATGCTTCCAATAATCGATCATTTCTGGATCATAATCAATCTGAACCCTATCACATATTTTTTGTAGCGTGGCTTCCGGTTCTGTTGCTAATTCTTCATAACGAACGATCATTTTACGATCAGAGGGAAACTGGTCATAAAATGATTGATCTTCTTGTAGTAAACGACTCCATCGCTGACTAAATTTCTCAACGGTCATCGTTTTATCCCAACGTAAATAAGAGTTTAAAACCGCTCGACCATCCCGAATTAAATGAATCAGATAAGCATCTAAACTCCCTTGACGAAATTCTCTAGCCCGGAGTTTTTGAGACACCCAATCAATATATTTAGAAGAATCAATGAGGACAGATTCGTTGATTTTGTCAAAAATCATTGAATAAGGATTGAGAATTTTATCCTGATTTAAAGTCTCTCTTACAAGTCGCTCGACTTTGAGGGGGATATAAGGATTAATTCGATGATTACTTAATCCGGCGATCAGCATTTTGAGTTCTTCTGGAGTAAACTTATCTTCCCAAAACTGCCCCGTTGTCTGCCAAAATTCTTCGTGACGATGACGCTTATGATAAAATTCGGGGAGTTTACTAATTTCATTGAGATCAAAGCATTTCGGATGACTCCCTAACATATAGTTGAGTAGAGTCGAGCCAGAACGACCAATACCTAAAATAAAGATAACTTTTTTTTTCATGGAAGGCTTCTCCTGATGAATCATCAGTAACAAATAATCACTACAGCGAGGATATTTTTCAGTTTTTACAGTCAGTGCAAATAGAATCTAGTTGATGAGTCAAGCTTGACACTCACTCTAGCTCAGGCATGATTCTATTGCTAAGATTCCCTGATGGAGCACCTTTACGATCAACCGATTAAGAAATGAGCTCAGTCTCTAATTTAACTCAATCCATTAAGATCGGGTTTCCGCTTCTGCTGACTTACGATTAAATCGAAGTTTGACACTGTCTTCAATTAACTGCAAACTCTCTAAAATATGGGTGGCAGAACGGCAAGACTCATTCACTAATTCAGAGCGTTCTTCTGCATCTTCTAAACAATCATCCCCTAATAATTGTAAAAAGCCAATCAGGGGATTAAGACGACTTCGTAATTCATAAGAACTCCGAATAATTGCTTGATCTCGTTCGGCTTCATCGGCAAACTGCATCGTATAGAGACGAGCATAAGCTCCCCCTTTTGATAACAGTTGATCGTGAGTCCCGACTTCGGCCACTTTACCTTTATCTAAAACTGCAATTTGATCGGCGTTGTGAACTGTAGATAAGCGGTGAGCAATGACAATACTGGTGCGATCGCGACTCAATTCATCAATGGCCTCCTGCACTAAGCGCTCAGAAACGGTATCGAGGGCGCTGGTGGCCTCATCTAAAATCAGGATATCTGGGTCTTGTAATAAGGCACGGGCAATAGAAATTCTCTGCCGTTGGCCCCCAGAGAGTAAAACACCGCGATCGCCGATTTTGGTCTCAAACCCTTGGGGTAAGTCTTGAATAAATTCATAAGCGTGGGCTCGTTTAACCGCTGTAAAAATTTCCTCCTCTGTTGCTTCAGGACGCGCGTAGGCAATGTTATCTCTGACTGAGGCATTGAATAAGAAGGTATCCTGACTGACAATTCCCATTCTGGGTCGTAGGCTGCTGAGATCAAATTCTCGTAGATCTCGACCATCTAGGAAAATCTTACCTTGAGTGGGATCATAAAATCGAGGCACTAAATCCGCTAAAGTAGACTTTCCAGCCCCCGATCCCCCCACCAGGGCTAAGGTTGTACCGCGAGGCACCGATAAATCAATTCCTCGTAAAACGGGTTGCTCATGTCCTGGATATGTAAAGTGAACTCCTTTAAAATCAATGGCTTGCTTTAATTCTGTGTATGGAACTGTACCATTACCCATAAAGGGTTTATTCTGGAGATTAAGAAAGTCTCGGACTACATCAACCCCAGCATAAGCATGAGCAAAACGACTACGAGCACCGTTTAAGTTGGAGAGTAAAGGCAGAGAACGGAATAATATAAACAGATAAGTTAATAAGACAGTAGATAAACTTTCGAGCTGATTTTGAAAGAACATTCTGCCGAGAAATACAATTAACAGAATCACAAAAATACTAATGACTTCGTTGAGCGGGCCGATGGCATTTTCGTTAATTTGGTTCTGAAAACTGACTTTTTCCCGTTGGCGTACCAGGTCAACTAACCGCTCACGTTCGCGATCTTCAGTGGCAACCGATTTGACTAAGCGAATACCATTGAGGGTTTCGACTAATCCAATTGAATAAGCTTTTGTCACCCGAGTCAGTTCTTCCCCAAACCCTTTGGAACGTCGAATAATGAACTGATTAGTTAGAACAACGACACCAATTAAAATGGCAGAAACGAGTGTCAGTTGCCAGGAGATAGAAATCAGAATAATAAGATAAACCAGTAATGTCACAGACACTGTGAACATATTAATACTGATATTAATTGCATTGGAGGTTCGGCCAATTTCTGACCCCATGCGGTTAATCAGATCGCCGACTCGAACTTTAGAATAGAAATCTAAATCGACATCGAGTAACAGTCGAATGCCTTCTTTGCGTAGATCAAATACAATCGTTCGGGTTAAATGACCCGAGATTAAACCACTAATATAATTGGTTGCATTCTTGAGGATAATTGCGAGTACAATAGCGCTCGCCATTAAGACTAAACGATATTGTTCATTGACTCCATCAAAGGGACTCAATATCGTATCAATCATGGGTGCGCCACCGCCCATTTGGACTTCTTGTCCCAGTAGTGTCAGCACAACCGGTACGATTAAGACTGTACCGACACCATTAAAAACTGCTCCCGAGAGTCCAAATAGGATAGACAGAACAATTCTGAGGGGATAAGGTTTTGCAAATTTAAACAGGAGTTGAAGATTTGACATAGAATCAATCACAGGAAATAAAAAATTAGACTGTCAATCAGAGCCGGATTTAGACTGTATCTATAAATGGTTTATGTGAGCTTTTGGGACTCAAATACCCCAATCAATCGCTTGTGAGTTGCAACCTCTTCATGTTCTAGAATACCCAACAGTCTATGGAGTATGACATTTGCTCCAGAAGAATTTAAAATTCGGGCGAAGCCTTCTGTACGATATGATCGTGAAGCTGTACAAGCTACTGACTCAACTGGATATGTCTACTATTGCGATCGCCCCAACCCTAGAATTTTACACCTGGAATGGATATCGTTGTGCTTATGAGCAGTATCCAACGTCAGCCGAAGACGCAACAGAAGCCTTGCCGTTACTGTTAATTCATCCCATTGGTGTGGGACTGTCTCGGGAATTTTGGCATCGTTTTTGTCAGCAATGGCAGCAGCGAGGGTTGAATAACCGAATTTATAATCCTGATTTGTTGGGGTGTGGCGAAAGTGATAAGCCGTCGGTTGCCTATCAACCGCAAGACTGGGCAGAACAGTTAAACTATTTTTTACAAGATGTGGTGCAAAAGCCAGTCTTGTTAGTGGTGCAAGGGGCTTTACTGCCTGTGGCGATCGCCCTGGTCGAGTTACAACAGCAATCTAATTTAATTAAAGGTTTGGTGTTATCTGGCCCTCCGGCATGGCGGGTGATGACTGAAAGCCGTTCTGGGACTCAACAAAAGTTACTTTGGAATTTGTTTTTTGATACGCCGTTAGGGCGGTTATTTTGGCTGTATGCTCGTCGCCGAGAGTTTTTGAGATCTTTTTCAATTCGGCAGTTATTTGCCACTGAAGAAGATGTGGATCAAGTTTGGTTGGATTTTTTAGAGCAGGGTGCAAAAGATGCAGATAGTCGTTATGCTGTGTTTTCTTTTTTAGCTGGATTTTGGCGCAAAGACTACACCACAGATATGGCGAATATCCCTCAGCCGACTTTAGTCTTGTTTGGGGAGCAAGCCTCTAGTATTAGTCCCAGTGGGATGGCCCAAACGCCCCAGCAACGGTGTAAAGCGTATGAAGCGGGTTGGCAAAATGCTGAATCTGAAATCGTTACAGGTCGAAATGTTTTACCTTACGAGTCTACATCTGCATTCATTTCAGGGATGTTACCGTTTTGGCAAAGGCTGAACTGAGAGGATACGGCCGCGAGTACGATACAATTTTTTCTTTATAAATGCTGCGGGTGTTTGTCTTAAAGAACAGGATAATTGCTGCTGCTCAATGATTAGAGGAAGACATCTCAAGTTCTTTCTGTGGAAATATGTCACTTGAACTAAGTATTGCATCCTATTACAGATCTCGTACAAAAATTCCTGTGTAAATATAAGTTAACGAGTAGATATCTCAGGATTAACACAGTGTAAAACTTACACAAGATCCGCAGCGAAAATGTAAAGATTTATTAAAAAAATACTGCTGAGTGACAATTTGGCAGAACAGATCAGTGAATACACTGATATACTGAAAACCAGGGGTGACGGGTAGGCTCAGTATAATTCAGTAGGTTGAGTTAAGGGAGAAAACACATGGGGTGCATCGTTAGATTAACTGCAATTGTGGCTCTAGCCACAGGTCTTCACATCAATTTGTCGAGTGAAGCATTAGCTTACTCAACATCAGGCTTACCGGATAGCTTTTCCGGTACAGAATTATTTGAAAAACATTTCAGCAATTCTCAAGAAGACGGAATTCCCGGAGAAACTGATGGGACAGGAGGTCGCTTCCGAGATCCTTACACTGCAGAGCGAGGGGGTATACCCGATGCAGATAGAGATACAGGTTCGCGATGAAGTCAAATCAGTTAGAGTTTTGCTCCTCCTGTTTTAATGGGGAAGGACTTGAAGATTTCCAGGATTGCTAATTTCATAGCAAAGCATAGATTTACCCGTTGGAGTTAGACCGAGAATTGTTTTTCATACAGTATCCATAACGGCTTTTGTCAAAAGTAAAGCCGGAATCGATATTGAGATGAAAACGTAATCTCTGCGTGAGTTTCGCCTCTGTTGCTAAAGCTTGCATTCTGTTGAGCTGGGAATCTTCTCAATCTAAATGCATGGTTGGCCCTGATGGTAGATTGGGGAAAAGAGATAACTGAATGGGTAGTGCCAATATCTGTTGTTGGTCTGCTTAAATTAAGCGCGATCGCGCTTCTCGATTTTAGATGCTCACCCAGCTCTTCCGGCACATCGCCACACTAATTTGTGTAGCTAATTGTGGGTAGAATTGATAGCAGCGATCTGCTGCTCACAGTCTAGCACAGGGTAAAATTGAATGTCTACTGAAGTTAAGGATAAATTCAGTTGGGAGAAAGGGGTTTTTCCTTCCGGAGGGGGATGCATTCTTATTTTAGCTCTAAATTGCACATTTGTGTACTAAATATTGCACTTTCTAGCAAAGTTCCACTGGCAGGGCGATTTTCGCTATATAAATCCCACGCAGTTTGACGCTGTGGAGAAGTTCAATTCACCGATCAAAGGCAAGATTGAGATTCCTCTCTAAAAAATATTCAGGATCGATTGTTAAGAATTGAATATCACCCCAGAACATGGAGTCATTGTATCCAATCTTAACAACCGATCCTGATTGAGCGATACCTACACCCAATTTAACGAGTGTCTGGTGAAGACAATTAATTTTAAACTGAGTGGAATGGTTAATTTTTAATTAATATTGAGCGAACTGAAAGCCAAAGCGTTAACCTCAGCCCGTCTCTAATCGTAAGTTCCTGTATTCAGGCGAAAGTTTCCCTCTTTTAAGATAGAACTGGGTGGAGTGACGGTAAACTCATCGAGGTATGATTCTAAAGTTGCCTTCATTTTCTCCGTTAATCCGGGCATTTCTAGAACCTCTTCAACGGAGTCAAAAGGATTTTTATCGGTATAGGCAATAATCATTTTGCCTAAGGTAGGATACATTCCTCGCAGTTCTCGAAACTCACGTAAAGAGCTATTGTTTAAGTCAATCTTATTGCCAAACTCTGCTAGTTTTTGATCGGCACGGTTTCTACGCTGTTCAACCGCTAAAACTGGGGAAATCACTGGCAGTTGATTCAAACTTAACGAACTTGCTTGAGCAGTGGGTACGCCCAATCCTGCTAAACAGCTAATCCACAAGCCTAACATCGCCAGTATACAACCAAATCTTTTCATTAAATGTCTTCTCCTTATGAACATAATCAAATTAACAACCCGATCCGGACATTCTCTATTTAACAGGTAGTGAAACTGACTCTTGGGAGTTAAGCATCCTTACTGGAGTTCCCCTACACTGTTACATCTACATCATCATACTGTAGAGTTGACGCTCTCCACGAATTGCTTGAGCGGTTGGAGTGTAATTGAAGCCAATATCGGCAGGGGAAATCGCAAACCATTAGAAGTTATTAGAAGTTAAGCGTTAACTTGCTTGTTGCCTGTTATCTGTTCTAAGATCGCGTAGCGCCATAATCAACTCAACTTTACTATTATAATGCTACGACCCCCAGCGCCACCTCTACAAACTCCTCATAGCGGCTATCACTGGAATGGTAGTCAAGGGCGTTTTTTTGAGGGATGGTATTACCGCGTTACCTTACCGCAACCCCGCCAGACTTTTGCCTACATGTATTCCATTGAAGATCCTATCGGTGGAAAACCCTATAGTGGTGGTGGAGCACAAATTTTAGGGCCCAATGATGAATATCTGTGTCAACTGTTTCCGGATGTTACCCAATTTTGGGCAGATCCGAATACTCTGGCACTCGGACATTGGGGTCAAACCCAGTTAAATTCTACCCCAACTTATCTTGATCCTGTGTTGTTTGAACAATCTATCACCCAAGGTTATCAGGCGACTGATACGTGGCATCAAGGGAGTTTACATGATGATCAAACCCAAATAGATTGTCGCTGGCAATATTCGATTCAACCGATTTATGGCTGGGGTAGCTTAGGACAACCTCAACAATCTACTGCCGGGTGGTTATCTTTTCTGCCCATTTTTGAACCGGGTTGGCAAATCCTCATGGCTCATGGTTTAGCAACGGGTTGGATTGAATGGGGCAGCGATACGGCTAACGCCACGCTGCGCGAACGCTATGAATTTGTTGATGCTCCGGCTTATAGCGAGAAAAACTGGGGCGGTGCTTTCCCAGAAAAGTGGTTTTGGGTCAATTGTAACTGCTTTGAGTCTGAGGCGAATTTAGCCCTGACTGCGGGCGGTGGACGACGGGAAGTGTTAGGACTGATGGAGTCGGTGGCAATGGTGGGAATTCATTATCAGGGTCAATTTTATGAATTTGTCCCCTGGAATTCCACGGTGCAATGGCAAATTCACCCTTGGGGAAATTGGCAAATGCAGGCGTTTAATTCCGAGTACAGCGTCTCGTTAACCGCCACAACAGATCAACCCGGAACTCGTTTAAAAGCGCCAACACAGCAAGGTTTAATTTTCTTTTGTCAAGATACAATGCAAGCTGAAGTTCACTTAAAATTGTATCGAAAAGAGGCATTAATCTTAGAGGCTCGGAGTCACTTGTGTGGTGTAGAAACAGGTGGTGAGGGTTGGGATCAAGTTTGGATTCAGGAGTAAATCCTACAGAGTAGGGTATTCAAGGGTTAGCCCTTGGAGAGCCGAGGGCAATTGCTGAGCCAATAGCAGCATATTTTTAAGCTAATCATCGTGATGATTATCAGTGCTCCTGAACTTTTCTATCTTTTTTATAGTACTGGGGAAAGCAAATCCCTAAATTCCTGAACTTATCCCTATCGACGAGGGGCAGAAAATCCTTCACACTTAAGAAGTAGATATCCTATCAATCTCATCATCGGGAGGGTGGATCGCTTATGAAAACGGTGTTAGTTGTTGAAGATAATGAAATTAATTGGAAGGTATTTGAACGTATTCTGACGAAACGGGGTGGGTTTGTGGCGAAACACACTGAGGATGTTGAGATGGTACTGCAACTGGCAGATTCTCAACAAGCCGACCTAATTTTGATGGATATTTCTTTAACCAATAGTTACTACAAAGGTGAAGCTATTGATGGCATTAGAATTACTCAAATGTTAAAAGCGAATCCAAAAACAGCAAATCTGCCTGTGATTTTAGTCACTGCTCATGGGAGTGCTTGGGATAGAGAATATTATCTCAGCCGTAGTGGTGCTGATGGATTTATTCCAAAGCCTGTGATTGATCAGAAAGATTTTTTAGCACAAATTCAATCAAAGCTTGTCGAAAAAAAAAGCTATAACTTAGAACCTGTGCCAGCGTTTTAAGTTTAACTTCAAAGTGTTGACTTCAAAATTTTATCATTCTCTAAAATTTTCAGCCAAAAACACTTCACTTCACTCAAGTCACGTCTCGATCATATTCCGTTTCTATTACGCCTGTTATTGCGAGTTGATTAGTCTACACAAAAGTTAAGTTGATTTCATCTATTGAGTGACACAATACAATTCTATAAAAAATAATGCCTCTTAAGGCAATAGTTTAGAGGCGTAGCAAGCTACGTCTTTACTATTTGTTCATTCATGATGTCAGTAAGATTTATAAATTTTATATTAAAAAATCACTCTCTTCAGTATAAAGTAATAAAATAGCTTGTTTCATCAGAGACTAACCGATTACTTAAGATTGTCTTAGAGGTATGATCGCCGATTATTGGTATAATGCCCCCAATCTGAAAGCATATCGTTATCGAGAATATGTCTTCACACCTCAAACCTCTATCTTGGGAGGTTTTTGAATATCACATTGAACAGGTTGCTCCCAAGCGTAGTTTATATTGTATTTGTATTTTTGTCTTAAATGAAGGTAAAAAGATTCAAACACAACTACAAAAAATGCAGAATATTGCTCAGAATATTGATATTATTATTGCCGATGGCGGGAGTACAGACGGCGCTTTAGCATTAGATTTTATCCGTTCTGTTGGCGTGCGAACTTTATTAACAAAACAAGGAAACGGAAAATTAAGCGCTCAAATGCGGATGGCATTTGCCTATGCTTTGCAAGAAGGATACGAAGGAATTATTACAATTGATGGTAATAATAAAGATGACCCTAGGGCTATTCCAATATTTGCCAATAATTTACAAAAATACGATCATATTCAAGGTTCACGATTTATTCCCGGCGGACAAGCAATAAACACACCTTGGCTACGATATTGGGCAAGAAAATTAATTCATGCACCCTTAATTTCTAGGGCTTCTAGTTTTGCTTATACAGATACAACGAATGGATTTCGCGGCTATAGCCGTCAATTATTAGTTGACCCTAAAGTTGCACCGTTTCGAGATGTATTTTGAGGTTATGAATTACATTATTATCTCGCGATTCGAGCCGCTTGTTTAAGGTATAAAATCACTGAATTACCTGTAACTCTGTGTTATCCCAAGCAAGGGGAAGTGCTAACAAAAATTAGTCCCATTCGGGAAATTTTAGGGGTATTTAAAACGTTATTAAAAGCTTTATTGCATCAATTATATTCGCCTAAAAATGAAAATTTAAAACTAAAACATATTCAATACTTTAACTCTTATTGCCATCACATCGGTTCTTTTAATTATATTAATTGCAGCTCAATATCATAGTTTAAACCTAGATTATAAGCCTTATAACGGTGCTTTTCAAACCTTTAATGCTATCCATCGGATCTTCGCTGGAGAACAACCGGGACGGGACTTTAATCCCTATCTTGGGTTAGGAACAACATACATTAATGCAATTATTACATTTATTTGTGGAGGAAATTTTGCCGCCTCTCGGTTTAGTACAACCTTTTTAGCATTAACGTTTCATTTTATTAGTTTAGGAACCTTGTTTTTTACCCTAGGTTATAAATGGCGAAATGCTATTATTGGGTCTGCTATTATTATTGCAATTTCTTTTGATTTAAATCATTACTTACCCATTTGGGAAATTGCCGCCCCTGGCAATAGTAATTTAAGTCTTCGTAGTGCCTTACCTGATCTTACAACTTTGATTGCTTATTTACTGTTTAAAAAATATCATCAAAAACCCAAATTATTTTATAGCTTAATGGGGGCTTTATTGGGCATTCAACCGTTATGGTATAATGAGTAGGCAACAATTATTACTTTTCATCAGACTTAATTACAGGGAGTTTGGGAGCATTAGGTTTACAAGTTGCCCGCTGGTTAGTCGAAGAAAAAGATGCTAAACATTTAATTATGGTCGGTCGTCGTTCTCCCTCTAAGTTAGCAAAATAAACAATATAAAAATTAGAACAAACGGGCATAACTGTTGAAATTATCCAAGGGGATATTAGTGATGAAGAAGCCGTTAAAAAGATTATCGCAAATTCTGAAAATCTCAAAGGAATTATTCATGCCGCCGGGATTTTAGATGATGGTATTTTAGCGCAAATGAGTTGGCAACAGTTTTGGCAAGTGATGAAACCAAAAGTATTAGGGGCATAGTATTTACACGAAAAAACCCAACATTAAACCT
The DNA here is from genome assembly GCA_049647265.1 of Microcoleaceae cyanobacterium. GTDB lineage: Bacteria > Cyanobacteriota > Cyanobacteriia > Cyanobacteriales > Microcoleaceae > JAAURB01. Next base: position 53,419 of record JBARXJ010000019.1, read on the forward strand.
TGACTTTTTTATCTGTTTTTCTTCAATTGCTGCTGCATTAGGTTCTGCTGGTCAAGGAAATTATGCTGCTGCTAATGCCTTTTTAGATGGGTTAATGCATTACCGTCAATCTCAAGGACTACCGGGTTTAAGCATCAATTGGGGACTGTGGGAAATTGGCATGGCGGCTCATTTAAATTCAGCCGAACGTTCCCGTTTAAGCAGTCAAGGTTTAAGAACAATTGAACCCAATCAAGGATTAACTATTTTATCTCAATTTTTAAATCAAAATACCCCGCAGGTTAGTATTTTTCCAGTCAATTGGGTGAAGTTTTTAGAACAATTACCCGGAGATAAAAATAATTCTCTATTTAAGCCAATTCAAAACACTATAAATTATTCATAAATTCGAGATAATAATACAGAAAAAACAGATAGAATTCAAAATTAACCTTATAATAATTCTCAATTTACTCAAGACTCTTTAATTGAATATATTCGCGCTAAAGTGGCGAAAGTATTAGGATTTTCTTCTTCTGATGCGATTACACCCCAGGAAAACTTTGCTGATTTAGGGATGGATTCTTTAATGGCAACAGAACTAAAAAATAGCTTAGAATCTAGTTTAAATTGCTCAATTCCTTTAACTTTAGCTTTTGATTATCCAACCGTTGAAGCGTTAGCAAATTATTTAGCGGGTTCGTCAGATTCGTCATGGGTTGTTAGTCATTCTTCATCAGAAACAGAAATACAAAATAACTCAAAAATAACCAACTCTATTAATAAAATAATAATAAAAATGATGCCTTAATAATAGGGAAAAAATATATTACAAATAACGAATAATCAAGAAAAAATAACTAATCCTGAATTTTATCAATTTAACCAGATGAAAGAGTATGTGAATCTCAAACAAGATTTAGAACGGGCAGAGGCGTTAGGAAATCCCTTTTTAAATCTGTATCAAGGAACTGCTAAAAATACAATTATATTTGAAGGTCGAGAACTGATTCATTATTCCGGTTACAACTATTTAGGGTTATCCGGTCATCCTATTATTAATCAAGCGGCACAAGCAGCGATTAACGAATACGGAACTTCTGTTTATGCCAGTCGAGTGTTATCTGGAGAACGTCCAATTAATCGTCAATTATAACAAGAAATAGCTGATTTTATTGGAACAGAAGATTGCATTGTTTTTATTGGCGGCCATGCCACTAATGTTATGACTATTGGTTATTTATTGGGTGAAAAAGATTTAGTGATTTGTGATGCGGCGGCACATAATAGTATCCGAGAAGGCTGCAAATTATCGGGTGCAACGCAGATGGAATTTCCTCATAATAATTACCCAGCATTAGAACAACTTCTAAATCAATATCGTCATCAATATGAAAAGGTTTTAATTGCAATTGAAGGGATTTATAGCGCTGATGGAGATATTGCTAACTTACCGGAAATTATTCAAATTAAACAGCATTACAAAGCCTGGTTAATGGTAGATGAAGCCCATTCTATCGGCGTTTTAGGTACTCATGGACGAGGCATTAGTGAATACTTTAATATTAATCCCCAGGATGTGGATATTTGGATGGGAACTTTGAGTACATCTTTAGCCAGTTGTGGCGGTTATATTGCGGGGTGCAAAGAATTAATTGAATACCTCAAATATACCGCGCCCGGTTTTGTTTTTAGTGTGGGGATGTCTCCGGCTAATACAGCGGCTTCCCTGGCGGCTTTACAACTGTTAAAAGATGAACCACACCGAGTCACTCAACTCAAAGCGCGATCGCAATACTTCCTCAATTTAGCACAGCAAAAAGGATTAAATACAGGCAAGAGTCAAAACTCTCCTATTATCCCTATCATTGTGGGAGAACCCGCTAAAGCCGTTCAACTCTCTCAGCGACTTTTACAGGTAGGAATTAATGTTCAGCCGATGGTTTACCCCTCTGTTCCCTATGATGCCGCTCGTTTACGCTTCTTCTTAAGCTGTTTGCATACCCCTGAACAAATTCAGTTAACCCTAAAGAATCTGTCATAGGCTTATGTTTCGGCTAACTCATAGCAAGGGGTAAGAGAGTCCGTCGAGCGTTGTATTGTCATCGGTAAACGCATTTTAAACCGCGATCCTTTACCTGTTTGACTATCAGCTAAGGTTAATTCACCCCCCATCAGCCGACAAAAATGACGACTAATTGCTAGTCCTAAACCTGTTCCGCCATAACGATTAGGTGTGGTAGAATCGGCTTGAATAAATGCTTCAAACACTCGTTGTTGTTGTTGGGGAGACATTCCAATTCCTGTATCTTGAACAACAAAATAAATCCAAGCCTGACTCTCGGCTGAAGTTTGACTTGAATCTAAATAAACGGTTAAAGTAATTTGTCCTTTCTGAGTAAATTTAGCGGCATTACTCAGCAAATTTAATAACACTTGCTTTACTTTGGTCGAGTCAGTGTGTATCGTCTCTTGAGGAAAGTGATAATTCACTTCTAAAGTGTTTTCATTCTGAGACATCAGCGGTTTAACCGTTGCCACAATATGATCAATTAACTGTTTTAAGTTAAACGTTTCTGGGTATATATTCATTCTCCCAGCTTCAATTTTAGAAAGATCTAAAATATCATTAATCAAAGACAGTAAATGTCTTCCCGCTGTATTAATCATTTTCAAATCTTCGATCATCTCTGTCTGACCTAGATCTTCAGCATCATCACATAACATCTCGCTATACCCTAAAATGGCATTTAAAGGCGTTCGTAATTCATGACTCATATTCGCTAAAAATTGACTTTTAGCAACACTGGCTTGATCTGCGGTTGTTTTCGCTTGTTGAAGCTGTTGGATGTGTTGAGTGACTTGATCGAATGAATCATCAAGTGCGCTAGCGAGAGTATGAATTTCAGCCGGTTTATGTTCCGTTGGCGATCGCCATTCTAAATTTAATTCTCGAGCCATTTGCTGAACTTTTTGCGTCAATTGATTGAGGGGAGCCGACAAAGTTTTGGTCACAGTAAAGCTGACAATTCCCACTAAAATCATAGACAATAGAAGACTCAATCCGGCGATCCATTGTCCGAGTTTTTCTCCTTGTTCTAGATTGAGTTGTCCTTGCAATTGTTGTTGTTTAACTTCCTTGAGCAGCGTTGTAATTTCTTGATTTAACTGTTGTAAAGATTGCAGAAAAGCAGCATTGGCGGTTTGTATCGCTTGAGACTGACCTTTAGACAGTGGTAAATTGCGCTCTGAATTTGTCGCTTCAATCTCGATGTTTTGATCTTGTAAATAGCTTTCAACTAAACTAATATAGTTCTGAAATACGTTCTGTAACGCTTCTAAATCAATCTCCTCGCTGGGTAAATACTGATTAACTTGAGCTTGAATTTCATCAATTAACTTTCTCGCTTCGAGGACATGATTTTCCAGGGAGGTTCGTTCAAGATGCCATTGCTGACCATCCGTTGGGGTATCTGCCAAACGCAAACGATAAATTTCAGCTTGTAGGGTGGCTGTTCTTAAGCGGGTGAGCCGATCGGTCTGCATCTCTGCTACCGTCAGTTGCTCAAAGTGATAAACCCGGCTATAGTAGCCGACTCCCACACCTGCTACTGCACCCATTAAGCCTAACCCCACCGAAACCCAATATCCCCAATTCGTGATTTGATGCAGCTTCGTGCGATCGGCATTGGGTTGATTTCGTCGAGTCAGACGAGAAGAATAATGGTTCAACGGTGAGACTTCGCTAAATTTGTGCTGAAGCTCTTGAGAAGAGAATGAGTTTTGAGAAGGGTCAGCAGCCATAGATGTTCGAGAAGCGATCTGCTTAGGGGTTAGACGAATCGACATCTTTTACTCTAAGAGGTTAGATGTGAGCAAATTGAGTATCAAAACACTGTTCTTGGCAAAGATTTACCCTTGGGGAATAATTTTCCCTTAAAGATTAATCTTTCTGCTCGAGTTTGAAACTGTTGTTGTGTTGATCTTCCCACTGAATCGCTCTACTACAATTAAAAAAAGTTAATTGAATCGAATGTGCTCTACTGAAATTGAGATCGGATATAAATTATGGGGTAATACCCCTTTCAATATTTTGAGCATAATTCAGTAGAGATGCAAGGGTTATGAAAATTTTCTCATATTTGAACCGAGTCTGGAAGATAAAAATTTTTCTCTTGGCCCTACTCAACTCAAGATTAACAGCGCGGAGATAGATCTGTTATAACAAACTCAGAAAATTAAGACAGCCTGTTGGAGTATTCTGGCGGCTAGGCGGCTCAATGAATCGGTACAGATTTTGCTGCGCGATCGCGATTGAATCAATAAAACGGCTACACTCAGATGATGTTTAAACACCTTCACGCTACACCGACTCTCCTACGCGCTGCCTGAGTTGAGGGACAACGCCCTCATCATTACACTAAAAATACAGGATAATAAAAGTGGCTACAATCGGCCTTAAAAATTTATTAACAAAAGTACAATTGCAGGTTGTAGCGATCTATGGTAAGTTATATAGCCTAGGGCAATTCATGCCTAATCTTCCCCCCGAACTGCCTGATGCTTTTAAATCAGGTTAGATTCCAGAAGTCTAGGACATTACTATAAGAATTTTGTTGAGTCTTTAGTTCTAGGAGGAAAATTAAGATCTACTTATATTGGCTTCTGGCCAACTTTTTCCCTCAACTCTAAAAATGAGTTCGCAATAAAACAAGCTGTTCATAAAAATTAGCATCAGTATCTCAGCTTGCTTTTAATCTCTCTTTTTTGGCCTTTCAGTCAACTTTTGTAGGATTGTTTACTGAAAAGTCCTAATAATCCATACAAATTATATAACACTTTTGTCAACTTTTGGGTAAAAGTTGGGAATACTAAAAGCTGTCACATTTTGTTATACAAAAGATAGGTGAAATTGTATTCACTTATACTGACAAAAACCCTTCCCTAATCCAGATTTTTCGAGTATCATAAGATACTGATGCCAAAAACACCATAGGCAAATACGCCAAGAGGGCGAATTATGACTTACACCACTGTCCAATACTCACTAGATATTATCCGTGACGAAGCGCGTGAACTCGTTAGCAAAGGAGTGATCAGCCGTCAACAACCCATTTATACACTTTGTCAATACATTCCAGCTCGTGACTGGGTTGGTGTTGAAGAGGAGTTAGAAGATTGTGATTATCTACTACGAGATCGCATTGGAGACTTAATTGGTTGTGAAAAGTGGGACAATGACTAATCCCATTTGCTGATAACTTCCTAATAGAAGTTTAAATTGTTCAAAGTTTATGTATTCTACCGTTGAAACTCAACACAACTCCTATAGTGGATTGGGTTGCACCGAGTAGGAAGAACTTAACGGAGTCGAGGAATTAGCGATTCTCTCTATTACGGGGGAGTAGTTGTTGATTACTATCCGCATCACATCTACCTAACAGATTCAGTGCAACTCAGTTCATCTATTCCGTAAAGATAAAAAGTACGATAACACAATTTAAGTGTTACGCTAAACTCAATTTAAAATCAGGTTAAATTTCAATTTAGCCAATCTCAATTAAACAAAAACCGCTCAGATACCAAAGATAACAATTATCACATACTTATTGACTTGCTCACCCGACCTCACTCTATTTAATTTAGAGGTTAAGGTGAGCAATTTCAGTAGAAGATCAATCTTTTAAGTTTTCTAAATCAGAACGAAGATCGGCAATTTCTTTAGTTAAGTCTTGAATTTCTGCAACCGAACCCGCGTCAGGCGTAGTCGGGCTAGACGGGGTTGTGACTTGAACTGATGAGGGGGAAGTCGGTTCAGTCGGGCGAGTAAAACCGCCAGATTGTTGATTCATCAAAGATTCAATAAATCGACGGGCTTCATGTTCAGTGATTTCGCCTTTAGCAGCCCATTCCTCGGCGAGTTGACTCAGTTCAGATTGGACTTTTTCTAAATTCTCGTTTCGTTTTTGAGCATCTTGCAACATTTCAACCAAAGAGGAGGTTGCACCCAGGGTAACACGGAATCCTGTTTGAAGGATTTGAGTCAAATTGTCAACATTCATGAGAGCTAAGAATTAAATTAGAAGTTAGGAATATAGAATTGACAACGATATCGTTGACCGTTTGAGTTCTTATTCTAACACTATGTTTTACAGAAAACGATACGGAATTTACCACTTAGGGTTCATGGGGGGTAAATAGGCATTGACTAGGCGGCGGATGATACCAGATAGATTCTAACTAACGTTGATAGGATATCATTTCCACGATTAACGCCGTTAAACTTGTTCTAGATATTGATTGACATCTTCTAAGATGCGGGTGAGTTCAGCTTCGCTATTGACTTTAATTCGATCATCGCGTACCGTCACTAAGACTTTAGCCGCAAAGGGACTGGGCCAAATATTGGGATTGCAGAACACTTCCAGGAAAACATCGCCCATGTATTGATATTCTACAGGTTTTTGGGGGGTCGGCTTCCCTGGAGTCGTCCGGGCTGCAACGACTTTGAGTTTATCCATCAATTCTGTTAAAGTTGCCTTTAAATCCTGCGCCGCTTCTTTTGTAAAACGTAGAGAAACAGAACCTTGAATTAAGTTAAGGGTCAGAGGAGGAGCAGACATAATGATTGATGATGCAATTTGTACAACAAGATCTCAGATCAGATTGTACCTTGGCGGTTGATTCTGGTAACGATCTACTCAAAAAATTTATATTCTGATCTGTTCTGCTCCAGCGTAATATTAAATTCTGAGAGTGATTAACCAAAGCGACCCGTAATATAATCTTGTGTACTGGCTTGGGTTGGGCTTTGGAACATTTGTGTGGTTGAACCAAATTCCACCATATGACCAATACGGCTTTCATCTGTATTGAAAAAGGCGGTATAGTTAGACACCCTCGAGGCTTGCTGCATATTGTGCGTCACAATCACAATCGTTAAATGTTCACTGAGTTGATAAATTAATTCCTCAATTTTTATGGTAGAAATCGGGTCTAAAGCCGAACACGGTTCATCCATTAATAATACTTTCGGCTGTACTGCTAAAGCGCGGGCGATACAAAGTCGTTGCTGTTGACCCCCCGATAACCCTAAAGCAGACTGTTTGAGTTTGTCTTTCACCTCATCCCACAACGCCGCATTCTTCAGCGCCCTTTCCACTGCTTCATCAAGTTCGACTCGGTTCTTGCCGCCCATGAGTCGAATGCCATAAGCCACATTATCATAAATGCTATTAGGAAACGGATTCGGGCGCTGAAAAACCATACCAATTTGACGACGAAGGCGGTTAATATTAACGCGCTGACTGTAGATATTTTGGCCGAATAATTCAACGCTTCCGGTGACACGAACAACTCCTTCTAATTCAGCAATGCGGTTAAGCGCTTTAAGAAAGGTGGATTTCCCACAACCCGACGGCCCAATCATCGCAGTCACCTGATTGGGATAAATATTCATCGAAACATGGTCTAAAACTTTATGAGTTCCGTAATAAAAACTTAAATCTCTAACTTCGATTGCGGGCTGAACTTGAGCTGAATCTAAAGTTTCGATGGGAACGTTATTGTTAATTTTATCAAACATTATTAAAGTTAAGAATAATATGTTTTTAATAAATAGAACAGATAGAAAATACTTTACGCTTTCAACTTTTTACGAGTCACAATCCGCGAGAGAATACTAACAATTAGAACCATAATCAGTAGCACTAAAGCCGCTGTCCACGCCATTTGATTTTGTTCTTTAAACGGAGAACTAGCATAAGTGTAAATCAATACAGGCATTGAAGGAGTCGGACTCATCAGCCCATCCGGCCAAAATTGACTAAATAATGCCGTAAACATCAAAGGTGCGGTTTCCCCCGCCGCCCGCGCGACTGCCAGTAAAACACCCGTTGTGATAGCTGGTAAAGCCGTTGGAATAATAATCTTAAATATACCTTGAAATGGCGCTCCACCCAGGGCAGCGGATGCTAAACGGTAAGATTGCGGGACTAATTTTAAGGATTCTTCGGTGGTTAATGCCACAATCGGCAACATAATCATACTTAAAGCAAATCCCCCCGCCAGGGCTGAAAATTGCTTAGTCGTCAGGACAATTACACCGTAAGCAAACACCCCGATAATTACAGAAGGAACACTACTCAGAATTACAATAATAAATCGAATCACCTGGCTAATGGCTCGAGTTTTACCGACTTCTGATAAAAAGATCCCAGTCATCACCCCAAAGGGGACACTAATTAAAGCCGCAATACCCACCATCACCATTGTACCGACAATAGCATTAGCAAAACCATTGGGTTCATCTTCCATCCCCACAGGTGCGGGTAAGGACACCAGACTTTCCCAACTCAGTTGTCCAATCCCTTGACGGACAATTTCAACCACAATAGATAATAGCGGCAGCAGCGCGATCGCAGTTAATGCAAACGCCAATACGGTCATTCCTCGGCTAAACCCGGTGCGGACAAAAGACAGGGGTTGATGCAGTTCTTGCTCTAAGTTTTGATCGCTGTTCATAATGGGATAGGGAGAAAGGATTGAGGATTAACGTCCGATCGCTTTTTTACTAATGAGTTGCACAAATACAGTCGCAGTCGCATTAACGATCAGCGTAATGGCAAATAAAACTAACGCCAGATACATTAATGATCCGACGTGTAATTTATCCAAGGCTTCGGCAAACTGATTGGCTAAAACAGCCGGAATGGTGTATCCAGGCGCTAACAGAGATGGGCTAATTTGGATAGAATTTCCGATCACCATTGTCACAGCCATCGTTTCTCCTAAGGCTCGTCCCAGGGATAAAATTGCAGCCCCTAAAATTCCCGATCCCGCTGTGGGTAGTAGAATTAAACAAATGGTTTCCCAGCGAGTTGCCCCCAAAGACATTGATGCACTGCGTAAGTCTGGAGGAACCGCCGTCAGCACATCTCGACTAATCGCCGCCATCGTTGGTAAAATCATAATTGATAGTACCATTCCGGCCGACAGCATCCCAAAGCCAAAGGGTTCAGTGCTGAATAGGGGAATACCACCCAAGTATTTAAATAATGCATTTTGGAAAGGTAATAGAAAGGGAACAAATACAAAAATCCCCCATAACCCGACAATTACACTGGGAATAGCAGCAATCAGTTCTATCAGAAACGCAATGGGCGATCGCACCCACGGCGGCAGAAAATCTTCACTGGTGACAATCGCAACCGCTAACCCCATGGGAACAGCCAACAGTAAAGCCAGGGCAGAAGTCACCAACGTGCCATAAACGAAGGGCAAAGCACCAAATACTAAATTACCAACATTCCATTCCCGGCTAAAAATAAAGGATAAACCATATTCGCTGATAGCCGGTTGAGCGTCTTTGTAGACAATTAAACAAATCCAAAATAAAACCCCAGCCGAAGCCAACGCAAATCCCCAAGTGAAGAAATAGAAGGTTGACTCCAGCCAGTTGATCTCACCCGGCCCTTGGTTAATCTCAATCACTGGTTTCCCAGATTTGGGGTCAGGAAACCCAGAAGGTTTTGACAACTGTGTCATGCTCTGCTGATTAATCTATTTTTACAGTACCTCTGCTGTGACAGGGGAGGTACTGAGGTTGAAGCACTCCCTAACGTGCTGCTACATTACCACTGACGGCTTGATTGGCTTGCTGAGCGACAGATTGAGGAATTTGAGTGTACTCAAGCTGACTATTAATGCTCTGGCCTTTGGTTAGAATCCAGCTCACCATTTTTTTGATTGTATCAGCAGTGGCTTGATCTTCGTAGCTTTTCTTAATCAGTAACCAGGTTACACCGACAATCGGATATCCTTGAGGCGGATCTTGAATATTGGTGGTGTTAAAGTTGCTATCAAACTGAACAGATGCCATCGCTTGGTTGGCGGCTTGTAAGCTGGGATCAACATACTGACCGGCTTTGTTTTGAATTTTTGCCGTGGGGATATTGTTCTGACGCGCATAGGTATCTTGAACGTAACCAATAGAACCGTCAGTTTGCTTAATTAAGGCTGCAACCCCATCATTTCTGGGGCCACTTAAGAACCCACCCGGCCAGTTAGGGGCTTTATCTGCGCCGACTTTACTCTTAAAGCTGGGGCTAATCGCGCTGAGGTGACGGGTAAAGATAAAGGTTGTACCGCTACTGTCTGCACGCACAGCCACTCTGATCGTCTTGCTGGGGAGGCTAGAATTAACTTGATTCCAGTTAGTCACTTCTCCGGCAAAGATTTTACCTAACATCTCCCGAGACAGTTGTAAGTTATTCACGCCAGAGATATTGTAAGCCACCGCTACCGCACCCCCGGCTGTGGGAACCATAATCATACCATTTGGCATCTGGCCAATTTCACCGCTTTTAGGAGGTGCATCTGTGCCTGCGAAGTCTACACTATCAGCGATAAATTGTCTAATTCCGCCGCCACTACCGATGGAGTTGTAGTTAACAGTGATACCTGTTTCTTTTCTAAATTCTGAAAAATAGCGTTCATATAACGGACGAGGGAAGGAAGCGCCTGCGCCACTGAGGGTTTGGGCTACTGCTTCACCAATTGTACCAACAGTTAAGGCTACAGCCGCCACAGAAGCGGTCACAGCCTTCTGTAAACTTATTTTTAAGAAAACCACAGAACAAGATCCTTTTAACTAGAAATATTTAAGACATACACCTCATGCACAATAGAATAGCAAGGTTAATTTAAACTGATTTTCAAGTTAAAGCCAGGTTAAATGTTACATCGCCTGAAGAACTAGAGGTTTCGCCCTCACGAGGATCTCACCATTCATTATATATAACAAATAGTAAGATGCGTCAGCTTTTTTGATTGTTCTCAAGTTATTAATTGTGAAAGTTCGACGCACCTTTTGATATTTTCTAAACCGAGGTTTCTAAGGCGTGAGAAATATCAATCATTTGACGATGAATATGTAACAATTCAAACGAGTAGTAGGGTGCGTCATATTTTGTGATTATTCTAAAGTCTGGGTAGGGTGCGTCACATTTTTAATTTCTCTATGATTATGAATGGGTGATGTTTTGACGCACCTTTTAATATTTTTTAAACTGAGGCTTCTAAGGCGTGAGAAATATCAATCATTTGACGATGAATATGTAACAATTCAAATGACTTTTGACTGACTTGTTCTAACATATAGATAATTTGTTCGGGACGCAGTTGTGTCCCATCATTTTTGAAGCCGCCAACATAATAAATGACGACTGCTTCATCAGAATTTGAGACCCAGGAAACCGGGGTAAGTTCTGGAGTAGAAACAAGTTCGAGTTTAAACAATTGTTCGCGTAAATTTAAACTTCTTATTTTTCCAGATTTTGTCTTTTTTTCTAATAGGATTTCACCGCTATTCAGAATCTCTTCAATCCAGGTTTTCCATTGTTCTGATGTTGCATAATTTTCAGATTTAATCCAAAGTTTATAGGCAGCTTTTTCAGCCAAGACAGATAAGGGATCGGATTTAAGATTAACGATTTTTGCCTGATATATCGGTAGAGTTTCGGGTAAAGCGGCTGCTAATTTTTCTTTAAATTCAGTTTCCTCAATGTAGTCAGTGAGATCAAAATCCATAATTTCTCCAGAACTGGTCGCCCCCAGTGGCAAGGCATTGGCGGAAGAAATTCGCGGTTTAGGATTGTATCCCCCGGTAAAAGAAATGGGTAAGGATGTGCGACGAACCACCCGATCAAATAGTTTCATTAAATCTAAATGTCCGACTAATGCCATATCCCCCGTTTTACCAAACCAAATTCTAATCCGTTGCACTCGTTTAGACTCTGGAATAAAGTTACCCGCAAATTGAGGAATTTCTGGCGGTTTCACCACAATATTATGACCAAAGTCAACACCACAAATGCCACAATGAGAACATCCTTCAAAGGCACAGTCAGGAACAGTTGCTGTTAATAATGCTTTTTGTAAATCGGTTTTTAACCAGTTTTTATCAATCCCCGTATCCATATGATCCCAAGGCAACGGCTGATCTAAAACAGCGGCATTATTCGGAGTATCCATAATATTCCATTCGCCTTGTTCAACTTGGCGATATTTCCAATTTAAACCCACTTCTTCAATAGCCTGTGTCCAAGCCGAAAATGCCCGATCTAAACTTTCCCACCAAGCATCCATTCCTGCCCCTAATTCCCAGGCGCGACGGACAACTGGCGCTAAACGGCGATCGCCTCTTCCGACAAAGTCTTCCATAGCAGAAATACGGACATCAGTGAAGTTGGCTTTCACGCCGCGCATCTGATAAAAGACATCTCTCAGCAGTCGTTGTTTGCGCTTAAATTCTGAAGTAGAAACCGAATGCCATTGAAACGGCGTATGGGGTTTTGGCGTAAAATTAGAAATGGTTAACGTCACACTTAAACGTTTGCGTTTAGAGGCATTACATTCCCGTTGCAACCAGCGAACTGTTTCAGCAATACCTAATACATCAGCATCCGTTTCACCGGGTAAACCAATCATAAAATACAGCTTAACTTTATCCCAACCTTGTTCGTATGCTGTTTTAACCCCGCGTAATAATTCCTCGTTAGTTAAGCCTTTATTGATAATATCCCGCATCCGTTGTGTACCCGCTTCCGGGGCAAAGGTTAAACTACTTTTACGAGTTCCACCAATAATATTTGCGATATTTTCATCAAACCGATCCACCCGTTGACTGGGTAAAGAAAGGGATACATTCTTATCTTTAAGACGGTTCTTAATTTCCAGTCCAACAGCAGGTAATGCCAGATAATCAGAACAACTTAAGGATAATAAAGAAAACTCATTATATCCCGTTTCTTGCATTCCTTTTTCAATCGTATCAACAATCTGTTCGGGTTCAACATCCCGCGCCGGACGAGTTAACATCCCCGGTTGACAGAAGCGACACCCCCGCGTGCAGCCCCGTCTCACTTCCACTGTGAGTCTATCATGTACTGTTTGGACGAAAGGAACCATTTTCAGAGAATAAGCCGGGATTGGGGCAGCTACCCGCCGCAGAATCCGTTTGGGTACATCGGGGTGGTTGGGATGAACCGAACCATCTGCCGCCATGTCATAAAACTGAGGCACATACACCCCCGGCACTTGGGCTAAGTCCAATAACAGTTCTTTTCGGGTTAAATTGTTAGTTTTGCCCTCTTCAATAATTAAGCCAATTTCAGGTAATAATTCTTCCCCATCTCCTAATGCAATAAAATCAAAAAAGTCAGCATAAGGTTCAGGGTTAGAAGTAGCCGTTTGTCCCCCAGCAAAAATCAGCGGATACTCAATATTATTTTCACTATTTTGACGTTCTTGCCGGGTTAACGGAATACCCGCCAAGTCCAACATTTCGAGAATATTAGTTGCCCCTAATTCATAACTGAGGCTAAACCCTAAAATATCAAATTCTTGCAGGAAACGACGAGACTCAACCGCAAATAAAGGCGTATTAGTTTTTCTTAATTTTTCAGCTAAGTCCGAGGCGGGTAAATAAGCGCGATCGCACAATTGCCGAGGCTGAGCATTGATAATATTGTAGAGGATAATATGCCCCAAATTAGACGCGCCGACTTCGTAAATTTCGGGATAGGTTAACGCCCAGCGAACTTTGGCAGTTTCCCAGGGTTTATGCTTTGCCCCGACTTCGTTACCGAGATAGCGGGCAGGTTGGTTAATATCAGGGGTGATCAGTTGTTCAACGGTTGCAGCCACGGTTTATCTCCTTCTCAAGACTTTCAGATCTCAAACGGCTTCGGCTTGAGATGGCAGGACTTTCTATTCTACTATGGTAATGAATTGTTTGTAGATTGATATCAATCGTTAGAAGTAGCGAATTGAGAAACTATTAAAATTAAGTTGGATAATTGACTGTAGGTAGATGACGACCCACATAACCAACAATAATCTTTTCACCAGCTTCTTGTGGAAAAAAATGAATTCGCCAGTTACAGACTTTTAGCTTAATATGTTGTTCAAATAAACGGTCTTGACCATCAAGACAGTGAAAGGTTCGATCTTTGCCATATTTCTGAATTGTTGGTTTACTCTCACCAGACACATCCAGAGAATATCCTTCTGTACTAAAAAATCCAGTTGCCCAATTTTGGCAACAACTGTCTAAGTTTACCAGTGCTTCTTTTACCAATCTTAACTCAACTTGCCCACGTTTTATATTGTGGAATTGCTTTTGAACAGCATCACAAAATTCTAAGTTAGGAAATAAATCTTTTTGACGATCCCAAAGTTCTATACCATCACGGATTTCTATCCTAATACAATTCTGAATCCAGTCAGTATGTTCTATAACATGATTGCTACAACTCACATGAAGTAGTTCTATGGCTTCTTCCAATAACTCGTCATGTTCGTCTATTCTTACCACATCTAGACTTAAAAAGCTACAATTCCATCTCTCTTCTGAAAGTAGACTAATTGAAAGTGCATCCAGGAGATAAGCAACACCTAAACCAATAACTGCTTCTCCTTCATGACTAAACTCATAGTTTTCAGTATTAATATCTTCTGTAAACGGTTGATTTGCTAAGGTTAGAATGAAACGTTGAGTATCTCGATCTACTGCTTTATCCTGTAACCAGGAATATAGAAAATAATTGGGTGCGAGTACAGTACTATGAAATTCATAATGAGTATAAGGTGTAATTGATTTTGCATTATCTTGAATCAAGATTAAAGTTTCAATCAAATTAGACATCCTATCTCTTGCCGTGTTGATATCTGGCGCTAAACTATTAAATGACAATTCGTTTAATACAACTTCTAGAGACATTTGTTACTTTTCTGCTGGCTTTAGTAATTTATATAAAATATTATCCCATTCATCAAAAAATCCATCTGGCCATTGATCAATTCGTCCATTACGGTCAATAGATGGTGAGACTACTTCACTCATGGCAATTCCATCTTTTTCTATACGTTGAAAATAATGTAATTGAACATCATTAGGACTGAGTTTGCCATCATGGACAGCGAGTCGAATTCCATTTAATACATGATCGCTATGAGTTTCAATGATAATTTGTATGCCACAACTTGCAGCTAATGCTAGTAATTCTCCCATCTTAGCCTGTCCTTTCGGATGAAGATGCGCTTCTGGGTTTTCGATTAAAATAAGCGTACCAGGCTTTGAGGCTAAAACAGCTACAATAATTGGCAAAGTATAGGTAACACCAAAACCTGTATTTGTTGGACGATAAGGATTACTTAACCCATAAGAATATTGTAAACTCATCAAATCCATATTTAGATTCTTGGTCACTTTAATTAGTGTCCCTGGACTTACTTCTCCGATCCAAGCTTCTACTTGATCTCCTAAAGTTAGTGAGTTGGCTAATGGATGTTGAAGTTGAGAATTAGGAATCTTTTCATCTTGATAAGTATACAAAAAATCAACAGTATATTCACCTCGACTACCCAATTGGCGATGTTGTTGAACTTGAAAATCTGAGGTTTCAAAAAATGGACGAGGAACAATTCTATCGGCTTGAAGATAATGAAAGGTGTCATTAAATAAACTGGTTTGATAGACTTTTTCAATAGTACCTGAAGATGGAACAGTGGAAATAACATCTGACTCTCGATTATAGTCGAAACGCCAGACTCCTTTGATATCATCTTGCAAAATTACTTGAAACTCAATTACATCTTCTGTTGCACCTTCAAATAATGCATCTTGCGCTGTACCAATATTAACTAAATCACCATTTAAAGCGAGTCCAGTTTGAGGGAGTAATTGCTGTTGATACGACTGACGAAGTAATAAGATAGACTGCAAAATAGAGGATTTTCCAGTACTATTTAAACCGGAAAGAAGAGTTAGTGGCTTAAAGGATAGCTGTAAATCTGCAAATGGCTTAAAGTTTTTTAACTTAAGGGAATGAATCATGATAAAGTTTCCTGAATAATTTTTTCAATCGTCACAAATCTATGGTTTACTTTATTGGCAGCTTGTGAAACAGAATCTAAGAATTCTTTGTCTTTATCCAAATATTCAATAAATGTATTCTTTAAAATTTCTTTCCTTTGCTTAAGTATTTCTATTTCTTGATAACTTAATTGACTCAAGGTAACTGACCATGCTTCAAACAAAGCTTTATTAATAGGATATTTTCTCTTACTTTTTTTTGATAGTTTTCGGAAAGCATCATCTCCAAAGATATCCATTGCTACCTTCATAGCCATTTTAAATTTATCTTCTATTTCTTGCTCCTTTTTACTATCCAATTTATTAATCTTATCCATTGCTTCATTCAGAAAGTAATCTCTACCTTTTTTAGCTGGATAATCTTGATATGGAGTAAGTATGAATGCAACGAAGCCAAGAACAAATTCATGGTCGTCCATCCTATCTGTACGCTTACTACTTAAATTTGTAATATTTTTAAACTCTTGAGAGTCTGCAAGGTTTTTCAAAAACTTAGTTGCTTTTCCTGGATTTAGAGCATGACGAAGTTCTTGATTTGATAAAGGTTCACCCCCTGTATTGATGCGTCTAAATATATTGAATTTAACTTCTGGAGGAGTACCTTTTTCAATCAAATAAACATTTAAAAAAGTTTCATCAATCCTACGCTGATAATTTCGAGGTAAGTCATCATAGGATTTTCCCTCTAAATTTGTCAAAAATTCTAATCCAGTGAGGCGTAGACTCTTTTCATGAATAAATCGTTTTAATGTACTCAATCTTTGTAATCCATCAATGACTAACCATTGATCTTCATTCGTAGCATCCATATAAAAGGCTGGCAAAGGAATCCGAATCAAAATAGATTCAATTAATAAACTCTGAGCTTTATGATCCCAGATATTTGCATAACGTTGAAAATCAGGAGCTAAATTAATTTCATTATATTTAATTCGCTTAATAACTGAGTCAATCGTTGCCGGCCGAGTATTAACCCGAATTTTTGTTGGATCAAAAGGCTCATGAATATCTACGTTTTCGTTTCTTATTTGTTTTTCTTCTTCCTCTAACTCGAATTGTGGTTTCATTATATTGTCATTATTTATCTTCTTAGTCATAAAATACCTTGTAAAGTAAATTTATAGTAATCACAAATTATCCTTATCTATAAAAACATAATTAGTCTCTCTGTCATCATACCATGTTCTTATTTTCACCGGAATGTTAAACTAATAGCAATCTCATTGGTTTCAAACCGTTATGGTTTCACTCAAAGAACTACCCGTACAATTATCAGCAGAAGATCCTGAAGAACGACGCATGGTTAGTGGTGTGAGTTGGCAAGACTACGAAGCAGTATTAGCTTACTTAGGCGATAGTCCCCAATATCGCGTTACCTATTTAGATGGAGTCTTAGAGTTAATGTCGCCCAGTCGTCGTCATGAACGCAATAAAACAGGAATTGGTTCTCTTCTAGAGGATTATTTTAAAGAAACCCGAACACCCTATTTTCTCTGGGGTTCTACTACTTTAAGAAAAGAGGAAAAAAGAGGCGGAACTGAACCGGATGAGTCCTATTGCATTGGGAGTGATAAAGACTATCCAGATTTAGCAATTGAAGTGGTTATTACCAGTGGTTATTTGAATAAACTCGAAGTTTATCAGCGTTTAGGTGTGAGAGAAGTTTGGTTTTTTAAAAATAATCAGTTTGAAGTATTTTGTTTACGAGATCAAGATTATGAATTAGCCGAGAATAGTGAATTATTACCCAATTTAGATTTATCAATTTTAGCAGAATATGCCGTTTCAACCAATCCTTTAGAAGCCGCGTTAGCATTTCGAGAACAAGTTAGAAATTCTCAGTAAGAATAATCATGAATAATGGGTATCAACAAGATCTTGCTTATATTCATGATATCGGATTTAGCGATCATGCAATAAATGCAACGACAGCTATTTTAAATATTTTACATCAATATAATATTAAAAATGGTTTAATTGTAGAGTTAGGCTGTGGTAGTGGAATATCTGCACAAGCTTTTATTGATGCTAATTATCAGGTTTTAGGAATTGATATTTCAGAAGCTATGATTAATATCGCCCGTCAACGTGTACCCGAAGCAACGTTTCAAGTCAATTCACTGTTAAAAGTAGATATTCCTTCTTGTCAAGTTATTGTTTCTATTGGAGAATGTTTAAACTATCTGTTTGATGCAGATAATACTATTCATACTTTAAGTCATCTTTTTCAGCGAATTTATCAAGCTTTAACTCCGGGTGGTTTATTTATTTTTGATATTTTAGAACCGCAACAATTAGAAATTGGAAAAACTCAGCATTTTGTTGAGGGTGAAGATTGGATTGTTTTAGTTGAGAAAACAGAAGATAAAATTAAACAACAATTAACTCGTCGGATTATTAGTTTTCGTCAGTTGGGAGAAATGTATCGACGAGAAGAAGAAGTTCATCAAGTACAATTATATTCGGGAAAAAATTTAGCAGAAGAACTGGGGAAAATTGGCTTTCAGGTAGAGATTAAAGATAGCTACGGTGAGTTTAAACTCAGAAAACACCATTCTGTCATTATTGCCCAGAAATGATCATTAGGGAAGGGGAAACAGTTTGCTATCTAAAGGTTTTATCATTAAAAAATATTGTTGCTGGTTCTATATAAGACTATCATCGAAAATTATAAATTCTCAAAATATAGATAAAAAAAGGAAGCATTTCTGCTTCCCTAGATTGGTTTAAACCACTTGTTTGACTGCTGTCTCTAACTGAAAGACTTGTCTAATTTCATCAGTCAGTTTTTCTTTGGAAAAAACACCTGATAACCGATGAATGACTTGACCATTTTTGAAGAACAAAAAGGCAGGAACCGCTTCAATATGATAGTCGTTTGCTAATTGTTCATTTTTCTCCTCATCTATATCCAACTTAGCCACTTTGACTATATTTTCAAATTCCATTGCTAAGTCTTGAACTATCGGATTCATCACTCGACAGGGACCACACCAAGGTGCCCAAAAATCAACAAGTACAGGACTATCGCTATCGAGAACTTCGGCATCAAAGTTCTGTTCGGTTAATGTAATATATTTAACTGAATCTGTCATGATGATTACCTCCTGAATGAGTCTAATTTGATTTAGAAATCTTTTGTTAGAAATTCCGTTTCACTTAGATTAAGCCTTAATGGGGACTTGTTGCAAGCGGGTAATAATTTCTTCAGGATCTAAGCGTTGGGTGTAGTCAGGGTTAACAAAGCTGTGAATAACTCTGCCATCAGTGGCGACAACATAGGTTGCCGGAATGGGTAATTCAAAGGTTTGATCGCCATTATAGCCAGGAATATCTATTCCAAATTCTTGGTAAATCGGACGCAATTCTTCGGGTAATGCGAAGACTAAACCGAACTGTTTAGCAACTTTATTGTTAACATCACTGAGAACTTCAAAGGTTAATTCATTTTTCTCAGATGTAGAGAGAGAATGATCGGGGGTTTCAGGAGAAATCGCCACTAAATTTGCACCGAGTTCTTTGATTTTAGGTAAGTATTTTTGTAAGGTTCGCAACTCAAGGTTACAATAAGGACACCATCCGCCTCGATAAAAAGAAATCACTAATAAGCCCGTTTCTAGTAAAGACTGACTCTCTACAGGTTTTTCAACCGCATTGGGTAGGGTGAAGTTCGGAATCGTATCGCCTTTTTTTAAAGCAGATTCTGCTATTTTACTATTGATTAAATCCTGAGTAGCTTGTTTCATTACCGCTTTAACATTCTCAGGCTGGCGGGTTCTCAATTGTTCTTGAAGTTGCAGTAATTCTTGTGTTAAATTCATTCGCTTTCTCCTTTTTTTGAATGAACGTTCCAAATAAAGATATCAACTGCTTCTTTACTTGTTATTCTTACTGTAGCAATTCTGGAACGATTAGTCAAGTATTCAATTAAACGACTCTTAATTTAATACTGAGATCGTGACTCGAACCACATCCTGTAGGGTTTCTAGGTTAGGATTAACTCGCGACATCACCCGGAGTCCTTGTAAGTTGCAGGTGAGGAAACGCGCCAAGGCGTGTACGTCTTGACTGGCAGAAATCTCCCCTCGGCTTTGACTGCTGGATAAGGCTTGATAAAACGCCTGTTCAATTCGTTTGAAATTAGAGTGAATTCGCTTCTCTGCCTCCGGGTCATGGGCGCAGAGTTCAACAGCAGTGTTTGTGATTAAACAACCTCGATGTTCTGGGTCGGCTAAGATGCGATCGACTAAACCATTAAAATAGTCAATAATCGTCTGTTTGGAGGCGCTAGGGGCTTCTAGAGACTTGATTAGGCGATTAACAATGGTTGTCTCATAATAAGCCACAGCTTCCAAAAATAGCGATCGCTTATCTTTAAAAGTATCGTACAAGCTGCCTCGGTTAATGCCCATGCTGTCCACCAAATCTTGCATGGATGTTCCCTCGTAGCCATACCGCCAGAATGTTTCCATTGCTTTAACCAAAGCCGCTTCACGATTGAATTCTTTGTGTCGTGCCATGATGGAGGATGAGGACTGAGTGTACCTGAATGATATCATTTCTGGAACGAAGAGTTAGAAAAATAGTTTAATGTTCGATCCCAAAATCTGTTATGAAAGATACAGAAAAGAAAATTTCACTGTAATGAGGCATCTCTATCATGAAGAAAATCTCAGCAATGGTCAGACCGGCTAAATTTAATCAAGTGGTTGGCGCTTTAGTCGAAGCAGGAATCGTTGGTTTAACCGTTTCTAACGTCCGAGGATATGGTCGCCAAAAAGGACAAACAGAGACCTATCGCGGGGTTAAACATAGTATTGAATTTCATCAAAAACTGAAGTTAGAGATTGTTGTCGAAGATGAGATTTGCCAAGCTGTGATCGATCAGTTAGTTGCTGCGGCTCAGACGGGTAAAATAGGAGATGGAAAGATTTTTATCACCACTGTTGAACGAATTATTCGGATTCGTACAGGGGAAGAAGATCTTGAAGCGCTTTAACGCTTTTGAAATCAACTGAGCCGGACTTTAAAGAAAATATAATGATTTTAATCAAAGCAATAGGATTGGGGATAACGTTACTGACGGTTAATAGTCAATTTATCCCGACTCAGCAGTCTAGTTTAAAACACGATAACTTTATATTGTTAGCCCAAGCTGAAGAATCAATTGATTTTCCCATTCCAGAAGATGCGGCGAATTATAGTACAAGTCCTACGCCTGGAATCGGAGATGCGGTTAATTTTCAAACCGAACTGAGTTTAGACGAAGCCATTGAATTTTACCGAAATCAACTGATTGAACAAGGATTAAGCGAACGAGAAATTAATACTGCCATTACAGAAACGACTTTTAATTTAGTATTTGAAGGCGCAGAAAATGGTCAGGCGGTTGTGGTACAAGGTGTAGAACTGGGTTACCTACGCAATATTAATATTCGCTATGAAAAAATAGACTAATTGAATTTTAGCAACAGATTGAAGAGACGTTATATGTAACGTCTCTAGGGAAAAATCATGCCATTTAGTGGATTATTTAGCGGGTTGAGTTAAATTTTTACAGTATTGATTCTCAACAATATGAGATTGAATAGAGGCAGGCTGCATCTCTACTCCTGCTGGAAGAAGACGATCTTCAGGATGAATCATCACTTGCTTGCAGACAACCTTTGTATTGCCCACCGAAGCATAATCCCATAAATAAAAGCCTTGCTCATTTTCAGTTGCATTGACGGGCGCAAAAAATATTGAGCTGAATAAGATAAATTCTAAAGTCAGTAACGTGACAATAATGTACTTCAACATAACCCCTTGTTTCAGATGAACGATTGAGCGATCTGTTTTCTTCTATTATCGCTCGAATTTTAAATCACGTCATCTGAAGATCAGTTTCTATCCGTTTTTCTCTTCTACAGCTTCAAGATACTGACTCTCCATCAAAAACGCCCCCTTATCAAACCGAACCCCCCAATATCCCCCAGGACGACGGTCTAAGATAGTACCGACTTCCCCTAATTTCAAAACGTTTGCCGGACGTAAAATAGGCATCGGTTCAGCCGTTTTGACATAAGGGGGTAAAGCCATTACGCGAACTTTTTGGTGAATTGCAAACTCTTTTGACATACCAACACTAATGATTTGAAAACTAAAAAAAGAATAACCTACTCAGCATCACTTCCTATCTATGATCGCCAAGCAACATAACATTCCCCGAATTGTTGAGTAAATTATTAAGATTCAACCCGATGTGGAAGCCGATGTGTTCGTCCAGTACGATAACATAAATACAGTTCCATCAGTTCATACAAGGGGGTAATCATCATGGCTACAGGTCGTCGTGTGTCCCGCATTGCTGCGTTAATTAAAAAAGAGGTCAGCCAGATATTGCTCCATGATATTAAAGATGACCGCGTTGGCAGTGGAATGGTCAGCATCACAGACGTGGAAGTCTCTGGAGACCTACAACACGCCAAAATTTTTGTGAGTATCTATGGCAGCGAAACCGCTCGTCAAGAAACCATGGAAGGGTTGCGTTCCGCTAAAGGGTATGTCCGTTCCTATTTAGGTCAACGCATTCGACTGCGACGAACCCCGGAAATTGTGTTTATTCAAGATCGCTCACTAGAAAGAGGCGATCAAATTCTATCGCTGATTAATCAAGTCAATCGTCCGTCTTCATCCGAAGAAGAGAATCTCTCAGAATCTGATGATTGGGAAGAATCATAATTTCTTTTATCAGAATCTGGCATGGCGAACGACTCTAGATTTTGAGCAATTGAAAACAGAGGGCAAGGCTGATACGGCTAGTAAAATAGTTTAGCCTTCTCCCCTTTGCAAAGTTCAACAAATCTGCGATCGCCCTCTTTGTAAAATCTTTCTGACGACAACGTTAATAGAAAGCATATTTAACTCTAAACGACATAGAATGACTATCGCCACCAAACCTTTTGTTAATCGCCTTGCGGTGGTTTTTGATTTTGATGAAACTCTTGCACCTGATACCTTGAATTCCGCTATCGCAGGTCATTTATGTGGGAGATGGTGCATCGGATGTTCCTTGTTTTTCTGTAATGAATCAACAGGGAGGAATTGGGATTGGTTTGTACAAACAAAACCCTTCTCAAGACGGGTCAGAACAAGATAAAATTAATATTAATCGTTCGAGTTGCCAATATTGCTCCTCCAGATTATAGAGAAAATTCTGAATTAATGCAGTCTTTAACGTTAGCAGTTGAAGGCATTTGTAAACAAATTGCTTTACGTCGCTTAAGTATCGGTGAATAAAGTAACAACTGTCAGAAACTAACAATATTTTACTTCTATTCCTGAAGTTGACGGGCAAAAACGGATAGAATTCTGGTACAGATGGTTATTATCCTCTTTCTTTTTAGCGACCTAAAGAGATCGTCTTCGCTGATGCCAACTGTCTTTTAAGATGGGTTTGCCCCCACAGGCAGTCAGTGCAACTTGACAAATTAATCCTATTAAGTTATACCAAACCTTAAAAACTTAATGGGCATCGTGAAGACTCAAACCAAAGCTGTTACGGCTGTAACCCTCAAAAAGCCTCAGGTAATGCCAGTATTGTTTGGCTTATTTTTTGTATCTGGTTTTACCGCACTCCTGTATCAAGTCGCGTGGCAGCGAATGCTAGGCTTATTTTCCGGTTCTGATGTGCGTTCTGTTACTGTTATAATTGCCTCTTATTTGCTAGGATTAGGAATCGGAAATCTCATCAGTAGTAATTTTAGCGATCGCCTCAGTCATCGTCAATGTGTTCAAGTTTATGGGATTTGTAATTTAACCATTGCGATTTTTGCTGTTGCCAGTCGTTTTCTATTTTATGATTTATTATTTCTCAGATTACAATATCTAGCTGAATCTCCCCTATTAATGTTAGGAATAATTTTCATGAGTCTTCTCATTCCGACAACATTAATGGGTTTATCTCTGCCTTTATTATCTCAAGCCATTAATCATAGTGTTGAAGAAGCCGCCTCTAGTATTGGTTGGTTATATGGAATTAATACATTAGGATCTGGACTAGGAACATTTATTTCGGGTTGGTTTATTGTTGGTACTTTAGGTTATGAAGGAACAGTTTATTTAGGGGCAATCTTCAGCGCTTTTGTGGGATTAATCGCTTTAACTATTTCAAAGCAGTTTACACCTCATGTTCTCAGTATTAAAGAAGAAGATAGTATTAGTGATCCTATTCAAAAACAAAATAAAGCAACATCTATAAAAGCCTGGTATTTATTAGTATTTTGTTCTGGATTCACGGCGATATCCTGGGAGATTATATGGTTTAGAGTCTTAGATATTGCTCTACAATCTAATGCTTATACTTATGCACATTTACTCACATTTATTTTAATTGGAGATGGATTAGGGAGTTTATTGGGAGCCAAACTCATTCGATATATTCGCAAACCTAAAACAGTCTTTTTATTGATTCAAGGAATTATTGCTCTCTATTCTACCCTGGCAATTTGGCTCACTGCCACTTACTGGCAAACTCACCCAGAATTACGTTCAAATATTGGTTATATCGATATAAATAATATTGACTTTACTATCATTTTTAAATATTTAATTTCACCTTCAGTTTTAATCATTCTGCCGAGTTTGTTACTGGGTTTTTATTTTCCTGTTGTCCAAAAAGCCGTTCAAACAGATTCTAACTTAGTAGGAAAGCGAGTCGGTTTAATTCTATTATTTAATATTCTAGGTAATACAATCGGTAGCCTCGTAACGGGTTTAGTTTTACTGAATAGCTTAGGAACAACAGGAACCATTAAGTTACTCTGCTGTATTGGACTCGGATTTATACTAGCCATTCGTCCCCACTGGACAAAGGCTAAATTTGCAAGTATTTTAACTGTTATTTTAGTGATAACTCTAATTATTTTCCCAAACAATACTCAGCTTTGGGCTGCTTTACAAGCGGTAGATAAAGAGGCTTATTTTATTGTCGCAGAAGACTCTACTAGCGTGGCGGCTATTGCAGAAACAGACGGGAAAGGAATGTTATTTGCTAGCGGTCAAGTACAGGCAAACTTCCCTTATATGCACGTTCACGGGCTGCTCGGAAGTGTTCCTGCTTTGCTACATCCAGAACCCACTAATATTATGATTATTGGCTTAGGTTCAGGTGGAACACCCCATACAATTGGAGTCAATCCTAAGACAAATAAAGTTAAAGTCGTTGAACTTTTAGGGGCAGAATTACCCGTTTTAACAGAATATTCTAAAACGCAACTTGGAAAACCACTGCAATATTTACTGCAAAATCCACTCTATGAAATTGTTGTAGGAGATGGACGCAGAGAATTAGTTTTAACTGAAGAGAAATTTGATATTATCGAAGCAGATGCCATTCAACCTTGGCGATCGCGCGCGGGTATGCTATATTCACAAGAATTCTTTCGAGAAGTCCGAACTAAATTGAAGCCGGGAGGATTTTTTGTTGAGTGGAATGTGGGGGCAGGAACCAGAGAAACAATGCAGAGTGTATTTCCTTATGTGGCTAATATTGGTTTTGGAAATAAGCTATGGATTTTAGTCGGAAGTGATAGTCCGATAGAATTTAATAAAAGTAAAATAATCGCGAAGTTGAATTTACCTCATGTCATAAACTTTCTAGCAACAGCAGGAATTGATATTACTAAAATCCGTGAGGATGTTAAAGCTGCTAGTGTAACGCTTTATTCTCAAGCAAAAGACGGAATTCCCCCACAGAAACAGATCAATACCGATCTATTTCCGCGAGGGGAATATTATCTGAATTCATCTTGGAATTAAACAGATTCTTTTGTACTCATTCTCAATCGCTAAACGAATGTCAGTCTATTCCCCTATATTTGCGTCATGTCGTTAGCAAAAAAGTTCAAAATATCTGTACCCGAAAGGTTAGCAATATTTTCAATGAAACCTTCTCCAGCAAAAATAGTCAGATCATCAAAGAAATCTAAAATAGTAATATCATTCTGGCTATTAATGACTCCATCTTGATTAATATCAATCATGAGATTAGTATGATCTTGCCCTAAGCCGATTATATTATCCGTGGGTTGAGAGAGAGAAAGACTAACAATCCCTAAGGTGAGAGTATCATTACCCTCTAAGTCTTCAATGACTACCCCGCTATGATTAGAAGCAATTAATTGATAGGTATCATCTCCCATACCGCCTCGAAGTGTATCAGAACCCACTTTACCAATTAAGATGTCATCTCCTGCTTCACCATTGAGTTCATCATCTCCAGTCCCTCCATCCAATAAATCAGCTCCAGCGCCTCCGAATAAAGTATCTTTATCAATATCTAATCCAATTGAAAAGGCACTTTGATCGGTGAAAAAAGTGTTATTTTCTATTGTGGTGCTGAAGCTTAAACCTTCATTGCCATAAAGTCGATCATCTCCATCGCCACCAGAAAGAATATCATTTCCTAGTTTACCTTCAATAAAATCGTTTCCTTGTTCTCCGTTAATACTATTGGCAAAAATACCACCAATAATTCTGTCGTCAGATGGAGAGCCAATCACATTTTCAATATTTCTAATGGTATCAATCCCCCCAACACCATCAGAATTATTAATCAGATCGCTATCAATCGCGATAACAATACCCGTACCCGAATCGTTTTCAGTGGTTTGATAACTGACCGTATCATTACCCAAACCACCGTCAATCGTATCATTACCACTACCTCCGGCTAAGAGATCGTCGCCATCAAAACCAATCAGGGAGTCATGACCGCCATTACCAACCAGTGAATCTTGTCCGCCAAAACCATTGAGAATATTATCGCCATCATCTCCGATGAGAGTATCATTTTGATTGGTGGCAACAATCACTTCAATCTCTTGCAAGTAATCGCCTTGTGCTTCTCCTC
>JBARXJ010000020.1:0-148327 GCA_049647265.1 Microcoleaceae cyanobacterium
TGCCAAATTCAGGAAAGATGAGTAAGTGTAAATTATCAGCTTTAATTTTTTCACACCATTGAGATAATGGTAACGGGCCTTGAATGAACTTTTCAAAAGCCAGTTTAGCTTGTTGTGTAGCGGAGTCGGTTTTGGCAGAAGTATGATATCCGTAGAGTTGAAATTGTTGTTTATCTAAGTTTTCAACCCAGCCTTTTATTGGGATTTTCCAGTTGGAATGGTTACGGAAAAAACCCGAGACAAAACCGACTCGTATTTTCTCACCTTTTTGTAATTTAGGTGGGGGTAAGATTTGAGAATATTCGGGATAACGACAACTCATCAACTGATGTATCATCTCGCCATATTTCTGTTGTAAATGACGGTCGTTTTCTCCTTGATAGGTGAGGTAAAACGGTTGTAATGTGCCGACAGCAATGGCGGCTGAGGCTTTTTCTGTTGAGGGGAGTTGTTGATAGGGGTTGGCTAATTTTTCTAAAGATTGCTGATATAAATCTCTTCTGATATTTATCTCTTCTTTGCTATGATATATTATAGGTAGCTGACTGATGCAGATTCCAAAGGCTGCTTCATAAAATTGAGGATTAATTTTTAAAGCCTGTTGGTATGCTGTAATGGCTTTTTCTAGTAGTCCTTGACGACGGTATGTAGTGCCTAAATTACAATAAGCTTGGGCTAAATTAGGATTGGCTGCGATAGCTTTATGATAGAATTCAATCGCTTGTTCTAATTGATCTTTATCTTTAAGAATATTACCAATATTATTATAAGTTTCAGCGTAATTGGGTCTTAACTGAACCGCTTTTTTATAACATTCTAAAGCCGACTTTACATCCCCTGCATCTTTTAAAATATTACCTAAATTATTATAAGCGGCTGCAACATTAGGATTAATCTTAATTCCTGCTGTATACGCTTGAATTGCTTCTGGAATCTTATCAGTTGCTTTGAATAAACTGGCTAAGTAAAAATAAGCAATTGCAAAGTCAGGTTGCAGTTTTAAAGTTTGCTGATACGCCTCAATTGCATCTATTATTTCTCCGTGCCGCCGTAGGGCATTTGCTAAGTTGTAATAACCCTGTACAAAGTCAGGTTTGATTTTAATCGCCTGCTGATACTGTTGAATGGCTTCGCTTAAGTTACCCTGTTTTTGCAGAACATTACCAAAATCTGTCAAAACCAGATGATAGACATTTCCCAGTTTGAGATGAGTCTTAAGTAGCTTTCGATACAAAAACTCAGCCTCCTTTAATTGACCTTGTTGATGTTTTTGTGTAGCGGTTTTTATCAAAGATTGTAAGTTAGGTGTTAAAACCTGATTGCTATGCATTGACTTAGACCCTAATCTACTAAAAAAAAGATCAAAAAAAACTTGACAAAACCTGCCTAATCTAATAAAGTTTAGACAGGTTAAAAATGATTGCCTTGGCGAAGCGTAGGAGTGAAAGTTGCCCTAAGTAGAGCAACTTTTACTACTTAATTAGTCAACAGCAGCGAATAAAGAACCACTCACTTCAGACAGACCACTAGTTGCAACAACCGAGATGTCAGCTTCTGAAGCAGTGTTGTTACCGATAGCAGTTACATCGAAAGTAACAGTAGCGAGGTTACCAGTGATGTCAACATTGCTATCGAAGTCTAAATCAGCGTCTAAGTCTTTGTTGATGTCAATATTAACATCAGTGTCTAAGT
Source organism: Microcoleaceae cyanobacterium (assembly GCA_049647265.1). GTDB lineage: Bacteria > Cyanobacteriota > Cyanobacteriia > Cyanobacteriales > Microcoleaceae > JAAURB01. Next base: position 1,693 of record JBARXJ010000020.1, read on the forward strand.
CAGTATTTACATCGATGTCAACAGTTTTATCAACAGAGATACCACCAACAACTTTAGTTTCGTTGATAACTTCTAAGTAGTTTAAGTCAGAAATAATCATTTGTTTTCTCCTTGGATTGATAATTCAAATTACAGACAAGTGATTCACTTAAGTGGTTCAAAACGAACCACTTTTTTATTGAAGATTAGTCAACAGCAGCGAATAAAGAACCACTCACTTCAGACAGACCACTAGTTGCAACAACCGAGATGTCAGCTTCTGAAGCAGTGTTTGCACCGATAGCAGTTACATCGAAAGTAACAGTAGCGAGGTTACCAGTGATGTCAACGCTGCTATTGAAGTTGAGGTCAGCGTCTAAGTCTTTGTTGATATCAATATCAACATCAGTGTCTAAGTCAGTATCTACATCGATGTCAACATCTTTGCTAACGTTGATACCGCCAGTTCCACCAACAACTTTAGCTTCGTTGATAACTTCTAAGTAGTTTAGGTCAGAAATAATCATTGGTTTTCTCCTATTAATCGAGCTTATTTGGGTTAAAATGATGAGTCGTGAAGCGTAGAGGTGAAAGTTGCTCTAAATTCAACAACTTTTCCACACTAATTAGTCAACAGCAGCGAATAAAGAACCGCTAACTTCAGACAGACCGTCAGTTGCAACAACGGAGATGTCAGCTTCTGAAGCAGTGTTGTTACCGATAGCAGTTACGTCGAAAGTAACAGTAGCGAGGTTACCAGTAACGTCAACGCTGCTATTGAAGTTGAGGTCAGCGTCTAAGTCTTTGTTGATATCAATATCAACATCAGTGTCTAAGCTAGTACTTACATCGATGTCAACATTTTTATCAACAGAGATACCGCCAGTTCCACCAACAACTTTAGCTTCGTTGATAACTTCTAAGTAGTTTAGGTCAGAAATAATCATTCGTTTTCTCCCTTTAGATGTGAGGATTGTTTTGTGTTCGTCAAAGCTTGTTTGCTTCGATGTTTTTAATATAGCGAGGTTTCATCCGCGACTGTTGCCACTTTGGCAGGTTTGTTTCAAAACAATTATTTGCTTGTATTTTATTTCTATAATGACTGTAAAAAGCAAAAAATTGCTTAATTCCGTTATAGAATCAAGCAGATTAGCTTAAAAAATATTATTTAGATTCTGTAGTTGCTCAGATTAATGGTCTTCTAAAAATTGTAGTAAGATCATCTGCAATATTATTCATATCTTGATCTTTGCTCCCTGTGTCCTCAAGAACTCTAAAAATCAGTAAAAAAAATCAATCGTATTAATCTCAACAGATGATTTATAGATCGAGACATTAATACTTTATCAAATTGACTCAGTTGATGTTGCCAAATTGGCAGAATTCTTGCTCAAAAAAATAAGGGGTCTGACCCCCTAAATTACTTGACTTTTAGTTGATTAAAAATGTGTTATGGCATTTAATATGATTACCAAGATCTTGCCCCCAAAAACTTATCCAAATCCGGCACATCTACCCAAGTTCCGGTCTCATTGGACTCATGAGTCAAATCCATTAATAACTGAGAGTAAACCCCTTGTTTGAGGGAAGGAACTAAAGTAGTCCCCTGCTGAATGCTATTCACCCACCGATCTACAACCCGAATAAACGGGGCAATACGGCCATCTGGGAAGGTTTGAGGAAACTCTAAACGGTCTGGAATCAAAATCTCTTCTAAAGCCTCTCCCGCTTGACTGCCCCACAATTTAAACCCATGGACATAATCTTTCTGATTCTCACTACCTAATATTAACGTCCCATCGCTGCCATATATCTCTACCCAATGTCCTCGGCCTTGAGACGCAACCGAACTTAAACTAATTTGACAAGGTGTACCGTCTGCTAATTCCATCATGATTAGACAAGTATCATCAGCAGTGACAGGTTTAAGCTGGTCGCCTTCTGTCGGGTCAGGACGTTCTAAAATAGCAGTACTCAATACCCCACACATTCGACCTACCGGGCCAAATAACCACTGAATATAATCAAAACTATGGGAACCAATTGCCCCCAATGCCCCGCCCCCCATCTGTTTCTGGGCGTACCAATTCCAACTGCGACTGGGGTCAGCCCGACTCGAAACAAGCCAATCAATTTTAATCAGGCGTGTTTCACCCACATACCCCTCAGCTAACAATTCTGCCAACCGTTGCCAAGCCGGGACAAAGCGAAATTCAAAATCCATTGCCACCACACAGCCTTTAGATTTAGCCAGATAATACAATTGGCAGGCTTCGTCTACATTTAAAGTGGTTGGTTTTTCGAGGAACAGATGTTTCCCGGCATGAAGTACTTGTTTTGCCATCTCAAAATGGAGAAATGGCGGAGTAGAAACCGTGACACCTTCTACTTCTGGGCAAGCGACAATATCTTCTACTTGATCAAAAGCGTGGGGAATTTGATAATCTGAGGCGATAGAGTTGGCTTTGTCAATATCGCGATTATACACTGCCACCACATTCGTGTCAGGATAGGCAAGTAATCCGGGAATATGAACTTTTTGACCAAATCCCGTTCCAATAATACCAATGCCAACTTGATTCATAATCAATAATATAGTTAATAATTTCTAAGGTTTCGGATGGTTCATCACCCATTCAATCACCTGTTTGCCCAGACTGACATCATCCAATAAATCAATTTCTCGAATACCGGTGGGACTGGTGACATTGACTTCGGTTAGATAACCGCCAATCACATCTAAACCAACAAAATATAATCCATCCTCAATTAATTTTGGGGCAACCGCTTGACAAATTTCGCGATCGCGTTGATTAATTTCTACTTTTGCCACTCGTCCACCCACTGCCATATTCCCACGAAACTCTCGCCCGGTTGGAATGCGATTAACAGCCCCAATGGGTTTACCATTTAAAACAATAATTCGTTTATCTCCGTCTTTGGCGGCGGGTAAAAACTGTTGTACCATGACAGGTTCTTGACCTTGTTTAGTACTGACTTCAATTAAAGAATTAAAATTACGATCATCTGGATCTAAAAATAAAATCCCTTCTCCTGCTTTTCCGCCCAAAGGCTTCAACACAGCCGCCCCTTTAGTTTCCAGAAATTCCCGAATGACTTGTTTATCTTGGCTTACAATGGTTTCGGGAATCACATCATTAAACTGCAAAGCATACATTTTTTCATTAGCCGCCCGTAACCCTTGCGGAGAATTCACCACCAATGTTTTAGCCGGATTAATATAATCTAAAATATACGTCGTATAAAGATAAGGGATCGTCACGGGTGGATCGGGTCGCATAAATACAGCATCCATCTCTTCTAGGGGCTGTAACGCTGACTGACCCAGAGTAAACCACGGTTGAGGAATTGCCCAGCCATCACCCTGTCGTTGGATGGGGGTCAAATCAACTGAAGTTAAGTATCCCCAGGCTTGGCCCTGAACCACACTTAACTGTTGTGCCGAAGTCATCCATATTTCATGACCTAAAATTTGGGCGGCTTCCATTAACGCAACACTGGTATCATGACCCGGATTAAGTTTTTCGATAGGGTCAATGATAAAGGCAAACTTCATAAACTTGTTGGGGAGTGAAAGATCAACGAAACAGGTCATCTGGTATGAATAGTACCATTACGCGATCGCTTTTAAACTCCCCTTTCGGTTGAACTATGCCAACATTGGATCGAGTTTATTACTTCTATCTAAAGCGTGCATATCATCACATCCGCCGATATGTTGATCGTTGATAAAAATCTGCGGTAAGGAACGCCCACCATTAGCCCGTTCCGCCATTTTATCTCGGGCGATCGCATCCCCATCAATACAGTATTCAGTATATTCGACTCCTTTACGATCCAGTAAGTCTTTTGCCCGCATACAGAAAGGACAGGCACTCCACGTATAGATTTCAACCTTAGCAGCCATGAGTGATTCTGGGTTATTAGTAATATTTCTTAATGTTAATACAGGATCAGCCAATTTTGTATAACTCCAAACCATATCATAGTTAGGGTGATGAGGTTTGGAGGTGACAAGGTGAGGTGTAGGCAATATAGAGACACTCTCCTACTCTTCTACTTTCTCAGCCTCAGTATCGGGCGTGTCTCCTGTCTCAATTACAGCGGAAACTTGGCGGCTCTGCAAAGCCCTCCCGCCACTAGCGATCGCCATGCGCGTCAGCGCGCTTTAGTTTTCAAGACGACGTTGCATGCAACGTCTCTACGTCTGACTCGCTGACTCCTACAGACATCGGTACGGTTTCCACGCATTAGCACTCGTCCCAGTTGAGTGCTAAATTGACTAGATGGAATTCGTGTAACGAGGCTTTAAAGATAATCCTATGGCTAAAATCGTTTCATTTAATGATGACTCACGGCAAGCCCTTGAAAGGGGTGTCAATGCGCTAGCAGATGCGGTTCGTGTAACTTTAGGGCCGAAGGGTCGTAATGTCCTGCTAGAAAAGAAATTTGGTGCACCTGAAATTGTCAATGATGGGGTCACCGTTACCAAAGAAATTGAACTGTCCGACCCGTTAGAAAATACTGGGGCAAAATTAATTCAAGAAGTTGCCTCTCAAACCAATGATGTCGCAGGGGACGGCACCACAACTGCGGCTATTTTAGCCCAAGCGTTAATCCGGGAAGGCTTAAAAAATGTCACAGCCGGAACCAACCCGGTGGCGCTACGTCGGGGTATTGATAAAACGATTCAAGCTTTAGTTAAAGAAATTCAAGCCATTGCCAAACCCGTTGAAGGAGAAGCAATTGCCCAAGTGGCAACAGTCTCGGCGGGTAACGATACAGAAGTCGGGCAAATGATTGCCCAAGCCATGGATAAAGTCACCAAAGATGGAGTGATAACCGTTGAAGAATCAAAATCTCTTTCGACTGAATTAGACGTGGTAGAAGGGATGCAAATTGATCGCGGTTATATGTCTCCCTATTTCGTCACCGATAACGAACGGATGATCGCAGAATTTGATAATGCTCGGATCTTAATTACAGATAAGAAGATTAGCAATATTCAAGAATTGGTTCCTGTCCTGGAAAAAATTGCTCGGGAAGGACAACCTTTATTGATTATTGCAGAAGATATTGATGGGGAAGCCCTGGCAACTTTGGTGGTGAATAAAGCCAGAGGTGTTTTAAATGTCGCAGGTATTAAGGCTCCTGGATTTGGCGATCGCCGTAAAGCGATGTTACAAGATATTGCTATTTTAACCAGCGCTCAAGTTATTTCTGAAGAAATTGGCTTAAGTTTAGATACGGTTACTTTGGATATGTTAGGAACCGCAACCAAGGTAATTTTAGAGAAAGATAATAGCATAATTGTTGCGGAAAATAATCAAAGTGGAGATGTTGGCAAACGGGTCGCACAATTGCGGAAGCAACTGGCAGAAACCGACTCTGATTATGATAAAGAAAAACTGCAAGAACGAATTGCTAAATTAGCAGGCGGTGTAGCTGTAATTAAAGTTGGGGCTGCCACAGAAACAGAATTAAAATCCCGTAAACTGCGAATTGAAGATGCATTAAATGCCACAAAAGCAGCCATTGATGAAGGAATTGTTCCTGGAGGTGGCACTACATTAATTCACTTAGCTAAAAAAGTGGATGAACTGTTAGAAAGTCTGAGTGAAGAAGAAAAAGTCGGGGCAAGAATTGTTGCCAAAGCGTTAGAAGCGCCCTTGTCTCAAATTGCTACAAATGCAGGGGTAGAAGGCTCTGTGATTGTCGAACAAGTGCGTGAGACTGAGTTTAATGTTGGGTATAATGCCCTTACAGGAAAGTGCGAAGACTTAATTGCCGCAGGAATTATTGATCCAGCAAAAGTGGTTCGTTCTGCTTTGCAAAATGCCGGTTCAGTGGCAGGAATGGTGTTAACCACAGAAGCCATTGTTGTTGAGAAGCCCGAGAAGAAACCCGCGATGCCCGCAGGTGACGACGGCATGGGCGGCATGGGCGGCATGGGCGGCATGGGCATGGGTATGCCCGGCATGGGAATGATGTAATTCTTGTTACGGCTCCCCCTTGTCCAACCCTAGAATATTGCAACCCTTGGGGGCGGTGTACGCATCGCCCCTCATTTGATCAACAGAAGCGATCGCGGCTTTAGTTCCGTCTAATATCAAATCCGTCCATGTTCTGCTACAGATAATGAGTTATGGAGTACCATGACTGTTAAGTAGATCTAACTATTGCGTTATAAATATTGAGTAGATTTAACTATTGCGTTGTGAATATTGAGTAGATCTAACTATTGCGTTATAAATATTGAGTAGATCTAACTATTGCGTTCATCTAACAGGAGTATAGAGGCAGATAGAGAAATTGATGATCTGTAGCATGATTTTCTGTATTGCATATAGTGTGGTTAAGCTGACCCAAGTTGTAGAATGCTTAGCTAACCAAAGAAAAAAAAACCCTGCTTAGCAGGGCGTTCAGCTTTATTCAGTTCTATTCAGAAGCGCAATAATTAAATAATGGAATTACCAAACAGAACATCATCAGGCGTTAAAGGATTAATATCGGTTAGGGTTACAGAACTATTTGAGATACCCGAGAACCCGATTAGAGTATTAGAACCACTCGGCGTAATATCTAAGTCACTGAAGTTATCAATACCATCGATATTAAACCAGAGTTGATCGACACCTTGGACAAAGTTCTCAACAATATCATCACCGGATGGCTGGGTAATATTGAACAAGTCTGCACCTGTACCACCCGAGAGAAGTTGATCTGTGGGTGTGTTATTCACCAAATTAACCGAGTCAGGAGTAACTGCAATTGAATCAATTCGTGCGCGTTCCCCTCGATCGTGATCTGCTTCGAGTTTAATCTCATCACCCGGTTCAAGAGTCAAGTCAAAGGTTTTACTAACCAAATTATTAGCACTAGCGCGAGTCCCACTTAAGTTTTGATCGAGGACTGCTTGTCCCATCTCAACGTCATTCACCAACACTTTAATAGTTGACTCACCATCATTTTCATCAAAAGCATTGACCGTCAGGTTATAGTCACCTGCGATACCCTCAAAAATGGTAGAAGCACTCCCCTCGTCACCCTCTATAGCAATGAGTTGACCCCCCGAAGCAAAATCTTTTGATTCAATCTCATAGCCATCTAGCGAGAGATTTTCTGCTTCTATGAAACGAATTACTGAGTCGTCAACAGGTGTAGGTTCTCCATCCAATGGCTGCAATTTGAAGTAGTCCAAACGCGCCCGTTCTCCATCATCACGAGTTCCCTGAATCTCGATAATATCTCCAACTTCAAGATCAACGGTGAAAGTTTGAACCACTAAGTTATCGGCACTGGCACGAGTCCCATCAAGATTTTGATCGAGAGTCCATGTGCCGACCTGTTGACCGTTCACTAGAACCTCAATAGGAGAGTTTCCATCCTTTTCGTCAAAAGCGGCTACTTCCAGGTTATATTGACCCGCATTACCCTCGAAAGTTGTCGAGACACTGCCTTGAGTGCCGCTGAGGGCCACCAATTGACCATTAGAAGCAAAATCAGCCTGTTCGACTTGATAACCGTTGAGATTGAGATTTTCAGCCTCATAGCGAATACTACCGCCTGGTTCTACAGTCGGTGGAGTCAAAGTATCTGGCTGAGGTGCAGGAGCTTTCGGCCCAACAAAAGTATTGAAGTAGGAACTGGGGTCATTATCGCTGAGTCCGGCAACGCTGACTGTACCGATATTTTGATAGGAGTTATCAAAGTCAATTTCAGTGATGGCACTACTACCGCTAAAGAAGACTTCCATCCGGCTGACATCAATATCATCCATCGAGACAATTTGGAAGCTGTTGTCACCCAGGGTTTGTAACTCATAACTATCAATTACATTACCCGCAGCATCGAAGGTAGTGACTGTTGTACCGTCATCATAGGTATCTACATCGAGAACACCAATTTGATTCACCCGTACTGGGGTATCCCAATCAAAGGTAATTGTACCGCCTTCACGCGCGTCATCGGGGTCAGTCGGATCTCCATCTTGAGACAAAATCAATACTTGACCTTGAGGGATACTGTTTTCACCCGGTTTACCAGCGCGACCCCCGAAGCCATTACCGGGGCCACCAAAGTTATTGTGAGGAGTTCCTAAATCATCGTCAGGGTCACCTGTGGGGTTGGCGGAGTCGAAGATCATAATGCCTTCGCGCCAGTCAGTGGAAATGCTAACTCCCGATAAGCCTGCGTTAATAGTGTTGCCTTGGTCACCCGCAACGAACTGTTCAAAGTCCATAACAACGTTGAGATCTTGTGCCGCTTCACTGGCGGTATATATCCAAGTTTCACCCGGAGAAAGGATATTATCACCATCATCACTACTCGTATCGAGAACAGGGATAACGCCTTGGTCGTCTGTGACTTCAATCTCATCAACGTTAAAGGCAAGTTCACCCGTATTAGTGACTTCATACGTCCAGGTAACCGTTTCTCCTGCCGCGACAAGTGCCGCTTCGGCTAATGTATCTGCATCAAAACCGTTAGTGAATTTCTCGATATCGATACCGGGAGTCAAAATAGGAACGTCTTCGTCGTCTTCTTTCGGTGGAGTTTGGTCAGTTGTAACCGTCACCGTATTATCAATATCCCCATCTCCATCCGGATTACCATTAGTATCAATACCGTTCGAGTCGATATCTTCTTGAGTCACAGTGTAGGATTCATTGTAAACCCAGGTTTCACCGACTTGTAGGATATTATCTCCATCATCTCCACTATCCGGTGTGCCTAAATCTCCACCCAATAAAGGATCATCGACTGTAACGTTAGTGAGGCTGGTATTACCTGTATTCTCAACAGTAATCGTGTAGTTAATCACATCCCCCGCTTCATCGACAGAAGAGACATCAGCGGTTTTGGTAATGGTAATGTCAGGATCAACAGTTAATGGTACATCCTCATCATCAGAAACCGGATCTGTTTGGTCACTATCAGCCGTGGCTGTATTATCAATTTGACCTGCTAAAACATTATCCGGTTCTAACGTACCATTACTATCGATATCGGCTTGAGTGATAGCGTAACTGGTAGAAACAGTTTGACTCTCTCCCGGTAATAAGTCGCCAATGTTAGTATTAGTGAGGGTTAAGGGGTCAGTAACTGTCACATTAGTCAGAGTAACAGAACCTGTATTTGTGACAACTAAGTCGTAGTCAATAATATCCCCAGCAGCATTAAGAATACCATCGCCTGCCGTATCAATTCCAGTGACTACTTTATCAAAAGTGAGTTCGGGAGGATTGTCTAATGGTACATCTTCATCATCAGAAACCGGATCAGTTTGGTCACTATCAGCCGTGGCTGTATTATCAAGTTGACCGGGAAGTAAATCATCAGGTTCAAGGGTTGCGTTACTATCAATATCTTCTTGAGTGATAGTGTAGCTAGTCGAAATAGTTGCAGTGGCATTCGGTACGAGATCGCCAATATTGGCATTGACTTGTGTTAAAGGATCGGTAACGGTGACATTAGTTAGAGTTTGGTTACCTGTATTCGTAACAACTAGATTGTAATCAATGATATCTCCAGCTTGATTAAGAATACCATCGCCTGCCGTATCAACTCCAGTGACAACTTTATCGAGAGTTAACTCAGGATTGACTTCGACCGGTACATCTTCATCATCTTCTTGAGGCGGAGTTTGGTCACTATCAGCCGTGGCTGTATTATCTATTTGACCGGGAAGTAAATCATCAGGTTCTAAAGTCGCGTTGCTATCAATATCTTCTTGAGTGATAGTGTAGCTAGTCGAAACAGTTTGACTGACTCCAGGTGCAAGATCGCCAATATTGGTGTTAGTACCTGTTAATGGGTCAGTAACCGTGACATTAGTTAGAGTAACAGAACCTGTATTTGTGACAACTAAGTCGTAGTCAATAATGTCTCCGGCAGCATTAAGAATACCATCACCTGCCGTATCAATTCCGGTAACGACTTTATCGAATAACAAGCCAGACTGTGGGTCTACAGGTACATCTTCATCATCGTCTTCAGGTGGCGTTTGATCTGTTGTGACCGTGGCTATATTATCAATATCTCCATCATTATCGGCGTTACCATTAGCATCAATACCGTTACTGTCGATATTGTCTTGAGTGACAGTGTAAGATCCTGTGTAAGTCCAGGTTTCATCAACATCAAGTTCGTTGTCTCCATCTGTATCTCCGGCAGGGCCTGTTAAAGTTTCCAATAACGGGTCAGTTACCGTGACATTAGTTAGGTCTACATTGCCTGTATTCTCAACGGCGATAGTGTAATTAATCACATCCCCAGCTTCATCTACCGTTGTGCCACCATCACTACCATCAGGGTTTGTAATGATTGTCGCAGTTTTGGTAATAGTAATATCGGGAGTAACAGTTAACGGTACATCTTCGTCATCAGAAATAGGATCGGTTTGATCGCTATCAGCGATCGCTGTATTATCTATTTGACCTGCTAAAACATTATCCGGTTCAAGCGTACCATTGCTATCGATATCGTCTTGAGTGATAGCGTAGCTAGTCGAAATGGTTTGACTGGCATTCGGTGCTAAATCACCAATATTAGTGTTAGTTAGCGTTAATGGATCGGTAACTGTGACGTTAGTCAGGGTTTGGTTACCATTGTTTGTAACAACTAAGTCGTAGTCGATGATATCTCCGGCGGCGTTAAGAATACCATCACCCGCCGTATCAACTCCAGTCACAACTTTATCGAATACTAATCCAGGAGTAACAGTTAACGGTACATCCTCATCATCAGAAATAGGATCTGTTTGATCACTATCAGCGATCGCTGTATTATCTATTTGACCCGGAAGTAAATCATCGGGTTCTAAAGTCGCGTTGCTATCAATATCTTCTTGAGTGATAGCGTAGCTAGTCGAAATGGTTTGACTGGCATTGGGTGCTAAGTCACCGATATTAGTATTAGTACCTGTTAAAGGATCGGTAACTGTGACGTTAGTTAGAGTTTGGTTACCATTGTTTGTAACAACTAAGTCGTAGTCAATAATGTCTCCGGCGGCGTTAAGAATACCATCGCCTGCGGTATCAACTCCAGTCACAACTTTATCGAATACTAATCCAGGAGTAGTGATTAATGGTACATCCTCATCATCAGAAACTGGGTCTGTTTGGTCACTATCAGCCGTAGCTGTATTATCAATTTGACCCGGAAGTAAATCATCAGGTTCTAAAGTCGCGTTACTATCAATATCTTCTTGAGTGATAGCGTAACTGGTAGAGATAGTCGCAGTGGCATCGGGTGCTAAGTCACCAATATTGGTATTAGTACCTGTTAAGGGATCGGTAACTGTAACGTTAGTCAGGGTTTGGTTACCTGTGTTAGTGACAACTAAGTCGTAGTCAATGATATCTCCAGCGGCATTAAGAATACCATCACCTGCGCTATCAACTCCAGTAACAACTTTATCGAATACTAATCCAGGCTGTGGATCTACAGGTACATCTTCATCATCGTCTTCCGGCGGAGTTTGATCTGTTGTGACTGTGGCTGTATTATCAATATCCCCGTCATTATCAGGATTACCATTAGTATCAATACCGTTACTGTCGATATTTTCTTGAGTGACAGTGTAAGATCCTGTGTAAGTCCAGGTTTCATCAACATCAAGTTCACCGTCTCCATCTGTATCTCCGGCAGGGCCTGTTAAAGTTTCTAGTAATGGATCGCTTACCGTAACAGTTGTCAGGTCTACATTACCTGTATTATCAACGCTGATAGTGTAATTAATCACATCCCCAGCTTCGTCTACCGTTGTGCCACCATCACTCCCATCAGGGTTCGTAATATTAGTCGCAGTTTTGATAATCTCTAAATCGGGGTTCAGACCAAAGTGGTTACTAGGGTCAGCATCGGGGGCAACCGGGTTTCCATTGAGATCGTCTCCTGTAACTGTTGCGATATTGGTATATTGACCCGGTGTTACGGTGCGAGTCCCAATATATTGCCAAACTTCTCCTGGATCGAGTAGATTATCGGCATCTGTATCTCCAACGTTAAAACCATTACTCAAAACTGGATCGGGGTTGAAGCTGGGATCGGGGCCGCCATCGTCAGTGACTTGGACATTCGCGATCTCAAGACCCCCTGTATTGGTGACTTCATAGGTAAAGGTTGCTGTCTCACCGACGTTGAGAATGGGGCCTGTGGGAACGTCTGCATCTTCTCCATTGGTGGCTTTCTCAATGGATAAGGCGGGTAAAGAACGAATGGTATAGCCAAAATCAATAAAAGGATCGCCCACGTTGGAAGCTAAGGCATCTTCTCCATACGCACCTGTAATTAAGGTTCCATCGGTTGTGAAGACTCGCGCCCCACTTTGATCGTTATCGGAGTCAAACAGTTGAACTGATTCTAAAGCATTAACTTGAACCTGTTGTTGATCTCCGGTGGTATTGAGGTTTCCGTCCCAGTCTACAGTGACTGTAGTATCTGCAACGGCGGTTACCCAAATTGGACTCCCGTTTTCTGAAGCGAGTGTTCCGTCTGGGTTGGCTGACCCAAAGGCAAAACCTGTAACAAATCCGGTGCTGAGACTGTTAACATCTTGTAGAGTGAAGCCCCAGTCATAATCACGACCCCCGGAACTTTCGGTGGGTACATCCAAGGCGCTGACAACTGCAAATTTATCAGCCGGATCTTCGGTAAAGAAACGAATCGCTGAGTCCTCGGGTAAGGCGACTGTGCCAGATCCAGTCAGGGGTAGGGCGGCTGTATTAATGGTTTCTGTTGTGCCAGGGGCGACTGTAAAACTACCGCCAGTGTTATCGCTACCTTGCCAATTAACTGTAATGCTGGAAGTACCGGGATTATGAATAAAATACTCGATTTCTAGGGTTCTTTCCCCAAATTCATTATTAAAATCTTCTGTTTTGGTGGTGACTGGAGAGAAGTAGTCATTTCCTAAGTCGGCATCGGGAGTCAGACTATACCAACGGGTTTCAAAGTTACCGTTATCATCGCCTGTGAGGAGGTGGGCTTCAACGGCTTTGCCATCTGTTGTGGTGATCCGATCGGCTTCATTAACGTCTGCAATGACTAATGTTTGACCCTGATTAATCGTACCTTGAGAACTGCCATTCAGGAAGACTTCTGTACCATCTTCAGCGGCTGTGATAAATGCTCTGACCTCTTCAAAGATACTGGTGGTACCTCTTGCATCACTATTTTCTCCAATAACCGCAGTGAAGGCTGTACCATATTCAAATGTATCGACAACTTCTACGGCTCCGGCTAAGACTGTTGAACCGATAAAACTACCAGTCGGGGAGGTTTGAACACCCTGTGGCCAAATTAATCGGGTTGCTGAGACGGCAGCGGTACTGGCAAATTTGTCTCCGCCATCAAAGGCATCTGCTGGGTTATTCTGCGGTAATAAAGCATTAATGACGTTATTGAGGATGATTACATCACCGGCGTTTAATACATCTCCTGCAATACCGGGAGCAGCGCCATTGGTTACATCTCCATCTCCCCAAATTTGGGTTCCACCTAAGTTATCAACGCTATAAATATTAGTAGGATTCGCAATATCATCATCAAAGCCATTTTCTCCCTGATCGTAATAAACCAATGTACCATCACGACTGATTGTGATTGAGGTAACACTGACGAGATCCTCACTGACATTACGTTGTAAGTCATCAAAGAAGTCCCGAACAAATGCTTCAGGTAAGGGATTAAAATAGGTTTGTAATGGTGCTGGATTTGCCATGATTTGTATTTCCAATCAAATGAATTAACTGCTAATTTTGTTAAATTGCAGGCTGTATTAAACCGAATTAAAAAGCACTCTGAATCGCTCTAATCCTGAATTGATCGGGATTAAAAAAGGGGGAGTTTAAATTTTTTGAAAAACATCTCAATCTTTCCGCCAGCGATCAATCTGGCGTTACAAAATAGTTAATTGCTCTTAACCATTTTCTACTAAAAATTTATGATGATTTTTTTCAGCAAAAACAGTGGTTAGAAGTGTTTCGTCCTCTAGAATATAAACCGGGACTAATACTTCTGATTCACTCAATTTTTAAGCTTGGAAGGCGATAAATCTGCTCTTTGTGTTAACGATTTTATCGACTTTAACCTTTTTGTTAAGTTCGTCAACAGTCTCTCTGTTTTGATCTTTAACTATTTTGATTCACCTGGGCTAAAGAATAAAGAACAGGGTTTTTTAGCACCCGTTGTTATCCATTCATCCCATCATTCTTAACGTAAATCCTTCGTTTCAGCTATTATTTCGCAAAAACAACAAAAAAAGGATTCATATCATATCCGCTGGAATACTTATAATCAACTAACATAAATATTTAAACCAATCCGGCTTAAACTATTTGATATTACAAGCAATTTCCCGAATCTGATATTAATGATACTCAAGCGGAGTACTACACCATGATGATATTAATCTCTGACTGAGCCGATACCCGCTTGTATCTTCGTATCACATATTCTCCGCTATTGACTCGGTGAATAAAATAGTGTGAAAAGTTGCTACTTTATCTTTGATGAACACAAACGATGCAACTATATAATGCTCACTAACTCATCGCTCTGTGTGAAAGACGATAAAATTAAACTGGAGCAAATCATCTGAGATCATTCTAAATCAAGGATGACACTGATAACTTGGAACGACCCTGAACTGTGAAACTGTATTAAACAAAGCGTTTTTGGCTAACGAACTGCTTAATAAAACTAATGTTATATCAACCTTTTTTGGTTGTCAACATAAAATTTGCGATTTAATAAAATATTTATTTTTGTCAGCCTTTCGGTTGATCATTATCAGTCTTTAGATAGAGAACTTTTATGAAGTTTTATCTTATTGTAAGAAGTTTTGTGTAGGAGAAACAAGCCGATCGCTCTATACAAATAGCTTTTATATTTATCTCCTAATTCTTTACCCCCTTTATATCACGCGGTCGCATTTAAGCTGATTAACCGTAATATTAGACCTTTTGCAAGTGTGGCAATAGTCTTGTCTGGAGGAATTATCACTGACTCAGGTTGAGAGTCTCACTCAGTATTGATACGACTACTGACAGGAGAAAAATCGGTTGAGGCTGAGTCTGTTTCCTCTGCCTAAAGTAACAGAAGAGAGATATGATAAGAGTCTGACTAAATTCAACTCAAGTTTAATATGGAAGCTAACCCCTCAACTGAAACGAACCTCACCCCCGAACAATATCGCCGTAAAATGCAGCGACGCAAGCAAGTCCAAGACGAACGACTGGCGAAAGCTTCCGATAAAAAAGGGTTAGTTATTGTTAATACAGGCAACGGTAAAGGGAAAACTACAGCGGCGTTGGGAATGGTGATGCGATCGCTGGGTCACGGGTATAAGGTTGCTATTATTCAATTTATTAAAGGCGCGTGGGAACCTGCCGAAAAGGCTGTATTAGGTCAATGGCCGGATCAACTGGTGTTTCATGCCATGGGGGAAGGGTTTACCTGGGAAACTCAGGATCGTCAGCGGGATATTCAGATGGCAGAGAAGGCTTGGGACACCGCGTTAGGTTATATTCGCAATTCTGACTATCAGTTAATCTTACTTGATGAAGTCAATATTGCCTTAAAATTAGGATATCTTAGCGCTGAGACTATTTTAGCGGGTTTGGATGAAAAACCGGAAGATTCTCATGTTATTTTAACGGGTCGAGGTGCGCCTCAAGCGATTATTGAGCGGGCTGATTTAGTCACAGAAATGACTTTAGTTAAGCATCCGTTTAAAGAACAGGGTGTTAAGGCACAAGCGGGAATTGAGTATTAGTTAGAGGCGGGAAAGTCAAGGGAAAGATAGGAATAAAAACACTCTAACTGTCATGCTTTTGTTAAGACAAAAACACTCCCTACATTTCCCCGACCGATTCGCATATCTTCATCAAGGTAGGTAATATCTAGCCAGCCAAGTTGTTCTCGGGGTTTAATATTAAAATCAATTGCAGTAAATTTTTGACCGGATTCTATGGCATCTATATACTGTTGTGGTGTTTTGTAATCAATTAACTTTTGGAGTCCAAAAATAGCGCGATTAAACTGAACTTGTACTCGCTTTTGAGAGACGGCTTCAAACTGTGCCACAACACTCACTAATCCTTCTAAATAAGGAATTCCTGAAACCTCAGCAATATTGTAAACTTTACGATCTTGAACGCGAATACATTGATAAATTTGACCTAAATTATAAAAGGGAAATCGATCAATTCCGAGTAATTCGTCACTGGTTGTATACAGTAACCGCCAGTTTCCCTCGAGTAATTCTGCGGCTTCTATGGGGTTGGGGGTGGGGTTATAATCTTCAAGTTGAGCAATGGCAGACAAAATAGCAGCTTGATCTAACTTTGTTGCCAGTAACCCGCGATTTTTACCTGCAATTTGTTCTAATAATCTAGACTTTTGAATCACCATTTTAAAACTCAATCCTAATATGTTGATATTCTTTATGATAACCGATCCAATAACCAGTAGGTTTTCATCTTCCCTCGACCTTTAACAGAAATTGTACCTCGAGATTGAAACAAAAATTGATCTTTTAATAATTCGTAAGTGGTTTCTGTGACTTGAATTTGTCCCGGTTCTCCGGAAGATTCCATCCGAGAGGCAATATTAACAGCATCCCCCCATAAATCATAAATAAACTTTTTAATTCCAATTACACCCGCTACGACTGAACCTGTATTAATTCCAATACGAATTTGCAGCTTTTCTTCTTCTGAAAACTCATCTAATACAGTTTGAGATTGAAACTGTTTCATCACCTCTTGCATCTCTAACGCCATATTCGCAATAGCTTCTGCATGATCGCTTTTAGGTAGGGGTAAACCCCCCACAACCATATAAGCATCCCCAATCGTTTTGATTTTTTCTAAACCATATTTTTCGGCTAATTCATCAAAACTAGAAAAAATTTGATTCAATAAATTTACGAGTTTAATCGGTGGAATTTTAGCAGAAATAGGTGTAAATCCGACAATATCTGCAAATAAAATAGTAACTTCTTCCATAGCAGAAGCAATAGAACGTTCACCATTTTTAAGCTGTTCTGCAATCGCTTTGGGTAATACATTTAATAAGAGTTGTTCTGATTTTTCTTTTTCTTGAGATAACTCAGCCGTTCGTTCTTCGACTCGTTTTTCTAGTTCTTCATTTGTTTGTGCCAAAGCCAGAAATGACTCTTGAAGTTGCTGACTCATCCGATTAAAAGAATTGGCTAGAATATTGAGTTCTTTAATATTTTCAGGAGCTACTGTTTGATTAATATTTCCTTCTGCAATCGCATAACTGGCTTGGGAAAGGCGTAAAATCGGATGACTAATCCATTTTGCTGTCATTAAACTGATGATAACTGTAATCGTAATTGCAAATAAACATAAGGTTAATGTCGTTCGATTATTAGCATGAATTTGAGCCATAAACTCAGTTTCTGGCAAGACTAAAATAATCAACCAATCTAAACCTCTACCATCTTTAAATGGCAAAATTTGAACAAATTGTCGTTCGCCATCGATGAGAAAATCCAGTTGTTTAGGTTGGTGAATCGATGCTAAGCTTTGATAATATTGCTTTAAATATTCTATCGTTTCTCGAACTAAAATATTTTGGCTTTGAGAGGCATCTAGCCTTGTCATATTCCCTCGAATTTTAGCCGTAAGCGGTTCATCTGTTGAGCTAGAAACTAACTTTCCTGAGCGTTCGATAATAAATGCTTGTCCGGATTCACCAATGTCTAATTCTCGCAGAAACTGTCTTAATTCTCCGGATAATAAAATATCCGAACCACAAACCCCTAAGAAATTTTTACCATTTTGACTATAGGCAGGAATACTCGCGGTTAAAGTGAGTAAATGGCTGGTAAAATCAAAATAAATCGGACTCCAACTGGCTTGACCAGAAGCTCGAGCCGTTCGATACCATGGCCGAAATCGGGGATCAAAAGTATCTAATTCTTCCATAAAATACATTCGATCTGCTCGGACATCTAAACGATAAAGATGCATCCGACCATTCGTTGTTTGATTGCGAATCATTAATTCAAATGAGTCTTGATTATCAGTCCGACCGACTCCAATAAAATTACCCGTTTGTTGTTCACCACAATAGACTCCATTCACAAAAGAGGCTATTTTAACTTGTTGTAAAAACTGATTCACTCTGATATCGTCAACAAAATCAATATCTCCTTCGGCTAAAGCATTAACATTCAAGCGATTAATTGCATGGGGAATCTGGATAGAAGAAAGAAGTTTTTGATCGATTCGAGCGGTTAATTCATTCCGAAGTTGAAAGGCTAAATCATGAACCGCTTGCTGTCCATTGCGAAAAGAAACATAACCCACTAAACTAACAATACTAACCATTTGCAAGACAAATGGCACACTGACAACAGTTCGTAAAGAAAGACGACGGATCTTGTTTCTGAATTTTTGAAGGAATAGCGGGATGAGTGAAATTGACATTATCCTCAATTCACAGAATCTTCTGTATTATTTTAAAGGGAAAGCTTGATAGATATCTATAACCGATCGAGCCGGACTGATTTGACAGTTGAAGTTTATTTGATCGCCCTGAATTGTTTAAATAATTCTTAATTGTAACCCCCTTTAAAAAAAGTTTTAAACTTGCTAAAATGATGGGTCTGCTGCCATCGCTGAGAATTGCTCCTCATGTCTAACCCAAGCTCCATTTATCCTGTTCTGTGGCAAGGCGATCATGTTGCTTTGATCGATCAAACCCTGCTGCCTCTAAAGTATCAATATCGCCCCATTCACAATTACCAACAGATGGCAACGGCGATTAAAACGATGATCGTCCGGGGGGCACCGGCGATTGGCATTGCAGCCGCTTATGGGATGTATTTGGGGGCGAGGGAGATCCGGACAACGGATCATGCTACCTTTTTAACTCAACTTGAAGCGATCGCCAAAATTCTACGGCAAACCCGCCCCACTGCTGTTAATCTGTTTTGGGCAATTGATCGAATGTTACAAACGGCTAGCACAACGGAGGGTTCTATCGAACAGATTAAACAAACCTTACTCGAAACGGCACATGAAATTCAAACGGATGATGTTCGTACCTGTTTAGCGATTGGAAATCATGGAGTACAGGTTTTACCTAAAACACCCGATAAACTAAACCTGCTAACCCATTGTAACGCAGGTGCTTTAGCAACTGGAGGGTATGGTACGGCACTGGGGGTGATTCGTTCAGCCTGGCAACAAGAGCGACTGTCACGAGTATATGCTGATGAAACCCGTCCGCGTATGCAAGGGGCTAAATTAACGACTTGGGAATGTGTGCAGGAAGGGATTCCGGTGACGTTAATTTCTGATAATATGGCAGCCCATTGTATGAAGCAAGGGTTAATTCATGCCGTTGTCGTGGGGGCCGATCGAATTACGGCTAATGGCGATGCGGCGAATAAAATCGGCACGTATAATGTTGCCATTATTGCTGCATCACATAATATTCCGTTTTTTGTTGCTGCGCCTCTGTCTACGGTTGATTTTCAATTAGAAACGGGAGACGAAATTCCCATAGAAGAACGCGATGAAAGTGAATTATATCAAATCGGTTCAACTCGGATTTGTCCAGAAGGGGTAGAGTTTTATAACCCGGCGTTTGATGTGACTCCGGCTAAATTAATTACTGCAATTATTACCGAAAAAGGTGCGGTTAAACCCGAGAAATTGAGAATTATTCAGAATGTTAGTTGTTAGTTCTTAGTTGTTAGTTCTTGGTTGCGTCCTCAAATTTTGGTAAAATCTAAACCTGAAGTTTCAACACTCAACCCTTCTATGACTGCTGCTGTCGAGATAAAAGATCCGAATCTTTGGCCGAATTTACTCCAACAACTGTTAGACCGTCAATCCTTATCTCAAAATCAAGCTTCAGCGTTAATGGAGGGATGGTTAGATGAAGCAATTCCCCCTGTTTTATCCGGTGCAATTTTAGCGGCTTTACAAGCAAAAGGGGTTTCAGCCGAAGAGTTAGCGGGAATGGCGCAGGTCTTACAAGCTCAATCTTTAGGTCAAACCACCCCTGCTAATATTAGCCAATCTACATCAGATCATACGATGCGGGTGATTGATACCTGTGGGACAGGCGGAGATGGTGCATCCACTTTTAATATTTCAACGGCAGTGGCGTTTGTTGCCGCAGCAGCAGGGGTTCCGGTGGCAAAACATGGAAATCGCTCGGCATCAAGTAAAGTCGGTTCAGCGGATGTTCTCGAGGCGTTGGGCGTTAATCTGAAAGCGCCCAGTGAGAAGGTTAAAGCAGCCTTAACAGAAGTGGGGGTAACGTTTTTGTTTGCTCCCGGTTGGCATCCGGCGATGAAAGCGGTTGTGCCATTACGCAAAACCTTGAAAGTGCGGACGGTATTTAATTTAATTGGGCCGTTAGTTAATCCGTTAATGCCGCAAGCACAGGTAATTGGAGTATTTTCTCCGACTTTACTCGAAACGATAGCAGCGGCTTTAGGGAAATTAGATAAGCAGGTGGCAATTGTGTTACATGGACGGGAAAAGCTGGATGAGGCGGGTTTAGGAGATTTAACAGATTTAGCCATACTCTCAGAAGGCAGTGTACAGTCTACAACAGTCGATCCGCAAGCGTTGGGATTAACTCCTGCGCCGCTGTCGGCGTTGAAGGGGGGAGAAGTGGCAGAAAACTTAGAGATTTTACGTCATGTGCTTCAGGGAAAAGCAACTGAGGCGCAACGAGATGTGGTGGCGTTAAATGCTTCTCTAGCGTTGCAAGTGGCTGGGGTTGTGCCGCTAACGGCTCATGCAGAAGGGATTAAAATTGCTCAAGAGATTTTACAAAATGGTTCGGCTTGGGAGAAACTTGAGCAGTTAGTGCAGTTTCTGAAAGATTGAATGGACTATCGCCGCCAATTAACCAGAATAGAGGGAATTGTTGCCCCTCTCGTACCCGGAGAGGGGGTGGGGAAAACTCTGGTTTCAATTCGTCTGTGTGATGTTCATTCAACCGCAGAAGAAGAAGACTCAGAAATACTCCGGGCTGACGGGGCTTTATAAAAAGTCTCTAAGCTATGGCTATCGCCGACATAACGCCAATGCCAGGGTTCATAACTCACCCCTTGAGAATTGCCCTCAGGAAAAGATAACTCAAAGCTATAAAATGCAGCATTTTCAGCTAACCATTTAAAGGCTTTGGTTTGCTCAAAGCTTACCGTTAAATCGGTATTGGGTTGATCGCGATCGCCAATATCAATCGCATATCCAGTATGATGTTCACTATATCCTGGAGGCGCACTCACTTCCGCCCGTTTTGTGGCGTTTTGTCCCCGTTGGGCTTTAATATCAAAAAATAAATATTCTTGGTCTTCAATGGTCCGAAAGCCAGAAATCGGCACCAACTGAACCCCTTTAGCGCGCGCTGCATCAGACATCTTCAGAAATGCCTCTGCCGCTGTGGGTTGAAGTTTAATCTGACCATCAGCCGTTAGCTTTTTTAAGTTATCCTTTTCTGCCTGTTCGTAGGGTAAATGTCCTAACAAATCATCTTCAGCCTCCGTTGTTAAAGTGGCGACTTCTGAACTGATTTCTGGGACTGTTGTGGCGTTGGCAGAGTCTGAGGTGGAATTAGTTTGGGCTTGTTCAGTAGTGGTTTGGGAAGACTGGCTAGCAAACAAACCAAACTCATAGTAATAGTTTAACCCAATCGTCAAGGCAAACGTGACAACACCTAGCCCAATCATTAGCCAAAATCGCCCAGATCGTTTAGACTGACTCACACTCGGTGAAGTGTCTGATACATCTGATACAGAGGTATCTCGAACTGCCTCAGGAATATCATCCATCATCGCTTCGGATATAGTTTTGGGATTGTTTTGCAGACCCGTATTCTTCAAAAGTTTCACTCCTGCACGTCTACTCAGAATTCACTGTAAACGATTTTAGCCTGATTCTTCACTGCTGTTACTGCAACGCCCATATTCTGATGGGTTGTAGTCTTAAGTTTTTCGGTATTAAGCGCCATAATAATTTTGAGAATTGCTGCAAAACGAAGAAGTTACAGTTGTTGCTCCGCTTCCTACTGCAGAAATACTCTCACTCACAGAGATAATCGACTGTACCTACAATGAGAATAGCCCATCAGTTTGTGATGATCAAAGATACCCTAGATAATTGCTGGAGATGGGTAAATTCCGAAACGCCAAAACTCAAATTTGTAGATCAAGATTTATCAGAACCAAGCTAGGAGATTAGAAATAGATATGGTCGAGAAAGTTCTTAAAAAACGTTATGTTTTCCAGAAACTGTTGGGTAAAAATGCAGGACGACGCACAGTACTAGCGCGGGACTTAGAAACTCAGCAATTAGTCGTTGTTAAAATTCTCACCTTTGACCCCGGTTGTCAATGGGATGACCTCAAATTATTTGAACGAGAAGCTGAAACGTTACAGTCTCTGTCTCACCCAGCCATTCCCCGTTATTTAGATCATTTTGAATTTGAGGCAGAGAACACAACAGGATTTGCTTTGGTACAAAGTTATATTGAAGCGAGATCATTAGAAGATTGGGTTAATTTAGGGCGAACTTTTAACGAAATAGAACTGAAGCAATTAGCAGAATCTTTACTTGAGATTTTAATCTATTTACATTCACAGAATCCCCCCGTGATTCATCGAGATCTTAAGCCCAGTAATATCTTATTAACAAATCGCTCTGGTAATAGTATTGGTCAAGTTTATTTAGTTGATTTTGGCTCAGTCCAAACGTTAGTCAGAACAGAAGGAAGCACGATGACTGTTGTGGGAACTTATGGATATATGCCGCCTGAACAATTTGGTGGACGAGCGGTTCCAGCAACGGATTTGTATAGTTTAGGAGCGACATTAATTTACTTAGCAACAGGCAAACATCCGGCTGATTTACCTCAAGAAGATTTACGCATTCAGTTTAAGCCAAAACATTATTTGAGTCCAGGTTTTAGAGACTGGCTGAATTGGCTGATAGAACCGAGTTTAAATCATCGGATTGACTCTGCTAAAAATGCAGCAAAAGCACTCGAAAAAATCAATCATCAAAACAATTTCTCTCCAAAATTAGTAAAATCAGAAAGCAGCTACATCAAGCTGAACAAAACTGAGAATAGTTTAGAAATTATAATCCATCATGGATTATGGACTGGTAATATATTGCAACAATTAATTGGACTAATTATGATGCTGGTTGGCGTGGCATTGTTATTATATCTTCCATTCATTGGTGTTATCTCTGTATTAGCTAACGATTATTCAACTCATTTTTTTGGATTTATTATAGCCTTATGTATCACCTTTATTACACTTTCATTTATATTTCAATCAACTATATTGAAAATTGATAGCAAGAAAATTTCGTTAACTCGTAGATTATTAGGAGTGATTCCTTATCGAGTTCAGTCTCCAAGTTTGCAGCAACATATTTGCCAAATCAAATTACTACACTATCAAAAACATTACAGTAGTCATAATGATATTAAATATATTCAAATTTGGGCAGGTACGCAGGAATATAAACTACCAACATGGTTTCTCACAAAGCAGGGAATTGATTCATTAGCATTCGAGTTGAGTAGTTATTTAAATTTACCCATTACATACTGAAAACAATTAGTGATGAAAAATAAAGTTTTAAACACACGGTATTCTATTCAAAAACAACTCAGTAAAAATGCGGGACGGCGCACATTTCTAGCAAAAGACTTACAAACTCAACAGTTAGTTGTCGTTAAAATACTCTTGTTAGGTGTAGATTTTCAATGGGAAGATTTAAAGCTATTTGAACGAGAAGCACAAATATTAAAAATGCTGTCTCATCCTTCTATTCCTCGTTATTTAGATTACTTTGATGTTGAGATAGCTGAGGGGAAAGGATTTGCTTTAGTTCAAAGCTCTATTCCAGCAAAATCATTAGAACAATGGTTAAAAAGTGGACGAAGTTTTAGTGAAACAGAACTCAAACAATTAGCAGAATCATTACTCAAAATTTTACAGTATTTGCATACACAACAACCCCCTGTAATTCACCGAGATATTAAACCGAGTAATATTTTATTAGAAAATCGTTCTGGTAATAGTATTGGTCAAATTTATTTAGTTGATTTTGGTTCCGTACACAGTTTAGCGGCTCAAAAAGGAGGTACTATTACTGTTGTCGGAACCTACGGATATATGCCACCGGAACAATTCGGTGGACGGACAGTTCCTGCTTCTGATTTATATAGCTTAGGTGCAACTTTAATTTACTTAGTTACAGGACGGCATCCAGCAGAGTTATCTCAGGATAATTTACACATTCAATTTGAGTCTGCTGTTAATTTAAATCCGGCTTTAAGTGATTGGTTAAAGTGGATGACTGAACCCAGTTTAAATCGTCGTTTAACATCGGCTGAGGAAGCAATAAAGGCTTTAAAACATCCCCGAAAAAGTACAAAAATTACTGAGTTTAAATCTAAAGTTTTTGGCAGTAAAATTAAAGTTATAAAAAACAAAGAAACTATAGAGATTTTGATTCCTCCTGGTCGATTTAGGATTAAAACGATAACGAGAGTGTTTGATCAAAATATGGGAGCAATGCTGTGGATCAGTTTGGCTATCGTTTTTCCTCTGTTCGTTACCGCGATACAATTTGGTTACATCGTACACGGAATTTTTCTCGGTTTATTAGGATTATTAATTATCTATTTCTCAGGTATTCCTGCCTTATTTATTAGAAGTGTTCGAGTGCACCTTAAACCAGATAAAATGTATTTTACTTATGAATGGCTGGGGTATAAACGCCATTGTAATCCTATTCTAAAAAAGAATATTAGTCAGTTTGTTTATCAGCCCGGTTATTTCAAGACAACTAAAGCTAATAAAGGAAAAACAAAGACTAGATTTATTTCTCCTCGAATTGTCATCTTTGCGGGAAAGCAAATTAAATTTTCTGTTAATCACTTAACCGATCCAGAAATGGAGTGGATAGCGAATGAATTGAATGCATGGTTAAGAACCAATTCCTATTAAACTATTGGATAAAATCATCTATAATTGCTTTAAGATAAGCCATATAATGCCACAATTAATATCGGCGTGACAATTGCCATTAGAATATTTAAGGGAGTACCCGCGCGAACAAAATCAAAAAATTTATATCCTCCTGCACTATAAACCATCGTATTTGTTTGATAGCCTATGGGTGTCATAAAACTATTAGAAGCAGCAAAAGTTACAGCAAAAATAAACGCCATGGGATTTAGATTTAAAGTGGTTGCGACTTCCACTGCAATAGGAATCATTAACACCACAGAAGCATTATTTGATAACATTTCTGTGAGTAATGATGTAAAAATATAAAAGCAGACTAACACCCAAAATCCTGATACATTTTCTCCTAAAGTCGCTAATTGTTTAGCTAAAAGTTCTGTTGTACCGGAGTTTTCCATTGCCACTCCTAGGGGAATTAAACCGGCTAATAATAGAATCACATCCCAGCGTATTGCACCGTAAACTTCGCCTGGTTTAAGGCATCCTGTGACTAACATTAAAATCACACCCGCTAAAGAACTGATTAAAATAGAAGTTAAACCGAAAGCAGATACTAAAATAACACCGATGATAATTGATAGCGCAATAGCTGCTTTTTCTGTTCTCATTTTTTCAAGATTTTGTTGTTCTAAAACTAAGATTTCTCGCGTATTTTGTAAACCAATAAAACTTTGCTTTGAGCCTTGAATTAGAAGTAAATCTCCAAACCTTAAAGGGATTTTGCCCAGCTTATCTTGCAGAATTTCTGATCCTCTACGAATGGCTAATACAGTCACATTATATCGCTGGCGAAACCGTAAATCTTTGAGGGTTAATCCAATTAAGCGAGAGTTTGATAAAATTAAAGCCTCCCCAATCTTTTCTGTATCTGAGGCAATTAAAGCTTCTATATTTTCTGATTTAAATTGAACATCCGGAACTAAACTTAATCCTTTTTCTTCTCTAATTTTTAGTAATTCTTCTTTACGACTGTGAACAACTAAAATATCACCCACACTTAAAACTTTATCGGCAATAGGTTGAGAAAATTCTATCCCATTTTGAATCAATTTTAAAACATCTAAATCAAAGCGGCGTTGAATTTCACTACTTCTTAAAGTTTGTCCGACTAAATTAGACTGAGGCGTAATAATCAATTCACTTAAATAATTTTTCAGATTATAATCTTTATCTTCTAAAAAACTATTAGGAGATTTCCGATCTGGCAAAAATTTTGGTACAATATAAGCTAAGTAAACTAAGCCGATTAAAAAGGTTAAAATTCCGAGCGGAGTAAACTGAAAAATATTCAATTCTCCATAACCTAATTTTTCAGATAATCCACTTGCTAAAATATTTGTAGAGGTACCTAATAGTGTGATCATTCCTCCAAGTATTGTCACATAAGAAAGAGGAATCATTAGCTTAGAAACAGATACTTTTTGCTGTTTACACCAATCTTCAACTAAAGGTAGAAAAATCGCAACAACCGCAGTATTATTAATAAAAGCACTAATAGGTCCTACGACTCCTCCTAATACTAAAATTTGCCGAGTGGGATTGTTTCCACCCCACTTAATTAAGAAATTACGAACGGTTTGAACAACACCTGTTCGAGTGACTCCATAACTCAATACAAACATAGCACAGACTGTAATGGTTGCAGAGTTACTAAATCCAGATAGTCCTTCGTCTGGGGTAATAATTTTGAAAAGCATTAATAAAATAGTAGCTGAAAGTGCGACAAATTCAGCACTTAACCACTCTGTAATAAAACCGATTAGCGCTAAAATTAAAATGCTAATAGTAAGAATAACTTCCATTTTTTTATTTATGTAAAAGTTTCTAGATATAGATAATCCCCCGTTATTTACGGAGGACTCTAATGAATTATATAATTAATCTGTAATTATTGTTCAGTATATTCGGATTCAGGTTCAGACATCATCTTTTCAGATTCATAGTTATCTTCTTCCATCATATACTCTGATTCTTCGCTAAATTCTTCTTCACTAAATTCCATTTCCTCATCGAAATATTCTGCTCCCGGTTCGACTTCATCTGTAGAATAATCAATTTTATCTTCTTCTACAAGGGATTCATCTTCATACTGAGAGAGTACAGTAGCTTCTGTAGATTGATCTAAAATTCCAGCTTCGGGTATAATTTTATTTGTGGAATAATCAACAAGAAGTAACTGATTACCTGTAGAGGATTGATTTTTCTCTTCTGTGGGTTTTGAAGGGATATCATTAGTAACGGGTACAGTATTTTCTGCTGGCGTTTCTTCTGAGGTTTGTTCTTCGGCTGGGGTTTCTTGAACGTTTGTTTCTGACTGACAAGCTGTCAAGCCAGTTACAGAAATCATCATCAAAGCAGTTACGAAAAACATTAAGCGTTTCATTAGAATTCTTCCTCATCAATTTAGGTTTTTAGTCAAAAAAATACTTTAGAACAGACTTAATTGTTCCTAAAAGTTTCCTGAAAATTAAATATAAAATTGTCTCTATTTATCTCGAAAATAAGATATGAGAATCAATTTTATTTTTTACAGGATAAGAATGCTAGCTTTTCAGCAGTGAAAAACTAATATAACCCGAAGAACTAAGTTCTTGTTTTATCTTCACTCTTATAAACCAACTATAAGAGTTGAATATTTGTAAAACTATTGCTCAGTCAGCATTGACTTGCATCGTGTAATACCAAACACAAACAACAGAAATATTGATCTGAGGTTAACGACTTAGCCCTGTCGTTAATAAGTTAACTCCTTATGAGTCAAAGTTTGAAATTTGTTTTTGACCATAAGCAAGATTATACACGAAACCTCAAAAGATAGATAGTAATCTACTCAAAGTTGAGTTCGGGTTACCGTACTATTTTTGCCAATTTTAGGTACGGTTAACATGACTTGCTTTTCTTTATTATTTGTGGATGTGTACGATAGAATACACAAATACTTTATGCTGAGTCTGTTTGAGGCTCTGAAAGGAGTTGCTGAAATATCCGCCGCCGCTGGTGAGGCGCATCCGGTGTAATGTAACTCCAGAGACTTTCCCAATAGAAGAAAGAAATCCCTTTGAAATGATGCTCTCGAACCGCTTTAACTTGTTGTTGAATCGTTTTTATATCAACTGAACGTCCTAATGTTCCGGTTAAAATACCAATACTAACAGGAATTTTTTGACGAGTTTGTTGCAGTGCAGAATTCTCTAGTTCTTTGACAAAAGCAATGGGATTATCGCGATAAATTTGAACAATTAATTCTTCAACTAATCCTCGATCAACCCAAGTTTGCCAATCTTGTAAATAGTTTCGATAAGCAACACCTTTAGGATTCGGTGATAAAGAAATAATACAATTGGGTTTAACGGCTTTAATATCTTTCACTAAAGCGGTGACAAATGCTGTAATTTTGTTCGCTCGCCAACGCATCCATTCAGCATTATACGGATCATCTGGTGGCAGTTTTCCTTGATGTTCATCTTGATAAAGTTTTAATGTATACCAATCATATCCGAGTTCTACTGGCATCCCAAAATGATCGTCAAATTGAATTCCATCAACATCATATTTCATCACAACTTCTAAGATTAAATCCCGCATAAATTGCTGAACTAGAGGATGGATAGGATTTAACCAAATATTCTGAATTCCTAGCCAAGAAGCCGTTGATGAGTCGGCATGAGTCAAATCTGCTCTAGAATAAATGGATTTAAATTGTTGATCTCTTGGCAGTGCCACCCAGTCGGGATGATAGCGAACCAAAGAAGAATTAATCGGAGCCATAAATCCATATTCAAACCAAGGAATAATTCGTAATCCTTTTTGATGTCCTTCTCGAATTGTTTCAGATAAAATATCTCGTCCGAGTCGCATTAAATTCAGTAAATCATCTTGCGATCGCCCCGTCACTCGACGAGCCACAGCACTGCGATAAAATGTAGTGCCGCGATTCCAAACCACAGGATAAACTGTATTAAATTGAAGCTGAGACAATTGATTTAAGGCTCGATTAATTGCCCAGGGCATAAACAAAACCCCACTATTAACATTCGTAATCCAAACTCCCCGAATTTCTTCTGAAGAATCAAGGATTATTGGCGGAGTATTTTTAGTATTTAATCCAATGCTGCCAATGGTTAAAATAAATACAATCAAGCCAACAATGATCCAGTTGAGAGAACTGTTGCGGAAGCGTCTGTTTTTCATTCCTCTACCGCTGTAATTTTTACTATGATGATATGAAATAGGTTGAGCCAACAGGGCTGTTAATTCGATCTGTGTTTAAAGAAAATTCACATTCATATATAATCAATCTCTCCCGACTGCTGAGGAATGGCTGGCTCTGGCTAAGCTGGACTCCCCTATTCAATTTGAGCCAATGAGTGCAATAAGTGCAATAATAGTGAGCGTGAATTAGTAATTCTTGTTATAACTATTTGATTTAGCCATTTGCCAAGTATGTCTCTAACTACTCCGACGATTATCACTCTTGCGCTCTACGTTGTGTTAGCGGGGGCTTATCTGCTGGTTGTACCCGGTTTACTCTATGCTTATCTCAACAGCCGTTGGTATGTTGCTAGCTCCTTTGAGCGGGCTTTTATGTATTTTATGGTATTCTTTTTCCTGCCCGGTATGATTGTCTTGGCTCCCTTTCTCAACTTCCGTCCAAAACCCCGTTCTATTGAAAGCTAATGCGACGTATTGATGTAATTGGAATTGGCATTGGTATTTTTGTCGCGGGTGGGATTATTTACTTAGGGTTTGTTCAGTTCGGGTTAGACCCCACTGATGCTGGGATTTGGAGTCAAGTTGTTTTGGTGGTAGGGGTAGTGGTGTGGCTGCTAACTTATTTACTGCGCGCTGTGACTCAGAATATGACCTACAACCAACAGTTGAAAGACTACGAGGACGCAGTATTGCAGAAACGACTAGAATCGATGACCCCCGAAGAATTGGCTCAACTCCAAGCAGAAGTTGAAATTGAAAAACAGCAGTTACAGGTTCAGGATCAATCGAATCAGTCTAAACCGGAAAACAAAACCTCTGAATAATCCTTTTATTATTAAGCAATTAGCGAATGAATTCTGTTTCTGAATGTTTTAGCGCTCTAAAAACCGCCGACGGCAAGCGTCAGTGTGCATTAATCCCATTTATCACAGCCGGCGATCCGGATTTGGAAACAACGGCTCAAGCGTTGCAAGTCTTGGATCAAAATGGTGCAGATTTGATTGAGTTAGGAGTCCCCTATTCCGATCCTTTAGCCGATGGCCCGGTGATTCAAGCCGCTGCGACTCGTGCTTTACAGCGAGGGACTCAATTAGATGATGTGCTAGCAATGTTACAGTCGGTGTCTCCTCAACTCAACGCACCAGTGATTTTGTTTACCTATTACAACCCGATTTTGCATCGTGGGGTTGAATCGTTTTTACAACAAATCTACACAGCCGGAGCGCGGGGATTAGTTGTACCCGATTTACCGTTAGAAGAGGCTCACACCTTATTGCAACCTGCTAAAGAGATGGGGATTGCGGTAACATTATTAGTGGCTCCCACCAGTCCTCAGGAGCGGATAGAAGCGATCGCTCGTCAGTCTCAAGGATTTATTTATTTGGTGAGTGTCACCGGGGTAACGGGAATGCGTTCTCAAGTTCAAACTCGGGTACAAGATTTGTTGCAACAAATGCGCCAAATTACCGATCGACCCATTGGGGTAGGATTCGGCATTTCTCAGCCAGAACAAGCGCGTCAGATGAAAGATTGGGGAGCTGATGCGGTGATTGTGGGGAGTGCGGTTGTTAAACGTCTAGCAGAAGGATCGCCTCAGGAGGGACTCGCTGCGATCGCGCAATTTTGCAGTCAGCTAAAAGCTGCCATTACCTAAGATCACAACTGTGCTGAGTCAGATCTTCTCAACAATTTTCCTGAGATCGTTACCCAAAAATATATTATATGTTATAATCTATTTTAGAGATTCATTAAGGTTTAGGTTGAAGCTTGGCCGAAGTGAGAAACCTATGTTTTAATGGAAATAGTATGCCTTTCTATCTCATCAAGCTGGGTTAATTTTTGTGTTCTGAGTTCAATGTAGCCAACGACTAACCCTGGCTACTGTAGTTACATTTCTAGCGATCTAGATAGAGATACACCCTGATAGATAAAAGTAGATGACCCTGCATTTAAACCCTCTAATCAACAAGCTAAATCAATCTAATTGACCTTATCAAAGGTTCAAGTCAAGTCCCTTCAAGAAGCAGGAAAGCTGGAAGATTTGTGCTCCCATAAACACATAACTTCCAGCTCCTTGAAACCCTCGTAATGTGCCTTTCTGTTTTGATTATTACAGCCCAAAATGGGGATTGCAAGAGGTCTTTTGCAATTACCCACTTTTTTGCATGGTTTTTAGCTCAAACGCCAGACAAGCTGAGCCTGTTATCCCTTGACAGGTGGGGAATATCCTTCACTCATTGCAGTCTGAGTTCAATTGATCCAGATTTGCGTTGCTGTTGAGTCGGAATGGGCTTGCGGTCGGAGGGTGGGTTAAGGATTTGAGATTTTTGTCAAAAGAGATAAAATCTATCTCTAGAGGGATGTAAAATTAGTAAAGAATAATGTATAGGAAATAACTGTATAAAGTATCAGACTAAGTTTCTGAAGCAGCATAATCAAAATTAAGTAGATATACTTTATAAGAATGTACATAAAAGTATAAATATTTTATTAAGGATTCATGCTTAAAATAGAGATATAAAATCTTTGCACTAATATTTCGCATGAAGGTCAGTCAATTACTGCATTACTATGAGCAGGGAGAAACAGACTTTACCGGAGTTGATTTAGAAGGAGCTGACTTAAGGCGAGTGATTTTGATGGGGGTCAATCTCTCTGAGGCTAATCTCACCGGAGCAAACCTGAGTCGTGCCTTTCTAATTAAATCTCGCTTAAATGGTGCGATTTTACATCGAGCAAATTTAAGTTTTGCCAAGATGAATGAAGCTCAACTGGTAAAGGCTGAACTCACAAAAGCGAATTTATCAGGAAGTTTTCTGGTAAAGTCCACATTATCCAGTGCTAAAGTTACGGGTACAAAATTAATTGGAACCAATCTACGCGGATCAAACTTAGAATATGTTAATTTTTGCGGTGCTGATTTAACCGAAGCCAATTTACGCAGTGCTGATTTGAGTCATGCTAACTTAAAATGGGCAAATCTGTATGGTGCTAAACTCAGTGGCGCTAAGTTCGATCAGGCGGTATTAACTGGCGCTAATTTACGTCAAGCCTATCTCAATGGCGTTAATCTCAGTCGGGCTGAATTGGAGGGTTTAAACTTTAGTAACGCTAAACTGAATTATGCGAACTTAGCGGGAGCCAACCTAAAATCGGCTAATTTAAGCCAGGCTCAAATGCACGGTGTTCGCGCTTGCGATGCAATGTTAAAAGGGGCAAACTTAGAAGCAGCGTATTTAGTCCGAGCGAATTTGAACTTTGCTCAACTCTCTCAAGCCAATCTTGCCGATGCGGATTTGAGAGAATCAAGTTTCTGGGGAACTCAATTAGAAGGAGCCAACCTAGATAATGTGACTTTAGCAGAAACGATGAAACGGGATTTGGAACGTCGAGCCAACTACCCCTTCGGCAATAACCAAACTATGAGTGCAGTATAAATGAACCGCACAACTGGTTATGGCGTTGTATTCGTCACAGCAAGTTCACGTCAGGAGGCTGAAGCCATTGCAACTGCTTTAGTTCAAGCTCAACTAGCTGCTTGCGTGAGCTTCACCCCAATTCATTCTATATACACTTGGAACGAGGAAATCTGTTCAGACGAAGAATGGCAACTGATGATTAAAACAGATTTAAATCAATTTGAAGCCCTAGAAACTAAAATTTTATCGCTTCATTCCTACGAAGTTCCTGAGATTATTGCAATTCCAATCGTCACCGGATCGACTGCTTATTTAAACTGGATCGGCACAATGATAAAATAGTACCGCACTTTTGGCGCGATCGCAGACTTTGAAATCCCGTTCTAGTTATTGGCAACTGCTGCCGTTTATTTCTCCTCAATGGCAAACCATTGCCAAGGCATTAGCTTGTACCCTAATTTTTACCATTTTCTGGCCGTTACTGGCTGCATTAGTCGGAAAAATTGCCCAGTATGTGGGGGCGGGAAATGTCAGGGCGATCGCTCAATTGGCAGGTGTGACAGCGGTTATATTTTTAGTGCGAGGCATCGTGCAATATGGCCAAGATACATTAATGGCGAAAGCCGCCTTAACCATTACCTTAAATCTCAGAAAACACATTTACACCCATCTTCATCGCCTCAGTATTCGTTACTTTGAAACCGCTAAAACGGGAGATTTATCCTATCGCTTAACAGAAGATATTGACCGAGTCGGAGAAGTCATTTATAAATTCTTTCATCAATTTATTCCCTGTATTTTACAGCTCATTGTCGTATTGGGATATATGGTTTATCTCAACTGGCAACTGACCTCAGTCACATTGATTATTGCGCCGTTAATGGCATTACTGATTGGTTGGTTTGGAGAAAAATTACTCAACTTTAGCCGTCAAAGTCAAACCCGAATTTCTAATTTATCCGCATTACTGACAGAAGTCATATCTGGAATTCGCTTAGTTCAAGCTTTTTCTGCTCAAGAATACGAAATCTCTCGTTTTACCTTAGAAGCCGAACAAAATAGACGGGCAAAATATCGCACAGAACAATCCAAAGCCTTACAATTTGTCGTGGTAGGCTTTCTAGAAGCCATGAGTGTTGTGGTGTTATTCCTACTCGGAGGATGGCAAATTTCACGAGGGAATTTAACCGGAGCAGGGTTTATTAGTTATGTCACCGCAGTCGCTTTATTAATCGATCCGATCTCTTTAACCACCAGTAATTATAGTGAATTCAAACAAGGAGAAGCCTCTTGTGATCGGATTTTTGAATTGTTATCCCATCAACCCGAAATTATAGAAAAGCCAGGTGCTATAATTTTACCACCCGTAAAAGGAAAAGTGGAATATTGTAATATCCATTTTTCTTATCAACCGGAAAATCCAGTTTTACAACGGTTAAATTTTCAGGTTCAACCGGGAGAAATGATTGCTTTAGTGGGGGCATCAGGGGCAGGAAAAACCACGTTAGTAAATCTATTACCCCGATTTTATCACCCTCAAAGGGGAACTATTTTAATAGATGATATTGATATTCAAACCGTTACACTCAACAGCTTACGGCAACAAATTGGGATTGTACCCCAAGAGGTAATTTTATTCTCTGGAACTGTTGCTCAAAATATTGCCTTTGGTCAAGCGTATTACGATCTTAAACAGGTAGAAAATGCCGCTAAAATTGCCAATGCTGATCAATTTATTCGCGAACTTCCTCAAGGCTATGACACGTTAATTGGAGAACGAGGCGTTAATTTATCCGGTGGACAACGCCAACGAATTGCGATCGCGCGGGCCGTATTACTCAATCCACAAATTTTAATTTTAGATGAAGCCACCAGCGCCTTAGATTCAGAATCAGAAGCCTTAGTGCAAGAAGCCCTAGAACGATTAATGCAAGGACGAACCGTATTTATTATTGCCCATCGTCTGGCTACAGTTCGTCAAGCAGGGCGAATTTTAGTGATTGAAAAAGGAACTGTGATAGAGTCAGGAACCCATCAACAACTCTTACAAAAAGGCGATCGCTACGCTTATTTTTATGCCCAACAATTTAATTAAATTAAGGTTCAACCACCACCGTTGTTCCCATATCCACCTGTTCAAATAAAGCAACCACATCTTCATTCCGCATCCGTACACAGCCATGAGAAGCTGCCTGTCCAATGGATTCTACTGTAGGGGTGCCATGAAAGCCAATCACATCTTTGCCATTACTCCAAAACCCAATCCAACGCAAACCCAAGGCACTATTTGGCCCCGGTGGCCGGACTTCCCCTGTCCAAGGATTTTGCCAAGCCGGATTTTCAATCATGGTGGTGACTTCAAACGTACCTGTAGGGGTTTCCCAGCCCGGTTTTCCAATGGCGACCGGATAACTGGCAAGTTCTTGTTCACCCCGATACAGATAAACCCGACGTTCACCCAAACGTAAAACAACCCGTGTTTGATAAAGTTGGTTTAGAGGTAAAAATTGTTCAGGGTCACTCAGTGGGGGAATTGTCGGCCCTAACAAATTCCTTAAAATACTTCCAGAACTTGCTTGAGTCGAGTTAGGGCTAGATGCCATTGCAAGACCTGGATTAGTGAGTTCCATCATCAGCAAGGCAAAACCCACCCACAGAGACCGTTGTTGTAGTGTTGGGGATTTCATCTTATTAGTCACAAACTCCTCACAAATTCGCGAAACAGGATTTCTTCTTGCAGGATAGCATTATCTTCATATCCTTTCAGCAGAGGTGAAGGGAGACGGTTGCGAGAACGGGTTGATCAGATCCCTTACTCAAGCTTGATATAGCTTTCTAAATTGAGGATTGTATGAGGAATCTAACCCTTTATCACATCTTTAACAAAACCTCAGTATTTCCTCAAGTTATTGTAAAATATGCTACTTGGTATAGGCAATCTCTAAAAAGTTTGTTGAACTAGGAAATGAAGCTGCTGTGATAGAAAAAGTGATATAAATCCTTGGCATTAAAGCACAGTAGCTTTTTTTGAACACCGAGTTAGAACTATATTCTAATTCAACACCCGTAAAAATACTGACTTTATATAACATACAAGTAGCTATGCATACTCGCAATATTTTACTCTCAACTGCTCTGACCACTTTAGGATGCTTAAGTTTATCCACTGCCGCCGATGCCTTTAGCTTAGGGGGTCACATGACTTCCGATGGATATCGCAGCGATGGTACAGCTTGGGAAGCTGATCATGACTATAACGCCCTTTTCCCAGATGGAAACTCAACCGATGACACCGCTTTTGTCGCAGAAAGCCGCTATGGTGACGCAGGAGGTGCTGCACAATACGAATTTAAGATTTTTGACCATCAAGATGGTGGCGGCTTGGATGAAGCTAATTTTAACTGGGGTAACGGTACGTCCTATGACTTCTCCCTGGAGTATACAGAGTCAAGCTGGACTTATAGCCTGTTTGAATTCGGCACAGAAAACCTCTTGACTTCAGTCACAGAAGCCTTTACCGCACCGTTTTCTGATATTTTCATCCGTACCCGTGCCAACAACGGTACAAGTGCTGTAGTCGATAACCTGTTTCTGGATGGTGTGGCAGTCGGCGATCGCTCAGCAGTAGAAAATGTTGAAGGTGATTTTGGGGTAGACTATCTCCGCATTAGCGATGTTTCAGAACCCTTTACCCTGACTGGAACTTCTACCATGAGTTGGACAGAAGGCTCTAATACAAAAGGCTCTAGACTGGCATATCAAATCAAAGTGGTTAATTTAGAAGATACCCAACCTGTACCAGAACCCACTATTTTAGTCGGTTTAGGGATTAGTTTGTTAGGCTTGACTCGTCTGCGTCGAACTCGTTTCTAAAACGGCGCTATTCTCTTTCGTCATACTTTTGAGTGCTCCGGTTTGGAAGTCCAAGCCGGTTTTTTTGTGCGGTTGCGTAGGCAACGCTCTCAGCGCTCCTGAATAGAGAGATGAACTCAGATCGCATCATCAATAACAATATGACTGAATTTTAAATTGCCATTAACTTTTTAACAGTTGCTCTATCGTCTCATTTCCAGCAAACTAGCTGCTTCAGTTACCTTCTTGTCCTCAGTAAGTTTACTGATCTTTCTCACATCACACCCGGATAATAACGCATTTAAATTTCCGTATAACTGCTCTTGAATATCAAGCCTATCATAACTTACCCTAGTATTATACGAGTTAAAATTTCAGCTTTCTCTGAAATAATTATCGACAGTGAAGAAAAGCATCAAAAGTTAATCAGGTTAGTCGGATACGTTATTTGCCTTTTCTACGATTACAATTCAAAAAAAATGAATCATTAAACTTTAATCCCATTAAAAATAATAAAAGTTTAAATAATATCATGATGACCCTGTCTAAAAGTCAAACCCTCCAGCACGAGCCAAAAAACACAATTTTAGTGGTTGATGACAATCCCACTAACCTAAGTGTTACAGTAAATTCTCTTGAAAATCAAGGATTTAATGTTTTGATTGCTCGAGATGGCAAAAGTGGTGTTAAACGAGCAAAATATGCCCATCCTCATCTAATTTTACTTGACGTATTGATGCCTGGAATCAATGGTTTTGAAACCTGTCATCAACTAAAAGCCTCTTTAGACACCCGAAATATTCCAGTTATTTTTATGACGGCTCTTTCTAATCCCGAAGATAAAATAAAAGGATTTGAAGTGGGTGCGGTTGATTATGTCACAAAACCAATTCAAGTAGAAGAATTGATGGCACGAGTCAGTTTGCATTTAAATTTATATATTCTCAATCAAAAATTAGAACAACGAGTTCAAGAAAGAACAGCAGAACTAACTCAAGCATTGCAAGAATTAAATGAGTCGCAGCTCAAGCTAGTTCAGAGTGAAAAAATGTCAGCCTTGGGTCAACTAATGGCAGGAATTAATCATGAGATTAATAATCCTGTTGGATTTGTTTCAGGTAATTTAAGTTGTATTAAACAATACTTAAAAGACTTGATCGATCATTTACAGCTTTACCAAAAACATTTTCCTAATCCAGGAGAAGAAATTAAACAAAATGCTGATAAAATTGAATTAAATTATTTATTAGAAGACTTACCCGAAATTCTCTCGTCAATGCAAATAGGTATGAATAGGATTCGAGAGATTAGTAGATCAATGCGAATCTTTTCTCGTGCAGATACCGATCAAAAAGTGTCTTTTGATTTACATGAAGGAATTGATAGTACTTTACTAATTTTAAAACATAGATTAAAATCAAAAAATAATCGTCCTGAAATTAAAGTAATTAAGCAATATGGAGACTTACCTCAAATTATAGGATTTCCAGGACAATTAAATCAAGTCTTTATGAATATTATTGCCAATGCTATTGATGTTTTTGATGAGATGAGTGAATCTATGACATTAATAGAGATGAATCAATATAATTGCAAAATTAATATTAAAACAAATTTTAGTACAGACAGAAAAAAAGTAGTAATTCAAATCGGAGATAATGGTCAAGGAATACCAGAAAATGTGAAATCCAGAATATTTGATAACTTATTTACAACTAAACCCGTCGGCAAAGGAACAGGAATAGGCTTGTCTCTTTCCCGGCAAATTATTGAAGAAAAACATAACGGTCAAATTCAATGTGAATCACACTTTGGACAAGGAACACAGTTCATTATTGTTTTACCGATGAGTTAATTAAGAGTTGTTTTGAAAATTATTGTAAAAGAATAAGCACTATTTTTAGTTAAGTCACTGTTATTCTATTATAAAAAGTTATAAACTTATGAAAAAATATAAGATATTAACTCAAAATAATTCTCTTAAAAATATTTTAATTATTCCTTTTGTCTTACAAATTTTTGCAGCCGTTGGACTGGTAGGCTATCTTTCTTTTAAAAATGGAGAGAAAGCCGTTAATAAACTCGCCTTTCAATTACAAGATGAAATTACCGACCAGGTAGAATATCATATTAAAGATTACTTAGAATACCCTGAAATCATTAGCCAAAGTAATATTAATGCTTTTGGATTTGAGCAAATAAGTGTTGATAATACGGTTGCATTAGAACAACATTTTTGGAAACAAGTTCAGCTTTTTAAGTCTGTTCGTAGTATTTACTTTGTCGGTAATCCTGAAGTAGGAGAATATGCCTTAGCCAGACGTGAGCCAGATGAAACATTCATTATCAAAGAGCTTGCGGATTTCCCAATTCGTAAGACCTACGCTATCAATAATCAAGGTCAGCGAACTCAATTATTGGACTCTGAACCCTATTATCCTCGCCAAAGACCTTGGTATATAATAGCACTAGAAACGGGTTATCCCACATGGAGTCAAGTTTATAATTTCTCAGATGGCATACTTGGAATTACTTTCTCAACACCTATTCAGGATAACTCAGGAAACATTCAGGGAGTGTTAGCCATTGACCTAATTCTTAGCTTGATTAGTGATTTTCTAGGTGAACTAACGATTAGTCCATCGGGTCAAATTTTTCTAATTGAACCTTCAGGAAATCTGATTGGAAGTTCAACACCTGAACAGCCATTTATACCCGGAAAAGAAAATGAAAAGGCACAACGACTCCCAGCTATAAATAGTCAAAATCCCTTAACTCGAATCACAGCTCAATATTTAGTCACTCATTTCGGCAACCTTTCTAACATCACAAGTTCGCAACAGTTAAGCTTTAAAATTGATGGAAAGCGTCAGTTAGTTCAAGTCACTCCTATTAAAGAAATTGGTATAGATTGGCTCTGTGTGGTTGTGATTCCAGAATCCGACTTTATGGCAGAAATTCATGCCAATACTCGTCAGACGATTTTGCTCTGTATTGCCGCTTTAATCATTGCAACGCTTATTGGAATGCTTACGGCAAAATGGGTAACAAAACCTCTCTTACGTTTAAATGATGCCGCTAAAGATATTGCTCGGGGAGAATGGAATAAAACAATAGATTTGAAACGTTCTGATGAAGTGGGAGAATTAAGTGAATCGTTCAATCAAATGGCAACTCAGTTGAGAGAATCATTTGAAATGTTAGAAAGAAGAGTAGAAGAACGTACCGCTGAATTAGCAGAATCTAATCAACAACTTCAAGAAGCTAAACAAAAAGCAGAAGTCGCCAATCATGCCAAAAGTGAATTTATTTCTAATATGAGTCATGAATTGAGAACACCTTTAAATGGAATTTTAGGTTATGCTCAGATTCTAAAACGAAGCGAGAATTTAACCACTTCTCAAACACAAGGATTAAATATTATTTATAATAGTGGTCAGCATTTATTAACTCTAATTAATGATATTCTGGATTTGTCTAAAATAGAAGCGCGTAAAATGGAGCTATGTTTAGATGAAGTGGATTTTCTAAACTTTCTTGAAAGCGTTGTCGGCATTATTAAAATGCGTGCTATTGAAAAAGATATCCTCTTTAAATATGAACCCAGTCCAGAATTGCCTGCGAGGATAAAAGCCGATGAAAAACGATTACGGCAAGTGTTACTGAATTTACTCGGAAATGCAATTAAATTTACCGATAGAGGTGAAGTTGAGCTGAGGATTAAAACCTTTAAAATTACGTCAGAAAAAGTCAAGCTTCGTTTTGAAATTATTGATACAGGAGTCGGCATAACTCAAACACAAATTACACAAATTTTTCAACCTTTTGAACAAGTAGGAGATATGAAACGCCGTGCAGAAGGCACTGGACTCGGACTGGCAATTACAAAACAACTGGTTGAGTTAATGGGAGGTAAACTGCAAGTTAGTAGTAAAATTGGTAAAGGATCAATATTTTGGTTTGAAAGTCTGTTTACTGTGGTGACAGCCACCCCGGATACTCACATTGAACCAACCGATCAAATTGTAGGATATCAAGGAAAAAAACAAACGATTTTAGTCGTAGATGATAAAGAAGAAAATCGTCTTGTCTTGCAAAATATGTTGCAACC
The DNA here is from genome assembly GCA_049647265.1 of Microcoleaceae cyanobacterium. Classification (GTDB taxonomy): domain Bacteria; phylum Cyanobacteriota; class Cyanobacteriia; order Cyanobacteriales; family Microcoleaceae; genus JAAURB01. The sequence continues at coordinate 42,341 of JBARXJ010000020.1, forward strand.
TTTAGGATTTAATATTGTTCTCGGTGAAGATGGTCAACAGGAAGTCGAACTCGCTAAGAAAATTAAGCCAGATTTTATTTTAACGGATTTAGTGATGCCGTGTAAAACAGGGTTTGAAGCAATTCAAGAGATTCGAGAAATTCCAGAACTTAAAAATATTCCAATTGTTGCAGTTTCTGCCAGTGTTATGGATACGGCTAAAAAGCAAAGTCGGATTGCAGGCTGTGATGACTTCTTGCCTAAACCAGTCGATGAAAATCAGTTACTCAAAGTATTAGGAAATCACTTACAATTAGAATGGATTTATCAACCTTTAAATACTGTGGAAACAGTGGATACAGAAGAGTCAGAAATGGAGATTCCCCCTCAAGAACAACTGACTCAATTCTCCAGTTTATTAAAGCAGGGATTGCTCTCTACAGTTGAGCAACAAATAGACAAGCTAAAACTTAATTATCCTCAATACACTCTGTTTGCTCAAAAAGCTGAAAAAATTGCTGAGAATGGTGAGATTGAACAACTACAAATTTTCTTAGAAAAATATCAGACTCAAGATCATGAGGTGAGTCACTCTATTGCAATTCCACCGCTTGAGGAGATGGAAGTATTGTATGAGTTAGCACTGGTGGGGAATATGAGAAAAATTCAAGAACGTGCTATTTATTTAGAAAAATTAGATCAAAAATATAGTCCATTTGCTCAAAAACTGAAAACCCTAGCCCAAGAATTTAAAGATGAGGAGATTGTTTCATTCGTTGAAAACGCCATCTTAGAAGAGATTTAAACAGTATAAAAAGTTTCGCATTTGTCCCATTAATTGATCAATTCCGAGAGACTTTGAGGTAGGAGTAAGATTTTGCTAACTTTCACACCAATTGATGGATAATAAGAGATTGTCCAATTAACACAGACTAGCGATGAATATAACATCTGTCATCCAACAACCCATTCGTGTTGGAATATTGGGGTTTGGTGGACTCGGACAAGCTGCGACTCGAGTTTTAGCCCCCAAACAAGAAATGCACCTGCTGGCAGCAGCGGATCAAAAAGGATATGCTTACGCTGCTACAGGACTCAACCCAGATGAATGTATCAGCCTGTATCAGACTCAAGGATCGCTTGGATACCTCGAACCCCACGGTACTCTCAGTAACAACAGTATTGCTGATTTAATTGACCAAGCATCGATGGTGGATGGCTATTTTCTGGCTTTGCCTAACTTACCCAATACCTTTATGGCATCGGTAGCCAAACAGTTTATTCAGTCCGGTTGGCGGGGTGTATTAGTTGATGCCATCAAGCGCACCAGTGCAGTCGAACAGCTTTTAGAATTACAATCTGAGTTACAAGCCGCAGGTATTACTTATCTCACCGGTTGTGGTGCAACTCCTGGACTTCTGACTGCTGCTGCGGCGATCGCGGCTCAAAGTTATGCCGAAATTCATAGTGTTAAAATTACCTTTGGGGTGGGTATTGCTAATTGGGAAGCGTATCGGGCAACCATTCGAGAAGATATCGGTCATTTACCCGGTTATACTGTGGAGCAAGCCAAAGCAATGAGCGATGAAGAAGTTGCTATATTATTGGATCAAACCAACGGTATTTTAACCTTGGAAAATATGGAACACGCCGATGATATTATGCTGGAATTAGCGGGAATTTGCCCACGCGATCGCGTCAGCGTTGGCGGAGTTGTTGATACTCGTAACCCGAAAAAACCTCTGAGTACAAATGTTCAAATCACCGGACGTACTTTTGAAGGTAAAATCTCAACTCATACCTTTACTTTAGGGGATGAAACCAGTATGGCAGCGAATGTTTGCGGCCCTGCATTTGGCTATTTAAAAGCCGGTGTAGCGTTGCATCAACGGGGAATTTATGGTTTATTAACGGCTGCTGAAGTGATGCCGAAGTTTGTCCGCTGAATGCTCTGTCCCGGCGTAAAATAGGTGGGGACGTTACATCTAACGTCTCTGCAAAAAAAACACCAGAACCAAAGCTCTGATGCCGTCAGAAATTCCACATTTTTAACGAATTCATATAAACCAATGAGAGACAATAATTCTAATCTTAATAAATATCATACTCTGGGATAATGTCACTTCTTAAAGCAACTCGGAAATCAGAAACGGATCGGATTAGGTTTCTATCTATTTGGAGTTGTTAAACTGATAGATAAATTAGCCTGAGCAATTGATTATTAGATGACATTAAGCTTCTATCGCTTCTGCAATCTGATAATAATCAATATCCTCTGCTTGAATTAAAGCCTGTTCATACTCTAAAACCTTGAGTAAGCTAGCTTCTAACTCAATTTCTTTGCTTTGACGGAGGATTTTATCCGCCATCTGAAAATCTCCGGCCCGACGATAAAGATCGGCTAGAAAAATAGTTTCTATCCCAGGTTGACTGACATCAATATAGCCTGTCAAAATTGCCGCTTGAAACAGTTTTGCTGCTTTCAAATGATTGACTTGACTTAAAGAAAATTGTTGATCGATTATAGATTGACTCAGTATACAATCCTCAGTCAAAGGGAAATCAATATTCCTGACGCTCAATCCAGGAATGTCAGTTTGATAAGTTAAAGCCATCACCTTTTGTTCAATACTGAAAACTGCAATCTTAGATTACCGAAAACGGCAATTCTTGTGCGGTTGGTAAATCATCATTCTCGTCCTCTTCTCTGCCTACACTTACCTAGTGTGCTTCATTAGAAAAGAATCGTCGATAGGGATAAGTTCAGGAGTTTCTTAAACTTCAAAAATAACCCATCACAGCTTATCACTAAATTAGATAATAAAAAGAAAGAAAAGTTCAGGATTAATCCAGACTAATTCTAAATATTGTTCCCATCAGTTACTTAAATTCGTCACTAAGCGTTGATCGATCCATCGCTTTGCTTTTTTAACCGCTTCTGAACGACTCAAAGCACAAGGCACAGCAACAGCACAACCTTGTTGGGAGTTTACCCAAACCGCATAAATTTCTTGATCTTTAAACGAATCTTGCTCAATCTCAACAAAAAATCCTCGGTAGGTGAATGACAAAACAATATCAGGATAGTGAGGATCAATCATTGCTACTGTTTATGGATAGATAAGGGATACGGAGGTGCAAGGGATTAAAACGTTAAATGTCGAATCTTGTCGCAGACGATCATTAACCCCTTGACTTCACTGCTTTATTATCCCCCTAGATCGCAATTTTCTGGGTTACCAAAACCCTAAATTTATCTCAATACCACGCTTCAACTTCTGGGAAAGCTGCGTAATGGTTGAACCTCTCCCCTATAATTTAAAAACAGTTTCAACTGCCAGCAAATAAAGTGTCATGGTTTTTAATTGGTTTCGTCGTCAGAAAAAGTCCAGTGAGTCTGCCTCAGAGGTAAAACCGGCCTCGCCAACGCCAGAACCTCAACCCACTCCTCAGGCCGAAAGCCCTGCTCAACAGACCGCCCAAAGTTCTGAAGATTATCTGAAGTGGGCAAAAGCAGCTTATCAAAATATTCAACAGCAAAAAACAGAAACGCCTGAAGTTGCAGAGGAACAGACAGAACCTATTGCTGAGACGACCCAGACGCAGACCACACCCGAAGAAACGGCAGCAGAACAACCCAGTTCACCTGTTACGCCAGTTGACGAAGTCATAGTTGAAACCGTTGCAGAACAGAATATTGCGCCTCTAGCAGAAGAACCGACAGAAGAACCGACAACCCCGACAGAAACGGTTGAAAGTGAAGCGGTTACCTTAGAACCAGAAAATATTGCGGTTGAGGCTGAAACCTCAGAAATAACAGGCGACTCAGAATCCCCTGTAACAGCAACTGAACCAGAAACGACAGAAACGACAGAATCAACTGAATCACCCGTACCCGCCCCAGCCATGCCCTTGTGGGCGCAGACTCAGGCAGAGCGCCAAGCCCGGATGGAACGCTTGCGGGAAACAGCCATAGAAGAAGAGGAAGAAGTGGCTGCCACCAGTGCAACCGCAGCAGATAATATTGCTTTTGATGAGATGTTTTTGTGGACGGCTGAAGTCCTAGCCAATCAAGGTCGTCGCCCGGATGAAGTCGCCTTAGAAGAGATTACTTGGCTGCAAAAATTATGGCGGGGACTGGGACGAACTCGCCGCAATTTACTGAATCAACTCAAAGCCATTGTCGGACAAGGGCCACTGAATCAAGCGGCAGTTGATGAAATTGAATCTTTGTTACTGCAAGCCGATGTCGGAATTGATGCGACTGACCGCATTATTGAAGCTTTGCAGGATAAGTTGAGACAAGAAGCCTTACCCCCCGAAGCCGCGATCGCTTATCTCAAGCAAGTTTTACGGGATTTGTTAGAACAACCTTATCACAATGGTTATTCTCCGACATTTGCCCCCGAAAAAGACACTTTGAATATTTGGTTGATTACGGGTGTCAATGGAGCCGGAAAAACAACTACAATTGGTAAAATTGCTCATTTGGCTCGCAAGTCAGAGTACAACTGCCTAATTGCAGCAGGTGATACATTCCGAGCAGCGGCTGTCGAGCAAGTTAAGGTGTGGGGAGAACGCAGCGGGGTAGATGTTATTGCTAATCCCGGTAAAAATACAGATCCAGCAGCAGTGGTGTTTGATGCGATTGCAGCAGCACAAAGCCGAGAGACAGAATTACTCTTAGTCGATACTGCGGGTCGTCTTCAGAATAAAAAGAACTTAATGGAGGAACTGAGTAAAGTTCGTCGTATCATCAATAAAAAAGCACCACAAGCCACGATTGAATCCTTGCTGGTGTTAGACTCAACTCTGGGACAAAATGGTCTCAGACAAGCAGAGGTTTTCGCACAAGCGGCTCAACTCAGCGGGGTGATCTTGACAAAATTAGACGGAACTGCTAAAGGTGGTGTGGCACTGGCAGTCGTTCAGCAGTTGGGCTTACCCATTCGATTTATTGGAGTGGGAGAAAGTATCGAAGACTTGCGTCCGTTTTCCAGTTACGAGTTTATCGAAGCTTTGTTAAGTGGTTAATCGTAGAACTCAACTCTCCGGTGCTATACCCCTAACACAGTTGGCAAATAGGCATTGGCAAAACTCATCGATTATCTTAAAACAATTAAAGAACGACTCGGTGTTGAAGTTGAACCACTCTCTTGCTGATTGGTGTCTGAACTAAGAGAATACAATTAGCCATTAGCATCCATTACCTTGGACTTATTCGATTCAGAATAGCTCTAGGGTTCAGTAGACAGATTTAAAACATTTATTACTTTGTGAAGTTGCATCTGCACCCTCAACTGAATCAGACTTTACCTGATCGACCGATCCCACTATCGCTCTTGTGAACGCGCTCGCCGGACTTAAAGTCGGGTGCAATGCCTCTAAGGTCGATAACGGGATCACCTAACCTTTTAATCAATCCCAAATTGATATGACAGCAGTGCCCCTACCTCAACACTCAAATCACTCTGTAAATTGGGCTTCCCCTACTCCTCCCTCAATGACTCCCGTCATTACACTGAAGGAATTAGTTGCCCGTTTACACCGAGAGCAGCAAAATGTTAATGAATTACTCAGTTCTCTGGGGTTCGCACTCCGTAGTTTTAATAACCTCAATCAATTTTTAGAACTGACTCCCCTCGTTGTGAGTCGTGTCACCGATGCAGACGGCGGGGCTTTGGTTTTACTCAAATCAAACGGTCAAGTTCGATTTCAGCGACTCCATTGTCAAGAAGGTCGTCAATGTCAAGATATCCGTTTTGCCCTAGAAACAGCAACTCGCCAGGTGCTGAGTCAATCTATCCCAGGATCAGCCGATCAATTTTCCCAAGCCGTTCCCCTTTCCTATGCCGCCAGTTTAGACTATCAAGTCAGTCATTATCTGGGTAAAGGCGTTCAACTATTCGGGACTCCGGTACTGGTGAATAATGAAGAACGGGGACGACTCTACGTCTTTAGTCATCAACCCAATTATCGCTGGACTCCCACCCGACAAAAGTTAATTCGCCTCGTTGCCGATCAAACTGCTGTGGCGATCGCCAATGATGAGTTAGCTGTATCTCTACGGGAAAAAGAACGCCTCGATCGAGAATTGGAAATTGGGGCAGAAATTCAACTGCAATTGTTACCCCGCAAATGCCCAAAAATCCCAGGTATGGAAGTTCGCGCCCGCTGTGAAACCGCCAACCGAGTGGGGGGAGATTATTATGATTTTATTCCTTCTAACTTTGACCAACAAGCCGACGAATGCGCCGATACTAATGTGCAATGGAGTATTGTGATCGGGGATGTGATGGGAAAAGGAGTCCCGGCGGGTTTAATTATGACCATGACACGGGGAATGTTACGGGCAGAAGTGTTGAACCGTCACTCTCCTGGGCAGATTTTACAACACCTGAATCAAGTCATGTACGCTGACTTGGAAAATTCCAATCGATTTGTGACGCTATTTTACTCAGAATACGATCCGAAAACTCAGATTTTATCCTATAGTAATGCAGCCCATAATCCACCGCTATTGTGGCAAGCAGCAACCCATACCATTCAACGCTTAGATACTATTGGGATGTTGATTGGTTTAGATGCCGATACCCGTTACTCAGAAGCTCAAGTTAAGCTTAATCCGGGTGATACGATTATCTACTATACCGATGGGTTTACGGATGCAGCCAATCAACAAGGCGATCGCTTTGATGAGGAAAATTTACAAGCTGCTTTTCAATGGGCGTGTCAAAATTGTAACGATGCAGAGGCGATTCTAGATTATATTTTTGATCAAGTGAATCAATTTGTCGGCCCGGGTAGTCATAATATTGATGATATGACCCTCGTGGTGGTACAACTTCCGCCCGATCATTCTACAGAAACTTACCATGTATCCTCAAATTCTACAGAATTGGATGTCTAATTTTGATTCTTCTTTTGCAGTTGTATTGGCTCAACAAGTTGATACTGATATTGTTGAGAATTTTCAAAACACCTGGAATAATTTACTTGAAACGGGACAATTATGGGCATTTCTGATTGGAATTGGGGTGGGTTGGTGGATTAGAAGTGTATTGCCTTGAGACGAAGCGATCGCGTCATTGCTGTAAAATTGTTGCTCTAATTGGACGGCTGCGATATCTTAGACATCGATAAATATTTTATTCCCTGTCTCGACTTGACAATTTGGATAAATTGAGTGAGTCTTACAGTGGTTTAGGTTGAAGCATCCAAAATGATGGATTACAAATTGTCGGTAATTCCTATTAAAATAAAATGACTCTCAAAGGAAAAAGTGATGGAAAAATGTTCAAAGTGTGGTTCTGAGAAAATTATTCCCAATGTTAAGATTATCGATAGAGCCAACTCTGGTGCTGAGACGAATCTGACAGTGGTTGTGTATGAAAACCCAGGGGGTTTACCGTTGCTGAAAGGTTCACATCGTGGTCATCTTAAAGCAGTGATCTGTGGTGAGTGTGGTTATACAGAGTTGATGACTACCCAAGCCGATGAATTGTGGGATGCTTATCAAAAAGCACAACAAACTCAATAAAGGCATTCGTCTCGACTTACATGATTAAAAATGATTTTGCGAGTGTCTCAAATGAGACTTAAGCGTTGCGAACGCAAATGTTAGGATGATTTGCTAGGAGTTTAAACAATAGGCGTTGCGTAGACTGAACAAATCTCTCTATTTTCAGCAAGTTTTGAAAGCTCTATCACAGCTACAGCAGCAGTTAGAGCTTCCAACTCGTCTTATATTTAAAGGATAAAATTAGATTAAAGCCTACTTCTGCCAATATTGATAAGCAGAATAAGCTAAAGTCACCACACCCGTCACAATGGCAGATTCGTCAACTTCAAATTTAGGATGATGTAAAGGATAATTGGGTTGATCTAAATGCCCAACTCCTAAACGGAACATCATACCAGGAGCGTGTTGCAGATAAACTGAGAAATCTTCTGCCCCTAGAGATGCTTCGGGTAACAGTTGAATACAGTCTTTTCCCCAAGCTTCTTGCGCCGAGTCAGCGACTAACTGAGTCAGTTTAGGATCATTTTGTACCGAAGGGACACCGCGACGATAATTGATTTTATATTTTGCCCCATACATCTGACAAACGCTCTTTACAATATTTTCAATCCAACCGGGTAATGATTCGTGGGTTTCGGGATGAAGCGATCGCACTGTTCCCAACATCTTAACCTGATCGGCAATAATATTAGGAGCGCGTCCACCGTTAATTTGCCCAATGGTTAAGACAACCGGACGTAAGGGGTTATGAGTACGGCTAATGGCTTGTTGTAGGGTGGTAATCACCTGAGCCGCAATCCAAATGGCATCTTTTGATTCATGAGGACGGGCACCATGTCCGGATTCTCCTATAATGGTTAATTCTAAATCATCCGCTGCCGCTGTCAAGGCACCTTGACGTAATCCGATACAACCCGCCGGAATTGAAGGGAAAACGTGCAAACCTAAAATTGCTGCAATATCTTTCATTGCCTGATCTGCCACCATCCAGCGCGCACCTTTAGCAATTTCTTCGGCGGGTTGAAACAAAAAGCGAATATGACCCGGTAGCGTCTCTCCCAACTGCGACAAAACCATCGCTGTACCTAATCCTACAGTCGTATGGACATCATGGCCGCAAGCGTGCATTACACCCGTCTGACGAGACGCAAACTCAACAGGCGTGCATTCTTGAATGGGTAAGGCATCCATATCAGTCCGAATACCCAACCAGTGAGGGGTATCTGACTCACCCTTTAACTCTCCAATGACTCCTGTTTTGCCGATGCCTTCTTGGACATGAAGACCACAGGAGGATAATACCCCTGCCACGTAAGCGGCTGTTTGATATTCTTCTCCACTCAATTCTGGATGGGCATGAATATGACGGCGAATTTCGATTAAGCGGGGGGCTAGAGATGTGGCTAACTCCTTGATTCGGCTCAGCATAGATAGTTTTGATGTATCTTAATATTTAAGTTTAGAATAACTTTGAAGGAATTGACAAAACTTACCCTGATCTCATGACTTAATTTCCTCCCGCTCACCTCAGGGCTATTTCATCGGTCAGTTTAAAATGAGTTAAGAAATTGAGACTGAATCATCCTTAACAATAAAAATTAATATTAATACAATTGAATTCTAAATCAGAAAAGTTAGAGTCCGTAAAATTCAGCAAATATTTAAGTTTTATAGAGATAAACTACAGATATTTTCAAATAAAAAACATATTGCTTGATAAAATGTATGATTTAGATCTAATCAGCGAGCTTATTTGACCTTATTTATAAAAAATATTAAATTTAATTAAAATATTAATATATTAAAATAAAATCGTCCAGTTCCAGGCAATAATCTGATCTAATTTGTAATGATTAAAAGTTGCTAAAATCCATCATCTTAGCTTGAAATGAGCCTAATTTCAGGTCACTCTAACTCACAGTTGTAAAAATAAGCGGCTAAATATGACAAGATATAGAAATGTCACAATCTCAATTTTTTGTTCATGTCTTCATCTGATCTCCCACTTAATCTTCCATTTCAACGTTTACGACAAGTACGCACAAAGCTACTCCACTTGCACAAAGCTTTGTTAGACTCGGAAAAGCAAGTCTATGAACAATCTCACGGACAAATTCCTTCTAAAGGGGAGTTTTTCCGCCTAGTGATTGGTGATGATTGGTTTAGTTGGCTGCGAGACTTTTCTCAGTTTATTATTCGGATTGATATTGCCCTCGACGAGAAAGAACCGGCTACCCTAGAAATAGCCAATCAACTATTATCAGAAGCCCAAACCTTACTGACTCCAGCCGAATTTGGAACCTCGCAACAGCAGCGATATTATCAAGCCATTCAGCGAGATCCTAATATTGCGGTGATGCACGCTGAATTATCCCATTTGTTAGACAATAAATCTTAAACCTATAGATTCTCGTCATACAATGATTGTAGTAAATTCTCTAACTTTTCCTCTGAGCAGCAGTCAATCAACATATGAAATGCGTCTAGAAGTTTAGCTGCGCTTTCTCCTAGGGTGGGACTCATTCCCCACACATCCTGTACCCACTCCTGGGGTGGGTCATCGGCAAAAATTAACCGTTCTAACAGTTGTTTGGCTTCATTTCTAGAAATAGACATAGGGGAATTTTAAGTCGGCAATAACGGCAGGAGAGTGAACTACTCACTGGGCAAAGGTGAACCCAATTGAGTTAAATTCAGAATATAACCCCCCGTCGTTAAATATACAGTATCAGCGATTGAGCCAATACGGCGAATTATTGTTCCCAGTCGATCTCGAAAAGTCCGACCGATAGGATAAGCTGGAACCACTCCCCATCCGGTTTCTTCTGCCACTAAAATAATATCGGCTTCCGTTTGCCTCAGTGTGGTTAATAACGTGGTGAGAGTTTCTGTCCAAGTTGTTTCGTCTTCTTCTAATAAGTTAGCCAGCCAGGTTCCTAAAGAATCGACTAAAATACAATAATCAGATTGTGGATAAGTCAATAATATTTTCGATAATGCCACGGGTTCAGCAATTGTAACCCACTCTGCCGGACGACGTTGTTGATGTTTTTGAATACGACTAACCCATTCTTGATCGTTGGGATCAATTAAAGCCGTTGCCACATAAATGACAGTTTTTTCTGATTGTAAGGCTAATGTTTCTGCCCATTCACTTTTTCCAGAACGAGACGGGCCAGTGACTAAAATAATAGAGGATTGATCGCTCATTGGCTCTGGCTCATCATGTAATTTATCATAATATAGCACTGTCGCACCCCATGACCCATAACCAATAACGAACTCATTTAAGTTAAAATTTTTCCTGGACTTTTAAACAACAGTCAGCCGATGAATCCTCAACCCTCTGCCGGAATTCCTAAGCCTAGCCATCCGATCAATACTGTTGAACGTGAAGATATTTTAGCACGGGCTGAAGATCGAAGAAATATCTGTCGGATCATGTCCTGGGCGCATTTATATGTGTCTATTCGTTGGTCTAATGCTAACCTGTATATTGGCATTCCTAGTACTGTTTTTGCTGCCATTGCCAGTATGCAAACGATATCTGAATTCGGTAGTAATGAGTCGAATTCTTTTAAAATTTTACATCTTATCTTTTCAAGTTTAGTCGCCGGATTAGCACCTTTACTAACTTTCTTAAATCCCAGTGAACGGGCGAATGGTCATAAATCAGCTTCTAGAGTTTATGAATTTTTAGGCGATCGCTATGATGAATTCCTATTAAAAGCCACCTTATCACAACGTTCTCTGGCTGAAGAATTAGAGAATTTAATTATGCTGAATCAAGAATATGGAGAAGCTAAAAAGCCTTTACCTCTTACTCCAGAGTGGGCTTTTCATAAAGCTGAAAAAAAAGCAAAAAGAATATCTTTAATTGCTACTATGGCAAAAGATCATACCAGTACAATGTAAGTTAGGAGTCAGGAGACACCGAGTCAGGAGACACCGAGTCAGGAGACACCGAGTCAGGAGACACCGAGTCAGGAGTAAAAACCTGTATCGATAATCATAAATTCCACCCGTTACTTTTTACCCGTTAGTTTTTACCCGTTAGTTTTTACCCGTTATCAATCCCTTAAATCATTCTCAATCTCTTTATCTATTAATATTATGCAACCTGATTTAGTCGGATTAGAAATTAGTATAGGAGAAATCAAAGGATTAACAGGTGTTAATGTTAAACACGTTTATCGTCCTCCTCAGTTCAAAACGTTTCTTCAGGAAGGAATTAAAACTCTAGTTACAATTGCTTTAGTGGTTCTGAGTTATCTGATTTTAGCGTTTATTTTCCTCAGTTATCGACAGATACTCTTGATTATTCATAGCTGTCTAGGAATTGGGTTATTGTTGGAAGATGGCTATAAAATGATATTAAGTACAAAACATCAAAACCTGCTCAGAATTTTAGATGATATAGACCGCTATAATGCAATTATTAAGACAATAGACTTAAACGATCAATTAGCAGAACTGGGAAACTCTCAAATAAAATTAAATGATCGAGAAAAAGTGATAGCGGCTTTAAAGCTAATTCGAGAAGACTTAGTTAGAGCCATGAAAACCGAGAAAATTTTAAGAAAAAATCAGAAGTTTTTAACTGAACATGAGGACTTATTCGTCACCAATTTAACGGCTTTAACTGGATTACAAATTAGCGACCGCGCCACACAACAGGGTCGATTATTAAATGAAGCCTTAGAAATTGCTACCCGTGTACAAGCAGAACTTAAACAGCTTCAGGGAGAACGGTTAAAACAGAAAAGAAAGCCGAAACCATAGAAAATTATATCGGAATGGTTCGGTATAGACCGTTGGGTGATAGGCTGTTTCTAATATTGTTGGTTCATAAAAAGAACGGATGCAACCTAAAATAATTGTTCTAGATGACGATCCCACCGGATCTCAAACGGTTCACAGTTGTCTATTATTGACCCGTTGGGATGTGGATACTCTGCGCTTGGGTTTAGAGGATCAATCTCCTATATTCTTTATCCTGACGAATACCCGCGCCTTAACTCCAGAACAAGCAGCCACTATTACCCGCGAAGTCACTCATAATTTAAAAGAGGCGATTGCAAATTCTTCTGTTAAAGATTTTCTCGTCGTGAGTCGATCTGATTCTACACTACGGGGTCATTATCCGGTCGAGACGGATGTGATAGCGGCTGAATTAGGGCCATTTGATGCTCATTTTCTGATTCCTGGCTTTTTCGAGGGAGGACGCATTACCCGAGATAGTGTTCATTATTTAGACGTAGACGGAGAACTAACCCCAGTCCATGAGACTGAATTTGCCAAAGATTCTGTATTTGGTTATCACCACAGTTATTTACCCGACTATGTAGCGGAAAAAACTCAGGGTCAAATTCCGGCTGAGTCTGTAGAGAGGTTTCGTCTGGGTGATATTCGCGCCGGAGTCCAACCCCGGTTAATGCAATTACAGAATAATCAATGTGTGGTGGTTGACGGTGAAACTCAGGCTGATTTTGATCGGTTTGCCTCGGATGTTTTGGCGGTTGCTAGTCAGGGTAAACGGTTTCTCTTTCGCAGCGCCGCTAGTATCTTAACTTCTCTTGCGGCTTTAGGTCCTCAACCCGTTTCACCAGAAGAAATGGCAAAATATAGCCGAGGAACAAAGCCAGGGGTGGTATTGGTGGGATCTCATGTGAAAAAATCCACCCAACAGTTAGAACAATTATTAAAAGAACCCGATGTTGTCGGAATTGAAGTCGAAATTGCACAATTACTATCCAGTGGCCAGAAATCGCGAGATCAACTGCTAAAGGAAGTTTTAGAACAACTCCAGGACGTTTATCAGGCAGGAAGAACGCCTGTAGTCTATACCAGTCGCCAAGAATTGACGTTTGATCAAGTTCAAGATCGATTAGAATTTGGCACAGCGGTATCAGCTTTATTGATGGATATTGTCCGGGGTTTACCCACAGATATCGGTTTTCTCATTAGTAAAGGGGGAATTACTTCAAATGATGTCCTTAGCGATGGACTGGCGTTAACCACAGCGCGACTATTGGGTCAAGTCATACCCGGATGTTCGATTGTCAAAACTTCAGCAAATCATCCCCAATTTCCCGATTTACCCGTGGTGTTGTTTCCTGGTAACGTGGGAGATGCAGAGGGGTTAGTGACGGTGTATCGACGACTGAGTCAATCATAATCCGCTGCTGCGGTTGGGGGGTGAGTGAATGGGGAATGATATGATAGTCACTCGGGGAAAAATAACGTTTAAATAAAACAAACAACAGTAGCGGTTCACTTCGATTCCATTGATTGCCGGATTATGCTAGGTTAATCAACGGGGTAGAACCCTGATGTGATTGTGCAAAGCATGGGAAGAAGCGTCACGTATCAAGAACAATCTATTCCGGGTGAATTTGATCCATTGCTGGTGTTGCGGCAGTTGATTAATGCTGGCTTATTGTCGGATTATCTTCTTTATCAAAATCATCAAGAAGTCCGAATTGCAGCCAATCCTTTAGCCACTGTCGCGGTTAATTCTAATACGATTTCAACTCATTATCAAGATCGCGATCGCACTCAAGAGATTAACGATCCCCTCAAACAGGTTGAGGCAGAATTAGGCCGTTTACCCATCGAAAATTGGACGGCTTACGGATATATTAGTTTTGATTTTGCCAGGTTTTACTATTCTTATTCAAAAGTACAACAACAGCCTTTACTCTATTTTTTTATCCCAAAAACTGAGATTTATATTCGCGGAGATGAGATTTTAATTAGAACCATAGAATCGCTTTCAGAAATTAAAACAATTCTGAGTCAAGATACTCAAGATTTAAACGATAAAATTCCCGTAGAAAATCATAATGTTTTGTTAGATTCTGAGCAATATATTAATCAAGTTATTGCATTAAAAGCAGCTATTCAACAGGGAAAACTGCATAAAGCAATTCTGTGCCGTTCCCTAAAATTTAAACAAGAATTAGATATCTTTAAGACTTATAAGTTAGGCATTCAACAGAATCACGATCACCGTTCCTATTGTTTTAAACTGGGAGATTTTCGAGCGGTTGGCTTTAGTCCAGAAGCTTTATTGGAAGTTCGACCCCATCAACAAGTCTTTATTAATCCCTTAGCTGGAACCCGACCCCGATCGGATGACGCGGTAGAAGATGCTCGGTTACGACAAGAGCTATTTACCACAGCTAAAGAAGTCAAAGAACACGCTCTTTCGATTTGGCATATTCAACAAGAAATGAGACAAATTTGTCAGCCAGATACGATTAAAATTCAGGACTTTATGCAGGTCAAACGGTATCGTTATGTGCAGCATTTATCCTCACAAGTCACGGGACAATTACAACCCGAGAAAACCCCCTGGGATGCGATTAAAGCACTGTTTCCGGCAGTAACTGTTTCTGGGATTGACAAAGCTCAAGCTATTGCCTGGATTGACCGTTTAGAAACCGAACCACGGGGACTGTATGCTGGGGGTCTGGGTTGGATTAATCAGCAAGGTCAAGGGGATTTAGCCATTCCCATTCGTTCCGCTTATCAATATCAAGATCAAGTTCATTTGAATGCGGGAGCCGGAATTATGGCAGAATCGATCCCAGAACAAGAAGCCTTAGAATGTTTGAGTAAAATGAACACCATGTTAAATAATTTAGTCTTGAAAAATTCCCTCCAATTTCCGATAAGATGAAGAGTTGTTCTGTCCACTACAGAAACCTAATTTTAGCTCCATGACTTCTGACTTAACTTCTAACCCAGCTTTACCCCCCAGTCAAACTGTACCCTTACTACCCGCTGTTATTGAGCTACAAGTTCGATTTAAAAGCGAGGCAGATCATTTATTACTGTTTCTTCCCCCTGAATTAGAAATCCCACAGTCTCCGGCTCAAAGTGCGGTTTATTGGGGAGAATTATTACAGCAATTACAATATCGTATCAATGCCGCAGAACAAAAATGGCAACCGGGTACAGAAGTGCGGTTAATGGCAGGACATCGGTTACTTGATGGTAGACAATTACAAGATATTGTTCAAACTTTAACTGAGGCAGAATTGAACCTCACCCGAGTACAAACCAGTCGGCGACAAACGGCCATTACTGCGGCAACAGCGGGTTATTGTGTCGATCAATATGCGGAAGGACAATCTCTAATTAAAGCCTCTAGCGACTCTACAGAACTGTTAGCAGATCCTTTATACTTGCAGATGACATTACGGTCTGGGGCAGAAATTCGTCATCCGGGTACAGTCGTGGTGAAGGGAGATGTCAATCCAGGTAGTTTAATTGTGGCTCATGGCGATATTATTATTTGGGGTCGTTTACGCGGTAGTGTTCATGCTGGAGCTAATGGTAACCTCAAAAGTCAGGTAACGGCATTGGAGATGCAACCCACCTTAATTCGGATTGCAGATCGTGTGGCTCGTGGCCCTGAAGATCACCCCAGTCAGTTTTATCCAGAAGTGGCTTATGTCACAGATGAAGGCATTCGTATCTCTCGTGCCTCACAGATGAGTAAAATTAAACGGGGATAGGGATTAAGTTGGTAACGGGGAATGGGTGTCGGGTGTCGGGTGTCGAGGAAGACAGACAAGGTAGACAAGGTAGACAAGGTAGATGGAGAAATACTCCTGTACAGGCGTAATATATTACCTCTCTACTGAATACTGACTCGCCGAATACTGACTTCCCACTCCTTATATCTCATAAATTTATTAAATAATCAATATGAGTCGCGTTATTGTTGTCACCTCTGGAAAAGGAGGCGTTGGAAAAACCACCAGTACAGCCAATCTGGGTATGGCACTGGCTGAGAATGACTGCACGGTTGCTTTAATTGATGCTGATTTTGGTTTACGCAATCTAGATTTACTTTTGGGGTTAGAAAATCGCATTGTTTACACCGCACTAGAAGTCCTCTCTGGGGAATGTACCCTAGAACAAGCATTAGTCAAACATAAAAGACAGCCTCGTTTGGTGCTGTTACCGGCGGCTCAAAGCCGAACCAAAGATGCCGTCAACCCCGAACAAATGAAGCAATTGGTGGGGATGCTGACAGCGGAATATGATTATGTATTGATTGATTGTCCGGCTGGAATTGAACAGGGATTTCAAAATGCGATCGCCCCTGCCAACGAAGCTATTATTGTCACGACTCCAGAGATTTCTGCGGTGCGGGATGCGGATCGGGTGATTGGTTTATTGGAGGCGAATGGAGTCCAACAAATTCGACTATTGGTTAACCGCATTCGTCCCCAACTTGTACAAATGAATGACATGATGTCGGTACAAGATGTGGAAGAAATTTTGGCTATTGCCTTAATTGGGGTTGTGCCAGATCATACCGATGTGATTGTTTCTAGCAACAGAGGTGAACCGTTAGTCTTGTCTGAAATAGATTCTACAGCTTCCGTTGCGTTCTTAAATATTGCTCGTCGTCTCAAAGGAGAAGAAGTTGAGTTTCTGGATTTGACTCCTCAGCAAGAAGGCTTTTTTACTCGATTACTCAAACTGTTTAGAGGTGAGATTTAAGCGCAATACTTTAGGGAATCGAGTTGAGTTTAATTCGGGTTTGATCTGGCTGATTTGTCTTTGCTGATTAAACAGAATTAGACGTTGCTAAAGATTTAGAGTTTAGAGTCCGTTTACCTTTCATCATCATTTTAACCCCGCCTAATGGAGATAAAGTGACACCCCGACGCGCTGCTTTTACTGGACGTTTTTCAGCCAGTTGTAATTGATTTTGACGTAGAATTGTTGCCAAAACTAATCTCATTTCAAATTGAGCCAGTGCCATGCCAATACATTGACGGACACCACCGCCAAAGGGTAGATATTCATAGGGGGAAAACTTACGTTCTAAGAACCGTTCGGGTTTGAATTGTTGCGGTTCAGGATAAATTTCAGGACGACGATGCAGCAGATAAATACAACCCATGATGCTAACATCAGGAGGAATTGAATATCCCATCAGGGTTGTCGGTTGTTTTGCCATCCGAGGAAAGGTTAACACTCCCACTGGATAAATGCGTAACGTTTCTTGGCAAACTGCTGTTAAATAGGGTAATTTATAAATCGTCATTGGGTCAGCATCTGCTGGCAAACTATCCAATTCTTGGATTAATTTTTGATAGACTTCGGGTTGTTGATGTACCCAATATAACGCCCAAGCTAAAGCCGTTGCTGTGGTTTCATGACCTGCAAAAAGTAATGTGAGTAATTCATCGCGTAATTCAATATCACTCATGGGTTGACCGTCTTCATCCCGCGCTGCCATCATTAAACTCAGGATATCTTGGTGGTTTTCATCTGTTAGTTGTTGACGACGTTCTTCTATTTCTTCAAATAGCAATTGATCGATTTGTTGGCGATGTCGTAAAAATCGCCCCCAAGGACTCCAAGCGCCTAAATCTTTTTGTAATATTGGGAAAAATAATAAACTAGAACTAATGGGAGAATCCGTAAGAGATAACAAAGAAGTGAGTAATGTTTTGATTTTTTGAAACCGCTCACCCTCGTACATTCCAAAAACAGTTTGTAAAATCACGATTAACGAGATTTCTTGCATCGCATCTCGAGCAATAAAAGGCTGATTTTGTACCCATTTACTACTAATTTGTTCTGCAATTTTAATAATCAGTTGACCATAATTCCACATTCGCTCACCATGAAACGGCGGCATTAACAATTTTCGTTGTCGTCGATGTTCTTTATCATCTAATAAAATTAAAGACTTTTCCCCCAGTAAGGGTTTTAGAATTCCATTGACTCGACCTGGTGCCTCAAATTCTTTTGTATCACGGGTGAGTAATTCTTGAATTCCTTGAGGATGAGAAACAAACACAAATGGATTAGTTTTACCAACAATACTTGTACTAAATATATCTCCATATCGCTCAAAACAAGTATCCATGTATTCTAATGGATTGGTTACCCATTGAATTTGTTGAAGTAAGTGAGGGGATTTAGAACCGTTAATCTGTTTCATCTTTAATAATTGTAGCTAATAATTTAATAGTATAATCATTGTAAACTTAATCGGCTATCGTTTAAATGAGTGACACGCCTGTCAGAAGTAGAGACGTTGCATGCAACGTCTGTACAGGATTTTTGATGATTCTATTGCCTGTTGCCTCCTAAAACCCCGTTACCCGTTCCCTTTTCTACGCTTACCAAGGACTCCCAATCATAGTAAAACCAGACCAATAGTAAGGATGAGACAGGTCTAAATTGCTGAAAGAATTCGCTCTTTGGGATGATGTAATCTCATCAAGAGATTGATTGGCTATAAGCTGAGTTTCGATATCTTCAACAGTCCCTTGAATCATTGCTAATTGAGCTTTTCGTAATGCATCCGCTTTAATTGGACTCCCATCCAAATGACGATAAAATTCACTCATTAACCCCAAAGTTCCCGTATCATCAACATACCATAAACTCGCTAAGGCAGATTTAACACCTGCTTGTACCGCTAAGCCTGCAAATCCTAATTCTGCTTTTTCATCTCCCACTGCCGTCCGACAACTAGAAAGAACCAGCATTTCAAGCTGGGGATTTACTAACAAAAATGTTCTTAATTGACTTGCCTTTAACTGTTCATCTTGCCAGAGTTGAATATAAGATTCATCCGGATTTTGCCTAGAAAAGTCACTATGAGTGGCGAGATGAATAATCGAATAAGAATTGTTTTGACGTTGATTCATTAAGTTGTCACGAGTAAACTCTTGATTGAGAAAAGAATCACCTAGCCAGCGTCTTTGAGTAATTATTTCAAGTTCAATCGGAACGTTAGGTAAAGGTTCAAGTTGTGTAAATTCACTGGCTCCCATGGCTAAAACTTCAGTATTTGCCAGGGTTTTATAATTCGTATTAATCAAGCTCACACTGGGAATTAAACTGAGGCTATATTTCTCAATTAAAAACTGTTCGCCATCATGGATTGCTGCTATGGGTAAACTGCGTAATCCGCTATCCAAACTGAACAGAATTGTATCAATTCCTGCATCTGTTAAGTGAGTCTCCAAAGGTCGAATCAACCAATCATAAAGCTGTTGTGCTGGCTTTAAATATCGTTGAGACATCC
The DNA here is from genome assembly GCA_049647265.1 of Microcoleaceae cyanobacterium. Lineage (GTDB taxonomy): Bacteria > Cyanobacteriota > Cyanobacteriia > Cyanobacteriales > Microcoleaceae > JAAURB01. The sequence goes on from JBARXJ010000020.1 coordinate 61,915, forward strand.
GAGGGTTAGCAACTTCCTGATGAAACTTCATTGCTACTTTCAATAATTGTTCTCGCGGAATTTCAACTCGATAAAATAGAGGTTGATTCTCGGCTGTAAACACGACTAATTCTAGTTGATTTGTTGCGAGGGTTACATATACAATAGCTGAACGAGTTCCGGTTTGTTGGGTAATATCATCTAAGACAGTTCGGACATCTTCCGTGGTTAAATCTGACGAGGCAAAATCTTCACCAAAGTAATCGGCAAATTCTTGGTTTCGACTAGATTCTATACGGGTGACGGCATTAGCAGAAGTAATTGATAACGGACTAACAGCAGCAAGATTTAAGCTATTAATATTATCTGAATCTGAACTCAAATTATCACCATCAGTATCAGAAGATGCCTGTATGTCTGTTTCTATTGTATTGACACGGTTGCCTGGCAATAAATCTGATTCTCCTGTTTCTGGAAGCGAAGAAATAGATTCATCCTCTGAAGTAACTAATGTTTGAGTTGAATTATTAGAGAGATTGGTTGAATCAGAATTATCTGAATTTGAGATAGATTCTTGATTAATAATAGTATTAGAATTACTCTCTTGAATCTCAGTTTGTGGATTAGAATCTCCTTCTTGATTAATAATTGTACCGGGATTACCATCTTGAATAGCAGTCTGACTGTCTACATTAACTTCACCGCCTGCATTATTTTCAATTGTAGCCGTTCCTTCTTCTGTAATAGCCGTTTGATTGTTGACATTAATATCATTTCCGGCGGTATTACTAATATTTGCATCACCACTTTCTGTAATAGCGGTTTGATTGTTTACATTAATATCATTTCCGGCAGTATTCTCAATACTCGCATTCCCCTGTTGTGTAGTAGCCGTTTGATTATTGACATTAATATCATTCTCAGCGGTATTATTAATACTGGCATTGCCCTCTTCTGTTCGGGCTGTTTGATTATTGGCATTAATATTATTAGCAGTATTATCAATTGCTGAATTACCATTATTTGTCTCAGCGGTTTGATTGTCTGTATTAATATTATTCTCGGCGGTATTACTAACACTAGCATTACCATTATTTGTCTCAGCCGTTTGATTATCTGTATTAATATCATTTCCGGCTGTATTCTCAATTGTTGAATCCCCTTCTTCCGACTCTACCGTTTGATCTTCGGTATTAATATTATCTGTCGCTTCAATATCAATTCCCCCTGCATCTCCTTCAGCCGAACTTGATGTAATATCTTCTGTTCTGACTGAACCATCTGTGGCAGTAATTTCAATAATTCCGGCACTATCTGTACCAATAGAAGAAACATTTCCTGTCGCTATATTCTCACCATTAATAATAATATTACCACTGGGTCCATCTTCTGCTTGAGTGGTAACAGATTCTGTGAAAATATTCCCTTCACTATTAATTGTTAAATTACCACTTTCGGTTTGACCAAAAGAAGTTACATTTTGAATGGTAATATTTCCGGGAGCAGAAAGGGTAATATTTCCGGCTATTCCTTCTTCCGAAAAGGTCTGTAAATCACCTAAAATATTGATACTATTCTGGCTATCGCTATTAATTGTAATATCGCCGCCTCGTTGCAAACCCTGGGAAAGAATACTTTGAATTTCGATATGTCCGGCTGCATCTAAACTGATATTTCCAGCAGCATTTCCTTGTTCCGCATCAGATAGTAATTGAGCGGTTGTGATCTTTCCTTGTGGAGCATTTAAGATAATATTACCGCCACTTCCGGTTTGTGCCGAAGAGAGAATTACCGCCGTATTAATATCACCCTGGCTTGTGGTAATCTCAACGTTTCCACTATTATTACCTCCCCAAGAACTAATATCAGCAACGGTGATATCGCCTTGTGCTTCTAGGATAATATTTCCGCCGATACCCTCACGAGAAAATGTATCAAGATTTCCATTGCCATTGCGATTTTCTTCGCCATTGTTTTGATTGGTAGTCCATCCAAATTGGTCTCGAATTTCCTCAGGAGAACTATTAGCTGAGACAATCGTTTCAATTGTATTATTCGCCGTTGTATCGATTGTACCCTGGCGAGATGTAATGATAATATCTCCAGCTTCACCACCACCGTCGGAGACTGATTGTAGAAAATTGGTACTAATATTACCGTTAGCTGTCAGAGTAATATCCCCTGCATTGCTCTGAGAAGAACTAGAGTTGAGTTGAGCCTGTGTAGTATTAATTTCTCCACTAATACTTTCGATACTAATATCTCCTCCATTTCCAAGTATAGTTGTAGAATCAATCTCATTTGTTGTAATATTTCCATCAGCCGTTAGGATAATATTTCCTGCATTGCCCTCAGTAGAACGAGACTCGAAAAAACCCTGTCTGGCATCAATTTCTCCATTAATACTTTCAATACTAATCTCTCCTCCATTTGCAGATGTAGCTGCAGTATTAATAATACCTGTTGTAATATTTCCATCAGCCGTTAGGGTAACATTTCCTGCATTTTCAATATTTTCTGAATTTCCAGCATTAGTGCTTGAAGATATTAATCCACCTCCTATGGTATTAATTTCGCCGTTAGTACTTTCAAGGGTAATATTTCCGGCTCCTGAACCATTAGTATTACTGGTATTAATCGTACCTTCGGTGGTAATATTTCCCTGAGCGCGAACCACAACATCTCCAGCCGTAAAACTTGAAAACTGGTTAATTGTAATGCCTTGATTGGGAGAATTGAAAAATGCGCCACTGCTTCCTGCCTCTCCTGTCAGGGTATTAATATTTAGATTAATCGGATTTGTTTCTGAGCCAATTCCACCATTAACTTTGGTCTCAAAATTGCCGGAATCTGCTGTAATAATCGAATCATTGGTCGCCGATATTATATTACCATCGCGGGCATCAACGGTGACATTTCCAGTTGTTTGTATGTTAGCAATTGTAATATCACCAATATTTTCTGCTTCTCCAAACTGACCGATAGAGAGTTGAATATCTCCCTCGCCAGCATTTAATAATGTACCGGGTTGCATGATGATATTTCCAGTGCCGGATTCTCTGTATTCTGGATTTGCACCCTCTGCATTGGCTTCTAAAGTAATATCTCCGTTATTTGCCGAGGTATCAATATTAGCGTTAATATTAATATTGCGTCCGGCTCTCAGTTCTAATAGAGAAATCGAATCGGATTCAATCGCTTGATTCAGGGTAATATCATTATGAGCTTCTAGAATTACCTCACCCCCTTGATTACTAATCAAATTCGCATCGGAGTTTAAATCAGCTTCGGGATTATTATTCGTAAAGGGATTATCTTCACCCTCTTCGGTAACGGTAAGATTTCCAGAGGCAAATTCTCCAAATTCAATCCCACCTAAATTGGCTTGAATATTGACGTTTCCATCTGTTCCAGATACTCCAGAAGAGTCTATAACGCCTGTGAAAATATTACCCACTTGATTAATTATATTAATCTCACCGCCATTTTGATCTCCGGAGGCATCAAGGTCAGTGATTGCAATATCGTTAAAAGCTTCGATTGAGATATTCCCCCCATTTCCCTCAACAGAAGTTGAGCTTAACGTACGAATATTAATTTGACCGGAGTTACTATTAAGTGTAATATCTCCCCCTAACCCTTCACCCTCTGAATTAGAGAAAAGCTCATTTATCAAAATATCTTCGGATGCCGTTACACTAACATTACCCCCATTTCCCTCAACAGAAGTTGAATTTAACGTACGAACATTAGTTGGACCGGAATCACTATTGAGTGTAACATCTCCCCCTAACCCTTCACCCTCTGAATTAGAGAAAAGCTCACTTATTAAAATATCTTCGGATGCCGTTACACTAACATTTCCTCCATCTCCCAGAGACGAAGAAGAATCTAACGTACTAACATTAATTTGACCGGAATTACTATTAAATGTAACATCTCCCCCTAACCCTTCACCCTGTGAATTAGAGAAAAGCTCATTTATAGAAATATTTTGATTAGCCGTTACATTAACATTGCCTGCATCTCCCTCAACAGAAGTTGAATTTAATGTAGTAATCTCAATCTGACCGGAATTACTATTAAGTGTAATATCTCCCCCTAACCCTTCACCCTGTGAATTAGAGAAAAGCTCATCTATAAAAATATTTCCATTCGCCGTTAAATTAACATTGCCTGCATCTCCCTCAACAGAAGTTGAATTTAATTTAGCAATCTCAATCTGACCGGAATTACTATTAAGTGTAATATTTCCCCCTAACCCTTCAACCTGTGAATTAGAGGAAATCTCAAATATCCTCATATTTCCATCGGCAGTTAAACTAATATTACCCCCATCTCCCTCAACTGAAGTAGAAGATAATGGACCCGTATTAATTTCACCGGAGTTAGTATTAAGTGTAATATTTCCCCCATTGCCGACAACCTGTGAATCAGAGAAAATCGCAAATGTACCGATGCCGTTTTCAGCCGTCAGGGTCACATTTCCTGCATTTCCTTGAGGAGAAACAGATAATAATACATCAGTCCCAATCTGACCGGAAGTACTCTCAATATTAATATTTCCACCGTTACCCCCACCAAAGGAAGCTGCTTCGATAGCATTTGTTGCTACATTCCCAACAGCCGTTATCGTCACATTTCCAGCATTTGTATTATCATTAACTGCGGTTGAGATAGTTTCTGAAACGGCTAAATTACCGTCTACATTTATATTGATATTACCGCCGCCTGTAGTGGAAAGTTCTTCTGCAACGGCTAAATTACCCGCTACATTCAGGTTGATATTACCGCCACCTGTTGTCGAAAGTGCTGTAAAGTCTTCGCTGATATTTCCTATATTTAAATCTCCGTTATTTCCCAGAAATATACCCCCACTGCCGCTAGCGGCTTCGATGGCTCCAATGCTGAGTAATAAGGGATTATCAACTGTTCCAATATTTCCCGTTTCTCCCGTTTTAAAGAGGGCGGCTGGTGCGGTAATTAATGAGTTTTCACCAATGGAATTGATATTACCATCAGTGGTTGTGACTGCCAGAAACCCTGGGGTAGTCATCTGGTTAAAGTTAATATCTGCTGCGGCTGTAATTTGAGTTGCTTCTGTTGCGGCTGTTAATTGATTAACGGTAATATTATTGTCAGAATTAATAACAATATTTCCCGCAAAATTCTGTCCGGTTGTATTAATTATGCTTTCAATAATGGCAAAATTACTACTGAAAAGATTAACGGTTCCGCCTATATTTTCTGCGGAAACATCAAAGAATCCGGCTGCTATTGTGGTTCCTGCTTCTTCTGGAATAATTGTGTCAGAGTTTTGTAAGATGACTCGACCATCACTAATAATAACAGTATTAGCATTACTATCCGATTCACCCCCTGTTAATAATTCCGGTAAAGATAAAGGAGTGATAGGATAGTCTGTTTCAGATGGTTCTAAAGGAGTGATTTCTAAGTTTAAGAGTTGTCCTTCTTGTGAAATACGAACAAAATTTTCACCTTCTACTGCTGCGATAGTAATTTGACCGCCTGGACTGGATAATTGCCCGGTATTGATAACAGTACCACCCAGTAATGTTAAGTTGCTTCCTTCAGATAAAGCAAGATTTCCTTCGTTTAAAATAACGCCGGGTTGAGAGACGGCAAAATTGTAACCGCTGGGAGTACCAATTAAGGTAGAATAATTATTATCGCCAACGACACTAAACTCGTTTTGACCGAATAGAATGCCTGTTGCAGTTGTTACAGTTAAGTTAGCGGGAATATTTAAAGTTGCATTCGCACCAAAAATAACGCCTGCTGGGTTAATTAAAAATAAGTTAGAACTACCCCCTGTAATTTGAATTAAACCATTGATAATTGAGGCATCTCCCCCGACAACCCGTCCGAGAATATTAACAATATCGGGGTTAGAGATAAAGTTGGCAGTTTCTCCGTTTTCTAAACCAAACTTTTCAAAACTATGAAATAAGTTCTGACCGTCGTTACTGCTTGAACCGCCTTCAATATCGTAACGGTTGCCATCAGTATTGATTTGAGTGTTAGTCCCGTCATCGGCAGGAGTAATGGACTGAGCCGAGACAGAAGCAGGGTGTAGGCACAGCGCAATAATAGCTCCAATTAATTGAAGCCCAAACAGGGTCGGAATAACTTTCATAGTTACGAGGGGTGTTAGATGCAGGAATAAGATGCCCCTGAGGTAGCTACGTTATACACTTGACTGCTATGGGATGTACTGAAGCCAAAAGTATTTTGACTTATACCAAGTGATTAATTAAATTATTCGCATTGTAGCAGAGTTCTGTAGATTGGGGGAAAATTATAGAAATTCGGGAGCAATATAGAGAATTGACACAGTAATAAAAGGGGGTTTTCGAGTCGTACGGCGGATAATTATGGCTAATCAAAAATTCACCGTTAAGCTTCACTTTAAACAAAATAATAGAGACGCTCGAGCTAGAACGTCTCTACTGAAAACAGTTTATTTAAATGAAAAATTGAGTCTATTTATGCTTCATCAAGTTGAGCATAGAATAAGCCTCGAACTTTAACATTAACAGCTTCTTTTGCACCTAAGTCATTATCAGAAGGCTGTTCAGATTCAAAAACTCCGGCAATTTCTCCGGTTTGATTATCCACCTTAGACACTTTCAAGGAGATATGACCCGCATTGGTGACGGTATCAGCTTGCTTAATATTCGCCTCTTCAAATGTGTCTGCTACCGCAGGTAAAGCAACCGCATTATCATAACCTGTAGCTACACCCCGACCTTTGGGATCGAGGAAAGTAGCACCCCGATAAGAAGGAACATCATAATCTCCTTCAAAGTCAGTTGATGTATTGATGCTAGTGACACCGGGTTCTGTGCTGGCCACTAACTCTTTAACGGTAAATAAGAACGGTACCTGTTCTCCGCCGGGAAGCAATACAGTGATCGGCTGGAAATCTATACCATATTCTTCAGTAAAAGTCAACACTCCATTGTCATCGAGATCTAATGATCCGCCGACTTGGTCTAAGCTATAGGTAAAGCGGGTTAATAATTTACCTTCGATAAATTCAGCTTTTTTACGTTTGCTGCCTTCTTCTTCGACAAAGTAGGTGGTGGGTTGCAAACACAAACCACTGATGGCGTAGGATTTACCGGAATCTAGTGCAATTGAAGCTCTGGCGGTTTCAGGTAGAGTGGGGCAATTAACTGCTAAACCTGTATTTCTAATATCATCATAGGTTAACAGTTCTGGGTTTTTAGTTTCTGGGCTTTGGGAACAAGCCGTTAACACACTCAAGCAGACTGCTAGTAGTGCGGCAATTACAGCGCGATATCTCATGAGTCAACCTCTATATCCAAAATCGATATGTGACATTCTCCAAGCGGCATACAGTCAAAAAGTTATGGTTAACTTTTCGTACCGCTTTACTGAACAATTTTATGTTTGCTATTTTTGAGATCGTCCAATTCTGCATTTTACACGGGTTTTGACCCTTTTTGGCAGTCCAGCCGAGATTTTCTGTTGCTTAGGTGATTCGACTTACGCTAAGTTACTGATGATACTGCTTCAATAGCGGTGAGAGTGTTGATTGTTCCCTTTGTGCAATTTTGGCGAAACCATGAGTGAAAATGACATTGATTTTGACTTTGAAACCTTCCAATCTGAGCTAGAATTACTACAACAAAAAATGACTGCGATCGCCGAGTCCGCCTCAGGAAATCCTGTAGCCTTGTTAAAACTGTTGCGAATGTTAGAACAAACTCATCGACAGATTCGTGAGGGTTTATTTCAAGAGGTGTTACCCCAAAATCGTCAGCAACTCTATCACTTACTCAAGGAAATCGAAGCAGATGGCGGATGGCCGTATATTCCCCGTGCTAGATTACAATCATTTTTAGCTCAAATGAATCCGGAAAGTGAGTAATTAATTGTCGATCATTCGTCCGAAGTTCTTTGTCATTGGTATACTTTTCTGCATCCTATATCCTATTCTCCGTTACCGACGAACAACGAATAACAAATGACTAACAATCAATCTATTATTGATGCTTTTCTGGAACGCTATCAACGTTTTGGTGTTCATTTGGGCTTAGAACGAATTAATCTGTTATTGGCAAATTTAGGAAATCCTCAAAACATAGTCCCAATTATTCATGTTGCGGGAACTAATGGTAAAGGATCGGTTTGTGCTTATTTATCCTCGGTTTTAACCGCTGCCGGCTATCGGGTGGGACGTTATACTTCTCCTCATTTAGTCGATTGGACAGAACGGATTTGTATTAATCAAAAACCTATTTCTGCAACTGAATTATTGAATGTTTTACAACAGGTTGAAGCGGCTATTTCCCCAGATGAACCCTCTCCGACTCAATTTGAAGTAATTACTGCTGCGGCATGGCTTTATTTTGCTCAACAAAAAGTTGATATTGCGGTGATTGAAGTGGGTTTGGGCGGACGTTTAGATGCCACAAATGTTTGCGATCGCCCACTCGTTACAGTGATTACTTCTATTAGTTTAGAACATTGGCAGCGTTTGGGGCCGACGGTGGCTGATATTGCTGGGGAAAAAGCCGGAATTCTTAAAACCCGATGTCCGGCTATTGTAGGACAGTTACCACCGGATGCTAAAGGGGTGGTAGAAGATCGAATTAAGACGTTAAATTGTCCGGCAACCTGGGTTAAACCTGCAACGGTTAAATCTCAAGAGGAAACATTAACGATTGCTGTTTCTCAAGGGATTGAATATCCTTTATCTTTACTGGGAAATATTCAACTGTTGAATTCTGCTTTAGCGATCGCCACACTCAAAAGTTTACAACAACAAGGCTGGAAAATTTCAGCAGATGCAATTTGGCAAGGAATGAAAAATACTCGCTGGTTAGGGCGAATTCAATGGACACAATGGCAAAATCAAAAGTTATTAATAGATGGGGCGCATAACCCCGCAGCGGCTGAAGTGTTACGTCAATATGTTGATACTATTCCTCACTCTTCTGTGACTTGGGTAATGGGAATGTTATCGACTAAAGATCATAGTGATATTTTTCAAGCGTTGTTAAAACCGGGTGATATTTTATATTTAGTTCCTGTACCAGATCATAGTTCAGCAGAACCGCAAGAATTAGCTAATTTAGCCTTACAAATTTGTCCGAATTTAGCTAAAGTTGAATGTTATCCAGACTTACAAACAGCCTTAAATATTGCCTGTTCTACCGAGCATGAATTAACGGTATTATGTGGATCGTTGTATTTACTAGGATATTTCTTATCCCTGAATTAAGTTAATCTTTATTGCCAATTTCCCACGAGTACAAAAGGTGCCCAGTAGAAAGGATGACGGGTGCTATTTACACTCTCATTATCTTCATTACGAAGGAGTTTAAGTTGAGCCTCGCGTAATGCCTCAGCTTTATTATTTTCGGGTTTAGCCAATGCTTCGTAAAACTCCACCATTAGACGGGTTGTACTAACATCATCCACTGTCCATAAACTGGCAACTGTACTGCGTGCGCCAGCCCGAACCGCCACTCCTGCGAGTCCTAAAGCGGCTCTATCGTCTCCTTTCACAGTTTCACAAGCGCTTAATACTAACAGTTCAATCGGATTTTTTTCATCCGGTTTTCGTAAAATATTATCTAAGTTTTTCACATTCATTCGGTCACTATAAGTGAGAATATAAGTTTCTTCCGCACTCGAACCAAACTGACCATGAGTCGCCAGATGAACAATTGGAAATGGAACTTGATCAATTAAACGTTGGATATTTTCTATGGTAAATTCTTCATTTTGACGTTTTTCAACATTAGGAAGTTGCTGAGAGATTCGATTTAGTTCTTCATCAACTCCGGGTAAAGGTCTTAATCCTTCATCTGCAAAAATCGGAGCATCTGTCGCGCCCGCTAATAAACCTATTAAGTCTTCTTGAGTTAAAGATTGAGGATTCAATAATTGTAAACCTGGAGTAAGCGCAATTTGATATTTTTCAACTAAATATTGCGAACCATCGTATAAAGCCGACATGGGAATATTTCTGAGTTGCCCATCTAAAACAAATACTAAAGTATCAATATTACTATTTTTGATATCAGATTCAATCGGTTGAATTAACCATTGATAAAGCTGTTGAGCCAAGGATAATAATTCAGTTGGCGCTTGATTGGGTGTTTCTCGACCCGTTGGTTCTAATAACTCTCTAAAGTCTCTAATAATTGGACTTAAAACTTCATTATTGACGTTTTCAACCGTATATAAATTAAGGATTGGATCGGGATCGCTGGGGAAACTGACAATAATTTCTAAGCGATCTTCTAAGATAATGGGATAAACAACTGCTGCTGTTTGTGATACTTTATCTATCACTTGAGGATTGGCTTCTACGCAAGCATCGCGGAAAAAGTTATTTAATTCAGCTAATTGCAAAGACTCAATGACTTTACGAACCTGCTGCATTTGAACCTGTAGTTCTTTCTGTTGATTATTATCTTTTAACTTTTCTGCATCGATTAATAATAAATTGACTAAATCTCGATAAACCGGTTCTACACTTTCTCTAAATGAAAACTGAACTTCTGGACTAATTGCTACTAAATCTCCCCGTAAAGATTGTAAGGTATTGAAAGCATTTGTATAAGCAGCAATTGCCTGTTTTAATTGATTTTGAGCGCGATGAATTCGTCCGAGTTGCCAAGACAATTGATAGGATAATTCGGGATAGTTATATGTCGGTGCTAAATTCAAAGCTTGTTGGGTAAAATCTTTCGCTTTCGTCCAATCTTTTTCGAGTTCGTATAGTCTTCCTAATGTTCCTAACGCATAAGATTCTGCTTTGCGATCGCCTAATTCTTCAGCTTTAGCAATAGCCGTTTTTAAAATAGAATCAATTGGGTTAGTTTGCGGTGAATTCGTAGCAACATTTGTATACAACTTAATTAAATTACTCCCATACTTCACTTGAGCGTAAATACTGGCTCTATTGGGTTCAAAACGCGATAATGGCGGTTGAATTTCAGCTTGATAATTTGTTGCTGCTTCCCATTGCTCACTTTCTATATACAGGGTTAGCTGATTTAATTGAGCTTGTAATTGAGTTAAGGAAGCATAAGTCGCTGTTTGAAATGCATCACGATAAAATTGTACAGGTTTTGCTTGTAAATTGTCTGTATAAATATCGTAGTAAACCACTTTACTTTGTTCAGTTGCTGTCCGCAAACTATTACGATATTCCCGTTCTACAGCCGCCCATTCGGTATTTCCTAAACTTAAGTAAGTGCTGGCAATGGCTTGGTTATTATCTTGCTCTTCAGCAATAGTTAAACTTTTTTCTAATAGGGTTCTAGACTGTCCTAACTGACCGACAATTTGCTCAATACTACCCAAACGCTGTAAAACTTCATAAGTTAAATCCGACTCAGGTTGTGCTAATAATTGCTCCATCATTTCTGTGGATAAATTACAGCCTTCTTCGAGGGATGTTTCTATGTCTACAATTTTGAGTAACGTTTGACAGGTTTTGGGATAAAACCCTAAATCTTGTAGCGCTTTAGCCTGGTTTAATAAAGTCTTCTTAATCGCTTCTGTTTGCCCTAATTCCTGATAGATTTTCTCGGCTTGGTTCCAAATATCAATTGCTTTTTCAGATTGTCCTGTTTCCCATTGTAAGCGTCCTTGAACTTCTAAGGTTTGGGCTAAAATTTTTTGAGAACTTGACGTAAGCTTATAATTTTGTAATAAATTTAGACTCTCTTCAATCGCCTCTTTTGCCCCTTGCCATTGTCCGAGTTGTTGATAGGATAAAGACAAATTACTCAGCGCCATCGCTTGATTTAAATTGTCTCCCTGACGCTGATATTGACGGGCTAACTGTTGCCAAAGTTGAAGCGCTTTTGCAAAATCTCCGGCTTGATAGCGAGTTTGCGCCTGTTGTAATAGATTTGATTCTGTGGCTTGAGATTGAATTTGAGTCGGAGAAACCCGCGCTTGAGCGATCATGGGAGAGAGTGCAACAGAACAGCAGAAGAGTAAGCTGAGTATAAATATTCGCCTTCTGAGTTTTTGATTGTTTCGTTTCCAGCCGTTTTTTACTCTCATTGTTAACACCTCCGCCGCATTGTTTATTATGTATCGAGATATGTTTTAATGCAAGGGGTCAATGATAACATTCTGTTACGAAGGAAGAAGGAAGAAGGAAGAGGGAAGAGAGATTGATGAAAATTTCCCTCTTATTTTTTGGGCAAAGCCCTGGTCAAAGTTACTACTACAACTGACATTAATTTTTTGAAAGATGACGCACCCTACAGATTTGATGATTAAAGAATTTGTGATAAAAATTGCTGCGATCGCTCTTCTTTTGGATTATTAAAGAATGTTTCCGGCGTGGCTTCTTCTACTAATACACCATCTGCCATTAATACCACTCTATCTGCTACTTCACGAGCAAATCCCACCTCATGGGTAACACAAACCATCGTCATTCCTTCACTGGCTAAGGTACGCATTACATCTAAAACTTCCCGTACCATCTCTGGATCGAGTGCAGATGTCGGTTCATCAAATAACATAATTTTCGGTTGCATCGCTAAGGCACGAGCAATGGCAACCCGTTGCTGTTGTCCGCCGGATAATTGACCGGGAAATTTCTTTGCTTGTTCTAAAATTCCCACTCTTTCTAATAGTTGAAGTGCGACTTCTTCTGCTTTTACTTTCGGCCATCGTCTTACCCAAATCGGCGCTAAAGTGACGTTTTGTAGGATTGTTAAATGAGGAAATAGATTAAATTGTTGAAATACCATCCCCACTTCTTTACGAATTTCTTCGATATTTTTTAAGTCATGGGAAAGGTTAATGCCATCAATCATAATTCTGCCTTGCTGGAATTCTTCTAAGGCATTGAATGTACGGATAAAAGTCGATTTTCCCGATCCACTCGGCCCCATAATGACAACGACTTCACCCCGTCTAACGGAGAGACTGACCCCTCGCAAAACATGAAAATTATTGCTGTACCATTTATGAACATCTTCCGCAATAATGGCGATATCGTCTTGTTTCGTTTGAGAAGCTGGCTTATCGGTTTTAATTTGTTTCATGATAAGAATTGCGCGCTGTTTATTATACGGTGTGGGACATGAAGATAATATAAGTCAATTGTACGCGACACAATTCTCTTGTCCGTTAAATTTGAACAGTCTTGATGGTTGGAGTAGATGTGTTCGGGTTTACTTCTGGTTGTACCGCTGTAGCAGGAGTGCCCGCTTGCCCGTTGCCTAAGTTGCTTCCAACTCGTTAATAATTATCACTTCTGACTGGAGTCGGAATCGGGATTTCTTCTAATCCTAAGTTAGACTGAGACACTGTTGAATCATTTTCATACTCCGAAAAAGACTGAGAGGACTCAGGAATAGACAACTCTACTGCCGGATCAGTATCGTATTGATTATATTGACCAGAAGCAGGTATCCTTTGACGAGAGGATTCCGGTACAACGCTCGGATCGGCAGTCCAATCTGAATAGGTATCTGGTGAATTATAGGGATTGTAAGAACGAGGTGGGATAGAATCCCAATCTGTCTGACTGCTATAATCCTGGGAAGAATAGGGTTGTGAAGGTTGCCAATCTGGGGTAGAAGGATTATCTTCGCTACGCGATCGCGACTCACTCGAGTAACCATTGCTGGGCGGTCTATCGCTGGTGTAGCCCGAATATTCAGAGTTATTCTGATTGGGGTTTACTTCCCGGTTGTAATCATATTGATAGCGATAGTCGTAAGAACTGGTATTTTGAGAATTGTCTAATTGAGAATTTGATTCACTCTCCCAAGTATTGGCTTCTGCGGTTCCCCATTCATCTGTATTATTATTACGCTCATAAGTATTATCGTAAGCTTCCTCAGACTCCCAACCATAGTCTTGTTCTAATTCAGTTGGCCGATCAGAATAGTCGGGTTGAGAATTATAATCGTCATACCTGCCAGGACCAGAATAATCCGATCGATCATTATAGTTTTCCGCCTCATCCCACTCCGAAGCAGAATTGTAGCCATCCGCCGGGTAAGCAGAGTCTGATTCGTCAAAATCTGTGTCAGAATCCCATTCGTTATCCCACTCATCTGACTCAACATCCGGTTCAATTTCCCTTGTTTTGACATCTGGGTCTTCAAACATGGGTTTAGACGGATCATAATCGGAAAAACCAGCATCAGACCAATCTGCACCTTTATTTCCAGATCCGAATTTTTGATGAACATCGTGAAACACCATCTGAGTGTAGCGTCGGGTGACACTAAAGCCTAACCAGCCAAACAGTAGTGCAGTGATGACAAATATAACGGGGGTACATCTTCGTAACCATAGAAACTGCATCAGAAATCGGGATCGACTGATGGGTAGAGCATCGGGTACAGTTTCGGTATTTGAATCAGTTGAGATGGCATCCTCGCGGCTCACATCATAGGATTCGACGGAAGTAGGATGAGAATTAAAGTCAGGCATAAAGGCTAACCAGCGATCAATAGTTTGAGGACGGTTGGATTGTTGGACTTCTAACCCGGCTAAAATTAAGTGTTCCACAGAGGGACTCAAATCAGGATGGAGACGTTTTAGAGTGGGTTGCACTTGGCTAAACCACTGGGCTGTGCCTTGGCTGGACAACAATGGTGCTTCTAATGGCGGAATTCCTGTGAGTAAATAATACAGGGTTGCAGCTATTCCATAGATGTCTGTTGCAGGAGTGAGTGTTTCGTGGGGGAGATATTGTTCTAGGGCAGTAAACCCCCCCGGTAAGTTACGATTTCCCCGATACGGTTGGGTTGTCGGTTCAATAAAGCTACTGTTAATCCCAAAATCAACTAAGATCACTCCATTGCTACCGGAACGTTGTAAAATCGCCTGAGGTTGAATATGACAGTGGAGCAAGCCTTGAGAGTGAATCACTTTTAGCACCGCTGCCATTTGGCTAACGTAATGCAGCGCTTGATCGACAGCCAGAGGCGCGCGAGACTGATTCTGATGGGCTAAAGAACATCCCTCAATATAGTTCATCACGACAAACGGTAATCCTTTCTCCTCAAACACGTCGAGAACCCGCACCAGATGGGGATGCTGACATTGACTCAGGCGATGAATCACGTTACGAAAATGATGATAATACTGAGCAAAGTCCGGATGATGCCGTAAACTGGGCCGGAGTGTTTTAATCGCAACAGCTTGACCCAACTGAACATGAGTGGCTCGGTATGTAATCCCAAATTCCCCTCGATCCAGTGTATGATTGATCCGGTATTTTCCTTGCTGTAGGATGATTTCAGCGGTTGAGTTCATATGACATACCTACCAACTTGTCTCTGATACAACCGTTTTAACACCCGATCAGGGTTCGGCAATCTCAGGGACTCTGTCGTAGATAGTCTACCGCAGTTAAGTCAATTGTGACGAATTATTGAGATAAATTTTTGATGATTTAACACGACGAGGTTCTCTAACGTGGTTGATCTCCAAGGCGCGATCGCCATACTAAAAATTTGCTGCGATCGCGCCTTCATTGATGATTTGACCGGGTATCAGAGGCGAGAAAAACATCACAAAACCAGAGAAAATGGTAACGGATTTTAAGGTAATGGTGTAAAGCATAACGGACGGCTGAAAATCAATCCTTATGGGCTGCATCTTTCCCCGTCTCAAATATCATTTCTTTGATAACATTTGCGAATAAATTTAAAGAATGAATTGTGAACAATTAAATCCATTGACAAGTGTGTTATCACACTATAATATAATATCTAATTCTATCAGCTTAGTTGCTGTTTATGTTGTTACAAAAATGGATTAATCCTTTAGGGTTTAGGTTACTTCAAGTTAGTGTTCTAAGTTACATCTTTGCTAACGTTTCGGTTCAAGCACAAATTATTCCGGATCAAACATTACCTGAAAATTCTATCGTTACCCCTGAAGGTAATCTAATTCAGATTGAGGGTGGCACAACAGCAGGAAACAATCTTTTTCATAGTTTTGAACAGTTTTCAGTTCCTGCCAATGTTACTGCTTCTTTTAATAATAGTCTTGAGATTCAGAATATTTTCTCTCGGGTAACAGGTGGCTCAATTTCTCAAATTGAAGGTACGATTAAAGCCTTGGGAGCGGCTAACTTATTTTTAATTAATCCCAATGGCATTATTTTTGGTGAAAAAGCTTCTCTAGATGTTGGGGGTTCATTTTTTGCCACCACCGCAGAGAGTATTATGTTTGCAGGTGGCAGTGAATTTAGCGCCCAAAATCCGGATACAGCGCCTTTACTAACTGTTAATATCCCCATTGGTTTATGGTTTCGAGAAAATCCCGCTAATATCGTAAATCATTCCGGCACAACCGTCACAATCGGCATTGAATATCGCAACCCTGGAGATGATGAAACAAGCATTCAACAAATTCCAGGAATTATCGGCGGTTTAGGTGTTCAACCCGGACAAACACTTGGTTTAATTGGGGGAAATGTGATTATAGATGAGGGAAATTTAACCGCAGAAAATGGACGAATTGAACTCGGAAGTGTTGGAGAAAATAGCTTTGTCCGTCTTGATTTAGTTGATAACTCTTTTGAATTAGGTTATCAGAATGCTTTTGAATTGAATTATCAGAATACTTTTAATTTTAAAGATGTTCAAATTATTAATGGTAGTCAAATTAATACTCAGGGAGAAGGCGGCGGTAATGTACAAATTCAAGGCAGACAAGTGACTCTCTCTAACCGCTCAGAAATCAATAGCAGTACTCTAGGAAATCAACCTGGAGGAAGCATCGAAATAACGGCGACCGAATCTATTGATATTATCACAAGCCAGATTCAATCTGAGGCGGGAGATAATTACCTGCCAGAAGCAGCGGGTAATGGAGGTGATATTTTACTGAATACTGAGCGTCTCAGTTTATCTGCTGGTGGGTTAATCTCAGTCAGTACTTTTGGTATTGGTGATGGAGGTAATTTAATCATCCAAGCAAGGGATGTAGAAATTGTAGGTCGAGATTTAACCAATAGTAAAAGTGGGGGTCAACAAAGTGGTTTATTTGCTGATGTTTTCCGAGAAGGTACAGGAAATCCTGATGATAGAAATGGAGGGAATATTTTTATTATTACAGAGCAATTAAGTGTACGAGCTGAGCAGGTTTTAAACAGAAAAATAGCAAACCCACCCGAAATTTCTGCCTCTTTAAGGGGGACTGGAAATGCAGGCAATATTAATATTAATGCCAGCAACAGTATAGAAGTGATTAATAGTGCCATTCGAGCTGATATTGGTCGAGCCAAAGATGATATTGGCACGGGAGGAGATTTAATCATTCAAACCGGAAATTTCCTCATCAGCGAAGGTTCATTTATTTCGGCAACCACATTAGGTCAAGGAAATGCAGGTAATATTGAAATCACGGCAACTGATATAGAAATTAGTAATCCTTCAGGACTTCAACGAGGTGGAATTTTAGCGCAAGTTAATTTGCAAGCCACAGGAGATGCTGGAGATGTCTTTATCAATACTGAACGTTTGACGCTACGAGACGGAGAATTTATTTCTGTTGCCAGTGAGAATATCGGAAATGCAGGAAACTTAGAAATTAACGCCACAGAAGTTGAATTAATTGGTGAATCTTCTCCGGCGACTCGCTCTGTCAATTTAGAGCCGAGTGAACTACAGGTGGGTTTATTATTGAAGGGAGAAAATGAAGAAGTCCCCAATAGAATTGGCGGAAACTTAATTTTAAATACAGAACAATTAACGATTCGAGATGGCGCACGTATCTCTAGTTTAACAGTAGGAAATGGTAATGGTGGCAATGTCAATATTACAGCGACAGAAATTGATTTGTACAATGGGGGTGGAATTACGGCTCGTGCCGACCAAGATTCAATGGGTGGAAATATTTCAATTAATACGGATGCTTTAACCCTGCGAGGGAGTAATATTTCGGCGAATGCACAAGAGGGTCAAGGGGGAAATATTAATATTAATACAGAAGAAATATTTCAGGGACCCTACAGTCAAATTAGCGCCACATCAGCACTCGGAATTGATGGCACAGTGACCTTAAATACACCTATTTTTAACCCGACTTCTGGATTAATTGAAGTCCCACAAACTCCGATTGATGTTACGAGCTTAATTGGACAAGATGCCTGTTCTTCAACTCAAAATAGCGAGTTTATTAATACAGGCCGAGGTGGACTTCCTCCCAGTCCTCAAGATAGTCTTCAGCATGAACAGATTTTTGTCGGATTAATGGATCTAAATTTTGAGGATAATTCTAATGTCTCAACAACTGCAACGTCTGATTTAAACCAACAACAAATACAGGTTGATTTGTCTAATCAATTTACATCTAATTCAGAAATAGTTCCAGCGCGAGGATGGATACGAGATGCAAATGGAGATGTAATTTTAGTGGGTTACGATCCGACTCAAACGGGTATTCAGCGACAACGATATTTAATCTCTCAATGTCAATCTTCATTATAGTTGTTGATTTTATCCAGAAATAATCGGGTTTTTAAAAAACGATAAAAATAAAAAATTGAATAAGCTCTGAGCAACCTTGTGATATAGACCTGAGAAAAAAATTACCGTCAATTTTTTGAATATTTAGTATTGGGTTTATAACCAAAAACTAACAACTAACAACTAACAACTAAGATTTTTTGTGAGATATAATGGAAATTGTAATACTATCATCCTCAACTCGTAATATCTGTTTAGTCAAAGGAAAGCTGAATGTCTAATCAAGAATCATTACTAGATGGAATTAAAACAATCGGAGAGTATGACCTGGATCAAGATCATGAACTAGAACAACTCATCTCTAAACTAGAAGAAATAGATGAGACTGAGTCAACATCACAAGAAAAAGGACTTTCTAAAGATGTTGATGGGATTTTAAACTTTCTCGGATGGGTTCAACAGCAACCCTGGAAGCACTCTAATCATACAATTGGCTATATTGCTCCGAGTCAATTAAGTACAATAGAACCTTCATCGATTCAGCACGCCAGTTCAATCCCACCCGATTTAACCCTTAAAAATAGCCGGATTGATATTCACCTCGATCTGCTCCGCATCTTCAATTATCCCGGTACTGGTACTCATAATATCATGGTGACATTTGCGGCACAAAACCAAGTCAAAAATGCTTCTGAAGCTGTGACATTTAGCCAAACCTATCGAGTTCCTGAAGGAGAAACAGCTCCGGTCAAAGGGTGGCCAATTTTTATTGGATTGAACATTGGTAGTCGGGGAATTGCCTTTGAATTTTCAACCATAAATGTTTTGAATGAAGGAGATGAAGCTGTTTTAAAAGCATTAGAATCTCCCGCCTTCAAAACCGGGTTGAATCTATTACAAACCGCTCAACCTGCGATCGCACCCTTTACAGACATGACCCTGGGAGTGGTTAATGCGATCGCCAAACGCAATCAAAATATTCCTGTGCAAAAGTTTAATCTCGGTTTAGACTTTAACGAAACTGCACCTTTGGGGTTGCGACTGCGGGAAGGGAACTATATTGCGGTGCAAGTTCCTGAAGAAAATACAATTCAGTGGGATGGCCGATGGATTTATGATCCTAAGTTCGGGACAATTGTTCATAAAGCAGATGGCTCCCCTTTGGAATATAACTATCTGGTTTTTCGGGTGAGTCGCTATACCGATGAATAGACAATTAAGTTCGATAGGGTATGTACCGTCATTCCCGCGCAGGATAGACAATTAAATTCGATAGGGTGTGTACCGTCATTCCCACGCAGGTGGGAATCCAAAAAAGATCGCTAATATTTCTTATCATCTTAAAACGGGGGAAAATTTAAATGTCTCAACAGTTTTCTCATGGCTATGCATTGTTAATTGGTGTAGGAGAATCAGCATATCCGCGCTTATCTTTACCTGTCACTGTGAAAGATACTCAGGCAATTTATGCAGCATTAATTGACCCTAATCTCTGTAGTTATTCAGAAGATAAAATTCGAGTCTTGAATAACAAAGAGGCAACAAAAAGCAAGATTTTAGAAAGCTTAAACTGGTTACAAGAATCAGCCAAAGCCGATCCGCAAGCCACAATATTTATTTACTTTTCCGGACATGGTTGGTTAAATACGGCTGATAATCGTTACTACTTGCTGCAACATGATATTAAACCCACTAAACTGGCAGCCTCAGCATTATCAGCAGAAGTTTTTACAGAAAATCTGCGACACATTTCAGCAGAACGTCTATTTGTTGTGATTGATAGTTGTTATGCTGCGGGAATGGCAACCTCAAAAGATCCAGAAGAAATTATTCAAGAAATGGAACAGGAAGCAATAGATCTAGCGGATGAATTTGATCAATTTAAGCAAATTGCTCCTTCTAAAGGATTGATTGAGCAACTGAAACAAGGCAAAGGACGAGTCGTATTTACATCTTCCAGTGGAGAGGAAAAATCCTGGTTTTATGAGAATGAACTTAGCATTTATACCAATCATTTCCTAGAAGCGTTACAAGGTGCTGCAAATCAACCGGGTGATACAGAAGTGAGAGTTTCTAACTTAATGAATTATCTCGGTAAAGCAGTACCTGAAACCGTTCAGAAGCTCTATAAAAAGTCGCAACATCCTAATTTTGATATGGCAGCAGAAGACTTTGTGATTGCTAAACTTTTAGGAGGAAAAGGTTTACCGGATAAAGGATGGGAAGCAGTTCAGCCAGAAGTGACTCAGAAGATCAACAAAATCGCTGATAATATTGAGCAGCATGGCAAATTCATTATTAATATTAATGAAGCAAGGGATATGCACATCGGTGACGTTATTCAAGAATGATAGTTATAGTCTGTAAAAATTTTTAATTAATACTAAGAGGTTTATGAAATGACTACTTCAGAGGAAATAAAAGCTATTCTTGGTAGAATAGCTGAACATAAAGAAACAAAAGCAGATATGAAGCAGCTAAAACAGGTTATTGAGAGCGATGATGTAATGAAATTTCAGTTAGGAGAAACCCTTGTTAATATTGGTGAAGGGAAAGAAATTTATATCGGCGATAAAGTTATTCAACAATTTGAACTAGAAACTCTTCGAGAGATTCTCAAAGAGAAGAAAGCCAGTAAAATAAGAGTGAGTTTTCTCCTTGGTGTTATGAGTCTATTATTAGGTACTAGCTATATTGTTTATAATCAGTGGCAACATGAAATTCAGACACAACGAATACAAGATCAACGAGAGAGTCAACTTAATCAGTGGCAAGTGTCAGAGTCGAAAGCAAAAAATACTATTGATTCTATTATTCAAGCCCAGCGAGATTTTTTTGTTACTCATAATCAATTTGCTGAGAGTGCTACTGAGTTAAACTTATTGATTGATCTAGACTCAGAAAATTACAAATACGAGATCAGAAATTTTTATAACTTGCAGACAAATGTTGCAGTTACAGCAACTCCTAAACATAACAACTTAAGAAGCTTTGTTGGTGTAATTACTCATTGGAGGCACTTTACCAGTGAAATTCCAGTTCTAGGAGATACATCCGACATGAAAACGCTGATCTGTCAGACTACTAAACCTTCGTTAGCACTTCCTAATATTTATATAATGACTCGAGAATGGGATTATAATCGTAGGCTAGTTTGTCCACCTGAATCGCAAGAAGCGACTGTGACTAATTAAATAAAATTACTTATTTATATTTATCTGATGAAGATAAAAAATGACAAATTATAAAATCCTTAACACCATCCTTAACCAAATCCAATCTGGCGATTGGAATAATTCAGATATTGAATGCCTGCGCCAACTTCTCCGAACAAACCCCTCAGAAACTCTTCAACAAATCGGGAAATATAATGTTCATATTGAAGAAGGAAAAGAAATTCATATTGGCGATCGCATCTATAACTCCTGGGACGAAGAAGCTCTCAGTGCCTTAGTTCGGATGATTCAGTTTGGCGATCCTGATGAAGTACATCTATTAGTTACTAAACTCAATAATACTCGACTCAAAGACGAAGAAGGCGATCGCAAAACAGGTAGCTTTTATAGCTATGAAATTTGGTTAGAAGATGTTTCTCTAGAGGATGCTCAAGACTTAACTGAAGGCGAACGCCATATTCAAAAATACACCATAAAAGGAAAATGGGACTCTAGGGTTTACAAAGAAATTAATGTGGCAGGTTTCCGGGTTGATACACCTTGGGGACATAAGAAGAAACCCAATGGACAATTCACGGTTCAAATTGAAATTGTCAATGGACGAGCGACTCTGATTAAAGTTCAGGTAGATCATTATGACGACAGTGCAAATAACTATGCAGCAGAGAAAGCAGAACAATTAATTCAGTCAAAAACAAGAGAAATATTACGCATCATTTAATCTGTTGAATGATTGTAATCAAAAATTTTAGGAGAATTATCAGAATTTATCCTGAAAGGCTGATCTGTTCCCTGTAGAAATCCTTGATGGTTCAGGATGCAGTGAGCATTCGTGAAACTTGTAATTCAGGGTAGAGCGCAATCAGAGCAAATTACGAAAACATTCAGTTTTAGGCTAAAATCATTATTAAAGGTGTGTCGGCAACTCACCAACTTCTCAGGGCTAGGTTAATAGAGCGCTCAATTTTTTCCCTATGAATGAATAGGTAAACCTCAAATATCAATTTCATCATACATTTTTAACGCAAGTGATCTCTTGCGTTGATCACCATTGGATGCAAAAAAGTATCTATTTTGCTGCATGGCGTAAATAATCTGGAGAAAAATATGCACATCGAAGACTTTAAAGACAAACCGAACCTCAAGTTTGGCTTAGAAGGCATTGCCAGTGACTTTATCCTCACCGAAGAAATTCACGAAGTTTTGATTGCTTCATTCTATCTTGACGGCCCGATAGAGAAACAGTTTGATCTGCTTTCAGCTCAAGCTTTCTTAAGATTTCAAGAAGACTATAAAACTGAGCTAGGAGAAGAACAACAATTTGAATATCTAGGCGTACAAACAGCGATTAAATTAATCGAACTTCGGGTTGAAATGCTTGAGTCTTTCAAAGACCCAGTCATTCCTGGAGATGACCCAGCGGGTAAAATTTATCAGTATATGAAGCAGAAAAACTATCGATTCTTCACAGGCCCCGATGAATACAATATCGTTTACCTGGAAGGCATTAACGAAGACTTCAGCGAAAATTCCGACGCTCCCAATTGTTTCAATGACTTGCGGGTTGTATTGGCAGTCGAGGAAGGTACTCCGGTTATTGTTGGAAAGTGGGAGGCAACCACTGAACCAGGATTTCATTATACTGACTATCCCATGAATGCAAAAGGTGCGGCTCGCATTGCTTTTGATCAATATCGGGCTTGGCAAGTTGGAATTCATGGCCACTCCGAACCCCATGAAGCATTAATTCAAGTCGGTAATGTTACTGTTCATCGGGATTTTGATCGAAGCATGACCCGTACCCATGACCGACTCGACGCAGGAAATTATTTCGGCATTAACCAACACTACGGTTATGACCATCCTCGTAATGATATTTATACTGCCAGTGCAGGCTGTTTAGTGGGTCGAAGTCGTCGGGGACACCGGGAGTTTATGAAGATTATTAAACAGGATCGTCGCTACCGAAACAACCCCAACTATGTGTTTTATTCCACAGTTATTGCTGGAGATGATTGGAAAAAAACAGTTTAGTTTTCCGATATAGCCCCTTTAATAATAAAAAATACTCCCCTCTCCATTGTTAAACAGTCCCTTTGGGACACAGTTTCCCTCTCCAACCCCCTCCTGTCTATAGCGCTTGCGCGCATGGCTGACGCTAAGGTGCGCGTTCCTATAGCGCTGGCGCGCATGGCTTACGCTAAAGCGGCTGTGCATTGCCGCAGGGTCGCACCGCAACCTCCCCCTGCAAGGGGGAGACCATTCGTTCCCTCTCCTAAAAGGAGAGGGCTAGGGAGAGGTGAGAGGGTTAGGGAGAGGTGAGAGAGGCTGGGGGAGAGGTCACAGTTCACGCTTGATGCAAGCTGTCTTGTGCTGCTGTGACTTCGTCAAAAGTAAATATTTCCCGACTTTAAAATAGCCCTGAGGACAAAGGGGGGCAGTTTTTGAATATCGTGCTGCAAAGGAGTTAATAATGTCTAAATATGCTTTTGTTGTTGCAATTAGTGAATATAAATATTCTTCTAATAATCTTCCAGGAGTGAAAGAAGATCTTCCGACAATTTTACCTGTATTATCCAGCTATGGTTTTGATAATATCGAAGTCATTCAGGATGAAAACGCAACTCAGGAAAATATTATTCAGGGATTAAAGAGTTTAGTGAAAGATAAGCAACCCGGAGATGTTTGTGTTTTCTATTTTTCGGGTCATGGTCATCTTCTACGTCCAGATTACCCCGGAAATAACGACCCAGATGGACGAGATGAAGCTTTAGTTCCTTATGAATGCGTTTTACCTTCTCTAATTCTTGATAATTGGTTAGGGGAATTCTTTGAACATTCAATTCCAGAGGGAGTAACATTCTGGGGATTGTATGATTGTTGCTACAGTGGAGATATTTCTAAGGATGTTCTTCTTCCAGATGAACAAGAAAAAACGCTCAAAACTGAAGATATTGTGATTGATTCGCCACCTCAAATTCCCAAACCCAGTCAAGCTAAAAACACTAAAGCGTTAATTATAGATGGAAAATTAAACAATACATTTCATTTCGGTGCAGCAATGGAATATGAAAAAGCCATTTGTAAGAGGATTAATGGAAAATCACGTAGTGTATTTACCTGGGCGATCGCAGAAGTCTTGAAAGAAGCACCAGAACTAACCATTCAAGAATTTGAAGAACAAGTAATTAAGAAAGTGGCTGAAGTCACGCGAGCACATACTCCCAAGCTAACAGTTGCAGCAGATTATACAATAAAAAGAATCTTCAGTTAACTGGGGTCTAATCAGCAGAGTAAAAAGCACAACAACAGCGCTGGGTTGAATCTCCGAAGCCGAGTAAACATTCATTCACAGATAAAGTGTTAAGGGATTACTGATTGTGTTGACGGGGTTGTTGAGGAGAAGCTTCATGATATTGAATTGTACCAGAACCTGATAGATTCGTGATTGTACCTCCTGAAATATTAAAAGTATTTTGTGTGCTTGAAGCTTTAACTTCATCAAGTTGTTCTCGAATAGATTGAACTAGCGCTTGAATAGCAGTTTCATCCCACTGAGGATAAATGCGATCGCCAATATGAATTTCTTTCCCTTCACCAACAGAGACGTTATATTTACCCAGTTGTTGAAGAGAATCGCGATCGCTATCCTGGAGGAGTTGACGTAATATTTCTATGTCATCATTGTTCCATTGACCAGATACAATTTGTTGTATAATTGAGTTCATTTGAGTAGTTTTTTTCATCAGATTAAGTTTTCTTTAGTAAAAGAAACCCGGATTACTGTAATGAATATGCTTATCAATTTTTCTGTATTCAGGTTTTTTGTTAGTAATTTCTCCTTGATTTAACTGTGTTTTAGGCTTGGGTAAGAATTCCTCAATAAATGTTTTAAGTGTAGATTTGGATATTTGATTATCTTCTTCATTCCTGACATTAGGTTGTTCACTCCATTCTGTTTTTACCTTTTGATGTAAATCTTCTACTATTTTGTGTATGAGTACTCCTTGCTGAGATTGAGAGGGAATAATTGCTCCGTTATGCAAAGCGACCAATTGCCATTGTTGATTAAACACCGGACTGCCGGATGAACTAAAGTCGGCATCCGCCTCATAAATCACATATTTGTCAGATAGCAATAATGTCCAATTACTAGAAACCACAACTTCTTTACATCTCCCTTTCGGATGTTGGATAATATTAACAGGTTCACCCTCTCTGGCTCTCTGTTTCAAAATATCTAGAATCAGTTCAATCAATTCATCTTCATTAATTGGTAGTGTTTCAGTATCACCCTTCTGAATGGCTTCAACAACTTGAGAAGTAGATAGATTTAGGTTAGATGCAGGAGCCAATTTTTTCCAAACATCACTGCTATAATTTTTCTCTAAATTAGTGATGATATTGAGGGGTGTATCTTTGATTTTTTCTAGGGCGTTGAGTTCCTCCTGACTAATTCCTAGCTCTTCTATATTACCAGTATTAACTTTTTCTAAAATGTCACAAATATTGGTCTCTAAAAATTTTTTCAAAGCGGAGCTAACTGAATTATTGGAATTTTCGATCAACTTATAAATCGAGGCTGTTGATCTCTTTAAAAAAGCGAGGATTATATTGTCCTTCTCTTTTTTATCTTTCTGCTCTTCATAAATCCTTTCTATAGCACACTTAAGCTTATCATCTGATAATTTCCAATTATTGATTTTATTCTCAATGTTAGGATCTGTCTCTTTACCCAAAAGAAAACTGTGACGATTAAAATCTTGATGTTCACGCAGAGAAGGGAAAATTAATTGATCATCACGAGTCATAGGAATCCAGCCAAAGACTGCACCTGCTCTTCCTACATAATTAGAATATTTACCCTCAGGTTCATTGTTTAGTTCCAACAGTGCATAATCTAACTCTTGACTGAAAGCTAATATATTTTTGACCTTATATTTTATCGGTTCAGTTTTCCGACCCATTAAATCATATTCATATCCAAATTCAACTTGATAATCTCCGACAATTTGTAAATCATCGGGGCTATTTGGTTTTTTTATTTCTTTAATCACCTCTACACTGGGAAGAGCATGATAAGCAGTTAACAAGTGATTGTATCCTACTAGAAAACCGGTCGCAATGGGGAATCTCCTCTGAGCCATGAGTTCAGAGACTTTATTGCGGTTATCATTAGACTTTAAAAATTCATGTAAAGGTTTCCTTCTGTCATCTAAAAGATCAGCTAAAGATCTTTCTTCGTCAACTCCATTATCAAGTGAATTATTGATCATCTCTTCAAGATCAGCAACCGTTAGGGATTGTCCTGATTCTTGACTGGCGGTCTCATATAGCTTTTTGACGATGAATTGACTGGCTGCTGAGGTATACTGAACAGTTAATTGACAAACTGCTTGACCGCGCCGAATACCGACTTCTAAAAACCGAAAGGGCAAGAAGTCTGGCTCATTGAATACTGTGCTGATCCGTTCTTGTGCTAAGCTACGTTGGGCTAAACGAGATATAATTATTTCAACTAATTTCTGAGATTCAATTGGATGATAATCTGGGGTGTTATTTAAATTGAAATCAGGATTCAAGACGTTGCCTGTTCGACAAACCCAGTCTTCTCCGACTAACTTACACCATCTCGTCATACCAGTTGCTTGCATAAAATTAATTGCTGTTTTCATAAAGATTTAAGGTTTTAAGGGGATAATATACGACAATTATTAATCTAATTCATTGTATTCAGTAGCAATCCGGACAGAAATTCTCAAAAGAGGAATTTATAAAAATTAAAAATTATTAATATTTTTTAATATAAAAGACGATTGACCTAACTGTTAATTTTTTTTTCAACTACAGATAATGAATAAGGGAAACAGGAATGCTAATAAAGTTATTAGAGGTAGAAAACTTACTCAAAAAAAATTACTAGAAAACTTACAAAATATCAGGGCAGGGCTGACTTACTTCGATGCAATTATCTTACACATTTTAGTTCTGCTTTTACTATTTATAGCAAGCGGATTACTAAGCTTAATCAATAGTTTAATCTCGATCAACCTCTTATTTCCTTATCAACAGTCTTGGATTCACCATCTTTGTTCTTTCATTATTATTTGTGTATGGACATTTATTATCGTCAAAAGAAAATTAAATTCAGCTTTCTTATTTGCAATAATAACGATATTTTTTATTATTGTAACCTTGATTTTTGGAGAAGTTTTAGATAAAAGTATGGGCTGGCATTATTTAGAAACTCCAGTCACTTTTTTCAGTATTATGGCAATAATTATATACTTTCCAGCTTCATTGATAGGATTTTTTATTACAAATTTTGCAACAAGATTATACTCTTTTATATCTCTAAAAAAAGTATGGTTAAAATCTAAGTTATTTTGTTATTTTATAACCTGCTTATTTATTGTTTTTACAAGTTATTTTTCTGTTTTTTTTAAAGGAGTAGATAATAAAACTTTGTCGGAACACATAATATCTCCACAGTCTGAGTTGCAAGCAAGGTTAGCTATACTTTTTTTCAGTTCTATGTGGAGTATAATATTTGTTTATGCTAGCCTGAGTCAACAAGCTTGTAAAAACTTAAATTTTATTCAAGTCTGGGCAGCTATTATTAGTTCTTGGAGAGGAACTTCTTTCTATAATCTAGATCTGAGTAATATCAACTTCAGAAATTCAAAACTAGCCAATACAGATCTAAGAGCAAAAAAACTCTACAGAACTTGTTTGCAAGGCGTAACAGGACTAGAAAGAGCCAGAGTTGATAACCGCTATTTGGACTTAGAAAACCCTAAAGTACGACAATTACTGACTCAAGCATACTCCGAAGATCAAGATTTTAGCCATATTAACCTGAAAGGTGCTTACCTACAAAATGCTGAGATGCGAGGGTTTAATCTAACCGATACAGAACTCACAGGAGCCGATCTTAAAGGTGCAGATTTACGAGGTAGCTTACTGATTCGGACACAAGTTGTAGGAGTGGATTTTACCCAGGCTAAGCTAACAGGATGCTGCATCAAAGACTGGAGTGTGAATGATCAAACTAATTTTACTGAAGTTGAATGTGATTATGTTTATTATGATCTCGATGAACAGGGTCAACCCATTAGACGTGTTCCTTTAGATCGCAACTTTGAACCCAGAGAATTTGAAGCGCTTTATCAGGAAGTTGAGAATGTGATTGAGTTAATTTTAAAGGAGGGAGAAAACTGGAAAGCGGTTGCATTTGGTCTGGATAAACTCCAGTTTGACAATGAAGATTTAGGACTCGAATTCAAAGGTATTGAACGACGAGGCGATCGCTTAGTGGTTAAGGTTTCCTATAATGAAGATTATCCCAGGGAACAAGTGGAACGACAACTCAATACAGCCATTACAGAGATGAAGAATCAACTGGTTGCTAAGGAAGAACAGATTAACCTGCTATTGGGAGTGACGAACCAGCAAGCAACTGCCCTGGCTAACCTCAGTCAAAAACCCTTCGGAAATCACTTTACTATCACTGGAGGAACTATTTCCAATATTTCGGGTTCTGGTAGGATCGAATATACAGAAGCCTCTAACCAACTGCGGAATTTAGTTAGTGAAGATAATCCTACTGAAGCTTCAACCCTGGCAGAACGTTTCTTGAGTCAGCTTGCTAGAGGTGTTGCTCCCACTCAGGACACTCAAGCAGAACTGATTGAGAAAGTTCTCTTGGCAGAAGCAAATCAGGAGGTTTTCTTCCGGAAATTTCTGATAGAAAGAGGTCAGCAAATTATTGACAGCCTTCCAGCAGGCGCAATCTCTATCGCCTTTAAAAATGCAATCGCTCATTTTAACTCTATCCAATCATAAAGCGTTGCGCCTTAGGTAATTAGCTAAATTTATAGTATAGTCATGGGGCATGATTCACGATAGAAGTATTGACAAAAACAATAATGTATGATTTCCAGTTGTTATCAGAAACAAAAATTTTAGATTGGCTCTTTGTCTTGGGTTATCTTAGTATTACTGTTTTTATTATGTGGCAAGTTTTCAATACGAAACCCCGGTAATAGCAAAGAATAGAAAGAGAATATTGCCCCATTCTTTTGGGTTTTGATATTAATTAATCCCAACTCAGAGAGTTAAGAAATCTTCTCAAATAGCCAAACAAACTAAAGCGGCTAGACTAACTAACCGCTCAAAAATTCCTCACACCACTTACACAGGAATGAAATTTTGTATTAAATTCTAGATAAATCGTATGTTTCTTTTTCAGAAAGGACACCGGCGACTGGCCGTGTTTCGTCTCGGTGTCCTAACTGGTTCGCTCCTCACACGCTTGTCAATTTAGCGAATAAAGCCTATTCTTGTCAATACTTTCTTGAAAGTTTTTTGTAAATAACTTATTAAATCCTTACTGTGAGCTGATTTCAGCTATCGGCAAACTTAATAATACAAATCATTCCACAAAACATCAATCCCCAGGATAAGCCTCTCGAATGTTGTAAAAAACTGTATTGTACATAACAAAAGATTAAGAGAGAAGTTGAAACAATTAGGTAGTTCAATGATTAAACCGATATGATCGCGTGATAGATGTTTTGTGGTTGTTGCTCTGCTCAAGTTTAGTTTTCTTGATGCAGGCAGGGTTTATGTGCCTTGAGTCTGGCTTAACCCGTTCTAAGAATAGTATTAACGTTGCGGTTAAGAACTTTGCTGATTTTGGGATTTCCGTCCTGCTGTTTTGGCTGGTGGGTTATCATTGGATGTTTGGTGCTCAGCCCCAAGAACTCCTCTCTGACCCCATTGCCGTCACAAAATTGACAGCTTTTTTCTTATTTGAGATGATGTTTTGTTCGACTGCCACCACTATCGTTTCAGGGGCGGTAGCGGAACGAATGAAATTTAATACTTACTTAATCGTTGCAGCCCTAACTTCTGGCTTAATATACCCATTATTCGGGCGTTGGGTTTGGAACGGCTTAGGCCGTGGTGAAATGACAGGCTGGTTAGCTCAACTTGGCTTTGTAGACTTTGCCGGTTCAACGGTGGTTCATAGTGTTGGGGGATGGGTTGGCTTAGCCGCCTTGGTGGTGATAGGGCCTCGCATAGGTCGGTTTTCCGCCTCGCCATTAAAGCCAAGAATTCAAGGGTCTAATCTTCAGCTTTCCGTGTTAGGGACAATATTACTTTGGTTAGGATGGTTAGGATTTAATGGGGGTAGTACCCTCGCCCTAAATCCTCAAGTTGCTGATATCATAGTAAATACAGTCCTAGCTGGTGCATCTGGGATGTTGACCGCTGGAATCATCAGTTGGCAACGTCACCAAGTTCCAGAAGTCGAAGCCCTAATTAACGGGTCTTTAGCCGGTTTGGTTGCCATTACAGCCTCTTGTCATGCGGTTACCCCGAATATCGCAATCGTTATTGGCATCATCGGTGCTGGAGTCATGATGCTCGTGTCTTATGGATTAAAGCAATGCCGCATTGATGACGCTGTTGATGCCGTTGCTGTTCACACAGGCGCTGGCATTTGGGGTACATTATCAGTAGCTGTATTTGGTCAACTAGAGGTTTTAGGAACTGGTTTAAGCCGACCCTCACAATTCCTGATTCAACTCCTTGGCATTATCGTAGCTATGACTTGGTCATTTGGAGTAACATTTATATTACTTCAAATCATCAACCGTTTTTTCCCATTACGAGTCTCTCCAGAAACAGAACATCAGGGTTTAAACACTTCTGAACATAACGCCAAAACAGAACTATACGATTTGATTGAAGTCATGCAACAACAAGCAGAAACTCAGGATTTAAGTTTGAGAGTTCCAGAAAATGTCTGGACAGAAGTCGGTCAAGTTGGATTACAGTATAACCAAGTTATGGACGTTCTGGAAGACACAATGAGTTTTACTGAGGCCATTCTGCAAAGTGTGACGGATGCAATTATTACTTTTGCAAAGCCTTCGTGGGAGATTTTGAGCCTGAATCCCAGTGCTGAAAAAATATTTGGTTATTCAAAAGCAGAATTAATCGGACGTTCAATTTTACAGCTTTTTGAGTGGCATACTCCTTACCAAGTTGAGCAAGAATTATTGCTGAAAGAGTGGATTAAAAGTGAAAGAATTGAAATATTAGGCTGTCAGAAAGATCAAGAGCGATTACTCTTAGAAGTCACTATCACAGAAGGGAAGTTTGGGGAACAATCATTTTATACCGGAATGTTTCGGGATATTTCTAAACAGAAAAAAGCCTCGGATATTTTAAAGAAAGAACAAGATCAACTACAAAATATTCGACAATTACAGGCAAAAAATAGTAAGTTAAAAACGGCATTAAAAGAATTAAAACAAACCCAGAATCAGTTAATTCAAGCTGAGAAAATGTCAAGTTTAGGGCAGTTAGTTGCAGGAGTTGCCCATGAAATTAATAATCCGGTAAGTTTTGTTTATGGTAATTTAATTCATGCTCAAAATTATGCGAAAGACTTATTGCGGATTTTAGAACTATATCAGCAGCAGTTTCCTGAACCGGGAGCGTTAATTCAAAGCGAAACGGAAATCGTTGATCTTGATTTTATTAAAGAAGATTTCCCGAAATTAGTTGAGTCAATGCAAGTGGGTGCAGACCGAATTCGTGAAATTGTGCGATCGCTTAAAACATTCTCTCGCCATGATGAAGCTGAACTTAAAACCATTGATATTCATCAGAGTATTGAAAGTACATTAATGATTTTAAGTAATCGAATTAAAGCTAACGGTCAATATTTAGGAATTGAGATTGTAAAACGATATAATAATCCTTTAAAAATAGAATGTTACGGCGGACAGCTTAGTCAAGTATTTATGAATATTCTCTGTAATGGTATTGATGCCTTACAGGAAGCAATGGAAAAAGGATATTTTACCCAGAATAACAATGGCAATTCTCTGAAAAAACCGAAAATTTGGATTACAACGAGCCTCGATCAATCTCAACAAAATCTTCAAATTAAAATGGCAGATAATGGCCCTGGTATTTCCTCAGAAGATGCTGCGAAGCTATTTGATCCGTTCTTTACAACAAAGCCAATTGGTAAAGGAACAGGACTCGGACTGTCTATCAGTTATCAGATTATTGTAGAACGTCATAAAGGTAAAATTTGGTGTAATTCTCAGCCTAATAGTGGCGCTGAGTTTATGATCGAAATACCCGTGAAACAAGCCACTAAACAGCAAAATCTTTCAGCCTCACAAATCTAGTTTAATGGAGATATTATTCAAATCTCCGGCTAATTAACGGGCTTTTCGTTTCACAATCCAAACCACACCCAACATAATCAAAATAACAACGATCACTGCACTAATGGGTGATAAAAATTGCTTGATTTGGCTATAGTTTTCTCCGAGAATATATCCAGCATATGTTAAGAAACCCACCCAAACTGCTGTTCCAATTGTAGAGTAGAAGAGAAAGGTCAACAACGGCATTTTACTAATACCTGCTGGCACAGAAATATAGGTACGAACCCCAGGAATAACACGGCTGAAACAGGCGGCTTGTTTGCCTCTACGATCAAACCAGTCTTTCGCTTTTCTGACATCCTTGCTTGAAAGGGTTATCCATTTGCCATAACGATCTGCTAAGTTTTCAATTCGTTGTAAACCCCAAAATTTCCCTAGATAATACCACGGTAAAGCACCCAATACTGACCCGATAACGCCAGCAATTACAACGTATACAAAGCTTAATTCTCCACGGGTGACGGAAAATCCAGCCAATGGCATAATTAATTCAGAGGGAATGGGAGGAAGGATATTTTCTAGCAGCATTAAAAGTGCAATGCCGACATAACCTAAAGAATTAACTGTGTTTGTGATCCAATCCAACATAAAAAATAGAGTTACTTTGTAATATTGTATTTAAATATAATGACAATTGACTGAGTCACTATAGGTATGAATTCAATCTTATTAAGAAAATCCTATATAGCGATCATGCCACTCTAACTTAGAATTTACTAAACTGATGATAACTTTTCCTCTCTCTTCGGAAATATTTGACTCATTTCTATAGATTTTTAGCGGATTAGATTAGACTCATACTGCTACACTCTGTCCCATTAAAATTCAAAATAAATATAAGGTAATGCACCTTCTGGCGCTAATAATAAGACCAGAAAAAAACATAAAGGAATAAAAACTAATTTAACAGGCCATTTCAGTTGCAGATTTAAGCCCCGATGTAAGCCTGTAGAAATTCCCATCGTCATAAATAAACTCACTAATAAAAAGATAATATTACTTCGTTCTAATCCTAATGCTTCAATATAAACCTTATGGGCAAATTGAATATCTGCCGTTTTTCCCCATAAATTTTGCACCACCCAAATTGCATCTTTTAAATTAGGAAGTCGGAAAAAAATCCAAGCCGAAAAAACCATGAGTTGAGTCATAAACCAGCCGCTAATTATACCCGGTAATGTCTGCCAAAAATCCTCAATAGACCATTTTTTGGAAAGGACTTCAGTCAGTCGATGCACCACTAATGCCACCCCATGTAAACCGCCCCAAACAATAAAGCCCCAAGCTGCACCATGCCAAATTCCTGCAATAATCATTACAATTAATAAGTTCAAACAGGTACGAAATAGCCCCGCGCGAGACCCGCCTAAAGGAAAGTATAAATAGTTCCGTAACCAATCCCCTAACGTCATATGCCAACGTCGCCAAAAGTCAGCAATACTCGTGGTAAAATAGGGCGCATCAAAGTTCTTGGGTAAACTTAATCCGAGTAATAAAGCGGTTCCTCGAGCCATATCTACATAGCCACTAAAATCTAAGTAAAGTTGGAGACCATAGGCGAATATTGCTAGCCATAAATCCCCACTACCCGCCCGTTGTAAACTGCTTAAACTCAGATCTACTAAAATCCCAATATTATCTGCTAATAAGCCTTTTTTAACCGCTCCTCGGGCAATGAGCCATAAGCCATCGACGATTTGTTCTGTGAGGGGAAATTTAAGGGCTTTAAACTGATGATTGAGATGATGATATCGAGTAATTGGCCCGGAGATTAATTTAGGAAACAGAAATTTATAGGTGGTAAATTCTAAAAAAGAATGAGAAACAGGCGCACCGCGATAGACATCCACTAAGTAAGCAATCAGTTCAAAACAGAAAAAGCTTAAACCTAATGGAGAAATGACATAACTTTTAAACCAGTTGGCTTGCTCGAAGAAATGGGGAATATTTAATGTAAATCCTAATGTATTGAGGATAAAAGGAATATATTTAAAGCCGAGAAGTAAAGCAACATTAACAATTATCCCAAAAATCAGTAGTGTGAAACGGCGACGATTCCAGGTGAGATTAGCAACATGATTTTCTAACGGTTCTCCAATGGCTTGAGCCAAGCCATAATTAAAAACAATACATAATAATAATAAAGGAATATATTGAAGCTGTAAGGTGGCATAAAATAATAAGCTCGCCACCAATAAGACAAACAGTCGCCATTGCCGCCAAGGGACTAACCAATACACTGCAAATAAAGTTAATAAAAATAAGGCGTAGTTAATCGAAATAAAGGTCATAAATCAGCATTAAAGATTCAAGAACGGGTAAAAGGTTAATCAGAAGAATATCATTATTGATCGGTTATGGGTCAAGAGTGATTTGTTATTCGTTAGGAGAACTACCAAAATCAATTAAGGGTAGAAATGTTTTGACCCATTCTGGACGACTGACCACTAAAGTAGGATAAGGACGACGACCATAATCTTGTTGAATTTTGAGCGGAAAAATCGGTTGAGGTTCTAATGAATGCCAAACGGCTCCAGAAGCTTGTACAATCACCCAAGGCGCACTAATATCCCAAATTTTAGGAGATGGTTCAATGCCAGCCACAGACGAACCATTTGCCACGAGTAAAAAGTTATAAGCCGCCATCCCCAGCACCCTAACTTTGGTGGGTAGTTTGGGAGCGAGGGTAATACAACGAGACCCTAATCCTAAGAATTGATTATAATCTGGCGGTTCTGTCGTGGGAGTAATGGGTTGATGATTGAGAAATGCCCCCGTTGGCCCGGTTAAACCCGATGAACCATACCAGAAGCCATGAAAGGATTGATTGAGTGGCGGTAAATGAACATAACCAAATACCGGAGTTCCCTGATACAGTAATGCCAAACAAGTCCCCCACAGAGGAATACCTCGGGCAAAATTTGTCGTCCCATCCAAAGGATCAATCACCCAACACCAATCTCGCACCGGAAAGCGATGTTCTCCTTCTTCGCTGAGAATGCCATGACTGGGAAAAATCTGTCCAATTTGCTGACGCAGATAGTCATCAGACCATCGGTCACAATCAGTAATTAAGCTACCATCTGCTTTTTCCTCAGCAACGGCAGAACCAAACTCTTTGAGTAGTTTTTCTCCGATGGTTGCGGTTGCTGTTTCGGTAAAGTTTAAGACAGTTTTCCAAAAATTATCCATTTGAGTTGAAGAGGTGAACATCGCAATACAGGAGAGAGTATAGGGATCGAGTTTTGAGACTCTCGTTTTCGCGTAGCGTCGCCTCTAGCGGGTTGAGAAGACCTAGGGAGACCACAGACGGGGAGACAAAGACCAACCCATCACAAAGAACAACGAACCAACGACCCGTAACAATCTAAATAATGACGAATCATCCAGACAATGTCAAAATAAAAGTCAGCCAAACTGCCTACTTGTAAAATTTATACACCCTATGCTGCTAAAATCTACAACCCGACACGTTCATATTTATACTGCCGAAATTCAAGCAGAAGAGCTAGTTGAAAGTGACCAGAAACTGACTTTGGATATCGATCCAGATAATGAGTTGAACTGGACAACAGAAACCTTACAACAGGTTTACCGTAAATTTGATCAGTTGGTCGATGCTGCCAGTGGAGAAGAGTTAACTGAATATAATTTACGTCGGATTGGGTCTGATTTAGAACATATGATTCGTTCTATGCTACAAGACGGTCAGATTAGCTATAACTTGAATACACGAGCGGTTAACTATAGTTTAGGCTTGCCTCGCGTTGAAGCCGAAGAAACTTCCAGTTGATCGGGCATAGATAGGGGAATCTGAGGGATTTGTATCGGCTGGGTTAATCTCAAAACCATCCTCTATCTATCCCTGGATCGCGAGACTTCTCCCGTTAGAGTAAACATAAGATAGGATGATAAAATACTGCGTTCACGTTCAGTGTGCCGCGCTCGCGCGATCGCATACGCTACGGAGATCAAGTTTAACCGGAGGAAAATGATCACAAATGCTAGAACAATTCACAGCGACTCGGGTTTTAGAGGATAACAGATCTGTGAAGACAAGCTAAAATGAGGTGAAGCTATTTTTGTCCCTAGTAATGGGTGGCGTGTGAATCACATCAGCGTGTTGACTCCCGCTCAACCCACTAATGAAGCCTGAAACCCTATAGCCATAAATTTTTTTGCGGCTGAATTGATCGGAAAATTTGAGACGAACAGAGGACTTAATTGTTCACTGTAAAGGGATCATCTCCCAAAATATAAGAAGATAGTAGACTGAAAGTTTACACATGAGGCAGAGCACAGTTTAACAACTCTAAATGTAAATCCTAAGTGGCTGGCTGAGGGATGAGGTTCCTCCAATGGAAAATAGTATGCCAAAACGTTATTTATGGGCGCTCAGCAACGAAGTGCAAACGTTGTCTCCTGGAACGCTGATTGGGGATCGCTACCTGGTTCGGGGTAGCCAGATTCTACTGGACACTCACCCTGAGCATACCCCAGAACTTCCGAGCGAAATTCCAGACCAATATATTCCATATCTCAGATTATTTCCAGAGCGACTTCATGTGCCGCAGATTTATGGCATGATTTCTCCAAAGGTAAGTCGGCTCAATCAGACGATTTGGCTACTCGAACAAGCACCCATTCACCCCATACAAGAAGTTATTGCCCCCCAACTGGTAGAAGTTTGGGCGAGTGCACCTGCCATTCGACAACTCAACTGGTTATGGCAAATTGCTCAACTTTGGTCAGCCTGCCAACGCCAACAGGTCGCCTCTAGCTTACTGAACCCAAATTTATTATATGTCTCGGGCCCTATTGTCCAACTCAAGGAGCTACAGTTAGACAAAAAACCGATGAAGCTCTCAAGTTTGGGTAAATTATGGCAACAATGGATTATTGCTGCTCATCCCAGTCTGCATCGCTTCTTAGAACAACTCACCCAGCAAATGATTCAGGGGGATTTACGCTCGTCTGAACAGCTTGTTCGTCAACTCGATCGTGCCTTTTCAGCAATGGGACAATCCCTCAGTCGTAAAATTACAATTACGACCGCCACAGATACAGGCCCTGTGCGAGCGCAGAATGAAGATGCTTGTTATCCAGAAGCCGAGACTTTAGTTGAAATTTCTGCCAATGCTCCCGGCTTAGGGATTGTCTGTGACGGCATTGGTGGACAAGAAGGAGGAGAAATTGCGGCGGGTATTGCCATCAATACTCTCTACCAGCAAATGCAGCCAAAGCGTTTATACCTCAACAGTAGCGATCCTTACGGCATGATGTCTCAGTTGCATCGCTCGGTCAACTTAGCCAATGACCAAATTTGCCAACGCAACGACCAAGAACGTCGCCAAGGGCGAGAGCGGATGGGAACCACCTTAATTATGGGACTGGCTCATCACCACGAACTCTACATTACTCATGTGGGAGATAGTCGGGCTTACTGGATTACTCATCAAGGCTGTTATCAGATGACGTTGGATGATGATGTGGCTTCAAGAGAGGTGCGTTTAGGTTATGCATTGTATCAAGATGCACTACAACAGCGAGCGTCTGGTGCATTAATTCAGGCGTTAGGGATTACAAATTCAGCTAATTTACACCCTACCGTTGCACGGTTTCCCATTGATGAAGATTGCGTCATTCTATTGTGTTCCGATGGACTTAGTGACAAAGACCGGGTAGAAGCTTATTGGAAACAAGAAATTTTACCCGTCTTAACCGGAGAACGGGATCTGGTCACGGTGCGCGATCGCTTAATTGAGATTGCAAATACTCGCAATGGTCATGATAATGTGACAGTTGCTTTGATGCATTTTCAGGTTTATCCTCACCCAGAAATTGATCCGAATTTTGAAGTTTCTGTTCCCCCTGTACCCGCAAGAGTTGGGGAAGACGATGATGATGATGATGACAGTAGTGGCTGGAATGAGTCTCAACTCAAAACTCAGTTCATTGTCCCTGATTCTCAGTCCAAGCAGAAAGTTAAGCGTTTATCTTTAGGAATTCTCTTATTACTGGCAATGATTGGATTACTTTTTTATGTTTTAAAACAGTTCAATTCTTCTGTTGTTCCAGATTCGGATATCGCTCAACCTTCTTCTGTTGACGAACCTTTAGTTAATACTCCTCCTACTCCCAGTAACCCTATATTAGAGTTGGAATCATTGATTCAAGTCGGGAGTCAATCCGCGAATGTATCGCCCCAGCAGCAAGCTCCTATGCAGATTTATACAGCATTTGGTCAGCCCTTAATTCTAGGTCAAATTCCTCCCGGAAGTGTGATTCAAATTCTCGGTAAGCAATCAACCCCTCAAGTGGGAAATTGGCTAGAAGTTAAAGTTTGTTCTGTTCCGCCATCATTAAAAAAAGATGAATCTTTAGACGTTTCCAAAGATTTGTCTGAATTTGAGTCCGAAGAATCTACAGGAGTTGATGATTCGTTCACGGAAGAAATTGTAGAAGATATTAATCAAGATTTGGATGAGTTAGGGAGTCCGCCGCCACAGTTATTAGTTTTAAATCCAGGTAGTTTAGGATGGATTAAAGAGCAAGATGTAATGGACAGAATGATTCCGAAAGTGATTATTCGTTCTGAACAAATTGGGCAGTGTCAACCGGAAAATTAACCCCCCTTTTTTATCCTAAATCCTAGTTTGATAATTGATCTAAAATCTTTAGCAAAGAATCAATACTGGCGTTCGGTTCAAAGAAAGAAAATAAGTGCTTGTAACGTAAAACACCATTTGAATCTAAGATCAATTGAGCCGGGAGGGGAGCACCCAAAGCTTGACCCACCGCATATTTACGAAAGATATTACAACTAGAATCACTCAGCAATGGCATTTTTAAGCCCAAATCCTGGACAACGACTTGACTTTGTTGCAAGTCTGTGCTGGCAATCATCAAGACTTCCACGCCACGATTAGTAAATTGTTCGTAGTGTTCGTTAAGCGCCTTGATATGGGGGTAACAAAGCGGACAATACTGTTTTTCGGTAAAAATACGGGTAAAAGCCAAAACAACCGGACAGTCTCCCCGATAGCTGGATAAACGCACACTACGCTGATGGGTGAGGTCTGGCAGTTCAAAATCTGGACTTTTAAATCCAATTTCTAGGGAATTACTCGCCGGAATGGGTAAGAAATTTTTAAAGAATCGCGGGTTGAGTAAGCCGCTAAAGTCTGTAGAAGTCAGCATTGTTAATCCGTTTGCTTAAAATAACTCTTGAGTACAGCGGTTAGACCGCTATACCCTAATCATGAACCCATTGACTTAAAATTAGCCAATTGCTTCAAAGAATACTTTGGATTTAACGGGGTCGGGGTTCATGGTTTTCTCACCCGGTTGCCAGTTTGCCGGACAAACTTCATCTGGGTTGGCTTGGACGTACTGAATCGCTTGCAAGGTGCGGAGGGTTTCATCCACATTACGACCAAACGCTAAGTTATTAATAGTGGCGTGTTGGATAATTCCGTCTTTATCAATGATAAACAGACCTCGTAGTGCAATTCCAGCTTCAGGGTCGAGGACATTGTAAGCCGCGCTAATTTCCTTTTTAATATCGGAAACCAAAGGATAGTTTAGATCTCCTACACCACCTGATTTACGATCTGTTTGTACCCAAGCGAGGTGAGAAAATTCACTATCAACCGAAACACCGAGAATTTGAGTATCGAGTTTTTCAAATTCTTCTGAGCGATCGCTAAATGCTGTGATTTCAGTGGGGCAAACAAAGGTAAAATCTAAAGGATAGAAAAATAATACAACGTACTTGCCGCGATATTCAGAGAGTTTAATTGTTTTGAATTCTTGATCAACAACCGCTGTTGCAGTGAAGTCTGGTGCTTCCTGGCCAACGCGAATACATTCATCTGTCATCGCTGATATTCTCCTTGATAAGTCTTAGTAACTTTTATTTTACGATTTGTTACACTCACATCATACTCGAAATGACTACAACTTGGCAACCGTTAGAATGATCTGATTCTACCCAGGAGTGAACCGTAACCCTTTACCTCACTGTCTAGATGCTGACAGTGCACCATTACAGTATCGTCGTGCTTTCTCAACAAACCACACATTTATTCTTTAAAAATGGCTCTGGCGGGATTTGAACCTGCGACCTTGGGCTTATGAGTCCCCTGCTCTAACCACTGAGCTACAGAGCCTAGTTTTCATCAACAGTTTTTTATCTTAGCATAGATTTGTTAATAATTTAATCATATTTGCAAAAAATTTTAAGTTTATTCAGTTGTTAGACTCGCACCTGAATTTCATCTTTAAGGTTCAAGGGTTCTAAAAGAACCCAGAACATCCATCTTTGCTGACAATTGCCGATGTTTAGTTTTGAGACAGATTAGAGCGTTCTTGAGGTAACAACGCCATGGGGTTAACTGCTCCAGTACCACTAGAGTGAATTTCAAAGTGAAGGTGAGGCCCTGTACTTCTACCGGTGCTTCCCATCTCGGAGATTTGTTGACCTTGAACCACTTTCTGTCCTTTGTTCACCAGAATACGGTTGTTATGAGCATACAGCGTCAAACTCCCATCGGGGTGAACAATCTCAACTAAATTCCCATAGCCACCGCTATTCCATCCAGCATAAGAGACTACACCCGGAGCGGCTGCCACAATCGGTGTACCAATCGGGCCTGCAATATCAATTCCTCGGTGCATCCGTCCCCAACGCCAACCATAACCGGAGGTGAGAATGCCTTGAGACGGCCAGGTATACCCTTTAAACTGGTTAGAACCACCGGGTAAATAGGCATCTGGCCCGAGTAAGGGAGGAAGTTCTGGGGAAACAATCCGACCAATAGCGGGATTTTTCAGCGGGTCATAAGCACTTGAACTGAGGGGCGCTGTTGCCACTACTTCATCTGTGGACTGAGACTCATCCAGTTCGGAAGCATTTTGAAGCTGTTCAACAATCAATTCAGCAGCAACAGGTTCAGCCTGAGCAACTAGCTGTTGATTAGGGTTCGGGTCAGCTTGGGGAGCAAATTCTGGATTAGTCCGTCGCAAACGATCCGCCAACTGAACCATCGTTGGTTGTGCCACCACTTCAGCTTCTTCGTTGTCTACTGCTTCCCAAGATGCGTTGACCATCTGATAGCGGGTTTGATCTTGATACTCTGCTCTTAAGCGGTTAACTTCTGAGCGGAGACGCTCTGTGTAGACTTTTGTTGAGCTACGGGTTTCTAAAGGACGAAAGTTTTTAGAATCAGATCCTGATAAATTTCTGTAGTCAATCGATGCGATCGCGGCAGACTTAGTCAAACGACGCTCATCTACAACAACAGTGGTCGCAAGTGGCGCAGCTAAAGGTTTAGGAACAGTACCCTTGCTTTGAAAACGACCCAAAGCCAAAGCACTCAGGGCGATTTCCCCACGATCTCCGGTTTCTGCTGCCATTTGGGATAAGACAGAACCACCTAAGGGAACAGTCAACGGCTTTTGTACCAGTGGCTGCTTGACTTCTGAAGGGAGTACCGAAGGCAAAACAGCACGATTAAATAATGTTCCAGTTTGAGCCGTATTTGGCAGAGATTGACCGGGTATAGAGACTCCATCTCTGGCCACCGAAGAGCCATCCAACTTAGAATCTGGGCTGATTGTCTGTTGGTGAGGAATCTTCAGCCTTTGATTCACCACAATATGGTTAGGATTGCTGAGGCGGTTGGTTTCAATCAGAGCTTCTACTGAAATCTGATGCCGAATGGCAATTTTAGCGACAGTATCACCTGGGGTAACATTATAAACCCGTGAAACCGGTGTGCGACTCAAATCCGATTCAATGACGACTGTTCCTGGAAACTTCGAGGTTCTGGGAAACTTCGATTCATCTATTTTAGGTTGAGTATAAACCGTCCGTGGAGCTGGGGAGGCAATATCCGATTCCCAGGAATAAGACGAAGGTCTAGAAATCTCAACGGTTGCAGATCCATTGGGATTTGGAGCAGATGGAACTGTACTGTAAGGTTCAACCGGCCGAGTCGGAAGCAACGGAGATGAAACAGTCGGTTCTGATGGCTCTGAGCCAACTTCGGCTATATCTTTGTTTAATGGCTTGTTATCTTCTGCTGTTGTCTGATTGGCCAAGCCGCTATTGCGGTTCATCTCAGACAGATCTCTCAGCAATGAAGGTTGCCACGCTTCGGAGGCTACGTTCGGTGTAGTTGATGCGGCAGAATGCTCTGAATCAGTAGATGGATGTATCACAGGGGTCGATACAGTCCCAGATGGTTCAGTGGTCGCCTCACTGGCTTTAGGAAATAACATTCCAGAGGCCAGAGCTAAACCCAAACAAGCAGCGGAAGTATAGACTTTACTGCTATTAATCGTACCCTGCTGTGAACTCTCTACGGGAGTCTCATCTTGTAAGACTTCAGGTGTAGAAATCGATGGATCGTTATATGGAACTGTCCCTTTCAAAGAACAACCTCCTATGGAGAAGCGCTTAACAGTCCTTGAACCGTTCAAGGATTCGTCAGTAACTTGAGTAGAGCGAATTAAACTCATAGATGTAATTCAGATCACTGACAGTAAATCTTGCTTATGTCAGATTACCTTGCTTTTCTGATTTCGACAAGTAATGTGCTGGAATGAACAATCGATTACTCTTAATTCTTCGTAACTGCTGACAAGGGTGAACAATCATCAAGTCTAAGCTTAGCAGATGAGGTGACGAGGTCACGTTTAGATCTAACAGCTTATTATAGATTTTTGTTCAGGTGTGAATGTACACTAATTTTCTTCAAAAGTACAACCCAAGAGTTGACCAAAAAGTCATAGTAACCGAGTTAGATTTATTGAGATTTGACCCGGTTCATCATGTTGCTTAATCGGCAAAACGTTAGATGGGAAGCGGCATTCATCATTCACAAACCCTATGCAATCGTACGACTACAATCTATCCCGTTGGTTGGGTCGGAAAATCCGGGAACTCATAAAAAAAATTTAT
The DNA here is from genome assembly GCA_049647265.1 of Microcoleaceae cyanobacterium. GTDB lineage: Bacteria > Cyanobacteriota > Cyanobacteriia > Cyanobacteriales > Microcoleaceae > JAAURB01. Next base: position 105,767 of record JBARXJ010000020.1, read on the forward strand.
TAATTCCAGCTCGATTTCAGCAGCGGATCAATACAATTTTTTCAACGGGGGTTTACAACTGATTGAGCTGTTTACGAGCCTCAAACAACCCAACAGCAACACTGACAGAGAGGTTGAGGCTGCGGACTTCTGGTTCTGCCATCGGAATATACAGGGTGGCATGACAGGCTTTGAGTACTTCTGAAGGAAGTCCTTCTGTTTCACAGCCAAACAGTAACCAGTCATCTGGTTGATACTCAAATTGAATATAGTTTTGGTGTGCCGCTTTACTAAACCCCAACCAGCGGCCGCCGTGATGTTGGTGATAGTCTCGAAAAGCGTCTAAGTTGGGATGATACTGAAATGGCACGTAAGGCCAGTAATCAAGTCCGGCCCGTTTCAGTTCACGCGAGTTAATTTGAAAGCCCAGGGGCCCAACTAAGTGTAATTCCGTACGGGTTGCTGCACAGGTTCTGGCAATATTACCTGTATTAGGGGGAATTTGAGGTTGAACGAGTACAACTCGAGGCATGATCTCTGTTAATTGTCATTTGTTGTGTTTCACTACCTGAGTAGCCCATAAGCTACACCTTTAGGCAATATGCGCTCCAAGCACAAACGAAATTTGCTTTTAGCCACTGATACTTCCTCTGAGTTTATCTATCTCTAATATTTCCTCAAATAATACAAAACAAATCACCTTTGACTAAGGAGTCAATATATAGGTTTTCTTTATATTTCAAGAAATAACACTGTTGATAAGATATTCTGAACTATTTTTGTCGATCAATTTGGAATTAAGCCACGAGGGTTTGGCAAATTTTATCCTCAAGATCTTGTTCCTGTTGAGCCATTTCTTGAATCGCTTGTTGCAGGATATTATGGCTGCTGATCCCTTGTTTGTAGCGCTGTAACCACTGCTGTGCTGTGTTTCCTTGCCGCAATAGGGTTTGAATGGGAGATAAAAAGCAACTAAACCCATGCTGTTTTGCAAAGGGCCATACTTCTTGATAAAGCTCCCTCACCCAATCTTGAGCCGAAATCGTTTGGCCAGTTTCCCAATGGGTTAACTGAGCATCGAGACTATCACGGGCCGCAGCAATTTCATTTTGATTGGTTAATTTCACCAATTGCTCAGCGCGGTTTGATGCTGGTAAATGGCTTTTTTGCAGCGGATCTAAGTCAGGATTTTCGATCAGTTGCCATAACCGAGCTTCCAGCAATGCCGTCACCGCCAGCAACGCGATGGGACTCACCATCAAATCACAAATTCTCAATTCCAGTCGATTTAAATTATAAGGACGACGGTTGCCATTAGGACGCACGGAAGACCAGAGATGACGGACATTTTGCATGGTCCCCGCCGCTAACTGAGCTTCTACCCATTCTATATAATGGGCGTGACTTTCAAATAGAGGAACTTCTTTCGGGGTTTTGGGAAATAGCTGCCAACGAGTCGAGTGACTGCCTGTGGCTTTGCCATCCAAAAACGGTGAAGCAGCACTCAGGGCGAGATATAACGGCGCTTCCACCTGAACCAGGCGAATGGCCCGCATCAAAACCTCTGGATCGCTAATCCCGATATTAATATGGATACTAGCGGTGACGACAGTTGTACCGTAGGTTTTCTCGATATAGTCATGATAAGGATTTTGAGGATCGGAGCGCCAGAAGCGATCGCTTCCCCCCAGGGCTAAAGTACTCCCTGGGATTAAAGTATAGTCTCCCAGTTGTTTCAAGTATTGCCGCAGCTTACGCCGGGGACGCACCAAGGCGCACAACAGACGATCATAATTACACAGAGGAGCTGTTGTATATTCAACGTTACGGCTATCTGGTTCTCGAACAAACTCTTCTAAATCTGCAACAATCCGATCCGACAATCCCACAATATTACCTGTGGGAGTACCTGTAAACATCTCGACTTCAAAGCCCTTGGACAATAGCACACTTACTTCTCCTAATTCCGAGAAATGATGAATTAAAGATGATTATTTATACCATTTTGTCACTCTTCGCAATACGACTAAAGAGTGATTTCGTTGAAATGGGACTTTTTTAATCAGCCGTTTAAATCGATCATTTCGTAGTTAATGAATGTGGATTATCCTAACATATATTCGGTACTGGAAGGAAACACACTTTCAGCTTCAGAAGTATCGTAAATATAATCATAGTCAAACTCGAGTGCTCGAATATGACGAGTCATACTAAAACCGAAGTGAATGACTTGTTCTGTGGTAAAAGCTGCCATCATTAGCTCGAGCATTTTTTTAGCATTGATTTGAGGCTTTTTTATAAAGTATTCACGAGAAGCAAAAAATACTTTTTCATCTTTAGGGACAATGATGCCATTCAATCTATGGGTATTTTGAATGGGTTTAATATAGCTTTTAATAAATTCTTCTTGATTTCTTTGTAAACGAGCTAAACGTTCATGCTGATGCCAGCTCATCTTAAATATAATTTTCAGAACCTCAAATCCTAAAATATAGTAAAAAGCTTTATCTTTATCTTTAGGATTGAGAGACAATTTTAATGCAGATTCTAAATAGTAATCGGGTTGACAACGAGCATCTTGAGCCGAATGAATATAATACTGGCGAATATAACTTCTCAATACAGTTTCTGTTAATTGAGTTCTAATTTTAAATCGGATTAAATATCGTTTAACGCGATGAATGGCATCACTATCTTCTAATAACTTAGAAACTAAACCATCTGCTGTATATTCATCTAAAAATTCGGCTTGCCGATCGGGAGATGAACCACATAAAATATAGCAAAGTGATAACACATAACGTCTTTCATTCCAAGGTAAACTTTCTGCCCATTTCTGAACTTCTTTAGGAAGCTGATCATATAAACCATTACTCATTAGTTCTTTAAAAAAGTTTTTTTTATTTAACAGCATGATTTAATAGTACTCCCTGGTTAATGAGATGAGTGTTGCTCGTTTGATATCAATTTGGGCATGAAAAAAAGGCAAGTTATTTTGATAAAGTTAGTATGCCTTGATTACGAAAAAAAATTAACCGAGTCTTAAAATTTATCGTTCATTTCACCTCTGATTCAGAATCTCTTGACTGAAGAATGATAATTTATGATTTCAGTAATATTACCTAGATAAAATTTAAAAGAGTCAAATACTCCTCCAATACTTACAGATTGTTATAAGGTAATTGAGGTAACGATTTTAACTTTTTAAACTTTTAAGATAATATTTTGGGTTATTTATATTGTGTCAAATTTCAGGAATTTTCGTCAAGTATTTCTAGCATTTTTTCAAAATTTACTTGAAAAAGCAAGGGCAAAGTCTAACTTAAACAATTAACTTTGATGAATGATTGCATTGATAGCAGACTTCAAGACGGCAGTTTTATAACAGCTTGCATGACATTTAAAAACTGATGCAAAACAATAGATGAATCGTCTTGTCGCCAGACAGCAACGGCTTGTCGAGTGAGACGACTGTCTTGAAGCGGTCGATAAATCACGTCTTGACGATAAAGAACTTGTCCGTGGTCAGGTAAAATTGCAATGCCTATTTCAGCAGCAACTAAACTTAAAATTGTTACAATTCCAGTCACGTGAATATTTTTAATAATTTTAGGTTCAAAACCTGCTTGTTGGCAAAGATTAATCACTTGCTGATAAAAGGGGAATGCATCAAGAGAAGGTAGAATAATGTCTTCATTTTTTAAAGCAGATAAAGAAATTTGAGTTTGATTGGCTAAAGAATGAGATTGTGGCAAAACTACCATAAAAGATTCTTGTAATATTGGCATACAGTCTAAGCCGGAGTCTTCCTGATAAAAACTGTCAGAATTATGAAAAACAAGATCCACTTGATGGGTTTTTAACAGTTGTATTTCTTGTTTAACTGGAATTTCCCGTAACTCTAATTCAACTTCTGGAAAACGACTCTTAAATTCTTTAAGAATATTCGGTAAAATACTGGTTGCAAATGAGGTATACATCCCCACTTTCAAAAGTCCAATCTGACCTTGACTAGCTTTTTGTGCCTGGATAATTCCTCTATCGAGATGCATCACAGCCAATTGAACTTCTTCTAAAAATACTTTCCCCGCTTCTGTTAGTTCAATAGGAGACTTATTACGATTCAATAATTTAACATTTGGTGCATTTTTACCGGATTTTAAAGAGTTCTCTAAAGCCTGAATTCTTTGACTAAACGGTGGCTGTTTAATTCCTAAGCGTTTAGCCGCCTCACTAAAATTATTATTCGCTTGTACTAATAAAATAAAATAGCAAATTTGTCTAAGTTCTAAGTTAATTAAGCGTTGAATATCCATAAAACAACCTCGGTATATTGTGAAAAATATTTTACTATATCCATCTGGATTCAGTAGGATATAACCATTCATCTCATGAATATAACACAATAAAAATGACACATCTTACCTCTGATAAAAATACTAATCAGTTTCAATTCTGGGTAGATCGCGGCGGTACTTTTACCGATATTGTCGCTTGTAAGCCAGATGGTACATTAGTGACTCATAAATTACTCTCAGAAAATCCAGACCGTTATTCGGATGCTGTTATCCAAGGAATTCGTGATATTTTAGGTATTAGTGCCGATCAACCGATTCCCAGTTATCAGATTTCTGAAGTTAAAATGGGAACCACAGTAGCAACCAATGCATTATTAGAACGTAAAGGCGATCGCACTGTTTTAGTGATTACAAAAGGATTTAAAGATGCCCTCCGTATTGGTTATCAAAATCGTCCGGATATTTTTGCCCGTCAAATTGTTTTACCCGAACTATTGTATGAACAAGTGATAGAAGTCGATGAACGCTACGATGCCAAAGGAAATGAACTGAAAGCGGTTGAAACTAAGTCTTTTAAAACGGCATTAGAGACAGCTTACACTCAAGGTATCAAAAGTTGTGCTATTGTGTTAATGCATGGCTATCGCTATCCTCAACATGAACAACAAATTGCTAAAATAGCAGAAGAAATTGGCTTTACTCAACTTTCAGTTTCTCATCAAATCAGCCCGTTAATGAAACTGATTAGCCGGGGTGATACGACTGTGGTTGATGCTTATCTTTCCCCTATTTTATATCGTTATATCAATCAAGTTTCGAGTCAACTTAATAGTAACGATAAAGCTGTTAAATTGATGTTTATGCAATCCAATGGCGGCTTAGTCAATGCCCATCAATTCCAAGGAAAAGATAGTATTTTATCAGGGCCAGCCGGGGGAATTGTCGGGGCTGTTCAAACCAGTTTAAAAGCAGGATTTGATAAAATTATTAGTTTTGATATGGGGGGAACTTCAACGGATGTCGCCCATTATCACGGTGAATATGAACGACAATTTGAAACAGAAATTGCTGGAGTCCGGATGCGAACCCCCATTATGGCGATTCATACTGTGGCGGCGGGGGGTGGTTCAATTTTAGTGTTTGATGGGTCTCGTTATCGGGTGGGGCCAGAGTCGGCAGGGGCAAACCCAGGGCCAGCTTGTTATCGCGTCGGTGGGCCACTAACGGTTACAGATTGTAATGTGATGTTAGGGAAAATTCAGCCGCCATTTTTCCCAAGAGTATTTGGAATTGAAGGAAATTTACCGTTAGATGGGGAAATTGTTCGAGAAAAGTTTGCGGAGTTAGCAACTACAATTCAACAACAAACCGGGGATATTAAAACACCGGAAGAAGTGGCAACGGGATTTATTACGATTGCGGTTGAAAATATGGCAAATGCCATTAAAAAAATCTCCCTACAACGAGGCTATGATGTCTCAGATTATGCCCTTTGTTGTTTTGGTGGGGCAGGGGGTCAACACGCTTGTTTAATTGCGGATACTTTAGGGATTAAAACGGTATTTATTCATCCTTACGCGGGGGTTTTATCGGCTTATGGGATGGGTTTAGCAGATATTCGGGTAATTCGAGAACGGTCTGTTGAAATCGAGTTAAATTCTGATACTTTTTCTGATCTGAAACAGATATTCTCAGAGTTAGAAACGGAATGCAGTCAAGAATTAGCTGAAAGTGAAATTGAAAATACGGCTATATTCCAAGTCAACTTAAAATATATCGGAACCGATTCGACTTTAACGGTTAATTTTGCTGATTCATTGAGAGAGATTATTGCAGAATTTGAGAATAAGCATCACCAGCGCTATGGTTTTATTAAACCGGAGAAAGCTTTAATGATTGAATCTATTTCTGTAGAGATTATTCAGCAGCTTTCTGTCGTGGAAGAACCGCAATATTCTCGGACTCGTTCTCAACCAACCCAACCGATTTCAACAGTACAAATGTATACACAAAATCAATGGCATGATACTCCGTTATTTCAACGAGAGGATTTACAGCCGGGAGATTTAATTGCAGGGCCAGCAATTATTACTGAAGGCATTGGGACAAATATTATTGAACCCGGTTGGCAAGGGGAAGTGAGTGATAAAAATCATTTAATTTTAACCCAGCAGTCCTCTAAAGCGGTGGAGAATATCGCGATAACTGTAAACGAGAATACCTCAAAACCAGATCCGGTTCGTTTGGAGATATTTAAAAATCTCTTTCAGTTTATCGCCGAACAAATGGGAATTGTCTTACAAAATACGGCTTCTTCCGTTAATATCAAAGAACGTCTTGATTTTTCTTGTGCTATTTTTGATGGCAAAGGAGAATTAGTAGCAAATGCCCCTCATATTCCGGTACATTTAGGGTCAATGAGTGAAAGTATTCGCAGCTTAATTGAGGCAAAATCGGATACCATTAAACCGGGAGATGTTTATCTACTGAATAACCCTTATGAAGGCGGAACCCACTTACCGGATGTCACGGTAATTACGCCTGTTTTTGATAGCAATAAACAGCAGATTCTGTTTTATGTTGCTTCTCGCGGTCATCAAGCCGATATTGGCGGAATTACACCGGGTTCTATGCCACCTTATAGTACAACAGTCGAAGAAGAAGGGATTTTATTAACTCATTTTCAGTTAGTCAAACAAGGGATTTTTCAAGAACAAGCATTACGAGAATTACTGGCATCTGGAGACTATCCTGCGCGAAATCCCGATGTAAATTTAGCCGATTTACAAGCACAAATTGCCGCCAATGAAAAAGGCGTTCAAGAACTGCATAAAATGGTGATTCAATATGGCTTAGAAACCGTTAAAACCTATATGAGTTATGTTCAGGATAATGCTGAAGAATCAGTTCGGAAAGCAATTGAAGTTTTAAAAGAGGGTGAGTTTACCTATCAAATGGATACAGGCAGTCAGATTAAGGTAAAAATTACCTTGGATAAAATTAATCGCAATGCAACTATTGATTTTAACGGTACTTCTGCTCAACTTCAGAGTAATTTTAATGCGCCAAAAGCTGTTTGTATGGCAGCGGTTTTGTATGTATTTCGCACATTAGTTACGGATAATATCCCCTTGAATGCGGGATGCTTAAAACCACTCAATATTATTATCCCAGAAGGCTGTATGCTGAACCCTCGTTATCCGGCGGCGGTGGTGGCGGGGAATGTAGAAACCTCGCAAGTGATTGTGGATGCGTTATATGGTGCGTTAGGGGTAATGGCGGCTTCCCAAGGGACCATGAATAACTTCACCTTTGGTAACCAACGCTATCAATATTATGAAACCATTTGCGGCGGTTCGGGGGCAGGAAGTGATTTTGATGGGACAGATGCGGTTCATACTCATATGACCAACTCCCGTTTAACTGACCCGGAAGTGTTGGAATGGCGCTTTCCCGTGTTATTGGAACAATTTAGTATCCGTCCCAACAGTGGCGGTATCGGAAACTATTGCGGTGGCAACGGTATTATTCGCCGAATTCAGTTTTTAGAAACCATGACCGCAGCCATTTTATCTGGACATCGTCAAATTCCTCCGTTTGGTCTTAATGGCGGAAAACCTGGTTTAGTTGGACAAAATACTGTTATTCGTTGCGGTGGCAATATTGAAGAATTAGGAAGTACCGCAACCGTTGAAATGCAACCAGGAGATACATTCAAAATAGAAACACCTGGCGGCGGTGGATACGGTCAACAATAAGGCGTTATTCTCTTAAAAAAACTTACTTTCTCCAAACTGGGGAAAGTGAGTTTATCATTTGAATTCTTTCGTATATTACTGACTATAAAAACGTAACTATAGGCTATCAAAATAATTCATAATCTCATGAAAAAGCTTTTAAAATTTATAGGTTTTATACCGAAGGTTTAGGATGTTTTAAAAAAAATAGTGAAAATAAAAATTAAACAAATAAGGAATTAAGGCAGTATTAATTAAATACCTTTAAATCCAATACTATCATTTATATGTTCCTGATTAGAAGATTCAGATTCTTTCTGTTTAGTTTGCTTCAGACGCTGTACACCAATCTGATTAAATACAATTCCCACTAAAATAACACTACCGCCAATATATTGTGCCGTTGTCGGAGCTTCTCCTAATAGTAAATAAGCCGCTAAAATTCCGGCTATGGGGTTAAAAGCCGTAGCTAAAGAGACCTCACTGGCATTACTACGCTTGAGACCATTAAACCAGAAAAATTGTCCGCCAACCACAATCACTGCCGCATAACCTAACATCCATTTCCATAAAAATGGAGCGGTTACATCCATAAAGTGAGCTGGACTATAGACAATTAAAACGGTTATGAAAAACACAACAGTACCCACAAACATTCTATATATACTGAAAATACCGAGAGGAATTTGCTTAAGGCTGACTTTACTAATTAAATTGGCAATTGCTTTAAACACGGCGGCAATGACAGTCAGTAATGCTCCCCATCCAATCTCAATTCCCATATTCATTGCCATCATATCGCCTCCTGGCGGTTGCAATAATACAGTTAATGCCACACCCACAAATGATAAAATGGCTCCCAAAATCACCCAACTATTCACCCGTTCTCCTAATAACCAAACGGATAAGGCTAACACTAAAGGGGTATCAATTTGTCCAATTAAAATAACATTATTAACTGTGGTTAAAGAAAGTGCTGTAAAAATAAGGGTGGGTACAATTGCAGCGCCTAAGATTGCTACAACAGCCATTACTAACCAATTTTTCCAGGTTATTTTTTTAATAATCTGAGGTTTTAACTGATGAGAATAAATAATAATTAATAAAATTAAGGCACATAAATTTCCCACAAACAAAACATTACAAAAAGAGATGGGATTTTCTCCATTCACTAAGTTCTCTGCACCCAATTGAGTCAGTTTACGAGTCACAGCATTGGCTGCACCAAAAATTGTAATGGCAAGCAACAGATAAACCCGTCCAGAGAGTTGAGGCGTTTGAAGCTGAGGCATAATAAACAGCTTTGAAACAATACTTTGCCTTTTAATTTACACCTTTTTGTTCAATTATCCGTCAATTGGAGAGAAAAACTCCAGCCATGTTGGCGAAACCCTAAAGATTGATAAAAATGATGAGCGCGACCGCGTTTAAGATTAGAAGAGAGTGTCACCTTATAACATCCGGCGGTTTGAGATAATTTTAATGCAGCCTGCATCATCTCTTTGCCAATTCCTTGGTTACGATAAGCCGGAGAAACACTCACCCCATCCAGTACCGCAAATTGATGATATCCTCGATGCATCATCGTCGGCACATATAACAGGCTAAAGGTTCCCACTGCCTCCTGCTGTAACCAAGCAATATAAATCGTGTAATTGGGATATTGGTGAATTTTATCAAACAAAGCCTCTACCTCGACTTGCGGCAACAACGGCAAACCATCCATCTCTGCATAAAGACGGTTTAACTCCGCTAAATGGGCGGTTGTAACAGGTTTAATTTCAAGCTGACTCATGGTTGTTTTAGGCAACACCGGATAAAAAGGCTTTCGGTGTTGGCGCAGCGTTGGCTTAGGGCATATTCTAACTCAGCCACTGCGTACGGGTACATTGCAATGGGCCTCTACCTGTCCCCCCATTATTGAAAATTATGTTAAGATTTATTTAGAATTATGATCGTAAACGACGTAATTCAACTCATCTCTCGGATAGTACAGAGAGAGCAATTTTCCTTCCAAACAAAGAAATACAGGGAATTGTAGCTGTTTGAAGTCGGTTATAGATTTTTTGTAATTCTTAGCTATTCTTGATCTTTATTTACATTTCTCCTCCATGATTAGACCTTTTAACCTCATGTTTGCCTTACGGCGAACTACCACAATTCTTTCAATTGGCATCCTCACAATGACTTTGATGGCTGCCCTCTCTGGGATATTAATCGCCTTCAACTATCAACCCGCAGCCGGGGCCAGTTATCGTTCCCTACAAGAAATTGCAACTCATACCAACTTTGGTTGGTTAATTGAAGGGATGCATCATTACGCTGGAAACCTTGTCATTGCTTTGGGTTTAATCCAGATGGTCGTGATGTTTGTTTCTCGTCAATTCAAACGAAATTGGTTAGTGGCTTGGATTGCTGTTATCGGTTTTATCCTCGCTGCGATTGGTTTAGACTGGACAGCAATGGTTTTAGACTGGACACAAACCGGATTTTGGCGGTTATCAGTTGAACTCGGAACCATTGAAGCGATTCCTTTCGTCGGTTCACTTCTGCGGGATATTATCACGGGTGGCGGCGGCATTAGTACAGCGACATTGTTGAGACTGTACACCATTCACAGCTATATTTTATCACTCGGAGCAGTTGGCTTAGCGATCGCCCACTTAGCAGGTACTGTATTACAAGATCGTCAACAACAGCAAGATCGATTTGAACAACGCAAGCTGCAAGTTGAAGAAACTTTAAATCGTTTAGTTCAAGAAAACCCAGCTTCAAACACTCCTGCCACTGAAGAAGTCGAAACTTCTAATAAAAACTAAGGGATTATATCTTTAAGTTTTGTAGAGACGTTCAGCCGAGAACGTCTTTTTTTATTTTAATTTTTTATAATATTTGAAGTTCACCTTGATTGAAAAGAATCAGAGATTATGACTGTACTTCAAGAAACCTGGACAAGCGAATATATTCAAACAAACGGAGTCACCTTACATTATGTCACCCAAGGTGAGGGGCCATTGATGTTAATGTTACATGGATTTCCAGAATTTTGGTATTCTTGGCGACATCAAATCCCAGAATTTGCCAAAGATTATAAAGTGGTTGCATTAGATTTAAGGGGATACAACGAAAGCGAAAAACCGCAAGATGTTTCAGCTTATCAAATGAAAGAATTAATTGCGGATATTAAAGGCGTAATTACCGGCTTAGGTTATGATTCTTGTGTGTTAGCGGCTCATGATTGGGGTGCAGCAATTGCTTGGGCTTTTGCCTATGCAAATCCTGCATTAGTAGAAAAACTGATTATTATGAATGTGCCTCATCCGGCTAAATTTGCCGATGGACTATGGACAATTGAACAACTACAAAAAAGTTGGTATATTTTCTTTTTCCAACTGCCAATATTACCAGAATTATTAATACAAGCGAATGATTATCAAGCGATTGCCTCTGGATTTATAGACATGGCAATTGATAAAAGTGCGTTTACTGAAGCCGATCTTAATGCTTATAAAGATGCCGCCGCTAAACGAGGCGCATTAACCGCAATGATTAATTATTATCGCAATATCTTTCAGGGATTTTTCAGTCCAGATAAACCTCAAGAATGGAGATTATTAGAAATTCCAACTTTAATGATTTGGGGTGAAGAAGATAAAGCCTTAGGACGGGAATTAACTTACGGAACAGAAGAATATGTGAAAGATTTACAGATTCGTTATATCCCTAATTGTAGTCATTGGGTACAACAAGAACAGCCAGAATTAGTGAATCAGTATATGCGAGAGTTTATAACTGATTAATTGATAAATTATTCCACCATCTAATTTGTCAAAATATAAGAGTTATGTTTGACCTTACTGCTATAAATGTAAAAATTAATATAGGGGTAGGAGCGCTTAACAGCAGAAGCAAGCAAAAAAGTAAAACCTAACTCTTTTCAATCACTAATCACCCACGCCCCCTCACCCACAAACCTTATCGACTGACGAAAAAATTCATTAATTTTAGCTTTTTCAGATACGGGGGATAACGAACGGAAAAATCAAACCGGAATGATTTTTTCAACACACTTTTGTAATGAGAAAATGTATCAAAACTGGCTTTTCCGTGATAGGAACCGATGCCACTATTGCCGACACCGCCAAACGGTAAAAACTGACTCCCTACCTGTAAAACCGTATCATTAAACAGAATACCGCCGGAAGAAGTGCCTTGCAAAACTTGTTGCTGTTTAGCTGAATTATTGGAGAAAAAATATAAGGCTAAGGGTTTCGGGCGAGCATTAATTTGTACAATCGCTTTTTCTAAACTCTGATATTCTAAAACAGGTAAAATCGGCCCAAATATCTCATCTTGCATCACCGGATCTTCCCAAGATACCTCATCAATAATTGTCGGAGCAATATATTTTTCTTCTAAGTTAGTTTGCCCGCCAATGACAATCTTTCCCTTGTCTAAAAATTGAGTCAGTCGTTGCCAATGTTTAGGGCTAATCATCCGGGCATAATCCGGACTTTCTTGGGGATTTTCACCATAAAAATCATGAATCGTTTGTTGAAGGGCGGTTAAGAGTTCTGATTTAATCGATCGATCAACCAACAAATAATCTGGTGCAATACAAGTTTGTCCAGCATTGAGAAATTTTCCCCAAATAATCCGCTTTGCGGCGATTTGAATATTCACTTCATGATCGACAATACAAGGACTTTTTCCACCTAATTCTAACGTTACTGGGGTCAACTGTTTTGCTGCTGCTTCCATCACCACTTGACCGACTTTTGTCCCGCCTGTAAAAAAGATGTGATCGAACTTTTGATTGAGTAAAGTTTGAGCCGTTTCAACTCCGCCTTCTACCGCTACAATATAAGCCGGATCAAACGTTTTTTCGATTAAATCTGTAATCACTTTAGAAGTCTCAGCAGCCAATTCTGAGGGTTTAAGAATCGCACAATTTCCCGCAGCAATTGCCCCGACTAACGGTGTCATCATTAACTGAAACGGATAATTCCAAGGCCCAATAATTAACACCACCCCCAAAGGTTCTGGATAGACTCGCGCTGATGCTGGAAACTGCGCTGGGGAAACGGGAACTTTTTTTGGCTTTGCCCAAGATTTGAGCTGTTTAATGGCATAATTAATTTCAGTAAGAGCAGCCATCTCAAAGCTAGCTTCTAACTCCGGCCGTCCCAGATCGGCAATGACTGCATCAAGAATCAATCGGCGGTTTTCGACCATCATTTGCTTCAACCGCTGTAATTGTTGCCGTCGGAAGCCGAGATCCCGTGTTTGACCCGTCGCAAAAAATTGTCGTTGTTGTTGAACCCGTTGAGAAATGTTGTGAGTGTCTGCCATCATCAAATGGAGTGTAATGGTTGTAGATCTATATTACATAAATTACCGAACGGGTCGGTTGTCATTTATGCTGTTTTTAGGCGTGTAGTGAGAAGATGCAACTAAGGTACAACCTGACTGAACTATGACCATCAAGGAAATTCTATATTTAGAAATCCCAACACCAGATACCCAACGAGTCTGTAACTGGTTGCAAGAGAAGTTTGAACCGGGAATGGCAGAAAAAGTCGTGACTCCAGATGGGTTTCGCCTGATTTTTTCTGCAACGACAAAATCCCCATCAGTAGACAACGAACTGTTAACCTTTGTTTGGTCACTACAACGGACTACCTATCTTAAAGTGTTTCGCGTTGGTTATCCGCCCCAGATGGAAGAACGAATCTTTCTAAAACGCTTAGAAACTGAACTGCGTCAACAATTTCCTCATCATTACCCCGAACCCCCAGAGATTGATTTTTCGGGGCAATCTATTTTTGAAGGGTTAGCAGCAGACTATCCTTTAACGGTTAAATATTTCCAAAAAATGCCGAAGGGAGAATTTGACCTTCAGCGGGTTTATTGGTGGGAAAAACGTTGGCGCGAAGGAGTTCGTCATCCTCAGCAACCGCAGCAAGTTATTGATACGTCTAACGCGACAAATTCCGCTCAGCCTGATTATGATTTAATTTATATTGGCGGCGCTTTAGGAGTGATTCACGCAGCGGTAATGGCACGATTAGGATATCGGGTATTACTGTTAGAAAGGTTGCCGTTTGGGCGGATGAACCGGGAGTGGAATATATCCCGCAGTGAGTTGCAAAGTGTGATTGATTTGGGGTTATTCACAGCGCTCGAAGTTGAAGAAGTTATTGCCCGCGAATATAAAGATGGATTTAATAAGTTTTTTGATGCTTATAATCCTTCAGTTGCCCAAGCGCCTATTTTACATACTTCCACTGTTTTAAATATTGCCTTAGATTCCGAAAAACTCTTACAGCTTTGTGGCAAAAAATTACGGGAAGCTGGAGGCGAAATTTGGGATGAGACCGAGTTTATTAAAGCAGAAATTAGCCCGAGTTTAGTCACAGTAGAAAGCGTTAATTTACCCACTCAAACTCAACGTCAAACCACAGGACGGTTATTAGTGGATGCCATGGGAACCGCTTCTCCCATTGCCTGGCAACTCAATGGCGGTCGGGCATTTGATAGTGTTTGTCCAACGGTAGGGGCAATTATTGATGGTGGTTTTGAACCGGGGGTTTGGGATTCTAAATATGGGGATGTTTTGAATAGTCACGGGGATATTTCTCGGGGACGACAACTGATTTGGGAGTTGTTTCCGGGGGAAGGCAACGATTTAACGTTTTATCTATTTCATTATCATCAAATTCATCCAGAAAATCCGGGATCTTTACTGGAAATGTACGAAGATTTCTTTACAATTTTACCGGAATATCGTCGTTGTGATGTCGATCAATTGAGTTGGAAAAAGGCGACTTTTGGTTATATTCCAGGGCATTTTAGTCTAAAAAGTAGCGATCGCAAAGTGGCTTATGATCGCTTAATTTCTATTGGAGACGCGGCTTCTTTACAGTCTCCTTTAGTCTTTACTGGATTTGGTTCTTTAGTGCGGAATTTATCTCGGTTAACTAATTTATTAGATACGGCTTTAAAATATGATTTATTAACCGCAAAATACCTGAATAAAATTCGAGCGTATCAAAGTAACGTTTCTGTCACTTGGCTATTTTCTAAAGGGATGATGGTTCCGACTGGGAAACATTTACCCCCTCAAAAAGTGAATTCAATTTTAAATACCTTTTTTGGCATTTTAGCAACAGAACCCCCAGAAGTCGCCGATACATTTATTAAAGATAGAACACCCTGGGGAATGTTTACTCGTTTAGCATTAAAAGCCGCTCGAATTAATCCCAAGTTATTAATTTGGATTTTAGATTTTATTTCGATTAATGAAACGATACGATGGATGATGAGTTATTTTAACTATTCAATCCTTGCATTAATTAGCTACTTATTCGCCTGGGTTCCTCGTTTTTCTCGTTGGATACAACCTTGGTTAGAACCTCGTTTCCCGAGTCTGTGGTTTAGATTATTAGCAGTCAGTTATAGCTTAACCGATGGGTTGGGAAAACCTCAAGCTAAGGCACTTCAGGCAACTCTTCATCTCAAATCCGATCATTAAATGATTGTCTTTTTAGAGGCTTCTGTCAATTGCACTCAATCTCTCTTTACTTTGTAAGAGAATAGAGGGATTTTGAGAGAAAAACAGTATAAAGTTGACTCAATTCAATACAGCATGGATTGCCTTGATTGCTAAATATACCAAAATCCTTTATTTGAACCCCAATTTCTTAAAACGGGTGTTTGATAAGGAAGCTTAGTAAAAAAGCGAGGCAGTTGGGGGGTATGTTGTTTGATATTCTGACTGATTCGAGTATAATTTTGGCTCACCCAACGATTGAATAAAGTCAAAACATAAAGTATTCGAGAAATAAGAGATTCATCTGTAATCAGTAAAATTAATCCATTGGCTCGGAGCTGATGTATAAATGTAATCAGATCCCGTTCAAACTGTTGGGGTTCAACTTGATATCGAGATAAAATGATAGCTCTAATTTCCTGAATGGTTCGAGGTTGAGAAATCAATTGCCAAATGGCAGCACCAACCCATTCTAAGCCAAAATACTCCTCAGATTTCAGGTTGAGAATTAAGACTTCATTACCCAATTTAGATGAGCGTTGATGTTTAGCAACTGTAATTAATAGAGATTCCTTTAACATTCTACTAAACCATTGACATCACAATAGACGAAGAGATTAAACAGCATGGCGTTCTAATGATGATTTTAGCTAATTCATCCAGTTTTAACTCAAGATGTTCTTCCCCAACAGCCATACGGCCTGTTATCTTTTGATAAAAGCTATCGATTAAAATAATCGACTTTTAAAGATATTAAAATAATATTGGAAAAGAAGGTAAATAACCGGATGATCTAGACTCAATCATTTTAATAGCTAATTCTATCAGTATAATCTTTCTGACCCTGAGTGAATAGATCGAGATGGACAGATTGCAAACTGAAACAGTTATACTTTGCTAGAAGTCTATCCTTTCATATATTTTATCCTGATTTTAACAGTCTTGAACCGATAATTTCCAAGAATTATTTGAAGAGTTGATAAAATTTGAGGAATAAGATCGCAAATAAGGGAATGTAGCTTTATATACAATTCACAATTGTGTTAGGACAAGAGCGTGATTGTGATCGCTATTAAGTGCTAAATTGCTAAGCTGAAACTGAACCGTCACTTTCAACACTGCCCAATTGCGATACAGCCTCCGCCACGCGATCGCAATTAATCACAGTTGCCAATAGCAGAAATAGCTGCTTCTAACGCCAGTTCGATATGAGTCCAGTGGGTTCCCCCTTGACAGAAAACAATGTAGGGGTCTCGTAATGGCCCGTCTGCGGAAAATTCCGAGGTACTCCCATCAACAAACGTACCACCAGCCATCACTAATTGACTCTCATACCCAGGCATTGCGGCTGGGACAGGATCTAAGTAGGAACCGACCGGAGAATACTGCTGAATGGCACGACAGAAGGCGATTAACTTTTCGGCAGACCCCAATTCAACAGCTTGAATCATATCTCGCCGAGGTTCTGTGGGCAGTGGGTTAACTCGATATCCTAATTGATCGAACACATAAGCGATTAAATGATTGCCTTTAAGAGCTTCTCCTACCATTTGCGGCGCTAAAAATAACCCTTGAAACAGTAAACGATTTTGATCAAATGTTGCTCCGCCACTACTCCCAATTCCAGGGGCGGTTAATCGACAAGTTGCCGCTTCAACTAACTCCGCTTTTCCTGCAATATAACCCCCCGCCGTTACAATCGTTCCTCCAGGATTTTTGATTAATGACCCGGCAATTAAATCTGCCCCAACTGCGGTCGGTTCTTGGGTTTCGACAAATTCCCCATAACAATTATCCACTAAGCAAATCGTATTTGGATTTTGTTGCTTGACCAAATCAACAATTCGTTTAATTTCAGCAATGGATAAACTTGAACGCCAGGAATAACCGCAAGATCGCTGAATAAAAACCATACGAGTTTGGGGTCTGACGGCACTGTTGAGGGCCGGCCAATCAATTTTACCTTCCCTAGAGAGAGACAACTGGCGGTATTTAATGTCATACTCTATGAGGGAACCTTGACCTTGCCCACGTAAACCAATGACTTCCTCCAAGGTGTCATAGGGATTACCCGTGACGGAAAGCAGTTCGTCTCCGGGACGCAAAACACCAAACAAGGCACAGGCGATCGCGTGAGTTCCAGAAACAAACTGAACTCTAACAGAGGCTGCTTCTGCACCCATGACTTCGGCAAAAACCCGATCCAAGGTTTGACGACCGAGATCATCATGTCCGTAGCCTGTTACCCCTGCAAAATGTTGGGTTCCCACACGATGATTTCGGAATGAGTGCAAAACTCTTTTAAGATTTTGCTTGACCTGAGTGTCAATTCCAGAAAAAATCGAAAATAGTGTTTGTTTTGCATCATTTAGCAGTTCAATGCTATGGTTCATTGCCGGACTCGCTTTAATTGTGGGGTTGGGTGGATCATTATGACGCAAATCAAACCCGCTCGTAAAGCAAATAGACGTTATTCATGACGATTGCAACCCCAAAACAACTACAACTAAGTCCCAGTTGGAAAACGATTGGCTTTATGGCCTTTTTGCATATTGGAGCCTTATTCGCATTACTTCCTAGCAATTTTAGTTGGACAGCCGTTGGCTTAGCTGTTTTTCTTCATTGGATCACAGGAGGCTTAGGTATTACTTTAGGATTCCACCGCTTAGTGGCTCACCGAAGTTTTCAAACGCCTAAATGGTTAGAGTACTTTTTTATCTTTTGCGGTACTCTCGCTTGTCAAGGTGGCCCCATCGATTGGATCGGGATGCATCGAATTCATCATCTCCATTCAGATACAGATCTTGATCCCCATGATTCTAACAAAGGTTTTTGGTGGAGTCATATGGCTTGGATGCTTTATCACATCCCGGCTCGTGCTGATGTTCCTCGTTACACCAAAGACATTGCTGACGATAAAGTCTATCAGTTTCTTCAATCTTACTTCATCGCAATTCAATTTGCGTTGGGTTTGATACTTTTCTTAATCGGAGGATGGCCTTTCGTGGTCTGGGGCATTTTTGTCCGATTAGTAACCATGTTTCACTGCACTTGGTTTGTTAATAGTGCGACTCATAAGTTTGGCTACCGCACCTATGAAGACTCCGGGGACGACTCAACCAATTGTTGGTGGGTTGCGGTGATCACTTATGGTGAAGGTTGGCACAATAACCATCATGCTTATCAATATTCTGCCCGTCATGGCATGAAATGGTGGGAATTTGATATCACCTGGGTCACGATTCGCTTTTTACAAGCTATCGGTTTAGCCCGTCAAGTTAAATTAGTCTCTCAGTAGACAAGCTGAGCTTGTTCTGAGAACGACTTAATTTTGGGTTCAAAGCCTAATTTTTAACAAGGCTTGATGACTAAGAAAGATAATCGCTGTAAACAGGATGATTCACCGCGATCGCGGTGAAGATCGCGCTAAGAGCGTAAAGTAGCGTGACTTTAGTGGTATCGCGATCGCGCTTTAGCGGAGACTTTTACTTGATGTATCTGGCTTGAGCTATAGTCTCCGTTTTAGTTGAAAAAAGCAGCATATTTTGTTAAAAAAATTAAGAACAATCTTGTTTAGCAAGATCAGGCTAAAGATTTTATCGTCTCTGCTGTTCTCTGAAACAAGATCTTTCCTTAAGAGGTAATTAATGGCGGTCTTCGTCTTTCCTAAAATATTCAATCCCTCTTTGTGAAAACGATTTGAGAAGTTCCGTCAACGTATATTCAGTTACTCTCTTAACTGCTAGCACAGTTCTGGTCAATATTGTAAAGAATGGCACAATCAACATCAATTAAAACCCACTCAGAAATTAATTGGGCACACGTCATCAGCTTAGCGATTGTCCATATTGGGGCATTGTTTGCCTTGATCCCATCAAACTTTAGTTGGGCTGCTATTGGAGTGGCAGTTTTTCTTCACTGGGTCACAGGGGGCTTAGGGATTACACTGGGATGGCATCGTTTGGTGACTCATCGCAGTTTTAAAACGCCTAAATGGTTAGAATATTTCTTTGTATTCTGCGGTTCTCTTTCGGCTGAAGGCAGCGTCATTGACTGGGTCGGTTTACATCGGATTCATCACCTCTACTCCGACCATACAGGAGATCCTCACGACTCTACCCAAGGTTTTTGGTGGAGTCATATGAGTTGGATCTTTTGGAAAGCGCCCGCCCAAGAAGATGTTCCTCGCTACACGCAAGATATTATTAATGACCCCGTTTATCAATTCATTGGTAAATATTTTTTACTATTTCAAGTCGCCTTAGGTTTATTATTATTCGCTATCGGCGGATGGTCTTTCCTAGTTTGGGGCGTTTTCGTCCGTTTACTTGCAGTGTATCACTGCACCTGGTTTGTCAATAGCGCCACTCATAAGTTTGGTTATCGGACTTATGAAACTGAAGATCAATCAACCAATTGCTGGTGGGTTGCCCTTCTCACTTATGGCGAAGGTTGGCATAATAATCACCATGCTTATCAATATTCTGCCCGTCATGGCATGAGATGGTGGGAATTTGATATGACTTGGATAACCATTCAGTTATTGCAGTCATTAGGACTGGCAACGAAAGTGAAGCTGATTAGCTAGCTTAGAGTCTAGTCTCTCATCTGCATCATATTTTTCCTGAGTAGAGGCGTTTCCCCCAACGTCTCTACAACTGTTTATGGCAGTACAACATCAGTTGAAATCCTAAAAAAGGAACTCATAGCAATTTCTAACTGCATCGGGAAATCTCCCGATCGCGCTTGTTAGAAGCCGCTATGAGGTCTGTAATCAGAGCAAGGCTGACTACCAGTTTGTGTTCTACTTATATTTCTGTAGTAACTGCTGTTTTTTTCGGAGATGATATATTTTTTATCAAATATGGCGCTCTTGTCAGTTTTAGAGGCACTTTTGCTTACACCGCTACGACCTACGCCTTGACTGGTAAGCAATATCGCGCCATGCAGAGTTTATTTCTGGTTGCAATCATCACACTTGCTGATACAATACATTCTCAATCCATCAAAACCTCAAACCACAAGCGCGAGTATCCCTATGTCAACCCTCTGGCAACCCGTCAAAACTTACGAAGATATCCTATATCATAAAACTGACGGCATTGCCAAAATTACCATTAATCGTCCCCACAAGCGGAATGCCTTTCGACCCCAAACGGTATCTGAAATGTATGATGCTTTTTGGAATGCGCGAGAAGATCCTAATATTGGCGTGATATTACTCACCGGGGCAGGCCCCCACACAGATGGTAAGTATGCCTTTTGTGCTGGAGGAGATCAAAGCGTGCGTGGAGAAGCCGGTTATATCGACACTAGCGGGGTTCCCCGTCTGAATGTGTTAGACTTACAGCGCTTGATTCGTTCCATGCCAAAAGTGGTGATTGCCCTCGTGGCAGGATATGCCATTGGTGGGGGTCATGTGTTACATCTGGTTTGTGATTTAACAATTGCCGCAGATAACGCGATTTTTGGTCAAACAGGCCCGAAAGTTGGAAGTTTTGACGGGGGTTTTGGGGCCAGTTATATGGCAAGAATTATTGGGCAAAAAAAAGCCAGAGAAATCTGGTTTCTTTGTCGTCAATATAACGCTGAACAAGCCTTAGAAATGGGATTGATTAATTGTGTTGTTCCGGTAGAACAGCTAGAGTCGGAAGGGGTGCAATGGGCGAATGAAATATTAGATAAAAGCCCGATTGCAATTCGCTGTCTCAAAGCTGCTTTTAATGCTGACTGTGATGGTCAGGCGGGGTTACAGGAACTAGCGGGTAATGCAACATTATTGTATTATATGACGGAACAAGGAACTGAAGGAAAACAAGCTTTTTTAGAAAAACGTCAGCCTAATTTCCGTCAATATCCTTGGTTACCGTAAATTAAAAATTGATTCAAGAATCTTTTGGTTAATGGATGGGTGAATGGATGGATTTTAAGGGAACTCAGCAAAGCGTTGAGGGATATTTTGCAATTGATTCTGACTAGAGAAAGGCTTTATATTAATGATTGAAAGACGAACAAGTGAAAAGGTTTTTATTATTAACGATGATTATTCAAGCTTTGATTTCAGCAGAACTTGCTGCTGTTGCCATTTGGGCGGCGGGGGCGGCAGAGGGATTAAGAGATTGTAAAGAAGTATGATCAACTCTTAAGGTATCCTGTGATACAGCGGGTTGATGCTGAATTTCCATAATCTCTTTGATCTCCCAAGACATTGCAAAAACGGGGATCGCGAGCTGACAGGCTCTCCAGCCACTTTTGACTGGGACATGAAGCTGTTGACATTGTCCACCGCGTCTACCTTCAGGGGTGTAATATTGACAACACCGACAGGTAGAGGTTAAGTTATCTGAACTATCCATGTAACGCTCCGTTGGAAAGCAATCTTACACCACTTATTTTGATCGATGCATTGATGTGATTGAATGAAATCCTAACGCTGAGGGAATCTGGGTTAGAGGGCAAATTCAGATTGGCTTGGACTTTATATTTATTTTAGATTTACTTTATAAATAGAAATATTTTTGTTAAGATATGTAAAAGCGATGAAATCAGCAATAAGCCAGCGGGGATCAAGCAAAACGAGAGAAACAATAATGTGATCAAAGATACTTATTTTGTCTTAATTCAATTACAAAAGCCTGGGCAAGATATTAGTTGATCTACCCAATTGCTGAAATCGCAGGTCTAGTCAAATTATAATACTAATAAGTAAAAATAACTAAAATATAATCATGAGTCGAGAATAGACAGATCAACGTCACGACAACTTATCAGTGAGTTGCTCAGTCTTGTCTGGGGAGATGATGCCATGGTGAAAGCCCAAATTCCCCCAACAACCCAACTCTATAAAAACCACGAGCGGGAACTGTTACACTAAAAAACATACCCTCTCCAAAAGAAAGGAATCTGAAAGTTGGTAGAGGGAAGTTATCTTAGAAGTGAGCTGAGCCTCAATCTCATTCACTGAGGCTGCGGGATAATCAAAACTCACTCGTGAGATACATTGGTGGTCAGAGAGGAAAGATAAACTCAATGGAAGAAATGGAAAAGTCAATATCCTTCGATGGACGGGATATTCGACTCAAGATAGGTTTACTCGCACCCCAAGCTGGTGGAGCGGTGTTAATAGAGTCAGGAGATACTTCAGTTTTAGTCACTGCAACTCGGGCTGAAGGCAGACCGGGAATTGATTTTCTCCCGTTGTTGGTAGATTATGAAGAACGTCTTTACGCAGGGGGACGCATTCCTGGAGGCTTTCTCCGGCGAGAAGGTCGGCCCCCTGACCGAGTGACCCTCACCAGTCGTCTGATTGACCGTCCGCTACGTCCATTAATTCCAGGTTGGATACGGGATGATATTCAAATCGTGGCGACAACCTTATCGATGGATGAGCAAGTTCCCCCGGATGTATTAGCAGTAACAGGGTCTTCTGTGGCTGTGTTGCTGGCAAAAATTCCCTTTTTCGGCCCCATGGCAGCAGTACGAGTTGGGTTAGTTGGGGATGATTTTATCATTAATCCCACCTATCGCGAAGTGAAAAATGGCGATCTCGATCTGGTGGTAGCGGGTTCTCCTGAAGGCGTGGTGATGGTAGAAGCGGGTGCAAATCAACTGCCGGAACAGGATATCATCGAAGCCATTGATTTCGGCTACGAAGCGGTCTATGACCTGATTAAAGCGCAACAGGAAATGATGGAGCAGCTCAACTATGAGATGAGTGTTGCAGAAGCGCCAACTGAACCACCAGAATTGGTAGAGTTTATTCGAGAGAAAACCGTAGAACCGATTAAAAACGTTCTTAAGCAGTTTGACTTAGATAAAACAGGCCGAGATACTCTTCTAGATGGGATTAAAGAAAAAGAAGTCTTAGAACCCATTGCTGAGAAACCCGAAGAAGATCCCCTACAGGCTGCGACAGTAGAAGATCCAAAAGCGGTGAGTCGGATTTTCAAAAGCTTGACTCGTGAGTTGATGCGAAAACAGATCACTGAGGAGAATGTTCGGGTTGATGGCCGTCAACTCGATCAGGTGCGTCCAGTCTCCTGTCGGGTGAATTTGTTACCGCGTCGGGTTCATGGCAGTGGGTTATTTAACCGAGGATTAACTCAGGTACTCTCTATTGCCACCCTCGGAACCCCCGGAGATGCCCAGGATTTGGACGATCTCCATCCCCAGGATGAAAAACGCTATATGCATCATTACAACTTCCCCCCTTATTCTGTAGGGGAAACGAAGCCGATGCGATCGCCG
The DNA here is from genome assembly GCA_049647265.1 of Microcoleaceae cyanobacterium. GTDB lineage: Bacteria > Cyanobacteriota > Cyanobacteriia > Cyanobacteriales > Microcoleaceae > JAAURB01. The sequence goes on from JBARXJ010000020.1 coordinate 129,580, forward strand.
GGACGACGGGAAATTGGACATGGTGCCTTAGCCGAACGGGCGTTACTCCCCGTCTTACCTGAAAAGGAAAAATTCCCTTATGTGATTCGGATTGTCTCAGAAGTTCTCTCTTCTAACGGTTCGACTTCTATGGGTTCAGTTTGTGGTTCAACTTTATCCTTAATGGATGCTGGAGTCCCAATCAAAAAACCCGTCAGCGGCGCAGCCATGGGGTTAATCAGAGAAGGAGAAGAAGTTCGGATTCTCACAGATATTCAAGGGATAGAGGATTTCCTCGGAGATATGGACTTCAAGGTGGCTGGGACTGATTCTGGAATTACAGCCTTGCAGATGGATATGAAAATTACGGGTTTATCCATGGAAACGGTCGCCCAGGCGATTAATCAGGCAAAACCCGCCCGTCTGCATATCTTGGAGAAAATGTTAAGTACCATTGATAAACCGCGTTCGGATCTCTCTCCCTATGCCCCACGCCTGTTGACCATGAAGATCGATCCAGACTTAATTGGTTTGGTAATTGGGCCAGGTGGTAAAACCATTAAAGGCATTACCGAAGAAACTGGGGTAAAAATTGATATCGATGATGATGGTACGGTCACTATTGCTTCAACCGATAGTGAAAATGCTGCCCGCGCCTATCAAATTGTACAAGGGATGACCCGTAAACTGAATGCGGGTGATGTGTATGCGGGCAAAGTCACTCGAATTATTCCCATCGGGGCATTTGTAGAATTTCTTCCCGGTAAAGAAGGGATGATTCATATTTCTCAACTGGCTGATTATCGAGTCGGTAAAGTTGAGGATGAAGTCGCCCTCGGTGATGAAGTGATTGTAAAAGTACGAGAAATTGACAATAAAGGCCGGATCAATTTAACTCGCTTAGGAATTCATCCTGATGAAGCTGCTGCCGCCCGGGCTGCCGCATCCACAGTCAGTTAATCCTAACTAAAATTTAATTGATTCTACAGAGGCGTTGACAGCAACGTCTCTTTTTTTATCTATTTGGAAGACAATACTCTCAGCTTCAACTGATCTTGTACTGCTATAGAATAGGCGATGAGCGGATATTGATTCAGATTTGATTAAAATATTAGGCTTTTCCAGCTTTTTATCCGACTTAAAATCCATTTTTTATATAAAATTATCCTGATTTTGAACTCAATTCAATTTAAAGATTGTGTAAATCTTGCTCTACAGATTATCAAAGTTCAGTAAAGAGGGACAGAACATATTGATGTTCGCTTTATTTTCAGATATGCTAGATATTACGGAGAAAACAGCTCAATCTACCCAATGAGCCTCAGTAATTTTTCGGAAAATCCTGACGTTAATTGTTCAAAAATGTAAATCCATATGAATTCTATAGTATAAGGAGGTGGGTTTACTGATACTATTTCTGTCCTCAAAACCGTCTCAAACGAGTTGTTTCATCCAGATCTAGGGAGGTAACGCAAGGATATGAATGTCCTGGCCAATCGAATTCATTTTATTTCTGGATTACCTCGTTCAGGTTCAACTCTTCTGGCAGCACTTCTCCGACAAAATCCCCGTTTTTATGGAGCGATGACATCTCCAGTTGGAGGACTCATGAATCGGATGTTGGAAGCTATGAGCGAAGACAATGAATTTTCAGTCTTCCTATCTCCAGAACAAAAAAAGAACATCTTATTCAATGTATTTTCAGGCTACTACCAAGAACAAATTGAGCAATATCCAATAATATTTGATACCAATCGTTTATGGTGTAGTAAACTCTCCTTAATTCATCAACTTTTTCCCCATGCTAAAATTATTTGCTGTGTTCGTAATATTGCGTGGATCATGGATTCATTGGAGCGATTAGTCAGACAAAATGCATTTGAGGTTTCTCGCTTATTTAACAATAAAAATGAAACAGCAACCGTTTATAGTCGAACAGAAGCTTTAACTCAAGGAAATCGCCTTGTAGGATTTGCATATAATGCGCTGAAAGAAGCATTTTATAGTGAACAAGCCAATAAATTATTGCTCGTTGATTACGAACTTCTGACAACTGGCCCGGCTCAAACTTTATCCTTAATTTATCAATTTCTTGGGGAAAAACCATTTGAACATGATTTTAAAGATGTACAATATAATGAATCTAGATTCGATCAAAACCTTAGAACTAAAGGGTTACATCAGATTCGTCAAAAGGTGGAGTTTAAACCACGAAAAACAATTTTACCCCCGGACTTATTTGAACGTTTTAGTCAGTTATCTTTTTGGACAACGGCAACAGATAGTTTAGCTCATGTGATTTGTATCCAAACTCAAACTAATTCTGATCAAAAACAAATTGTAGTCAGTTAATCTTGAAAGTTTAGGAACAAAATAATCATAAATCTTGTCTTCTTAAGAATAAATAATTATTGATGATTGAGCCTCATCTTTCAAGTTTAGTTTAGACTGTTTAACTTCAGCCGAATTCACAATGTATGTTTTCACTCAACCTACATAAATATTGACTTCAAAGCTGAAGAACAATCTTTATAAAATCAAGTTTTAAGGTTCATTCTACTTTATAACCATTCCTATTCACCCTAGGAAAATAGTTACTGTCAAAGGGATATCTGCATCTGCTTCTCATTATCAACTTACTCACCCTTACCTATTGATAGTCAGAAAGCCATGAGTCACCAATTAGTTATTATCGATTCTAAAATTCAGCAGTATGATGCTTTAATTCTAGGTATTGACTGTACTGCTGAAGTCATTATCTTAAACCCTGACGACGACGGTATTGAACAAATTAGCAAAATTCTTGCGACTAAAACATCTCTGCAAGCCTTACATATTGTGGCTCACGGTTGCGATGCCGCCCTCAAACTCGGTTCGGCTTCTTTAAACCCTGAAACAGTCGAAACCCATACTACTCCTTTACAACAGTGGGGAAAAAGCTTTGCAGATAATGGTGATATTTTATTATATGGTTGTAACGTTGCTCAAACCCCAGACGGTAAAGCCTTTGTTCTGCGTTTAAGTGAACTTACAGGTGCTAATGTTGCCGCTGCTGTCGGTCGAGTCGGTAACCCTGAGTTAGGGGGAAGTTGGAACTTAAACTTTAGAATGGGTAAGGTTCGGACTCCGTTGATCTTTTCTCCTGTCATACGCGCCACTTATGCAGGGGTATTCGCAACATTTGAAGTCAACCAACCCACCGATGATGGGACGGGTAATACCAATGGAACTTTAAGTTGGGCCATTAAGCAAGCCAACGAAACCACCGAGGATGATATTATCAGCCTCAGTAATAATGTCAGACTCAACCTCGCTGATGACCTCAAGCGGATGCAGTCTTTAATTGATAGTGAGATGACGAGTATTACCATTGAAGGTAATAACTTTACGGTTAGTGGCGATAACGATAACGATGGCGTAGTTGATACCAACGGTGAAGACCGTCCTATTTTCTTTGTTAAGTCTGGAAACGTTACGTTTGAAAACCTGACCATAGATGGGGGTGTTGCCAAAGGAGGAAATAGTAACTTTGGTGGCGGTGGCGGCGGTTTCGGCGGCGGTTTATTCGTCTATTCTGGGGATGTTACAGTCGATAATGTCACCTTTAGTAATAACCGCGCTATTGGCGGAGATGCCGACGGTGGCGGTGGTTTTGGTGGCGGTGGTTTTGGCGGTGACGGCTTTGACTATGGTGGCGGTGGTTTATTTGCCAACAGTCCCAATGGTTATAACGGAGGTTACGGCGGTAACGGGAATTATGGTGGCTTTGGTGGCACAAATGCAACCCCTAACGGTGGCTTTGGCGGCGGCGGTTATGGAAATAGTGGTAATGGCGGCTTCGGCGGTGGCGGTGGTTATAGCGCAACCCAAGGCGGAAATGGCGGCTTCGGCGGCGGTGGCGGTTTTGGCGCAACCCAAGGTGGAAATGGTGGTTATGGCGGCGGCGGTGGTGCAACAAGCGTAACAGGTCAAGGCGGTGAGGGAGGCTTTGGCGCTGGAGACGGTAGTCCTAATGGTGCGGGTGGCGGCGCAGGTTTTGGTGGCGCTGTTTTTGTGCGGGAAGGTAATATAACGATTACCAATAGCAGTTTTGCAGATAACTCAGCCACAAATGGTAATGGTCGTAATGGCGGTGGTGTCGGCCAAGGCTTAGGCGGTGGTATCTTTGCTGCAATTGCAGATGACGATAATGATGGAGTGACAAGCACCGTTACTTTAAGTAATACCACTTTTGCAGGTAATACTTCCAGTAATAATAGCAATGATGATGATAATGAAGATGACGGCGATATTTTTGGAGTGAATATTACCGTTGATGATAATACTAATCCAGTTCTGGCCAATGTAAACAATGTCACGTTTACCGAAACCGAGGTGAATACTGCTCCTCAAATTATTGATGCTGATGTTACCCTAACGGATAATGTCGCGAATTATAATAACGGTACACTGACGGTTAGCTACAGCAGCGGTAGTTCAACAGAAGATATCCTGACTATTCGTAACTTAGGTACAGGAAGCGGTGAAATTAGCTTAGATGGAACCACTGTATCTTATGAAGGCGCAGAAATTGGCAGTATCATCAGTAATGGTTTAGCAGGCAGCGATCTGATTGTAGAGTTTATTGCGTTTGCAACTCCAACGGCAGTAGAACGACTGATTGAGAATATCACTTATCAAAACGTTTCTAATAATCCTACCGCTGTTCGTACCTTTTCTGTCACAATTGATAATGGTCAAGGCGGAACAACTTCTGCTACGGCAGATCTCACTGTTACAGCAGTCAATGAAGCACCGACTTTCATTGAGACTATTAGTCTGTATGATAATCTCTCTGTTCTGCCGGATGATACCAACGCAATTACGGGTAGTTCTCAACCGAAACTCGCATTTATCGACCCAGATCTATTTTTAGTCGGTAATAGCAGTGCGACTCGTTCTATTGAGGGTAGCACAACCTTATTAAATACGACTGCCAATAACGATACTTACGCAGGTTACAGTAACTATACTGTGAGTAATATTGGCTTTACAGGTGTTACCTTCGGCTTAGTTGACCCAGCTTTCCCCGCTTTAGATCGTAACGCTGGCTACAGCATTAATTTCTCGGCTCAGGTAAATTCTGAAAATAATGACGGTAGCGATCGCAATAGTGATGGACTTTTAGATCGGGCAGGGTTTAGTATTATTGCGGTTAGTTCCGATGGGGAACAAGCCATAGAACTCGGCTTTGATAGCGATCGCATTTTTGCTCAAGCCGATGGTACTACACAAAGCGATCCTTCTGCAGAACCTGATGGCACTGCTAATACAGCAAACCTAACTTTCTTTACCCAAGCTGAAAGTGCTACCTTTGATACGACCTCCGGGTTGGTTAATTACAGTGTTAATGTCTTAGGAGAAGGTTATACCCTCTCAGCGGATGGACAGCCCATTTTAACGGGAACGCTACGAGATTATACTGCTTTTAACCCGCCGTTGGGTGCTCCTAACCCTTACACCCTTGAAAGTGGTTTATTCTTTGGTGATAACACACCTTCCTCTCAAGCGTCTGTATCGTTGGGTACAATTTCTCTAACTCAACCCGCTTCTAGCAATGAGTTTACATTTGATGCGATCGCAGAAGATGCCGCTAATGGAACAGTGATTGGTGGAGTTGCTGCAACCGATCCAGATGGAGATAACCTAACCTACAGTATTATCGCAGGAAACGGTAGCGGCGCGTTTGGGATAACAGAAATAGGAGAAATTACCGTTGTTGACAGCAGTGGTTTAGACTTTGAAACCAACCCTACCCCTACACTCACTATTCAAGCCACGGATGCAGGAAATCTCTCTGCGACAACCACCGTCTCATTTGATGTCACTGATGTTAATGAAGCACCCAATTTCACCAGCGATGCCGTTACAACAGTTACAGCAGGTCAACTCTATACCTACAATATCCAAACTACCGATCCAGATACAGGGGATACAGTTAATATTAGCAGTCTTAACAATTTACCCGCTTGGTTAAGTTTAACCGATAACACAGACGGTACAGCGACTTTAAGTGGTACACCGACTGAGAGTGATGTTGGCAATAACGCCATTGAGTTATCCGTCGAAGATGCGGGGGGTTTATCTACCACTCAAACATTTGCGATCGCTGTTGATGCTGATAATAGTCCAACGCCGACTCCAACGCCGACTCCGACTCCAACACCTACGCCTACACCCGATCCAACACCGACTCCAACGCCGACTCCAACGCCTACACCTACGCCTGATAATAGTCCAACTCCAACGCCGACTCCAACGCCTGATAATAGTCCGACTCCAACTCCAACGCCTACGCCGACTCCAACGCCTGATAATAGTCCGACTCCGACTCCAACGCCTACACCTACGCCTGATAATACTCCAACACCGACTCCGACTCCAACGCCTACGCCTACACCTGATAATAGTCCTACACCGACTCCAACTCCAACGCCTACGCCTACGCCTGATAATAGTCCGACTCCAACTCCAACGCCTACGCCTACGCCTACGCCTGATAATAGTCCTACACCGACTCCAACTCCGACTCCAACTCCAACTCCAACGCCTACACCTGATAATAGTCCTACACCGACTCCAACTCCAACGCCTGATAATAGTCCAACACCAACTCCAACTCCAACGCCTACATTTACACCGACTCCCACGCCGACTCCAACTGTACCTCGGACAGATGATCAAGGGGATGGTAATACTTCTATTTACGATCCAACAACATTTATTAATGCGATCGCAGAACAAAACCCCATCCCCAATAGTCAAGTTCAAATGAGTACCGAAGGAACAGATGCAGCCGATGCCATTCTGGTGACTCAGGCAGTCGAAACCTTTGGGTTAGCCGGAAATGACAATATTATTGGTAGCGCGGAGAATAATTGGATCAACGGCAACGAAGGAAATGATTATATCAACTCAACGGGTGGAGATGATACTATCCATGGCGGTAAAGACGCTGATGGTATTCTTAGCGGTGTCGGTAATGATCTGGTATTTGGTGATAAAGGCAACGATCTTATCAATACTGAAGCCGGAAATGACTTAGTTTTTGGTAATACAGGAGATGATCTGATCGCTGGAGGAGATGGCAACGACAGTATTTATGGGGGTAAGAATAACGACCAAATTTTAGGTGGCAATGGTAGCGATCTCGTTTATGGAGACTTAGGTAATGATGTGTTAGAAGGTAATGGCGGAAATGACCAAATTTTAGGCGGCGACGGAAATGATACTCTCTCGGGTAATGATGGATCGGATACCCTCAACGGTGGCGAAGGTAACGATCTGTTGGATGGTAATACCGGAGATGATATTTTAATTGGGGATATGGGAGATGATACCCTCGATGGTGGAGAAGGAAACGATAGTCTCACAGGCGGCGCTGGTAATGACTGGATCGTAGGCGCGCAGGGCAGTGATACTTTGACTGGCGGTGAAGGTAGCGATCGCTTCTTTATTGTAGAAGGATATGGCCCTGATATCATTACCGATTTTGAAGATGGGGTTGATTTGTTGGTATTGGATAATGGTTTAACCTTCAATGATCTCAGTATTACTCAAACCCAAAATGCCACTTTAATTGAAGTAGGAGACGAACTGTTAGTGACAATTAATGGCTTAGTTGAAATTACTGCTAGCGATATTGTCTAAGTTTTCTGATAAATTTCATAACATCGGGGAGAGGGATCAATTCCTTCTCCTTTTTTATTGCGGTCAATCATTCTCTTTTTCTAAATATTTCTTTCTGGAGTTAGATTAATTTTCGCGCTTCTCTACGGCATATTAAAAGCGACTACAATAATTGTACGTTATTTTAATAGAACGAGAGTTTATCGATTATGTCATCATCTTCTTCTCAATCGACTCCCTCTAAAAGTCAGTTTGCTAAAATTTTAAAGCTTTTAGGTCGTATTAGTTTTTGGGTACAACTTATTCTAGGAATTGCTGCGAGTATCACTTTACTCTTAGTAACTATTAGTCGAAATGCGAGTGAGGGGACAAATAACCCTTGGATTGGATTAGGTTTATTTTTAGCAGTTGCGTCTATTATTGTTTTAGGATTTAGAATTTATTGGGCTTGGCGTTATACTCGCTTAGCAAAACAATTAGAAAATAATTCATCTAAAAAAAATATTAGTAAAACTCAAGTGATTAAGATTCTCAAGTTAGGTTTAATTGCTAGTACCGTCGGATTATTGCTTGCTTTCTTTGCGGCTGAAATCACAACAGTCACCGTTTTAACAAAAGCATTATCTCAACCTCAAGGAATCGCTGTATATGAACCGGAAAATACAGTGCGATCGCTAGATTTATTCTTAATTTTAGTAGATGTTAATTTAATCGGCGCTCATCTGTTAGGTAGTATTAATTCATTGGGTTTATCCAATTGGTTAGATTAGAGAGCAGTAATTAATCCGGATTTTATCAGTTACTAAGTTAACCGACTCTGATTAAATAACATAGAATACAAAATAAAAATAGGGCGTTGCATAATTAATAGATGATTAGCTGAAACCTGGTATAAACTAATGTTTGAAATAGTAGCGATTGAGTCGAATCGAGGCTTTAAGTATCTCTTGAGAAACGAGAGTTTTCATCCTCTGCTAAGCGCGATCGCCATCTTACTGATATGCTTAGATTGATTTGACAGACTTTTTGAGTTTGCGCCGCTCAGAAAGACGTAAAGGAATCTCTTGACTATCCTGTGGCGCACCCCAGAATTGTTCTAACGTTGGGCCATTTTGAATTCGGCGATCGCGCAAAACAAAATTCCACCACTCATGCAGTAAGACACGTCTACCCATACGAGTAAACCAATTCATACCGTGTCTAGCAGTGCGATCTGGCTGAAGAAAAGACCGCCATAATGCCTTAGGTCGTCCCTGTAGCACTATTTCTATAAACTTAACCCAGAGAAAAATTCTCCAAGGCGGCATATAAAGTGATTCTAATACCTGATGTTTATAGTCCCATAATCGCTGGTCGAGTTGGATAATGCGCCGTTGGGAATTCATGCGGTAATACCCAGTCCAACGATGAGGCGTAACATACAGTGACATGATCTGGTCTGGATCGTATAAAAGTAGCTGCCGCAAAGAACGGAGAAAGTCCCAATCAGTCACCTCTTCAAAGTCAGTGACCCAGGTTGCTAAAGACAGGATACCATGCTGTCGTAATAAACGGATTGCTTCGCGATCGCTCTTTATAGTTCCTCCCTTACGAATTTTTTTCAGTGTTGCTTCGTCGGTATTCTCCATACCAAGTAAGAATCGTTCGACTCCAGCTTGACGGTACAAATATAAGATATCCGCATCGCGTACAATATCGTCGGCACGGGTTGAGCCAATAATAGTTATATTGATATTTTCAGCAATAATTGCCTCGCAAAGTTCTCGCCACAGCGCTTGATTAACGGTAGGATTTTCATCGGCTAAGTTAATTAACTCTACGCCATGAGTTCGATGTAGCCAAGCAATCTCTTGGGCAAACTTCTGAGGGTTACGATGTCGCCAACGCGCCCAAAAACCACGCTGTCCGCAGTAATTGCAAAGATGGGGGCAACCACGCGAAAACTGCATGACCACAGCTCGCTTGCCACCATAGTAGCTGTAATTTTTAAAGTCGATTAGCTCCCAGCCAACGCGGTAAGCATCGAGGTCGGCGATCGCAATAGCAGGGGGAGTCTCAACAATTTGATCTCTGTAGCGAAAAGCAATCCCATCAACGTTATTAAGTTCTCCGCCGCTTTCTATGGCTGTAATGAGGCGGGTTACAGTCGCTTCACCTTCACCACGAATGATGATGTCTATTTGAGGTGAGTGTTCTAAGATGTCGCGGTAGTGATAAGTTGGAAAAACTCCACCGTAGACAATCTTCAAGTGCGGTAACTTTTCACGAAAGTGACGTGTCAGTTCGACGACAATGGGATGTGCCGAAGTTGAACCCGAGTGACCGATTAACAGGAGTTGTGGACAATGGTTGACAACTTGTTCTATAATCTCTGCGTGTGAAAGTGGCCCAAGTTCAGCATCAAGCAGCGTCACATCATGTCCAGCATCGATTAGTGGCCCACCGATACATAGAAGCCCCAGTGGTGGTAGCTGTTCTTTTGGAATGCGACTGCCGATGGCTAAGTGTGGCGGATTAACAATAAGAATACGCATAACAATTAAGAAAATGTAATTGTTAACTATCAGCCGTCTCATCAAGTGAGGCGATAGCTTTTAATATCCAACCAATCTAACACAAGCGAAATTTTTTTCAAGACGTTTAAAGAAAATGGCGTTGTACATTAGAGGCATGATGATACGATAAAAGAGATTTTGGATATTCTATAATTTCAATCACATCACATAGTCAAGAATAGTCGGCGAAAATAGAAGCGCTCATTATCTTTTGTGGTAGATTCACATCAAGCAGGTATTTTGAAATGGATTATTGGCGGGGTAATATTCTCGTTTACGTCATTCTCAAGCATTGATCTATACCCATTTTTACTTAATTATCTATCTATTATGTAATACAAAAAATAGAGACGTTGTTAATAACGCCTCTACGGTATTTTATTGAAGCTAAGAGTGATTTTAGCCTTGCCAAACTAATACTTTAGCTTCATATTCTGGTAGATCAATTAGGATATTATCATCCCCAGATTCAATGTCATAATCTTTTGTCCATTCATGCCATTGACCGTTAGCGGGGAAGTTAGGGACGCTATATCCGGCTAAGAAGTTATCCGATAAATTCGCAACCACAACCACTCGAGACCCTTCATCATTCCAACGAGTATAAGCAATCACTTTGGAGTCTGGATCTTCATGGAAGAAGTCAATATTATTGGTATAAAGTGCATGATTATCTCGACGAAGTTTAGTCAGACCTGCGTAATGATAGAATAAGTTTTTATTTGTATCGTTCTTTAACAACGTCCAATCAATTTTAGCCGACTCAATTGTTTTGGCTTTGTATTCTCCAAATTCTTCTCCCATCCAGATCATCGGAATACCAACCGCAGTCATTAATAAAGCTGACCCTAATTGAATTCGTTTAAATGCTGCGTCTTCAAAGATACCATTATCTGCTAAATCAACAATTAAACGGTTATGGTCATGGTTACCTAAATAGTTCACCATATTGGTTGCACCCAGAAATCCTTGACGTTTACCATCTAAGACATTTTTTAATTCTTCAAAATCAAATTTTTCTCCACATAAATGTTCTTTCATTGTGTGGTAAAAACTATCATGCCAACAGCCATCCATCGGCCCTTCAAAGTTAGTAATACTTGGGTCTTCTGGAACATATTCTGCGACATTATAAAAGGGCTTACTTCCGGCTGCCTTTTTAGATTCGTCAACTATCCAATGAAGAAAATCGTAGTTATCAATTTGTCGGCTAGCATCATAACGAATGCCATCAATATGATATTCTTCAATCCAAAAACGAACCACATCACCTACAAATTTCCAGGCTGGCTTAAGGTCTAGTTTCTCATCATATAGTTCATAGTTAAATTCGGGTCCCCAGTTAAATTCTGGATCTTTAGGAGAATGATGAAACCAATAATCGTGATCGATTTGAGTCAGAGGACTTTCGGATTCAGCATGGTTAAAAATCCCATCCATAAATACTCGAATACCTCGACCATGACATTCATCAATTAAACGCTTCAGTCCTTCTGTTGGGCCGTAACTCGACTCGGAAGCAAAGAAGTAACGCGGATTATAACCCCAACTATGATCGCCTGGATATTCTTTAAACGGCATTAATTCAATGGTGTTAATTCCGAGTTCACAAAGGTAATCTAATTTCTCAATAACGTGCTTATAATTTCCTCGGATATGAGGATCATCTTCTCCACCCGTAAAGTCATTAACGTGTAGTTCATAGATGACTAATTCATGGTCTGGCGGCAAAGGTTTATCGTCATTTTGCCAGACATAAGTATCAACAATAACTTCGCCATCTTTGATTCTAACGACACCATTTTGACTGGCATTATCAATATCAGTAGCGTAGGGATCTGTAATGGTTACCCATTGGTCTGCTTCAAAAAACCAGCTTCTAGAACGAACTTTAAATTTATACTGATAGCTTCCGTCTTCTAATTCAACTTGAGTACGGAAATACCCTTGATCGTCTTTTTCCATTGAGAGTTCTTCCCAATCGGAAAAGCAGCCGATTAATTTAACATCTTTGTTATAAGGAGCAAATAATTTAAATTCAATAGAAGCCATAGTTTTTTCCTTAATATTTTAATTTTTAAAATCGATATAGATTGAAATCTAAAATCTGTAGTTAATCTCATTCAAGATCAATCAAGCCATCAAAAAAAATTAAAAGTTGCTTTTTGCTAAATTTGAATCCAGTAGCAGAAGTATAATTTAATTGCTCGAAAGCTTGATTAATTTAGTATTTTTCTCTCGGTTTTAAAAAAGGCTCTAACTTTGAGTAGAGATTTCACTTTTTCTTAGAAAGAAGATAACGCTTCCCAGAAGTAGAAATGCAACTCCATACCATAAGGAATTACCAGGTAACACCTTTAGTAAAAGAGTAGTAATCCCTGAACTAATCAAGGACGATCCTATTGTTGTACGATACTTCATCATAAATTTTTAATTTTCCTTCTGTATCTTGTTCTACAAAATCTAGCTTTGAGCATTTGGGCTTTAGCTAATGTCTTCAAGATTAATTGAAACGACCCGATAAAGACTTCTTTCCAAAGACTTAGATTTAGTCCCCTATCATCTTTGCTATGGGGAGTATCGGAACAGCTTGCCCGACTGTATGGACTAACGAGACATAATTGATGATTTCAGAAGGAAATATCGCACATTGAGTTCAGTATGACCTTAAGTATAATTTTTTACACAATGTAGAGGTGTTGACAACGATTTTGTTCACAATACAAGCTCTATCATTAGAGCCTGATTAAATCTGGCAGATTGGCATCTATTTTCCTCTAAATTACTTCACGCTATTTATCAGACCCGATAGATGGCGTGGAATATCTCAAATAAGAAATTTTACGCCTGTGAACTTTACTTCGGAGGAAACAATTGTTATGGCATTTCTGCGAGGAACTGAAAATTCCGACAACTTAACAGGCGGTAATGACAACGATCAAATTTTTGGTCGTGAAGGCAATGATGTTCTCACAGGCTTAGGCGGTGTTGATATCATCTTAGGGAACGATGGAGATGATGAAATTGACGGCGGAGATGGCAACGACCAACTCTTTGGCAATGATGGTAACGATCAAATTGTTGGGGGTAGTGGGGATGATGTTCTCAACGGCGGTGAGGGAGATGATGGTTTAGATGGGGGTGATGGCAACGATACGGTCATCGGAGGAAGCAACACCCGTAGTTCTGGCGGCTTTAGCATCAGTGTCACCACAGACGCAGGAACCATTCAATCTGCCAATGTCAGTACGAATCAAGTCACTGGCGGAGATACGATGTTAGGGGGGGCTGGTGATGATTTACTCTCGGGCAACAACGGGGGTGATATTATCGATGCAGGCTTGGGTAATGACACCGTTTTGGGAAGTACGGGTGAGGACTTAATCTTCGGCGGTAGTGGCGATGACGAACTGTTAGGGGGTAGCGAGAATGATGTCATCGTTGGAGAAGGAGGAGAAGATTTAATCGTAGCGGGAACAGGTAGCGATCTTGTTTTCGGCGATAACGGAGAAGGTGCCGACGGTAGCGATGAAATTCTCGGTGGAGACGGTGATGATACCATCGTTGGCGGCGGCGGCAATGATAATATTAGCGCTGGCTTAGGTAACGATATCGTTCAGGGTGATGCAGGTAACGATACCCTAACGGGAAGTAATGGGGATGATGATCTTTCCGCTGGCAGTGGTGCGGACATTCTCAATGGCTTCGGCGCAGGGACACCCGGTCAACGGGATATTCTCCGAGGTGGCGCTGATGGGGCGTTGGATACTTTTGTTCTTGGAACTGAAAGTAGCCTATTCTACGCTAACCCCAGTGACACTCGAGATGATTTTGCCATTATTACAGGGTTTGAAGTTGGGGCAGACACCATCCAATTATCAACACTAGGCGGACAGGTGAGTTATGGATTCCAAGGTTTGACCTTTGCTGGCGCGCCGAGTGCGGCAATTATTGCTAATGAAGTACAAGAAATTGTTGGTATTGTTGTCGGTGTCACCTCATTTGCAAGTAATTCTTTTACTTTCGTTTAAATCTCAAAATCATTGACTTTAATGAAGTCAAACTCAGAGTTAATTAATCGATTTTTTCACATATTGCCTTGGTGGGTCTGTAATCAACAATCACAAGTCTGTACCAGTTGTGTTATTTAAACCTTTTGCAAACTTGGAGATTTTACCCTGATGTCATCCGAAACTTATTTTCTACAACCGATTGATTCTACATCCGATCCGATTAATGCAGAAGCTATTGGTAGCGCTCAGTTTTTTAACTACAGTCAAGCGGCTGATAACAGTTCAAATTCTGCTGATTTTCAAGTCTTAGTACAAGGGGGTGTTGCTTTTGCGATCGCCAATGCGGACTCAATTTTTATTAATAATCCAGGCTTTACTGATTTATTTACTGAAGCTTTTGCAGAAGGCATAGGCGGTAGCTTTGAAGCTGAAAGTTTAACTTCAACAGAAGTTATCGCAACATTTGCAATTGAAGAAGATAAAACTTTTTCATTTGATTTTATCGCGGATATTAGTTTAGAATCAACTGAAATTGATAATCCAGATATCGCTTATACTGAGGCTCAATCTAGAATCGGTTTTCTAGTTTTAGACACTTCTGATGTAGATCAGCCTAAAATTCTTGATTTTGCTGGCGTTTCAGGAGAATTAATATCTTCTAAACAGAAGGGTCGGGTTGTGCCTCTGATTGGAAGAAGACAAAATATCACTATTAATAGTACAGATACAAACAAGGATATTGATGGCAATAACGGCGAAGATTTTATCAACTTTTTCGCCAGCGGTCGTTATGAACGGACTTTGAATCAGGAAACTCAAATTACTATTGTTGAAATTAATCGTAGTTTTGTACAGTTACAAGGTGACTTTTTAATTGATCATTTAGGAGATGATGTTCAATATGGTACAGTGGGTGCTGATCGACTGAATGGTACAAATAATGCCGATAAAATTTATGGTAGTCTTAACAACGATAATATAGATGGAAAAAGTGGTGATGATATCCTCGAAGGTGGCGCTGATAACGATCAAATCAATGGTGGCTGGGGAAATGATAAAATACACGGTGGTTCTGGGGAAGATACCCTCACGGGTGGACGTGGGAGTGATACTTTAGTTGGCGGAGATGACGCAGATCGGTTTGTGTTTCAGCGCAATCAAAGTTTACGCAATGGTGAGTTAGATATGATTGTAGATTTTGAAGTGGGTGTTGATAAAATAGAGATAAAAAACTGGGGTAATGGTAATAATTGGTTATCGCAAGCTATTGCTAATGGTGATTTTATTAATAGTTCTGACGGGGCATTATACACTTTAAATCGAGGTGGACAAGTGCTGTTTGAAGGGGTAAATTTAAACAGTTTAAGTGATTCTGATTTTATATTCACTTAACGGATTAACAAATCTCGATATTGTTCTCTTTTATTCACTGTCTATTTCAATATTATACTGCTGAATATTTAGAGTTTTTGTATCCTGCTTTCAGTTCATTAGATTGAGTCACTTTCAATAGTATGAATTTTAAGAAAGTTGGTTCCTTTTGCTCGTTTAGTGGGAATACCTGCCACAATTAACACTCGATCTCCGACGGACACTAAATGACGTTGAAGTAATAGGCTTTCAGCCTGATCAATTAATGCTTCAAAAGAGGAAACTTCATTGTCTATTAAAATAGGAACTACTCCCCAAACTAAGTTAAGGCGATGATAAGTGACTTCATCGGGTGTAAAGGCAACCACGGGGGCTTTTGGACGTTCAGCCGCCGCTAATTCTGCGGTGTAGCCGGTACTGGTATAAGCCACAATACAGGTGAGATTAAGAATATGATCGATCGTATTCAGGGCCTCGCTTAAGGCGTGGGTTTCATCTGTTGCGGCGGGAGGATAGTTTTTAAAATCAATTTCTGGTTCAACGTCGGTGGCAATGCGGGCCAACATTTTAACGGCTTTGACCGGAAATTTACCCACTGCCGACTCTCCAGACAGCATCACAGCATCAGTCCCATCAATAATCGCATTGGCCACATCAGAGGCTTCAGCGCGAGTCGGACGGGGATGATGTATCATACTTTCTAACATCTGAGTCGCGGTAATCACAGGAATCCCTTTTTGATTACACAGCCGAATAATTTGTTTTTGCAATAACGGCACTTTTGCGGCATTCATTTCTACGCCTAAATCACCCCGCGCCACCATCAACCCGTCGCATTCATCGATAATGGCTTTTAAGTTTTCAATGGCTTGAGGTTTCTCAATTTTCGCCATCACCGGAATATTATCCGCCCCGCGTTGTTTGAGAAATTGTTTCAAGGCTTGGACATCTTCAGCCCGTCGAACAAAACTCAAAGATACCCAATCAATTCCTTGAGATAAACCAAATTCTAAATCTTGACAATCTTTATCTGTCATCGAGGGTAAACGCAGGGTTAAACTGGGCAAATTCACCCCTTTACGACTTTTCAAAATACCGCCTTCAATCACACGACATTCGACGCTTTTTCCTTTGACTTGTTCAATTTCTAATTCTAATAAGCCGTCATCAATTAAAATTTGCGCCCCCGGTTTGGCTTCTTCGGCTAAATAAGGATAATCTATGGAAATTGTATCTGCTTCATCGCTATATTCATGTTCAGGAACCAGGGTAAGGGTATCTCCTGAAGTTAATTTCATTGTTCCATTTGGCAGATGTCCGACTCGAATTTTCGGCCCTTGTAAATCTTGCAAAATCGTAATCGGAAGATTAATTTCTTGAGACACTTGTCGAATCATTTTTACTGTTTCAGCATGGTCTTCGTAGTTACCATGGGAAAAATTAAGACGGGCAATATTCATCCCTGCTTGAACCATTTGCTTGAGAATATCTGGTTCACGGCTAGCAGGGCCAATCGTTGCAACAATTTTAGTGCGATGAGAGAAGTAAATCATAATTATTTAACGGATAATTGGTTGATTCAGTGAAATAGATATGTATTTTTAAATTTCAATTAAAGATCTAAATCATCAAACACTTCTCGCAGAACTTTAGCAGATTGTTGTAATTGTTTTTTCTCGGTTTCATTTAAACTAAAATTTAGAATTTTGGTTGCCCCTTGACGATTAACAATGGTCGGTAAACTAATACAAATTTCTGGTAAATCATAAAATCCTTCCACTAAACTACTCACGGTTAAAACACGGTTTTGATTCCGAAGAATCGCTTTAACAATATCCGTTACCGCCAAACCAATCGCATAAGAAGTGTAACCTTTGCGTTGAATAATTTCGTAAGCCGCATTTCTAACCTGTTCAAAAATATTATTTAATTCTTCCGAGCCAAATGTTGGGCTTCCTTGCCAATCTCCGCCACAAATATTCATCCCCGCTACATTGGCTTTACTCCAAACAGGAACTTCACTATCTCCATGTTCTCCTATAATATAAGCATGAACACTGCGGGGATCTAAACTGAGTTTTTCTGCTAGTAATGCCCGAAATCGACCCGTATCTAAAACTGTTCCAGAACCCATCACTCGATAACTAGGAAAACCGGAAAGTTTTAGGGTAACATAAGTCATAATATCCACAGGATTACTGACAATCAGTAAAATGGCATTAGGACAATGTTTAACAATACCATCGACTAAATTTTTAAAGATTTTAACATTACGTTGAACCAAATCTAAACGAGTTTCTCCTGGCTTTTGACTAGCGCCCGCCGTGATAATAACAAAATCTGCATCTTTTCCCACATCAGCAACTGTTCCAGCTTTAATCTTTGTGGGTGAAATAAAAGGAACGCCATGCATTAAATCCATGACTTCTCCTTCGGCTTTGTCTGTATTAATATCCTGTAAAACTAATTCATCAAAACAGTTTTGAATCAACAGTGAATAAGCACAAGCCATTCCGACTTGTCCTGCGCCAATAATTACACCTTTTCGAGGGCGAAGAAGGCTGCAAGTTTCTCCCCACTCTGGATTTGTTTTAAATAATCCTTCAAACATAATTTGTTATAAAAAAGAATCACTTGATTAATTGGTTTTTCCGTTCTAATTAAATCACTTGGCTTTTCAAAAGCACTGTAATCATTTACACATAATTATAAAAAATTAATGACTTTATCGCTTTATTCTAGAAAAAATATAGATGATCTTTTCTTAATATTAAATTCTATAGCATTTATCAGTCTAGTAAAGTACAATAACAACAATGAGTAAACCCATTACGAATATCATCGACAGAGATTTGATTGAAAGCTGATTCGATGGCTTTTGCCAAATCCGGATAAGTTCTTGCACTGATTTGGCGTAGAATACTTTTTAGCTTCGACCGCTCCGTTCAGTTGAATTGAATTCAAGTGCCTGCGGAGCGGCGCATTCCGCGCCAACAATTTTCGAGCTTGATTAAAATCAGCAGAAGAGGTTGTTACTCTGATTAGCTTAGCACCCACTTGTTCAATTAAAGACCCGATTCGACTTCCTTTATGAATTGAACAGTTCTCCATAACTAGACAAGCTCCCTTCCAAAGTAGTGGTACTAATTTTTGACAGACAAA
>JBARXJ010000021.1:0-1701 GCA_049647265.1 Microcoleaceae cyanobacterium
TGCCAAATTCAGGAAAGATGAGTAAGTGTAAATTATCAGCTTTAATTTTTTCACACCATTGAGATAATGGTAACGGGCCTTGAATGAACTTTTCAAAAGCCAGTTTAGCTTGTTGTGTAGCGGAGTCAGTTTTGGCAGAAGTATGATATCCGTAGAGTTGAAATTGTTGTTTATCTAAGTTTTCAACCCAGCCTTTTATTGGGATTTTCCAGTTAGAATGGTTGCGGAAAAAACCCGAGACAAAACCGACTCGTATTTTCTCACCTTTTTCTAATTTAGCTGGGGGTAAGATTTGAGAATATTCGGGATAACGACAACTCATCAACTGATGTATCATCTCGCCATATTTCTGTTGTAAATGACGGTCGTTTTCTCCTTGATAGGTAAGGTAAAACGGTTGTAATGTGCCGACAGCAATGGCGGCTGAGGCTTTTTCTGTTGAGGGGAGTTGTTGATAGTGGTTGGCGAGTTGTTTAAGGGATTGGTGATAGTTTTCTCTTGTAATTTTTATCTCTTCTTTTCTTTTATATATTATGGGTAGCTGACTCATGCAGATTCCAAAGGCTGCTTCATAAAACTGAGGATTTATTTCTAAGGTTTTTTGATAATATTGAATAGCCGTTTGGAGTTTTCCTTGACGTTGAAATGCACTCGCTAAGTTATAATAGGCTTCAGCGAAATTCGGTTTGAGATTAATCGCAACTCGGCAAGTCTGAATAGCAGCTTCTAACTTTTCCTGTTGCCGGAAAACATATCCTAAATTATGATAAGCTTCTGCAAACTTAGGATTAAGCTGAATCGCTTTTTGATAAACTTGAATGGCTTCTTCAAATTGTCCTTTATCTTTGTAAATATTACCTAAATTATTATAAGCAGAAGCAAACTGAGGATTGATTTGAATTGCTTTTTGATAATATCGTTGAGCTTGCTTAAAATCTTCCTGTTGTTGAAAAATACTAGCAATTTTATTATAACCTTCAGCCCATTTTAAATTAACTCTAATTCCTCTTTTATAGATTAAAATAGCATCTTCTAAGTTTCCCTGCTGTTGCAAAATGGTTCCCCAGTTATTATATGCATCAACTAAATCGGGTTTTAATGAAATGGCTTGCTGATAAAAGTTAATCGCTTCTTGATAGTGATTTTGCTTTTGTAAAACCGTTCCAAAATCAATTAAAATTAGCGGATAAATAGACTTGGCTTTATCAGGCAGATTTGTTATATCTGAAGTGAGTCCTATAATAGTTCTATATAATTTTTCCGCAGCGTCTAACTCTCCAGATTGATGAAATAAAATCGCTTGCTTGACTAAAGATTTGATGTCTTGACCTGAAATATAAGTCATAACTTGATCTGAACTTTATTTTAAAATTTTTAAAGCTATAAGTAATTATAATAGAGATAAAAATAATTCTTCTAATTTTTTAACCGGGGATAAATCCTGATAAAGTAAATACTGACGTTCACTAATTAATTGACGTAAACTCTGACGATAATTAATATCTGTTGCCAAACGAATTGCCAATTGAACATACTGTTGCTTATTCAATGCAATCAACTCACTCAACCCCATTCTAGTTAAAATTGCAGCAGAATGTCGTCCTCGCATTAACTCCCCCGCTAAAGTAATAATCGGTAAATTTTGGGCAATAGCCTCTAAACTCGAATTACAACCACTCCAGCCAATACTATCTAAAAATA
>JBARXJ010000022.1:0-58767 GCA_049647265.1 Microcoleaceae cyanobacterium
ATAATCAGCACCTAACCCCCCAAAGATCAGGTCATCACCCGCTAATCCCCGAAGCGTGTCATGACCCGCTTCACCTCGAATTAGATTAGCAATATTGCTACCGACGATATTGTCGCCATATTGAGAGCCGATCACATTTTCTACGTTATCTCGAACCAGATCAAAACCATCAATGCCATCAAAGCCTAATGTAGAGCCATCTAAAGTGATTGATATGCCAGTGTTAGAGTCATTTGAGGCTGATTCATAACTGACCGTATCATTACCCACACCCCCATCTATCGTGTCATTTCCACCATTACCAATTAGAAAATCATTTCCTGGCTCGCCTACCAGTGAATCACTTCCTAGACCGCCATCCAGGTGATCGTTGTCCTGGCCACCGCGAACAATATCATCACCTTGTCCGCCAACCAGAGTATCACGATCTAAACCGCCAAACAGAAAATCATTTCCTTTTCCTCCTAGCATGAAATCATTTCCGATCACATCACTAGCAGTCGTCAGGGTATCATTGCCATCATCTCCATACAACGTGTCAGATTTCGTGCCAGCAAGCAGAATATCATCGCCACGTCCACCATAAAGTTTATTCTCCCCATCTAAATTAGCAATCAGGACATCGTCGCCATCTTCACCAAACAACCTGTTGTTGCCAACACCGCCCTCAAGTACATCATTTCCTGGCCCACCATCAAGCGTGTCATCACCCAGCCCACCATCAAGCGTGTCGTCACCCAGCCCACCATTCAAATAGTCTGCATCTGAATCACCTTCTAATAAATCATCACCCCCTCCACTGAGAAGATTATCTGCTAAGATTCCACCGCGCAGCGTATCATTGCCGTCACTCGAATATAATTCATTGCTTTCTAATTCTGCTCCTTCTAAAAGCAAGTCAGCATTGAGAATCAGTTCTTGGGCTTTGATTTCAGCATTTTCTCTAGCAAGTGTTGCCTCTGTTTGTAATAAATCTTTTTCAGCGTTTAAAAGTGTCTGCGCCCCTACCAGACTGAGTCCATCATCAGAGTTAATTCTATCTACAACATTTAATAAATTGGAGGTTGTATCTTCAAGATTGGCAAAAAAGTTAGTAGATGAGCCTGATAAAAATAATCCGTTATCACCAAATAAAGGAGGCAAACCGACTGCTTCGGCTACTGTATTCAATCCATTTTTAGCAACATCAATGGCAGTATTGATACCCTCACTTGTTTCATTTATAACATTCTGACCTATATTGATAATATTTTCTACGGTTAGATTTTCTATGGCTTGTTCTACCTCTTCATTAATTTTTTCCAAACCTTCTTCTATTTTTTCGATTCCTGCTTTAAGTTCACCTTCTACTTGATTAATTCCTTTTCCAACAGCACTATTAGGATTGAAAGGATCTAAATTAGCTAATCCTTCACTCAATGCACTATTCGGATTAGAAGGATCTAGTTCTGGGGCAGCATCTCCGATATCTTCAGCTATGTTGCCAATATTTTCTTTTATATTTTTAGCAACTTGTTGGGGAGAAAGATCTTTTAGCTTATCTAAAATCGTTTGTACATCCTGCCAAACTTCATCAACTTTTGCTTCTAGTTCTTCAGGAGAAAAAGAAGTTCCTGCTTCTTCAGAAAATAATGTTGCTCCTAAAAGTCGGATCGAGCCACCCAATATCAATCCTAAATTTAATTCAGATTCAAAAATACTAAGAGGATCGTTGAAATTAATTTCATTTAATCTTACTTTATTATCACCGTTGGGATCATTTAAATTAAGATTAACCCCTCCTGTAAAACCTTGAAATACCTGAACCGAACCCGCCCCAAACTGAAGACCTACACCAATAGCAGGACCCACGTTGGCAGTGACTTCTGGAGTGTCATTATTAACAAAGAAAAAACCATCTTCTAAATTACCTTGTCTCAGTCCAAAAGTATCAATACCAAATTCTAAATTTGTTTCCAGATTAAATGTTCCGCCGACAAATATTCCGATAGGGGGGTAGACAGGAAATGTTTCACCAATAGTCCCCTGAAATTGGAATTTAGGAAGAGTATAACTGATTAATTCTGTATCTCGCCCTAACAATAGATCGAATACGGCGTTTCCTGGATTTTCTAAAATGGGAATCTCAAAACTATCTAGATCACTTGGTGTATTTGTAATCAGTGAATTATTAACTAAAGACGTGACAAACATCTCGCCTTCTAAATTTTCGGGGACAATATTTTCAGGTCGAAAATCAATATTTCCTAAGTTAATTACATTTTCATTAATTTCTATAGCGCTAATTTGATTGACTAAATTAATTCCCTGTTCGATCAGTCTGGTATCAAGATTAATGCCTTGAGTTTGAGCAGCGACTCCTAATACATCTAGAAGGGTTATGATTCCATCGCCAACTTCACCCTGGTCTAATAAAGTAATTAAAGCATCTTGCAAGCCCTGAATAGGAATACTATTTAATATTTCTATAGGCTCTGTTAAAAATAATAATTCGTCAATAATTGGAGCAGTTATTTCTTGTATAGGTGCTACAAACTCTGTCGTTAAAAAATCACTCACAAACGAACTTGCATCGAGAGAAATATCTGAAATGGTAAAGGGTAATACTAGTTGACTTTCTTGATAAGCAGTTTCTACGGCTGTGGTATTGAAGTCAATATTGCCAGAAATTCCAGGAAGTTGTGAACCCGGAGATAAATTAAATTGAAAAAAAGTCAGGTTTTCTCCACCTAGAAAATCAATGTCTGAATCTAAAGTCTCCGAATCAACTATCAAATCAAAGTCTAGATCTGAAACAGGTGTGAGATCCACATCTAAAAAGCCAATATTCCCAGAAAAACCCGGAAAAGATTGCAGATCAAAATTAATCGTTAAATCTTCGTCTATATTGTTTAGAAAAGCTTCACCATTATTCAATCCAAATCTCAACTCTGGAAAAGAATAATTTACGTTAGCAGCAACAGCAGCATTGAAACTATTAAAATCAAAACCAGCTAAACCTAGATTAGACTCTACAGCAAATTCCAAATCGATTTGATTACTGTAGTTCAGAGAGAACTCAACATCATCACCCTGTTCGGAGACAACTGCAACATCAACACCTGGAATTTGGCTCAATTGATCTGCAAATAACTGAGAATCTATCAGTTGATTATTATCTATAGTCTCTTCAAAACTTGTTCTAAAAGTTGAGACAGGAGCAATGATCGAGTCTATTTTCTCCTGTAATTCATTACCTAAGATAGGTAAATTGCCATTTAATGATTGAGAACGTAACGTATTTTCGATGTTGGCAATAAAATCAAGAATTGAATCAGAAATTTGGGAAGAGTTAACCTGTACCATTTTTATTCCCCCTAACAAGACGTTAGTCACCCCAAAAAATCAAATATTTAGCTGACTCTTCAACTTATTATGCTGAGTGCTTTCACTAGCACTTTCAAATGAGTATAGGCAAAATTTACCTGACTTCAAAACCACAAAGTTTTGAGCAAGCTTAAAAGAAAAGTGTTTTCGGAAAATGTGACTTACTATACTTAAATAATATGACTAATATAGAGATTGAGGCTGAATTTACTTACAAAAAGTTACAATCAAACAATAATAAACAGTAAAAATACTTAAATATTGTGTATGCGAAAGCAACGATCATTAATGAAGAGAAAAAAATATATTCAGCTTAGAGTCATCAAAGTCAGTGTGATATCTATAATCATCTGAAGCTGACTTCGCGTTTAGCGTAACGACTGTCTGACTAAGATGACAAAGAAGTGGCGAGATGTTCAGTAGAGACATTCATTGAACGCCTCTACTACTGTTATCAACTTAAACGACGCTGAAGCTATCCGTTGCGGCTACAAATAAACTACCGTTGATTTCAGGATTTGAAGTCGGGACAACTGAAACGCCATAAGGATTATAAACAGTGGGTTGAGGTTGAGGTTGAGGAATACTCACTTCATCCACTAACTCTAAAGTGGTGATATCATGAGCCGTAACCTGACCGTTAGAGATCGCGTATAATTCATCATCAATAATTAAACTACGACGAATTGCATCTCCACCGTGAGTAATATCTCCCACTTCATCAAAACCATCTTCCGCATCCACGCCAAATACTTTGAGTCCTTTTCCATCTGTACTTCTGAAGGGAATGGCTAAGGTATCAAATTCAGGATAATACCCCACCGCATGATGATCCCATTGGGCCTCAGAACTACTGTATCTGCCGTCAAAGACATAGCTATCGACCTCCTCTGGGTCGTCAAAATCAGTGGCATCAAACAGGGTCACCTTTAAATCATTAGACTCTCGACCAACGCCTAATACTTGTGTTTTATCGCCGTTATCGATCACTTGCAGATATTCAGAAAACCCAGGAAGTTCTAATTCACCCGGGATTTCAGGGTTTTTCGGATCGCTTAAATCGACAGTATAAAATGGGTCAACCTGTTGGAAAGTGACCAAGAAGCCTTTATCTCCCTCAAAACGAGTCGAGTGAAGGGTTTCTCCTGGGGCAATACCTGTAATGCTGCCAACAGTATTTAAAGTTTGACCTTGTTGTTGTAAAACAAAGACATTATGTTCAGTATTACGGCCCGAACCTTCAGTGGTTGCAATGCGGAAATAACCGTTTTCTTCATCAGCGGAGAATTGATCGATGATACGACCGGGTACATTCCCGTCTGCGACGACTTCTAAAGGATTAAGATCCACTTTTAGGATATCAGTTTGTTGCTGACCCGACCAACGATTTCCGAGTAAATATAGATTTTCAGAAGAAACGTAAGTTTCACTAAAATAGTCGGCTGGGATAGCGATTGAAGTTTTGGGGCCAGGTTGACTATCATCAACATCAAATACAGAAACTGATGTGAGTTTGTTGGCACCTTCCTCCAGCGGTTTGTAGGTATTTTCTGCTTGACTCAATAACCCTTCCCGTAAAACCTTTCCGTCGCTATCAACTGTGGTAAATTCAGGTAAGGCTAATTCTAATTCTTGACCTTTAATGCGTTCTAAATATTCTTCTTCGGTTTCATAAACTCCTGTACCGAAGTCAGGAAAGAATATAGACAAGTCAAGATCGAGATCAACATCTAAGTCTTTATTAATATCAAGATCAATATCCTCAGTGGTTTCTGTCGGAACCTCTTTTTCAACAGGAGTAAATTCAACTATTTCTTCTTCTCCTTCTTTTTCTATTGGCTTCAATATCGGAGAAGGTAAACTCAGCAAATTATCTCGAGTCACCACATAAACCTGGTCACCAATGGCACGAGAGGACACTAACCTGCCATCTAATAGGGATGTTTCCTCAATTTCAACATCTTTGGGGTTAGAGACATCTAAAACCGTGACATTGACCTTAGGTGTAGAATAGCGATTTTCAAAGCCAAATGAGGGGCCACCATACCAATATTGCCAAGGGGAGATACTGGAGATAACAGTCAGTTGATCTTCGTAAAGATAGGCCCCACTGATATTACCTAAATCGCTTAAATCAGTTTGTGAAGCTATACTGAGTTGATCGGCGTTACGCGCATCAACAATACTAAGTTGTTTGCCTGTTACCTGATAAATAAAACTGCCATCGGTTTCAACTAAGTCCGCTTCATCGACTCCAGCCTCTTGGGTATTTGTCTCAGAAAAGCTAGCAGTATCTGCTTCAGCAAAGCTACCAGCGCTTGCTGTGTCAAACGAGACACTCGCTAAATTACCCGTAACAGTGACATCCGACGAAAAATCGAAATCAAACCAAGGATAATAAGGAACTTCTGTACCAAACTTATTTGAGTATTTGTCTACGGCTTTGTCAATTAAGAAAGATTTTAGTTCTTGTTCTGAATTAAATTTTTCAATTAGAGTCATCTTACTCCTCCTAATATATGAAATAAACTTGTGGTTTTTTTTCAGATCTTTCCAGCACAATTGATCGCCCTAGATCAGACTCAAATCAAATAAACAATTAGAGATAAATCAGACTGTGTGCGCCTGTGTAGGCAATCAATAATCGGTAACAGAAAATAACTGTAGGGTGTTCTTGCAACTCTTAATTGCAATCCAAATCAGATCTAACTCATCATGCAATTATTATTTGATAATTCGTCGATTAATACTTGCCAAGTTGGCATGAATATTTACTGAGTTGCTATTGTGATTTCATATAACAACTTTTAAAATTCAATATTAACGCGGTGGGCTTGTGATCAATTTAGACTAAAATCGTGACGAATATCACGGCACGTAAGTATCTAAAACCTTTTATCTTTCAAAAAATATACCGTTGTGATCTGAGTAATACTTAAGTATGGGTTTTATCACTCAATCAGTGCGAGCGCGTCATCTATTTTCAACGAATAGATCATTCTTTTAGTAGATGATCATCAATATTTATCAGCGCTTCAGTCACGGCGGATCCTATGAAAAATTGGTTTGATAGAAACATAAGGAATTAAGCAAAACTTGATTCCACCAACTCAGAGCCATCAGGACGCAAAGACCATGACTTCTATCATTAATAACCAAAACTCCAACTTTATCTCTGTTCAAGAAATTACTGCGACTTACGAGAACCTACCCGCAGATAATAGCAGCAGTTATTCAACAACAGATGTGAATGGTGCTGATTTAGCTCATGACTATAACTTTCAAGTCGGGGAAGAAAATAATCTGAAAGTTACAAGCTTTTTTGATGCATCAGAACGCGAATACAACTTAGTTAAAACTGTCGATCAAGTTAAAATTAAGCGCGTTGATAATCCATTAATTCAAGGAAATAGACAAATTATCTGGTTTGAGCAAGAAAGCCGAAGTAATACAGAAATCAACGTTAAGCCTACTGCTTTTGATACAATGGCAGAAGCACTCAGTGGCGATGTTATTAACCGAGGTGTTGATAATATCTTTGCTAACTCCGGAAATAACGAAGGGAATGTTAATAATATTGAGCGGATTGACTTCATTACAAATCAAGGATTATCGATTTCTGATAACGATTTAGATGAGATTGGGTTTTTAGTGATGGAACGGGGTGGTAACGATCCGTTTAAAATAGCTGCAATTACTGCCATTGATGAGTTAGGAAATCCAACCGCATTTAGTACAACTTTACGAGAAGTTAGTCCGGAAGATTGGGGAACTTCCTCTCATACTGTTACCTCAGAAGTCATGCGGCAAGACGAGGGAGATACTTATCCTCTTTCTACCACTACTCTTGATACTCAATCTATTGCTGGAGTCTTTATTAGCTATGCTGATTTAGGAATTACAGCAGATCAAACCTTCTATGGTTTTGCACTCTTTCCGATTGATATTAATGCAGATAACGATCTGGTT
The DNA here is from genome assembly GCA_049647265.1 of Microcoleaceae cyanobacterium. Classification (GTDB taxonomy): domain Bacteria; phylum Cyanobacteriota; class Cyanobacteriia; order Cyanobacteriales; family Microcoleaceae; genus JAAURB01. The sequence goes on from JBARXJ010000022.1 coordinate 7,336, forward strand.
GGGTTAAGTGATTTTCCGACTGATACTCCTGAAAAAGAGAATAATCAATCAGTTGGCGGCTTAGATTTGATCGCGAGTGGTTCTGTGTTCATGCGCGGTAATCTTCCTCCTGAAATTATTAATAATGATGGCGAAGAAAGTAGCGTTGTTATCGTTACAGAAAATAATTCCACGGTTAGCGATATTGAGAGTATTGATGATAATGATAGTGAAGGCAATGGTTTAACTTACATTATTACTGGCGGAGAAGATAGTAAACAATTTAACATCGATACAAATACGGGTGAATTAAGCTTTAATAATTCTCCAGACTTTGAAACTCCAACGGATAGCGATCGCGATAATAGTTATGAAGTCGAAGTGACTGTAACGGACTCTCAAGGTTTAACAGATATTCAAACTTTAACGGTTACTGTAGAAGATGTTGAAGAAGAAATAGTTGAACCCGAAGATGTGGTTGAGGAAGAAGTTGTTGAAGAAACTACTGAACCGGAAAATACTATTGAAGAAGTTGTTGAAAATACCTCTCCTGAAATTATTAGTAACGATGGAGAAGAAAGTAGCGTTGTTATTGTCACAGAAAATAATTCCACGGTTAGCGATATTGAGAGTATTGATGATAATGATACGGAAGGCAATGGTTTAACTTACACCCTCTCAGGCGGAGAAGATAGCGAACAATTTAACGTTGATACAAATACGGGTGAATTAAGCTTTAACAATTCTCCAGACTTTGAAACTCCAACGGATAGCGATCGCGATAATAGTTATGAAGTCGAAGTGACTGTAACTGACTCTCAAGGTTTAACAGATATTCAAACTCTCACCGTTAGCGTTGAGGATATTGAAGAAGAAATAGTTGAACCGGAAAATACTATTGAAGAAGTTGTTGAACCCGAAACTGTTGAACCCGAAAATATTATCGAAGAAACTATTGAAACTGAACCCATTCAACCGGAAGATGTGGTTGAGGAAGTAGTTGAGGAAGAAACTGTTGAACCCGAAAATACTATCGAGGAAGTTATTGAACCCGAAACTGTTGAACCCGAAAATACTATTGAGGAAGTTGTTGAACCTCAAACTATTCAACCGGAAGATGTGGTTGAGGAAGTAGTTGTTGAAGAAACTGTTGAACCCGAAGATGTGGTTGAGGAAGTTGTTATCGAAGAAGTTATTGAACCCGAAAATACTATCGAGGAAGTAGTTGTTGAACAGCCTGAAATTATCGAACCTGTTGTAGAACCTCAAACTATAGTAAAAGCAGAAACAATTGTTCAACCCACGGTAGAAGTGACAACAGAACCAGAAACAATTGTTGATACTAATACAATAACGCGGACAGAAGAAAATTCAGATCCTGAAGAAACCATCAGACAGCCTCGTAATAACGATCAAACTCCTGTCCCCACTGAAGGTGAAAGTCAAACCTCTCAACCCGGTTGCTGCTGTCCTCCTCTGCCTGAGTTTGAGGCTATTGCTTTACCCAACCGTCCGGAAATGACTGATGCAGGTTCAATGCAAGCCATGGTTGAAGGCAGCGACACTGATGATGTATTAATTGGCAATGGTTTAAGTGAAGCTATTCTCGGCTTTGGCGGTAACGATATTCTCAACGGTTTAGACAAAAACGACTGGATCGAAGGCGGTGACGGTAACGATCATCTCCGAGGCGATATGGACAATGACACCCTCATCGGTAACGGCGGCAATGACACCCTGTTAGCCGGACGCGATGATAAGTCTGGAGTCCGCGACGTGATGGGTCAAGACTGGATGTTAGGGGGTGACGGGGATGACTTCCTATCCGGTAACGAAAACCAGGATATGTTGATGGGGGATGAGGGTGACGATATCGCTTACGGCGGTAAAGGTGACGATCAAATTTTTGGCGATGCCGGAAACGATCATCTTTTCGGGGATGAAGGCAACGATACCATTATCGGAACCAACGGCGACGAAAACTCTGCCGCAGCCGGAAACGAAGAAGACATGATCTATGGTTACCGCGATAATGACTTAATTCAAGGTGGCCCTGGAAAAGATATGGTTTTCAGTGGTAAAGGTTCGGACTTTGCTTATGGTGGTAAAGATGATGACATGATGTGGGGAGATCTAGGGTTTGATACCGTCTATGGCGATCGCGGAAATGATACCCTATTTGGCGATACCAACGACCCCAACCAAACCACCTCAGAAGGCCAAGATTTAATGTGGGGTGGCGCGGGTAATGACTTCATGGATGGTAACCGCAATGACGATACCCTCAGTGGGGGTGAAGGTGATGATATTGTCCGGGGTGGTAAAGGTAACGATATGGTTTTCGGCGATGTCGGTAATGACGAACTTTACGGTGACCTCGGTAACGATACCCTCTGTGGTAACGAAGGCAACGATACTCTATATGGAGATACTGAAAACGAAAATACCCCCGGTGGACAAGATCAACTCTGTGGCGGCAGTGGCGATGATATCGTGATGGGAAACCGGGGACAAGATACCCTCTGCGGTTGCGATGGTGATGATAGCTTATTTGGCGGTAAAGAGAATGATATCCTCAAAGGTAAAACTGGCGATGATTGGTTATTTGGTGATGAAGGGAATGATACTTTAACAGGCGGTGAAGGTCGCGATCGCTTCGTCGTTGCGGATAATTCGGGACTAGATTTAATTACAGACTTCCAACTCAACCAAGATTTTATCCTCCTCGGAAATAGCGTAACTTTCTCTGATTTAGAAATCATTCAACAAGATACTTCGGTTACCATTGCCATCGCGGGCGATCCCAATTCGCCTTTGGCTATCCTCGAAAATATGTCTGCTGAAATGCTTAGCGAATCTCACTTTATCACACAAGAACTCATCTAACAATCCTTTATGACAATCTCCCATAACGCCCTCGTTATGCCTTTTTCCGGGGGTTTGCTTTTATTAATAAAATGGGGAATACTAACTTATTTAGTTAATGGACTACAATCAGATTACCCTAGGTTTCTATCTAGAGTTTCATTGTCATCAATACTATTCAATAGATTTGGACGGATTCCGGTAAGTTTTAATTTTTTTTTCTGACAGCCCAGTGAAAAAAATAAATAAGTTTTTTTGATGGGTACTTTATACTCAGAATTAATCAGCAATTGACAATCAAATCAAGAGAGAATACCATATTGATATAGCTTTCTTGAGCTACTTTTTTTTGAGTAAAAAGATTCATTAAATTATGGCTAATTTCTTGGTAGACGCTGGCCAGGCTGGCGGGGTTGATGCTGCGCGTCAAGTTGCATTGGGAACAGACCAACCCGATACAATTAATTTTCCCACTTCTCTACAGGATAGTGGGGGGATGAACGTCGGTGCAGATGTTAGCCAACTAGAAATCTTACTGCTGGGTGGAAATGATACCTTAAATGGAACCTCTGTCGATACATCCACAGTCGGAAATGGAACAGCATTAATTGTCGTGGGGGATACAGGGAATGATAACCTGACGGGAACAGACGGTACAGATAGTTTGTTTGGCGGCCAGGATCAAGATGAGATTGATGGTTTTGGCGGCAACGATCAGATTTTTGGTAATTTAGGGGATGATACCATAACCGGAGCGTTAGGAAATGACTCTGTATTTGGCGGCCAAGGAAATGATGTCGTTTCTGGTGGCCCTGGGAATAATGTCGTATTTGGCGATCTCGGTAACGATACTCTGATCGGGGAAACGGGCGTTGATACTCTCACAGGGGGACCTGGGGTGGATCGATTTTTCATTGCCGAACTGCCCAACACCACTGATCCGGCTGCTGTCAGCTTAATTACAGACTTCTCCACTGTACCCGGAGAGACAGATGGGATTCAATTTATTTTCCCTACCGTTGCGTCGTTCATTTCCATTGGCCCTCTACAAACCGTACAAACAAGTGGTGGCCCAATTGAAGGATTTGTGATTTCGGATATCACTGGAACAAATGCCTTTTTAGTGGTACAAAATAATCCGAATATTACTCGTCCTTTAGAGATTAACGACTTTCTCAATTTTTAAGAGTAAAGCAAAAAACAATTTACAACACACAAAGCGTATCAAGCCTTCATCTTCATCTTCATATCCTTTGTGTCTTTGTAATCCTATGAAGTTTCCTATCACCAATATTGTATGACTCTGGTTCATATCTCACTATATTAGAGAAAATCAGCTAAGCTTTCAGCAAGTAAGTTGAACTATCTTAGGAGGATTGACTGGAGTTATGGCTAATTTCTTAGTAGATGCAGGGTTTTCTGGCGGTGTTGATCTGAGTCGTCAAGTGGCGTTAGGTAGTCCCCAAAATGATGGTATTACTTTCCCTACCGATCTGCGAGATAGTAACAATAATACGATTGACTCCAATCCAGATGTAAATCAATTAGAAATTTTACTGCTAGATGGCAATGATACATTAAATGGATCATCTCTGGTGGCAGGTCAAACCGCGTTAATTGTGGTGGGTAATACAGGGGATGATGAAATTACCGGAAGTGCCGATACAGATAGTTTATTTGGCGGTCAGGATAGGGATATTTTATTCGGCGGAGGGGGTAACGATCAACTGTTTGGGAATTTAGGCGATGATTTTATTGTTGCGGGCGGAGAGGGAGACGACTCTGTATTTGGCGGTCAAGGCAATGATGATGTCCGAGGGGCTAATGGTAATGATCGGGTGTTTGGCGATCGCGGTAATGATACGATATCCGGTGGAAGTGGTATTGATACCCTCACAGGCGGAACGGAGACGGATCAATTTCTCATCGATCCGACCTTAGAAATTCCCACCAGTGACCCGGCTTTTGTCGATCAAATTGCAGATTTTTCTATAGCAGAAGCGGATCTGATTATTTTACCTGCTGCCTTAACTCCGGCTACAATTTCTATTAGTAATTTACAATCTATTGGTACAGTTCAAGGATTTGTGGTCGCAGAAAATGGAGTTGATATTAACGGAGATGCCAGTATTTCTAGTCCGCTGGCTGTGGTTGTGAATAATCCGAATATTACTCGTCCGTTAGATCCGGCGGTTGATTTTAATTTTACGCTTTAAGGTTAGATTAAAACCACACCTCAACACAAAGGACACAAAGATTTATCCCCTATTTTCTCTGTGTCTTTTTTTGTGTTAAATGGCTAAGTCTTCTTCGCCTTCTACAACTCCTGGGGCTGATTGTTGATAAAATAAAGCAATCCCAAATGATAACGGCCCCACCCGTCCAATATACATCAGGATAATCACAACAATTTTGGATAAGTTGGTTAAGTCTCCTGTTATTCCTCGTGATAAACCCACTGTTCCCAAAGCAGAAGCCGCTTCAAAAATAATATCTTCAAATGTTTGAGTTTGAAACAATAATAGAAAACTTGAACCGATGAGAAAGGCAATGATATAAAAAGTAAATGCTGAGAAGGCGGTAAACAGTCTTTCATCGGGTATTCTTCTACCAAAAACACTCACAACATTATTGCCTCTGAGTGAACTCCACATTACGGCTAAAGCAGCAAATACGGAAGTTGATTTCAAGCCGCCACCTGTTCCAGAAGGAGATGCACCAACTATCATTAAAACGAGCATTAAAAACACGGACGCTGCACCCAATGCACTAATAGGATGGCTATTAAAACCAACGGTGGTTAAAGCTGTCATAGATTGAAACCATGCCGCTAAGAAATGTTCTCCTAAGGGTAAACTTTGCATAGATTCATCGAGGAAAAAGAGTAGTAAAAATCCGATCATTAGAAAGGCGGCGGTTACGACTAAGATAATTCGAGTGGTGAGGCTAGTTCGGCGATTTCTTTTAGTTAAAGATTGCCAAATATCAGAGGCGACGAGAAAACCAATTGCACCTAATATACTGAGAACACTAATTACAAAATTAATCCAAAAATCATTGCGAAAATCTTCTAAACTATTTGGAAAAACACTAAATCCAGCCGTACAAAACGCAGAAACTGTATGAAATATTGCTTTCCAAAGTGGATTCTCTACATCCTCTCCTTTAAATAAAACATACAACCAAATAATTCCGGCAATTTCGGTTAAAACAGTAAAAATAACCGTGTGTTGAATAAATTCTTTCAGGCTAAATCCTTGAGGGAGTGAAAATACAGCGCTTCCCACTCGTTGCCGTAAATTAGATAACGAGTTTTTACTGGCAACTAAGGCAAATGAACCTAAGGTCATATATCCCAGTCCACCTACTTGAAAAGCTAGGAGAACGACCAATTCTCCGAAGAAGTTATAGGCATCTGGTGTATTAACGGTTACTAACCCGGTTGTACTGACGGCGGAAGTGGCAATGAATAAATTATCTAGTGGAGAAATTGGATCGCTTTCCCAACTAAACGGCAAACAAAGTAATACCCATGCAGCCAGAACATAGAAACCATAACCAAAAAGTAACAACCGAATCGGATTATTTTGACTAATTCGGTTAATTAACCGCTTCAAGGTATTGTTTGCCATAAATGAAATGAATATACAGTATATTATTGATTATCTCACGGTATAGCTTGAGTTAATTACTGTCATCATTCCAGGGATAGATGCATCCTAATTTAATCAGGTTTATAATCCATATGGATAATAATATTTAATTATATCGTTATTTTCCCTGTCATTAACTGAGCAAATCGTTTGGCTAATAGCGCAATTAAGACTAATATAATATTGCAGAACTTCCAACCCACTATTAGTCTATTAAAATCAGTCTAAAGAGCGGTCTAAAGCTATTTTAAGTTGAGTAAGACGAAGGACAAAGACAAAAATTATTAATATTCGTAAATAGTTAAGATTTAGGATGTAAAATCATTAAAGCTTGATTCAAGGTAGATAATAAGGATAATGTCCTCAAAAAAGGAAAAGTTGATTTGACTAACCACTCATTTGGTTTCTATTGGATTGTCTTGTTCGGGGTTATTGTTATCCGCTATTTCTTGATTGCAGGAGGTACATATTGGCTGTTTTATTCGATTTTAGGTAAATTTATTACTCTAAAAAGTTTACGGCGATCGCCTCCATTGCGCCAGTCAATTCATCGAGAGATCAAAATGTCTCTTTTGTCTGCGGTCGTTTTTGCCCTCGGCGCAGCTTTCATGATGAAGGAATATCATCAAGGAATCACCCTTTTATACACAGATTTACATCAATATGGACTGTGGTATTTAGGAGTTAGTTTTCTGGGGATACTATTAATTCAGGATACATATTTTTACTTTCTCCATCGCTTATTTCACCATCCGTTGCTATTCAAATGGATACATAGTGGTCACCACCGTTCGGACGCACCCACTCCCTGGACATCCTTTGCTTTTGATGTGCCAGAAGCTTTCATTCAAGCGTTATTTTTTGTGGGTATTATTTTAATCATTCCACTGCATTTCTTTACCTTACTGGCTGTACTTCTCACCATGACAATTTGGTCAGTTTGGAATCATTTAGGGTTTGAGATATTTCCTGCTTCATTTCCCAATCACTGGCTAGGAAAATGGCTCATTGGTTCAACCCATCATGCTATCCATCATCGCCAATACACAGTGCATTACGGGCTATATTTTACGTTTTGGGATAAGTTGTTTAGCACACAAATTTCTCATTCTCAATCTGGGATTTAAGTCACATTATATTGATCAACGCTTAAGGATTTAGCTAGATTTATTGAAATCGACTCGGAAAGCATTCTTCAACAATTGCATCAGATTTTCCTGTGACAAATTTAGCAAATCGTTGGGCTAAAGGGGGTACAAAGACTAAAGGATTACTGAATCCTGAAAAGATATAAATCCCTTGATAATTTGGCACTTCGCCGACTATTGGTAAACCATCATGAGTAAAGGCAACTAAACAATGTGACCAAGTTGCAGGTAAGTTTTCTAAATCGGGTAAAATTTCACCAATGGCTTGCCGAATCATAAACTCACTTTCTGTTGGATTAATTTTGGCATAAGGATCGGTTACAATCCGAGAAGGTTGACCTATTCTCATGCGACCATCTAAAAATTGAACCACACTTCTATCAATAATTAAAGGGACTATTTCATTACCCGGTTTATCCCATAAATATTCAAGTTCGGGTTTGGTGGCATCGGCTTCGAGTTGAAATCGTTCCATCCCAGCCGACATAATCAGGGTGCTTAATTGTACATCAACGGGTGATGTTTCTAAGACTTCTGTATGGGTAAAATGCACTCTAACATGAATTCCGGCTGATTTTAATAACTGACGACTCCAGCCACCCGCGCAAATCAAAACATTTTGACTGTGGTAATTTCCTTCGGTGGTTTGAACACCTGAAATCTGATTATTCTGTTGAATTAATCCCTTGACTTCAGCTATTTTTATTTCACCCCCAAGACGCTTAAACGCTTGTAAATAAGCCGCGTTGGTTTTATCGGGTGAAACATGACCATGACGGACTGTTAACGCCCCAGAAATGGCATCAGGATTCAGCAAAGGTTCCATTTCACAAGCTTCTGCCACTGTTAATAATTGTGGGGGAGTGGTAAACTCTCGATAGCGGGCCGCCACTGACTGAGGATCTTCCTCTGCGGCAATGGTTAACAATAAATTAAGTTCTCGAAATTGAGTTTTTGCTCCTAATTCCTGAGATAATGTTTGATAGCGATCGCGTCCTTCTTGACACAGTGTGCGAGTTAATTCGGTTGTCCCTGACCAATAAGCCAGTCCACCATAGCTATAGCGGGTGGCACCTCGTAAATGGTGATCTTTTTCCACCAAAAGGACTTTAAATCCCTGTCGCATCAGTTCATAACTCACCGCCGCGCCCGTGATACCTGCACCCACCACAACCCAATCATAACTGTTCATGGAGAAAATCTTATTAATACTTTTTGTTAGCCTAGACTATATGCTAGTTTACTAGAATCCCTCAATTTACTGATTATTTGATAAAGTTCTGATATTTGCCAGAGCGCAATTCAATATCAATTTATAGATGAAATAGAATATAACATCTTTATAAATTTAGCATTTTTATTCTGAGAGAGACAATAGAACAATGACTCAAAATCTACTTTCGGTTTTAGGAACTTATCAGTCTGGCAATACTTCCAGTAGTAAATCCGCTGCTTTCGATGCCACCACTCAACAGTTATACGTCGTTAACGAAGCCAGTATCACTATTGATATCTTAGATGCTAGCGATCCGAGTAATCCCACCTTAACTCAATCCATTTCGCTTGCAGATTTTGGCGCGGCTGTCAATAGTATTGCCATTAATAATAATCTGATTGTAGTGGCGATCGCCGCTGAAGATACACAGGCAAATGGTCAGGTTGTCTTTCTCAACACTCAAGGAGAGATTCAAGGATCGGTAGAAGTCGGGCCATTACCGGATATGTTGACCTTTACCCCCGACGGCAGCACTATAATAGTAGCCAATGAAGGAGAACCCAACGAAGAATATACTGTCGATCCTGAAGGATCAATTAGTGTTATTGATGTTGCAACCCAAACCGTTAACACCGCTGATTTTACCGCATTTAACAATCAAATTGACGAATTACGCGATGCAGGCGTAAGAATATTTGGGCTAAATGCAAGCGTATCCCAGGATTTAGAACCGGAATATATTGGTGTCACGGAAGATTCTAATACCGCCTATATTACCTTACAAGAAAATAACGCGATTGCGGTTTTAGATATTAATTCAGCAACGATTACAGATATTTTACCGCTAGGTTTTAAAGATAATAGTCTAGCAGGAAATGGCTTAGATGTCAGCGATCGCGATGATGGGATTAATATTACGACCTATGAAAATCTCTTCTCGATTTATCAACCCGATGCCATCAATGTTTATGAAGTAGAAGGAGTCACTTATTTAGTCGCGGCAAATGAAGGAAGCAATCGTAATTATGACGGGTATAGTGAAGAATTCCGTATCAAAGATTTAACTTTAGACCCCGAAGCGTTTCCGGATGCCGCGACTTTACAGGAAGATGAAAATTTAGGTCGTCTGGAAGTCACCGATACCCTCGGAGATATTGATGGAGATGGAGATTTTGATCAACTCTATACCTTTGGGGGACGTTCATTTTCAATTTGGCAAGTTGGAGGAGATGGCTTAACTTTAGTGTTTGATAGTGGGGATGAATTTGAACAAAAGATTGCTGAACAACTCCCTGACTTTTTTAACGCTGACGAAGATAATAATACCTTTGATAACCGTAGCGATAACCGAGGATCGGAACCCGAACCCATAGAAATTGCCACCATTGAAGACAAAACCTATGCGTTTATCGGTTTAGAACGGGTGGGAGGAGTATTTGCTTATGATATTACCGATCCTAATAATCCTGTACAAGTTCAATATATTAATAATCGTGATTTTACCGTTGAACCGTTTGACCCCGATACGGAAGTCTTAAATCCCGCCGTAGGTGATTTAGGGCCAGAAGAAATTACTTATATTGGTAATAATTTACTGGTTGTTAATAATGATATTAGCGGCAGTACTACCATTTATCAAATCACCCCATTAAATAATGCCCCCGTTTTAGATAATAGCGCTGAGACTCGTTTAGATCCAGTCGATAGTACCGCTACCGAAAATCCAGGAACTTTAGTCTCTGAGTTAGTTGAAAATACTATTACCGATGTGGATAACGATCCGTTAGGAATTGCTGTTACTGCGGTTGATAATAGTAACGGAACTTGGGAATATTCTATTGATAATGGTACGACTTGGACGGCATTTAATACACCCACTGAAACCACGGCGCGGTTATTAACAGCATCGGCAGCAATTCGATTTATTCCCAATAATAATTTTAGCAGCGGAACCGTCGATCAAGGCATTACCTTCCGGGGTTGGGATGCAACAACGGGAACAAATGGAGACATTGCCGATACCAGCGAAAATGGCGGTAATACAGCCTTTAGCCGCGAGATAGAAACCGCTTCCGTCCGGGTTAATATTGGGCCACCGAATATTCCCCCCGCCGTGGTTGAACCCATTGGTGACCAAGCCGCATTAGTTCAATCCGGATTTAGTATAGAAATTGATGATAACTTTGTCGATGAAGATGGGGATATTCTCACCTTTACCAGTAGCGGTTTACCCCCTGGAATTACTTTAAATTCACAAACGGGAGTTATTATTGGCGCGACCACAGCTTCAGGTGATTTTAACGTCACGGTAACCGCCGATGATGGAGAAGAGACCATTACAGATGAATTTATTTTAACAGTATCAGAATTAAATTTACCTGATATTCCCGAAATTCCACCGTTACCAGGAGATGGTGATGGTAATGGAAATGGCAATGGAAATGGCAATGGAAATGGCGGCAGTCAACCCCCAGAAATTAACATTCCAATTCGTCCGCCTAATTCTGTCAGTAATAATTTTATTGGTAATAATAGCGCCAATAATTTAACCGGAACTCCTGAAAATGATCAGTTAATTGGGGTTCAAGGAGATGATACTCTCACCGGACTTGAAGCGGATGATAATCTCTACGGCAATTTAGATAACGATTTATTATTTGCGCGTCAAGGAGATGATAACCTCTACGGTAACGATGGTGATGATACGCTATTTGGCGGTGTCGGAGATACTTTACCGGATGATAATCTTAGCGATATTGATTTTATTCGCGGCGGTAAAGGCAATGATTTGTTATTTGGTAACCGAGGAGAAGATACGATTTTAGGCAGTGAAGGAAATGATAGTATTTATGGTGGTAAAGATTCGGATTTAATCACGGGTGAAGCAGGAGATGATTTCATTGCGGGAGACTTAGGAAATGATACATTAGTGGGTGGAGAAGGACGCGATCGCTTTTTATTGGTCGCTGAAACGGGAACAGATTTCATTGCAGATTTTCAACCCGGTATAGATGGGTTTAGTTTAACTCAACTCAATTTCAATCAATTGAATATTACAACTGTCGAGGGGCAAACTCAAATTAAAATCACAAATAGTGGTGAAATCTTAGCCATTATTCCAGGAATAACCCCCGATCAAATTGGAGAAGAAAGTTTTAATTCATTCTCTGAAACCTAAAGTAAGCAGTCAGGTAGGGGCGCATTGCATGCGCCCGTATTGCGAGACAGTAGAAACGTAATATATTACATCTTTACAGGAGAAACGGAAAGCCTTTTTATCTCTATTTACTACACCCTAAACCCTATTCCCGTATCGCTATACTGTTAATTTCCTCTGCCATTTCTTGAGGTTTTCCAGACAAAGGAAAAAATAAAATACTCTCAACTTTTGAATTATCAATTAATTCCTCTAAGCGATCAAATTGTCGTTCACTAATTGAAATTCCATTGTATGCCTCAACATACTTCAATTCATCCTCAAAATTTTCCTCACCATATACTTGAATAAACACTCGATCTACCCCCCAAGTTTTCCAGTCTGCGGCAAAATATCGTTTTGCCCAATAAGGGTTATGATGACAAATATCAAAGCTAACATTAGGATTTGCCGCTTTCATTTCTTTAATCATATTTTGCACAAAACTTGTTAGTTGAGGTGTGCGATCAATATCTCCAGGTAACTCCGCATGATATCCTAAATAATCATCCCATTGAACTGCATCAATTGTGGGGTATTTCTGCACAAATTCTACCACAATATCAGTAAAAAACTTAGCAACTTCAGGATTACTAATATTCAGCACAAAATGTTCAACGCCGGGATGGGTTCGATCTATACCCGGAACAATCCAACCTTGCTTTACTGCTAGATTAAAAGCCGGACTATTTTCATCTATTTTAATTCCTTTTTCAAAGTAAGCATGAACTTCCATTCCCTGTTTATGGGCTTCATCAATTAACCAATGTAGCCACTGATCTTGAAACAGATTCGGACAACTTTCATAACCGAGTTTTCGCTGCATGACTTCACTATTATACATCGTGCAAGCATTGCCCCAAACCCCATGAATAATCGTATTAATACCTCGATCTCGATAATAACGAACTCGTTGCCGAATCATTGCTTCGCTGGCATTATTTGTAATTTGATAGCGACTTAAATATATTCCTCGAATCGCTTTTTTCTCCCAAGGGGTTTGAGGTGAAGGAGTTGTTACGGTGGGTATTTCTTTTGCGACTTCTAGCGGTAATTTTTTATCATTGTTTTGATTCTGAGGAGTAGCAGAAGTTGGAGGTGGAGAAACTGCCTGATTTTCTGAGGATGATGGCGGAATTGATTGCTGTTTTTCTTCAGTGGTTGAAGTCTGAGAAGATGAGATAGGAGTGGGGGATGAATTCTCAGATGCAGAAGAATTTAAAAACGGAATATTTGCTTGTAAATCATCCGGAAAATAACGACTAATTTCTATTTTATCTCGCTGTGTAAATAGCCAATATCCTCCCCCTAAAATTAGCAAAATAACAGAGAAGGGAATACTTGCACATCCAAATCCACTTGAGTCTTTCTTTGATCGCGACATAAGGTCTAAAAAATAGTGCAGCTAGAGATCACTACAAAATCAATAACCTTGTTTCCGTAATCTCTGATTCTAACTAACAAACAGAGTGATTTTATTATCCGATTAAATTTATAAAAAAAGTTAGAGAACTTTAGAATATTAGATAAAACATTAAGCAGGAATATAGAGTGTTTTATCTCAATAGAAGGGACTGATGAGCCGGACTATTCCTCTTCTGTCCAAAAACAACCTAAAAGTTCATCCGTTGCCAAAATATTCCAAAAATTTTCTATAATAGGGGGTATTACCCTTCATGATACAAACCCTCTATAATCGAAACCTCAAAGTTTCCGTCGGAAGATAAAGAATTTTTATCAGTGTCCGGATAAAAGGGGTTGAGGCTTGAATATCACATCTATGGAAAGAAGAGGTTGCTAGTTGTGATTGATTAACAGCCTGTCGTCTTGCGGTATGGCTGTCAAATCATCTAGAATTGCAAACCTATTTTACAGAGGATATCAACTGATGAAAACGCTGCTCCTTGACCAGCACAGCAACGCCACTAAATTTATGAAAGCACCGAAGCAGTCTAGATGTACTCATAGATGGGGTTTTGAACAAACGTTAACTGTGTCTCCCCAAAGAGTCAGCCCAAAATTTAAACCAGCCCCTCCCCCGAGTTCAACTATAGTGCAGCTAGAACTTGAAGCCTTAAATTGTTTCGAGACAGTCGAAAATCAGTTTGATCTGTGGGGAATTACATTTAAAAATGCGATCGCACTACAACCGTCTAACCCCGCTTTTATCACCAAACCCGATCAAGTTGTGTTAATGAGCGGGCCGAACAGTGGGTTTGTAGAAATTCACTTTCACCATCCCCTACGATATATTGAAGCTCGGATCATCAGTTCTCAATCGACTATTTTATCTGCATTTAATGCCGATAACCAAGAAATTGCTAGTACTCAAACACCGCCTTCAGAATCAAGGACAGTTACCGCTTCCGTCCTGCCTCCAACGTTACTAAAGATTCAGGCAGAAGACATTTATAAGGTAATGTTTTCGACTTTTGATGGTCAATTAATTATCGATCATTTAAAGTTACATTTTTGAGCTTTTGATTCAATTAATCGTTTCTCTGAGTCAAAAAATATAAATATGGCACAATCATAAAAGATAAAAGTCATTCTTTGATTGCTCCGATTATGACAGAGAAAGATTCGATTTCTAGCTGGTATTCTCAACTGTCCCGTACTTACACAACAGAACAAAGACAGAATTGGTATAGCGGATCGGCAGTTGCTTACGATCGCGTTAGGCCGCGTTATCCTCAAACTATCATTGATCGGGCTTTAGAAGCGGCTCAGTTACCAACGGATGCTCATATTTTAGAGCTAGGATGCGGGCCAGGTATTGCCACAGTAGAACTTGCTAAAAGAGGATTTTCTCTGGTGTGCCTTGAACCGAGTCCAGCAGCCTGTGAATTGGCGCTAGCAAACTGTTCTTCTTATCCTCATGTTGAGATTATTCAGACAACCTTTGAAAATTGGGAATTGCAGCCTCAACAATTTGATGCAGTTATCGCCACAACTTCTTTTCATTGGATGTCACCCGATATTCGTTGTTTAAAAGCATCTCTTGCATTAAAACAGAATGGCTCTTTAATTTTATTATGGAATACTCCGCCACAACCGAGTGATGAAATCCATCAAAAATTAATAGACGTTTATCAGATATATGCACCGGATTTAGCCGAATATCAATCTCATGATTTTTATCGTCACAATTTACAGCAATTTGGAAAAGAAATAATAGATTCTGGTTTATTTCAAGGATTAGTTAATCATTCCTGTATTTGTGATGTTACTTATACTGTTGATGAATATATTGCACTTTTAAGTACATTATCACCCTACATTAAATTAGAACCACAGCAACGCCAAACATTGTTTATTGCATTAAAAGATCGATTCAAACAACTCAGCAAACAGCAGCTTTCATTGTCTTATCTGTCTGCATTTCACCAGGCTTATAAGGTAACGTGAGGGAGACGAATCTAAAACAAACCTCTCTACCTCTCCCTAGCCCTCTCTACCTCTCCCTAGCCCTCTCTACCTCTCCCTAGCCCCTCCCAGGAGGGGAGAGGGAACGAATGCTCTCCCCCTTTTATCTTGGCAGGGACTATTTGATCACTTCCTTCCAGGAGAGGTTTACTGAAACTTCAGACGCTGTCGATGGTTTGCCACAGACTGGACAAGTCCAATAGCAATAAAATTACTCAGTAAAGCCGAACGACCATAACTGAGAAAGGGTAAGGGAATACCGGTTACCGGAGCGAGTCCAATATTCATGCCAATATTAACAAACACCTGAAATACCAGCATTGATAATACTCCGATCGCTAGCAACGATCCAAACGTATCTTTAGCAGTAATGGCAATCATCACTAACCGCCAGCAAATGAGCCAAAATGCTAGTAATACACACAGACAACCGACAAAGCCTAATTCTTCACCAATGGCAGAGAATATAAAATCTGTATGTTGTTCTGGGATAAAATTGAGTTGAGTTTGGGTTCCTTGATGGAGTCCTCGGCCGAATAATTGTCCGGCACCAATGGCAATGCGAGATTGAATCAGGTGATATCCTGAACCGAGGGGATCTTGCTCAGGATTGAGAAATCCGGTAATTCTCTGTTTCTGATAATCTTGCAATACATTCCACAACGTAAACCCGAGTTTACCAGCGCCTAAGTTCATCAATAGAGCCGCTGGCCCCCCTAACCATCGCCAGGGTAAACTCCACCAACCCACAAACCCAATTAAAACCGCCCAAATAATCCCGGCAGGTTGATAAAGATTAAATAATAGCGCTGAGAAAGCCGGGGCAACCAGCAGGACTAACCAGCCTGAATGAACATTTCCCCAGTACAACATCCCTAGGGTAATTGCCCCAAATACTAACGAAGTTCCGAGGTTGGGTTCGATAAACACCAGTCCCCATGGAACCGCTGCGATCGCCAACACTCGGATCATATCTAATAAAGTTGGTGTCACCCGATCGTGTAAGAGGGCGGCAATGGTAATAATTACCCCAACTTTGGCAAATTCTGAGGGTTGGACATGAAATCCAGCGATATTAATCCAGCGTTGCGCCCCGAGGGCTGTTGTACCCACAAACTGAACTGCGATCAAGGCAATATTGGTTGCGCCATAAATGATCCATTTCCACTGAATTAAGCGTTCGTAGTGACTCCGGGCGATTAGCAAAGCTAGTGCTGTCCCAACACCGCCCATAATCCAGTGTTGCCACCAGTCTGTTAATCCCTGGTGCAATTCTACACTGCGGATCATGACTCCGCCTAAAATTGTTAAACCAATTGTGATTAAAAATAGCCAGCTATCAACTTCCTGCCAAGCCGAGAATAGAGTTCTTTTACGTTTAAGCTGAAGTTTTTGCACCATAGCGATCGCGATTATAGAATTTAAGGGTGAATAGTATTTCGCAAAAATAACTTCTTACCAAGGATAGATTACCCTAACTGAGAAGTTTCTTTCTATCTTCTTCGGCTGTTAATGGGCTGTAACCGAATTATTTTTGGATTGATTATCAGTTAAAGAGAATTTAGCCTTCACTGAGTCCAATGTTCTATCACTTCTGCTAAAGTCTCCATACTGATGGGTTTACTGAGATAGTCATCCATCCCGGCATCGAGACATTTTTGGCGATCGCCTTCCATCGCATGAGCCGTTAATCCAACAATAATGGTATGTTTTTGCTTGCCTTCTCGTTGTCGTAACTGTTGTGTGGTGTCGTAACCGTTTAACACAGGCATTTGACAATCCATCAGCACAAGATCATAATCTTGAGTCGCCATTTGTTCTAAACATTCTGCACCGTTTGCCACAGCATCGGCAAGATATCCTAAACTGGATAATAGCATCACAAATAAAGTGCGATTGTCTTCATAATCTTCTACGACTAAAATTTTCGGCATTGCTGTATCCTGTGGAGAAGAGGTAGTCATACTAAGGGTTTGTGAAGCTTGCGGGACTTCTGAGACACTGGAAACATTCCCATCTTCAAATGGAATATTAAACCAAAAAGTTGAACCTTGTCCTGGGGTACTCTCAAAGCCAATATTTCCCTGCATTAATTTTACAATTCGACGACAAATAGTCAGTCCTAAGCCAGTACCGCCAAACTCACGAGTGATGGAGGAGTCCGCTTGAGTAAAAGGACTAAATAGATGATCTTGATGAATCGGATCAATCCCAATTCCTGTATCTTCGACGCTAAAGTGGAGCATGATCCCCGAGTTGCCAAGATTAGCATCGGCTTGATGTATAACGGTAACTTTAATTCCGCCAGTGGAGGTAAACTTCAAAGCATTGCTAATTAAATTATTTAGAATTTGCCGTAGCCGAAAATCATCACCCACCAATTCTTCTGGCACATCGGCAGCGGTTTCAAATTGTAGATATAACCCTTTCTTTTGAATCTGAGAACTGAATGAATCGCTTAGAGATTGCAATACATGACTCAGACAAAATGGGCAATGTTCTAGTCGTAACTTACGGGCTTCTAACTTAGATAAATCTAAAATATCATTGATAATCGATAATAAGTGTTCGCCATTTGATTTTAAAGTCTGTAACAATTGTTGCTGCTGATATTCAAGTTGGGTTCTCTGTAACAGTTCGCTAGCCACTAAAATAGAGTTCATCGGTGTACGAATTTCATGACTCATATTTGTCAGAAACTCAGTTTTGGCTTGGTTGGCTGAATCTGCGGCTTGTGCCACTGCAATGGCTTCTTCTAAGGATTCATTTTGGCGAATCAGTTCTGTTTCAATCTGTTTTCGCTCTGTGATGTCCATTACCGTACCATACAGCCGAGTCATCTGGGTCTCTGGAGATTGAATAGCCTGAGCCACCATATTGAGATAATGCAGATTTTGGGAAGCATCAATATACTTGATATCCAGGCTAAACGGAATACCATATTGCATCAAACCATTCAACGCTTGTCGCAGAACCGCTTGATCTTCTGGGGGATGATATTGTAGTAATTGAGCAAAGCTGGGGGAAGGCTGAATCGGTTCTAGCCCATAGATACGAAATAATTCCTCAGACCATTCCGGTTGGGCTGTTTCTAGGTCTAAATCTTTCTGGAGTTCAAGTTCCCAGCTTCCCAGTTTAGCCAGTCGTTGGGCTTCGAGTAACTTCGCTTCACTCTGCCGTAACGCCAATTCCGCCTGTACTCGCCCGGTAATTTCAATCACGACTGCCCCAACCCCGCGACCATCTCGCAAAAAATCAACGGGATAGTAGTTTGCCGTCCAATAGCGTTGTGTATCAGCGTTTGCAGAAGTCCAGCCGCGAATTTCCACATTATAAATCGGTTGACCGGTTTGAATCACCCGTTGTAACAGTGGATCGACTTGCTCTGCTAATTCCGGGGCAATATCCTGGAGAGTATGACCCAGATGCTGTTGTACCGAAGAGCCCGTAATCTCAGCTAAAGCTTGATTGACTCGCAGGAATTTCAAATGGCTATTTTGCAAACATAATCCCACGGGACTAGTATTATACAAATTTTCTAAGATTTCATTGGCTTGTTGTAAATCAATTTGAGCTTGCTTTAATTCACTAATATTAACGAAGGTAATCACAATTCCATCACTTTCTATGCCGTCTTGAATATAAGGATGAACTCGCATCAACATATATTTATCAGACTGAGTAATTTTTACTTCATGTTCTTCGGGTTCTTGGGTTTGATTAACTTGTTGTAAAATCTCAACTAAATTCGCACAGTCTAAACTATTGGTTAAATCGCTCAACGGACGACCAATATCTGTGGGTTTAATATTAATCGTTCGAGTGGCAGCCGGAGTAAACTTACGAATATTCAAATCTACATCGAGAAAAACAACGCCTATTTCAATACTTCGTAATAAATTATCAATATCATTATTGAGGCGAGTCAGTTCTTGAATTTTAGATTGATATTCCGCATTAACGGTATAAAGCTCTTCATTCACAGATTGCAGTTCTTCATTTGTACTCTGCAATTCTTCATTAGACGCTAATAATTCTTCATTGGTTGCCTGTTGTTCTTCGTTAGACGTTTCTAATTCTTCAATCGCAACTTGTAGATTTTCGCGAGTTTGTTGTAGTTCATATTCTAACTCTGTAATTTGCTGAGCCGCTTCTTCGTCTAAATCAAACCGTAGCGCTGTATTGGAGGGAACTTGAGGCGCTTCTATCTCCATCACAACAATCACCTGATGCTCTGTGCTGCGGCTGCCATTATCATCGGTTCCCACTCGCATGGTAATGCTGAGAACTTCTTCATCTTGTTGTATCTTAATTCCGGTGTATAAAACTGATTGGTTGTCTCGTCGAGTACGATGCAAGGCTGTCGTTAAGGGAAGTTTTAAAGCCGAATGCACAATTTCTGTAACATCTAAATTCGCTTCTCCAATGGGATATTCTAGAAGATGCGCCGCATTATAAAAGACTCGTATCAGTTGATTTTCGGCGTTAACCAGCAAACAAGTGATTTTCCGTTCGGGTAAGCAAAGCTGGAAAACATTACCCAGTAAGCGATCTAGTTGCTGTTGCCGGGCTTTGGTTTGGACAGATGTTTTTAGGGGAGTCATAATAGCCTGTCGGGTAAGCGGCAACAATGAAAGCTGTGTCTCTCGGTGTTTCTGAAAGATTTTCCATCTTTGATTGAGAGTCGCAAATTCTTCTGCTAAATTACCTAATGTTTCCGAGCTACCCAATAATAAGACTCCTTTAGGCGCTAAAGCAAAATGCAGTAGTCGTAAAACTTGGTGTTGAAGCTGAGGCTGCATATAAATTAAAACATTACGACAGCTTACCAAATTCATTTTAGAAAAACCCGCATTTTTAGTCAGATCGTGAGGCGCAATAATCAGCATTTCCCGAAGACTGCGCTTGACTTGATAGCCATCCCCTTGATAATCAAAGTAACGCTCTAAGCGTTGGGGTGAAACATCATTGGTAATACTTTCTGGATAAGTTCCTTGAGCGGCAATTTCGAGCGCATTGGTATCAAGATCTGTTGCAAAAATTTTTACCTGGATGTTTTTTTGCAGTTGGCGAATCACTTCATCGACGATAATTGCCATAGAATAGGCTTCTTCACCCGTGGCACAGGCAGAAACCCAAATCCGAAGTTGTTGTTGAGGTTGTAGTTTGGCGATGAGTTGGGGGATAACTTCCCGTTTTAAATAGTCCCAGACTTCGCGATCTCGAAAAAAACAAGTCGCCCCAATTAACAGATCTTGACGCAATAGTTTTTGCTCTTCTTCTGAGTCTTCTAAAAGACGATAATAGGTTTCGATACTATTATTACGAGTTAAAGCACAGCGGTGATGAATGCGGCGGCTGAGGGTGCTGACTTTATAATGAGAAAAATCTATTTCTTCCCGTTCTGCTAATATATTTAAAATTTGTTGGAGTTGTTCTGGATCGATTAAGCTGGCATCACTGACTTTTGATTCTGGAAAATTCTCGGAAAATCGAATCAGTTCATATACGGTTTGGGCGAGATCTTGCGGAGATAGGATTTCATCCACTAAACCGCTTGGGATGGCGCTCGTTGGCATACTGGTAAATTGAGCCGTTTCGGGAGATTGTACTAAAGCAATTCCTCCAGCCCGACTCACCGCTTGTAACCCTTCTGTACCGTCATTGCCTGTACCGGAGAGTAAAATCGCAATGGTTCGTTCTCCCCAGCCATCTACCAGAGACTGGAAAAAGCGATTAATGGGGTTACGGGGAGACTCTGAACTATCTTCTAAATGAAGCCTGCGATCTTCGAGGATCAGGGATTTTCGAGGGGGTAAAACATAGACTTTAGCAGGTTCTAGGAGTACTTGATCTTGTACTTCTTCCACGGGTAAAGTGGTTTGTCGCTGCAAGATTTCTGTCATCATGCTGCGGTGGTTGGGGGAAAGATGTTGTACAACCACGAAAGCGCCGTTAGGATTATCCGGTAAACTGTCAAAGAATGATTCTAATGCTTGTACGCCACCGGCTGAAGCACCAATTCCCACAATGAAGAATTTTTCTTTGTCCGGAGTACCTTGAGTCACCATAACTACACACACACATGACAATTCATAATTTATTTATGATAGACCCTAAATAGGGGTGTTCGGTAACCTGCCATAGACAGAGAAAACAAAAGTTTTGCCCAGAGAGATTACGGAATAACGTTGAGGATGACTGTAGCTAGAAACGTTGATCATTATGAGAAGATAGTCAACATGACAACTACACCACCGCTTAAATTTATTCAGAATTCGGAAAATAATCTAAATATGCTGTAGTTCTATGACTCTCAGTCATTCTGAGTCATTCTGAGTCATTCTAAGATAAAAACGGAGGAATTAACTGGGTTATTCCTGGTCATCAGTACACCGGATGTAAAATCCGGTGCTAAGGTGAACGCGACAACGCGGTAAAATTCCACTAACCCCCTATGTATTATTAATCCAATTCACGCTAAGGACACCGACCAATGACGACTCATTCTAAAAGTCATTCAAATCAAACAGATTTAGATTTACTTCAGGCATTATTTGAGGAGGAAAATACCTATCCTTGGCATCCTACACATCCAGATTCAGTCGCCTATTTGACAGAATTAGAAACAGAATTTGAGTTATCCGATTGTTTCACAGATAGTGAAATTGATCAACGTTCTCAAACGTTTTTTTCAAGAGTCGAACAACTCTACATTGCCACCACATTACAACAATCTCTGCTACACAGATTTGCCGATCAGGTGCCTCGAGATTTGTTAGATCGCTTAGCAGAAGCTGCGGCAGAAGTTGGAGAAAAAATGTCAGATTGTAGTGTTTCTTTAGCCGACGGGTTAGTGGCTTGTGTACAAGATATTTTACCACAATGGCAAGCAGAAGATTTATATGTTTTAGCTAGACCGTTTGCGTTTTCAATGTTGGGATCTGAAGCAGAAATTCAATCAACTCAATGGGCTGAAATGTCGGAGGTTGAGCAGGCGCGTATGAGTTTAGCCATTGCTCGTTACGCCCTATCAGAAATCAAGTCAACTGAATAAACTGAGTTGTCTTTCTTGTCTTTTTGATGCCCGAGCATCTCCGATTCAGTCGTTAAACGCTATTGCAGTACAAAATACTCTATTGATTAAAACTCGTGTTTTTTACCCTGATTATTTTGGGAAAGATAGAGAAAAAATTGGTACTATAATCGACTGAGAAAGTTATTTAATTGAGTTAAAAGTTATCCCAGGCGGGTTCAACCGATCTCAACCTGGGCGTTAATTTTCTCACGCATTTGTTCAGGTTGCCCTAATAGTTCCGACTGCGCCATCTGTTGTTGTTGTCCTGTTTTTAACCATTTCAAATTAACGGTTTGGTTTTCGGCTTCGCTGTCTCCGAGGACTAAACAGGCGATCGCTCCGCTGCGGTCTGCACGCTTAAACTGCTTACCAAATGCACTTCCACTTAAGTCTAATTCGACCTTGAAGCCCTGAAGTCGTAATTTTTGACTTAAAACAAGGGCGATCGCTTCGGCAGCCTCTCCGCGAGAAACCACATAAAAATCTAGCACGGCAGGGGGAAGGGGTTGTAATTTTTGCAATAGCAAGATCAACCGTTCAAGTCCCATTGCCCACCCCACCGCTTGAGTCTCGGGGCCACCTAACTCCGTCACTAAGCCATCATACCGACCCCCACCACAAACCGTGGCTTGCGCCCCCAAATCATCAGAAATAATTTCAAATGCGGTATGGGTATAATAATCCAAACCTCTGACCAGACGGGGATTTAAACGATAGGAAATACTTAAATCATTTAACAGTTGTTGGACGGTGTCAAAGTGCTGGCGAGACTGATCTGCCAAATAATCTAAAATACTCGGGGCATTGCTGGCAATTTCCTGGGTGCGTGGATCTTTGCTATCTAATATCCTCAAGGGGTTACGGGTGAGACGATCTTGAGAGTCGGCATCGAGATCATCTTTGTAAGGGGTGAGATAGTCCACTAGGGCCTGGCGATATCGGGTTCGATCTTCTCGGTTACCGACTGAGTTGAGATCGAGGTTTAATCGTTTTAATCCTAATGCCTGTAAAATATCACTGGCAATGGCGATCGCTTCGACATCTGCCCGAGGAGATCCGCTGCCGAGTAACTCTACCCCGAGTTGATGAAACTGCCGTTGTCGTCCCGCCTGAGGCCGTTCATAGCGAAACATGGGGCCTGTATACCACAGTCGTTGAATCCCCTCAGCGTAGCGTTTCTGTTCGATATAAGATCGCACGACTCCAGCAGTACCTTCCGGACGAAGGGTAATTGAGCGATCGCCACGATCTGTAAATGTGTACATTTCTTTACCCACTACATCTGTGGCTTCCCCAATTCCTCGTTCAAATAGTGCTGTTTGTTCAAAAATCGGGGTACGAATTTCTTGATAGTTGGCGGCGGCTAAAATGGTTCTAGCGGTAGATTCTAGTTGTTGCCAATATCCGACTTCATCGGTGCCAATATCCCGAGTTCCCCGTAATGCTTGAATTGAGTCCATTGTTCTTATATTCTTATCATCAACGCTACTTTCGTGTTTTGTGAGTGGCTCAACTTTTGCTTGAACCACTAAATTAAGATTACATCGATTTCCAACAACCGTAGCGATCGCTATAATAGGCTAAAATCCGATCCACCTGCTGACGAATCATCGGACCTATATCTTGATGGTATTGAATGGATAAACTTCCCACCTGGCTTTGTAGATAATCAAATTCATCAAGTCCTGACTCGGCTTGAGTCGTCGGCATGGGATGCAATTGAGTTGTTACGCCTTCAACTTGCCGCAGATGAGTCGCAACTTCTCGATACACCGCTAAGGGTAATTGAGGACAGTAAAGTTGATAATGGAGTTGATTTTGATTGGCTGTTTGCATAAATGATGAATGGATACCCAAATCTGTTACTCAACAGAAGTGACGGGTGTCTCCTCCGGTTGAGGATTGGCTGTGGGTAGCACACAACAGTTAATATCTTCTAAACAGACTTTACCCCATTGCAACGCCCAACGAACCAACGCCACGCGGTTATCGGTTGCGGTTTTGGTTAAAATATTGCTGATATGGTTGTCTACAGTACGTTTGCTGATTTCTAACTTCTCTGCTATTTCTTGGTTTGTTAAGCCACTGGCGATCAAATCAACCACCTGTAGTTCCCGATCTGAAAGGGAAACAGCGGTTTTAGGTAACTTCTGAGTCATAATCATTTCCTATTTTGTGCATAATTACTTATTTATTATTCTAAAAGTAAATTTACAGATTGGCAGATTAAGAAATAAAAAAATATTTCCTAACGCGATTATCGGTTGTTTTTGCCTTTGTAGTTATTAGTGTAGCGTTTTTATAGTATTTTTTGTAAAAATGTACTTCAGTCTCATTACAGGTGAGGGAGTGGTTCAACTCCAATCTCTCTAAAACTCGACCGACTGCGTCGGATGTTGAGGGAAAAGCCGAAGTTTGAAGAAGTGTAATATTTGTATGTAAATTAATCCTTCTTCCTTCTTCCTTCTTCCTTCTTCCTTCTTCCTTCTTCCTTCGTTAATATATTACAGTTGAGCCTGAATTTTTTCTACAATCTTTTCTATCGGCTGGGAAATCTCGATTTTAATTGCGGTTGAGGGTTCTTCTAAATCTTTAAACTGACTCTGTAATAAGTCGGCTTTCATGTAATGATCTGAGCGTTGTTTCAGACGGTTTTCGATTAATTCAAATGATCCTTTCAAATATACTAACCGCATCTGTTCTGAATTAATTAAAAGCTGTTTTCTATAGTTTTGCTTGAGGGCAGAACACGCTAACACTACATTTTGATTTTGCGCTAGCCATTGCTGAATTTCTTTTTGTAAGGTTTGTAGCCAGGGCTGACGATCTCGATCATTTAAGGGAATCTTCTGACTCATTTTTTCAATATTTTCTAGCGGGTGAAAATCGTCAGCATCTTTAAATTCATACTGTAATATCTCGGCTAGCTTTTCTCCGACTGTTGTTTTACCCGAACCGGACACACCAATTACTATAATAATCATCGTTAAATTGACAACAAATTTACTTATAATCTTAAAGTAGATCAAAAACTGATAATACTGGGCGATGATCGCTTTTTTGAGCATCATCAGGACAGTAACTGTTTTCGGGATAAAGAATTTTTGAGCTGGCTTTCCAGGTTTGAGCTGTTCCCCCAACAAAAACAAAATCTAACACAGAGTTATATTTTTGACTACAATGGGTCGCTAAAATAATTTCTGGACGAACCCAACTAAAGACTTGATTCTCTGTTAATAGATCATAGCCTAAATCATGTTTTTGATCGCCTTTTGTTACATCCCAATCAAAATTATAATCTCCTACTGCAATAATCGGTAAGGTTTGTTTTTGCGCCCATCGATTTAATAATCTGGCTTGTTCATGGCGTAAATCATTGCGGCTACGATAGAGATGATTCACCATAAACAGAAATTCTTTTCCATTCGATTTGAGTTTAAAATGAGCCACTAAAGGTGCTCTAACATTTCCGCCAACATTAATAGAACCTAACTCAAAGTGATCGATCTTTTCTAAGTCATTACTGTTATAGATAATGGCAAGTTTGTCTGCATTTCCAGTTGTTCCTAAAATTAATTGAAAATCTATATAATTATCCGTTTCCATCGCCCGCTCAAAGGTTTGTAGCCAGGTAAGATTTTGAACTTCTGAAAATCCCCATATTTCTGCACTTTGCAATGGCTGAATCTGATTTTTAGCAATAAAATTCGGATCGGCATCTCCAGATTCAACGTTAAAGCCAACAACAGTGAGTTGTGAATTTGTTTGACATCCGGTTATTCCTAAACTAATCCCCAGCAGTATAATCAACAGAGAACAGATTAAACGAGAAAGGGTCGTCGGATTAAAGAAGATAGGGTTGAAATTTGTTATGAAATTTAATTTTAGTGGCATGGGTAATAAGATTTAATCAATGAATCCAAACTATGATAATCTAATTTTTAGCAGAGATAGATCTTTTTTACAGGAGATGAAAATAGACTTTTCTTTAAAAAATCATGGCAGTTGAGATAGAACGTAAATTTTTAGTTAAAAATGATGCCTGGCGATCGCTGGCCAGAGGTACGCTTTATTGTCAGGGATATTTGCCAACCGCAGCGGGTAAAACGGTTCGGGTACGAATTGTGGGAGAACTTGCCTATCTCACGATCAAAGGGCCTTCTAATGGGACAAGCCGGGCTGAATTTGAGTATTTAATTCCAGTCAAAGATGCCAAAGAAATGTTAGAAACCTTATGTGAACAGCCATTAATTGAAAAAACAAGATATAAAATTTTGATTGATGGGTTAACTTGGGAGGTGGACGAATTTTTAGGTGAAAATAAAGGATTAATTTTAGCCGAGGTTGAACTAACAGATGAAGATCAAGTGATTAATTTACCCGATTGGATTGGGGAAGAAGTGTCCCATGATTCTCGCTATTATAATTCTCATTTAGTGAAAAATCCCTATTGTAAATGGTCAGATTGAATGTCATGATCAATACTAGAAAAACTGAAATAAAAAATTAATATAATTTGATAAAATAGCCATGAAATTTGAAACAAAACCACAAGAAGACTGTTATCATAAAATTGCGGGTTGGATGGATGAACTTTTTAGTGATTATCCCTGGGAAAAACTCGATGATATTGGATTTGGATTATTTATGGGTTCGGCTTGGGTAGAGGTAAAAATTTATCCTTGGAATGAGGATGATTCTGTGATTAATACCCGTTCAAAAGTCGTAATTAGCCCTGAACTTAATCCCGATTTACTCCAATTTTTATTAGAAGAAAATGCTGAACGTTTATTTGGTGCGTTTTCTTTGAGTAAAACAGGAGATATTTTATTTGAACATACAATTGTCGGTTCAACTTGCGATCCAGAAGAATTAGAATCGTCAGTGTTGGCTGTATTGGAAACCGCCGATAATTACGACGATCAAATTATGGAAAAATGGGGAGGGAAACGGGCTTTAGATATTGCGCCTTAATTTCTTTATCCTCTAGCTTAGATAATATTGCTAAAAGCAACATTCAATCTATCACTTGAATACACAGTAAAACGCTGAATTCTGTCACCTAAGCAATAGATAACAGTTGATGATCAAAGCCTGAATGGGTATTT
The DNA here is from genome assembly GCA_049647265.1 of Microcoleaceae cyanobacterium. Taxonomy (GTDB): domain Bacteria; phylum Cyanobacteriota; class Cyanobacteriia; order Cyanobacteriales; family Microcoleaceae; genus JAAURB01. The sequence continues at coordinate 35,005 of JBARXJ010000022.1, forward strand.
GATTGCGAGTTGTCCAGATCGCTTTTAAGCATTAAGAGTGAAGCCATGGGTCAATGAATCATGAAAATTAGATGAAATTGAATCAACAATTGTATTAACGTAGGTCTCAACAACCTGTCATCGTTACACCGGAATTAAATTCGGCTTCAAGTGCGATGCGCGAGCGACAACGCAGTAAGATTGATTAACAGGGGATCGCAACAAGAGTGGACATTTTTCGCCCAGTCCCGATCCAAAATTAACCAGACTCTGAAGAACACGTTATTTTAGGAAAGTTTATGCCTTTTCCTCGTTCTAGCGGCATTCTGCTGCATCCAACATCTTTACCCAGTCGGTTTGGAATTGGAGATATCGGATCAAATGCTTATCAGTTTGTTGACTTTCTGAAAAATACCGGGCAACAAATATGGCAAATTCTGCCTATAGGCCCCACTGGCTTCGGGAACTCTCCTTATTTATCCTACTCTGCCAGTGCAGGAAATCCATTGCTGATTTGTCCAGATCGCTTACGCTCAGAAGGATTACTCACAGAAGATGATCTGGCAGATTTGCCGCAATTTCCTTTAGAACAAGTGGATTTTGATGTAGTTCGTCCTTACAAAATGGGCTTATTTCAAACTGCATTTAAACATTTCCAGAAAGATCCACCCCCCGGACTTGAACAAGAGTTTCAAGCGTTTTGCACTTCAAAAGCGGTTTGGTTAGACGATTATGCCTTATTTATGGCAATCAAAACTGACCTAAAAGATGCAAGCTGGCACACTTGGGAATCAGAGATTGCTCGTCGTCAACCCGAAGCGGTCAAAAAATGGAAAGAACGCCTCAAAGACGAGGTATTATTTCAGCAATTTTTACAATTTCAGTTTTTCCGGCAATGGTCTGATCTCAAACAATATGCCAATCAACAGGGAATTCAACTGTTTGGGGATGTGGCCATTTATGTCGCCCACGATAGTGCAGACGTTTGGTCTAACCCAGATATTTTCCGCTTGGATGAAAAAACCCGAGAACCGGCTTTGATGGCAGGAGTTCCGCCCGATTATTTTAGCGAAACGGGTCAGTTGTGGGGTAACCCGGTTTACAACTGGGAAAAACTCCAACAGCAAGACTTTGCTTGGTGGGTGCAACGGATGGAATCGATGTTGGATCTAGTAGACTTAATCCGGATCGATCATTTCCGGGGCTTAGAAGCCTACTGGGCAGTGCCTGGAGGAGAAAAAACAGCAATGAATGGTCAGTGGATTGAAGCACCAGGAGTTGCCTTTTTTAAGACCTTAGAGGAAAAATTAGGGCGTTTACCCATTATTGCAGAGGACTTAGGAACGATTACTCCAGAGGTCGAAGCCCTGCGAGACCAGTTTGAACTACCAGGAATGAAGATTTTACATTTTGCCTTCGACTCCGGCCGGGATAATGCCTATCTTCCTTATAATTACAGTAGTCCGAACTGGGTGGTGTATACCGGAACCCACGATAATGATACAACCCTGGGTTGGTTCCTCAATCGGGATCTCGAAGCAAAGGCTCGAGTCACTCGATACTTGGGAAGCACTTCAGATTATGGGATTCATTGGGATATGATTATTTTGGCCTTGGCAAGCGTTGCAAATCAGGCGGTTTTTCCCCTGCAAGATGTTTTGGGACTGGGTAGCGAAGCCATGATGAATAAACCCGGAACGGCGGCAGGTAACTGGGCTTGGCGCTTTGAACCTGGGGCTTTAACCGATGAAATTGGCGATCGCCTCAGATTCTGGACAGAAACCTATGGACGCTTACCGAGGAGTTAAGAGAGTTGTTTCTCATTCGTCATTTTTGCTTTGTGATTTGTTCTTGAAGCTTGCTGATAAACGGTTGTCTACACCCTCTCTTCCTCAGCATAAGCCATAGCTGCAACTGCTGAGACAAACAACGAATGACGAATCACAGATGACCAGTAAGCCTTTATGATTTCGGATTCTGTGTTTGAGAGTTGGGGGTTTTGGAGGTAAAGACGACTTCTTCTACCATTCCCGGTTCTCCTAAACGTTGGGCTTCTCCATTATTGACCGTAATCAAAACTCCGCCGGCATTTCCAGCAACCACGACTAACTCTTTAGTCGCTTTCCAAGTTTGTTGAGTGCCGCCGGATAAAATCCCTTGAAATTCTGTTTTGCCATCAACTTCAATTAACACCCAGGATTCGTCTTTCACCGTTAAGGCAATTTCAACCGAGTCCGATGTGGCTTTGACACCTGAAGAAACGGAATTGGCAGCAGCAGTTGAGACGGCTTCGTTTGACTGAGCCACTAACTGTCCATCTAGTACTGCTGAATTGGGTGATTCAGGTTGACCAATACCAGCAATGACAGGTTGATTGGAACTATCTGTAAGGGGATTGGATTTCACCATGTAAGACAGACCATTGACCGCACAAATAACAAGCAAAATATAGGTTAAATAGAGATGGGTGGGTCGTAGCTGCGGTAGAGATAATAACTTTAAAGGAGATTTAATTGAGGGTTCAATCGGTTCGGGTAAAAAGAATTGAGCCAACTCAGAGCCATTCAACCCCAATGCATCCCCATATCGCTTGATTAAGCCTTGGATGTAAACGGGTTCAGGCAGGTCTTCTATTTGACCCTGTTCTAAAGCGTGTAGCAGCGGCACTCGAATCAGGGTGTAGGCTGCTACCATCTGAATAGATAGGGATTGATATTCACGGGTTTGGCGAAGTTGTTGGCCAATTTCTACCAATCGCTGAACCAGCTCAGCTTCAGAACATGAGGGAGATTGAGAGTTATTTTTGTTTGAGTGTGCTGAAGAAAATAGGCTATTTTTCATACACGGTACTCCTGGGGCTTGACGGAGAGATCTACAAGAACGTTGGTGATGTCAACGGTACAGCGGACGTTTAAGTCGGTGAGGTAGGTTGACAAGGGGCTGTCTACGTGGGGAACCCGCGCAGTTTATATGGCTTGCCGTTTTCCTCCGTCACAGTACTGCCACTTCGGGGTTTTGAAGGGGACTGTGACGCAAGTTTTAGACAGTGAATTTCATTCTCTGTGAGAACACGATATTTCCCTTGAGGCAACTTAGCGCGAGATGAAGGATTCAGTTGAATTGAACCAATTGCAATCCGGTGCAGTTTCGCGACAGGGTATCCCAATTGTTCAGCAACTCGGCGAATTTGTCGGTTGCGACCCTCAAATAAAGTAATTTCGAGTTGGGTTTGACCCCGTAGTGGAGATCCCATCCGTTGTACCGTTGCAGGTAAGGTTTTCCTGCCGGATAGGATGACACCTTGTCGCCACATTTGCAAGGTCGTCTCGGGCGGATGTCCTTCAACCCAGACCCGATAGGTTTTTGGGATATGGTGACGAGGATGGGTTAAATTGAATGTCAGTTCCCCATCATTGGTCAGCAGTAATGCTCCGGTAGATTCAGCATCCAAACGACCCACAGGATGAATTCCCTGACCTTGTTGTAAGGCACGAGGCAATAAATCCGTTACCTTTAGTCTTCCCTTGGGATCGTCACAAGTAGACAAAACCCCAGGCGGTTTGTTCAACAACAGATAAACAGATTGGGGTCGATGGCAGGGTTGAATCACATTACCATCTACTTCAATGCAGTCTTGAGCGGGATCGGCTTTTTGTCCCATCACTGCTTTGATGCCGTTGACACGAATTCGTCCGGCTAAAATCATTTGTTCAGCTTGACGGCGGGAGGCAATTCCCCAATGAGCAACTATCTTTTGTAGCCTTTCCTCCATATCTATAGACCGATCGGGTATCTAAATTTTGAGATTGTGAGTCCACGCTAAATTGTGTCACAATTTTACAGACTCTGTACAAATATTACAGCAATCAGCAATTATTCTTAGTTCTGAAGGCGTGATTTTAGATGGTTCGTCTCAGACGATATCGCTCTTCATTTTCAGCATTCTTGTTTGAACCCATGGAGTCGGGAGGATAACAGAAAGTATAACAACCTCTAGCATATAATGTTCCTGTATCCTTGTCATCTCAAGAATGTAAGCATTATCATACAGGATGATTAGTGGAGAGTGAGTGAGTGAGTTTGTCTAGTTATTCAGTCCAATCAGACCGAAAGAGGGTTCATTCATCAGGATGGATTAGCTCAATTTTATCTAAAGCTGTTGCATTTTGGTTGCAGTCTCAAGTTGAGTCTGTCGAACAGTTAGAAGTGTTGATTGAAGCCAAACATCAGGATTTGCTTCGGGGTAGAATTCCCCAAGTGACTCTCAAGGCGGCTCACGGTATTTACCAGGGGTTACATTTAAGTCAAATTGATTTGACGACGACTCAGATTCTGACGAATTTAAGTCAAGTTCTCAAAGGTAAACCGCTACAACTGCTTGAACCGATTGATGTTGTTTGTCAACTGACAATCACTCAAGCCGATCTTGATGCTTCTGTTTCAGTACCGTTACTTGCGAATGCATTACGGGATATATTGCTACCCTGGTTACAGTCTGAAGTGGAGATGCAGTCAATTACTGATTTATCTATTCAATATATTACCCTATCTGCTCCAAATTTTATCATCAACGGAATAGTCATTTGTGAGAGTAAATGTTATCCGTTTCAACTTCAAACTCAACTACAAATTCATTCCACTCAGATCTTGGCTTTTACGGAGCCCCTGCTGACAATAGAGCCTATAATGATGGCAAAGAATCTAGAGGATTATCTGTTAGATTTGGGTTCATCGGTGAAGATTCAACCCATAATTTTAGAGTCAGACTCTATCGGTTTACAAGGACAAATTCAGGTTAATCCGGCTTGCTGAGTTTGATTGAAACGGGGTAACCAAACCGATACAGAACCCCCAGAACAATGAAAGTTACCCCAGCCTTGTTCATTCGTATAAACGGGTTTAGTAATGTGTTCGGTTAAGTCATAAAACGGAGTGTTTTGTTTACCAACATTCATCCATTGACTGCCACCGGGGCCATTACTTAAAAGCACTGCCATGGTTTGAGGATGTTGGCAATCTCCGAGTCGAGTCCAACCGATTCTATCTGGATGATTAAAGTAATCTAACTGCTTACCGTAGGCATAATATTGACGAGCATACAAGAATTTATCGATTAACCAACGGTGACGATCCATCCAAATTTCATAACCGCGATCGACATAATGAGCGCCATAATAATCGGGATAAAAAATACAGGGATATCCTTCTTCTCTCAGTAAAATAATGGCATAAGCTAAGGGTTTAAACCAGGGTTCTACAACAGATTCTAGAGGACGTAAAGGTTGAGATTGATGATTTTCTACAAAAGTAACGGCTAAAGTCGGTTGCTGTTGCATTAACGTCCGATCTAATATCTTACGAAGATCATAAGATTGACCCATATGGCTGGCGATATGAAAATTGTAATGTAAGGGAAAATCAAATAATGAAAGTTGTCCTTCTGTGATATCAATAAAGTGATGCAAGGCTTCAACATCATGACTTAAATAATCCCCAACAGTGAATAATTCTTGAGGGGAATTATAGCGCATCTGAGCCAGCCAATATTTAATAAATTCGGGCTGAATATGTTTAACGCCATCCAGGCGAAATCCATTAATTTGAGTTAAGTTTAAAAACCATTTTCCCCACTCTTCTAATTCTTGAATTACTTCTTTATTACTGGTATCCACATCACAAGCCATCAAAAAGCTTTCATTACCATGACGGGGATCAATCGGGGTTTTAAATTGTTTATTTTTCAAACGATAAACAGCAGTCTCTTCCCAATTATAGGCATTATGATTAACCATATCAAAATGCTGCCAATGCCATTTCATGGCTGAATATTTATCCCCTCTTCCCGGAAATTGATAGTCACTATAAATTTTAATCTGTTTTGAACAGCCTATTTCATGATTTCGGTTATCCCAGGCAACAGGAACAGCTTTGACTATTTCGGGTAAATCCCCACCATTTTTATGATGAAAAACCACATCTCCATACACCTGTAAACCCGCTGTTTGAGCTGCTTTAATCGCTGCTAAATATTGTTGTACTGTGCCATATCGGGTTTGAATTGCATCTTTTTGATAAAATTCACCTAAATCATATAAATCATAAATATTGTATCCGGGATCATCCCAACATCGTCCGGGTTGTTGTAGATTAAAGCTTTTACAAGCAGGGGGTAGCCACAGGGCTGTAATTCCCGAATTGACAAGTTCTTGAGCGTGATTTTTGACTTGCTCCCATAACCCTAAATCGGCATCAATATACCAGTGAAAATATTGCAAGATTGTGCCGTTAATCGGTCGCATATTTACACCTCTGAGTCAACAAAATAAAGTCTCGGACTGCTCGCCGTGTCCGAGAACTATTAACTGGATTAAGATAACAGCAAAAAAGAATTCAATTCAAAATTACCGATCGCTAACAAGCAATAAGATACCCAGTTTTGTTGTTATTCATGACTCATAGAGGCGGATTTTACATCCGGTGTACCGATAAGCTTTAAACTAAAGTTGGGTTGTATTGCTCGGACAAGCAGGACTTGCATCAATTTCTTCGACTTTCCGTACACGACGAATAATCGTGATTTCTTCTTCCCGACGAACAATAGTTCGCACAGGTGCCACACAGACAATATCCTGTTGAGGATTGCGTTCAAAGCTATCAAAACTCAGATTCTGCCAGTTGACAGAGACAGGTTGTCCGGAACGTTGGGGTGTATCCGCTGCGGGTTTATTCAGAGAACCGGGTTTAGATGAGGGAGTGGTGACTGGGGTAACGGGTGTTTTCTCTAGAGGGTCGGTGGCGTTTACAGCCGCAGAACTGGGTTTAGATGAGGGAGTGCTAAGAGGGGTAACGGGTGTTTTCTCTAGAGGGTCGGTGGCGTTTACAGCCGCAGAACTGGGTTTAGATGAGGCAGGCATGGCAGTAGAAATTGGGGTTTGAGTCGAGGTTTTCTGAGGTAATGGATTATAAATTTCAAATCCGGCCCAACGCTTAGCAGGGTCAGTCATCGTGATTAATGTGCCTTTAGCGGTATTGGTGTTAATCGTAATCAGTTCACCGTTTTTACCGAGGTTGAAAAAGTTACCCGTCACGCCATACAGGGTATTATCGTAAAATTTCATACTGGAAATATTCGGAAAGCCAATATCACCAATGATGTTAATGGTTCCTTTGGTTAAATCACAACTGGCAAGATATTTATGCCGTTCTGCGTTAATCAAGGTAATATAAGCATTGCCTTGGGCATCAATTGCCACTTCTCCGCAATTATATTTTTGATTGGCGACGCTCATCACGGGACGACCTGAACCTGTGACCGGGTTAATAGAAATTAATTGTTTGGCAGTCGTACCATACAGAACTTGACGAATGGGGTCATAAGCTAACCCAGTAATGGCAAACCCTGTATTACCCACCACCGTGGTTTGACCGCTAGCCGGGTCGATACTCAATAGTTGACTGGTTTGACTCCCCGGTTTAATGGCGACACCATAGAGTTGACGATTGACAAATGCTAAATCAGCAACTTCTTGAACGGTTGCACCGATTAAACTGGCTTTTCCTGTGGTCAAATTGAGGCGATATAACTGACTATTTTTTCCGGCAACACTATCTTGAATATAGGCAACGCCAGGTTCTAAAGCCGAAGCAGAAGAAGATATCCCAGAGGTCGTTACGGCGGTGGGGCGACTGCTACAAATGACTGTTTCTAGCAGTTGGACATAACCCTTAACTGAATCTTGATCCCCAAAGGCTTGTCCTCCGGTTTCTGTTGCCAGGCGTTGATATTCGCTGCTGATGCCGTCTCTGTGTTTGCTCTTGGATGTGCCGAAATAAGTGTGAATTTTTACCCCGGCGGCTTTTGCTTTTTCAATCGCTTGGTTTGCAGCCTCAATATCAGCAAGTTCTGTTTGATCTCCCCCGCCTTCTAAGGCTTCATCTCCTAAAAAGAAAATAGCCCGGCCCGCTCCGCTGCGCCAATCAAAGTGGCTGGCAAGATCTTCAATTGCCCGCGCCCCGTCTTCTTGAGCACCTGCTGAGGGCAGTTCTCCCCGTCGTCGTCCTCGCAGTTGGTTACCAGGAACTTTGCAGACTTGCACGAGATAGTTACGGGCAGTGCGGTTAAAGTTGGTTCCATTCCAGCGGCCCTCAATCCCCAACCAAGTGACTCTTAGATCTGAGGGACAAGCTCGTGCAGCGGCTCTCATCGCAATTTTAGTGGCTTCAGACAAGCCCTGAGCCTCATCCCGCATGGAGGGGCTGGTATCGATCACAATGACGAGATCAACTAATGGTTTTGTCGGATTAGATGTTTGGGTCATGGTTGTAAGGTAGATTGTGATTCAAGTGAAAAGATGTAATTTAACGATATTAATGAGCGCGACCAATGCCGGATAAAACAGTAAATTGAGACGCTACAGATTCACTCATCGGTACTCGTTAAATTTTCAGGCACATAAAACAGATGTTTTAGCTAGCTTTACCTGCTAAAAAAACAATTTATTTTTATTTTTAAGATCTCCAGAATATTATATCTGGCTGAGGGAAATAGTTTAAAGTGGCTTAATTAAATTTAACTAAATATTGCAAAGATTGTTCTGTACAAAATATTACGCCATTTAGAGAAATTTTTGTAAATATTGAATCAGTTCTCCAGTTTGCATCACACCTTTAATCCGGCAAGCTAATTCATGATCTACAAATAATAAAGACGTGGGTAATACCTGAATTTCATGTTGAGAAACCAGTTGAGGATATTGGTCTGCATTAATCTTAATCACTTGCATCCTGCACCCAAATTGATGTTTGGCTTTCTCTAAAATCGGTGCATAAGTTTGACTGGCGCTACACCAACTTCCATAAAAACAAACTAACACGGGGACACAAGAGTTATTAATCAGATCTTGTAAGCTAGAAAAACGCTTTTTAACAGCCATAAATCTATCTTGATATTCTCAAAACTTTTCTTAGTTTAATTGACTCAATTATTCAGTCATTAACGAAACCGGGGGGAAAATATACCCCCACAATAGCCTTCAGTTAACATTTAGCCTTCTGTTTCAGAAGATGAGACTTGAGTAGTATTTGCTGGACAAGCGGGAGACGCATCAATTTCTTCTACTTTCCGTACTCTACGGATAATAGTAATTTCTTCTTCGCGACGGACAATGGTTCGCACTGGTGCCACACAGACAACATCTGCACTTGAACGAGGAAAACTATCCCAAGTCAAACTGGTCATTTTTGTTAAAATGGGGGAAGCTGATGATTTGGCTTCTACTTCCGGTTTGGGTAAGGCAACTTCTTCAATTTGAAGAACAATTTCTCCTTGATTATCTTCTTTTAAAGTATCAAAAAATAGCCCTGTAATGGTCGTATCTTCTAAAACTTTCAACGTGATTTTATCTTTTTGTTCTCCGACTCCATTCAGAGAACACCAGCTTTCAGAGACTGCGTAACTACTGTCTTGTTTAGGATATTCAGGAATAAATTTACCTCCTTTAATCCACAGCAGCGCCCAAGGTTCTAAACCGAATTTTTTCTGATCTCCCCAATAACTAATTTCACCCGATTTAATTGTGATTTTGTATTCTCCTTTTGGTAGGGGAATATAGTTAAAATTTTCTTGCTTAATTTCGGCTAATTTGGCTGCATTAAGTTTCCACAGATTATTAGGTTTAACTTGTAAAATACCTTGACTCACACCCCGATCATTTGTGATGTCTAACTTAACTTCTCCACTATTACGGGTTTGACCTTCAACATCAAAAAATAAAGCACAAACCGTGACTTTATTATTCGGTTTAACTCTAATTTTTAACTCATCTTTAAATCCATTTAAAGTCGTCCAGGTGGTTCCGACTTCAACCCCAGTATTAACATTGACAAAAGGTTGTTCATCATGACCAAATAACCACAGAACAACTAATGGTTCTCCTTGATTTTTTTGTCCAGAATAACTATACCAACCTTCAGTAATTTTCAGGGTATAAGTTCCACCTGTTAAAGTCTTAGAACTCGCCACTTGCTGTTCTAAATATTGCATATGGGGTTGACCCGAAGCTGCCATATGTTCTGGCGGAATCACATAACAGCTATTTTGACCATGAACAATTAACTCTCGTGTCATTTTTGTCTCCGTAACTTGCAATTTTTGGACTTATAAAATACCTAAATTATAGCTTAATATTTTTTCTATCAAGTCGGACTTAAGCGATATTTTTTAACTTTTCAGAAAGATTTAAGTTTTGTTGTTCTTGAGATAACCGTTTTGCAGTTTCTAAATCTGAATTTTCTTTTTCTGCTTCGTTAATCTTACGATAAACTAAACTCCGATTATAATAGGCTTCTGCATAGTTCGGATCAATATCAATGGCTTCATTGTAATCTGCTTCTGCTTCTTCATATTGCTCTAATTCATAGAGCGCATTGCCGCGATTATTATAGGCTTGAGCATCTTCTAAATTAATTGTCAGAGCTTGATTATAATCCTCAATGGCTTCTTGATATTTTTGCAAGTCATAATAAAGATTTCCTCGATTATTATAAGCTTCTGCATAGTTAGCATTAATCTCAATCGCTTGAGTATAATCTTCAAGAGCCAATCCACTTTTTTTGGTGGCTTGATAAATAATTCCCCGATTATTATAAGCTTCTGCATAGTTAGCATTAATCTCAATCGCTTGAGTATAATCTTCAAGAGCTTGCTGATAATTTCCTAAGCTATAGTAGGTGGTTGCTCGATTATAATAGCTACGATAAAGCTCTGGATTGGTATTAATCGCTTGAGTATAATTTTCTACAGCGTTTTGATACTCTCCTAAAGCATAATAAGTATTACCTCGATTATTGTAGGCGGCGGCAAATTGAGGATTTAATTCAATTGCTTGGTTATAATTTTCAATGACTTTTTGATAATCCTTCTGTTGATAGGCTGTATTACCCCGATGGTAGTAAACATCCGATAAAAACGGATCGGTAATAGTCGCTTGATGATCGGATTCTAACCCCTGTTGTCGATCAATTTCTTGATGCGGTTTAATTTCTTCTTCTCCTAAGTCCTCAGCTTGATTTTGTCTTTGATCTAAACGCGCAGGCTTCAAAAACACATATATTCCTATTCCAATCAAAGCTATAATAATAACGCCGATAATCACTAGCAATTCCATCACACTCAGTAAAGTTAATCAAGTTTGATTCAGTAGATGTTGAGCAGATGATCTGGCTTGATCTGGCATCGTCTGTGCTAAGTCAAAAACCAATAAAGATCTGGCTTTGGATCAAACTAAAGCGAGATCATACAGATGAAAACAATATAACCAATAGAAAAACGAGCTAAGCTTGACTCAGGGCTAGGCTTAGCTTAGCGACTTGATCTCAAAGCAAACGATGCTTGACTAAATAATATCAGTTAGGTTTTTTTTCTCAGTATAGACGGTTGACCCTTCTTGCTGTACCGGAGACATTTGAGTCGTACTGACGGGACAAGCCGGACTGGCATCAATTTCTTCAACTTTCCTAACTTTACGAACTAAGACAATTTCTTCTTCGCGTCTGACAATGGTTCGTACAGGAGATACACAAACAATATCCTGTTGAGGATTGCGGTCAAAACTATCAAAACTTAAAGCATCAAGATTACTTAGAATAATTTTATCTTTTGCAGCCATAATCTAGAGTTTTCCTGTCTTTAACATTGAGTTAATTCAAGTTTTTTTTCCTAATGTCTCATTAAGAAAAACATGATATCAAGCTGAGATATTTATATCCCTGACTACCGAAAATGCTATCAGGGATTTTTTCAGATCGCAGACTCTTTATTATCCAGGTGAAACCTGAGTGGTGCTAACAGGACAAGCCGGGCTAGCATCAATTTCTTCAACTTTTCTGACTCTACGAACTAAGACAATCTCTTCTTCGCGTCTAACAATAGTCCGTACAGGAGAAACACAGACAATATCCTGTTGAGGATTGCGATCAAAACTATCAAAACTTAGAGCATCAAGATTACTTAAAACAATCTTATTTCCTTCAGCCATGGTATAACTTTTATTGATAGTGACAACTCCTCCTAGAGTATCAATCTCTTATTAAAAAATCAAGTGAATTCAGTTAACTTTAATGAAGAATTAACAAATCAAACAAAGGAATAATTGTTCCCTTGTTTGACATCCTTCTAAAGAGATAAATTAAAGATTTATACTTCTTGAGTTAATTAACGAGTTGCGCTCAATACTTCCACCTGCACCGGTGCAACACCACTGCTAATCATACCAATTGCCTGAGCAGCAGCAGCAGAAAGATCAATGACTCGACCCCCGGTAAACGGCCCCCGGTCATTAATCCGAACCACCACTGAGCGGCCATTGTTAACGTTTGTGACCCGTACTTTTGTACCAAAGGGTAAACTCCGATGAGCCGCCGTTAAGTCATTTTGATTAAAATACTCACCATTGGCGGTTTGAGCGCCATGAAACCCAGGGCCATACCAAGAGGCTAAACCTTGAATCAGCGCTCGGACTGGGTTACGAGCAACAGGTGTTGAGGGCGTTGGTAAACCTTCGATTTGTTTTAACGGGGCAGCATTACCCAATTGCCGACGTAAACGATTGGTGGCTTGCAAGGCATCTGTGGCAGGATCTTTTGTAGAATCGGGTAAAATGATACTGCTATTGAGGGCAATTAATTCTTGATGATTGGCTTGAATAATGTATTGCCCGCGATCGCTATCGAAACGAACCTTAATTGTATCGGCATCAAGGCGATTTTGATTGAGTTGATTCAGTTTTGCCGCCACTGCGGTTGCCTGCCACACGGGGTTATTTTCTGTGTAATTAGAGGCAGTTGCGACTTTAACTGCACCACTGCTGGCGGCTTGAACTTGAGCGGCATCAGTTGTTTGAACGAATGTTAGAATCGGTAAATCACGGACATATAATGTTGCCGCCGGACGTTGATTCCAAATGTGAGGCTCAATTTTTGCAATAACGTTTTGAGTATCGGGATTAGATTGGTATTCTCCGACTTTTTCTACGTCGCGGGTTTGAGCTAAAACGGTTGGGAACCTTTCGCCATCAGTTGAGTCTTGATCAACAGAAGCCCGATCAGAATTCTCCCCTACAGTAATATGAGTGTGATTTAAAGTTTCAGTCTGAACCTGTTTTTCCGGTAACGGCTGTTTTGTTGGACTGGCAAAAGCGAAACCCATGCTAGACGTTAAAACAACAGTTGTCAGACTGACCCAATATGTATACTTCATAGATAGGTAGATTGTTAACACCACATCATTCAGCAAGTTTGTGCTGGCAACTTCAATCTGGACGTTCTGAGATAAACATTTCCAAATTAAGTGCTGTCACTCCTGTGAATTAGTTCTGCTGAGCTTAAGAGATTAAATCGATTCCCTTCAGAACCGTATCCCTGTGCTTTGCGAGAACCTGCAACAGATTAACACAATACTTAATAATAGGGGAATACTCGCAAATTTGATATTTAGCTAAATTTTTATAACAAATCAAGGGGTGAAACCCGTCATCTATCTAAGGTTGTAGCTATTTTTGCTTACTTAATTTGACTGAGAAAACTTGATGATAAAAATTTTTTATCTTTTGTCCCCAGTTGCATTATCCTAATCACAGACTCAATCAATCACGCAATTATGGATTATCGTGAAGCGGGTGTCGATATCGAAGCCGGACGGGATTTCGTTAATCAAATTCGCCAAATGGTCGAAAAAACCTATCGTCCTGAAGTTTTGGGCGGACTCGGGGGTTTTGGGGGATGTTTTGAAATTCCTCCCGGTTACCAACAACCCGTTTTAGTTTCTGGGACAGACGGTGTCGGAACAAAATTGAAGATTGCCTCTGCTATTAATCAACACCATACGATTGGAATTGATTTAGTGGCGATGTGTGTCAATGATATTCTGACTTGTGGGGCAGAACCGCTATTTTTTCTAGATTATTTAGCTACCGGAAAACTACAACCGCAGCAACTAACCCAAGTGGTCGCCGGAGTCAGTCAGGGATGTCTGCAAGCCGGATGTGCTTTACTGGGGGGAGAAACCGCTGAAATGCCCGGATTTTATCAACCCGGAGAATATGATATTGCTGGATTTTGTGTGGGTATCGTCGAAAAAAGCCGGATGTTAAATGGGTCTAAGGTACAACTCGGCGATATTGCCATTGGACTGGCCAGTAGTGGGATTCATAGTAATGGTTTTAGTTTAGTTCGTAAAATTGCCCTTGATCGCAATTTAGATTGGTCTGACTCACCGGAGGAATTCAACGGTCAATCTCTCGGAGAAGTGTGCCTGACTCCGACTTCTATTTATGTGCAGCCGATACTTGCCGCTATCAAAGCGGGAATCAATATTCATGGTATGGCCCATATTACTGGCGGCGGCTTACCGGAGAATTTACCGCGTTGTCTGGGAGCAAATCAAGCCGTTGAAATTAATTCTAGTTCATGGCCTATCTTACCCATATTTAAATGGATTAGCCAAACTGGAGACGTTTCCATCGCCGCGATGTATGACACTTTTAATATGGGGATTGGTTTCGTGGTGATTGTTTCTGCAAACGAGGCTGAACAGACTTTAAACTGGTTTCAATCTCAAAATATTGATGCTTACCAAATTGGCAAAATTATTCCCGGTGAAGGAAACTTAATGGGATTAACATGACTCAAGCCATTCTTGGCATCATCATATAAAAGTATGAGTCGAAAGCTATCACCCAACTCACACAATCACGCTCGGTAGGGATGATGGGAACCAAGCCGATGAAGAGATTTGAACCCTTGACCGCTCGATTACGAATCGAGTGCTCTACCACTGAGCTACATCGGCACTATTAACTAAACTAATATGTTCTATAAGTTAAAAGTAACCTAAAGAAATCTTCTCAGCAATCATAGTAACAGGGACAATGCTTTTAAAGCTGCCCCTGCGACTGTTGTTTGATCTTGCTTTCTCAGCAATCTATCTTAAAAAACACCCTAATGGTAGAGAGCACTTTCCCAAATCTCAGACTTGGGAAGCTTTTTCTCAACAATCGAACTGTAGCATAATTCGCCATAAAATGCTATTCTTTTGTCACAAAATATAAGTTAATCAAGCAGCAACAATCATCTAGCCAAAATATCGTGTAATCTTTCATTGATTCACTGTTTGTATCATGATTCCATAGCTTTTCATCAAAACCCAAGTGGTTTGATCGAGTCAATTGTATGAGTGATGGAGAACTCCGGCAGAACAGAGCCAGACCGAATCAGACAGAAAAGACTGCAATGCCTATCCTTGTAGAACATAGCTTGCCCAATAGTAGGGACTTGCAAAAGGATGATATTTTTGAGAGAGCATTGCGATCGCCGTTCTCAAATCATTAATTTGTTGTTGATTTTCTGTGGTTTGTTGACTTAAGATAAATTCTTCTAAATCTTGCTGATAATTCGTTTTGAAATCTTCTACTGTTAGATTCCGCAGTTGATTCATAGCAGTTTTAAAAGCTGATTTTGCAGAAACTGTTTGCCGATTTTGATAGTAAAGTAAATTGAAAATCAGATTAGCAATTACATCGCTATTCCATAGAGGACTAATCACTGTGTTTACACCACAGTAAAGCAGATAAGTCAGAGGATGAACAGAATAATTCAATAAAGACGAAGGAGTCAACTGCATTTTATCATCAGATAAAAATATCTCTGATAACTTAGATATATCCCAACTCATGATTTGTTCTAAAGTTACAGTTTCATCCAAACAAGCCAATTGCGTTTTACCGATTTGCTGTTGAGCAGATTGAACGGGATAACTTGTGTGCAGATAATTAATCTGTTGAATCCTTGTTTTAAATTGCTCGACATTAACTTGATTTAAATCCAGATAGTTTGTTTGTTGTTCTTGACTGATATCAGTAATTTTTTGAGAGGTATATTGATCTAAAAGATTACTAATTTTTGAGTTTGTGAGTATACCTAAAATCGGTGTCTCGATCGATTCAGTTGAGGACAGGGTAGAAACAGATTGAATATTAGGCAGCATTCGCAGATCAAATAGATCTCCTAAATATCCCGGTTTATCTTCAATCAGAACAGGTAAAGCGGCAAAAGGTAGCAAAGATAAGCTCAAATCAGGAATAATAATCAGTTCTTGAATATTCTGAAGCATCTCAGTAATGAGCGGACTGAGTTTAATATATTGGGCGAATTTAATCAGTGATTCCCCCATTTGCTCTCGCCACTTCAGAGTATTCTTTATCCTCGGTTTAAACCAGCTATTTTCTAACCAGTTCATAAATCCTTCAACTTCTCCTTCTGCACAACGATGTAAACGAACCCCATCGGCAGTTATCACAAATAAATTAATCTGATTTTGACTAATAAATAGACTTAAAATTGCGCTATTTTTATCGTCAACACGATTTTGAATGTCACTAAAGCTTAAAGGAACCACTCGTAACTTTGCAGCTAATACTGCATCACTTTCTTGTAGCCTTTGCCATATTTTTTTCGTCTCTGCTTCTAACACCGTTAACGCTGTGGCTTCTACTTGTAAACCCGCGTAACTATTTAAATTTAAACCAGATGTACTGAGGGGTTTCATTTCATCAGATTGACGACGGAAATGTAATGCATTCATCTGACGCTGCAAACGTTGATAAAGTTCAAGATCTTCAGCGAGTTCATCTGATACCGACAACTGATAATCTGAGAAAGCCTGAACATATTGATAACTGCGGAACCGTTCAACTATTTCTATCGCTTTTTCTAACTGATGAAGTTGAATATAAATCTCAATCAGTTGACTATAAACTTGACGATCTATACAATTAATCCCCTCTTGTTCCGAATTGAAAGTAAAACTTATATTTTGTTGTTCTAGAACTTGAATGGCTTTTAAATAAGCTTGTATTGCTAATTCCCAATCTTCTAATGAAGTCGCTACATTGCCTAACTGTTGTGCGGCTTTAAAGCTTTCTTGAGGAAAGAGTTGAGGAACAGCTAGATCTAAACTCTTTTGCAGAACCTCCAAAGCTTGATCGGATTGTTGAGAAGCTAGATAAATTCTTCCTAAACAATTTAATATTTTTGCTTCCCCTTGAACATCTTTTAAACTCTGTCTAATTTCCAGAGATTGATGACAACGATTGATGGCTTCTTCATACTCACCTTGATGAATATAAAGTTCTGCTAAATCTAAGTAAGCATTGGCTTCAGCGAGTTGATAATTCAATGTTTTAGCAAAATCCAAATAAGAATTAATATAACTAAAAGCCTGCTCTATATTTCCTTGGCGCTGATGAATTAATCCTAAACTTCTTAAGCAACTCGCTTGGGGAAATGGATAATTTCCTTGTTGAAATAGCGTTAAAGCTTGCTGATAGAAATTAATCGCTTGTTCAGTATTCTCAAGCGCAGCGTAAGTATGCCCTAAACTACTCAAACTATAAGCTTGTGCAAAGCCTAAATCCCGCTGTTTGGCTAAACTTAAAGCTTGCTGGTGATACTTTAAAGCGGGTTGATATTGACCTAAAGCATAATAAACCTGACCTAAATAATTTAAGCCTTGAATTTCTGCTGTACGGAAATTGATTTTCTGAGAAATTTCTAAAGAATCTTGATAGCAAGCAATCGCCCGATCATACTGTCCGAGTAACGTACAAACTTGCCCTAAGCTATTAAGAGTACTGGCTTCTCCGCGTCGATATTTAATCTTTTTAGATAATCCTAAAGCGCGCTGATGGACTGAAATCGCTTGTTGATATTGTCCTAAAGTTTGATAAAGATTACCTAATTTTCCGAGGCAATTGATCCCGGCTTTAATCTCTCCGCTACCTTGATAAAGCGGTAAAGCTTGCTGCCAAACTTGAATAGCTTCTGTATATTCGTTAGCTTTAAAATGCTGAGTCCCCTGCTGAAATAATTGTTCTGCTTTTTCTTTTTGTTGTTGTGGTGAAAGAGTCGGTTTTTTAGAGGCTGCTGGCGGTGGTGTATGTTCTGCTAACCATGTTTCTAAACTGTCGGCTTCCTTAAGTTGTTCGTGGAGTTTGAGGAGTAATTCGGCATCTTCTGGACAATTTCGTTCACCCAGCAGAGCAGACATTTCCCCTAAAAGTTCAATAAAATTTTGATCAACCAGATGAACCGATCTTTTGATCACTAAAGCCGATGCTTTGGGGTTAATCAGCAATTCATAAATAATCTCATGGTAAGCTTGCTTGAGAGTTTCATCCATATCCATACTCACTCAATCATTTAGCGACTCAATACACTATCAGTTTTACACATCGCACCCAGCAAACCAGAATGAAATCGTCTGGTATCCTTTCTTGAGTTTGACATCTTTCAGCCGTCTGTGTCCAGAAATCCTCTGTTAAGCTTTGCCAAAATGAGTGAAATTCACGCTCATTACTATTGTTCTCCTCTCAGCTTCATATTACAAATTTTGAACTGAAGTTAATCAAATCCATCAAATATTCAGAGAAAAAGTAGAGGGATACCATATCCGGAGAATAGATTATCTGCTGCTGCTTTTTTCTATCTTAGTATTCTTTATCAGATTCTCTCTGCGTAAATATACTGAATTCTTTAGCGAACCGCATCACCTCTATCCGGATTAATACTGTTATTTTAGTTGTTAACAATAACAATTGAATACTATACGATTTTTTAAGTATTCCTGTTAAAAATTCATCCTCTTTTTTTCATGATTTATATATTTACTTTTGTATAAAGGAAAACCTCTTTATAGTTGCTTATAAAACTTAAAAGAGAGGAAAAAAACAGGATTATGTGGAAAAAATCGTAATGGATTTCTTAGAAACCGATATCGTTAATGTGCTTTCTGAACAAGACTCTCAGCAAAATGATACTTTTTTATTCAGCGGATCATCCGGAAGCGATTCTCTCTTAGGGAGTCAAAATGCTGACAGCTTGATGGGTTTTGACGGCAATGATACCATTCATGCTCTGGCAGGAAATGACTGGTTAAGTGGAGATGAAGGACTTGATTGGCTGAGTGGAAATTTAGGTGAAGATACAGTTTACGGCGGTGATGGAAAAGATACATTATATGGCGGAAAAGATGGTGATATCCTAACAGGAAATGCTGGGGAAGATTGGCTCAGTGGTAACCGGGGAGCAGATACGATTTATGGTGGTGAAGATGATGATTTAATTTATGGAGGAAAAGACAACGATCTGATCTTCGGTAACCAAGGCAACGATACTCTTTCTGGAGATAAAGGTCGCGATACCCTCAGTGGCGGTTTAGGACGGGATGTATTTATACTAAACGCAGCTTCTACCCAACCTGACTCTATTACTGATTTTCAACCCGGCGAAGACTTGATTGATTTTATGAATAATTCCATACCCTCTGGTTTGATTTTGGAATACACAGACTCCGGTGATGTTGCCATTCGTCTTGAGACCACTGAAGAGACCTTAGCGGTTGTTGAAAATGTGGATACGGATGAGTTTGACGAAAGTAGCTTTATAGATGAGGCAGAGATCTCATTTATGGTGATTAGTAATCAATCCACTGACGATACCTCAAATTATCCCAACTATCCTGGCTATGGGTTGGAATATATACCGGGAGAAAATCTCAGCTATGACTCTAACGTTGAATTATGGCAGCAGCGGATGAAAGATTTAGGATTTGTTGAGATTGATGTTGATGGTTTTTTTGGCTTTCAAAGCGCAGTAATTGCCCGTCAATTCCAGCAAGCAATGGATCTTGATGTCGATGGTATTGTAGGGCTAGAAACTTGGCAATCGTCTTTTGAGGTGACATCAGACGAACTTAATATAGACTTTGATGGCGGAAGCACCGCTTATGATATTCCCGCCATTATTAATTCTAGTGCGGTAGATTATAGTATCCGATATTATGCCGAAGAATCTATTCCGATTATTTTACAAAAAACTGAAGAATTAGGGATTGATGATCCGGCACAAGTTGCCTACATTCTGGCAACAGCAGATCACGAATCTTTGTTAGGTAAATACATGGAAGAGTTAGCCAGTGGTGCAGCCTATGAATGGCGAAGCGATCTCGGTAATAATCAACCTGGTGATGGCATCCGATATAAAGGTCGAGGATATGTTCAAATTACAGGACGTACCAATTATACGGATTGGTCAAACCGACTGAATCTCGATCTAGTTAATAATGTTAATTGGGTGAGTCAACCGGATATTGCAGCAACAATTTTAGTTCAAGGAATGCAGGAAGGAACATTCACAGGGGCAAGATTGAGTGATTATATTAATCCTTACCAGATAGATTTCTGGAATGCGAGAAGAATTGTTAATGGCACGGATCGAGCCTCTAAAATTGCTGAAGATGCTCAAAGATACTACGATGTTTTAATTGGTTAATTAGAGGATTAACTGTTTTGTATGAGTTAAATTGACTCCTCTTTATGCTGAAAATTTTGATACAGAAAAAGCCCCGGCAATGCTGGGGCTATCATTTTATTGATTAAGTTAAAACTGATATCATCTCCGTAGGAACGTTGCATAGAACATCTCTACACGATCATGAATTAACCGAAGATAAGATTATTTATCGGCTTCAGTTTCAGTGAGTTGAGGTTGTTCAGTAGTCGTCAAATTTACCTTAACGACACGGTTAATTGTTTCAGTTGCTTTCGGCATCGTAACAGTTAATACACCCTCAACATAGTCCGCTTTAACCTCAGTATGAGCGATAGCCGCTGGCAGATGAATTACCCGACGAAATTCACCGCTAGGGAATTCAGAATAGAGATATTTTTCACCTTCTCCTAATTCAGACTTGGTAACTTTACCGGAGACTACAATCGCTTTTTTAGTGGCTTCAATATTGAGTGCTTCGGTATCTAAGCCCGGTAAAATTGCTCGGAGAATATAACTTTCAGCCGTTTCTTGTAATTCAGTAGCCGGAGTCCAATGAGGGGTTAATTCGGTCTGGAAAACACGGTCTAATTGACGTTGCATTCTGTCGATTTCAGCAAAAGGATTAGTTGTGAACATCATCATTTTTGTCTCTCCTTCAGGAATAGTTGGATATGGCAGTTAATGAAAAAGTATTGATTACATTTTCTATAATGCAACAATAAAATAGAAGCTGGAATGGCAGAGAACCGAACTCAAATAGATTACTTTCCTCACCTCTCAAACTATTCATTAAAAACAGCGAATCCGCAAGGCAACAGGAGGAAGAATAGAGATTAAGTTGCTTTTCCTGACTCCTAACTCCTGACTCGGTGACTCCTGACTCGGTGACTCCTTATCAACTCAGCCGTCAATTCGGCAGTTGTTCTTGATACACTGGAATTATTGCAGTTCATTGAGATTATCCGAATAACGTTCTGTTGAGAACAAGTTGAGGAAGCATCTATGCAGGCAGGTTGGCGAATTGGATCAATATTTGGAATTCCCCTTTTTATCAACTCCTCTTGGTTTCTGATTGTGGTCTGGGTGACGATTGTGACTCGTCAAGACTACATCGAACAATGGGGGCCGAGTCTGTCTTGGAGTGCAGGTATAGCGATCGCCTTATTACTATTTTTCTCAGTCCTATTGCACGAATTAGGACATAGTTTGGTTGCCAAAGCCCAAGGAATTAAAGTCAACTCCATTACGTTATTTTTGTTCGGTGGAGTGGCTTCGATTGAGCGCGAGTCTAACACTCCAGGAGAAGCGTTTCAAGTGGCGATCGCTGGCCCCATGGTCAGTTTAGGGTTATTCCTGGTGCTGAGTGTCCTGAGTCAATTTTTACCTGAACCCAGTTTAACAGCGGTGATTGCCCAACGCTTAGCGGGGATTAATCTGGTTTTGGCAATATTTAATATGATTCCAGGTTTACCGCTCGATGGCGGACAAGTTCTCAAGGCGGCTATTTGGAAAATCACCGGAAATCGCTTCACCGGCACACGTTGGGCGGCTAGAACGGGTCAATTTTTGGGAATGGGTGCTATTATACTCGGAATTACCAATATACAATCCGGTGGGTTATGGATTGCTTTAATTGGTTGGTTTGCTCTGCAAAATGCTAGTTCTTACACTCGCCTGACGGACTTGCAGGAAGTCTTAATCAAACGAACAGCAGCCGAAACCATGACTCGAGAATTTCGGGTAGTTGATGCGAATTTAAGTATTCGGGAATTTGCCGATCAGTATTTAATTGCAACAGATTCAATAGCGGTTTATTTTGCTGCTTCAGAAGGACGTTATCGGGGATGGGTTTCAATCGATGCACTGCGCCAGATAGAACGGAGTTTATGGGAAGAGAAAAGGGTTCATGAGATTGTACAACCTTTAGAAGAACTGGTGACAGTGCCTGAAACAGCATCTTTATTAACAGTGATTAATTCTCTCGAAACTCAAGCGGTTAATCAAATTACGGTCTTGTCTCCCGCCGGGGCTGTTTCCGGGTTAATTGATCGAGGAGATATTGTTTGTAGTGTAGCGAAATCTTTGAATGTGATGATTCCTGAAGCGGAAATAAAACGGATCAAATCAGAAGGTCGTTATCCTCCAGGTTTACCGTTAGGAGAAATTGCTAAAAAAACAGATTCACCTGATTATTAGTTATTAGTTATTGGTTATTGGTTATTGGTGATTAGCATAACCATTAAAACTAAAAACAAGGCTTTAAACCCCGAGTGACTGTAACTCTGCATCGGACAAGGGTTGAATCTCAAATTCAATCTCAAAACAATGACGCGCTGCTTCAATTAAGGCAGTAATAATGGTTGGCAGAAAGTCAGATTGATTGATATTGCTTAAAATTGAAATCGGGGCGGGTTGTTGAAACACTTGTTGATATAACGTCGGGTCAATATTAATCGCCATTGAACCATGTTGAAGAATAGCCTCATCTCGCCGCAGTTGGGCGCTACCAATTAATTTACTGCCATTGGGTAAGACTAAATCAGCCCCTGTGGCTGTGCCGAAGCAGTTAGGATTGTGAATATAGTTTCGTTGCGCTGAACCATACTGTAATTCGTAACCCAAGCGTTGCCAACCTGCTATTAAAAATTGACAAATCTGTTGATAAGCAATAATCCGACGTTGAGATAAGCCAGAAGTAATCACCGCATAGGTTAAATCTCCTTGATGTAAAACAGCCCGTCCGCCTGAGGGACGGCGAACAATCTCTAAGGGTTTGCCTTGCCAAGTTAAATCTTGCCAACATTCTGGCCAGCGTCGTTGATGATAACCCAGAGAAATCGCCGCAGGGTCCCAAGTATAAAATCGCAGTGTGGGGGGATGCAAGCCCAGGCGATGTTGTTCCAGTAACCAGCCATCAATTGCCATCTGAAGCCTTCCAGAAGCCGATAACAAGGGAATTAAACGCCAAGTTGGATTTGTCATTGGTTCTTTGTTGTTTGTTATTAGGAGACACCGAGTCACCAATTCACCGAGTCAGTATCCAGGAGCTTGCCCTGATCCGGTCGTTGGGTCAGTATCCAGGAGATAAACCATAGCAAGATTGCCTACTTGCCTACTTGCCTGTTCCCCGTTCCCCGTTCCCCGTTCCCTTCTTGCCTGTTCCCTGTATCTCTGAAAAAAAAGTTTGAAAAAAGGGTTGACAATAAACAGAGAAGGCTGCATAATTAGTAATTGTGCAAGGGAAACAAACAAACACGTTAACCCGAAGCCAACCTAGAAAGTATTTTAAAGCTTTCCTGGTGCTGATGGCTTAGTGGAACCACACCGATCCATCCCGAACTCGGATGTGAAACGCTAAAACGGCAAAGATACTTGGTGGGTAGCCGCCTGGGAAAATAGCTA
>JBARXJ010000023.1:0-31552 GCA_049647265.1 Microcoleaceae cyanobacterium
TCTTTCGGATTCTGGCACAACCTTATCGTAATCGACGACGACGATTTGGGTTACGCTTTAATCTGATTTCTGGTTTGTATAATCGCGGACTGGATTTTGCGATCACCTGATTCATGCAAGAGGTTTAATTACTCCTCTTTCCCTTAGATGGCAGGGGGGTTAGGTGATAAAATTTGGGGTATCACACTTTTTTTCATAACCTTTTTAACTAACTAAAATTTAACGGATCGACATCAATGGTTAAGCGAACTGAACGGGGACAGCGATCGCGTAAGATTTCAAATTGGGGTAAATCAACGGTTTGATGTTGACTCAATTTTAAAATAATTTGCCAACGATATTGATTTGCAATCCGTAAAATCGGTGCCGGGGCTGGCCCTAATATTTCATAGTTCTCTGATGTTAGCATTGTTGCCAATTCATGGGCGGTCTGGGTCACGTCTGTTTGATTGAGACTACTTAATCTTAACAAAATTAAGCGACAATATGGGGGGTAATTCATGCCCTGACGAGATTGTAATTCAGCGTTAACAAACGGTTCATAAGCATAGCGTTGTAAGGCTTGAATTACGGGATGTTCTGGGGTATAAGTTTGAATAATAACTTGTCCTGGATCGTCTCCTCGTCCTGCTCTTCCGGCGACTTGCAATAGGGTTTGAAATGCCCGTTCACTGGCGCGATAATCAGGTAAATGAATCAGTCCATCGGCGGCGACTACGGCGACTAAACCCACAGAGGCAATATCTAAGCCTTTGGTTAACATTTGCGTCCCCACGAGTAAGTCAGCTTCGTGATTGGCAAATTGGGTTAATAGGATGCGGTGGGCATCTTTTCGGCGGGTTGTATCGCTATCAAATCGAATGACTTTGAGTTGCGGAAATAGCTTGGTTAATTCTTGAGTAACTCGTTGAGTTCCGCTACCAAAATGTTTAAAATAGGAGGAATGACAAGCCGGGCAATTTTGCGGATAAGGCTGATAATCATTACAATAATGACACTTTAATTGTTGGGCGGCGTTACTGTGTATTTGATGATAAGATAACGACACGTCACAGTGAGCGCATTCCATCACATAGCCACAACTTCGACAAGAGACAAATGTACTATGTCCGCGACGATGAATAAATAAAATGCCTTGTTGTTGGCGTTGTTGTAATTGTTGTAATGCTGCTTGCAAACGGTTACTAAAAATAGAACGATTTCCCTGTTTTAATTCTTGTCGTAAATCAACAATTTCTATCGGCGGTAAAGGACGGGATTGTACTCGTTCAGGTAAAGATAAATAGTAACAGTTATTATTCGTTTGCGGATAATTTTCAGGGTTTAATTTGATTTGTTGCCAACTTTCGATTGAGGGAGTTGCTGAACCTAATATTAACGGACAATTTTCTAATTCTGCCCGCCATTGCGCCACTTTTCGAGCATGATAACAGGGCATGGGTTGGTCTTGTTTAAAGCTGCTATCATGTTCTTCATCTAAAATAATTAAGCCTAAATTCGGTAAAGGTGCAAAAATTGCAGAACGAGTACCGATAATAATTTGAGGATTACCGCGAATCATATTTCGCCAAGTATCGTATCGTTCACCTTGAGATAATCCGCTATGATACACACAAACTAGTTCTCCAAATCGCGCTCGAAATCGATCTGTGAGTTGTGGTGTTAAACCTATTTCTGGCACTAAAACTAACGCTGATTTATTCTGTTCTAAAATAGGCGCTATCGCCTGTAAATAGACTTCTGTTTTTCCTGAACCTGTGACTCCATGTAATAGGATATTAGCGTAATCTGAAAGACTATTAATTGTATTTAATGCGCTGGCTTGATGGGGAGTTAAGGCTTTTGGTAAATCGGGTTCTTGCCGGATACCTTGCTCCCGTCGTAGAATTTCTTGTTGAGTAATAACAACACAATTTTTCTGTTCTAAAGCTTTAATTAAAGAAGAACTGGTATTACAAGTTTTCAATAATTCTTCCAGCCATAATTCTCCCCCGCGCCGTCGTAATATTTCTAAGACTTCTTGTTGACGCGGCGTTAAATTGGAGGGAAAATCATTAACCGTTAATGTCACTGCTTGCTTTAATTTTGGACGCGGTGGCGTAGGCGGTTCTAAATAACTTTCAATCCATCCTCTTTTCAGTAAATCTCGAATGCCTTGTTTCGCGCCTTTAACTTGGCGTTGTAAATATTGCCAGGTATAATCTGAACCACTAGCCGTTTGTAACCATTGCAATACTGCTGCTGCTGACGGATTGAGAAACTGTGAACCGTGAGGAGGAATTGCATCGGTACATAAGCGAATTCGCCGTTGACTGCGTCCTAATAAACCCGGAGGTAAAGCAGTACGAATGACTTGAATAAAAGGGGTTTGATAATAGTTGCTAACTTGTTGTAAAAGCTGCCAATAAGTACTGGGGAAAAATCCCGGACAAATCACGTCTTCTACCGCTTTAAGTTGTTCCCAAGACACCCCAGGTGGTAGATGAGAAACAAAACGAATGGCAATTGCACCCAATAGTTGAGAACCAAATGGAACGCTTAAAATATCTCCAGGTTCTATTGTTAACTCCGCCGGAACTTGATAAGTAAATAGTTTTTGAGCTTCTCTATTGGAAGAACTCGAAACCGGAACATCTACTAAGACTTCAATCAACTGTTCTGATGAAGTTGAAGTATAAGCCGAACTGGGTTCACAGAGTAATAATGTTTGAGAAATCACTGGAGACATAAAGCAATTTCATTGGTGAGGGAACAGGGAACAGTCATGCTTAATCATAAAACTCATCAAAAATTCTGTACAGATTGCCATGGAACGTCTCTACGTCACGACAGACTGGGTGAGATGGGTGAGATGGGTGAGATGGGTGAGATGGGTGACTCCCTTATGCCTCATACCTAATTTGCTTCAAAACAGAATCGGCTTCAGGAGTTTAAGGGTAGATTTGACCTGAAACCGATTTCAGGGGTATAGAATCGTCTGTTAGGAGCCGGAGAGAATATCTGCAATAGCTTCCCGTTCAGCCGGAGAAATAAACGAGGCTTGACGAGTATCTGTAATTAACCAGTCTAAAGCCGCTGCCTGGACATCAATCGAAGCCCCGACCTTATCCACACAATAGCGCCCAAACACCAACTTATCAATTAAACGTACCCCTGGCCCTAAACGAGAATATTCAAAAATCACGCTATTGCTGACATAAGCATTGCTACAAATCCAGCAATTCGGCCCAATCATGGTCGGCCCGACAATTTCAGCGCCGTCTTCAATCCGGGTCATACCGCCAATATAAACAGGGCCGCGAATATCGACTTTGTCCCAGTTCACTGCAACATTAATCCCGGTATAGATACCCGGACGTACCTGAGTGCCGGGAACTGAAACATTTTTAATCTCTCCGGTTAGCACACTGCGAATGGCCTGCCAATAGTCCGGAACTTTACCAATATCGACCCATTCAAAGTCCATGGTAATGCCATGAAACGGTGCCCCAATTTCAACTAATTTCGGGAATAAATCTCCCCCAATATCAAACTCACACCCCGACGGAATATGCTCAAAGATTTCGGGTTCAAAAATGTAAATCCCAGTATTGATACTGGTGCTTAAGGCTTCTTCAACACCGGGTTTTTCTTGGAAAGCTTTGATTTTTCCATCAGAGTCAGTCACCACAACCCCATAACTAGAAACCCTCTCCCGAGGAACAGATTTCATCACAATTGTCGCCAGTGAGCCTTTAGACTTGTGCCATTGAACGGCAGCGGTTAAGTCTAAATCAATTAAAGCATCGCCGCATAAGACAATGAATGTGTCATCGAAAAAGGGCGAAAAATCTTGAATTTTCTTCATCCCACCGGCTGAACCGAGGGCTTTACCGAGGAGTTTACCATCTTCAATTGATCCTTCAAAAGAATAGGCAATATCGACTCCAAAGCGTTGACCATCTCGAAAATAGTTTTCGATTTCATCAGCTAAGTGACTGACGTTAACCATAATCTGGTCAAAGCCGTGATGACGCAACAATTCAACTAAAAACTCCATCACTGGTTTTTGCAGGATGGGAATCATCGGTTTAGGGACGGTATAGGTAATTGGACGAACGCGCGTTCCTTTACCGGCGGCCAAAATCATGGCTTTCATAATTCACTGCCTCAACCCTTGGCTGTTGTTAAGTTTGCAAGTAACAGTAGCTGCCGCCCTACAATGACGGAGAGGGCACATTACCGTTGGTTAAAGGAATGGATTGAATGGAATCATCTTTGTCTTGAAAGAAATGAGTCCTCAAAATTGTCCAACTTTAATCAGCTTTCAGATAAAACTAATTAATCCCTTTATCCCAATTTACATAGATTTGTAGCGCTTGTCGCGTCTGGATTGATAATGCAGTTTGTGGGAGTTGTTAGCAAAAGAATCGTTAACTGGGGTTGAATTGCTGATTGAGTCTAGCTTAAGTGAAATGATTCAGTGACATCACTTGTCTTAAATTTAATAAATTCTACAAAAGTTTCATATCAGTGTAAAAGCCGGGTTGGACCTATCCCAGATCTCAATATGACCCTAGCTCTAGTCTGTATTTCTGAATCATTCTACAACTTGACTAAACAGTTCAGATGAAGAAAAGACCTATCCTGAGGCGAGTGAATAGATCTTTTCTTGACTCGGTTTAAGTATGAGCATCCAGTTTTGACAGTCGATTTATGCAGCCGTTGCTGCCTTGCGAGCGGTTTCAATTTGATCAATTCTTGCTTTTAAAGCTAAAACATCTGTCTCAACAAAACGCTGCTCGGTTGTGGGGTCGTAGGCTTCCCACTCTTGTGAGACTTCTCCATCGAACCAGATAAACCAGTCTCGATACAGTTCTCCTTCGTTGATGTCAGGACACAGAGATAACCAATCATCCGCACCGAAATCATCAACAGTATGAGCAATTAAATTTAACCAGGCAACGGTGAGGCATTCATCTAGATGCTGGGATGAGTCCATTTCCATTACAACACTGGGAGATTGAGATTGAGAGAGTTTCATTTGTTCTTGTGTCATTGGTAACACCCTTACGCAACACTTTCAATGTACAAAAATCGTTCTAAGCAATAATAGTAGCAGTGTGACAGTTAGTGTAGTGTGACACCCCTCACACGTAAAAAATATAACGTAGGATAATTTTGAATGGCATTTTAGCCCTGCAATCATAGCCCGTCAGAAACACAGGATTTTGTCCCAGAAATATTACGATGTTTAAAGTTTTATTGCCTTGAGACACAACCCGAGTCAACACTGACCTAAATTGGTGGAATATATACGATAATCCAGCTTTAGAACTGGCTTTTTAATCGACCCCTGCTGTCAATTTACAGCAAGACTAGCAATCCTTTAGAGAGGTTATTCAATGTCTCATTCAGTCAAAATTTACGATACCTGTATTGGTTGCACCCAATGTGTTCGGGCTTGTCCGACAGATGTTTTAGAAATGGTACCTTGGGATGGCTGTAAGGCTGGCCAAATTGCTTCTTCTCCTCGGACAGTGGACTGCGTGGGTTGTAAGCGCTGTGAAACGGCTTGCCCGACAGACTTTTTAAGCATCCGGGTCTACCTGGGCGCAGAAACGACTCGCAGTATGGGTCTGGCCTATTAACATCACGACAATTGGGGGAATTCCCCTATTTTTCTGTTTTTACAGTATTGAGGAGGAAGCTGATGGCTTTCTCTTTTTTTTGAGAAGATGGCGTGCAGCGCAGGTGACTCACTGAGACGGAATATAATCGATGCTTATAATTTGGGTAAACAGAGAGTTTAATGCTAATCTCATTTATTTTGATGTATGAAGGTTTACTGCACTCGTCCAGGCTGTCCCCGTCCTGAAAATCATGCTAGCGATTTGGACAACGAGAAAACCCGCAGGGAAGTGCAACAAAAATTTTGCACCACTTGTGGAATGCCTTTAATTTTGGACAGTCGCTACTTACCCGAACAATTGTTAGGTAAAGGCGGATTTGGGACAGCTTTACTGGCTTGCGATCGCCGATCTCCGAGTTTACGAAAATGTGTGGTGAAACAGTTCATGCCGCCATCAGACTTAACTCCGGCTCAATTAGCAAAGGCTCAAGCCCTGTTTGATCGCGAAGCAAAGGAATTAGATCGTTTAGGTCATGCTCATCCTCAAATTCCTAATTTACTGGCTTATTTTCCCTTGGCAGTTCCGGGTTGGCATTCGGCCCAAACCCAGCAATTTTTCTATATCGTCCAGCAATATATCGAAGGACAAAACTTAGAAGATGAATTAGCCGCAAAAGGTCGGTTTACAGAAGCTGAAGTCCGAGATGTGTTAGAACAAACCTTACCGATTCTTCAGTTTGTCCATGAGTCTAATGCGATCCACCGAGACATAAAACCCTCTAACCTCATTCGTCACCACAAAACAGGAACCCTTTATTTACTCGATTTTGGGGCAGTTAAGAAAGTGACACAAGGGGCGGGTGGTGCAGGTCGTTCTACGGGTATTTACACGCCAGGATATGCTCCGCCTGAACAAATGCAAGGAAGATCGGTATTTCCGGCCTCAGATTTATATGCCTTAGCCGTCAGTTGCATTATGTTATTGACAGGCGTTGAACCCAACCAACTGTTTGATAGTTTCAGTAATTCTTGGCAGTGGACGAATAAAGCCCAGGTTTCTGATGAACTGACAGCGATCTTAAATCGGATGTTATCACCGACTCCTCGCGATCGCTTTGGTTCAGCCACAGAAGTTCTCGAAGCGTTAAACTCAGGCTTGGTAGTTCCTCCATCTCAGTCATCTCAGTCATCTCCTACATCTCTGCCGTCTTCCCCATCTCAGTCATCTCCTACATCTCTGCCGTCTTCACCGTCTCAGTCATCTCCTACATCTCTGCCGTCTTCACCGTCTCCTCAACAATTAATTTCACGTCGTCGAAGATTCTCTACAATAGAGTTACTAGGAGGTGCTGCATTCACGGGATTTGAAGCAGGTCTGTTGGGGATGGGGTTGAGTGTTGTTCTTAATTCTGTTCCCGTTGTTGGGGTGACAACAGCCATTATTTTAGTCGGCTTAATGCTGGCTCAGTTTCGTCGTTGGATTGAAAAAACCGATTTAATCATTATTGCTGGAATATCTTTGGGTTTAGGGTTATGGCTTATTCCCGGTTTGCAACTGATGACTCCCATTTTTATTGCTTTAGGTTCTATCGCCGTGACCGCTTTATTTCGTCTGATTTATCTTATTCTTTATCGGCTATTTTAGAATATCATTCTGTTGAGGGATTGAATGTTGAGGGTAATGTGAATTGTTTTTACTTTTAGATTCAATCATTGAGTATTTTATATCTATTTTATAAAAAACAGAAAAATGTCAAAATCTCAAAAGAACGAAGCACTGATTTTAGGATTATCTTTTTTGATTACTGGCGGAATATTAGCAGGCTCGGGATGTTTATTATTTAACCTTCCCTTTTGCCCAGCGCCACCTCCTCCGCCACCCGGAGATAATATTAATATTAGTTCAGGAGAAGAGATTTTATTTTCTCAGTCCCTATCGGATACTGAGGAGGCAGGTGCTGAAGCCTTTTCTAATCAAAATTATCAGCTTGCAGTTGAACAGTTTGAGGCGGCTTTAGACAATAATAAAAATGATCCAGAAACTCTAATTTATTTAAATAACGCACAAATAGGCGATCAAAAAGCGTATCAGATTGCTGTAGCTGTTCCTGTGAGTCAAATCTCTACAGCAGCGTTAGAAATATTGCGAGGGGTGGCTCAAGCACAAACTGAAATTAATCAAGCGGGTGGGATTAATGGGGTTGCGTTAAAAGTTTGGATTGCAGATGATCAAAATAACCCAGAAATGGCAAAAAAAGTAGCAGAAACCTTGAGTGAAAATCCTGATATTTTAGGGGTAATTGGACATTTTGCCAGTCCTGTAACTTTAGCGGCTGCACCTGTTTACAATCAGAATCAATTGGTGATGATTTCAGCCACCAGTACTTCAACTCAAATTTCTAATGCTGGAGATTTTATTTTCCGAACGGTTCCTAGCGATCGCTTTACAGCCGATAAACTAACTCAGTATTTTCTCGAACGCTTAGGATTAAGTAAAGCCGCTATTATTTATAATCAACAAAGTCAATACAGTCGCTCATTAAAAGATGAACTAATCACTGCAATTTATGGAGAGGGTGGGGAAGTTGTAGATACTTTTGACGTATCTTCGACAGATTTTAATCCCTTTAAATATTATGATTCCTTGATAGATCAGCAAGCTGAAGCCATTATTTTAGTACCGGATTCTGATAAAGTAGAAAAAACCCTACAAATTACACGAATTAATGAAGCCAATTTGCCAATCTTAGCGGGCGATAGTGTTTATAAACCTGATACCTTGAACATCGGTGAAGCCGTAGAAGGAATGGTGGTTGCAGTTCCTTGGCATATTGAAAATAACCGTTCTTCTGAATTTGTACAAACAGCCAATCAGTTATGGGGAGGAGACGTGAATTGGCGTTCAGCCATGGCTTACGATGCCACTCAAACCTTAATCAGCGCGATCGCGCTGCGTGGCGGTAGCCGTATCGCTACTTCCCCCAGTCGTGACGGGGTGGCACAAATCCTGTCGGAGTCGGGGTTTTCAACTCCAGGCGCAAC
The DNA here is from genome assembly GCA_049647265.1 of Microcoleaceae cyanobacterium. Taxonomy (GTDB): domain Bacteria; phylum Cyanobacteriota; class Cyanobacteriia; order Cyanobacteriales; family Microcoleaceae; genus JAAURB01. The sequence goes on from JBARXJ010000023.1 coordinate 8,654, forward strand.
CGGAAGCATTCGATTTTTACGTTCTGGCGATCGCAATCAAGCCGTTGAGTTAGTCACCATTCAACCTGGGACTCGTTCGGGTTATGGTTATGATTTTGTGTTGTTACCCTAATCGTAGCTAGACGAGACAGATCAATCATCCTCTCCTCCATCTCCTACACCTCCTCAACAATTAATTTCATCGACTCGAAAATTCTATACAATATAGTCACTAGGAAGTGCTGCATTCATGAGATTTGAAGCAGGTATCTTGGGGATTAGGTTGAGTGTTATTCTTAAATCATTCCTATGTTTGTGGTGACAACAGTCGTTATTTTAGTAGGCTTAATACTAGCTTAGTTTCGTCGTTGGATTAAAAAAACCGATTGAGTGATTATTGCTGGAATTTCATTCGCTTTGGATGGTTTCTCATTCAAAATTTACGCTCATAAGATAGCATCATAATTCCAATTATTATTGCTCTTGGTTCTATTCCAGTGACTACTATGTTTCGTTTTATCTATCTTATTCTGAATCGATTGCTCAGATAGTTGTATGATCTCATGACTCCAAAAAATGAAGTAAAAATATTAATTTTAACCGTTTTGATTAGATTGGAATTGTTAGGAATCGGTGAGTGGCTATTTTGTAGAATGGTATCCGATTATAATTATGCAAATATTACTAATCCTGTAATTTTAGATAGTTTTACTAGGATAAAACACGTTATTTATATAATTTTAAACTATAGTATTAGCAATATTTTTATGCCGATTAATTAAGAGATATATCTATTGATTAAAGCGGTTTAATCTAGCTTTAGCCTGCGTTACAAGCACAAAAAATGTAAGATAAAATCAGTTTTGCTAGAATTTGATAATTTAATATTATTTCTGATTAATGAAAATGCAAAGATCTCAAAACAACGAACCACTCATTGTCGGATTGGCTTTTCTGATTACTGGTGGAGTATTAGTAGGAGGTGGATGTGTATTATTTGATCTTCCGTTTTGTCCATCAGAAAAGCCGCCAGAGCTGCCACGACCTCGGATAAGTCGAGGAGAAACTCTCTTATTTCCTGACTCTGAATCAGAGAATAAACAAGCTGGAAGTGATGCCTTTTCTGCTTCAAACTATCCCTTAGCAGTTGAGTCTTTTGATGCCGCTTTACGAGAAAATAAAAACGATCCCGAAACTCTCATTTATTTAAATAATGCTGAAATTGGCGAGCAAAATTCTTATCAAATTGCTGTTGCCGTTCCAATCGGTGATATTCCCAGTGTCGCATCAGAACTCTTGCGCGGTGTAGCTCAAGCACAGACAGAAATTAATCAAGTTGGTGGCATAAATGGAGTGCCTCTAAAAGTTTGGATTGCTGATGATAAAAACGATGCTGAAGAGGCAGAAAATATTGCTGAAACCTTGAGTGAAAATTCAGATATTTTAGGGGTAGTTGGACATTATTCAAGTGGTGTCTCTTTAGCTGCAAGTGTAATTTATCAGCAGAATCAACTGGTGATGATTTCTCCCACGAGTACTTCTACAAAACTGTCTGATGCGGGTGATTTTATCTTTCGGACAGTTCCCAGCGATCGCTTTGCCGCACATACACTGATTCGATACTTTTGGGATGATTTATGGTTCAGTAAAGCTGCAATTTTTTATAATGAAAACAGTGCATACAGCCGTTCTTTGAAAGATGAACTGATTACTGCAATTTCTATCGAAGGCGGAGAAGTTGTAGAAACATTTAATCTATCTTCAGCAGATTTTGACACCATTGAAGGTTATTTTGACTCTTATGATACCCTGAGACAGCAGCAAGCCGAAGCAATCATTTTAGTTCCCGATACTGCTACATTAAGAAAGGCATTGCAAATAGCACGGGTTAATAATCGAAATTTACCCATTTTAGCCGGAGATGATGTTTATAGTTCTGATACCTTGAAAAAGGGTGAACCTGTCGCCCAGATGGTGGTTGCAGTGCCTTGGCATATTGAGAATAACCGTTCTTCTGATTTTGTACGAACAGCAAATCAGTTATGGGGAGCAGATATCAACTGGCGTTCGGCTATGGCTTGTGATGCAACAAAAACCTTGGCTGCTGCCATCGCTACTTCACCGAGTCGTGGTGGCGTTGCAGAGAGCCTCTCAGAGCCTAGTTTTTCTACCCTAGGTTGTAGTGGAACTATTCAGTTTTTGCCTTCAGGCGATCGCAACAAAGCTTTTGAGTTAGTTACGATTGAACCTGGGACTCGATCGGGTTTGGGTCATGATTTTGTGCCGTTACGATAGCTCTATCTGTCGATTGATGCGAAGACTATTAGAAATCTTTATAATTATTTTATAATTTACATCTCTATCTGTTACTCAGCTCTTATTTTTTAACAAAACTGAGAGAGCTTGAAATATACTTAAATATTTAAGTTCTGCAACGCCCTAGCAGTTAGAGATCTATACCGATTGGAGGTTATTTGTAGTGGAGTTACAAACTCGAGGACAATTAGAAAGAACGCTTTCTCAAAGGATTCAAGCCTATTATCGTCAACAGCTTGGTCATCAACCCAGTAAAATTTCTTGCCAGTTATTTGATAATCAATTAGCGATTATTGTAGAAGATTCTATTACACCGGCAGAAAAATTATTGGTGAAAGAAGGTAAAGAAGCTTTGGCAGAGAAAGTTCGCTTCAGCTTAAATGATGCGACAAAACCTGAGCTGAAAAGTTTGATTGAGGAAATTCTTTGTGTGACGGTGACGGATCTCTTAAGTGATGCCACTTTAGATACAGGTCGCACAGGAATAATTGTAGTATTAGAGAATCCTCCTCAAGTTCGTCATTCCAGTAGTTCTTCTAAACCTCGACGGAAAACGACCCACTCACAAGAGTCTAGTTAGCAAGCCACTGATTTCGGAAAAGCAAATTCTATCAAAGTATAAAAAATATACTGAATTCTTCCGGGATGTCAATTAAGATGTAAGTATGAATAAAATTGAACTGAAAGCTTTAGACAAACAGCTCTCAGACAAAATTAAGGAAATTTATCTTCAGGAGTTGAATCATCAAGTGGGTTCAATTCTTTGTCGATTATTTAAACAAGCCTTGATCATTCTCATCGAAGAATCTGTAACTTTACCCGAAAGAAAACTGAATAATCAAGAATATCAACAACTCGCTCATCAAATGAGGACTGTTTTTGATCAAATTGTTCAACCTCAAATTAAGACTATTATTGAGCAAACAACTGATATGCAGGCAATTGATTTTCTCTGCGATACAACCCTTGATACGGGTCGAACTGGTATTATTGTAATCTTAGAACTTAAACCTAAAACCCTAGCCATGGGGTATTACTAAGCTGTATTAATTCGTTTTATTAGCTACAACAAGAGGTTCAATATATTGTTCAATTAACGTCTCTAAATCGGAGATCAGATAAGGTTTACTAATATAATCATCAAATCCTGCCATTAAGAGTCGTTGCCGATCTTTTGGAAATGCTAATCCAGTTGTTGCAATGACGGTAATATGAGAAGTTTTATGATGTTTTCTGAGATGGTGAAGCAGTTCAAAACCGTCTTGTTTAGGTAAAATAATATCTAACAAAATAATTTGAGGTTGCTGAGAAATTGCAAAAGGCAATACCTCGTCACTATCAGTTGTACTTGAAACTCGATAGCCTAATTGTTCTAGCACATAACTTAACAAGAATAAATTATCTTCGTCATCGTCTACTGCTAAAATAGAAGGCTGTTGCTGAGAACAACATTGAGCTGAAAACCCTAAGTATTCTGAAGTCATAATATCTACCGTGTGTCATAGGGGAAACGAAACACTCCCTGAGTGGCGATCGCGGCACTCGTGACGGATTGGGTCGTACAGCAGTCTTTAGGTTAAGCGCCTCCTGCAATGAGGACGGAATATCCTTTTTAGAAGAAAGCACCTTAAGCTAGAATAAACGACTACCCTGACATGATACTACATCTATTTCATAATTTTTTAACAAATGTAACTAAAGCCCAGTGATTGTGTTATAAATTTCTCTCAAAGGTCATACAACTCCGTGAAATCAACTAAATTTCTATTTTTATGTAACACTTCTTTCATGTTTTAACAATAAACTTAACTAATCAAAAACGTAATATTTAATCTGTTAACTTATCTCAACTTTCTGTTAATAAAGCGATCGCCAGTCTCTCTCTTGGGCGTAGCGTTGTCCAATTGTGAGTAAAATTTGGGGTAAACTCTGGGGAATTGATTAAACCCAATCTTCTAAATGTCATCGAAAATTAACCTGAATCTCATCAAATATCACATACACATAAAACCCAGAGAAGTAAGTTTTCTCTGGATTCTACTTGCTATTTAATGGATATTAAGTTAAGTGTTTTTCCCTTGAAAAATCAGGTTTTAAATCTCAAGATTTAATCGGCTTGGTTTAATCTGTAATCTTTCTAACACCTGTTATAACTATCTGCCAAAAACAGCAGTTAGATTAGTCAATGATTTCCTTGGCTTTGTCTTTCACGTCTTCTACCGCGTGCTTAGCTTTCGCTTCACCTTGCTTTGCTTCTCCTTTAGCTTTATCCTTAGAATCTCCGGTGACTTCACCCATTGCGGCTTGAGCTTTTCCTTCTACATTTTTAGCAGTTGCTTTTGCACGATCTTCAGTACTCATCGTATGATTTCTCCTAAAACTTATCACTACCCTTAACTTATCGTTAGTGGGTTTGTTTGTGTTCTATCTTTGGAGGGATTAAACTGTAATGGACATATTTCAATTAAGACTAGACTCTAGATAGAGGATAAATCCAACTGTTATATTTATTATCTTTCTAGTAGTAGAGGTGAAATCTCTGCTAAAACTTTGAAAATAGAGGAATATAGGATGTTTAGCTCACTCAAACAACAAATTAAGGTTGTTAGCAAGCATTTGAGACATTTTAGTTTTTTAATTATAGGAATAGCAGTTTGCGTTAATGCTTTTATCCTAGCTCCAATACCTGCCCATGCAGCATTATTAAACCCCGTACAAGTTCTTGGATTTGATACGCCTGACGCTTTAGAAGGGACCCTCGATCAAGTTCAAGGGAAGGTTCAGAAAGATATCGGTACAGTTCAACGTAAAGCCGGAGAAATTACTGGACAAACTGAAGGCGCACTCAACGAAGTTCAAGGAAAAGTCCAAAAAGATATCGGTACAGTTCAACGCAAAGCCGGAGAAATTACTGGACAAACTGAAGGCGCAATTAACCAAGCCAAAGGTGAAGTAAAGCAAGGTATTGGTACAGTTAAAAATCAATTAGAAGATGTTGGTGAGAGCGCAGAAGATACTTCTGAGAATATTCTAGATGCAGTCAAAAACTTATTTGATTAGTCCGTAAAATCGCCTCAAAAGAGTTTGATTTTTTGCTCACTGAGCATCTTTAGCAACGAAAACTTCTCAATACTAGATTGGGAGGTTTTCTATTATGATTAAATTTTACTGAGTTATCTCAATAGTCAAATTGCAGGAGAAACAATAATGAAAGGATTAAAAGGAAAAAATGTATTAGTAACCGGTGCAACTTCTGGAATTGGACAAGCAATTGCCGCTCGTTTAGTTCTAGAAGGAGCAAATGTTGGATTAAATTATCGAGGAAGTCGGGAAAAATTAGAAGAGACAGAAAAAATGATCGATCAGCTTTGTTCACAACAACAAGGCTGTGATGGGAAACAGTTACCCGTCGAAGGAGATGTTTCCAATGAACAAGATATCATTCGGATGTGTAACGAAGTGGTGGAGAAGTTTGGGAGTTTAGATATATTAATAAATAATGCGGGAATACAAAATGCTGCTCCCTCCGACCAGATAAAAACAGAAGATTTTGATCGAGTCATTGCGGTCAATCTTCGCGGTGCATTTCTCTGTGCGCGGGAAAGTATTAAGCACTTTTTGAAACAAAATAACGGCGGAATTATTATTAATGTTTCGAGTGTGCATGAAATTATTCCTCGCCCTCAATATGTCAGCTATTCTATGAGTAAAGGCGGTATGGAAAATATGACTCGAACTTTAGCATTAGAATATGCTAGAAATAATATCAGAGTTAATGCGATCGCACCCGGTGCAACAGCCACACCGATTAATTCTTCTTGGACAGAGGATGAAGAGAAGACAAAAGAAGTTGAAAGTCATATTCCGATGGGTAGAGTGGGAACTTCCGAAGAGATGGCAGCAATTACGGCTTTTCTGGCTTCTGATGATGCTTCATACATTACAGGTCAAACACTGTTTGTTGACGGTGGCTTAACCCTTTATCCTGACTTTATGACACCTTGGTCTGCGGGAGAATAGTATATTAATGTGAGGTACAAGGGGAGTTATCTAAATTAAGCTTGTGAATAAAAAAAGGGAGGGGTATTAATTGCCTCTCCTTTTCTACTATTAATTAATCTGATTTAATTTCATCAGTAGAGATGTTGGCACTAAAGTTGATGAATATGGTGATGGCGTTTCCAACAATTCCGATTTAACCCAATCGGTAGAGACTTAAAGCCTCCAAGTTTGGGGGGTTGGGGGCTAAGATTTTCCAACAATTCCGATTCAACTCAATCGGTAGAGAGATTAAAACAAAGTATAGCATCCCTAGAACTTTTCCTACCACGAATTAAAGAGGCCATAACTTTTTAAATTGTTTTTGTTCGTCATAAAGAAAGTCTAGAAACATTTCAGAATCTTCTGAATTATCCGGGAAAAAAGTAATTAATTCTAGGTATTGTGGAGTTTTGCGGGTAATTCGCTTTGTTGGATCGTTTTTATCTTTTAGCAAAATTACTCTGGGAAACATTCGATGCCAAATATGCCCAACTTTACTATCTTTACCTGCTTTACCGGTTAAATGGGATTGATAAATCGTTCCTTCTTTGATCTTAAATTGGCGATCGCCTTTACGGTAAGCTTGATGAAACCAGAGAATAGCGCGACTATCTTCGGCTTCATCGGCGATACGTCCCCAAACTTCTACAGTGTTGGGATGCCAAGCTTCTTGCCAGTCTTTTGCATAGTTGTTTGGTGTGGGAGTAATGCCTTGCAGTTTCATCCAATCTTTGGCTGCTTTCAATACTTTATCATCGATAAATGAAGTCATCTTGTCTAGCGATCGCACTCCGACATCATTAACAAGCGACCGCGTCCCACTCCATTGCCAGTGACAACCAATTAAAGGTTTACGGCTATCCTCGTAATATTCGGGGAAAAATAGCCGATGATCGGCCCGTCGCCAAGATTTGCCAAATCCGCCAAAAATCATCGCAAACCGGGTCAGCGCCTTAATTAGCTGGGTTAGAGCGTCCTTTTGAGTATCTGGTAAAGCTTGAGTCAGGAACCATTTTAGTTTTCCTTCGACATTATAAGTATCCACCTTAAAGGCACCTTGTCCGAATTGACCCATGTTGAGGGAGTTTTCCTGAAAGTGCATGGTTAACAGTCCCACAGTCCCGTGATTTTGCACACCGCCGAATAGGGTTTCTACCAATTCAATGGCTTGGTTTGCTGTGGTTAAGCCGCCAAAAATTCGCATGGCATGACCCCGAATTCCTGCCCGAAATATATTAGGACGAAATTCCCCTTCACCATCTAATAATTTAGCCGCCATTCCTTGACCTTTCAGTTGACAAGAATACAGCGGTTTTGTCTCTATTTTAGATTGTCCATAACCGGAACTTACACGGCAACCGAGACCTTTTGCCATGGCTTTTTCCCAAATATTCCATATCTTTTTCCACTCCTCCTCTGTTAGTTTTTGAGTGGCAGAAATACCGAATATTAGTTCAGGTTGGTATAGAGAAATTAAGGCAAACGCGCCATCTTTTTTATCTTGAGGAATTCCCACTTGCCAAGGTTGTTGCGGATGGACAATATCGACTAAATTCTTTTGCCATTCGAGATCGGTAGGATAGCCGCCATGAAAGCGTAAAATACCCGGTTGCCAGTCGCTATTACCGATATCTTTACCGCAGTATCGTTGTTTTTGTTCAATATTACAGGCACTCCGAAAAATCCCTTTCATGCTGCTACCGGGATAATAGGGCCAGCCATAAGCGCCAATAACAGGACGAATGATACCGTCATCCTGACCCCCATTTGTAACAAACCGCCAATTAATTTGATAGGTTTGAGTTTGAATTTCTGAATTCAATTGAGGGGGTTTATAATCAGTTTTTTCTATCCATTCAGAAGTCCATAATTCTACATCTTGTTTTTCTTTATCTTTAACAATACGTTGCAGTTGACACCGTCCGGCAGTTTGCGCCCGAAACATCATCGGAATTTTATTGGCTGCATCTGGAATTTTTACCATAATTTTAAGTCTATGAAAATGTTATATCTGCCGTAGAGACGTTATATGTAACCTCTTTACAGGTTTAATCATCTGTTAAATTAACCTGACCTTTGTAACGTTGCGTCCACCAAACAATACAGTCACAAAGTTGAGTTAAAACCGCGAGCGCGATCCGTTGTTTGTCAATATCTAATTCTGTCCATAAACGCTCACTCATTGCCTTAACAGCTTTGGTATGATCGGCTTTTACATCATCATTCGGAATCGTAACCCCAGCCTCTTTCATCACCTTAACAAACTCGTCCCAAGTTTCTTTCCAATATTGAGATTTATTCGGTTCTTTTCTTTCTAATCGTAAATGTTCTCCCCAAAAACGTTCTAAACCATAAGTTACTGCCATCCGCATTTTATGGGATTGATTGAGAGAATTTGGATCGCGTAGTTTGGCATCCAGAACTAATTTTTGCGCTCGTTGATCTAGGCTATATGTTTTCCAAGCCATTATGATTTACTCCTATTTTTTATAGTAATTTAAACTTGACTAACGGTAACGTTGCATCGACCAAAACCAATCGATTCTAATCCACCAAAATAGAGTTCTTTCTGCACAAAGTTTTTCATCTCTTTCTTCTCTGAAAAACCCCATTCTTCATCTTGTTTTAAAGCCTCTGTCCAGCCTTTTTCTTTTGCTGCCACTGGAAAGATTAAAACACTTCCTTCCGGTAATGCTTCGGTATTGAAAAAGCCTCCTGTTGCCGCTTTCTTGACATCATCTAATAATCTAACCCGACTTTGCCGATACAGCCCCATATCATGCAACATTGAAATATCATTATCTCCAACAACCACTAAATTTGAGACAGGAATATCAATACCTGGTGGAAGCCATTGTTTTAACTCTGCCTCCTCTTTTATATGTTCAATTTCCATAAATCCTAAATTAAAAAATAATACCGTTTGATTGCTTCCGACTTGTCGTCCTTGCAATGTTTTTGCCGCCGTATAAGGTTGAGGGATTTTAGCTTTAATTCCCGTAATTAATTGGTATCGTTTTAACAGACGCGGACAACTAATCCAAACAATTGGCTGTCCTGGACAAAATACCGGAAACCAAACCAAAGAAGCATATTCAAACTTAACAATAGCTTCCGTTGTTCCCCCATCTTTGGGTTTCTTGTCTCCTTCTATTGTATCGTGACCATACCATTTATTAGTTTCATTTTGGTCATACATCCGCATATCTGCCCGAAATCTTCCGCGAATTGAACTACCCGGAATTATCCCTGTTTGAGTAAATTGATCTCGGAAAATTAAGTTTAAATTCCCTGTTTCTTCTCCCGCAGTTGCACCCACATGAACAGGCGCTAAAGTTTCAATAATACCGTAACTTGGATGATACATTGGTGAACTCCTTTTTTGTTATTTGTTGTTTGTTAGGGCGTATGCAATACGCCCCTACGTTTGTAACGGTAACGCCAACCCACACCCCCAGCGTTTGAAGGAATAGCCTTCTGTGGGAAACCAATTCACTGGCCATTGATGCCAAGGTAAATTGAGGGGATTTTCCAACACATAAACCGTGCCACCAGGGACAGCGTAACGCCCCCGAGACAAGCGTTTAGCCTGTTTGGCTTCCCCCCCTAAGCGATAACGAAACGTTTGGGGACGCTGCGTTAATAGCGCCTGAACAGTGTTTCCAGGCCAGCCGGGTTGATTCGTTTCTGGGTCACATTCCGGACTGCGGTAAGAATGACGGTTCGACCCCCAGACCGCCGGGTTAATGAGTGCGAAACTATTTTGTAGGGGTATTTCTAATAATGATTTTGCTGGGTTTTCTAACTCTTCACAGCGTAAATTCACCATGTGACCTTCTCCGCCAAAACGATACCAACCGTCAGGAATAGGAGTATTTGAGAGATAAATTAAGCAGGTTTCGGGGTCGAGTTGAACGGCATTTTCTAAGAATAAACTGCCCTGATTTTCATCGGCATCGGCTGCAACCCTGCGTTGATCTTTTTGTAATCTAGGATGAAGATGAGGTAAGAATTTCCAAGGAGCTGTTTTAACTTGTAAATTTTCTATTTTTGATTGATTTAGTTTCTGCCAATCTTCAATAGCTATCCAAGTTCCTTTGGCATATTTATCATCCGGTGGAATCTCTAATGTTTTGGAATCAACCCATTTTTTATTATCAAAGATAATTTTATATTCAAGTTTTTTCTCTTTTCCTAAATCTTTCACCAAACAATTCAACGGTGTAGGAATATAAAAGTTTTGTGGTTTTTCTAATTTTGCCCAAAATGGCCCCCCTAATAATAAATTGTTTAACTCAGGAACTTCTTTACTACCATTGCCATAATGTGCGGCAAATAAACCGGATAAAGTTGCAGTTGTTGGCGGAAATTGTGTACCCGAACGTCCAACTAAATTTTCTGGAGATAGGAAACGTCCGGCACTTCCGTAAAGTAATCCGAGAGGTTCAATAATAATCAGATAAGAAAGCATCGTTTGAGAACTCATAATAATTGATTATTTGGTGATCGTTAATTCTGATGGTGCGGTTTTTTTATGAGTATTGCCGAGAAGATGAAACCCAACTTTTGCTAGATTAATTACCCAGTTATTAATTGCTTGATTAACTGCTTCATTGTCTAATTCACCTGCATCTGTTCTATCTGTTGTATATTGTTTTCTCTCTCCTAATATTCCCGAACGTTGATTTGTATTAAATTGATTGTGTTGATCTACAATATTGTGCCATTGAACATCAGGAAAATAGACCTCAAATAATGCTTTTGCTACATTTGTATTCTGATCAGAAAAAGCATGACGATTCTCTAAAATAGCCACATCATTATAAATATGTGTCCAATTAGGCTCAGTTGTATTATTACTGCGATCGCAATATCCCTCTAATATCTCTCGCAATAACCACCACGGACAAGTCCATTCTAAATGGTTTCCACTGTTAAATAATATTCTTAAAGCGATGCGATCGCGTCCACTTTTCTTAGCAGATTGTTCAGCTTCTCTACAATGTTGTAAAACATCTCGCTGCGGTACACCGGGAGCCGCCCAAACAAAGCCAACACTAACGGTAATTGATTGTTTATGTTTACTCCAAACTTCAGAAGATGTGGTATTTTTATGCGGTTTTTCAGCAGATGAACGAAACTTATAAAACCATTCTAGACATTCTTTTGGTGTCAACTTAGGATCGGAATATTTACTATAAAACACTCCTAAAAAATCATCTCCACCTGCATATATAATTCTACTTTCATATAAGCGAATTGACAAAAACTTACCCCAGTCCATCATCGCTTTACTAAATTTATGCAGAATCTCTTCCTCAGATTTTCCTTGATTTACCATGCTTTTGAAATAGTCTCCAATCTTATCACCATCTCCCTGAAACCAACCTGTCCAACGATTATCTTCGTGGCGACTAATATCTTTAAAACTAGATGGAATTTCAACACTGGGATATTCACTTTCTTGAAGATTAAGCTGTTTTGCGATATCCTTTAAAGTAATCAAACGTTTAATTAATTCCGGAATACTCAATTGTTCATTAGCCGCAATCATTGATTCACTAAATACCTGACTCAGTTGTCGATAAAATATTTCAATTTGTGCTTGAACATCACTAATTTTGCCAGTTTTCGGATTAAATTTATCTGTCATTCCCGGCCATGCAATTTCATCTGCACCCGATAATGTTGAACTTTCTCCTACCCAATTAATTCCTATCCAATTACGCGATCGCTTCACTTCATTTAATGCCTGCCGAACATCTGTAACTGTGCCTTCATTGTAAGCGTAAAAGAACTCCCAAGCATAATTTACCCAAGCATTCCATACTCGATCCCAATGATACTCCCAATATTTTTCTGAATACTTAACTTTAACTCGTTGTTCAATTTCTTTTCGACAAGTATGAACAATAGTTTTCCATGCATCATTAAATACAGTTTTTACCTTTTCCTCTGGAAATTCTCCCCGAATAATGATCTGATTCGGTGTTCCTTGAGTTACATTAATAATAGCCGGAGAAATAACCGGATCTTTTCCGTTTCCTTCTTCATAATTAAAATGTTTTCGGGCGGCTTCACACAGGGTTTTAGCCAGATAGGAGAGTATAAACGAACTCCCATACAAATCTCGGAGTTTGCGGGACTTTTCGATAAATCCCTGTACGGGTGCAAAAGTGATAGCAGTGTAGGACATCACGCAGTCTGTAGCAGAACTAGTCCAATATAACCTGCTGTGGAAGAGGATATTTCCAGCTTAAGCAGTAGACACTACAGTCAGAATAGTAGGGTGCGTTAATAACGCACCTTAACACTCCAGAAGAATTAATAGCAGAAACCTCATGAAAGATGATCCGATTGTTGAAGAAGTTCGTAAAATTCGGGAAGCTTATGCCGCCCAATTTAATTTTAATCTTAAAAAAATTTATCAGGACTTAAAGCAGCAGCAGCAAGCTAGTTTCCAAAAATATTATCGGCTTCCAGCTAAACGAATATAGCAGTTAGAGTGTGGTCTATTTACCTCTAATTTTATCAATAATTCTCTTAGGATTTTTATCTATATATTCAACAATAACTCGCCGATAATATGGCTTTGAATTTCATATTTATCTTACCAGATTATCAGATGGTATTAGGGCGCATGCAATGCGCCCCTACGGTTAATAATTTTCTAATTCTTTTAATGCTTCCTGTTTCATCCGTTGACGCATTGATAACGGTGCAATTACTTCTCCATTAGAACGCCAATCTCTTAATCGCATAATTACATTAATATCACCATTTCTAATCCAAGCGCAATAATAATAATCTTCTGTAGAGCGATTTTTAACTAATTCTAACAACTTTTGTTTTTCCTGGGGTTGAGCATGGTTTTGTATTAATTTTGGTAAGTCTTTATATTTAATGGGTTTAAATGTAGCATGACGTTCGGTATTATTCACATACCACCGCGCAAACCATTGTTCAAACCGCATAATTAATAAATCTTTAGGTAAGTAAAAGTTTAATCCCCAAGCCGCCTCTAACGCTTCCTCAACTTCATCCGTTGTCGGTAATTTTTGCTGTTGCCGAAGTCGATAAAGTTCTTCTGTAATTTGAGGATCTCCCCAGTTTAAAATCGTTAATTTATCTGAAATAATTCGATCTAAGCGATAATTATGCCAACCTAAATTACCCTCAATATCAACACCATAAGCACTCAAATATTTTGCCCGTTTTGCATAATGAAAACAGACAGGATAAACGGTTAGCTTCACTTTTTTTTCTTGTCTCGGAACCCAACTTTCAAACTGAATCACTCTCGCTTCTGGCTGTTGCCATAATTCCTCAATTTGCTGTTGATAAGTATCGACTCGATCTTGATCTTCATCGGAGAGAATATAGTTTAAATGAATAAAAATTCGTCGTTGGGGTTCAGAAGGATTTACAGTTGAAGAAATCGTTAACTGTTCCCAGAGAGATTGAGTAATCACTTCTAAATTCGGTTCAATAAACGCAATCGATTCTAAAATTCTTAAAAATTGCCCTGTGAATTTTTTAGGTAGTTGTAATAAGCTATAATCTTTTGTTTGAGTGATGGGTGGAGTTGGCAAACTTTCTGTATTGCAACAGCGATAACTTCCTGCCTCAACTTGCTTTAACCATCCCATATTTGCTAAATGCTTCAAATCGTCGCGGATAGTTCGATGAACCGTTAAAAAGGGATGAGTTTTTAATTGTTTTTGTAATTCTTCTTCACTCCAAGCTGTAATTTGTTGAATTTCATTTTTCCAGGATTGAATTTCTTCTGCTGTAAATTCTTGTTCAAAAAACTGTTGCAGAGAATAATGACAAATACAGTGTTTATCAGTACAACTTTTAGCAATTTGTTTGGCAGTTAGACGATCGCTAACGGGATGAGTTTTAGAAAATAGGCGTTCGCGCACTTCTTTATAATTAAAAGGTTGAGGTAAATTATCAGCTAGATTTGTCTTTGAACCATAGAAAGATTTTAACAATATCCACAGCCGAATAGATCGTTGTAAACGACTCGCTAACCGTCCAGCCGCCAGCCATTGTAAAACCTCAGTTGTTGGAGTAAAGTTAAAGTGAGTCATTTTTTTAGGATGTTGGATGTCGGGTGTAGGCTGTAGAAATAAACTTTAACTCTTTTTCTCTCCCAACCCCCCTTTCTAAGGGGGGATTAAGGGGGGATAGGGGTTGGGGGGCAAACTTTTCTATGGGTTACGATTAACATCAGGTTCCTTACCATAATGACGTAATATCAGTTTTCCTTCCACACATATACAACTGACTCTGATGCCTTGAGTGACTCGAAAATGAGCAATGTCTTTTTTATTGGTATAAACTTCATATAAAATACCGCCATCTTCTTTTAAATAAGCTATGTTACCATTATGCTTAATTAAAAGAGCAGAAGCTTTTGCTAATGTTTCCTGTAGTTTAATTCGTTCTGAATTATTTTTTACTTTATTATAATCTTTAATAAAAGAAGTTTCATATTGTATTCGTTCAAAGGGTAAGGGTTCACCCGATAACAGCTCATTTTTAGCTTTATTCCAGATTAATAAACCCCAAGTGGACAAAGTAAACTCTTCTTCGACTTGGAAAAGTAGGGTTTGAGGAACTCCTACTAAATCTGAGGCTTTCAATTCTAAACCCGCATTCATCAATGCGAATTCAACAGGCTTAATTTGAGAGTAATCAATATTGATAGGGAGTTGAGGGATTTTAATAAGTTCAGAGTTTTCTCCTTCAAATATATACAAAATTTCATCAGCATAAAACATCCCAATTGTATTGAGATAAGCTTGTAAGCTTTTAAAGCCACCAACTAAATTAAAAATGATCTGATATCCAGATTCTTTATAAGATGGAATTGTATTATCCATCCATTCTAAAATTTTATCAATAGCACTTCTAAATACATCAGTATTCGCGGCGGATAATTCTTTAGGAGTTAAAATTTGTACTGAAATATTATATTGTTCTAAAAATTCCTGAACTAACTCAGCCGTTGCCTGTCCTTGAGCCGTATCTGTTGCAACTAACCAATGAATATCTTGTTTATTTTGTTCAATTTTATTATCATATAATCCATAAATTCCATTCAGTTCTGCACTACTTTTACGAATACTTGTGAGATCTTGTTTGCTGAGATTTTCTCTTACTCGAACTTTTAAGCTATCAATAATATCTATAACCTTTTTTGGAGTATTCTCTGAAGTTAAATTTGCATGATTAATTAAATCTTTCATCCAATCTTTCTCATCCAGATTACTTTTGTTAATTTGCTTTGTGAGTAAGCTAGTTCCAACTGTTGAAATAACGAAGTTCTTTGTCGATTGATAATTCATTAGTAAATCTCCCAATTTGTGTTGACTTTAAAACTTTTCGAGTTGATGAATAACCTTTTCAAATTCTTGCTTCATATTTCCTTCGATTCGATAACTTGATAACAGAGATTTATAAAACTTCAATGTACTCGATTTTCCCCCGCGAAATTGCTGCCAAACCGCTTTACCTTCTTGTTGAAGCTGGAGGAGTAAACAACGCGCATTATGCAATTTATCCGCTAAAGAAACCCGCTGTACTGCTTTTAAACCTGTACGAATTTGTTGTAAATAACGTGACTTTCGTTCTTTCCAGGGTGGCTTAGGAAACGTCTCAGATTCTGTACAACCCGCAACAATTTTAGCCACATTTTCACCAAAATCTCGTTTAATTTTTTCCAGTATTTCTAATCCGCCTTGATCTTCAACGCTATCATGAAGTAAAGCTGCGATCGCCTCATCTTCACTGCCGCCATCTTCTAAGACTAACGCCGCGACTGCTAATAAATGAGCAACATAAGGTGTACGTCCATCTTTACGAATTTGATGACGATGAAGTTGGCAGCAAAGTAATAATGCTTTATCAAATCGTTCGGTAATTTGAGTCGGATAATATTTAGTCAAGTTAAGCTATTCTGAGTTGATCTGTAATCACTGTTTATAACTATAACTGCTTGTAGAAGAGGTGATTTCTACTTCGTGCTAAATTAAAGACGTGATATCAGTAAAGGTGATGAATTGTGAGTGCAATTGAGTTACAGGTTATTCCCCATCAAACAAAACAGGGATTAAATTATCAGCATCTGCATATTCAATTAACAACGCCTGGCGGTGTGATTGAACCTTCTGATTTAACAGGGTTAGAAATCCCTAAAAATATTGACTGGAAACAGGGTGTTGTGATCGAAGGCAGGGGGCCAATTTGGTTGTATGGTTACTTAGTTCATGAATGTCATCCCGCTGCTTGGGTGGGTTGCTACGATCCTCGACTTGGCGCGGTTGTGGTTTCTACTCATAGCCGTATTGTTAATGTCGGTCAAGTTTTGGAATTGGATTTACCTACTGATATTTTAGGAGAATAAACTGATGTCAACAACAGCAAAATTTCCTATAGAATTTAACGTAATTGAATTAGCAACTCCTTATGGTAATTATCAAACCTTAAAAATCATTCTTGAACCACAAGTATTAATTAAACCCTCAATATTAGAACAGTTAGAATTCCCCTTAGAGTTGGATTTAAACCGAGAGGTGATTTTATCTGGAAGTAGTCCGATTTGGTTGTATGGTTATTTGGTTAACCGCTGCAAAACGGCTTCCTGGGTGGCTTGCCACGATATCAATACAAACAGGGTAATTGTGGTTCAAAGCCGTGTCAAGGCTCATCAAGTAGGGGATATGATGGTCATTAATAGTGATAAACCTCCTGGAACTGCGATTTTAATTGGTGGCCCGCCTGATAGTGGTAAAAGTGTACTATCCTACGCTTTATCTCAAGCTTTGCGAGATCAAAAATATAACCTCAATGTATTTTTAAAACGGGCAAATTGGGATGGGGAAGGAAATTGGGTGGTTGAAATGGGCGATAAAAGCACTGCAAAGCAACTTAAAGAACGTAATACTTACCGACTTCATCAGCAAGAAAATGGCGAGCAATTAATGAGCGATTTTTTTCAACAACAAGCCAATAATGTCAAGAATATTCAAGATATGAAGGATGCTGTTTTAGTGGATATTGGCGGTAAAGTTCAGGAGCATAAATTGCCTATATTAAAGCAATGTAGTCATTATATTATCATTAGTAGTAATTCAGAAAAAATTCAAGAATGGCATAATTTCTTTGGGCAATCTCTCCAGCCTTTAGCCGTTATTCATAGTGTGCTTGAAGATCGTTTAGAAATTATCAAAACAGACCCTTTTTTAGAAGTAATTGCAGGGCCTTGGATAACGGGAGAAACTGTTAGATTTCCAGATATTATTTTAAATCGTATTTTACAAGTTATTAAAATGGCTCAATTTTAGCGGGAATCCGATTTCGAGTCAGTTGCTGCAAAATTCGATTGGCTTGGTTACGATCGCGAAATGCCCCAACTTGAATCACAGACCGATTTTTAACCACTGTCCGAAAGGCTTCTGGCACAAATCGCTGTACCTGTCGGTAGGTTTGTTCGCTGATATCTTC
The DNA here is from genome assembly GCA_049647265.1 of Microcoleaceae cyanobacterium. Classification (GTDB taxonomy): domain Bacteria; phylum Cyanobacteriota; class Cyanobacteriia; order Cyanobacteriales; family Microcoleaceae; genus JAAURB01. The sequence goes on from JBARXJ010000023.1 coordinate 26,504, forward strand.
GACAACCACTCGGTACCGCAGTCCTAGTAATGATGTGGCAAGGGGAGTCAGAGAAGAAGCGGTTGAACTTGATTCTAAACCTGTGGGTAAATGGCCTTGATTGCTGATGGGAATATGACTTCTTGGAACGGGTAAAACCCCCGAACCTGGCGTTAAAGCGGGTCTAACACTGGGCTGAGTGGATAAAGGATAAATGACTCGCGCCGACTGATTAGACTCCGGTGATCGGACAGGAATGTTAACGGCGTTTAGCGCTTGTGAACGAAGTTGTGAGAGTAAATTAGTGGGCTGATTACTGGGTTCGGGTTCGGGTTTAGAATTAGCGATGGGCTGTATTGTAGAACGAATGGAGTTATATTGGGGGACAGTCGGAGAAGGCAGAGGTGAGAGGGTAACGGTTTCGGACTCTGGCGGCGGTACAGCAATTTCAATGGCTGCTGGGGTTTGAGGGATTTCAACAGTCGGTGAGATTTCTTCAGTCACTAATTCAACTGTTTCTGTAGTATTTGTCTCTGGCACAGATACCGTATTCGGGTCAGGAATATATATCGGTAAATCAGCAGCAATATTCACAGGCGATCGCTTCGATGCGTTAGACTCAGCAGTGGCAACAGTTGCGGTTGTGAGTTGTTGAGTTAAACCCAAAGGATTGGCTTGATTGCTTCCTCTGTCTACTGCGCCTGCAATTCCCTGTTGAGACAGTTGGTTACCATAAGCCACCATCCGCTGTCCGTTTGTACCGTTGTGAACATCGTAGCGGCCGTTATTTTGAATGGTATTGCGTCCCGGTTCTTGAATATTACCTAAATCTGCGATGCCATTGGCGATCGCCACGATACCATCTCGTTGATTTTGTTCAATATAATTTTCTCGTAAAACGGGTCGAGCATTCCCTTGAATGACCACGCCATCTTTATTATAAATAATACGATTACCGACAATAAAAGGAGCTGCTTGCTGAGCGACATTAATTCCAAATCCGGTATTTTGAAATTCATTTTCTCGGATTTCTGGGCGAGAAGAACCAAATATTGTGATGCCATTTGCACCATTATCGCGAAAGATATTATTTTGAATTAAAGCTGCGCCCGTACCGACAATTGAGATGCCGTCATGGGTATTTCCTGTAAATGTATTTTGAGAAACAATCAAAGAACTTGATTCTATCCATAAACCATATCCGCGATCGTAAGGATTGGTAATGGTAATCCCACTTAAGCGCGCCCCGTTTGCCCCTAACAGAGTAATATTTTGTTTGGCAGAAGTGCGACTGGTATAAAATCCGCCCCCATAAATAATAATTTCTTGTCCCTTCGTGTCTGGGTTACCTTGAAGGGTGACATTGGGGCGTAAATGGAGGGGAAACTGTTCTCCGGTTTGTTCGCTGTAGGTTCCTGGAGCCAGTACAATTGCCGTGTTGGGTTTAGCTAATTGTAACGCTCGGGTCAACGTTTGTAATGGAGACTGCTGAGTTCCTTGTGCTTGATCGTTACCGACTGTTGGACTAACGTAAAGTATTTGAGTGGGTTGATTTAAGTTGCTCGGTTGTTGAGCCATTAACACCTCAGGTGGAAGCGTAGCATGACTCGGGGTAGCAAGGCTCAAACCCAATCCAGTAGCGCTCAATAAAACAAGTAAACACTGGGCTGTTTTTGCCAATGGAATACCTGTCGGCAATCGATGTTGATTGGGTTTATCCGCCCGTCTCGTTAACATAGCAGTCTGGGTAGAATCAGAAGAATAATTGATATTGTGTGGGAGTGTTGAACGCACGGCAGTACTGCTCCGACAAAGAAGTTATACGCTGAGTGGATAATAGGATTTGTAAAGTATGACCTATTATGGGTTTGTTTGAAAGGGTAAAATAGGCATTTGAATGATGAAGATTTCTTAAGTTGGTCGCGCATCGGCTAGAAATCAGCAATCCTAGGGGATAGGGCCGCTGTGAATATCAAGAGAATAAGCGCGTCTGCACCGCTGAGGTGTTCAATCTGGTCATATCTCTCGATTTATTTATCTGTTGAGCGAGAAGAGCCTACGTGCAATAGCATACGATAGGTGCGAACAACTCCGTTGAAGGGATGAGAGCGACCCTTGACATTTTTGTCCTTGAAGTAATAGCATAAAAAAGCAGTTGTTTAGGGTCGAAACAATGATTGTCTTAGAGATGAAAGCATATCCCAAGCAACATCAGCAAGTAGCCATTGATGAAGCGATTCTGACAGTACAATTCATCAGAAACAAAGCTTTAAGGCTTTGGATGGATGGGGGGAAAGAGGACAAAATTAATAAGTATGACCTCAATAAATATTGTGCTGTTCTCGCTAAAGATTTTGTCTTTGCCGGAGAGCTCAACTCAACTGCTAGACAAGCAGCCGCTGAAAGAGCATGGTCGGCAATAGCGCGTTTCTATGACAATTGCAAGAAATCCCCCCAAGCTGCCCGAAACCCGGGGGGGATAGGATATCCTAAGTTTCAAAAATATAATCGCTCTGTTGAATATAAGCACTCCGGGTGGAAACTGTCAGAAGATAGAAATAAAATTACCTTTACCGACAAGAAAGGTATCGGTACTTTAAAGCTCAAAGGAACCCGCGATCTAAATTTCTACCCAGTTGATCAAATAAAACGAGTCAGAATAGTAAGGCGTGCAGATGGTTACTACGTCCAATTTTGTTTGAGTGTAAACATACACGACTATACAAAACCATTAACCCCTGCTAAAAAATGCATTGGTTTAGATGTTGGGTTAGCACGTTTCTATACAGACTCGGATGGTCACACTGTTGAGGTTCCTCAATATTATCGTAAAGCTGAAAAGCAACTAAACAGACTTAATAGACGCAAATCTAAAAAGTTTAAAAAGGGTTGTACTCAGTCAAACAACTACAAAAAAGCAAGAATTAGATATGCTCTGAAACATTTAAGAGTAAGTAGGCAACGTAAAGGCTTCGCTGTAGAGACAGCGTTGCGCGTAATTCAGTCTAGCGACTTGATAGCCTATGTTGGCGCTAGCCTGCCGACGCTAGGAGGCATAGACTTAAAGGTTTCTAACATGGTTCGTAATCAACATCTTGCTAAATCTATCAACGATGCTGCATGGTCAACGTTTAGAGAATGGTTAGAGTATTTTGGATATAAATATAAAAAGGTAACGGTTGCTGTACCGCCTCATAATACATCTCAAAATTGCTCAGAGTGCGGCGAGAAAGTTAAAAAATCTCTGTCAACTCGCACTCATCAATGTCAGTGCGGTTGTGTATTAGACCGTGACCATAACGCAGCGTTGAATATTTTGAGTCTAGGACTCAGTACGGTAGGGCATACCGGATCTAAAGCCTGGGGAGAGAATGCCTCTGCGTTAGTTGGTGAGAACCTGCTGACGGAAGCAATCTCTGTGAACTAAGAATCCCTACGTGCAATAGCACATGGGAGTGTCAAGATAGTAGTGGAAATAACCCATCAATTGAGATCACAGTCATATTTTATGAAAGTGATATCTTCGCTTTTAAATAATTTTTTTAGGAGATTTCTATTTTGAGTCACCCAACTCATCACATTCAAACCCTTTTAACTGAAGTTAACAACGCACTGCATCAACTGAGTCCTCCTATTCCTGTCTTAGTTTGGGGCGAAGGAGTTGTACAGTCCCGTGAAGCTTTGCAGCAGGTACAGCTATTTTTACTGACTTCCCTAGAAAAATCTCCAACAGCATTCTCAAATTCACCCGAGGTTCAGACTTCATCTTCTAACGGCGTAACTCAAGAATTAGCAGATCTCCAGAAACAAGTTGAGGAATTACGCCAAGAAAAACACCGTTTGACAGCAGAAATTCAACAGTTACAAACTCAACAAACTGTTGCGAATTCAGATAATATTTCATCTGAACCATCTATTACGATACCGGAAGTTTTACCCAGTTTAACCCATTCATTACCGCCAACGCCCGAAATATCCCAGCCTTCCCCTAAACCGACAGAAGCATTATCTTCTCAAAACTATTACGATGTCGATGAAGATTTAAGTGATATTTTTGGGGAACTAGATATTGATCAAGCTTCTCCCTTAGAAACAATTGCAACTGCGACTGCGAGTGAAGTGAAACCCGCTCAAATTTTAGATGCAGCCATTCATTTGGAATCTCCAGAACCCCCATTAGACGGACAAGAATATATTCTGGCTTCACCTCATGAAAATCTGTTACCTGTGGATCAAGATGAAGATCAAGTAGACTCTTTGCTATTAGTTGGACGTGGCACATTAGAACGCTTAGAGTCTGAATTAATGAGTTTAGAAGACGCTCAAAATCAAGTCGAGCTATTATATGAGCAGGAATTAGAGCCAGAACCTGATGCTGATGAGGAGGCGGCAGAAGTTCCCAGCTTTGAAGAACTCTACGCTCAATTCAAACAGAGTCTACCCCGATGGAAAGGTGTATCTGATTCTAGTCCATCGACGCTCGGAGAATTATTAGAACAGTCTCACTCAAGCGCTATTCCATCACCGCCAGAAGTTGAAACGCTCCGCCTAGAAGCGTTAAGTCGAGAGTTGGATCAATCCAATCTAGAGAAAAAATCCAAAAAGAGCGATCAATCCTAATTTTATCTCTCACATTTGGCACTGTAAATCAGACTCTTCTCAATACAGAATGAAAGTTTTCGTAATCTCTAAAGCTTTTGTTCTGTACTTAGATCTCTGCTTGTTTAACCTGTATCTTGGGGGTTGTAATATTTACAGAATAAAAAACTGATATAGCAATTCCGTTTTATAGCAGTACAAGATTTGGTTAGGACATTCCTAAATTCTAAAACTCTCTGCTGAGTAAAGCTGTTCCCTGTCAGGCGTGCGCGTTCCCTAGGTGATTACGAAGGCCATCGCCTCTCCTTCGGAGATATCACGCCCGGTCGCACCGCTGTTCCCTACCCCCCATCAAAGTCAAAGCGAAGCCTCCTTAGGTTTCCCCCTACCCCCCTTACTAAGGGGGGACAAAGGGGGGATGGGGGACGGAAGGGGGATATCTTCGGGGGGACTCAGGGGGGATTTAACCCC
>JBARXJ010000024.1:0-2636 GCA_049647265.1 Microcoleaceae cyanobacterium
ACCCTACACCGATCAACAGGATCGCATTACGATCAGGATCATCATTCTGCACGAAAATGGACAACAGCGGCTCTGGAAAGAGCAAGAACAAAACGATGGTGACGGTCGCAAATATCAGCGAAATTGCCGTTACCGCCAGGGCGCCACCCTCCATGTCATGCGGGTCCCTGCGACCATATGCATTACCTGCCCGAATGGTTGCGACATTCGATAGCCCCAAGTGGACCATGAAGGTAATTGAAGCCAATTGAACAGCGATGCCATGTGCCGCCAGCGGTATTGTTCCAAGCCACCCCATCATTACCGCCGACGTCGCAAAAAGGCCGACCTCCGACAGGGCGGTCAAACCAATAGGCCAGCCCAATAGGAAGACACGCGATATCATTTGTGGATCGGCACGCCAGAGCCTTTGGAACAATGCATGCTCCGGCAGGGTCGCTGCCGCATAGATTACGACCCCGATCAAGGATACCGTGTGCGTGACAACAGATGCGATGGCAGCGCCACGGATACCAAGCTCCGGCGCGCCCCAATTACCAAAAATAAGTGCGTAGTTTGTCAAAGCGTTTATCACCGCGGCGAGCACTGTAATCCACAAAACAACCTGCGTTCGTTCAAGGGCCGCAAGATATGACTTGAGCACCATCACCAGCAATGCCGGCAAAATTCCGAAACCCGCAAACGCAAGATAGGCACCGGCGTCGCGCACCACCTGCTCTCCCGGACCCATTAGTCTCAGGATCGACTCCGACCAGACCATGGCAGGCAGCGCCACGATCCCGAACCCAATGCTCAACCACATACCCATGCGCGTGGCCCGTCGAACATTGGTCTGATCGCCTTCAGCTTCAAACGACGCCACCATAGGCATGACTGCCCAAGCGAAACCTGATCCAAAAATGAACAGCACAAAAAAGAATGTCGAGCCGATAGTGACCGCAGCCAGAGCCTGAACGGAGTACCAGCCAAGCATGACCGTATCGGTAATGCCGATAGCGATCTGCGCTAGATGACCGCCGATCAACGGCAGTCCGAGCCGTAAGATTGCGCGGCCGTGCTCGGGATATGTCCGACAGGTTTGCATGTGACTCGCTTACGCCTGACCCGGCGCAAACGAAAGGGGCTCCGCTTAATGTTCTAAAAAAATTTGCGTCAAACGCTGCCCGACCGCAGCCGAGCACCGATACAAACATCAGCAAAAAGATCGAGGCTGCTGAACAGGCTTGCTACAAAAGCCACCAACTCAACCTCTTGTTTATTTTCAAAAACCTGTCAAATTTGCCGAGAAATTAGGCGACCCCGCCGAATGCCGTGCGGAGGACACAGTATGAAAAATCGTTTTATCGCAGGCGTCATATCCACGCTGGCCGTCGTACCGGCGTTTGCAAATCCCATTGACCAGATCAGACCGGATGCCCCAGAGCTTGCTGATTACGGCCTGTTACCCGTCGGCGTTCAGACGCTGACCTTCGTCAACCCCGATCAGATCGATGTGTTGAAAATCGATGGCGAGGACGTGCCACGATATGATCGGCCCCTGACCGTTGAGGTTTGGTACCCGGCAGAGCAAAGGTCAGACCGGCGTGGCAAGTATTCGGCAATCATACGAGATGGCGAAACTACAGTTGAGCTGACAGGCCGCGCAATACGCGACGCGCGCCCTGCAACAGGTGAAAGCTTTCCGCTTGTGGTCATCAGTCATGGCTATCCCGGCAACCGCTACCTGATGGCGCACCTTGGCGAAAATCTGGCCTCAAAAGGATATATCACCGTCTCCATTGACCATACAGACAGCACATACTCGGATCAGGCGGCGTTTGGCTCCACTTTGCTGAACAGGCCGCTAGATCAGCGTTTCGTCGTAGACCAATTGGCCAATCTAGACGGTCCACTGGGCGCGATCGTGGACGCCAATGCTGTGGGCGTCATCGGGTACTCCATGGGTGGCTACGGTGCCTTGGTCTTTGGTGGTGCGGGTGTCACGCAGGCCTCGACCGAATTCAGCTGGGGCACGCCAAATGGTTTGCTTGAGCGTCATATGGCCGGATCACAAAGCCACGAAGACCTCATCGACCCGCGCCTCAAGGCTATCATAGCGATTGGCCCATGGGGGCGCAACGCAGGGTTCTGGGACGTTGCCAGCATGGCTGGACTGCGTACGCCCACTTTGTTCATGGCTGGGGGCGCGGATGACGTCTCCGTTTATGAAACCATTCGAACAATTTTTACCGAAAGCACCGGTGTAGATCGCCATCTGCTGACATTTGAGCATGCAAACCATAACGCCGCCGCACCGATGCCGGCCCCGAAAGAGAGCTGGGCACCCGTCGAAGGTTTGGATTTTGTGCCCTTTGACCATTACGCTGATGCAGTTTGGGACACAGTCCGCATGAACAACATTGCACAACACTTCGCGACAGCATTTCTTGACCTTCATCTTAAAGGAGATGTGGCAAAACGTCCCTACTTCGACCTCATCGTCCAAGCCGATGACGGTGTTGTCGCTCTCGACGAAGAGGCTCTCCCCACCGAAGATCATACCTACTGGACTGGTTTTCGTGATCGATCCGCCAAAGGGCTGCGCTTTGAAACGCTCAAGGCCGGCGAATAGCTTTGTTTTTCTGCTTATCTTGAGG
>JBARXJ010000025.1:0-15352 GCA_049647265.1 Microcoleaceae cyanobacterium
GGATTATTAAATCCAGGACTCAATCAGGGTGCATCTACTATTTGTATTCTCGGAGAAAGGGTTAACGATTCCGGAAGATTTATAAAAATGTTTTGGAATCAATCCAGTTAGGTATAATGACGTGTAAGCTAACTGGGAAAATTTCTCCGCAGAAACGCCTCACTTAAAGCGTAAATTTCATGGCAAAAAAAATAGCCCCGGATAATTTTATCCAGGACTCAACCAGGGTGCATCTACTATTTGTATTCTCATCTTAAAATTTACTCAATCGGGAAGAATTAAAAAAATATTTCAGGTTTTTACTCATCCCACACAGTGAATTATTCCGGATATAAAAATAGCCAAAAAATGCCCCAGATGAAGTGTCTAGGGCCTTAACCAGGGTGTATCTACCATTAGTTTTCTCTAAAATTAATAAAAGCAATCCGGAAAATAGCCAAAAAAAATGCCCCGGATTAAATTTCCAGGGCCTCAACCAGGGTGCATCTACCACTTCTTTTATCCATCAAAGTCTGATACTATCCGGAACAGTTTACGAAAAAAGTTGTCAATTGTTTCGGGTAATTTATACATGAATGCAGTTCAGCAAAACCCCTTAAAACCAGCCGTATACATTGTGGGAGCAGGCCCAGGTGACCCTGAATTATTAACTTTAAAAGCTGGGAGACTGTTACAGACCGCCGATGTCGTTGTTTATGCCGACTCATTAGTTCCTCAACAAATTATAAAAACAGTGCGCGCCGACGCTGAATTAGTTCGCACAGCTAACAAAACCTTAGAAGAGATATTACCTTTGATGATTGAACGAGTGCGTCAAGGTAAATCAGTCGTTCGGTTACATTCCGGTGACCCTAGTTTATACAGTGCCATCCACGAACAAATTCAACGTTTAGCCGAAGCTGAGGTGGAGGTGGAAGTCATTCCCGGCATTAGCGCCTATCAGGATGCCGCAGCCAAGCTTAAAATTGAGCTAACGGTTCCAGAACAGGTTCAATCTATTATTTTAACCCGAATTAGTGGCCGAGCAACTGCTGTACCCGAGACGGAAGAATTAGCCAGTTTAGCGGCTCATCGCGCCAGTTTATGCCTCTATCTGAGCGCTCGTCATGTGGAAGCGGCTCAAGCAAAACTCGTAGAACATTATTCTGCTCAAACTCCCGTGGCAATTTGTTATCGTTTGGGATGGCCGGATGAGAAAATTAGAATTGTTCCTTTAGAAAAGATGGCAGTAACCACCGAACAAGAACAACTTATCCGCACAACATTATATGTGATTAGTCCGGCATTGGCGTTGAGTCAGCAGAATTCTAACCAACGTTCGGGTTTATATAATCCAGAACATTCCCACTTATTTAGACAGCAATAAGTGAAGAATTAATAGTCAAGTCATCATGAATAATGCAACACATAATTATCACAGGTGGTTCGAGTGGGATTGGTAAAGCCACCGCAAAGTTATTAGCATCATCTGGGAGTAATATTACGATTATTGCTCGTAATTTGGAGACATTAGAAGTTGCTAAAACGGAAATAGAAGCGGTTAAATACCATCCAAATCAGCAAATTTTAACTTTAAAGGCTGATGTATCTCAACAAGAACAAGCAGAAACTGCCATTCAAACAGCGATTGAGAAAAATGGATTTCCGGATGTGTTAATCACTTCTGCTGGAATAGCTCATCCGGGATATTTTTTAGAGATTCCAATTGAGATTTTTGAACAGACAATGGCAGTGAATTATTTTGGTTCCTTGTATTGTATTCGTGCGGTTATTCCTCTGATGCAACAACAACAAAAAGGAACGATTGTATTAGTTTCTTCGGGCGCTGGAATTCTGGGATTTTATGGTTATACGGCTTATAGTGCGAGTAAGTTTGCGTTGCGGGGTTTAGCGGAGGCATTAAGAGCAGAATTAAAGCCTTTTAAGATAAGTGTTTCAATTGTTTATCCGCCGGATACAGATACCCCACAATTAGAAGCTGAAAATAAAATTAAACCACCCGAAACTAAAAGAATTACAGCAACAGCAAAAACTTGGACGGCTGAAGCAGTAGCGATGGAAATTATTAGAGGAATTAAACAACGAAAGTTTGCAATTACTCCCGGTTTAGAAATCTCTCTCTTACATCGTTTTCATAGTTTATTCTCTCCTCTGCTTAATGGGTATATGGATAGAATAATTAGTCAGGTACAATTTAAAAAATAGCTAAAATAAATATAATTTGAGTATTAATGATAAAAAATGGAGATATTTTATGCAATTTCCTGAAAAAATAATACCTCAGTCTAATTTATATGATACAGACTTCTATGCTTGGACACAAGAGCAAACGGCTTTACTTCGTCATCATCAATGGCATCAATTAGACTTAGACAATTTAATTGAGGAAATTGAATCTTTAGGAAAACAGCAACGTCAAGAATTACGAAATTGCCTCAGTATATTGCTCGGACATCTATTAAAATGGCAGTATCAACCTCAATATCGTAGCCGAAGTTTGCTTTCTACTATTCCTGTGCAACGGCGGGATATATTACGATTATTAAAAGATAATCCGAGCCTAAAATCCTATCAACATGAGGCTATATTAGAAGCTTATGAGAATGCTAAAGATTTAGCGATGGGAGAAACAAACTTACCCGAAGAAACTTTTCCTCAAAATTGTCTTTATAGTTTAGTAGATATTCTTGACAGTCAATTTTATCCGGGTGAGCCTAGCGATTTTCTTAAATAATATTAAAATAATGAATTTATATACTCTTGAACAACTTAGTCTTACAATTAATACTTCTCCTGAAAATTGGCGACCTTTAGTATTAACGAATGGCTGCTTTGACCTAATTCATCCTGGACATACTCGCTATTTACAAGCCGCAAAAAATTTAGGAAAATCTTTAATTGTTGGCTTAAATAGTGATGAATCTATCCGAAAAATAAAACCAGCAAAACCGGATTTTCCACCCCGTCCAATTGTACCGCAACAACAACGAGCGGAAGTATTAACAGCGCTTAAATCAGTGGATGCAGTCGTTATTTTTAATCAACCTACCGCGACAAAACTAATCGAAACGCTGCAACCGGATATTTATGCAAAAGGAGGAGATTATACAGTCGAAACATTACCAGAAGCTCCGGCTGTACAGGCTTATGGGGGTGAAATAAAGTTAATTCAAATTGAAATACCCACTTCAACCACTGAGATTGTTAATCGCATTTTGCAACACAAGAATTGAATTTACCGAAATGAATTTTGAGCTAAAACATCTTTAGGAAATCCTCGTACATCTTTCATCGCCGAAACAGAACTTCCTTGCATTTTAGTAATGACACTAAATTTTCCATCGGTTTCTAAAACCACTGCTGCTATATCTTCTACTGAGGCTTTACCGTTAGCTCGAATTGCGGCTAAAACTTCTCCTTCTGTAACCCGTTCTTTTTTAAGCGTTTTCTCTTGAAATCTTCCTTGATATAATAATAATGTAGGCTCAGATTTAATTAATTTTTGCACAACATTAGAACGGGCAGCAATAAAAGTGATAGCATACTGAAAGGTAACCAGCATTGCAAACCCGAGTGAACCTTGAGCAAGAGATGTATCTTTTGATAACAGTACAGATGCTAGAATTGAACCAAAAGCAACAGTTGTAATAAAGTCAAAGGAATTCCACTTTGACAGGGTTCTTTTCCCTGATATCCGCATCAACAGAATAATGATAATATAGGCTAAGATACCGACAATAAATGTATTTAGAAGGGTCTCGAAACTATCGAATAACATAGGTTTTCTCCTATTAATATTTAATTTTACTAATGAGCCAGAATGATTCTAAGCTTGAGGAATTTCATGCAATTGAGGGTCTGGATTATTTCCAGGCGTACCAAAAATCTGCCAATCTTTGATACCATAATTATTTAGAATCGCTTGAGCCGCTTCTATTTCCGTTTCAGTCCCTTCGAGTAACACCATATATTCGTCGTGGTCATAAACGCGAGTGTTGTAATAAATTGCTTGTGTTTCAGGAAGACCCCAACCCATTAATGCACCCACTAAACTCCCACCTGCTGCTCCGAGTCCGCCTCCTAACAGCATATTGGCAAGCAACACGCCGACTTCAGCTATCGGCCCCACTCCGGGGATCAGTAAGACCCCTAAACCGCCCAACAAACCCATCGCACCGCCTGTGGCTGCTCCCATGATAGCCCCTGCACCTGCGCCGCCTTTAGCTTGTTCAGTTTTGCTTTTTTCTCTTGTAATCGGTATATCTTCATTGATATGATCGATATCTAAGTTACGGTTAATCACAGAAATTTTGTCCATATCAAAGCCGGAGTCACGTAACTGATACATCGCTTTCTCAGCTTCTACGCGAGTCGAAAACAGTCCAACGGCGCGAGAGTTTGAATGATTACTTTTAGAATTCATTATATTTTTCTACTTTTACTTCAGTTTAGCGATTTAATTCTTATACCTAACTTTTAGAGTCAAATCACCCTGTTTTATAATAGACTGATTATCGTTAAAATTCATCCCCCTAGAGAAATAGCTCAATTTTAAAAAACATACTATCAATGATTCACATCATTTCATATTAGTATACAGTTGAAATATTTCTTCAAACAATTAAGCCGCTCCTTCTTTTAACTCTTATGTAAAACTGAGCAAACTTAGATATAATTAATAGTATCTATAGATATCATTCGTTTTCCTAAAAATGTTGAGTCTTTTCCAACCCACACGTAGAGATTTTATTCGACTTAGCCAGCTCATATTTGGCAGTAGTTTAAGTCTTATCTTGAGCCAAAAATTTAAAGATCAATTAGCTTTTGCACAGGTAACTGAGTCACGGATTTATTATATTTCTCCTTCCGGAAATGATGCAAATCCAGGTACATTACAACAGCCCTGGAAAACGATTCAAAAAGCAGCCAATACCTTGCAACCGGGTGAAACCGTATATCTGCGTGAAGGAACTTATAATATTACAGAACAAATCCGCCCACAATCTTCTGGAACAGAAAATCAATGGATTACTTATGCCGGATATCCGGGTGAAAAAGCGATAATTGATGCTGATTTAGTCTATGTAGAACCAGCAAGCGGAGAACCTCCCTATCCTCGAGATCAAGGTGCATTTCAAATAGAAGGAAAACGCTATATTATTATTCAAAATATTACGTTAGTCAATTCTCATAACGCCGGGTTTACGGTTAGAGATAGCGATCATATTCACTTTTATAATAATACTGTAATTAATACTTTTGCTTCTGGGATTGCAATTTGGAAAAAGTCTTCCAATATGAAAGTATTAGGCAATACAGTAATCAATGCAAATGACCGAAAAATGCAGCTAAAATATCCAGGTATTCCCGAACATAATCCACCTCATGAAGCGATTAGTATGGGGAGTATTGAAGATTTTGAAGTGGCTTATAATCATGTCGCTTATTGTAAAAAAGAAGGAATAGACTGTAAAGGAACTTGTTCTAAAGGCAAAGTTCATCATAATTATACTCATCATCTTCGTCGTCAAGGATTGTATGTTGATGCTTGGGGAGGTGTATTAGAAGAGATTGAATTTTCTGATAATATTGTGCATGATTGTGAGTGTGGAATTGCCATCGGGGCAGAAGATGGTTCGGAAGTGAATACAATTAAAATTCATCATAATATTGTGTTTAATAATCGCGCAACAGGGCTAATTATTGCCCGTTGGGGTGAGGATAATCTACGAAAAGATATTGAAATTCATCACAATACTATTCATCATAATGGCTATGGTCATGGTAATTCTAATCAACCCTATTGGCTGGTGGGAGGATTATATTTTTATTCAACAAACGTTGAAGATGTTAAAGTATTCAATAATATTTTAAGTGATAATAGTTATTTTCAAATCGGATATAGTGGTGACTATCAACCTCAAGGTTTAGAAGCGAAAAATATTCAGATTCAATCTAACCTTATTTTCGATCAAAATAAAGTCACCTATCCTATTTATTTAGAAGAATGGGCAAAAGATTATGTTTATCAAACTAAGGGGATAGAATTTACTGAAACTCAGCCCGCTTTTAAAGATGCTTTTATTGGTAACTTTTATTTAGATCCAGAACAAATACTTGAACAACCAGAATATCTCTGGGGTGCGTTTTCACCTCAACAAACAGAAAGTTTTTGGTGGATTATAAATTTTCCACCGATGATTCAACATCCTTTTAATGCAGAATAAATTACTTTTAAGTTGCTAATTGTTCAGGATGCAATAACGCCCGTTTTGGCCCGTGAATCGGATCTTCGATAATAATGGTTTGATCTCGTCCGGCTCCCAATGATACAATGGCGATGGGAACTTCCATCAACTCAGCCAAATACTTCAGATAATCTAATGCCGCTTGGGGTAAATCTTCTAATACCCGACAGTCGGAAGTAGATTGTTTCCAACCCGGTAAAGTCTCATAAATGGGCTGACAACGGGCAAACAGACGGGAGTCACTGGGGAAATGTTCGCACCGTTCGCCATCAATTTCATAGGCGACACAGACTTGAATTTCACTCAGGGTATCCAATACATCCAGCTTCGTAATAGCCAGACAGTCTAACCCATTAACGCGCACCGCATAACGACCAATTACCGCATCAAACCAGCCACAGCGACGCTTACGGCCCGTTGTTGTGCCAAATTCTGCACCGCGATCGCACAAAATTTCTCCCACACCGTCTACCATTTCTGTGGGGAATGGCCCTTCTCCCACACGAGTGGTATAGGCTTTTGCCACGCCAATGACGCGATCTATTACCGTCGGCCCCACACCTGCCCCAACACAAGCGCCGCCAGAGATCGGGTTAGAAGAAGTGACATAAGGATAAGTGCCGTGATCGAGATCTAACAGGGTTCCCTGGGCCCCTTCAAACAGAATATTTGCCCGTCGTCGAATGGCCTGATCAATTCTGAGGGAGGCATCAATCACGTGGGGACGAAGCCTATCAGCATAACCTAAATATTCTGCTAATACCGCTTCTACATCTAATGGCGGTAAATTGTAGAGTTTTTCTAGAACAAAATTCTTATACGGAATAATCCATTCAAGCTGCGATCGCAACCCGTCTGCATCCATTAAATCAATCATACGCAAGCCGCTACGTTCCGACTTATCCGCATAAGTTGGGCCAATTCCTCGGCAAGTTGTACCAATCTTGCGTGTTCCTCGCCGTTCTTCTGAAGCTGTATCAAACAAGCGATGATATGGCATGGTAACATGAGCCGTCTGAGCAATCATCAGGTTCTGTGTTGAGACTCCCAAGGCTTCGACTTGATCCAATTCTTCAATCAAAACTTTTGGATCAATGACTGTACCATTACTAATAATGCATTCTGTATCTGGATACAAAATACCTGAAGGGATTAAGTGCAGCTTAAATGTCTGCTGATTAACCACAACTGTATGACCTGCATTTACCCCACCTTGGTAGCGTACTACTACATTAGCTGAGCCACTCAACAAATCAGTGATTTTACCTTTTCCTTCGTCACCCCATTGGGCACCGACAACAATTACGTTAGCCAAGGGTCTCCCACGCCAAGAAACAACACACAAACTCTAAATATAAGAACTTTTTGTGACTTTTGTCAAGATAAATTTTTACCATTCACTCTTTTTATTTAGCATCAGAAGAATATCACGAGATTATTTAGCGGCTAAAATCTCTGTGGCGGTAATATTGAGTTGAGGAAAAGTGGGGGATTGAATTGATTCATCGGCGCGATATTCAACTAAGTCATAAAAACTATGATCTAAAATACCTAATGTTACTTTTTTTTCAATCGGATCGACAATCCAATATTCCGGAATTTCTAATAGTCCATATTCGGATCGTTTGGAACGATAATCATCTATTTTTGTGGAAGGACTCACCACTTCAACCACTAAAAAAGGCGGAGTTTCATTAAAATCAATTACTGCTTCTCGTTCTGCCATAGATTCCCATTGTTCTTGAGATAAAATTGTAATATCTGGAATTCGGGAAGTATCCCAGCGTCCTCCCCGAGGAGAACGAATCCCAACCAAACCGGGTAAAGGTATCCAAGGCTGTTCGGGTGTGGGTAAAATATTCTCGAACTGAAGTAATAAAAAGCGGATAATTGCACCATGTTTACCTGTTCCTAAACTCATTGGAATTAATTCTCCATCCACCAATTCATAACGGGTATCCGTGCCGTCTTCATAACTTAAGTATTGCTCAAAACTGATTTTTTGTAGTGTGACAGACATTAGATTTATTCCTTATTTCATTATTAAATAATCCTATTATAACCCACAGTAATTTATAACTTTTCATTGTTACAGAAAATCAAATATTACCAAAAAATGAACTGGATACAAACCCATTAATTTATTAAGGGGGTTCGTCAACATCTTCCTCCTTCCTTCTTCCTTCTTCCTTCTTCCTTCGTTAAATTACGCCCTTGTTTGACTCTCCACCAACTGTTGCTGCATTTCTTCTAAACTTTTAGCAGGCTTTTTACATTGCAAACCCTGACAAACTAATCCCGTAATTTCAGCCGTTAAACTTTGATCCGCTTTGAAAATAGTCACGGGTAAATATTGAGAACTTAAATGATTAATCTGTTCGCCATGAGTTCGGACTAAAGTATTATTACGATACCAATCTAACGCCATAAATAAACTCGGGCAGCTTTGAGGAGAACTTTGCATGACGCTACTAAACGCTTTCAAGCCTTGTTGCGCTCGATCTAAATAGCGTAAATCTTCTGTTAATAAAAATAATCGGACTAAATTCGCGATCGCAATTCCATTTGCAGCAGGTGTGGCGTTATCAACATAACTGCGTTCTCGCATCAATAAATCCGATCCCGTATCTGTTGCCGTATTATAATATCCCCCGACTTCCAAACTCCAGAGAAACTGATCAAATTCTGCCTGAACTTTGACTGCATTTTCAAACCATTTTTGAGTAGAATCCGGATCAATGGATACACTAGCTTGATGTAAATCAATCAATGCTTTAATCAATAATGCATAATCTTCAGATTGAGCCAATACGGCTGTTTCTCCCTCATAATTAACCCGATGTAAACGTCCCTCCACCCATTGATGATTGAGAATAAAGTCTGCTGCTTGAGTGGCTAATTGTAAATAGTCTGGCTGTTGAAATACGGTAGCTGCCCGCGCTAAACCCGAAATCATTAAACTATTCCAAGCCACAATCATTTTAGTATCAGTAACTGCTGGAATTCGACCCGGCCAATTTTTTGTTTTTGCTTCGGCGTTATCCTGAGCTGGAGGAAACGTGGTAATCTCTTCTGGTAAATCACCATAACGTACCTTAAATAATTTAGCTAAAATGGCTTCAATATTTATATTCAGTTCGTCTGAGTTCTTGCGCTGTAAAACAATTTTTCCTTCAAAATTCCCCGATTTTGTAATACTAAATTGAGTTTGAAGTTCAACTAATTCTTCCGGTTGTAATAATGCTTCTAGTTCCCCATAAGTCCAGACATAAAACGCCCCTTCTTCGGGTTCAGCTTCTTCTGGTATAGTGAAACTATCTGCATCTTGCGCCGCATAAAAATAACCCGACTCAGCCGTCATTTCTCGTTTCAACCAGTCAACCGTTCCCACAATAGCCCGGTGAAACGCTGGTTGCTGAATGCCTGCACTCCAAAGATTGGCTAAATACTCGACAATTTGCCCATTATCGTAGAGCATTTTTTCAAAGTGGGGGACTGTCCAAGTTGAATCAACCGTGTAGCGATGAAATCCTCCAGCGACATGATCGTAAATACCCCCAGTGGCTAAATCATCCCCTCGTTGAGTACAGGCTTGTTGAAAATCATAACGGGATTCTATCTCAAACCGAGTCCCCTGTAATGCCGCCTGAGTGTATGGAGTCATGGGAAAACGAGGCCCCCCATATTCAGAGCGACCAATTACCCCTGTCGCTGTTTCTAGTCCCTGCTGCAATAAGGTTTCACCCAGCTCAGCATCCGGCAATATAGTAGACTGAATTAAAGCCTGATTAATTTCTTGCTTGATGTTTTGCAAACGAGTCTTTTCAGCATCGTAAAAGTTTCGGACTCGCTGCAATACTTCTAAAAATCCGGGGCGACCATAGCGCGGTTCTAAAGGAAAATAGGTTCCGCCGACAAAAGGTATTAAATCATCCGGTGACAAAAAGATATTCAGCGGCCAGCCCCCTTGACCCGTCATCATTTGTAGCGCTTGCATATATATACTGTCAATTTCGGGGCGTTCTTCGCGATCTACTTTAATCGGAAGAAAATAAGTATTCATATAGTCGGCGATCGCAGTGTCTGAAAACGCTTCCCCTTCCATCACGGTGCACCAATGACAGCTAGAATAACCAATGGATAAAAAGATCGGTCGGTCAGTTTGACGGGCGGTAACAATCGCTTCATCACACCAAGGCCACCAATCAATCGGATTATCTGCGTGTTTGCGAAGGTAGAGGCTGTTAGACTGAGCTAGACGGTTCGCCATATTTAATATTGGGCTTTGTTTTCGTACAGGATGTTAGTTTAACGCAATTTTTGTATGCTTTTGGGTCAGCCTCAACATCACCATCAAGATCATAATATTTACATTGGCAAAGGTGCGCTTGCCCCATGAGTCAGAGATGAAATCAGTTAAAGATCCTTGATAATAGCGGTTGGAGATCACTTCTTGACAGACAATTACAGACACCTGCTTAGGTGAAGGCTTAATCCAATCAGTATTTTTATTCCTAGTTTTAGTCTGCTATGGCCTTACCATCACCCGATGACTAAACAGGTCTAGGCAGCAATTTCTTGTAAATAATCTGCCCCGAGCTAGTTATAGATCAGAGTATCCTTATGCTATAATAACATCGGTTGAGACTGGATGTCGGTTGGCTGTTTTTGTTCTCAGTGTTGACAGGTTTTTTTCTGTTTCATGTTGCTAAGCTCGCCTCCGAAATCTCTATCTCTGCAGAAAATTACCTGATTTTGGAGATAATGTATGGCAATTTACATCGGTAATCTATCCTATGATGTTACACAGGAAGATTTAAGCACCGTATTTGAAGAATACGGTTCAGTCAAGCGGGTGAATATCCCCATGGATCGTGAGACAGGTCGCCCTCGTGGTTTTGCTTTTGTTGAAATGGAGACAGACGCTGAAGAAACCAGTGCAATCGAGGCTCTAGACGGTGCAGAATGGATGGGTCGCGATTTGCGAGTAAATAAAGCGAAGCCTCGGGAAAAAAGAAGCGGTTCCTTTGGTGGTGGTGGCGGCGGCCGTCGTGGTGGCGGCGGTTACCGCAGTAGCTACTAGGTTTTAATCCCTCAATGATGAGAAGATAAAGTCAAAGCCCAAGTTCTCAGTTTAATTTAGGACAGGGTTTTACTCTGTCCTCTTTTCATTAAACGCTCTACCTAGATGTGTCAAAATATTATTGTTTTGTAAAAATTAGGAGGATATTGCATGGCCCAGGTACTTGTCGGTGAAAACGAACAATTAGAGTCCGCTTTACGTCGATTTAAGCGCAAAGTATCCCAAGCGGATATTTTTGCAGATATGAAGAAAAATCGTTACTATGAGACGGTAGCCCAGAAGCAAAAGCGCAAAGAAATTGCCAGACACCGGGAGCGGCGCAGAATGCGTAACCGCAGCAGACGGTTTTAAGGATTGACTCAGTCTCAAATCAACACAGAGTTATTCCGTTTTGAAGGTGATATTAATTGGGTTGATTAATAATTTTTGAACAGTATTCACGCTTATGTGATAGCTAAGCAAGCTGTAATCTTGCCTCTACACAAGTCATGGATTCAAATTCTAAAACTAAAGTAATCCGATATCCTTCGTATCGCAACGAGTGCTAAACAATTGATAGCTGAGGTGCGTCTGTTGGGCGTACCTTGAAAGCTATTGAGACAATTGATAGGGGACAACCTGCAAATCTGCATTAAATGCTAAGTTTCCCTCTGATGTAAATCCTGTAGCAGAAAGCGTCCCAGAAAATTCTAGATTATCAGAAGGGGCAGGATACGAATCAAAAATTAAATCATCCTCCGGAACAAAGGCTAAATGAGGCGGTAATTCAGCAAAATTTGTCCCTTAGTACGATAATAATCTATTTTCAGTATTATACTCCAATCCATCCGCGATCGGGGTTTTAGAAGCCTCAATAGTCAGTTGATCTCCTTAGGCGTTATTATAATCTTCTACGAGATCTATCCCAGACTCAGGAGTGGGTTGACCTGACCCCTAAAAGAAAAAGAAGTCTGATGTGTTTTTGAAGTTAAAGTCGAAAGCATCTATTCCTTCTCCCCCCGCCAAAAAATCAGCCTCTTCTCCTCCAGAAAGGGTTTGACCCCACTCAGAATCCAATGGAAAAACCTTAAGTTCTTTAGAAACCATCAGATCGGGCGTTTCTTCCATAACTTAGTATTCACTCTATTTTTATAACAACTCAGCAAGCTAATTATTCAAAATTTCGTCGTGAGGATATTGCTCATGTGCCAAATTCATGGGTAGCGCTACAACTCATCTAATTATCAATATTTCAGGTCATTCTCAGCAGAATTTCAGGTTATTGAATTTGAATAGAAACACACCAAGAAGAATCACGAGCGTGATTTTATTGTTATAATTTCTCTGTTTATGAGACGAGGACTTCGCTGAAGAAGATGATACAAACAACGATTACACCGTTTGAAAGAAAGCTGAGTCAGCCATTAACCAAGCAGTCGATTAGTGTTTTACAAATTAATCTGGGTAAACGATGTAACTTAGCCTGTACTCACTGTCATGTGGAAGCAGGGCCAAATCGAACTGAAGAATTATCAGAAGAAGTTTGTCAACAGTTAATTGAAATGATTCACCGTTTTCCTCAAATAAAAACAGTGGATTTGACCGGGGGTGCACCCGAGATGAATTATGGCTTTAAACCTTTAGTTGAAGCGGCGCGATCGCACAATAAAGAAGTGATTGTTCGTTCAAATCTGACAATTTATTTTGTTGAAGGTTTTGAGGATATTCCAGAATATTGTGCTCGTAATCAGCTTCGGATTGTTGCATCTTTACCGTGTTATTTAGAAGATAACGTCGATCAGATGCGGGGAAAAGGAGTGTATCAAGATTCGATTGAAGCGATTAAAATTTTAAATCAATTAGGATATGGTCGCAATCCTCAGTTAATTTTAGATTTAGTTTACAATCCGCCTATTCCCACTTCAGATAATTTTTCATTACCTCCTCAACAGCAAGGTTTAGAACAAGCATATAAAGCTTATTTGAAAGAACAATTTGATTTAGAATTTAATCAACTCCTGACGATTACAAATTTACCAATTGGAAGAACAAAGTTTCAACTGAATCATCGGAACTTACATCAAAGTTATCTAAAATTTTTAGAAGAAAATTATAACGCTACAACGGTTGAACATTTGATGTGTCGTAATGAACTTTCAATTGATTACCTAGGAAATGTTTATGATTGTGACTTTAATCAGATGGAAAATAAACCAGCAAAGCTATCTAATGGAGAAGTATTAACCGTTAAAAAGCTGCTAGATATGAACAATTTAGATGTGATTAAACAGATTAAAACTGCACCCTATTGTTATGGCTGTACGGCCGGATCTGGTTCAAGCTGTAGTGGTTCATTATTATAACTTCCACTTCAAGATAAAGACTGACTGCTCACTTATTTTATATTAAAATAACCTGATGTCTAAAATACTGAAATTCATTTTGATTGCTGTTGGAATTGCAGCTTTAATTATTGGAGGAAAAGTTTTGGGTATACAACAAATTTTGATTAATACATTAGACTGGATTAAAAACTTAGGAACTTTGGGGATTGCTGCATTTATTGTTATTTATATTTTAGCAACTGTATTATTTATTCCGGGTTCATTATTGACTCTCGGTGCAGGTGTTTTATACGGTGTAGTTGGCGGTTCTGTTTTAGTCTCCGTTGCCTCTACAATTGCAGCAGGATGTGCGTTTTTAATTGGACGATATTTAGCAAGAGGCTGGGTTTCTAGTAAAATTGAAGAGAATCAAAAGTTTAAAGTCATTGATGAAGCAGTCGCCAGAGAAGGCTGGAAAATTGTCGGATTAACTCGACTCTCTCCTATTTTTCCTTTTAACTTCTTAAACTATGCTTTTGGTTTAACAAAAGTCACGTTTAAAGATTATTTTTTAGCTTCTTGGATTGGGATGATGCCAGGAACTGTAATGTATGTTTACCTCGGTTCAGTTGCTGGAGAATTAGCAACATTAGGAGCAGAAGGAAGAACCCGGACAACCGCAGAATGGATTCTTTATGGGGTCGGTTTAGTTGCAACTGTTGCAGTTACGATTTATGTGACTAAGATTGCGAAGAAAGCCTTAAATCAAAAAATAGAAGACAATACAGATGATGCAGTTAAAATGGAGACCAATTAAATTAAAATCAGATTGATTTGAAATATTTTTTGTCTAGCTTATGAGGCAGTTTATCACATAGCAAATTACGATTCAAGTTAGATTTATGTTAACTCAATTATTTCATCGTTTAAAGCTGCGCTATCTCATATTAATTTTATTATTAATCATCATAACTGGGTGCGTATATAGCCTGATAAAATCACTAGATATGAATCCAACTGTGATTGTAGCTCAGATGAAACAGTGGGGACATTGGTCAATTCTTGGATTTATCAGTCTATATTTTGGTTTAACAATTATTGGCATTCCTGCTATCCCCATTACCGTCGCAGGTGGTGTGTGTTTCGGCATCATTTGGGGAACAGTTTTATCAGTATTTGCTGCTACTTTGGGCGCAATTGCTGCATTCGGATTAACTCGGTCTTATTTAAGAGGCTGGGTACAAAAAAAAATAGGTCATCACCATGCTTTGATCCGATTTAATCGTGCGACTCTTAACTCTCCATTTAAATTTGTTTTATTTGTTCGTTTAGCACCTGTATTTCCCTTTAACTTATCTAATTTGCTGTTTGGACTGACTCCCATCGGTTATAAACCTTATATTATTGGTACGTTATTAGGTATTATTCCAGGAACATTAGCTTATACCAGTTTGGGAGTCACTGGAAAATATGCCATTGAACAAGGTCATCAACTGTCTATTTTTCTAAGTTTGATACTGGGAATCATTCTATGTTTGTTTCCCTTATTGAAGGGAGTAAATCATCAAGAAAAATAATATTTCTTTTATTGCTACTGTATTAATAAAATATCCCAATAAAAAACGCCCCCCCGTAGGAGAGCGTTTGTGTTATTCAGTTAAAAGAATTAACCGTTGATAACGGGAGCAGACTCAACAGATGCTAAGTCTAAGGGGAAG
>JBARXJ010000026.1:0-9676 GCA_049647265.1 Microcoleaceae cyanobacterium
CGTTGTCGAGACTGTGTCGATACTTGTGATCTTTGCGCTCGTTTGATGATGCGTCAATCCTCTATTCACGCTCAAATGTGTGGCGTATGTGCCGAGGCTTGCGATCGCTGTGCTGAAGAATGTGGTAGACATGATAGCGATCATTGTCAACGTTGTGCAGAGTCCTGTCGTCGTTGCGCTGAATCTTGCCGTCAAATGGTAGCAGCTTAAAAAAGTAATAAGTAGTGAGTAATAAGTATTTATCTCTTGCTTGTTTCATTATTTATCTACGAGATTGAGCAATCAGTACTTGACTCTATAGCTAACTGTAGACTCTAAACTAAATTTAATTGAAATATATACAGGTAAAAAATATGAACACTGCAACCCAAGAAAAAGTAAAACTATACAGAATGTCTACCCCTGAACACGAATGTCCTTGGGGATTGAAAGCGGTCAATCTACTTAATGAAAAAGGCATCGAGTTTGAAGACCACAAATTAAAATCAAAAGAAGAAACCGAAGCTTTTAAAGCCAAGCATAGCGTGCAAACCACTCCCCAGATTTTCTTTGGTGAAGAGAGAATTGGTGGATATACCGACTTAGCCGAAAAGCTTGATGTAGAGGCTGAAGGGGCAGAATATTCTTACACCCCTGTAATCGCAGTTTTCTCTAGCGCGGGATTAATGGCTTTAGCTACTTCTATGGGACTGACGGGGTTTATGGGCTTTTCCCTATCTCTGCTGGCTACCCTCAAGTTAATGGATATGGAATCTTTTGCCGAGAGTTTTGAGAAATACGACCTAATAACCAAAAAAATTAGACCTTACGCCAAAGTATACCCCTTTGCCGAACTAGCGATCGCCCTCGGCTTTCTTTCAGGTGTTGCCCCAATAGCAACGGGTATCACTTCTTTATTCATCGGTGTTAGTGGAGGAATCTCGGTGATTAAAGCCGTTTATATCGATAAATTAGCCCTCAACTGTGCTTGTGTGGGTGGTAATTCCAAAGCACCTTTAGGTATTGTCAGCTTTGCCGAGAATGCGATTATGGCAATTATGGGCGGAGTTCTGCTATTCAATACTTTTACAGGAGAAGCTGAAACAACCAAAATCAAAGAAGCCGAACCTGCTGCGATCGTTCGCTTACAAGAAGCTGTTAAATAAACATAGTCAATACTTTTAACCATGCTTGTCTTGACTCTCACAGCCCGATCTAAATAATACGTGTAGTTGCTTGCAAACAAAAACGCTCATGCTCGCAAACAACTACACGTATGTGCCGATGCTTGCGAGCGCTGTGCTGAAGAATGTGGTAAACACGAGAGCGACCACTGTCAACGTTGTGCGGAGTCCTGTCGTCGTTGTGCTGAATCTTGCCCTCAAATGGTCGCCGCGTAATCAGGTGTCTTCTCACCCAGATTCAAAGTTTACGCTTGAGTTGGAGCGATCGCACCGAAGATTGAGCCTGTTCGTAATTAGATGAGGCAACTTTTAAAGGGAACTGGAGGGTAAATGTACTTCCAACCCCAAGCTGACTCTCTATTTTTAAGCTACCTTGATGGGCAATAGCGATCGCAGAGGCAATAGCTAGCCCTAACCCCGATCCTCCGGTATGTCGAGAGCGATCGCTATTAACGCGATAAAAACGATCAAAAATCCGCTCTTGGTCTTTCTGGGCGATGCCAATGCCTGTATCTTTAACTTGAATCACCCCATCACGATCTCGACGATCTAAAATCACGGTTACTGTTCCACCTTTGGGCGTGTATTGAATAGCATTGATGATTAAATTAGAAACTAAGCGATAAAGTTGCTCTTCATTACCGATAATTTCTAGAGTCGTTTGTACCCGGATTTTAGAAGTTAGGGTAATCTCAGCAGCGATCGCTAGGGCTGCTAATTCCTCGACTAAATCACTCACTAAGTCATTGAGACAGCACCGCTGACTTAACACAGATACAGGTTGGCAATCTAGGCGAGATAACAGCAATAAATCAGCCACTAATTGAGTTAATCGTCGATTCTGACGTTCGACAATTCCTAAAATATTACGGGCTTCAGGTTCATCTAAATTAGGCATCAATAAAGCGGATTCTACTGTTGCCAGTGTCGCCGCTACAGGGGTTCGCAGTTCATGAGCCGCATCAGCGGTAAATTGTTGAATTTGTCCATAAGATTGATAGATGGGTTGCATTGCTAATCCAGCTAATCCCCAACTTGCAACCCCCACTAAAATCATGGCAATGGGTAGTCCTAAGCCTAGAATTAATTTAACTGAATTGAGATAATCATTAACATCTTGAAGCGATCGCGCTACCTGTAAGTATCCCCATTCTTGTTGATTTTGGGTATGTAGAGTTAGAGAAATTTGATGATAAAAATTACCCTGTTTATCTCTCAGGGTTTGCCAAGGTTCTGCATTAAATTTCTGAGGCAACCTGTCTGGAAATGTATTTGTGATTGCCACTAACTGTTCTGAACGGTTAAACAGTCGAATATAATAATCACTTGGGTTGATCGCACTGAGTTTATGACGGCGATCGCTCACTTTGTATTCCGAACAATTTACCTCAGCAAGACATAAATTAGGTAGAATATTTTGAACAATTGGCTCTAACTGTCCAGGTTGTTTAAGTTTCCATTCCAAACTATCATGAAGTGTTCCTGCAACTGATTTTAACTCTCGGTCTACCGTGATAATATGAGCATGAACAATTGCTTTGTAAACCCCTAATCCCAATAGGCTTAAAATCACACCCATCACCATGGCATAAGAAATAGCCAATTGAGTGCGAGTCCGACTAAAAAGCTGATTTCTATTCATGTTTACCTAGATTCAGACGATAGCCAATACCATGTACAGTTTCAATCGGAACAGTACAGCCAATCGATTCAAGTTTACGACGTAGCAAGCGTATTTGAGCTGCAACAACATTACTCATTGATTCTGCACTCACTTCCCAAAGTTGACTGCGAATTTGCTCAGTTGTCATTACTTGATTGGGATGATTCATGAAATATTCAAGCAGTAGGAATTCTTTATTTGTTAGCGGTACTTCTTGTTGATTACCATCAGTTGTGAGACGATAAACAATACGAGTTCCACAGTCAAGTAGCAGATCTTCAACTTGGAGTTGTTGAGGTTGAAGTTGAGGCGATCGCCGTTGTAATGCTCTGACTCTTGCCAGTAATTCTGCCATTCTAAAGGGTTTTACTAAATAATCATCGGCTCCGGCATCCAAACCGATGACTCTATCTTCTAAACGATCTTTTGCAGTTAGCATTAAAACAGGTAAGGAATGATGATTCCGACGCAATTGATATAATAATTCTAATCCAGATAGTCCAGGAAGTAACCAATCAAAAATCCCGAGGGTATATTGCATCGTTGGGGTATCTAAATATTCCCTGGCTTCTGTTCCATCTTGAACCCAATCTACTAGATATTTTTCTAGATGTAATGCTCGCTTAATCGCATTCCCTAAGTCATATTCATCTTCAACTAATAGTATTCTCATCGATTAAATATATCCACTTTACTTTATGTTTAAGCTACCTAAAAATCATAGGCTGCCACTGCGGAAACTGAAGCTATACGACGAAATTATATTTTTAGCCAGAATTGTTTTAAAAATAGACGTTTGGTCAATAGGGGACATTTCACATCTTAATATACTTGAGTTTGGATATATTATAGATTGTTTTTTTAAAACAAGAGACGCTGTTTTGAATATCTTTTTAAAAAACCGAGAAAACAGCACTGATGCTATAATTTTTTATAAAAGTGCTATTTCTCAGAAAAGCTAGTTTCTACACTATTAATATCCCCATGGGTCGCTACAGAATAAATAAATAATTTTCAGTTCTTGATTTTTTTCCTTCGCCATTGATTTTAAAATATTAATCTGTTGACTACGGCTTTTTCTTGCTTGAATTAGCGTTGTGCCTTGTCCGCTATCTGTTACCCAAGGGTTGTCTCCCATTTTATACTTAAATTCACAAATAGTATCATTAGCGCTTGAGCTTGCAGGTTGTATTTGAAATAGTAGCATAGAAACAGCGATTAAACTGGTTGCAAACACACTCTTTTTCATCATAAATTCCTCATTTTTCTAGATTTAATTTTTATCTTAGAAAGAGGAAATGAAAAGAGCATGAAATTTTATCTGTGCGGAAAATATTATTTAATTGATTGATTTTGTCTTTGAATTCTGCCACTTTGAGATAACAGAACAAAATGAAAATAGGATGAAAATTCACTATTTATGTCAGATTAAGGAAAACGAAGTTGTCAAAAATTATTGCTTCTGGAGACGAGTACCACTGCACGGAAATCAGTAGGTGTAGTCAACCGCTTCGCGTTCGTCAGCAAGTCAGCAAGTCAGAAGTATTACCCCATTAATGAATTAAGGGGCTTGATTCTAGGGGCGAAAATGTTTAATAATCCACGAGCTTTATCGGGAGCTTGTATCGCTGTTATTTTTGGGTCAGAAGTTCCATAGTGTTGCACTTCCAGCTTTCTTGAAGGGTTGGTAGACTCACGTCCTGACCGACTAGTCGAAACTCCAGTAAAATCTAAAATCAAATTAATTTCATGCTGATTTCATTTTTATCATCAATAATTGAAACGTCAGAAAACTTCTTAGCCTTTTTCTAATCACTCAATCACAAAATATTGATCGAGTTATAGTTTTAATGAACAATAAATCTAGTACTTTCAATAGACGAAATTTTATCCGCTTTACTGCTGGAATGAGCGTAGCACTAGGACTCGATAGCCTTCTCCCCGTGTATGCCAAACCAGTTGTTACTGCCAACAAGCCAAAAACTAGACGGGAGTATCCCGATCTCATTGATTTAAAAATTCAAAAAACCGAACTCCCAATAGCAGGAAAAAGCGCCTCGTCTTTGACAGTTAATGGCTCGATACCTGGACCTTTGGTACGTCTTAAGGAAGGTCAGACGGCAACAATTCAGGTGACAAATCAGTTAGAGGAAGATACATCAATTCACTGGCACGGCATTATTCTTCCTCCAAATATGGATGGAGTACCTGGTGTAAGCTTTGCAGGGATTAAACCAGGAGAAACTTTTACCTATCAATTCCCCGTCACCCAAAGCGGCACTTATTGGTATCACAGCCACAGTGGAATGCAAGAACAACTGGGACATTTTGGTCCAATTATTGTTGACCTGAATGAACCCGAACCTTTTGAGTATGACCAAGATTATGTCGTTATGCTTTCCGATTGGACATTTGAAGATCCCCATGATATTCTTGCCAATCTCAAAAAAATGCCCACTTACTACAATTATCAACGAAGAACCGCCGCTAATTTATCCGAAGATTGGGCATGGAAGGGGATGCGAATGGATCCTGCCGATATCGCTGATGTGACTGGAGCAACTTACACCTATTTAATGAACGGTTTGACACCAGATTCCAACTGGACTGGACTTTTTCAACCGGGTAATAAAGTACGACTTCGCTTTATTAACGCTGCTGCAATGACTTTCTTCGATGTTCGTATTCCCGGACTCAAAATGACTGTCGTGCAGGCAGATGGTCAAAATGTACAACCAGTAGCTGTCGATGAATTCCGTATTGGTATTGCCGAAACTTATGATGTGATTGTAGAGCCTCAACAAGAGCAAGCTTACACTATTTTTGCAGAAACGATGGATCGTAGTGGCTATACTCGTGGCACATTAGCAATTCGTGAGGGACTAAGCGCACCTCTACCCGAACGTCGCGAACGTCCATTGCGGAGTATGGCAGATATGGGAATGGATCACGGGGCATCAGGCATGAATCACGATATGTCAAGCATGAATGGCAATTCCAACATGAATCACGATATGTCAAGCATGAATGGTAATTCCAACATGAATCACGATATGTCAAGCATGAATGGTAATTCCAACATGAATCACGATATGTCAAGCATGAATGGTAATTCCAACATGAATCACGATATGTCAAGCATGAATGGCAATTCCAACATGAATCACGATATGTCAGGTCATGATACAGGAGTTCCTCACGGTTCTGACGATCATGGTTTAGGAAATGCAGCAGTGCCAATGATGGTAAAAAGTCGGTTGAATGAACCTGGTGTTGGTCTAGAAAATACGGGAACTCGTGTCCTAGTTTATACTGATTTGCGAAGTTTAAAACCCGGTGATGACAAAAGAAAACCAGAACGAGAACTAGAACTACATCTTACTGGCAACATGGAACGCTATATGTGGTCATTTGATGGTAAGAAATATTCAGAAAACAAAGAAATCACATTTTACAATGGAGAACGACTGCGCTTAATCTTTGTCAACGACACCATGATGGAACATCCAATTCATCTACACGGAATGTGGATGGAATTAGACAATGGCGCAGGAGAATATAAACCCCGCAAACATACAATCAATGTCAAACCGGCTGAAAGACTACCTGTAGAAGTTAACGTCGATGCACCAGGTAAATGGGCATTCCACTGTCATTTGCTCTTCCACATGGAAGTGGGGATGTTCCGTACCGTAGCTGTTGTCGATCGTCCTTTGGAGGCAAGTTAGGTGAAAAATAACAGTACAGATTACCGTTTCACTCTAACTGGGTTGCTAAGTCTAATCAGCGTTTTGGCTTATGCTCCAGCAGTACGAGCAGGGGAATTGCTACAGTTTAAAACAGAAGTCAATATCAAAACCATTAACAACTTGGAAGTCGATAATTCTGACACGCCACCAGAAAATAAATGGCTAAATTCAACTAAAAGCTTTTCAATCAACGAATTCATCGAGCCGACTGTTAAATTTGTTAGCTATGAACAATGGCAGTTATCACAGAGCCATAATCAAACTTCTGAGAACGTTGACGAAGAAAAATGGCCCGAACCCGTAGAAGACAGTCAAACATTTTGGTTACTATTAGTCGATCAACTGGAGTTTCGCACCAATGATGGGGAAGATACCTTCAACTGGGATGCTCTAAGCTGGGTTGGAGGTGACTATCAAAAACTTTGGATTAAAACAGAAGGCGATATTGGGTTAGAAAGCGGTGATGGAGAAGCCGAGCTACAACTCCTTTATGGTAAACTGATCGCTCCTTACTGGGATTTTCAAGCTGGAATAAAATACGACCAGGTGTATAGTTCCGACGGTGGACCGGGAAGGGCTTCTGGAGTTATTGGTATTCAAGGTTTAGCTCCCTATTTCTTTGAAGTAGATGCTGCTATTTTTGTCAGTCAAGATGGAGATGTTTCTGGGCGACTTCAAACGGAATATCAGTTACTTCTCTCTCAACGATTAATTTTACAACCCGAATTTGAAACCAATATTGCTATTCAACAAGTAGAAGAATTTGGTGTTGGTTCGGGGATTAATGATATTGAGCTAGGATTACGATTACGTTACGAGTTCAGTCGTCAATTTGCCCCCTATATTGGTATTAACTGGACGCACAAATTTGGCGAAACTGCGGAGCTAGCAGAAGAAGAAGATGAGAGTACGGATAACTTTTCCTTTGTCGGGGGTTTGAGGCTCTTGTTCTGAACTGTTTTTATAGTTGCTAAATACTCTTTATTCTAATGAGTCAATTGATGGCTGTGATGAGTTTACAGTTATATAGCAATCCGCGCGTGAGTTGTAAGAAAATCTTTTTAGAAAAGGTAGCAGGTAACAGGTAACGAAGTAATTTATTTACCTACTCCCTACTCCTGTACAGACATAATATATTACGTCTCTACTGTCTTCTGACGAGCGTGACTTCTTAAAAAAGACTCCTAAATTCTCACAAATCATAACTTAATTGCTATAGCAGTGAGGGGTAATCTGTTTACAACAATAATAGTATCGCAGCTACATTATATGGTGTTTGACATTTCTAAATCTTAGAATCCTTTTATAGTCTACTATTGCAAGATTACGCATAGCACGTAGCGCTATAGTGCGTCAATAATACACCCTGCAATCTGAATCATTTGTAAATAGATTAACGAGCCACGCTATATCATAATTAGCTCATGATAAAGTTATACATAGCCCTTAATTTCAAAATTGATAACTCTCTCAAAGTAATCGATCATTCTAATTATTGAAAGATGCCAATTAATCAAGCTCGTCTGCGTCAACTCCACCGAACTATTGCCCCTATTTTTGTTCTTCCTTTGCTCATTACTCTGATTACTGGTTCACTATTTCAGTTTGCAGTTCTCAGTCAAAAAGGAAGTGAATATCTCTGGTTACTTGATTTACACCGAGGTCACTTTGGTCGTCTGAATTTAGAGGCTATTTATCCTTTTCTAAATGCACTGGGTTTATTGACATTGCTGATAACTGGAGTAATGATCTGGTTAATGATTCCTTCTAGACGTTCACGTTCTTAGTCAATAAAATGAAAAAACATCAGATATTAATTAACTTTTTAATATTAACAGGAACTTCTGTCCTACTCAATCTCATTCCCGTTAAAGGATTAGCTCATGCTCCTGAATTTCATCAAATAGAAGAAAATACCTCAGAATCGACTGAAAACCCAACAGAAAATCCTGAACCTCAGAATGATAATAATTCAGAAGATGATTTGAATATCAATATTCAGGAGACTGAAGACAATGTTCTGCCTGCATCTAATGAAGTAGATAATTCAGTGAATGATTCTACTCAAAATAGTTTAAAAACAGTCTGGCATGAAGCCTTAATAATATGGATCATCATTAATCCATTTTTCCTCTATTATCTCAAAAGCAGGTTTTCAATAAAAAAGACGAGCAAGCCATCTTTGCTACAATAACGACAAAGGGAAAAGTTTTTCTCGCTCATTCTTAATAATTACTGAATGGATTGCTGCAGCCTAAATCGATAACTTTAATAATATTTTCTAGATTCAATAGTTTCATTTTCTAACTGTTGAAGAACCTGAGATTAGAACTATTGAGCTTTAGCACAGTTGCACCTGCACTATCATGTACCTAAGAATTCTCCCCATTTTTGAACTTAAAGTCATAAACAATATCATTAGCAGAGACTCAAATTACTTATGCAGGTCAATTGATATTCAATCCAATCACTGCAATGATAACTGAGTTAATTATTTTTTTCATGTTTATCTTCCTCAATCTATACTCACAACCCTGAATCTCAAAATTTTATGTCATTATAATCTTTAGTCTTGAGGAAACCAAAGTGAAATACTTACTTTAAAGTCAGAACTCTAATCAGTTTATTAAAGTTACATTAATATTTTTTCTACTATTAAGCATAAAGATACCGAAAAGTAGAGCTTCTTGAGTTTAACTTTAGCCATACTTATTTTATTTATTTTTAACAAAAAACATGAAATTAGGATGAAATTACTTTCTTTCTTTAGTCATAAATCGTGATTCATTCGGAAGGAAGATGAGATTGTTACAGGACAAAGATAGACTAAGTCTAGTTGTAAAGACCTACACCAAATTAAATAAAATTTATGACTTCTACAACTCAAACTTCTAGCTTAGACTCTTGTATTCAAGCTTACTTAGACTGTTTAAAAGACTGTGAAAACTGCGCTACCGCCTGTCTTAATAGCGATATGGTGCAGATGATGGCTGAATGTATTAAACGTTGTCGAGACTGTGTCGATACTTGTGATCTTTGCGCTCGTTTGATGATGCGTCAATCCTCTATTCACGCTCAAATGTGTGGCGTATGTGCCGAGG
>JBARXJ010000027.1:0-55047 GCA_049647265.1 Microcoleaceae cyanobacterium
AATATTATGAGAAAAGCAATCCCAAATGCTTTTAGCTATGGGATGGAGGGTGTTGTAGTTCACCCCGTTCGGGTAACACCGACAAAATGAAGGTGTGTCATATTTGACTATATTTTTATGAACTATATTTGCTGGAATATCATGTAACGGGGTTGAAATCTTAAGCATTCTGTTACATTGATTATCCTTGTCGCTGTAATGTCTTCCCATCCCTCCTAAGTCGTAAATATTTTAGTATTTCAGATACAATAGAGATGGGCTTGAATCTTAAGCTATTTGAAGAATTAATAAACTCACTCCAAAAGTCGAATGGTTGCAAATATCTTACTCGTAGAAGATGAAGAAGCCTTAGCTCAATTTCTCAAGCAAGAATTAACCTATGAAGGCTACAATGTCAGTGTAGAATTCGATGGGATGGCAGGGTTAGTTGCAGCCCGAGAAACCCACCCAGATTTATTAATTTTAGACTGGATGTTGCCGCGTTTGTCTGGGATAGAAGTTTGCCGACGGCTGCGATCTAGTCACGATAAAGTCCCGATCATCCTATTAACCGCTAAAGATGAAGTCAGCGATCGCGTTACAGGATTAGATGCAGGAGCCGATGACTATATAATTAAACCGTTTAGTTTAGAAGAATTTTTAGCCAGAGTTCGTGTTCATATTCGCCGCGTCCAAGAACCCGATCCGGAGGTTTTACAATTTGAAAATTTAAAATTAGATCGACGGACTCGAGAAGTTCATCGCGGCAATCGTAGCATAGAATTAACCGCAAAAGAATTCGACTTATTAGAATATTTAATCCGTCATCCTCGACAAGTTTTAACTCGAGATCAAATCTTAGAAAAAGTTTGGGGATATGACTTTATGGGAGATTCTAATATTATTGAAGTCTATGTGCGTTACTTACGGCTAAAATTAGAAGCAGAAGGAGAATCTCGCCTGATTCAAACGGTTCGCAGCGTTGGGTATGTATTAAAAGAAGCTTAATGTAGCCTTACTTTGAGGTAAAATAAAGAATACAAAGGGCGCAGGTACAAGGAAGCATTGAGGCGATCGCCAATATTCAACATTTTACTGTTCCCTTTTTGGGTTGTGATAGATCGCACATAAATTTAGCGATCGCAAATACGAGCCATATTTAAACAAATTTGTTATTAATAGAGTAGGTAACTCTAAGCTGCGGCAACTCGTAGCATCATCGGATCGGATGAAGGGGTGCGCTTCCTCGGTTTAATGTGCTAGAGCAGTTAAGTTAGAAATTGGGCATTTGTTTCGATGAGGTCATTCAGGCTTCGGATAGAGGGTTGTGCATTTGTACTCAAATTAAGATCTAAAAAGCTTTTAATTCAGTCGCGAGGTAGGGGCTTGTTGCCTAACCTAATTAGTTTGTTGTTATATATCTGTATTTATTTAAGTTTGGGAATAACTTATGGCTAAGGGCAAGCAACCATCAAAACCATCTAGTTCCCTGTTTCGGGGAATACTCCGCTTTTTCCGGAAGGGGAGGCAAGCAATAGAACGTTGGCTACAGTCGTGGTTGATAAAAGTAAAGCGCCGCAGCCGAACCAGTCAGGCGGGGTTTGTATTGCCAACGGTGACGATGGTACTGTTGGTGGTGGTATTGTTATCCCTGGCTATCACATTTCGGGCATTTGACCGCGCCAAAGATGCTCGATTTAGCAAAGTTAGTGAAGCTGCCTTTAACGCTGCTGCCCCAGCCTTAGACCGGGCTAACGCTAAAATTAGACAAGCATTTCAGGAAGTCAGTCAGATTTCTGACGAAGAAATTTATAATATCCTCAGAACTTATCGGTTTGGTGATGAAGAGCAAGTTCAGGTTCGTTATGATGTTAATGGTCAGAGTGGAATTGAATTAAACGGGCCAGATGGGGAAGGTGGAACGCTAAAAGATAATGAAGCTATTGAAACAGCTTGGCGCTTTCCTTTTGATACAGATAATAACGGTGTATTTGATAGTTTTAGTGTTTACGGAATTTTCTTCCGCACACCAACTCCTGGACAAGTCCGCACTCCCCTTGACTCCCGAACTTTGCCCTTACCTTCTTTAGGACTCAGCGGCGATAGAGAATGTGCTTTCTACAGTGGTGGGGTAGATAGCTTAGTCACCGATGAAGGACTGACCCCCAACCGAGGTAAATTCAAGAAAAGTATTTTTGCATATACAGTTACAGTTCCAATTGATAGAGAGACAGCAGATCGTTTAGGAGATGATTACGAAGCCAACGAAGGATCGCCGGGTTTTGCTCCGTTAGAATCTCAACAAGACTGGTCAATTAAACCCTTAAATGGGGTTGTTTATATTGATGATTTAGAAATCACTCCAGGGCCTGAATTTAACCTAAATGTCGGTTTATATGCTGAAAGTAATTTAATCACCTCACCCTTCGATAA
This sequence comes from Microcoleaceae cyanobacterium, assembly GCA_049647265.1. GTDB lineage: Bacteria > Cyanobacteriota > Cyanobacteriia > Cyanobacteriales > Microcoleaceae > JAAURB01. Next base: position 2,413 of record JBARXJ010000027.1, read on the forward strand.
TAATATTAGAATCTTTCAAATTAGCGGTAAAAACTCCTGTTTCTATGACCCTGACCTCAGCAAAGTTGTTGTCGGTGGTAACGTGATTAACGGTATGGTCGGTAACGATAACACTCAAAATCCAGTCGATGTGGATTTGTACAGAGGCGCAGAAGCTGATATCAACACTGTTCAAATTAGTGACGCAAATCAGTCTACAGAAAACAGCGCTTACACTGCAATGTACAATGACAAAACTTATAGAGCGCGGCTAGAAAATTTAGTTCAGTCTCAATTAGCAAACGCTGCAACTAGTGACCCACCAACCGTCAGAAAGTTAGTCGATCAGTTAGAAGAGGAAGGAGTACCAGAAGAAGAAGCTCGCCAAACAGAGTTAGAACGTTACTTCAAAGCCAGACTACGGAAAGTACCCATTGCTGAATCTGCCATTGGGGATGATACTGCTCAAACCCTAACCGCCACAGCACAAGATGGTGAACTAGTTGTACCCGCTGCATGGGCAGAGCGTCCTGGTGAAGTGAATTTGAAACTCGCTCAGCTAGAAGCAACAGAACCGACAGAAGAAACGCAGAAAACAGGAATAGAACAACTTATCGGCGATCGCGTTTTAGTGGGAAATAACCAACCTGCTCTAGAATATGTTAACGGAAGTTGGGAGGTTGCAGATGAAGAATTAGGGACATGGACAGATACCGGAAACGACCGCGATCGCTTCTCCCGTGTTGAGATATTATCAGATGCAGTTGACAAAGCTCGAGGTGGTTTCTGGGAAAGAGCCGCAGCCAGACAGCCTAGAACTTACGTTGAAGGGGTTGGCGGTTTACGAGTTGTTACAGGGGCTGGATATTATAAGCCAGACGAATCATTCTTAAAACGTCCAACAGGTAGCGATCCGGGTGATGTTAGTACTGATTTGTACGACGATCCAGCAACAACTGACACAGAAACATACCCCATAGTCTGGCCGGATACAATGCCAATGTCCAATCCTGAAGATACGACGCAGAAAGGCGACCTGGCAATGCGGGCAACAGCAGTGTATCACTACGCGCAGGACGCAATCAATCCAGCCGATGGAGATACCGAGCAACTCCCTATCGCCTGTGTGAGTAGCTATTATGATCCCAGTACCAGTGCTACAGCCACAGACCCAGCGATCTCTAATAACGGTATTGCTTACGCGCCACCCACAACAGCCAGACCCACAGGACAAGCAACGGAGAATCTAACGGGTATCACGGGCAGTGGAAACGGAGACTTAGATCTGCAAGCAAGCTATGTATTTCCTGATGGTCGCTTTGCTAACGGGCCGTTACGCGAGGCATTGTTAAAAGCAGAAGGCGATCGCAATATTGCTGACTGGGCTGCAATTGATGCAACTCTGTGTGCTTTGGATATTGAAGATAACGGTTTAGCGACAAATAACTCACTGATTCCTAATAATGCAATTTATGAAACTGCATTTCTTGATGGTCGTCAGGTAAAAGCGGTTGATGCAGATGACTTAGATACACCAGTTGATGAAACCTTTACTCTCAGTAGTCCTCTAACAGGTGCTGAGGCAGCAAACCTCTCAACAGATTATGATCTACCCCTAGAAGATCGCCAACCCTTAGAAATTCGAGCCACAGTTCTCGATCTTGATTTACTCCGCAATAATACAATTGCAAATAATACAGGTATCGGTGAACTTGATCCAGAATACTTACTACCTTACAGTGGTCTGATTTACGCCAGTCGTGATGATGCATTGCCAGACCGCAGTAACCGAGAAGCAGCGGGTGATGGTTCTTTGGATGAAGCGCTGAGTACAGCATTAAGTCCGGTAGATTACAAACTTGACCCCACTCGTCGTCCTAACGGTATTTTACTGATTAACGGTGAAAGTCTGGGGCGTGATAACAATGCCGCAGCAACATTAGAAGAAGATGTACTGAAAGAAAAAGGACTCACCCTTGTTTCCAATTTACCCGTTTACATCCAGGGCCGGTTTAATTTCCATACTCAACAAGAGTTTCAGCAAGAACTCGATGATGACTTTGGCAACTTCTATAACCGTCGAGATCTCAACCCAGATTTTGCTTGTCGAGAAGGTGATCCCATTCGCGCTGAATTGGGTCAACCTTGTGATACAGGGGATAACTGGCGACCTGCAACAGTTCTGTCAGATGCAATTACGCTGTTATCGGAGAATTTCCGCTTTGGTTACCGTAACGAAGGAGACTTTGACCTAAGAAATAACGCAGGAACCAATGTTCCTGGAAATGATATTGCTATTGGTTATGACTTAGGTGGGTCTGGTGATGAAACTGTTTATGGCATTGATCTCAATGGTGATGGCGATTTCGATGATACAACTGTCGCAGATGAAGAAATTACTGCCAAAGCCGCCCGTCAACTCAACGGTTTTAATGGTTACAACGATTTCGGAGTCAATGGTTTAAGTAGTGGCGCGGATTTTGATATTGATGGCGATGGCACTAATGACCCTAACCTAGACGATAATGATTACCGCACCAATACTAACGATGCTGTTAATAGTACCTACTTCAACAACTTCGTTAACCCCATTCAACGTCGGGGTGAGTTCTCTGAATATGTGATGGAAGTTTGCCAGAAGTTACCTGTATCTGCTTGTCAGCCACAAGATTGGTTTATAGATGCAGCAGGTACTAATACTGCTACAAGTCAAATTGGTTCAGCCCCAGGAGATGCAGGAACAACTGCACAACCGCCAGACCCAACCTTACAACGCTTCCCTCGTCGAGTCGCTTTCCTGCGAGATGATACAAGCTTTGAATTAGAGTTGGATGGAAACTCACCTATTCCATTAGGTATCAAAGGAGGTAATGTTGAATGTTTTGACTCAACGGGCGGCACTTATGATGGTGTTACTTGTCAGACAGGACAACCTGACCCAGAAGATAACGCTCTCTGGTTCCAAACGAATGATGGTGGCCGAAATTGGGGAGCAGCTAACCCGCTTTGGTATTACGATTTAGAGGATAAAGGTGACCCGAAAGAATTTACCGCAACAGTTCAACAGCCTTTACTGGTTCCTGTATTGCAAATACACGCAACAACAACCCTACCCGGTGGCGGCGGCTTCCCTGAAGGAGATCAAGTCGGTGCTGGACAAGTGACACGCTGGTTACCTTTAGCTGAGGATACAGAATATAACTTAGTGCTGGCTTCTGGGGATGTTCCAGGGCGACCCGATGAAACCAATGGTGGTTTACCTAACTTAGCCCGCTTCCTAGAAAATTGGGAATCTCAAGGAAAAACAGCAACCATCTCAGGTTCGTTTGTTCAGTCTGGACGGGGAGAATATGCCACTGCACCTTTCCTCGGCATTTTCGATGCTGGGGGAGTAGAAATCTTTGGCGAAGCTGGGGAAAACGCAGTTTACAACATCAAAAACTCACGTAAACGGACAGGTTACTTTGTTCCTCCGGCACGGAACTGGGGTTTTGATGTCGGTCTATTAACTCAGCCACCCGACTACTTCTCTCGGAAGTTTGCCCGACTGGAAAAAGACCAAGAAGGAAACTATACAATTCAGCAACTGTTCCGAGAAGTTGGAAGAGATGATCCTTGGGTGAAAGGTCTACTCTGCGGAAAACTGGTAAGAAATCCAGTTGACCCGGAAGACGAAGATGCTGACATTGAAGAAGGTGGTCAAAATGCAGTCCCAGAGTCAGTACGCGGCTCTCTGAATTGTAGTGAGAAAACTAACCGCACAAATGCTTACGACGACTAGTAACACTTGACTCAATTAACTTAGAAGGAGACTAAACTGATGATAAAACCGAAACTTCCCGATAAACCCTACCCTTCCTCGGAAGCGGGCTACACGATTCTAGAAGGCATCATGGCAATTGTTGTGGTGACAGTGCTGTTAGTGGCAATTTCCCCGATGATAGGGTTTGCCGCAGCAGTGCGGATGCAAGCCAAACGGACTCAACTGGCTTCTCAAGCTGCCCGTAGTTATATTTCTTTTGCGAAAAGTCTGTCAATAGATGATGATGGCGAGGTAGAAGAAGGTAAGAATGCACCCGGAACAACCTACAGTATTTCTTTCGAGGGTACAAAAGCTACAGACTTAGCAGCAGTTGCTGCACCCGGCAATAATTTAGATTGTGATGATTTGGTGGGAGGTAACGAGAATGGTTATTGTAGTAACGACAAAGAGCTATATTGTGTCAACTTTGACGAAGAACCAGGATGTCAAAATACTAGCCCTGTAGACATGGTTGTACAACCGCTTGCTCGTTTTCGGGGGGATGTAAACGATGAGGGAATTGTAGACGCTGGGACTATTGACTATAAGAGAGGCTATGAATTAGCGGTTCGTGTTTATCAGGCTAGTTCATTCAGAAATGATGTGACCTTGAAAGCCAAAGATGACAACGGCAATACTGAAGCTACATCTTTTATAGGTAGACGAGACTTACCGTTAATACAGATCACAACTTCTGTCCCACCAGAAAAAGATAATCTGTATTCAACGTTTTGTGATGATCTTGGTGGTTGTGATTAACAACGTATCTTTAATAAATAATTACTTGAGATGAATTTAGCACTTAAATTATTCCTGAAATACTATCCTCGACAGCAGTCTAAAGCCAGTCAAACAACAGAAGGCTTTACGATGATTGAATTGCTGATTGGTACAATAATGGCATTCTTAATTATTACGCCGTTACTAGGTTTTGTTGTGAGTGTTCTCAATGATGACACCAAAGAACAAGCCAAAAGCGCCACTGACTTTGAACAACAAGCCGCCATCAGTTTTATTAGCGAGGATTTAGGTCAGGCTTATTATATTTATTCGGATGAGAAAGAAAGGAGGCTACCGGATGGAGGAACAGAAACAGTTACAGAAATTCGAGATATTGAAGGATTCTTGCCTGATGTAGATGATGGTGAGCCTATCCTTGTTTTCTGGAAACAGCAAACTATCCCTAATTCTCGTCCTCTTAATTTAAATACTGCTCCAAGACTTTGTGGAACAGGTGAAGGTGAGAATAGAATTGAATGTGACGATACAAGTGTACGCGCATTAGTAGCTTATTACTTAGTTGGAGGTAATAGTGAAATTTGGTGTCAGCCGGAAGGTGAGGAATGTCCCCAAAGAATTGTTCGGTATGTGATGAAAGAAGACATAGAGAAGTATAGAGGAACAGGTGTAGGTTTTGGTGGCGGAAACTTAAAAGACTCACAGCAAGGAAACGTTGTTTTTGATCCTACATTTAATTTAGATAACCCTACAGAAAATATTATAGAAAGACAGATTGACCCCCCACAAGGAGATGTTCTCATCAACTACGTTGCTGACTTTACAGTTGATAATGTTGCAGTAACTAACGATGCTGCTCAAATCACAATAAAATCAGACGGCTTGAGACGAACAGATGGTGGTAATAGTTGTAAGGAAGATGAAGTTAGTGCATTTTGTCCAACAGCAACTGTTAATATAAGAGGATTAACTCTTGAGACTAATTAAAATTATTTGAATACTCATATTTTCATATTTTATATCAAATTAAAATGAACAATAATATCAAAAATTTTCTATTAAGAAACTTACATAAGCTCTCAAAAAATTCAGTTAATACTTCAAAAAAAACTGAAGCCGGATTTAATTTAATTGAAGTAGCAACTGTTGTTATTATTGTAGGTATTCTTAGTGCAATTGTTGCCCCTGCCTGGGATGCATTTGTTAATCGTCAACGGTTACGAGCCGCTCAGAATACGGTGTTTCAAGCCATGCAAAGCGCTCATGCTGCCGCTAGAGGGACTCGTTCATCCTGGCAAGTTAGCTTTAAAACAGAGAATGATAAAGTTTGGGTAGGGCTTCATTCTGCTAACATTGCGCCTGATGATTTAGGTGAAGTTGGAGAAAACTCAGGCGTTACAGAGAATGCTTGGTATCCTTTAGCTGAGAAAATTAAGATAGAGAGTCCAACTTTAAAAAAGGTTAATGAAGATAATGTTCGCGAAGATGGGGGTGATTTTTCTAGAATACTATTTAATTATAACGGCTGTTTGATTAATGAAGATGGAGACGAATGTACAGAAGGGGTAGATGATGATCTTATACCCGCTACTTTAACTTTAGAACATGAAAATATGGGTAACACACAGCGATGTGTAATAGTGGAAACATTAATTGGTTCAATGAGAACTGCTGAAGGGACAAAAGGTGCTACTGAAAATCCCTGTGATCGTTCTTAGATATTGTGCGATCGCCTAAACTATCCTCTTTGTTTCCTTTGCATCGAGCGTGGTTTCCTCACCCATTATAGAATACTCAAATTTTATGCTTAAAATTAATGCGATACGGCTATAAGCCACGCTACTTTACCGACTTGCTACGCCAAATGCGATCGCCAAAATTATCCCTTCTGTGGTTATACATTCTAAAATACCTAAACCCTCCCAAAATTTAACTAGATTTCAATATATCTGTTAACGTCGGATAATCACCCACCCGATCAAATTTAGCGGGATTAATGATATTTTGATAGGTAAAATGACGATAATCTAAACAAAATCGATCCCAATTTGCCATCTGTACTCTGAATAAAACAATAAAAAAGTTGATTAACCAGGGTGTTAAATTAAACCGAAAATAGATGTTTTTTTGATAATAATTACAGACTTCTTCGATGGCTTCATTGATGGTTATTGGCTCATTTCCTAAGACTAAATGCTCTGTTTTTTCGGAATTTGCAGGTTGATCAATTAAAGAATTAACTACTTTGGCAATATCAGCGCCGTGGATAAAATGAAAGCTTCCTTCTGCTTTAAACCACCGAATTAAGTTAATCCATTTTGTCACTTCTGAAATGCCGGAGGAAAGGTGAGAAAAGGGTTTATTTTGTTCGCCACCAAAGACTAAAGTTGGGTATAAAATCCGTAAAGGTGGCAACTGATTTGCTAGCTGTAAAATTTGCTGTAAACAGTCATATTTAGATTGAATATAATCTGTACCTATTTTACCGGCTTCTGGTAACAGTTGATTATTTCTACCGAGTACACTGGCTGTAGAAAAATAGAGGATTTGTTCACAATTTTCTGAATTAAGGGATTTTAAGATGGTTAGAGTACTCTCAACATTTACATCAAAAACTTCGGGTTTACCGCCCCAGGAAGTGGCTGCTAAAATGGCAATATTAATCGTTTTTAAGAGTTCAGAATATTGCTCAATTTCTCTTAAGTCTGTCTGTAAAACATGAATTCCTGAGCGCGTCTTCAAATTCAAGCCTAATTTATTCGGATTACGAACAATTAAAAATAGCTCATAATCGGTATTTTGAATGAATGTCTCTGTGATATAGTGACCAATACAACCACTGGCTCCTGTAATTAAAATGCGTTTAGTCATATTTTAAGTTGTTTTTTGCATCTTTCCATTTTTTTGGGCAATATTTTTATCTTTTAAAAATTCAGCAATTTCATGTATTTTAGGACTTTCTTCTAGAAGATATTGTAAGAACGCTTCAGCAATCACAGATAATTGTTTTCCTGTCGGATAAACCACATACCAACGTCGCCGAATCGGAAAATATTCTACATCTAAAAGGGTCAGTTCACCATGAATTCCTTCAGAAATTAGGGTATGCTTTGACAAAACAGAAATTCCTAAACCCCCTGCGATCGCCTGTTTTATCGCTTCGTTACTGCCTAATTCTAATCGAACGGGAACTTTAACGTTATGCTTATTTAATAGGGCTTGAATGGCTTGGCGAGTTCCAGAACCCGGTTCTCGCATAATAAACGGTTCTGCTTTAAGCTGTTGAATGGGGATATTGCGTTTCCCAACCCATGGATGATCTCGCCGCGCCACAACCACTAAGGGATTATCTAAGAAAGATTCTGCCTGTAGGTCGATGTCTTCTGGGGGTTGACTGAGTACATACAAATCATCCTGGTTATTTTGCATTCTTTGAGTTAAATCTTGATGATTGTTAACTTGTAAGGAGATATCTACAGCCGGATATTGCTGACAAAAAGAACCTAATAGTCGAGGAACAAAGTATTTGGCGGTGGTGACAGTCGCCAGGCGTAAATGTCCTTGTTTAGCGCCTTTTAGATCTGCGACTTTCATTTCAAAGTGATCGAGTTGGCTAAAGACAGCTTGACAAGTTGTTAGCAAAGCAACTCCAGCTTCGGTCAGATAAAGTTGCTTGCCAATTTGCTCAAATAATGATAGACCAACGGACTGGGTGAGTTGTTTAATTTGACTTGAAACGGTGGGTTGAGTAATGTCTAAAGATTCAGCCGCTCTGGTAAAGCTTCCATAACGGGCAACCATCTCAAATACTTTTAATTGATGTAGAGTGGCGGGAATCATGTCAACTCCTTTAATAAATAAATGTAGCGAACGCTATTAAATTTAAAAATTTAAGAAACTCTTTATTTTCCGGAAGGGTTATTGTATAGTCTTAACATAGACGAAATTCAATGAATTTTCAAATCAGTATAGATTGAAAACAATGATAAAACCTTTGTCTCATTTTCGATAACAACTTATGCAACTGACGAATCAAATTCACTTTAGAAACTTAAGAGGTGATATTTTTGGCGGTGTTACTGCTGCGGTGATTGCCCTACCGATGGCTCTGGCGTTCGGGGTTGCCTCTGGTGCAGGGGCGGCGGCTGGACTGTGGGGAGCGGTATTAGTCGGCTTCTTCGCGGCATTATTTGGCGGTACACCCACCCTCATTTCTGAACCCACGGGCCCGATGACGGTGGTGATGACGGCTGTTATCGCGGGTATGATTGCCACTAACCCCGACAACGGGATGGCGATGGCGTTTACTGTCGTGATGATGGCCGGAGTGTTTCAGCTCATTTTCGGCGCATTGCGGTTGGGTAAATACGTCACCATGATGCCCTACACCGTGATTTCCGGCTTCATGTCTGGGATTGGTTTTATTCTGATTTTCCTTCAGATTGCGCCATTCCTGGGACAAAGCAGTCCGAAAGGCGGTGTGCTGGGAACAATCACCAATATCCCCAATTTATTGCAGAATATCAACCCGATTGAAACCTTTTTAGGGGTACTGACGGTTGCGATTCTGTTTTTGTTACCGGGCAAGATTAAGAAACTGGTTCCGCCTCAGTTAATCGCGTTAGTAGTGGGAACTCTGGTTTCTCTGCTGTTCTTTCAAAATGCTGAAATTCGCCGCATTGGCGAGATTCCCATGGGCTTACCCTCTCTGATTATCCCCACATTTTCAGGCCCTCAATTCAACGAAATGTTGATTGATGCCGTTGTGTTAGGGATGCTGGGATGTATTGACTCGCTGTTAACTTCTGTGATTGCCGATAGTTTGACCCAAACCCAACATAATTCAAATAAAGAATTACTGGGTCAAGGCTTAGGTAACCTGATTTCTGGACTCTGTGGCGGTTTACCCGGTGCGGGTGCAACCATGGGGACTGTGGTCAATATCCAAACTGGCGGTCGGACTGCGGTTTCGGGTTTAACTCGGGCGCTATTGTTATTAATCGTCGTCCTCGGGGCGGCTCAACTCACCGCACCCATTCCCATGGCGGTTTTAGCCGGGATTGCCCTTAAAGTCGGGATTGATATCATTGACTGGAAATTCCTCAAACGCGCTCACAAACTCTCCCCCAAAGCAGCCGCAATTATGTACGGGGTGGTGTTGCTGACGGTATTCTGGGACCTGATTATTGCAGTCGGTTTGGGCGTATTTATTGCTAATGTTTTAACCATTAGTAAGTTAGCTGATATCCAAGCAGAGCAAGTCAAAGCGATTGACACACATGACGATGAAGGCTTGGTCAATCAAGAAGCCATCAGTTTGATGAAAGAAGCTAGCGGTCGGATTTTGTTAATGGATTTAGGCGGCCCCATGAGCTTCGGTGCTGCTAAAGCCATTACCCAACGTCAAAATATTATCGACAACTATCAAGCATTGGTGATTGACTTAAATCATGTGCCGATGCTGGGGGTAACTGCAACTCTGGCGTTAGAAAAAATGATTGACACCGCTTACAACAATGGCATGGAAATTTACATTGCTGGCGGACAAGGAAAACTCAAAGAACGACTTAAAAAGTTCAATATTTTAGAACGCATTCCTCAAGGTCATCATGTCGAAACTCGAGTTATAGCGTTACGTTGCGCTTTAGCTAAAATCAACGGTCAAGAATTACCACCAGAAGTTCCTGTCGTTGAAACAGTGAGTTAATCAATGCTCTGATAGTATGAGACTTGAACCCAAGTATTACACAGTGAAAAAATTAGTAAGTTGGGATGGGGAAGGCTGAGTCAATCTTGATTTCAACCCTTAACCCATCCCTTTTCACAGGCAATTTTTTCACTCAATACAACAGAAATTGAACATTTTAGTACAAAATTAATGATACAAAATCTCATCTCTGGATTTTCATACCCATTACTCGCCGCCGAAACAGAATCGGCCGCAGAAAATGGCCCGATTGTATTGACGGGTGTTCTCCTCAGTTTAGTGGTGGTCTATCTCGCTAGTAAACTCGGCGGTGAGTTATCGAAACGAATTGATTTACCCCCTGTTTTGGGTGAATTAGTCGGGGGTGTTGTGGTGGGGGTTTCTGCCCTGCATCTGTTAGTCTTCCCCGAAAGTGGGGCCGAGGCGGGTGATTCTTTGATTATGTCAGCCTTGCAGTTGATTAATAATCTCAGCCCTGAAGCTGTGGAGGAGATTTATAAAAGTCAAAGTGAGGTGGTTTCAGTTTTAGCAGAGTTAGGTGTAATTATTCTGCTATTTGAAATTGGCTTAGAATCAGACTTACGAGAATTACAGGAAGTCGGTTATCAAGCCGTTGTGGTGGCTGTCGTCGGGGTGGTTGCTCCCTTTATTGGTGGTACGGCTGGGCTGATGTTACTGTTTAATGTGCCTGCCATTCCGGCGATTTTTGCAGGTGCTGCCTTAACTGCAACCAGTATTGGTATTACCTCGAAAGTACTCTCAGAATTGGGACGACTCAAATCTAAAGAAGGTCAAATTATTGTCGGGGCGGCAGTAATTGATGATGTTTTAGGGATTATTGTATTAGCAGTTGTTGCCAGTCTCGCTAAAACCGGTGAAGTCGATGTGACGAATGTCATCTATTTAATGATTAGCGCCACCGTCTTTCTTCTCGGTTCAATTCTGTTAGGTAAGTTCTTCAATAAAAGCTTTGTTGCCCTTGCCGAATTATTACAAACTCGCGGACAATTAGTGATTCCGGCGTTTACTTTTGCCTTTATTATGGCATTTCTGGCTAACGCAATTCATTTAGAAGCGATTCTCGGGGCATTTGCCGCTGGACTCGTCCTCGATGAAACTGATAAACGCAAAGAACTTGACCGAGAAGTGGTTCCCATTGCTGATATTTTAGTTCCGATTTTCTTCGTCAGTGTCGGGGCAAAAGCCGATTTAGGTGTACTGAGTCCGACAACAGCCACCAACCGAGAAGGATTAGTGATTGCCGCATTTCTAATGGTTGTTGCAATTGTGGGTAAAGTGATTACCGGTTGGGCTGTGTTTGGTCAACCCGGCATTAACCGCTTTGCAATTGGAGTTGGGATGATTCCTCGGGGAGAAGTGGGACTCGTATTTGCTGGAATTGGTTCAGCCAGTGGGGCGTTGAGTAAACCGTTAGAAGCGGCTATTATTGTGATGGTTATTCTGACAACATTCCTCGCACCACCATTTCTACGAATCGCCTTTAAAGGCAGTCCAGAATCAGAGACTTCGACTGTATCGTAATTTGTTTTTCACAACACAAAATTAAATTTTCATACCTTGTAGGGTGCGTCAAGTAGCGCACCTTATTAGTTTGTAGGATATACTAAGCAGGAACTTAAACTCACTTACAGCAAAGCTGTTACCCGTAGCAGGAGTACGCCCGTGTAGCGCTATACTGCATCGTAATTTATTTTTCACAACACAAAATTAAATTTTCATACCTTGTATAATGCGTCAGTGATGCACCTTACTGTTTGTAGGATATACTAAGCAGAAATACGAGATTGCTAAAGCTCAGTTGCAATAATAAAGCCAATAACTAATAAAAACTCCAATTTTTATGGAAAGTATTATACAATCTCTACCCAATAGTCCCATTATTACCTTTACTATTTTAATTTTAGTTAGTTTAACCATTCCTCCAATCTTTGAAAAAATCAAATTACCTGGATTAGTGGGCTTATTGGTAGCAGGTGTAGCCCTCGGTTCAAATGGCTTAGGACTACTGAATCATGACTCGGATGTGATGAAACTATTTGCCGATATTGGCAAAATTTACTTGATGTTTGTCGCCGGCTTAGAAATTGATTTAGAAGAATTTCGCCGCAAAAAAAATCGTTCACTTGGCTTCGGTATCGCGACTTTTGCGGTTCCCTTAATCACGGGTACAGGAATTGGATTATTATTTGGTTTTGGTTGGAATGCTTCGGTTTTAATTGGTTCATTACTGGCTTCTCATACGCTATTGGGATATCCGATAGTCAACCGTTTAGGTGTTGTTAAAAATGAAGCAGTAACGGTCACTATTGGAGCCACTATTATTACTGATATTGCAGCATTATTAGTTCTAGCGATTTGTATTTCTATTCATGGCGGAGAATTTTCTGCCGCATCTTTAGTCATGCAATTAGGGGCGCTTGCAATTTATTCTGCAATTGTTCTAGTCGGTTTAGATAGAGTCGGAAAAGAATATTTTCGCCGCACAGGAGATGAACAAAGCAATCAGTTTTTGTTTGTTTTACTCGCCGTATTTTTAGCCTCAGTTGGCGCTCAAATTATTAATATTGATAAAATTGTTGGTGCTTTTTTAGCCGGACTTGCGGTTAATGATGTGTTGGGACGTAGCCCTGTTGAGGAAAAAGTAGAATTTGTCGGCAGTACTTTGTTTATTCCCTTTTTCTTTATTGATATGGGGTTACTGATTGATATTCCGGCTTTTATTAATAGTTTTACCTCAGGCGCTGGACTGACAATCGGAATCGTTTTAGGATTAATTATTAGTAAATTTTTAGCGGCTTTTATTGTTAAATTACTATATAAATATAATAAAAATGAAACGATGACCATGTGGTCTCTTTCTTTACCTCAAGTTGCAGCAACATTAGCAGCGGCTGTTGCCGGAGTTGAAGCAGGATTACTGAATGATTCAGTCTTCAATAGTATCATTGTCTTAATGTTAGTCACTTCAATTTTAGGGCCTGTATTAACCGCACAATTTGCTCGTAAATTACCCGTTTCTAAGGTAGCTACCGAACCTGTAACAGAAGAGTCATTATTTCGTCCAGAACTCTTAGAACAAATCCCGCCTGAACTATTAGAAGAAATTCCCAATGTCATCCAGCAGAAATTTACAGTTTTAGTTCCAATTGCTAATCCTTTATCTCAACGCTATTTGATTGAAATGGGAGCTTTACTTGCTGCTCATGAATCCGGTAGTTTAGTGGCTTTATCTATTGCTCAATCCCATGTTCACATGGATGAACCTAAGATAGATTTAGCATTACAAACAAGTGAACGTTTATTGAATCGAGCGATTTCAGTTGCAGAAGAATTTAAAGTCGAAGCAAAGCCTAAAATTAGGATTGATGATGATGTCGCAGAAGGCATTAGTCGGGCGGCTCGAGAACAAGATGCTAATCTAATTGTCATGGGTTGGAATAGTACAAATACTAGTATTCGCGCTCGATTATTTGGTAACTTAATTGATGATGTGTTTTGGTCGTCTCATTGTCCTGTCGCCGTGGTAAGATTACTTGATGAACCTGTTAATATTCGCCGGATTTTAGTTCCTGTAAAAAACTTAACCCCTCAAGCGATTAAAACTGTACAATTTGCTCAACTTTTCGCAGATACAAATAAAGCTAAAATTGCATTATTACACATTTGCGATCGCGCTACATCTCCAGAACAAATTCAACAATTTGAAACCGATTTAAGAGGAATTGTAGCCAATTCTGGCCCTAAAGTTCCCACCAAAATTAAAACGGTTGCCCATGATAACCCGGCAAAAGTGATTCTCCGCGCTGCCCAATCTTTTGATATGGTGATTTTACGTTCACTCCGTCGTCGTACAGCCGGGGGACTGGCTGTCAGTAATGTCACCACAGCAGTCATTAAACGATTAACTTGTTCAATTGTTCTATTCGGTGAACCTCATTCTTGAGCTATTTTGTGATAGTAAAAATGTAGAGACGCAACAAAGTACGTCCCTAGAGTCAACTGCGGTTAATATCACCCACAATGTATCAGGTTGTAAAAGATTTGCCACAACCACAGGTTTGGCTGGCTTGAGGGTTGGTAAATTCAAATCCTCCCCCAATTAAAGCCGTACTATAGTCTAGCACCAGGCCATAAATATAAAGTAAACTTTTGCGATCGCAGACGACTTGAAATCCATCATAATCAAAGATTTCATCCTGTTCTGTAATTGTACTGGGGTCCGCAAAATCCATCATATAAGACATCCCAGAACATCCCCCCTGACGAACACCGACTCGTAAACAGAGGTCTTTTCCTTGCTGAGCTCGCAGCATCAACACCTGTTTAATGGCAGTATCCGTCATTTGTATGCCACGGGTTTCAGATTGAGTGGTTTGTACCATTGGCTCTCCTTTAGTAGCAATGTAATTGTATTTTAACAACTTCATCGTCTGAGGAGGTTTGTTGCAAAAAAAGTATTTATAATCTTTAGGTTTCTAAGCCTAACTTGATCAGTGCATCCTTAGCCGCCTGTTTTTGAGCATCTTGTTTGCGTTTACCCTGTCCCCTACCATAAACCTGACTCTTGACTTGTACCGTTGCCACAAACTGTTTATCATGATCGGGGCCAGATTCATCTACAATATAATATTTTGGTGTTTGACCCAATTTTGCCAACGCCCATTGCTGAAATCGATTTTTATAATCAATTAAATTAGGCGCTTTTTCACTTCCATCTGAACCCATACGTTGATGCAGTATAGGAGTTAGCAAAGGAATAATAAATTCTCGAACCGCATCAATTCCTTGATCTAGATAATACGCGCCAATATAAGCTTCAAAAGCATCACTCAGCACTGCCGGACTTTCTCTGCCCCCATCTTTAATTGCTCCTTTTCCTAAACGAATTAATTCCCCTAAACCCAGTTGCATGGCAAATTGAGCCAATTGTTTTTCATCGACTAAAGAGGAGCGTAGACGGGTCATTTTTGCTTCACTTAATTCTGATTGATTAGCATCAGTTTGCTGATAAAGTAACTCACCCACCAAAAAACCTAAAACCGCATCTCCCAAAAACTCCAGCCGTTCATTATGTTCTGTGACTTCTGAATGCTCATTCACATAGGAACGATGAGTTAAGGCCCGTAGCTTAAGATATTCATCTTGAATGAATGGTAATTGATAATTCATTAATCTGACAAAACCAATAGGATTGAGGAAATGATAGGAAAGCTTTGCTCAATAATTGATAGTTTATAAATTCATTATATAATACAAAATTCCTGAGATTAGTTAAAATTTGTTAGTGATCCAAACGGCTTGATAAGGATGTAACATCATTTGAGAATAAATGTCTGTGATCATTTCTCCGCTAATCAAATCACACCAAGGATCGACACAAACCAAGTTTAAATCTGATAATCGTAAGATTTGAGGCAGATCGGTTAAGTTAAAGACGCAAAATATACTTTGATCTCGGATTATACTTTGTCGCCAAAATCCAAACAAGGATTGTTTCAATTGTAAAGTATATTGGGTGGCATTTGGGTGAAAAGCAGTTTGACGGCGGCGAATTTGAATCCGGCGGCATAATTCCCGAAGCACAATAGAATGTTCAGAGTCCGGATTATTTAACTGCTTTTCTAGGGTTTCAATTTGCCATTGATGACGATTAATTGAACGATTCCTTCCGGTTTTTTGTCGTTTATCATTATCATTATGAGTTCCTAGTAAGCTATGAATATAAAAGGCAGGAATTCCTTCTAATGACATCATAATCGTTTGAGAACAAATAAATCGTTGAATTTGCCATTGATCTTCTCCCTTAATAGTTCCTTTCATCGCATCAAATAAAGAGATATTTAATTCATAAGGACTTTCACGACCATCCGGCATGACACGCATACTAATTTTGCCCCCAAATTGTCGCATTGTATCGAGTAAAATCTCATATTCTGTTTGATTCAGTAACCCTTCTACGGGACGTAAACCAATACCATCATGGGAAGCCGTAAAGTTAAAATAAGCACAACCAATGGGGGCAGGTGGCATACTCATCATCCAGGTTTTTAAGTGGTCTGCTTTGCCTTGAATCAGTGCATTTAGCAATAGAGGAGGTAAGCTAAAGTTATAGATCATATGAGCCTCATTTCGATTGCCAAAATAGCTCAGATTTTCACGGTTGGGTACATTTGTTTCTGTAATTAAAGCAACTTTTGAATCGACCATTTGTACAATTTCTCTTAGTAGCTTAATAACAGCATGAGTTTGAGGCAGATGAATACAATTTGTACCGATTTCTTTCCATAAAAAACCGACAGCATCCAGGCGAATATAACGCGCCCCTTTTTCTAGATAAAATAAAATGATTTTAATAAATTCTAGCAAAACATCAGGATTAGCAAAGTTAATATCAATTTGATCTTCGCTGAAAGTTGCCCATACATTTTTGATTCCATCTACGGTTTCTACTTCAACCAATACGGGGCTACTGCGGGGACGAACAACATTTGATAAATCGGTTTGAGGATCGACTTCAATAAAATAATTACATCCCGGTTTTTCTGCTTGTTTGAATTGTTGAAACCATTCACTTTTACTAGATACATGATTAATCACTAAATCGGTCATTAAGTCAAACTGATTAGCAATATTTTCAATCTCTTCCCAGCCCCCTAACTCTGGATTAACTGTCAAATAATCAATCACAGAAAACCCATCATCTGAACTATAGGGAAAAAACGGTAAAATATGAACTCCTGTAATTGTCTCTTTAAGATATTGATTTAAAAAATAATTCAGTGTTTTTAAAGGCGGTTCGCTATTCTCTTCACGATAAATACTATCTCCATAGGTAATAAGAATAATATTATCTTCACTCCATTTATTCAAATCTTCTTCTGTTGATTCAGAAATATATTTTTCAACTAAACTAAAAATTTGATCTAAAAGATCGCCCGTCACGGATTCACCATAAATCATTTCTAGTAAGGGTCGAATCCGGATCGAAAATTTTTCGTAGGGTGTATTTGAGGAGGCAATAATCATTGAATTATCCTTGACTGAGTCAACTTTAAATCTTTATATTTTTAAGTTTTTAAGAGTAAAATATACAATTACTATTTGTCAATCCAATATTGAATAATACCACTATTGGTTAATAATTTAGTTGTAATTCGATTACTTTGTTATAACAAATACTCACTCCGCTTCACCACTCAGGAGATGAAACGTGTTGAGATGACTTCGGGCGAATGAGAGTCATTTTTGAGGAGTGTACAAAACCCGGTTAAAAAAGGTAATGGGCAAGGGGAAAGTTAGTTTAGACTTTTGATCGATTGCCGTGCCTTGACCCCAAGCCTTAGCCTGGTGGGACTGGGTATGACACAGTGGCATAGTTTATCAGATGTATCTGATACTGATTCGTTAGAGAATGAGGCAGAAAAAATCGGTACAGAAGTTAACTCACCATTCACAGCCCATACACCTGAGGGGTAATGATGTAAAGCTTTTTGACGAATTATTAAATTTTGTTGAATATCAATAATTTTGATTAAGTAGATTAGGATGAATAATAGATCTTTATATTGTCAAGGAACACACACTCTCCTATTCTAGTAAAGGGAAGAAGATTCGGCTGAGTTTCAATCCGGCTGAAATCATCAATGATCTCTGTCGTAAATTGATGCCGTTTTCCGGAGCGTATCAGCAATACTGAACCTCCGTCGCGGCAGGACAGTCCGTGAAAGCTTGTGGAGGGCAAGACGACAACCCCCGAAGTTGTACAACTCGTCGCTCCCAATGAAGCAAGAATTCCATGTAATCGACCCATCAGATCGAGAATGTGGAAATGCCCCAAGTTAACTAAAAATTGTATTGATCGGCGTATTGCTGGTTTGTTTTGTAAGGAGTTCATTAATGTCAATTGCTGTTGGAATGGTAGAAACCCTGGGCTTTCCGGCTGTTGTGGAAGCAGCCGACTCAATGGTTAAAGCGGCGCGAGTCACTTTAGTTGGGTATGAGAAAATTGGGAGTGGTCGAGTGACTGTAATTGTTCGAGGAGACGTTTCTGAAGTACAAGCGTCGGTAGCGGCAGGTGTTGAATCGGCTAACCGAGTCAACGGCGGAGAAGTCCTCTCAACTCACATTATTGCTCGTCCTCACGAGAACTTAGAATACGTTTTACCGATTCGTTATACCGAAGCGGTTGAACAGTTCCGTGCGTATTAATTAGAGGTTAAGCTGTGCTGTCGCACGAACTGTGATTTGAATGAACCGTCACTCATTTTCGCTTAGCCAAAAGGCATAGAGTAAGCAGAATCTGTCAAAATCTCTAAATTGGCAACCGAAGGGAAACCAACTGTTGATCATTTCTGGCGAGTAGAAAATCAGGGTTTAAGTGAGCTCGGCTCAAGTTTTGTGCGACATCAGACCGGGTTGAGATAGACAAATATAGATTAATTAGGAGAAGATCGTAGATGGCTATTGCCGTTGGAATGGTAGAAACCTTGGGATTTCCCGCTGTTGTAGAAGCAGCCGATGCCATGGTCAAGGCTGCACGAGTTACTTTAGTGGGATACGAAAAAATTGGTACGGGTCGGGTGACTGTGATTGTTCGGGGAGACGTTTCTGAAGTACAAGCTTCCGTCTCAGCCGGAGTAGATAATGTCACCAACAAAGTCAAAGGAGGTCAGGTGTTATCGACCCATATTATTGCTCGGCCTCACGAGAACCTCGAATATGTTCTACCCATTCGCTATACCGAAGCGGTAGATCAGTTCCGGGAAAGCGTTAGTGGAATTCGTCCGGCTAACCGGCCTTTTAACCGGCCTTAAGGAGCCCTCTCTTGCGTTGGTGGCTTCGACTCAATTAAAACCCTTGACTGAGTTTAACCAGAGAAATCGACTAACGAGAGAATCCTTAATGTAAGATTCCAATTTCACTCACTCTCGTTCCCGCTAATCCCATGCAAATTGCCCAAGTCTTAGGTACGGTTGTCAGTACGATAAAAGCTCCCAATTTACGCGGCGGTAAGTTTATGCTGTTGCAGTTTCTGGATGAAACCGGGGAACCCGTTCCAGGATACGAGGTTGCCCTTGACTATGTCGGCGCGGGAATCGGTGAGCGTGTCTTGGTTAGCCGAGGCAGTGCTGCCCGTCAAATAGGGAGTCAAGACTGTCCTAGCGATGCAGCCATTGTTGGCATTATTGATACGGTGAATACCAACGCCGGTACGATTTACAGCAAAAGAGACCAAGACCGTTAGTTGAACCAGATTGATGGCGGCAGCAAATCACGTCTCAATTCATCCCTAACAAAAAAAATAATTTATTGTGTTGTTTAACATTAGGAAAAATTAAGTTATGGTAGTCCGAAAAAAACCCGCTCCTCCCACCCCCTGGTCAAAAAATCTCGCCGAACCTAAAGTTGCATCCAGTGCTTATGTGCATTCATTCTCCAATATTATTGGGGATGTTCATATCGGTGATAATGTTATGGTGGCTCCGGGAACCTCTATCCGTGCTGATGAAGGATTTCCATTTTACATTGGTAACAACTCCAACATTCAAGACGGTGTTGTGATTCATGGTTTAGAAGAAGGTCGCGTTAAAGGAGATGACGGCCGTTCTTATTCAGTATGGGTTGGAAAAGACTCTTCCATCACCCATATGGCTTTGATTCACGGGCCTGCTTATGTCGGGGATAACTGCTTTATTGGTTTCCGTTCGACTGTGTTTAATGCTCGTGTGGGCCACGGTTGCATCGTGATGATGCATGTTTTGATTCAGGATGTGGAAATTCCCTCCGGAAAATATGTTCCCTCTGGATCGATTATTACTAATCAACAACAAGCGGATCGCTTACCGGATGTCAACCAGACCGACTTGAAATTCACCAGTCATGTAATTGCGGTCAATCAATCCCTCAAAGCCGGTTACAAATGCTCTGAAGATGCCGCCTGCATCGCACCTGTGCGGAATGAACGTTCTAGTTCCGGTCGCAACGGTAGCAGCGGACGGAACCGTTCATACTCTAGCAGCGCTAGCACCCGTTTGTCCTCAGACATAGTCGATCAAGTTCATCAACTCCTGTCCCAAGGCTACAAAATTAGCACAGAACACGCTGATAAGCGCCGCTTTAAGGTGAGTTCTTGGAAGAGTGGCCCACAGATTGACTCTAGTAACCCCTCTGAAGTGATTGCAGCCTTAGAGGCAGCTTTAGCAGAGAATCAAGGGGAATATGTGCGCTTATTGGGGATTGATGCCGATGCCAAGCGCCGAGTATTAGAAGAAGTGATTCAAACCCCTGACGGTGCTGCACAAAGTACCCATAATGGTCCAGCTTCCGCTCGAACAGTTCCGCCTACTTACCAGAGTAAAATGGCAGCGACTAGCGGCGGTTCTGGAGGAGATCTTAGCCAGCTCGTTAGCAACTTACTCAATCAAGGATGCGTGATTGGCACAGAATATGCAGATAAGCGACGCTTCAGCGTAGGGTCTTGGCGCAATGGCCCGACCATTTCCAGTAACCAAGTGGTTGATGTGGTGCGGAAACTCGAAGCGATTATGGAACAGCATCCTAAAGATTATATTCGCATTATTGGGATCGACCCCAATGCCAAACGTCGAGTCACTGAAGAAATTATTCAACGTCCCGGTGAAAAACCCAGCCGTTCTTCATCTGGTTCTACCCCCTCAGCAACAGTCACTCGAAACGCAAACCGTTCTTACTCCCGTCCAGCCTCCACTGCTACAGGTCACTTAGATTCAGAAGTGGTAGACCAAGTGCGGAATTTGCTGTCACAAGGTTACAAGATTGGCACAGAACACGCCGATAAGCGACGGTTTAAGGTGAGTTCCTGGCATAGTTGTAGCCCAATTGAATCCAATCGCGATGCAGAAGTTCTGGCCGCTTTAGAAGATTGTATGAAAGAGCATAGCGGAGAATATGTTCGCCTGATTGGGATCGATCCTAAAGCCAAACGCCGGGTTCTAGAAACCGTCATTCAAAAACCTGCCTAAAATCCCCATTCTGTCTACGGTTATAGAGGTTTCTCTTTCATGCTCCCCTCGTCACCACTCTCCCAAAATTTAATGGATTTTGCTGTCAGTGGTGATGTCACTCTCGCCCCCAGTACAGTCATTGCCCCTGGTGTACTTTTGCACGCTGAGCCAGACAGCCAAATTGTGATTGGCGCAGGGGTATGTATTGGGATTGGGGCGATTCTACACGCCCATGAGGGCATCCTAGAAATTCGGGTGGGAACCACTATTGGGGCAGGGGTTTTAATCGTAGGTGCAGGGGAAATTGGGAGTAACGCTTGTATTGGTTCTGGCAGTACTTTAATTAATCCTGCGATTAAAGCCGAACAGCTTATTCCCTCGGGTTCATTGATTGGGGATACTTCTCGCCAATTAGAAGACAATCACTCCTCAGAGGGCGACTATCAAGGTTCAACTCCGACACCAGAGACGGTTACCGAACCCGAGAACGCTTCCCCGTCCCCGAATCCCGACTCAAACCATCAGCCAGAAGCCGCTGGATTTCCCCAACCGAAAGTTTACGGTCAAGCCAACCTCGATCAACTTCTCAATCGCTTACTACCCCATCGAAAGTCTTTTAATAATTCTCGTCCAAAGCTTGGAGAAACCTCTAAAATAGGGGATGAGCAGGCTCAGTAAAAAATTAGAGAATATAATAATTACTATAACTGAGATACATTTTTTGAATTAATATTTAGATCAGATCTCTACTCGTCTGACATCCCCAGCCAGCCAACTTGAAAATGGATTCACCTTTGCAACATTCTGTTTCCCACCAGCGGTCAATTCAACCAGAATTTCGAGATATGGCCTTGGGCTTAGTCTCGACTCAAAGCTTTCCTGCCATTGTGGGAACCGCTGACATGATGCTGAAGTCGGCAGGGGTTCATTTGGTCGGATATGAAAAAATTGGCAGTGGTCATTGTACCGCAATTATTCGAGGTCGAATTGGAGATGTACGCTTAGCAGTCGATGCTGGGGCAGATACAGCCAAGCAATTTAGTCAATATGTCTCTTCCCTGGTCATCGCCCGTCCTTTACCGAATTTAGAATATGTTCTGCCCATTAGTAACCGCTTATCTCAACTAGCAGCCAGTGGTGGGCAAAGTCGTCTGAGTCATCAAGCTGTGGGTTTATTGGAAACTCGAGGCTTTCCGGCAATGGTGGGGGCGGCCGATGCCATGATGAAAGCAGCAGAAGTTCATTTGGCTTCCTATGAAACCATCGGGGCGGGGTTGTGTACTGCCATTATTCGGGGGTCAGTGGCAGATGTAGCAGTGGCTGTTGAAGCGGGAATGCATGAGGCTGAACGCATTGGGGAACTAAATGCGGTGATGGTTATTCCTCGGCCATTAGATGATCTCGAACAAACTTTACCATTAGCCAGTTGTTGGATTGAAAAAGAACATCGTCAGCCGTTAAGATTACCGGTAAAAGTCAAAGAAACACAAAAAGAAAAAGTCAAACTTCCAGATTTACAGCAATTACCACAACCTTTAGAATTAGAACCGATAGAAATAGAACAACCTGTAGAGTTAGAACAGGAATATTCTGTTTTACCCGACCCGCCAAAAGATGAGGAATATTTTTAAGGATTATTCGTTGTTGGTTCTTCGTTCTTCGTTATTTCTTGTCGTTACTTCGGTAGGTAGTTAAGCATCTGAAGCGGTATAAATGTACAGCAGAAGTCAGCAAGTCAGCAAGTCAAATTCTTGACAAGATAATGGTTTTAGACTTTTATCATGTCATAATTGCTCTGGCTACTGCTATATCTAAAAACTAACAACTAACAACTAACGACTAACAACTAATCCCTAAATGTTACCCACTGATCTATTATCTTCTCGACAACAGGGAGAAACGATAATTCCGCTGCGTTTAGCTATCGATCAGCGTCATTTAACTGTGGCTAAACAAGTAATTGAGTGTTTTCAATCTTGCCTGAATCAGACACAAACTGAACTCGATGGGCAACTTCAAGAATTAGAAGGAACCAGTCCAGATTATCGTTTAAAACGGGGTTTGGCTCATTTATTAAGAAGTGGCTTTTCTACCTTTGAAGTGGTGAGTCCCCTTGAACCCGTTGAGTTAAGAGAACGGGTATTTACTTTAGCGGCGACAACAATTCCTAGCCTAGAAAATACGCCCAAAATATTAGAAAAACTCTCGGCTCAATTGAGTGAAGAACTGAAAATAGAGGTTTTAGAAACAGAAATTCAAGCGGGATTATATGCCGATTTAAAAGAAAATAAAATCCTGACTCAATTTGAGACTCCCACAGCAGAAGCTTTATTACATCGCTACAATTTATCTCAAGTTCAAGGTATTTTTTACCGTGCTAATGAAATTATTATTCATGCTTATCGTAATGATCCCGGAGAATATAAACTACTCTTTCGTTACCTAAAACTGTTTCAATTAATGACTTATATTGAAGGGGACGCGGATCATGGATTTACTTTAACGATTGACGGGCCAACCAGTTTGTTTAAACCCAGTACTCGCTATGGTTTGGCGATCGCAAAAATGATTCCCGCCTTACTACACGTCACCAAATGGCGTTTACAAGCGCAACTCCAACAGCGAGATCCTTATACAAAAGTAATTAAACAAGGGCGATATTCTTTAGATTCAAATTGTGGTTTAGTCAGTCATTATCCGCCCGGAAAACCCTACGATAGTTTACTGGAAGAATCTTTTGCTAAACGTTGGAAAGCTTTAAAAACTGAATGGAAACTGGAACGAGAAGTGGATTTAATTCCGATTCCAGGGAGTGTAATGATTCCGGATTTTCGCTTAATTCATCCGCAAGGAAGAGTCTTTTTATTGGAGATTGTGGGATATTGGCGACCGGAATATTTAAAGAAAAAATTTTATCAAGTACGCCGATCAAATTGTGCTAATCTAGTATTAGCGATCTCAGAACGACTCAATTTATCTAAAGCTGGAATTCAACTCAACGATGTACCGGCACGAGTCGTTTGGTTTAAAGAGAAACTCTCCCCTAAAGCTGTACTAGCAGCAATAGAGCCTTAAGTGTAGGGTGCAACGATCAACAACTATTTTACAGATACTAGCAGCGGATTCAGCGAATTTTCTAATTGTGCTGATGCGGTTTGAGGTGACTTGTTGTGATTATTATATCCTCCACCTTAGACCAACAAAATAAGCCTCTAACTATAAATAAAGAAAAATTTAACTATGACTAGCGTAAACTCTGAAGGATTTTACGATTTAACCGTCTCAAATGATACGGTTTCACTCTTACCGGGATTGTTAGCAGATCTTCCTGGCGGTGTCAGGGGTTTGGCTGGCAGTGATGAAATAATCGGTTCAATTGATGCTGAACTAATTAACGGTAATCAAGGAAACGATTCTTTGTCTGGCGGAGAGGGTCAGGATACCCTCAACGGCGGTTTAGGTGACGATCTGATATATGGTCACTTTGACCCTATCTTCTCTAGCAATGAGATTGAGGATACTGCGATCAACTTCACAGATGACGATATCCTCAATGGTAATGCAGGTGATGATACCCTCAACGGTGGCTTCGGTCGCGACACCCTCAACGGTAGCCAGGGTCAGGATATCCTCAATGGCAATGAAGGGAATGATATCCTCAATGGCGGCGAAGGAAATGATATCCTCAATGGCAATGAAGGGAATGATATCCTCAATGGCGGCGAAGGAAATGATACCCTCAACGGTGGTTTAGGTCACGATCTGATTAATGGTAGTGAAGGGAATGATCAACTGTTAGGTGGATCGGGTAGTGATACCCTCAACGGTGGGGACGGCAGCGATAATTTAGAGGGTGGAGATGGAGATGACCGCCTCCGAGGGGATATCGGTCGCGATAGCTTCCGAGGCGGCTTAGGAGATGATGTTTTTGTCCTCAGTTCAAATACTGGGGTCAATAGTTTTGCCTCTACCGATTGGATTTATGATTTTGGTGAAGGTGCAGATGTGATTGGACTACCCTCTGGAATTACATTCGATCAAATTAGTCTAACTGCCTCAACCTTAGGCGGAATTGGAGTGACTCTGATTGAAGTTCTGGGAACCACGGAACTGTTAGGGGTAATGATTGGGGTTGATGCAGCCGATTTAACCGCCGATCAATTTTTTACCGCTGATGAGATTAGCTTAATTCCAACAGAAGCATTAACTTCAGAATCAATTTTAATTGACGTAGAAAGCTTACCGTCTCCATCAACGACTGCTAGCCTCTCTCAACCTGCTAACGTGATTCCGATTCCAGAAGAACCTGTTCTACAAGTTCCAGAAGGATTTAGCGTGAATGTGTTTGCGGAAAACTTAGAAAATCCTCGCTGGATGACTGTTACCCCCACAGGGGATATTTTAGTCACGGAAACTGCTGCAAACCGAATTACATTATTGCGAGACTTAGACGGGGATGGAGATGCTGATACTAGCCAAGTGTTTGCCGATGCTGATAATGGAGTTAATTCTCCCTTTGGCATGGTATTTACAGAAGATGCCTTTTTCTTGGCAAATACTGATGGGATTTTGAGGTTTCCCTATACTGACGGACAAACCCAACTACCCGATGAAACCGTCGGAGAATTAATCACTCCTTTACCCGTTGGCGGACACTGGACACGTAATATTGCTTTATCTCCCGATGGTAACGAGTTATATATTGCCATTGGTTCAGATTCAAATGTTACTCCAGAACCTTTACCCCGCGCTTCTATTCAGGTGATCGATCTTAACAGTCTTGAACCTATCGAAACGGTCGAAACGGTAGAAACTATTGAAACGGTAGAAACTGTCGAAACGGTAGAAACTATTGAAACGGTCGAACCTGTAGAACCTGTCGAATTACAAACCTTTGCCTCTGGTTTGCGTAATCCTGTAGGGTTAGATTTCCATCCAGTTACCAATCAACTTTATACTACCGTAATCGAACGGGATGGTTTAGGCAATGATGTCGTTCCAGATTTTCTCACCGGAGTTGAAGAAGGAGAATTCTACGGCTGGCCCTATTCTTACCTATCTCCTGATTTACCCGATCCGCGTAATTTAGGTGAAAATCCGGATTTGGTTGCCCAAACTCAAACCCCAGATGTGTTATTCCAAGCCCATTCTACTCCGTTAGGGTTACAATTCTATGAGGGTGAAACCTATCCCGTAGAATATGAAAATGGCGCGTTTGTAGCATTCCGTGGCAGTTGGAACCGAGATCCGGGGACCGGGTTTAAAGTGGTCTTTGCGCCGTTTGATGAGTTAGGAAATCCTACGGGAGGATATCAAGATTTTCTCACCGGATTTTTAACCGATCCAGAAACCAACACGACTTGGGGTCGTCCAACGGGTTTACAAACCTTATCGGATGGCAGTTTATTAATTACTGAAGAAGCCAATAACCGAATTTATCGGGTGCAATATGACCCATCAACCCTTCCGGTTGAGGAGGTTGAAACTGAAACGGAAGTGAGTTAAAGGTTAAATAAAGGGTGCGTCTGTGGGACGCACTCTACAAGCTTAGTGCGAGATTAAATTCAACGTTTTGCCATGACAAATTCGACTAAGCCTGGAAACAAACGATACGCTTCTGTTGCCACAACCGCAGGCCCGACGACAATATCGGTTTGCTTTTTGCTAACTGCTTCCCAAATGGCTTTGGCAATATCTTCGGGTTGACTCACCATAGAAGACTGCAACATTTGAGTCATTTGTTGACGACGATTTTCTATTTCTGACTCGTCTTGACCTCGAAATTGCGCCCGATCTAAAAAGTCACTATTGATCACACCCGGATGAATGGCACAAACCTGAATATCAGTTTTTGCTAACTCTAATCTTAAGCTTTCCGTCAAGCCTGTAACAGCATATTTACTGGCGCAATAAGCCGTCATTTCCGGTAAAGGTATTTTTCCGCCAAAAGAGCCAACATTGACGATTGTACCGCTATTTTGCTTCAGAAAATGAGGCAATAAAAGGTGGATGGTATACACATATCCCCAAAAGTTTGTATTGATAATATTCTGCCAATCTTCAAGGGTGGTTTTTTCAACTGGCCCGCTTAAACAAATTCCGGCATTATTCACCAAAACATCAACGGTATCGTAAAATCCTAAAGCTTTTTGAACTAAATTTTCAACCTGCTCAACCTCAGTCACATCAGTAGCGATCGCCAAAGCTGAACCCCCTATTTTCCTGACTTCATTGGCTGCACTTTCTAGTTTATCAGTTCCGCGAGCCGCCAGAACCACATTGTATCCTTTGCGAGCAAATAATAATGCTGTTGCTTTGCCGCTTCCTTGCGATGCACCTGTAATTAAAACTGTTTTGCTCATGGTTAGTTGTACAAAACTAAGATAAGATTTAAACTATTTCTTATTGTAGTTATTTTGAATGAATTCTTCTCGTCCGGTCTCCTTCAGTGTTGTCGGAATTGTTCTGTTTATTGGTATACTTGCCATTTCAACAGGCTCAATTCTGATTCGCTTAGCCACCACTGAAGCTGGGGTTCAAGGCTTAGGGTTTAGTTTAGTCATGGCTGCGGCGCGGCTAACATTTGCCTCATTATTATTACTTCCTTCTTGGCCAAAAATTCAGTGGCAAAGTTTACAACCGGGAGCTATTTTATTTGCCTGTTTAGCCGGGGTGACTTTAACCTTTCATTTTGCCGCTTGGATTACTTCTTTATCCTATACTTCTATTGCTGCTTCAACGACTTTAGTCACTACAAATCCAATTTGGGTGGCGCTATTTTCTTGGATTTGGTTAAAGGAAAAGCCGACAAAAATTACCAGCTTTGGCATCATTCTTGCTTTAGGAGGCGGTATTTTAATTGGGGTGGCAGATAGCACTCCAGGGGTTTCTAATCCGAATCCCATCTTAGGCAATATTTTAGCATTAATTGGAGCCATCACCGCCAGTCTATACTTAATGTTAGGACGAGTTGCACAGAAAAGAGGGTTTAGATTAGGCGGATATATTACAGTTGCCTATAGTTTAGCAGCTATCCTATTATTGCCGTTACCTGGATTATTTGACACCCCTTATTTCGGCTATCCAAAGATTGTTTATCTTTATCTGTTTTTGATGGCAATTTTACCGCAACTTATCGGTCATACCAGTTTCAATTGGGCGTTAAATCATATTTCTCCCACAATAGTATCTTTATTTACGTTATGTGAACCGATCGGAGCCAGTATTTTAGGGTATTTTTTCTTTGAGGAAATCCCCAGCTTTCTCGTTATTTTAGGCGCAATTATCATTTTAATTGGAGTGGCGATCGCAGTTTTAGGATCTAAACCATCTGGTTAATTTCTAATATTTTTTACGCCAAGAATAACAATCCCCCAATCATAATCCCAATCACAATTAAAGCCGCCCATAAAAATTGATTATCTTGAGTATTAACCTCAGATAAATCCAACGGAGGCGGAGAAGGAGAAGGAGTCGATTTAGACGGAGATGAAGTCGAAGATTTCCCCACGAACTTTTGAGAAGAATTTTCTTCTAACTGACTGGTATCGGGAAACTCAATTAAGCCCTCCATATTATTATTGAGTGGCGGCGCTTGCAGAATTTCAAGTAACCGCCGGGCTTGTTGACGGGTTTGATACTGAGGATGACGAGTCAGTTTTTGACATAAGGCGATCGCTTGATCTTGTTGACCCAATGCCTGATAAGCCGTTGCTAACCAAACCTGTACCTCACCCCCTAAAAGTGAGTTTTTTTCTACCTGTTGATAAGCCGCTTCCAAACACTGTAAAGATTGGCGATAGCGTCCCCGTTCAAAAGCAACTTTACCCGCAACAAACGCTTCTAAAATTGAATCCGATGGTTCTACACTCACTTTAAAATTCGTCGTAATTATTGTCTGGCATTTGTTCAATATCTCGCTTTGATCCGAGTAAATCAAGCTGATCGACTCGAATCACCGGTTTAGAACGTTGTACCCCTGTACCACGATCTTGCCAGTGGTCAAACTTAAGCGATCCTTTGACTCCAATTAAGCTTCCTTTGCGGACATAATTAGCCGCCACTTCAGCGGTTTTTCCCCAAATTTCTAAGCTAAACCAGTCCGGTTCATCCGATCTGCGAGTCCGGCGGTTGACCGCTAAAGTCAGGTTGCAAACAACATTACCGGATTCAAAATATTTTACCTCTGG
Source organism: Microcoleaceae cyanobacterium (assembly GCA_049647265.1). GTDB lineage: Bacteria > Cyanobacteriota > Cyanobacteriia > Cyanobacteriales > Microcoleaceae > JAAURB01. Next base: position 31,831 of record JBARXJ010000027.1, read on the forward strand.
ATCTCGGCCGGCACGACCGACCAAAGTCACAATATTTAAACTCATTTCAACACATTGATCAAACAATTGATTATAGTACATCTATTGTATCTGATTTGCACTTTTATCCTGAGACAGTCCACCCAATGCTGAACAACTGATTGTAAGCTTCGGCTGGCTTCAAATCGTGAACGGTACACAGGAGTACAAGCCAACATGAAGTGATGAATTTCTCATCTGGTGAGAAATGATTCGTTCAGCACCTCGTCGGCGAGATTGAATACCAAACTCAGTGAATTTGGTCTTAAACTGCCGCTAAGAGGACTGGACTCTACTAACAAAACGTCATACAATCCACAAACAATTAAAGTCATGCGGATTTTTCAATTTTTTTTAGATTTTGACACTTGGTTCTAGCTTGGGGGCAAAAAAGCTGTGGGTCTTCTCAATCGTTTCTCTATATCGCGGGACATGGGTATCGATCTCGGTACTGCAAATACCCTTGTCTATGTTTCTGGTAAAGGCATTGTTCTCCAAGAACCGTCTGTTGTGGCTTTGGATCGGGAAGCAAAAATTCCCTTAGCCGTTGGAGAAGATGCAAAAAAAATGTTAGGTCGCACACCCAATGACGTGATTGCCCTCAGGCCTTTACGAGATGGTGTGATTGCGGATTTTGAGGCCACCGAACAGATGCTGAAGCATTTTATTCGGCGAGTGCATGAAGGTAAAAGTTTAGTCGCCCCTCGAATTGTCATCGGAATTCCCAGTGGAGTCACAGGGGTTGAACGACGGGCGGTGATGGAAGCAGCAATTCAAGCGGGGGCGCGGGAAGTTCGCCTGATTGATGAACCGGTGGCGGCGGCAATTGGGGCGGGACTCCCCGTTACCGACCCGACGGGTAATATGATTGTTGATATTGGTGGTGGAACAACAGAAGTAGCGGTTCTGAGTTTGCAAGGAACAGTACTGAGTGAGTCGGTACGGGTAGCGGGGGATGAGTTAAACGACTCGGTGATTCAGTATATGAAAAAGGTTCATAACCTAATCATCGGTGAACGGACTGCTGAGGAAATTAAAATCCAAATGGGATCGGCTTTTCCTTCTGCCCAAGACGAAGATATCTTAATGGAAGTTCGCGGCGTTCATCTGCTGTCGGGTTTGCCTCGAACCGTGATGGTAAAAACCCCAGAAGTGCGCGAAAGCATGGAAGAACCCCTCTCAGTTATTGTCGAAGCGATTAAACGCACTTTAGAACGAACTCCCCCAGAATTGGCTGCCGATATCATTGATCGGGGGATTATGTTAGCGGGCGGTGGAGCCTTGCTGAGGGGCTTTGATACCTTAATTAGTCATGAGACGGGAATTGTGACTCACGTCGCTGCTGACCCCCTTTCCTGCGTGGTATTGGGTACAGGTCGGGCTTTAGAGAATTATAAACAACTCGAGCGGGTTTTCAGTGGACAATCTCAGACAGCGTAGGCAATCACCCAGGGAACACCGGAACGGGAACTCCTGATAATTATCTTTCGGTGTACAGACGTTGCATGCAACGTCTCTACTGACTCCTGAATACTGACTCCTGAATACTGACTCCTGAATACTGACTCCTTATTCCTTAATAAAGCAATGAATACACACAGTTGGTGGAATCGATATGGCTCACAGATGCTACTGTTGGGATTAGCAGTCCTCAGTGCATTTCTTGTGCGGCAAACTCAAGGGGCGGCTTTATTTGAACTGTATTATTGGGCAACCAAACCGTTTGAGGCTGTTGCTGAAGGTTTGGGTCAGTCTCAATCTCCACCCGTTCTAGAAGGGCCTCGTATCGCTGAACTCGAGGCTAGGGTTCAAGAGTTACAATCCCAAAATCAAAACTTACAGAAGTTACTGAATTACGTCAAATCTAAACCCAACGATAAGGGAGTCGTTGCCCCCATTATTGCCCGCAGTCCTGACCATTGGTGGGAACAAGTTTTGCTCGGACAAGGCAGCAACGAAGGCATTGCCAAAGATGATTTAGTCATGGGGCCAGGAGGGTTAGTCGGTCGAGTCTCTCATGTTACCCCCAATACCAGTAAAGTTCTGCTAGTAAGTGACCCGAATAGTCGGATCGGGGTGGCTGTCAGTCGGACTCGAGAAATGGGTTTTCTCCGGGGTCAAAGTGACCGTGAAGGCGTGATGGAGTTCTTTGAAAATATCCCTCAAGTTAAACCGGGAGATATTGTCGTTACCTCAGCGTTTAGTCAACTCGTCCCTGCTGGCTGGCCGATTGGAAAAGTGGTTTCAGTTGATGCGAATAAAGCCCCAGCACCAGAAGCGGTGATTGAATTTATTGTTCCTCTTGGCACTTTAGAATGGGTGGTCATTTATCCTAATCAAAAAGCGAGTAAAACGGAGAATAGTCAACCTGAAACAGTGCCATCTTCCCCTAAAAATTAATAGGTGATTTAACAAGATTTAGCTGATTATACTATTTTTATTAATACTGTGTTTTCCTTACTTTTTCCTATATTTAACGGATGTATCGTCATTAGCTCTGCAATATTATGTTTTTTACTGATGCAGGTGCGGATGCCACTCATTGAAGTCTTTGATATTGGTCCCAATTGGATCTTAATTTGGCTTGTGAGCTGGAGTATAAAACGCTCAATTCTGCAAGCCGCTATCGGTGGATTAGCCATAGGATTAGTTCTTGATGGGATGAGTGGTGCGATTCCAACTCATGTTTATCCGATGGTCATTGTTGGGGTTTTGACCGTATTATTATACCGAATTTTCGTTAAAAAAATTCAAGAAGATTTTATCTCTGTTGCCCTGATTGTATTCGGTATGGCAATATTATATGAAACCATGAGAGCATTACAATTTAGTCAAGTTGGCGATCGCGCTCTTGCCGATCTCTGGGTTTATCAACAACAAGTGGCCCTGAGTTCAGCCATTCTCAGCAGCCTGTGGGCCCCTGTAATTCATTTTCCCCTGCATCGATGGTGGCGACTCATTAAAGCCCCTCATCCGTTAAAATCTAAGGTTTGAACCTTAGATAGGATTAATTGCAATACCCATGCAGAAACAAACTGATTTCGCTCAAATTGACGAAACAAGCCGCGTTAAAATCCTCAGTGAAGCGTTACCTTATATTCAAAAATTTAGAAATCGTGTCATCGTAGTCAAATACGGCGGTGCAGCGATGAAAGATAGCGCCCTCAAAGATCAGGTGATGCGAGATATTGTACTGATGTCTTGTGTCGGTATTCGCCCGGTTGTGGTGCATGGCGGTGGCCCCGAGATTAACACTTGGTTGGGAAAATTAGGCATTGAAGCCCAGTTTAAAAATGGTTTGCGGGTAACGGATGCGGCGACCATGGACGTGGTAGAAATGGTACTCGTGGGGCGGGTCAATAAAGAAATTGTTTCCCTGATTAACCAAGCTGGCGGATCGGCTGTGGGACTGTGTGGTAAAGATGGAAATTTAGTCGTTGCCCGTCCTCAAGGTGATAAAGGCATCGGTTTTGTTGGGGAAGTCAATAGTGTTGATACTAAACTTTTAGAATCTTTAGTTAATAGTGGTTATATCCCTGTGGTTTCGAGTGTAGCCGCCGATGAAACAGGGCAAGCTTATAATATTAATGCCGATACTGTTGCCGGGGAAATTGCCGCCGCTTTAGGCGCAGAAAAATTAATTCTATTAACAGATACAGCCGGTATTTTAGAGGATTATAAAAATCCAGACACTTTAATTGCTCAACTGAATATTCAAGAAGCACGTCAATTAATTGAAACCGGAATTGTCGCCGGCGGTATGATTCCAAAAGTCAATTGTTGTGTTCGGAGTTTAGCCCAAGGTGTACGGGCAGCCCATATTTTAGATGGTCGAGTTCCCCATAGTTTATTACAAGAAATCTTTAGTGATTCTGGGGTAGGTAGTATGTTAGTGGCTTCAGAATTCACCTCGCGTTAATATGATTTAATCCATTATCCTGTAGGGTGCGTCTGCCGGACGCACCTTAAATTTTGATTTTATACTGAAAATAGTTAAATCCAGATTTAATCAATTATCCTGTAGTCACTGACGCACCTTTTAAAACACACTGATTATAATAATAATGATTTAAAACATCACGGCGAGTTAAAGCAAATGACGTTAAATCCAGGACAAACGCTACAGAATGGCAAATATACCATTGAGAAAGAACTGAAACGTCGTCAGTACGATATTACCTATTTAGCAGAGCGATCCGACGGTGAAAAGTGGGTGATTAAAACGCTTAATCCTGCTGTATTAGCTGCGTTGCCTCCAGATGAACGCGACAGACTCGAAAGCCTATTTTGGCAAGAAGCAATCAAAATTGCAAAATGTAGCGATACAGCCCATATTATCAAGGCTGAATACCCCTTCAAAGAAGAATCTGTTGCCTATTTACCCATAGAATATTTAGATGCAAATAGTTTAGCAGAACGAGCTAAACCCATCCTCACAGAAGCTATGGCTCTCAAATATATGCAGCAAATTGGCAAAGCATTAACCATTGTTCATCAGCAAGGTATTATCCATCGTGATATTTGTCCAGAGAATATATTCTTACGAATTCAACAGGGAGAAATAGAGGCGGTTTTAACTGATTTTGGTTTAGCCTTAAATTGTGATGCAATTCTCAGCCAAACCCGAAGAAATGAATGTAGAGATGGGTTTTCTCCTATTGAACTTTATTCTAGTGGTCAAGCGGTGGGTTCCTACACAGATATCTATAGTTTAGCTGCAACGTTATATGAATTACTTACAGGAAAAGTTCCACCCAGTGCCGATAAACGGCAAATAGAAGGAGAAAAATTAATTTCACCGCAAGCAGAAAATACAGCAATTTCTGGTAAAACAGCCAAAGCTATTTTAGCGGGAATGGAATTAAAACCAGAGAAAAGACCTCAATCTGTGCAAGCGTGGTTGAAACAATTAAATCTGAAAAAAATATCAAATAATAAAATATCAAAAAATCAAATTAATTGGACAAAGTGGGGGCTAATTTGGGTAATTCTATTAGGTTTAATAGTGGGGACTCCAGCTTGGTTAAATCTGAAATCTAATTCTCAACCTGAGACTTCTAACACGCCAACTATTCAACCCTCTCCTTAAATTGAGGGATATTTTTATATCTCAATTGAGGAATTTAGCAGATATAAAATGTAGAGAGTATTAAGGAATCCTGCGATGCAGCGTAAGATTGTGTGATTCAGCACCAGGATTAGGAGATAACGAATACACTCTAACAATCCATAATTATGACTTGGTCAAATGGCGATTTATTACAAGCTGGCAAATATCGCATCATCCATCAAATTGAGGGTAGTGGTTTCGGATTAACTTATCTGGCTAAAGATTGCTTTCTCGATAGACGAGTTGTAATCAAAGCAGCAAACCCAGAAATTAAAGCCGATCAAGACCACGAAAAATTGACCAAACGATTTCAATGGGAAGGACAAATCTTAGCTAAAATCTCTCATCCGAATGTAGTGCAGGTGATTGAATTTTTTCAAGAAGCGGGCATTCCCTGCCTCGTGATGGCTTATATCAATGGAGAAACCTTAAATCAACGGATTCGTGAGCAAGGGCCGCTTTCTGAAGCAGAAGCTGTAGAATATTTTCGTAAGTTAGCAGCAGCGTTACTAACAGTTCATCAAGCAGGTGTGATTCACAGTGATATTCATCCGGGTAATATTATATTGTGGCGAAAGTCTCATATACCAGCATTAAAAGAGCCAGTATTAATTGATTTCAATTCAGCAAAGTTGTTGCAACCGACTACATTTACACTAACGAAAACCGTTAATGATTTTGCCCCTTACGAACAATGTCAAGATGGAAAGTATCAACCTCGACCGACTTTAGATATATATAGTTTAGCGGCAACATTATATTTTGCTGTTACAGGTGAGAAACCTCAAGCCGCTATTGATCGAAAAAGTAACGGAGATAGACTAAGCCAACCTCAAAAATATTGTCCAAAATTAAGCGATTGGTTAAATCAAGCTATTATAAAAGGGATGGCTATAGAACCAAAAGATCGTCCTCAGTCGATGCAGGAATGGCTAGGTTTATTACATCAACCACAGCGAACAAAACAACAGACAAAATCATCAAAATCTTCTTCGCAATCTAAACAGAAAAAATCTCAAAATAAAATCGATCTTTCTACCTTTCCATTTATCCCATCAGGTTTTCTTTTATTAGTATATTTGCTAATCGGTACTCTGGTGGGATTAAGCAAGACTGAGGCTGTTGCCGGGGTTGGGTTTGGGATGATGGCTGTGGGCACATGGGGGGGTATGCTTGTGTATGCGGTTGGGGGTATGGCTGGGTTTGTGGTTTGGGTTGTGGCTGTTTATCAGGCTGGGGCTGCTGCTTGGAATTGGGCTGAGGCTAAGGTTAAGACTTGGGCTGGGGATTTGGATTGGGTTGTAGCTGGGATTGTAGCTTGGGCTGCTGCTGCGGCTGCTGCGACGGCTGGGATTGTAGCTGGGGGTTTAGTTGTGGCTATGGCTGTAGCTTTAGCCGGGATTATAGCCGGGGTTGTAGCTGGAATAGTTGCTGGGGGTTTAGTTGTGGCTATGGCTTGGGCTATGGCTGAGGCTATCGGTTGGGCTGTGACAAAGGCTTTTGGTTTAACTGTAGTTACAGATTCTCTGAATAAAAATTATGATTCCGAGTCACTTCTGCTAATTTTAGGAACGACTTCAACCCTTGGCTTAGTTTTAGGTGCTGGTTTGGGTTGGTTTCTAAAGCTTCAAGGGGTTAGCTTACCGTCTTAGATGAAACCACAATTTTCTGAGTTTAACCACAACAGACAGCCAAAACTAACATTAAACAATAATCAGTTAGTCTTGTAACAAAAGAGCGATCGCGCAACAAAACACACTAACAACTTGACTATATTCTGAATGCCAGGAGGCGGACTTGAACCGCCGACACGAGGATTTTCAGTCCTCTGCTCTACCGACTGAGCTATCCCGGCTTAATTTTCATGCTTTACTAAGATAGCACATAGGATATAAATTTTGCAAGTTTTTTTTAAAATGGTGATGAGATTAAGAGTAAAGGGTTTCTCCAGTACTAGAGTCAAACAGAATCACTCTTTTAAAGTCTAACTCCACCGAAACGCGATCGCCTCTGTTTAACTGGGTGTTTGCAGGTATCATAAACTGAATTAAAGTACTGGAGTTCGGAATACTGGCCCGAATTAAAATTTCTCGGCCCAAGGGTTCAACGACTTCTACCATCACCTGTAAACTCACCCGATCCAACATTCCGACATCACTTTGATCGGGGGGTAATTGAGGCGGGAAGCCTTCTAAATGAATAAATTCGGGTCGAATCCCTAAATTATATTGCTGGCCGTCTACAGGGCGTAATTGTTCTCGTACACTAGGCGGACAAGCGATCGCCTGTTGCGCTAACCAAAACAAACTATTACCATAATTAACGGGTAAAATATTCATGGGTGGATTACCCAGAAACGTTGCCACCATTTGATTCGCGGGTTGATTGTAAACGGTTTGAGGCGATCCGATTTGCTGAATTCGACCTTGATCCAAAATGACAATTTGATCGGCTAACGTCATCGCTTCAACTTGATCGTGAGTCACATAAATGGTTGTAATCCCAATATTTTGATGCAGTTGCTTTAATTCTGCCCGCGTATCATCCCGCAGTTGGGCATCTAAATTCGATAAGGGTTCATCGAGTAAAAACACCTTAGGTTCACGCGCAATTGCCCGTCCTAACGCTACCCGTTGTTGTTGTCCGCCAGAAAGCTGTTTGGGTTTACGATTTAAGAGATGATCGATAGATAGCGATCGCGACACTTGATGGACTCGTTGCTGAATAGTAGATGATTCTGCCCCGCGCATTTTCAAGCCAAAGGCTAAGTTATCCGCCACTGTTAAATGCGGATATAAAGCATAATTTTGAAACACCATCGCCACATCCCGTTGACGCGCTGGAACTTCATTGATCCACTGATTATCAATATAAAGATTACCGCTAGTTACGGTTTCTAAGCCTGCAATCATTCTCAGTAACGTTGATTTTCCGCAGCCTGACGGCCCCACCAACACCCAAAACTGACCATCGGGAACTTCAAAGCTAATTTCTTCCAGGGCGCTTACCGTTTGATATCGCCGCGTTATATTGTCTAAGCGAACATTTGCCATAATTTAGGAGTCAGGAGTCAGCGAGTCTGCGAGACAGGAGACAGGAGCTTGCCCTGAGCCTGTCGTTGGGTTAGAAGCTTGCCCTGAGCCGGTCGTTGGGTCAGAATTCAGAGAATTGGTATAATTTTGAAAGTTAATTAAGTTAATCACGCATCAATATCTTGATTAATCAATGAAACGGACTTAACCTAATCTTGAGAATTGACGGAGATATTCTATAAAAACAGATTTGCTAATTTTATTAAATCAGACAATTTTTAATTATAGAGGAATATGGTAATCTGACTCAATTATTAATGTAGCGGTTGGATAGCCTAACTCTCATAGATCTTTCCAACTTCTATATTTAGAAAATAGAACCTTGTGACAAGGTCAGATTACTCGCATCAATTCCTTGAACGAAAGCAACCAGTTCATTTTGACCGGCAGTTGTGAGGTAAACTCCTGTCCCTGTACCTGCCCCCGGTAATGTCAGGTTATCAAGCCTATAGGTATCTCCAATATGAGTAACTATTATGTCAGCTTCTGTGAAAAGCAACTCAATAGTAGTGCCCCTAATGAAATCAGTAATGATGGCATAATCACTGTCGCCGAATGCAGTATAGTAGGTCGTCAAATCATCACCGATATAGAAACCATCAAGCCCAGGCCCTCCTGTCAAAGTATCAATTTCACCTGCACCTGGGCTAAAACTAAAAACATCAACACCAAAAATGAAATCACTTCCTAAATCACCAGAAACCAGATCATTGCCTTCACCTCCTGAAATTGAATCAGCATCCTGCCCCCCATATATACTATCGTTTCCTTCATTTCCAGACAAAATGTCTATGCCTAAGTTACCGAAAATGAGGTCATTACCGCCAGTAGCACCATTAATATCTAAATCACCTGATAGAGTATCATTACCCTGCCCTCCAAAAAGAACATCATTGCCCGCCTCACCAAATATTAAATCTAATCCTTGGTTACCATTGATGGTGTCATCTCCAGCAGCGCCAGCGATACTATCATCTCCTGATAACCCAAAAATAGTATTATTTGCGAAATCTCCAAACAAAGTTTCTGGTAGATCTGTGCCTAGAATAGAAGTCATAGAATGCCCTGAGTTAATTGTATAACGTTGTGAGTGAGTACTGAGTGACTCACTTCATTACAGATACATATTTCTAACAAGGGGGAACTTATGTATTTTTTTACGATATTTTAGTAATTTGATAAAAGCTGACTAATTCTTAGGATGTTTGAGACAAAATTAGCGATGAGGTAAATCATGCGTTGAGGTTGTGTGGCTTCAGCCGGATAGCTGCCTTTATTTTAGCGAGAATAAATCAATGAATATCAGCCGATTATAGAAATAGGTAATCAAAAAGCTTTACGACTCATTGGCTAATTGTTCTAATTCTTGAACCTCGGTTTCCAACTCATTAATTAAAGGAGTGACCTCAACCTGACGAAACGCTTCTAACATAGCTCGATAATACCAAAGTGTACCGGATTTTTTCCCGTTAAATCGGTTCCAGATCTCCTCACCAACACGGCGATAATCTCGCACAATAGACCGAACATTGTAAAGCTTATCAGAAGCCGATACTAACCGCACAGAAGGGCTGGCGGTGGCAATATGGGCGATATACGCTTCTTTACGTTGCCGCCACGGGAGTTTAGGGCCACCATCGGATGAGTCGCTACAGCCTTCGACAATAGCGGTTACCTTCTCCCCAAAACGGCGATGAATTTCATCTCGGGTGGCTTTTCCTCCTTGATCTTCAATAGCATCATGGAGTAAGGCGGCGATCGCTTCATCTTCGTTTGCCCCATATTCTAAAGCAATACTGGTGACACCGAGTAAATGGGTAACATAGGGAATGTCTGATCCTTTGCGGGTTTGATCGGCGTGTAATTCTGTGGCGTAGGTGAGGGCTTCGGTGAAGCGAGATGATAATATCATAAAAAATTTTGAGGGGGATATCTTTATAAGATATGCTAAAAGTTTGACAATTGAAATCGCCCGATGATTTCAGGTCACAGTTCTCCCGGATGCAAGCTCCGGGAGCTGCTGTAACTTCGTCAATAATGCTATAGGAATAATTATCTTTTAACCAATGGATCGTTTTCGCGTTGAACTCATCAGTCAAACCCCTAATCCGCAGCAGGTCATTTATGCGGCGATGCATCAAGATTATACGGGGGAATTTGTCTCTGATGAACGAGATTCTTGGCCGAGTGAGGCAGAATGTGGTGATATTATTGTTAAACGATTATTAGCAGGAAATAGAGGCCACTTTGGGCCACTCGAACACCCGCAAATTGTGTTTAATTGTGGTTATTTTCCCCATAGTGTAATGCAACAAGCCCGTACTCATCGCTTAGCTTCCTTCGATGTTCAATCTTTCCGCTATACGAGTCAACAGTTTCTCGCAGTTCTTGACGGTAAAAAAGAGATTGAAGATGTGTTTTATTTACGCCCCGTTGGCAATTATCGCGATCGCCAAGGCAAAAATTATTATTATTCACTCCAACAACGAGAAAGTGATTTAAACTGGTGTAAAGATGCCATTAAACGTTATCAACAAGACATCGAAGCTGGCTTTGCTGAAGAACACGCCCGAGGAAAATTACCGTTTGATTATCGTCAACATTTTGTCGTTAGTTTTAATCTTAGATCATTCTTACATTTCCTCGATTTAAGATATAAAAAAGATGCTCAGTTAGAGATTCAAAAACTTTGCGAGTTAATGTTACCCCATTTAGAAGCATGGGTTCCCGATGTTGCTGAATGGTATAAAAATACTCGGTTAGGAAAAGCAAGATTGTCCCCATGAGGAAGGCAATAGGGAATAGGCAAGTAGGCAATAGTAAGGAGACTTATGAATGATTAACGACTTGAAAGATTTATTGATTTGGCTAATTCAAAAACTTGACGGGAAAAACGATCTGTTCCCTATCACCGGAGGTGGTTTATGAAACTCAAAGTATTAAAGCTCAATGAATCTGCAATTTTGCCTCAATATGCCAGAGCAGAAGATGCCGGATTAGATTTATTTTCAATTGAAGAAACGACCATAAAACCGGGAGAAAGTAAACTAATTCATACCGGAATTGCGATTGAGTTACCCCCCCAAACTGAAGCCCAGGTTCGCCCTCGTAGTGGACTAGCCCTCAAACATCAAATCACTGTTTTAAACACGCCAGGAACCATTGACGCGGGTTATCGAGGCGAAATTGGTGTTATCTTAATTAATCATGGACTGCAACCATTTCAAGTGATTAAGGGCATGAAAATTGCTCAATTGGTTATTTCACCGATTATTCGGGCAGAAATTGAAGTGGCTGATAGTCTGAGTTTAACGGATAGAGGAAATCAGGGTTTTGGATCGACTGGAATGGTTAACGTTTAATTACAATAGTTATTATTAAAAATGGATAATTCCTCTGATCAAAATCAACTCTCTCCCCGTCCAAATTGGGATGAATACTTTCTGATGATGGCAAAACTTGCTGCGACTCGTTCGACTTGTTTAGCCTTTCCAGTAGGGGCAGTTATTGTTAAAGATTGGCAAGTTTTAGCCACTGGATATAACGGTTCTCCGTCGGGTTCGGTTCATTGTACCACTCAAGGATATTGTTATCCCGGTTTAAGTCGTTGTGATGTCAGTTCTACTTTACCTTCGCGGGCAATTCATGCCGAAGCAAACGCAATTGCCCAAGCCGCTAAACATGGCATTAGTTGTCAAGGGGCGAGTATTTATGTGACGTTAGAACCCTGTATCTCTTGTTTAAAACTAATTATTTCAACGGGAATTAAACAAGTTTATTATGAAACGGTTTTTAATAGTGGTGAAAAGGCAATGGTGAGGGATTCTTTTTTAAAAGATGGTTTAGTTGAACTGCAACAAATACACCTTTCTCAAGAAACGGCTCAAAATGCTGCAATATACTTATTAAAACCCACTTCTATTCCTAATGTAACTGCACCTGATCGATAGCCGTTTCATCATCTAATTGACTGCCGCGAGTTGTAACTCGACTCGAAGCAATTGCATCCCATTGCCATCCTTCATTATCCAATAAACCCAATAATAACCGTCGCCGCCGAGTCAGAGGACGAACTGCTGCATGAAACTTTTCAGTACTCACTAAAGGAATCTGATATTTTTGCAGTAAATTTAGATTGGGTAAAGGAGGATCAATTGAAGCAGGTTCAATATAAGCCGTATTTAATGTGTTTAAAAAAGCGGCAACGGAGCGACGAACGGCGAGTAATGCAGCGCCATCAGGTTGATTTTCTGGAGGCAGTCCATATTGTAAAATTGTCAGGGCTTCATCTAAAGCAACCACACTTAATACAGCCGAACGAGAGCGTTCTACACTGTGAAAATAATGTAAAATTGGATAAGTTAAGTGAGCTTCTCCTTGCTGAGTTAACATCGGAGTTAAGGCAATTAAATGTTGATCAAACTGTCCGAAATCTTTGCCATTCCAAGCCCGAGTAATGATTTCATCTGGTGTACCGCCCAGACAAGTAATATAGGCAGCAACTGCACGTTTACTACTGGCGGCTGATACAATTGGAATCAAATAAGCAAATGTTAGAGTAACTTGAAAAAAGCCTTGAATCGAAGCAATTGTGGTCAGAAGCTGCCAAGGTGAACCTTGGGGTTGATAATCTCCCATCCCTAAAGTAGATAAAGTAAAACCGACAAAATAAATTCTTTCCAAGATACTAGCCGGTAACTTATCAGAAGCGCCAATCACCGCCGAAGGGGTCGAACTAAACAGGGCGACCCATCCTATCCAAGTGAATAAAAACCAGAAAACAGGGATACAAACTAGGAGTAAAAAACCAACGGTTGATAATAGTCTGTGGTTAGAACTATTCTTATGAATTTTTAGTGCAGCTAACCATAATCCCGTACAGAATCGACTGGTTATCGGGCCGCCTCCACCTATTGTCAGAGTGGTAAACCAAATATCTACCTGAATTGCGATAATTACAATTAAACCAATGATGAAGAGTGTAATAGACATGATTAAAACCTACAAAGGAGAAGTATAACTATCTTGTGTCAAGCGATTAATTGTTAGCCGTAAAATGGATAAACCGAAAACAATTAAGAATAAAATCAAGCCGATGGTACAAGCATAACCGATTTCTAAGTTCTGAAAGGCTTTTTCATAAATATAGTAAACTAATGTTTTAGAGCTATTTATAGGGCCTCCTTGAGTCAGAATATAGACTTCTTCAAATACTTTTGTGGCTGATATTGCCGAAATGACAGCAACTAAAATTAAATAAGGTTTCATCAACGGTAATGTAATATCCCAATGTTGTTGCCATCCTTGAGAACCATCTAAATTTGCTGCCTCATATAATTCTTGGGGAATTGATTGCAAACCTGCTAGGTAGATGACCATATAGTACCCCAATCCTTTCCAAATCGTAACAAGCATGACGCTAAATAAAGCCAAGTTTGGACTGGTTAACCATGGAATACGAGGAATAGCGGATTCTGGTAGGATAAAAGACAGAAAATATTGTAAGCTTTGATTTAACAAACCTGTTTCAGAATACAGCCATTTCCAGGCAATTCCGGCAACAACCATTGAAATAATTACAGGAATATAATAAATTGCCCGAAACCAGTAAATTCCTCTAAGTTTCTGATTGACTAAAATCGCTAAGATTAAGGGGAAAATTACTAAAATAGGAACAACAATTAAAATGTACAATAAAGTATTTTTAAGTGTTTTCCAGAAGGTAATATCACTCCATAATTTTTGAAAGTTTTGTAAACCTATCCAGGTAGGTGGTTGTAATAAATCATAGTTAAAGAAGCTAAGGTAAAAGGCTTGTATGGCTGGGAAAAAGACGGTGAGTCCAAGCAGGAATAAAGCGGGAAAGAGGAAGAAATAGGGAATTAACTTTTTTTGAGAAATCATTCTAATATTCAATTGTTAAAAAAACTTATAGAGACATTATATATAACGTCCCTATCTCAAGATCTGTTTAATACTCTAAAAATGCTATAGATTAAATCATGATAGCCAGTTATTTAATCGGATTTAAGTTGAGAAAATAGGCTTTTCCAATCTCCAGGTTTCTGACCTTTTTCTTCAGCTTTAACTTCAAAGGTAACGTTACAAGCGTCTGGATAATTTAAGGCTTGAATACAGAGTTCTGCCATATCTTCTCGGCTGATTTGCCCTTTAATTGTATCACCTTGATCGACGCTTAAAGCTTGATTTCCGGCTGCTTCAGTTAAGGCACAAGGACGAACAACAGTATAAGGAATTCCGCTAGAACGCACGACATCTTCTCCTTTTAACTTCCAAGTCAAAATACCGCCTAACTGCTCATTCATCCGCACAGCAGGGGGTTCTTCTTCGAGGTTTAATCCTGGTTTTCCGGGGCGAGTGACTCCCGCAGAACTGACTAAAACAAAACGAGATAATTTTTCACCGCCATAGGCTTTAATTGATTCCATTTGTAATTGAAAATTACCCGGTTTAAATTTAGGGTTTAATTCTCCGTCATATTCAAACTTACTCAGCATCAGTTGGAAAGAATAGATTTCTGTTGGATCAAAAGGTTGTTCATTTTTAAGGGTTTTGGCGCGAAATACAGGGATTAATTGATCGAATGGAATCCGAATTGTCATTTCTATATTATTTACCGTATCAAAAGAATAGCAATAGGCAACACTATCCCATTTTTGCTCATTCCGAATAATAAATTTATACCGTTTTCCGTCTCCTTTTACTCGTAAATCGATACCTTTGTATTGAGATAAATTTAAAGAAGGTTCAAAATTACGACTCCGCACAGAAACAAATCCACCCGAATTTTCTGTCGAAACATTACCTGTAAATAATGCCCCGCCTGGAATAATCCGAATAGAACTTTCACTTACGCCCCCCATCACGACATCATCTAATGCACCCCATGTTTCTTTTAAATCTTCTGATGGTTTGGTAAAATCAAAAATCAGCTTTTCTTGACTATTTTTCAGGCGAATAGGAACGGCATTAACTAAATTTTGCATCCCTTTATATTCGACTAATTCCGGCACATCAACCACTTCTGGCATATAAAACTTAATGCCTTGATAATATTTTTCTCGGTTCGGTGTATCCCCTTCAACCGGTTGTACTTTTGTTCCGGTACAATTAATAATAGCGGTAACATCTTTGAACAATTCAGGGGTTAAAGTTTCAGGTAAAATAATATCTCCTTCAAATAATTCTACCTGATTTCCTAATAGTTTTCTGGCTCTATCTATATCTCGAACTAACCCCCGTACTTTTATCCCTCGCTGTTGTAGTCGCCGCACTACTCGCCGCCCAACGCCACCCGTTGCCCCAGTCACTAACACCAATTCTGAAGGGGGTTTGGGTTGTGGTTTATCTTGCCCCAATAGTTGCTGTAACCAGCGAAAACTGCCTAGAAATGGCACAACGCCAAAATATGACAAGGTGTTTAAAAATCGTCCGAAATCCCACTGAGGCTTCTGTTGTTGACTCATTATAATTTTTTAACTTTGTTATCTAAGGAATGGGTGCGTTGATTACAATATATTACAAGTATCACCCAGCTAACGGCATCAAACGAAAGTCTGAAATCTTTATCAAATGGACTTTTTTCCCAAAGCTTAGAATCATACCTCTCTCAACCGCACTGCTAACTGCTAACTAAGCATTTGTGCTACGGTAAGGCAGTTAAGCGTGGAGAAAATCAGATGGAAACTGTAGATTGGCAAAACGTGATTGCAGGAGGATTAGCAATTATTATTTTTGTTGGGGGACTGTCGATGATGTTTACTAATATCTGGACAAGCGGTATTGGCAAAGATAAATAACATCCTAAGTTCAAAAAAAACATTTTACCAAAAATAGGCATTTAGAATGACTTTCTGGTACACAATCAGTGAATTTTCACGACAACATTGTATCGCAATTTGTGGCTTTTTGGTTCCTGCCAATCTATTCGCCACCCTGCAAACAATGTTACTGGTCGGTATTCAATCTACGCCCCGAAATCAACGCATCATGGTGAGTGTAGCTAGCATTTATGCCACATTAATTGGGCTTCATGTTTACACCTGGTTTAGCATCGGAGTGGTTATGGTTCCCACCTATATTCTATTATTTCTCAGTAGCGTTTGTTTAGGGATAAATTTTTGGGCGATCGCACACCCTGCTAGTTTAGCATCATTAATGCAAAGTCTATTTAAATGGGCTCAAAAACGACTGATTAATGTTCCCAAAGTCAAACTTTCAAATTAAGAAAATAATCCTCAAAAAATATTTGTGCAACGCCGTATCTTCGGGGTTCATTTTCCGAAGCTTTCAAATAAAATTAGACGTAACCTGATAATAAATCAAACTACGCCGGATTCAAACGTAAAGTTAATACGACTAATTTATCGTTGTTGTAAAATCGGTCGTACAATCCAATAACCCATACCAAAAGCCGCAAAAACAATCAATAAAATTGAAACAATCAGCCACCAACCATTTAACTCAGGACGTTGAGATTTAGAACTCGGTTTCAGATAACCTTCCGTTTGTTCTGTAAATAACTCTTCAGACATTTCTGTAGAAACCGGATTTTTCATCTGTGGTAAAGAAATAGAACCACTGTCTGGAGTACGGGGTAAAGGTTGAGCAATCGGGTCAGTTTTTACCGAAGTTGGAGCTGATATAATCTTAGGAACTCGAATAGTCGGTTCTACAGAAGCTGGATTAATATTGGCTGCAACCGCAGAAATAGAACCCTCTGTTAAATTTAACTTTTGCGCCGAACCCACAACCGCTTGCAGTTGAACTGTGGCTTGAATAACATTCGTTAATTCTCTGCGTAACTGCTGATTTTGTTGCAATAGTTGTTGATTTTGAGCCTTGAGAGTGTTAATACTAGATTGAGAATTCTGTAACTCTGCCGTAATCTCCCGGTACAGTGTAATCGGAACCGATGAAGAATAACCATTCGGTGTGACAACAGGGGTTTGATCGGAAACAGTCGGATTATCCATAGAACTAAGTAAGAAGCTGAAATTGATATAAGATGGTATGATAAAGCTGAGTAAACGGTACTCCGGATGTAAAATCCGCAGCCTGCGTTCAACGCGGCAACGCGGTCAAAGATAGCTTATTAATTTATAGAATAATCGCTATCAGAGCAATTGCAACAAAGTTTCGTTAAGAAATTAATCACCAATACTCAGCCTTCCTATATTAAGTAAAAGTTATTCACAGAACATGAGTGAATCTTCTTCAAAACTAACCACCCCCCAATCAACCCCAAACACTCCTGTCAAATATGGTGAACGGGAAATACAAGAGGGAGAACTGATAACGTTCCCAAACCCACGCATCGGGCGGCGTTATGATATCCAAATTACACTACCGGAGTTTACTTGTAAATGTCCTTTTTCCGGATATCCTGACTTTGCGACGCTGTATCTTAGCTATGTTCCCAATGAACGGGTAGTGGAGTTGAAAGCAATTAAGCTTTATATCAATGCTTACCGCGATCGATATATCTCTCACGAAGAATCTATTAATCAAATCTTAGATGACTTCGTCGCTGCCTGCGATCCTTTAGAAGCCACCCTCAAAGGCGATTTTAACCCTCGGGGTAACGTTCATACCGTTGTCGAAGTTAAACACGTCCGTGAGGCTTAATCTTTTAGTATAGCTCTAAGCAATTAATGATAGAATTTTCTGAAAGCTCTTGAATAGCTTCTTGGCCAGAGCGAATTAGAGTTTCGACTTGATTAGTCGGTGCGTTTCCACATCTTAACCATACTACTTTCGGTGGAGAACCATATAGTCTGCTCCTCTCAGAAAAGTCTGCATCTTGAGTCACAATACAGAAATCATTTGACTTAGCAAATTCCCAAATCTCTGTATCTGTCTTCTGTGCTAACCCATGAAATTGTACATGGCTTGCATTAGGAAAAATATCAGCTATGCGAGTCACTAATTTTCGGCTCAGGTTTTGATCGAACAGTAGTTTCAAAAGACGCTTCCCCAAGCAACTAAGCGATGATCGCGATCAGCAGCAAACTCTAGACAGGCTTTAATGTCTGTCTCTGTCAGTTCTGGAAAATCGTCGATAATTTCAGCAGCAGACATTCCGACAGCTAACCAACCCAAAACGTCATAAACAGTAATTCGCATTCGACGGATACAAGGCTTGCCTCCCCGTTTATCCGGCTCAATAGTAATGATATCGCGATAGCTCATAATATACCACACTAGGGTGTTTACATTTCCATTCTAATCTACCGTTAAGTCATAGAATTATCTTTAAAATTAAAATAGCAGAAAACGATGTTAAAAAAATCTGCGGTTAACAGATTCATTAATGCTTTTAGTGATATTCTAAACAATGGGTGTAACTGAGGTCAAGAGTGATGCAGCGATTTCAATCCATTTCAACTCTACTCTGTTTAACGGCTTCATTTTGCGTGTTTCAAGGAATATCAGCAACCGCACAAATTATTCCAGACAACAGTTTAGGCAATGAAAGTTCTGTAGTTGTACCGAATATTAATATTAACGGTTTAGATAGCGATAGAATAGACGGCGGCGCAATTCGCGGTTCAAATTTATTTCATAGTTTCCAAGAATTTAATATTGATAACGGCAGAGGCGCGTATTTTTCTAATCCTGAAAATATTAGTAATATTCTAACCAGAGTTACAGGTGATAATATCTCTAATATACTCGGAACATTAGGAGTACTCGGAAACGCTAATTTATTTCTAATTAATCCCAACGGAATTGTATTCGGGCCGAATGCACGTTTAGATGTGGGTGGATCATTTTTTGCCTCAACTGCCGATAGTATTTTATTTGAAAATAGCGTAGAATTTGCCGCATCCAATCCCGACGCGCCGCCATTATTAACGATTAATATTCCCATCGGATTAAACTTTCGAGAAAATCCAGGTAGTATTGTTAATCAATCTTTTGCTGTTGATAGCGAAGATAACATTGTTGGTCTTCAAGTGTTACCCGAAAAAACAATTGCTTTAATTGGTGGAGATATTCAAATAGAAGGCGGAATTTTAACAGCACCACAAGGACGAATTGAACTGGGAAGTGTTGCCGGAAATAATACAGTTAGCTTAACTCCGATTGAGAAAGGATATGCTTTAAACTATGAAAACGCACTGAATTTTCAAGATATTGCATTATCTCAAGAAGCTTTTGTAGATGTTCGGGGCGAGGGTGGCGGAGATATTCAAATACAAGGTCGGCGCGTGACGTTGATAGACGGTTCAATCATTAATGCAAGTACTCAAGGCTCAGACCCTGGAGGACTTTTGAGTATACATGCATCAGAATCAGTAGAAGTTATTGGCAGTGGGATATTTGCTACTCTAAATTCCAACGCTACAGGTAATGCAGGAAATTTAGTCATTGATACTCAAAATCTACTCGTTCAAGGTGAATCATTCATATCAACTGCGACGTTTGGCAATGGAAATGGAGGCGATTTAACAATTACTGCAACAGATATTGAATTACTGAGTGATAGTAGATTGTTCGCTACTGTTGCACCAGGAGCAATAGGCAATGCTGGTAATTTAACCATTGATACTCAGAACCTATCAGTTCGTGATGGCGCACAAATATCAACAGCTACATTTGGTAATGGAGATGGAGGCAATTTAACTATCACGGCTAATGATATTGAACTCGTTGGTATATCTTCTAGTGGTTTTCCCAGTGGTTTGTTTGCCACAGTTGAAGCAGAAGCAATTGGTGACGGAGGCACAATCAACCTTAACACTCAAAATTTGCGAGTAGAAGATAGAGCCAGAATATTTGCTTCAACTTTCGGTAATGGAAATGCAGGAAACTTAATCATTGATACTCAGCATTTACAAGTCCGTGATGAAGCACAGATAGGAGTTGGTACTTTTGGTAATGGAAATGGAGGCAATTTAACTGTCACGGCCAATGATATTGAACTAATTGGGGGTAATAGTGGTTTATTTGCTCCAGTGGAAGCGGAAGCTACAGGAAATGGAGGTACTTTCACTATTGATACTCAAAACCTACTAATTCGTGACGGAGCACAAATCTTCACTGGAACTGCTGGTAATGGAAGTGGTGGGGATATCACCCTAACAGCTACAAATATAGAACTCATTGGCACTTCTGCTGATGCTCAGTTCCCCAGTGGTTTGGGAACTTCAGTTGTATCGGGAGCAACTAGTAACGCAGGCAGTTTAACTATTAATACTCAAAATTTGCGAGTTCGGGATGGAGCACAAATCCTCACTGAAACTGCTGGCGATGGAGACGGGGGAAATTTAACCATCACTGCTGCCGATATTGAACTAATTGGTACTTCTGCTGATGGTCAGTTTGTTAGTGGTTTAGGGGCTGCAGTTGCATCGGGGGCGGTAGGAAATGGAGGAACTTTAACTATTAACACTCAACGTTTGCGAGTTCGAGATGGAGCACAGATAGGAACTTCGACTTCTAGCGATGGAAACGCAGGAGATTTAATTGTCAATGCTACTGATATCGAACTGCTTGGAACTTCAGCTTTTAGTCAAGGTCCTAGTGTTTTAGCAGCTACAGTTAACCCAGGAGCTACAGGGAATGGAGGAAGCATAACTATTGATACTCAAAATCTATTGGTTCAGGACGGAGCAAAAATATCAACTTCGGCTTTTGGTAATGGAGATGCAGGAAATTTAACCATTAATGCTAACAATATTGAACTTGTTGGTACTGGAAGTGATGTCGAATCACAAGTTCAATTAGGAGCGATAGGGAACGGAGGCACTTTAAATATTGATACTCAAAGCTTGCGGGTTCTAGACGGCGCACAGATACGAACTGGTACTTTCGGTAATGGAAATGCAGGAGATTTGACTGTCACCGCTACTGATATCGAACTAACTGGTACTTCTGCTGATGGTCAGGTTGCCAGTGCTGTGGACGTTTCAGTTCAACCGGAAGCGACAGGGAATGGTGGTGTATTAATCATTGATACTCAAAACTTGCGAGTTCTAGACGGCGCACAGATAGCAGCCGCAACTTTTGGTAATGGAGATGCAGGAGATGTAACCATTACTGCAAGGAATATTGAACTAATAGATTCTGACTTAGCTGCTTCTGTTCAGTCTGGAGCAATGGGAAATGCAGGAGATTTAACGATTAACACTCAAAACTTACAAGTTCGTGATGGAGCAACAATATCAGCTTTAACTTTTGGTAATGGAGATGCAGGAGATGTAACCATTAATGCGACGGATGTAGAAGTAGTGGGTACTAGAAGCGGTTTAGGAACTTCTGTTGCAGCAGGAGCTATAGGTAACGGAGGCATTTTAACGATTAACACTCAAGGCCTGCGAGTTCAAGGTGGAGCACAGATATTAGCGGGTACTTCTGGTAATGGAAATGGGGGAAATTTAATCATTACTGCCACTGATATAGCACTCGTTGGAACTTCTGCTGATGGTCAGTTTCCCAGTAGTTTAGGGGCAAGAGTTAACCCAGGGGCGATAGGGAATGGAGGCACTCTAACTGTTGACGCTCAAAATCTATTGGTTCAAGATGGAGCACAGATAGCAACTACAACCTTTGGTAATGGAGATGCAGGAGATGTAACGATTACTGCAACTGATATCGAACTCATTGGAACTTCTGCTGATGGTGAGCTTACCAGTGCTATAGGAACTTCTGTTGAAGCAGGAGCGATAGGGAATGGAGGTGCTTTAACTATTGATACTCAAAATCTATTGGTTCAAGATGGAGCACAGATACTAGCAGGTACTTTTGGCAATGGAAATGGGGGAAATTTAATCATTACTGCAACTGATATCGAACTCATTGGAACTTCTGCTGATGGTCAGTTTGTTAGTGGTTTAGCAGCAAGAGTTGAACCGGGAGCGGTAGGAAATGGAGGCACTTTCACCATTGACACTCAAAATCTGCTGGTTCAGAACGGAGCGCAAATATCAGCCTCTACTTTTGGTAATGGAGATAGTGGAAATTTAACCATTACTGCTGCAGATGTTAAACTGATTGGCACTTCTGCGGACAGTCAAATTAGTAGTGGTTTAAGCGCTTCAGTTGAACCAGGAGCTATAGGGAGCGGAGGTACAATCAACCTTAACACTCAAAACCTGGTGGTTCGCAATGGATCACAAATCTTTACCGGAACTGGTGGTAATGGAAGTGGCGGGGATATAAACCTCACTGCTACAAATATAGAACTGAGTGGCACGACTCCTGATGGTTCCGCTCCTAGTGGCTTGTTTACCTCTGCTGAACCTGACTCAACAGGTCAAGCTGGAAGATTGACAGTTAACACTAATCAATTAATTGTTCGAGATGAAGCAGTTGTCGGTGTTCGTTCAGTAGGTACAGAAGCCGCAGGTGATTTAATTATTAATGCTCCCAATATCTTTTTAGATAATCAAGCTACTTTAAATGCAAATACGACAGCAGGTGAAGGGGATATTATTCTCAATACAGAAGATTTAAGACTTCGCAATAATAGCAACATCACCACTAACGCCACAGGAGAAGCCACAGGCGGTAATATTACTATCAATACGGAAACTTTAACCGCTATAGAAAATAGCGATATTTCGGCGAATGCTGAGGATGCTTTTGGGGGTCGTGTTACTATCAATGCTGTGGGTGTTTTTGGAACGGCATTCCGAACTCAACAAAGTCAGTTTAGTGATATTACGGCAACTTCTGAATTAGGCCCGGAATTTAGCGGTACTGTTGAATTGAATACTGAACTTGACCCCAGTTCTGGATTAATTGATTTAACTCAAACTGTTACAGACCCGAATGATTTAATTGCAGCAGAATTCTGTCGGCAGCGCGGTAGCAGTGCATTTATAGTTACAGGAAGAGGCGGTATTGCTGTGAGTCCGAATGATAAAAGTGACGGTAATCAAATTAATGTCGATTTAGTTGAACCTGTTATAACGCCACCTCAAAATACATCTCAACAACCTTCTGAAATTAACGATAATCAAGCTATTT
>JBARXJ010000028.1:0-38595 GCA_049647265.1 Microcoleaceae cyanobacterium
ACGCCACAAGTTTGACAATTCCTCCGATTCCTGGCTTTCCTTTAAGCACATTCGATAACGCAGCGTCTGTCTTAGATATCGACAATGTTACCATTACTGATGCTCAAGCTGTTCCTGAACCGGCTTCAATGTTAGGTTTAATGGCAGTTGCAGCGCTGGGTGGTAGTTCTGTACTCAAGCGTAAGCAAAGCTAGAAATAAATTAAGAGCTATCCATCACAGTGATAGCTCTTCGTTTGAATGAAATGAGCAAAAAAGCAGAGACGGTGTATCTTGTCTCTGCATTACTATATCAAGCTTTCTAAAAAAGGGGTAGGGGCTGGCTGAAAAAATACAGTATTTACGATTAGCGAGTTGATAATGATTTTGCTAAAGTCTGATAGCTAGCTGGATGACCGGCAAAATATCCAGACAAATAATATCGAGCGGGTTGATAATGATTCTCTGCGGTAAATGGTGCCAGAAAATGTTCCTTAACCAGATCTTTTCTGACAAAAAAAGCATTTGCACCGGATAAGTTACACCCCACCAAAGCATAACCTTTTTGGTCTAAGTGAACTTCAAAATACTTTAATGAGGCTCCAAAACAATCATCTTTATCCCATTGGTGAGTTGGATTGTAGTCCATACAATATAAAACAGGCGGCGTAAACTTCGCGTTATATTCCACTACAATCACTCGCGGACTCACACAAGTAATCCCATCAATAATATGATAGTCATTCCCATCAATATCGACAGATAACAGATCAATTTCCTCTGTTTTTATCTTTTCAGAAATCAGCTCATTGATATTCTCTTTTGTAATAAAAGATTGAGTCAATTTAAGCTGTTCTTTATCTAAAATGATTTTAAAATGCTTTCTAATTTTCTGAATCGATTTAGAAGAAGCATCAATCCATAATCCTTGCCACCCGTCAAATAGCAGCGCCAGGGTATTATTTTCTAAACCATTCCCGATGCCAAATTCAACAAAAGTTTTATTTGTTGTACCAATTCGATTAAAAATTTCTCTAATCATCCCATCTTCATCACTTTGAGAATAAATCTTACTACCAAATGGAACTAAGTTTTTAGGATCTTGGTATTGTTCTTGTTGTTGTAAACGCTCTATTTCTTGAATTACCGGAAGTTGCTTCATCCGGTTTTTGATAATTAACTGATAGCGAATATCCTGAATAATGGGTTTGAAAAATTGTTTGATTTGGTCAAATGGCATAAACTAATCTTTCCCCTGATGAGCAACGTTAAAATTCAGTATACATCTGGATGCTGTTAATCCTGACTATAATACTTGAAAAGAAGATATAGGAGACAGGGAGAGACATATTTTCTTTCTCAACTCCTGATTTATTCTTACAGATCTTCGTAGTACGATACCCTTCTAATGGTTGCAGCATAGAAGGGTTTAATCAAAAAATATTAATTCAGGGAAGGACTCATACGAGGGGATAAATTGCTAATCACAACTGTAAGAATAAACTGCCATATCCTATGAGCCAGTTGGTATTTTAGGGTGTTTTAAAGATGCGAAAGTGAGAAGGTTTAGCCAACGACTGAAACTTCTGCTTCCCGAGGATTCCAACGAGAACGTAACTCTTCAATATGCATATTTTCTCTGTTTTTCTTCAGATGTCGAGGACTACTTTCAAAAGACAAAGAAGACGGCAAAGAATCTAATCCATATTCAGCCTGAATAAAGGATTCGAGCGCTGCATAGGAAGGAGAAAAGTTCTGCTCTACAGAATTTAACGGAGTGGATTGATAACCTCTGAAAGCGGCAGAAAATAAGCCGGTACCATCATCAAAGAATCGCTCCGTTGTTGCTCCGTATTTTTGATAGGGATAGAATGCAATATCAGCCGGGGCATGAGCTGCAACCCATGAAACATAAGACCAATATTCACTGAATGTGCCGAACTCAAGGGCAGATCGCATCATCAATAATAGCCAATGATCATCAGATTGAAAATAGTTTTTCACCTGTTGTTGAAAGGATTTGAGATGCTGTTGTTTGAACCAAAGATGATGAGGAACAAAAGTCCCTTCAGTATCCGTAATCGGTTCAACGCCTAATACAGAACGAATCCATTGAGCCCAGGTAGAAACAATCTGTTCATTACCCCATTGATTATGCTGAAGTAAGGCAAAAGTATGTTGTACAGTTTGGTTGTCCTGACAAATTAATGGCCAGGTGGCAACGGGAAGTAAATCACTATCCCAGACAACATACCATTCACTCAGATCCTCAATCCCTTCAGATGCACCGAGTTTGAGCAGTTGTTGATAGAACCAACCTGGGGTATACAACGATTTCCCCAGATCGAGTTCTGCACAAATTCGATCTTTAGTCAGACCACTGCTTTGAAAAAACAACTCTTCGGCATGGGTAAACAGAGGAACCGTTTGCCATTGCTGAGATTGCTGTTGAAGTAAGCGCGCCTCAGGCTCAGGTGCAATCACATGAATTGCCCGAGGTGCGTAGTGAGTTGTGATCCCTTCTAAAACCGCTCTTGTATTCCAACGTACACGGTAAAGCGGGATTACAAAATCAAAGATTTGTTGTGACATGACCTTAGAAAAGAGCTTCTCTATACAGCAGACAATGCTTCTTCAGATTCTTCTGTGTAAACAGATGCTGTTTGAGTAGAAATAGCAACAGTTGAGGGATCTTCTAAACCGACATCACTGCAATGGGGGTCAATTCCCCAACCTTTTCGAGGATATTCTGCACAAATCTGTTTGTAGTCGTCAATGGCTTCAAATAGTTCGTCACGGGTGAAGGAATTAAGATAACCACATTTGCCAATTTCACCCTTGGGTAAAGGTGCGGCTATATTTTGACCGCGTTTTTGAACAATTTTTTCTTGAGAAGCCCACAAGGTTTCTTTGTTGTGCAGGATATCATGCCACAAACTCAAGCCAAAAGAACTAATTAACCGCATAATGCGATGACATTCTTCTAGGCTAATCCAATCGAGACGGTAGCTTAAGTAAGCGCCAAAGCCCATACCAATTGCGACAGCGTGTCCATGTAATAATCCGGCTTCGATCTCAAATCCAGGAGACCAGGTATGTCCATAGGCATGAGGGCGACATTGATGGGTTTCGTAGAGGTTGCCATATTCAGCCGCAACGTAACTGCGTAACGCGCCGCCGAGAATTTTCTGAGACAGAGTACTAATTTCACTGTCTGGCTCACAGTCAGTGGTTCCGAAACGGGTCGTAATTAAATCAGGGCCTGCTTC
Source organism: Microcoleaceae cyanobacterium (assembly GCA_049647265.1). Classification (GTDB taxonomy): domain Bacteria; phylum Cyanobacteriota; class Cyanobacteriia; order Cyanobacteriales; family Microcoleaceae; genus JAAURB01. Next base: position 3,248 of record JBARXJ010000028.1, read on the forward strand.
TTCTAAATCACAGAATAATTCAGCATCCTTGACCACAGCCATTTTGATAATCTCAATGATACCGTGGCGTAGCCATCCTTCCCGCAAGGTTTTGAAGAAAAAGCGGTCAGTAATGGAAAGAATCGGCGGATGGTAAGCGCCGAAGAGGTTTTTGTATCCGAAACCATCACAACAGGTTCGAGGAGAGGGGCCTGCATCAATCCCCGCAACAATGGAGGTTGAAAGCATGACGTAGGGAGTATTACGGTGATATAACGCGCAAGCGAGTCCACCGGTATCGGCTAATACTCCACCACCCACGATGAGTACGGGTTCGTTACGAGAAACACCTAAACTTTTGAAGTCTCCCAGCATCTTTTCTACGGTTTGGATGCCTTTATCGACTTCCATTGCCCGATAAACTAGTTTATCGAGGTGGATACCGTGGTAGTCAAAGTAATGTTCGAGTTGCTCACCAAAGTAACCATCCACATTCTGATCGACTAAACAAACACAACGGCCTAAAGGAGCATAAGTATCTCTCAGAAGGGGTTGCTCTGGATCGAGAGAGTTATCAATCAGTTTAATCGAGGTGAAGGTACTTGAACTGACAACTGCTTCGATCGTTTGGTCATCTGCTGTGCTGACAACAGATCCACGACCCTCGCGGTAACTCGAGGTTGGGTAAACCGCATGAGGATTTTCTGTTACTAAACGGTCTGCTAAATCTTGGTAAAACTGACCATTTTCAGTATTGACAAGGCGGTCTAACAGCTTACGATTGCCTCTGTTAGAGGAATGCATTTGGCGAGCAAATGTTAACCACTCAGTCCCAATGGTTTGATCAAAACCACTAATCAATTCAGCCAATAAGCTGAAAAAACGATTTAAGGAGAAGTTGAGACAACTTCGTAAGCTACGACAAGCTGACAAACTTTCAATCGCACCCACGGATGCAAACTCTTCTCCCAATTCTGGAGAAAAGGCATCAGTTTCAATCAGTGAAATTAGCAGATTCCTAAAGGATTCACTGCTACAAATGGCTTCTACAGCCTGATTCAAATCCTGGTAGGTCAATGGCTCTCTGTCAAAAGTGTCGATAAAAGCCTTAACTGCCGAGGTAGTCTTTGTCATTATTGGATTCTATATGAACGGCATTCGCAATATCAACCAGGGTGTTATAACTCCCTGCTTCAATTAAGTTAACATGACAGCCCCGAGTTTGAGAAAAAGATTACACGCTTGCTTTTCTCTAAGCTTTACATGATAAACAACATATACCTAAGCACTTTTTCCTAAATCTTAGGTATAATAAAGAAGGGAATCAGGCGCAATAATTAGCTTTTTCAGCCGCGATCGCGTATAATCTTTTGCTCTTTTGTCCCTAGAGTCAAGACTCATATTTCCTGTTACAGCGGTTCATATTGTCATGATTTCATGACTTTGGGGGGGCAACTGTCGGATCTGTTTGAGGCCGGAGACCCAACTTTCCCTCTCAAAAGAAAAAATTTTTCAAACCCCTAGCATTTTTTGAAAATTCTGCTATAATGATAAATCGTTGAGAAAAACAAGGGTCGGTGCCCGAGTGGTTAATGGGGGCGGACTGTAAATCCGCTGGCTACGCCTACGCTGGTTCAAATCCAGCCCGGCCCACCACTCAACGAATGGATGATTTTCATGTTAATGAAGATCGCCCGTGTAGCTCAGTGGTAGAGCGCACCCTTGGTAAGGGTGAGGTCACGAGTTCAATCCTCGTCATGGGCTTTGAGTTTAAATTGATGTAGCAGCAAGCAGAAGAATATCGACCCATTGGGGAGATTTTAGAGGATCTCGAGGAATTGGAAAAGGAAGCGGAGAAGACCAATAAGATTTTGATGCAAGTTTTGGGGCAGTTTCGCTAAGCTGTCGGTAATCGTCATCTGGGATAAAAATAATAATGCAAATCATCACAAAAACGTTGTACGATCAAGATTTTGCGCTTTGGATTGAGGAAACAGTGAAGCAACTAAAAGCTAAAAATACTGATAATTTGGATTGGGAGAATTTGATAGAGGAGATCGAATCTTTGGGGAAGCGAGATAAACGGGAATTAAAAAGCCGTTTAATTACTTTGTTTGAACACGCTTTAAAACGGCGTTACGTCCCATTACCCGACTGTTACCGAGGTTGGATATTAACAATTAAGCGTACTCAGTCTAAGTTAAAGGATTTGCTGCAAGAGTCTCCGAGTTTATATAATTTTTTAAAAAATATTTATCTTGATTGTTATCAGGAAGCCTTAGAAAATATGGGTATTGAATACGATATTGATTTTCCTGATGTTTATCCTTTTTCGGATAATGTGGATCGGTTATTAAATGAAAATTTTTGGGAGAATCATAGCTAAAATTAGTTTTTTAGTCAGTAGAGGCGCGATCGCCTCTGTTTATTCCGCTCAGTGTATCATTGCTCTATGCTTAGATAGAGTTCCAGTATTTGCATAAAGTCAAACTCAGCATCCCGAGGGTTATTGTTTGGGATTCTTTTTCTTCTGCTTGTACCGCTCTAAATCCTTAGGGAAAAAGTCATTCATATCATAGAGTTTAAAAGGATTAGGGTCATCATCTAACAGACTCCATCCGCTATCGCTGGCTTTCCCGTCAACGTGGCAGGTAAACCATGACATTTCCCACTGCATCGGTAATACTTCAATCCGCTTACCTTTCTTAATGATTGGCTTACCTTTCTCAACATACACAGTTGCATTAAGATCGCTTCCGGCCCCGATAGCGAGATCGCCAAGAAAACTTGCAGGTGAGAAAATAGCTTCAGATCCGAAGTGTTCACCAAAGATGCACCCCAATTCGTAAAAATCTAGATCTTGTTTTTCCTCTGTCCACCCATCACAAAGACATCGATACCGACGATGTAGTAAATCTCGATCAACAGCTAGCACACCAGAATAGACTAAAGCTGTTACACCATATTTTTTTGTTGTGGCGGCAATAGAAGACGGTTTCAACCCGACAAGTGCATGAGAATAATCAATAAATCGTGTATCTTTTACCTGAAATTCTTGATACGAAGTAGTATCAGCTTCCCAGTCTAAATCCCAGGTGCATGAAGTTTTCCCACCCCCGCCGCCAAACAAGTAGCTTTCATCCTGAAAAAACGCGCTAGCCATTTCATCAAGAGATGGAACATAATCACTAGGGCTTTTTTGCCCCCATTTTTCCCCAAACTGGTTAGTGCGAATCACATCAAAGCCAATATCATCACGATGGTGTTTGAAATCTAATACAAGCAGGGTCATGCACTCCTCAATAAACTCCCCATTAGTCGCGATATGGATAAATTCAAAATCAGTAAATCCGCGTCCCTTCAAAACAAACGTATATACAGGCTTTTTTCCCCGTGAAATGTAATCCATAAAATCATCATCTTTATTGTCAAGATGGGCGAAGATGGCGGCAATGTGGTTGAAATTCCGAATCAGAAACTCAAATATCTCAGTATCACAGGGACTAAAATCTGTTTTCACAATCGTCATGCCATAAGGGGTTTGATAGTTGGCTGCTTGGGACTTCTCTGACTCTAAAGCCAGCGCATATTCCACCAAAGCGGATGTCACCACCATCGAATCATTGATCAGTCCGGGACGGTGTTTGCGAATTGTCTCAATAGCCTTAGCAATCTCATCATTCTGGACAACCTGTAAGCGAGGGCGTGAATTTGCCATAACAATCACTCTAAATTGTGTACTCATATTGAACTATTATACTCATTTTGAGTACAAACATAATAAAAATAAAGTAGATCGGGCGCACCCTAAGGCAATTCCTTTGAAAGTGATCTGCTGCTGCGATCGCTGCTACGGAGATTAAATAAAGACAAAACCAGTCATCACACCGAGGAGAATTGCTACAAGATTTGTTGTCATTTCAGGAACATCTTTACTGTGAAATTCTTCAACACAATAGAGCTGCTTCATGCTCACGCACGATAAGCTGATATAAGTTCAAGTCATGGGTGAAATGACCAAAATGGCTTGACAATAGGTATCCCCCAACAACTTAACTAGATAGATTGAATTGAGGAGAGCTTTTATGAGGAATATTTTGAGGTGCGAGTTGGGTTGTTTTTTGTCGAAGTTGGCTCGATATTCAGTGGTTGGCAGTCTGTCAACATTGGCAGTCATAACACTGGCTGCGCCCAATTTTTCTGTTGGTTCTAGAGTATTCTCGAATGCAGTAGCGATCGCCCAAACTGATCAACCCTTCAGCGCCGAAGAAATTCGTAACTATGCCCGGGCGGTTCTAGGGATGGAACCCAGACGACAAGCGGCTTACGAAGAGATTAGGAGTAATGTGGGCGATACAGTGCCTACGGTGGTTTGCAATCAAAACCGTAGTATTAATCAATTGAGATCTGAAGTTCGGGCGATCGCAGTTAACTATTGTACCCAAGCAAAAGCTATTATTGAAAGTAACGGTCTAAGCATTTCTCAATTTAACGACATTACCCAGCAACAACAATCTAATGCTCAACTCAAGCAGCTCATTCAAAATGAATTATTGCGCTTGCAACAGAGTTTAGGAAATTAAAAAATAGGGTAAGGGATTGAGTTTTTATACTTGATAAGATAAGTATATTTGCCTGATTTAAATGAGCTCAATTTTAAACTGCTGAAGTGTCTACCACGTCTGTTAACTGACTTATTCTCGATCTATATAAATTGTTATGATTACTTTTTCTAATCTCCATCGACTATTCTCTCAAATGCTAGTGGTTAGCACTCTCTCTGGCAGTAGTTTATTAAGTGGTATGATTCCCGCAATCAATCACACTCTCAAACTGGAGTTTAACACAGGAGCATACGCTCAAACTCAGCCAGATTTTACCGCTGAAGAAATTAGCAATTATGCGCGGGCAGCAATTACGTTAGAATCTAGACGTTATCAGGTGATGAATGAAATTAAGCAAATTGTCGGGGAAGTGCCTCGAATTATTTGCGATGAACCCAGTAGTATTAATGCATTACCGGGTAATGTACCTCAAATTGCGGTGAGTTATTGCGATCAAGCGCGGCAAATGATTGAACGTCAAAATCTAACCGTGACTCGCTTTAATCAAATGACTCGCAGACAACAAAATGATCCTCAGTTTAGAGAGAAAATACAAGCAGAAATTTTAAGACTATTACAAACGGAAGACTCTAAAAATAGTAAATGATTTATTTATACAGGAAATAGATGATTCGGCAATAGTGATTTAGAAAGCATTCCATGTACTCCTTTTTGTGGAGCATTAACAACTTGAGTAATCTGAAAATTAACCGCTAAAGAACAGAGAATATAGGCTTCTTCTGCTTCTATTTTCATATAAGTTTGCAAGAACTGAATCATCTGTTGTAATGCCATCTCAAACGCTTCATCTAACGTTTCACCAAACCCCATTGTGATCCAATCTGATGGGGTTTCTGCTATGGGTACATCTAAAGAGATCTGAGAATGTAAATGCAGTTCAATTGTACCATTCATCGACGTTTCTATTGCAGTTCCGTTGACTTCTCCGCTGCCCTGTGCCGAATGTCCATCCCCAATCGAAAATAGCGCTCCCGGCACAAATATCGGTAAAAATACACGAGATCCGGCTTGTAATTGAGGATTATCCATGTTGCCGCCATAAATACCGGGCGGAATAGATGAACGCTGTTGTTGGGGTGTTGCCACTCCCAGAATGCCAAAAAAGGGATGTAATGGAATATTAATACCACTTTCGGGAGGAAACTCCGCTGTATTTTGTTCTAAATTTAGCGGCAGAAAGCGTAGACGAGATTGATTAAACTGTTGCGGTAATGCACCCCAACCTGAACGAATGGCATTAAACCCCACATCTAAACGGGGGGAAATCTCTTGTAAACGAACTTCTAATACATCCCCCGGTTGAGCCTTTTCAATATAAATTGGGCCAGTCAATAAATGGGGGCCAGGGCCGACTTGACGCGCTGGGGGTAAGTTTTGACAAATTTCGATAAATTCAGGGGTTAAAAAGCCTGCTGGAGCTTGCTGATACAGTTTAAATCCTGTATAGGTTTCTACCTCAATTGTATCTCCAGACTGGATGAATAAAGCGGGTTTTAATTCCGGAGAAAACCCCCCTAAATGCACCGTTTCACAAGTGGCTTTGAGGATATGATGTACCATTAGAATTATAAAATCGATTAGAATAACAGACAGATTGCTCTACTGAGGCTATCATTTTTTTCTCTATCCTCGAGCCAATTGGATCGTTATCATCAGCGATCGCCTTTATCACCCTCAATCTCGATTGAACTCAACTGATTAATTTGTTAAAGGACAATAATGATAGATTAAAAATGAGTCTAATTCAGGATATTATACAATTTTTTTATAGTGTTTTAACCGCACCGATTCGGATTGGTGAAATTTCAATTTCTCTCAGTCTGATTTTAAAGATCATTTTTGCTCTGGTTATTGTTTGTTTTGTTGCCCAATTTTTAAGTAATTGGTTACGAAATCGTCTTTTAGTTCGTTTAGGGTTGAAAGAAGGAAGTCGAGAAGCGATCGCCACAGTTTTTCGTTATTTTACAATTACCATTGGGTTTATTTGTGTACCACAAGCTGCCGGATTAGATCTGCGTTCTTTAAGCTTTTTAGCAGGGGGTTTAGGCATTGGGATTGGGTTTGGATTTCAAGGTTTAGCGCAAAACTTTGTCAGTGGTTTAATTTTATTATTAGAACAACCGATTAAAGTCGGAGATTATGTAGAAGTCGATAATTTAGAAGGAACGATTCGTAAAATTGCTCTCCGTTCTACTATTATTGTTACTAATGATGAGATTTCTATTATTGTTCCTAATTCTAATTTAGTCAATAATCGAATTATTAATTGGAGTCATGGTAATCCTAATAGTAGAATTCATATTCCGGTTCAAGTTGCTCATGGTAGCGATCCGGTATTAGTCACAGAAGTATTACTCTCAACGGCACGTTGTGAACGTCGAGTTTTACCTTATCCTACGCCTCAAGTTTGGCTGAGTCGGTTTGGAGAAAATGGCATCCATTTTGAACTATTAGTATGGGTGAATCAACCCCGCGCCCGTTTACCGATTCAAAGTTCTTTAAATTATATTATTCAAAATGCTTTACGTCAAAAGCATATTAAAATTCCCATTAATCAACAAGATTTATGGATTAGAAATCCCGAAGATTTAAAAGCAGCATTTGCTGGATTATCGACTGGAATCTCTACAGAAGAAACAGATAACTCTAACTATTCATCAGAGCAATTATCCTTACGAGATTTATTGAGAAAAGTTACTTATTTTGATAATTTTTCAGATTTACAATTATTAAATTTAATTGAAACAGGTTATCAAGAAACCTTTTTAACCGATCAATTCATCTTTCATGAAGACGATCCGGGTGATGCCTTTCATATTATCTTATCGGGTTCAGTTGCAATTCTTTCTGAAAAAACAAACAAGCATATTCGAGATTTATATGCGGGAGACTTTTTTGGAGAACTAGCATTAATTTTAGGGATTCCTCGTTCTGCTGGAGTGAAAGCCTTAGAAACCACTATTTTATTTGTTGTTAGCCGTAACGTATTTCAAAGCTTTTTATCTACCCATCCTCGCCTAGCGGATCAAATTGCAGAAAAGTTAGTTGAACGAGAACAAGAACTAATTCAACGCCAACAAATGTTACGAGATCTAGGAATTATTCATCATGAAGATATGCATGAAAACCCGTTAATTTGGATTCGTAAACGAATTAAAACTTTGTTTGAAATATAGGATTAGTTGTTGCTTCTTTATTATTTGTGATTTGTTAAAATTTTATATAAAATCATGATAGATTTTGAGTCTTTTGCTATCTTATATAAAATCCTATGAATGACTAACTGTAAAATATTTTATCTTACCCTTTGCTAATATTAGAATAGAACAACCGGATTTAATATCAATAAAATAGTTAAACGATGAAAGAAAAAACAGAACGAGAAAAAATGTTAGCCAATGAGTTGTATTTAGCAACTGATACAGAATTAGCGGCGATGAGTATGAAAGCCCGTCAGCTTCTTTATGAGTTTAATATTTCTCGCCCAGAAGACGGGCAGCAACAACAACAAATCATTCTGAATTTATTCGGTAAAGTGGGTGATAATTTTACTATCATACCGCCATTTCACTGTGATTATGGCTGTCATATTTTTGTGGGTGATAATTTATATATTAATTCTGACTGTACAATTCTAGACTGTAATACTGTTCATATTGGTGATCATGTTTTAATTGCACCAAAAGTACAAATTTATACCGCTTATCATCCGATAAATCCTGAAATTAGATTATCTGGCAAAGAACTAGCAGCCCCTATTAAAATAGGTAATAATGTATGGATTGGCGGCGGTGCAATTATCTGTCCGGGTGTAACGATTGGTGATAATGTAACAATTGGGGCGGGTAGTGTTGTGACAAAAGATATTCCTAATAATGTCGTTGCTGTTGGTAATCCTTGTCGAGTGATTAAGACAGTGTGAACATAGTATAGATTGACATATAACGTCTCCATAAAATATCTAATATCTCTACTTATTGTGCTGTTATTACCATGATTTGATTGTACCTAATGTTGTATATTGACTAGACATTTTCGCTTTGAACTGAGTTGAAATGTTTGTTATTTCTGAGGTTGGTTAGTTGAAATTACCCTTCAATCAACTGGCTCCAGAAGATAACGGTTTTGTCCACAATTTTGCTGAATAACCTCTCTTTTTACTTCCTGCGATCTCCGCTTACTATTTTCATCGAGATAATAAGAGGTATAATCCACAACTGTAATTTCTCCGCTATGAAGACCTGTGATGCGTTCCCAATCCCAACGAGGAGTACCGCGAGAAGGACGCATAGTGCAGCAATCGGGGTTACTCTCCATGAACTGTTCAAAGCTTTCGTATGTTATTTTTTTGTAAAATTGCCCTCCATTTTTATTATCTTGCTCATCCTTGACGAAAACCTTACCTGGCTGATTTCGTTCCTCAAATACTTGTCTAAATTTATCTTCATCGCTTAAGTAGCGCATTTTTGCAAAGCAAAATCCTGAAGAATTTAAACCAGCGTAGATCGTAAAAACAGCAAAGAATGCTACCAAAATTGTGCAAAAGTCTAAGATTTTTTTCATCAATTATACCCTCAGTATTTAGTATGAAATGCAGGTTGAATTAAGCTATCATCTACTGGATGAGAAGATTTGCTATTTCCATCCAGATAGTTAATAGTATTAGCCTTTTATAATTTTGGCAGAATTTATTACTGCTAGCTGTAATCCTATGCCAGAAAGCCACTATTGACGCTTTTTATTCAATTAACCTGCTAGATAAACATCAAGTAATCTCGAACTAATTATTGTTGTAGGTTCGGTAATATTAATACTTATATCTGTTATTAGAGTATCTATCTCTGTACCAAAACCTAAACTATCATACTGAATAGAATTTGTGAAAAATCCACTATTGCCAATTTCTAAAGTTAGTCTATTGTTTGTCCTACCGTTTTCATTTGAGAAAAATTCGTTACCAGTAGACACAGTAAGTCTGCTCAAAAAAACAGACTATGTTCCAAAAAAAGTGATAGCTTTTACCTTTGCTATTGTTGCAAATAACAAGGTTTTCACTGAATTTATAGCTCGTTTTATTTAACTGATTTCATCATATATCAACATAACATAAATCCGGAATATCGTTACAAAAATTCAATTTTTTATTTTTATGTTATAGGATTATAAGCTAAAATTTTTATCCCGTATTTGCTCTATATTACGCATCTAATAAACAATAATCATATAAAATATTAAGCTTGAATTATTGCAATGTTTTCTGTTATAAATTACTATAGTTATTTGATTATTTATGTATACTTATGAAGTAAAAAAAAATGGCTTTTTCAACCTTATCTCTGTGTCTAAAATACTCAAATCTAGTACAAAATTGATAAAAAAGTTCCGACACTTGTATTAACGTGAGTTGGACGAATTTAAAACCGACCTCTCCCCAACCCCTCTCACCTCTCCCTGACCCTCTCCTACGAGGAGAGGGAAATTGTGTCCCAAAGGGACTATTTATTAATTGAGAGGGGCAAGACAACCTAGAATTTATCGTTCATCGGTTAAGGTATTTTTCTGATTCTCTTCTAACCCCCGACCACATCCCCCAATTGTGGGAGACCATTTGTTCCTCTCCCCTCCTGGGAGGGGCTAGGGGTGGGTAGGAGAGGTTAGGAGAGGTCATCGAACTCACGTTAATTCGTACTCTGTTAACTCAAGTACTGAAACCTCATTCTTTCCTCAAGGACATGAAAAAACCAGCCTTAACCTGTACTGATGTTGTATCAATACACAAGTACTCATTATTATAAAACTTGTTATAATGTCGGATAATTCTTATTACTACTCCGCGAGGCTAAACGGGCTTTTCCGGCCGCTGCCCAATCTTGCAAAAACTGAATTTGTTCTTTTGCAGTCCGCGCTAATGGAATAATTTGACTCGCGGCTTCTAAGATATCTTCGCTGGCAAAATCTCGATTTTGACTAAACCCGATATGCATCGCTTCAACTAAGGTTTGTTCAATTTCTGCCCCAGAAAAATCAGGGGTTTCATAGGCTAATCGTTCTAAATCATATTGCTTTAAATTATGAGGGCGTAACTTAGACAAATGCACTTCAAAAATGGCTTTTCGTTCTTCTTGAGAAGGTAAACCGACGAAAAAGATTTCATCAAATCGACCTTTTCTGAGGATTTCTGGCGGTAACGCTTGAATATTATTGGCTGTTGCCACAACAAATACAGGGGATTTTTTCTCCGCTAACCAGGTAATAAACGTCCCAAATACCCGGCTACTTGTCCCTGAATCTCCTCTACCTTCGACTCCAGCAAACGCTTTATCAATTTCATCAATCCATAATACACAAGGGGCTAAGGCTTCGGCTAACTGAATCATCTGGCGCGTCCGAGATTCAGATTCTCCCACCAACCCCCCAAATAAACGGCCGACATCGAGTCGTAGCAAGGGAAGATGCCAATGATGGGCGATGGCTTTGGCTGTCAGGGATTTTCCTGTCCCTTGTATGCCGACGAGTAACAATCCTCTAGGATAGGGTAAACCATATTGCCGCGCCCGTTCAGAAAATCCCCCACCCCGTCGTAATAACCAATCTTTCAGGTTATCCAGTCCGCCAATATCTGAGATGTTTTCTTGGGCGGGATAAAAGTCTAAAATCTGAGTTTGGCGAATGGTTTGACGTTTTTCTTCTAAGATTAATTCCACATCATCCAAACGCAATTCCCCATGAGTGGCAACGGCTTTAGCTAAAATCCGGCGAATTCGTTCCATTGATAGCCCTTGAAACGAACGTACCATCTCATCGAGTAATTTAGTCTCTAACGGGTGTCCTGTGGCAATTAAAAGGCGTTCAACTTCTGTGCGAATTTCGGCTGTATCGGGTAAGGGAAATTCTAATACCGTCAAGACTTCACTCAAATCTTCTGGAATGGTAATTTGAGGACACAATAATACAATATTTTTCGGCTGAGATTTTAACCGCCGCGCTAAATTGCGGAGTTTACGGGAAATGGAAACATCGTCTAAAAATCGATGAAAATCCCGTAAGATAAAAATACCGGGGCTGGAATCTGGCAATTTCTCGACAAATTCCAACGCCTGCAAGGGGTTACGACGACCTGTACCGATATCATTCGGATTTCCCGTTTGATAACCTTCGACAAAATCCCAAATGTAAACCGCGCGATTTCCTTGATGTTGAGCCGATTTTTGAATGGCAGACTCGACCCGCTCTTCTTCCATCGTCGGAATGTAAATTAGAGCGTAACGCGATCGCAACAGTAATTCAAATTCTGAGTTAAATGTCATCATCCGGGAAACTGCTGTTTTAAGTCTTTCAGGGCTGCCCAACGTTGATCGACGATTTCATCATTTTTACCCATGTGGGTCGTTTGTGGGGGCTGACAATCCCCGCTACAGAGTTGTCTGAGAGGCAATGCCAGACACAACTGTTGATAAATCCAATCCTGGGGATCAAAATATCCCTGAGGGGAAACACTTTCGACTAAATCTTCTAATGCCACCTCTTCACAGAGGCTGTCTGAGTTGTTCGGTGAGGCTGATAAACTTAACCAGATGATCTCAGAATTATCCACCGATAAGCGATGATTGTACTGTTGTAAACAGCGATGACAACTCAGCGTCACAATGGTATCGGCTTTTGCCATCACTTCTAAAAACGTGGTTTTGTATGTAATCCGAAAGTAACCGCGAACGGGGGTTAAAGTTTCTAAGTTGGGGAAAACTTCCTCAAACTCAAACCCCATCGTTCGTTGAGGCGCTGTCAGTAGATTAGGGATATAAATCGCATCCATATATGTTGATTAGCAAGTAACCACTCTAAGTTGAACTAAGAGTAACTTTTGGCTTTAATTACCAAACGACGGTCAGGGTCTTGTCCTCGGCTGTAGGTTTCAATATCTTCGCTATCTTGTAGCAAGCTATGAATTAAGCGCCGTTCGACAGAAGAGAGGGATTTAACCTCTAACTCTACTCCGGTTTGACGAACTTGGTTCGCCGCATTTTCAGCTAAAGCTTGTAACTCTCGATAACGACGCGCCCGATAGCCATTGAGTTCAACAGTATAAGCTGTTTTTTGATCATCTTCTTTGCCGATATTCTGCAAAGTATTAATTAAATACTGCAAACTATCGAGTCCCTCTCCACTGTTTCCGGTTAAGGCCGCGACAATTTCCGGGGTATAATTGTCTGCATTAATGGTGAGCCAACAGCTATCTTGTTCCTCCACAGGATTAACACTGGTGGGAAGATTAGCTAACTTGAGTAATTGCTCTAACCAATATGCGGCTGATTCTATCTGTTGATGATCCATGCTTGATTAAGTGAAATAATCTCATCCCAGTTCGGGTTGAAAATGAACAGGGCAACACTGAAGGCTACCCCCGCTAAACTGCTTAAGCTTTCTTTTTAGACCGTCCGCCGGGTTCAAAAGGTAATGCCTCTCGTCCGCCTGTACCATCTTTGCTATCTTTAGAAGATTTAGCCGATTTAACTTCCGATTCTTCTACCAATTTTTGCAGATTTTCCGGTAAAGGTTCTTTCGATAAAAGAAACGCTTGACCCGTTTGGAAAATGTTGGCAATCAACATATACAACAATACTCCAGCCGGTAACGGGAAGAAGAAGAACATCCCCGAGAATAAAACCGGAGTCAGTTTATTAATCGTATCCTGTTGAGGGTTGCCGCTGGCACCTTTTCCTTGTCCAGACAACACTTGGTTGAGATAAAGACTAATCCCAAAACCCAGAATCATCCCAACAATATCCCAATGAATGGTACCATCATCATCCATGGCACCGACCCGACCTAAAGCATCAATAAACAAAAAGCCTTTGTCAGCCGCAATTCCTTTGACTGTGCCTTGTAGTTTGACATCTCCAGGCGCTAAAGCAACAATATTACCTTGCCCGTCAATCTCAACCAAATTTTCCCCTTGAAGCACTGTCCAATTAACAGTTATTTCAGAATCGGGATATTCACTCAGCAATGTATCTAGAGTTTGGCCGTCAACACTTTGGAGTTTGATCTGTGCTTTTTCTCCTTCGACGAGTCGATTTCCACCGGGTAATAGGGCCGCGACAGACGCATGCACCCCATCTGAGACATAAATATTTTGGGATTTAGTGGCGTAAGCTTGGGGTTGAATCTGTTCGACTTTGGCGCTAGGAAAGATTTGCAAATCAACCGTATAGTTAATATTTGCAAACGGCGATCCCCGTAAGGTAGCAAACAAAGCAAACAGAATCGGCATTTGTAACAGTAAAGGGAAACATCCAGCGAGTGGATTTCCCAATTCCTTATACACTTTGCTCATTTCTTCCCGTTGCTTGACGGGATCATCTTTGTAGAGATTTTGTACTTTCTCGACGCGCTCTTTCATCAACGGCTGAGTTACTTTCATCCGCCGCATATTACGGATTGAGCCAGCGTTGAGGGGAAATAGGGCAAAGCGAATCACTAGCGTTAATGCTACAATCGCTAAGCCATAACTGGGTACGATCCCGTAGAAAAAATCCAGGATCGGTAACATGAGATTATTGGATAAAAATCCGATACCAAAGTCCATTCGTCTTGAGTTAAGTTGGTTATTTTAGTCTAAAAGATTAATCAGTCTGAACAACAATCATCCCGGTTAGATGTTGCGGCTCGCATGAATTTTCCTAAAAATAGAATCAGCAATCTACGCCTAATTTCCCACTGAGCTACTGGCTTGTTGTGCCTTCACAGAAGATTTTTCTAGGATATAATCATAAATTTCACGAAATCTGGGTAATGCCCGCAGTTCTATCCGACTCCCATTACGCACTGTAACGACTAAATCTCCCCAAAATCCTAAGCCACGGGGAACTTTTGCCACTTTAACAATTTCAGAATAGATCACATCTGTGCGATCGCGTCCCATCCAGCCACCCGTGACACAAATTCGGCGATTTGTAATGCGGTAGCGTAGCCACAACGCTCTGACAACCGCCCCAACGGTTAGGGGTAAACCAATCACTGTTGTACCGATCAGTATATTGATGATCAAATCACCAATGTGGGGGCCGCCTTCATAAAAATTATCCTCCCGTATGCCCATGTATAACCTCTGCTTTTACCAACAACTGTTCTAATTCTTGCAGAAATTCGGCATAATTGCACTCCGTTGCTACGGGCTTGACAATAATCACGAGATCCCAACCCGGTAAAAGTTGAGGTAACATCTGCCGCAGCGCCGAACGAATTTGTCGTTTAATGCGGTTGCGAATCACTGCTTTTTTACTGACTTTTTGGCTAATTGAGATGCCAATTCGACTGGGCTTTATCAGCGGTTCTGAAGAATATAGCGCTCTGAGACTGAGATGAGTGGTTTTGCGATGTATTCCTTTAGCATAGACGGATTTAAAATCTTTGTAATGCCTCAGTCGATTCGCCGCAGGTAACATAAACTAATTTGTTGTTACTGTTGATTCATCTGAAAGAATCGCTTGTTCTTGCAATGAATTTGTTGGCTGCAACGCCTATTTTTTTTGTTCGGATGAGAAGACTCATCCTATTGCAGACCTTAAACCGCTAAACGTGCTCTGCCTTTTTTACGACGCGCTCGAATCACAGTCTGACCGGTACGAGTTCGCATCCGGACTCTAAATCCAGAGACTCTTTTTCTTTTGCGAGAGGTTCCTTTTAAAGTTTGTTGAGCCATAATAATTTTACCTAAATGAATGAGCTAAAATTCACAATCCATAATTTTAACATAGTTGTTATGGGTTATTAGTCAGAGCGTTATTCGTTATTGGTCATTTCACACTAACCGTTAACCGCTCTAGCATTTCACTATGTCTCTGTCCAATAACCGTACGACCAACAACTAATGACTCAATTTAATCTATACTCAGTAACCAAGTCCCCACATAGCGCAACATCGGAACATCCCCAGGGGTGCGAATATTGGCGTTAAAGTGATACATACCGCCGAAGGTAGGATTTCTGACGTTAGAAAAGACAACTTCAATTTTAGTCCCAGCCGGAATCGGTTCAGCCGGGTAAATTTCAACGAAATTGTTTTCCCCATCGACAACAACATCTTCTAAAGCAATCGGTTCATTTTTAACCCGAATTTCAACTTTATCAGGATCAAGTTTACCTTTGTAATAATCCGGGTAAGTAATAGAAATCAACTCAACGGCTAAGTTGAGCTTATCAGCCGGAATCCGGAGTTTATAGCGATCGCGTTCTCCAGCCCTGCCACTTTGCAAGAAAAAGTTTAACAGATTCTCTCGCTCTGGGCCGCCAAATAGCGTCACTCCAGGCAGTCCTTGAGCCAGTATTGCGGTCGGCAAACCCAACAGTAAAGACCCTGTCAGGGCAACTCCTAAAAATAAACGACGCATAAACACTCCTGTTACAAACTGCAACGTTATGGGATTTTCCTGAACGAGATGAAGACAAGTTAAAGAATAAGAATCAAACTCTAAAAATCGGTCTAAGATGCTCGGATAAGCAATTATTCTGCCATAAGTCCGGCTGTAATGTCGAGTTGCAGTGCAAAGAGTCTGGATAGGATGATTGCTGCGACTGCGGCTAATGCAGTGTGTTGGCGAATGTTTATTCAAAAAACGAATATGGCGATATTGGTACAGTTTACAACAGGAGATACCACTAAAGATAAAAGTCTTGAGCTGCGGTATTCTATAAGTTTTGAATTTTAAGGAGAGGTGATGAAATGAAAATTGCCGTCACAAAAGAAACACAGGTCGATGAACGTCGAGTTGCCCTAATTCCTGATGTAGTCGCCCGTTTGGTCAAGCAAGGCGTTGAAATCGGAGTCGAAGCCGGGGCGGGGGAAAGATCATTTTTCTCAGATACGGCTTACGAAGAAGCAGGAGCCACGATTTATACTGATCCAGGAGCATTACGCCAAGAAGCGGATATTGTCCTCAAAGTCAGTCCCATTGAAGCCCATGAAGTGGATAAACTCCGTGAGGGCAGTATTTTAATTAGCTTCTTGAACCCTTTAGGTGAACCGGGATTAATCCAGAAGCTGGCAGAACGCCAAATCACAGCCTTTAGCATGGAAATGATCCCCCGTACCAGTCGGGCGCAAAGCATGGACGCATTGTCCTCTCAGGCGAATATCGCGGGCTATAAAGCAGTGTTAATTGCCGCGACTGCTTTGCCGAAATATTTCCCGATGTTAACCACTGCTGCAGGCACCATTAGACCCGCAAAAGTATTAGTCATGGGAGTCGGTGTTGCGGGTTTACAGGCCATTGCAACCGCCCGACGTTTAGGGGCTGTGGTCGAAGCATTTGATATTCGCCCAGAAGTGAAAGAACAGGTGCAAAGTTTAGGGGCGCGGTTTGTTGATGTCACGTTAGAAGAAGACACCGTAGCTGAAGGGGGTTATGCCAAAGAAATCTCTGAAAAAGCCAAAGAGTATACTCGTGAAGTCTTAACCAAGCACGTTGCGGCTTCTGATGTGGTGATTACCACAGCCCAAGTCCCCGGTAGAAAAGCACCTGTATTGGTGACGGAAGGGATGGTGAGTCAAATGAAGCCGGGATCGGTGATTGTTGATTTAGCCGCCTCTCAAGGGGGAAACTGCGAAGGGACAGAAGCGGGTAAAGATGTGATCAAGCAAGGGGTTACAATGATTGGCCCGACAAATTTACCGTCTTCAATGCCCATTCATGCCAGTGAAGTTTACGCTAAAAACCTATTGTCGTTGTTGAAATTAATGACAACAAAAGACGGTGAACTTCAACTCGATTTTGAAGACAACATTATCGACGGCGCTTGTGTAACTCACGAGGGCGAAATTCGCTCCTCACGGGTGAAAGATGCCTTGGGAGTCGCGGTTAGTTCTTAGTCCGAAGTCATTGGTTGTTAGTTATTCGTCCGAAGTCATTGGTTAAAAAAACGAATAACAAATAACGAAAAACGCACAACAAACAAATTATGAGTACAGAAACACTAATTTCCGCCTTATTTGTCTTTGTCCTGGCAACATTTGCCGGGTTTGAGGTGATTACAAAAGTCCCTCCCACCTTACACACTCCCCTAATGTCCGGTGCGAATGCGATTTCCGGTATCGCCGTATTGGGGGCGTTAATTATTGCTGGCGATCGCGACTGGAATGTCACGGTTATTCTCGGCTTAATTGCAATTGTACTGGCGACGATTAACGTTGTCGGTGGTTTTCTCGTTACTGATCGGATGTTGCAAATGTTCAAGAAAAAGGAGGCTAAAGCATGAGCGACTTTTTACCCACCGGAATTCAACTCAGCTACTTAGTGGCTGTTACCCTATTCTTCTTTGGCTTGAAAAAGCTAGGATCTCCGGCAACTGCCCGTAATGGGAATATCTGGGCTTCTGTCGGGATGTTTATTGCGATCGCGGCTACTTTGCTAGAACAGGAAGTTCTCAACTATGAGATGATTTTAGTTGGGATCGTCATTGGTTCAGTGATTGGTGCGATCGCCGCCTACAAAATTGAAATGACCGATATGCCCCAAATGGTGGGGTTATTCAACGGTTTAGGCGGTTTGGCTTCGGCTTTAGTTGCTGTTGGTGAATTTTGGCGCTATTTAGCCACTGCCGATATGCCCCCTTTACCCACCACCATTACCGCTGTTTTAGGTGTACTCATTGGCGGTGTCACCTTTACCGGATCGATGATTGCCTTTGCTAAACTGCAAGGCGTGATGAGTGGGTCTCCGATTACCTTCCCGCTGCAACAACCCTTTAATATCTTATTATTAGTCGGTTTTGTTGTCGGTAGTGTTTATATCTGCATTAACCCCTTCAACATCAACGTTTTCCTGGGAATTGTAGTGATTTCCCTTATCCTGGGGATACTGTTTGTTATTCCCATTGGCGGCGGCGATATGCCCGTTGTTATCTCCCTGTTAAACTCCTTCTCCGGTTTAGCAGCCAGTGCGGCAGGTTTTGTGGTGATGAATAACCTGTTAATTATTGCCGGGGCGTTAGTGGGAGCATCGGGTATCATTCTTACCATTATTATGTGTAAGGCAATGAACCGTTCTATCACCAATGTTCTATTCGCAGGCTTTGGTACAGGTGAAGGCGGCACAGGTACGTCAGGAAGCGGTTCTCAGGGCGATAAAACCGTTCATTCCATCGACTCTGAAGAAGGAGCCATGATGTTAGGTTATGCTCGTTCTGTGGTGATTATTCCCGGTTATGGGATGGCGGTTGCCCAGGCGCAGCATTCGGTTAAAGAATTAGTCGATCAACTTGAAGGTAATGGCGTTGATGTCAAATACGCAATTCACCCCGTTGCGGGACGGATGCCGGGACACATGAACGTATTATTGGCAGAAGCGAACGTTCCTTACTCTCAGTTGTATGATATGGATGATATCAACCCTCAATTTGAGCAAACGGATGTGGCGTTAGTGATTGGGGCAAATGATGTTGTTAACCCAGCGGCGCGGGAAGACAAAAATAGTCCGATCTACGGAATGCCGATTCTGGCGGTAGATAGTGCCAAACATACGATTGTGATTAAGCGCAGTTTGAATACAGGATTTTCTGGTGTGGATAATGAGCTATTTTACAAAGACAAAACCATGATGTTATTTGGCAGTGCCAAAGACGTTGTGGCGCAGTTATCCTCTGAAGTCAAACAGTTATAAACGACTGTTGATATCGTTACCGTCGGGGCGCATTGAATGCGCCCTTTCCTTTTGTCTTACGCTTTTCATCCCAAATAATTGCATCAAGACTATTTCTATAGTAATCATAATGAGGATGTGTAGAATCAAATAAAGATTTAAAGGCAAGTAACAAACTACTATACAGCATTTCCTCAGAGATTGATACACTATTTTTTTTTCGCTTTTCTGTTTCAGTTTTCATCCAGCGAAGAGTAGCCGACATTAAAAAGTGTCCGCGAAGCAAATCTAAAATCTTTAATCTTGTAGAATTTAGGATAGCTTCAATTTTCGTCCATCGTTCATCACTGATTTCTATTGATAACGGATCGAGATAGTTTTTTATTTTTTGCTCGCATAACTCACATGATTTTTTTGATTTCATAAACCGATCACTATTGTCAGGAATAATAGAGCAGCCTGACTGATCTTCATGGTTAACAATGGCGTGTAAAACTAAAGGTTTAGCTGTTCTTTCTAAGCCTAATAACCATTCCCTAGAGAGGGACTCTGGTATATCGCGACATGGTAACTTACAAAGCGTACACAATACTTCATTTAAAACTAAATCTGTTATTATCGTATTTTCAATTGAGTATCCGAAGGTATAAATTATATTTGGATGCTCTTCTTGAGGGGTAAGTTTATCAAAGTCTGAGTCCAGAGCAATAAGATAGTCTCCTTGACCAGAAACTACTTCCTCAACATACTTCTTAAGTTGAGGTTTTCCGCCAACCTTTTCTACTCTTACAGAATTGTTATTAAGTTTTTTAAATATAAACTCCCAAAATGGAATATCATCATCACCCTCAACATAAAGCATTTTTTCAACTCTAAAAAATTCATTGCGAACATTCTTAGCATCAATGGAGTATGAAAGATTAGCCATGCACAAGATCCTCCATATCAACAATTGAATCACGATATTTTGAAGCGATTTCTGGTGAATGTGTTGCCACTATCACTTGAGCATTAGGATTTATTTTTCGGACTGCTGGTATCACTTCTCTCTGCCATGCAATATGTAGAGATAACTCTGGCTCATCTGCTAAGAAAATATGTGGGCGTTGATTTTGTAATAGTGCCTCAACCAGCAAAATAATGAGTTGTTTTTCACCGGATGAAAGACGAACATAATCAATTTGCCCATATTTATTAGAAATCACTAATTTTCCCGAATTAAACTTAAAGTCTTTTCCATTAACGAACTCTTTAAGTATATCAATAAACAAATTTACTTGGGAATATATTTCTTGAGTTTTATTTTTAGCTTCTATTGACAAATCTCTAATTCGTCGTGTTCTTCGCAGTGCTTCTAACGGCTTCATATCAATAGATTGATTTTCAGTTTCTTGTTTTGATTTCTTTGCTTGTTCAATTTTTTGAATCGTTTGATCAATTGAATTGACATGAAACTCAATTTTCTGCTCAATTTCTTTATTAGAAGAGTTGAGCTGCTCATAAGCAGAAATTAATTCATCTTTCTCCTTACCTTTATCAAAATCTAAATTATTATATACATTATCATTTGCATCTTCTTGACTATATAAGATTGATGCTAAAACATCTGATTGTAGTTGATCAGAAACTTCACTTGCCTGTTGAGCCAGCTCAAGCTGAAATTGAGTAAGACCTTGCAGAGCTTGATTCAATCTATAGTCAACAGGTGAAATTATTCTTAAGCCATGGCGATCTTTAACTTCATATTCATCATCATTTCGGAGTCGATAGACTGATATAGATGCAATTGAAACTAAAGATGCAAGTTCTTCTTTAATATCATCAAATTCTTCATATAATTTCCGACGAAGGGAGAGAGGTATTCTCCTACCATCAATTCCTCTTAAACGAAATTTATTTTCTGGTTTTTGAGGTGTGTTGTATGTGACTATCGGATAAGGATCACTCTCCTCTTTCACGACAATTATAGAGCATTTATCTGTTCCTTCAGACAAGGTAATATTTACAGATTGAAATTCATTTTCTGCTAACCCTGTGGTATCAACTGTTAGCACAGAATGCAGAATATTCATGAATGTTGTCTTGCCTGTGCCATTCCTTCCTATGATGATATTTACATCAGGCTTAAAAGTACATTGAGCCTTAAACTGCTGCCAAAACCCATCAATTTCTACACTTTCAATTTGATACACACTCAATTCCTCCTAATAGACTGTTTCAGCTCATTTATCGGAGAGGAAGAAATCTAACTTGTCCTTCCCATTCTCCCTCTAAGCTGCATTCTGCAATCAAAATAATTTCCTCTATTGCTAACCCGACAGATACACGACGGCTGACTTCAAATAATCCAGGCATAGGTAATTCTAATTGAATGCGTTCGTAGGCAAAAGTTATCATCGTCGCAACATCATGAGTGAGAACAATTCGTCCTTCCTGTGCTGCCCATGCTAACACAGCAGGATCATCTGCTCCTGACAAACCTACATCTTGAACACGCACAATATCAATATCTGGATTTTGACGAAGAATACCTCGCACAATTTGGTTGTTAAAATTCTCATCAGCCAGAAATTGGATCATTCTTAACTATTTAGATTGATTTCGTCTAGCAACAAGGCGATCGCGAATCCCTATTGGACTAAAACGTTGTTCAGTTTCCTGTCGAATAATATCTGCCTGGTGTTGACGTTCTGTCAGATAAGTATGAACCTCTTCTCGATGTCTTAGGTAGTAACCAACCACTAAGTAAATATCCGATAGCTGTAGCGACGGATATTGCTGTTTTATTTCTTCTGGTGTGCATCCTTCCAAAAAAGCCGTTACGACAGTATCTAGAGTAACGCGAGTTTTAGCAACTCGTACAACGCCGTTAGCATCAGTCTCTATTGGTGCAGGTTCAAGGGCAATTGCTAAAGTCATAAGCTTTACTGTGTTCCTACTCTATATTTATACATCAGATCACCTTGAAGTTAGACATAGATTCATATAAGGTGTGTCTGTGGGACGTACCCTACTGTTTTTTTACTAGTTGAACAGCCTCAGCCCATTGTAAATATCTTTCCAGAACGCCTAATTCTTGGGCAACAGCTTTGAGAGAAAGCCGTTTTAATATAGTTATCGTGATTGGTCTTTTTTCATCCCAAAAAATCATTGAATTTAAAAATTCTAGTGATGGTTTTGAAGTAACAAGCTCTAAAATAAACTTAGCTTCTTCCTCATCATCAAAAGATAGAAAATTGACAGTATCATCGACCATAACTGGCTTGTCATCTAAAGGCTTAATTAGACAAAATTTCAATTGCTTGTAAAGCCCAGATATTGCTACTTTCCACCTCCGAAAAGAATATGAGCCAACACCAAATATAGAATATAGTGGCTTATTCTGATATATTGAGCTTCTTCTATTTTTTAAAAGCTGATCATGCTCCAGTAAATATTGCCATGTTTTAGGGGCTTTATCTCGAATAATGCTTGTATCATCACCAACGAATTTTTGGGTAACTAAAACAAGCTTTCGATAATTATAAATTCTACCATTACCAATATCTGAGCTTTTTAAAAGAGGATATAGATATTTTTTTTCAAGAAAATATTTTTGGTGCATTCCATTTAGAAATAATCCGTTTTCAATTTTCTCAAATTCCATAACTTTAGAACAATCATGTTTAATTCCAGAACGCCATATATATTTCGTATCTTGACCTAATAAATGTCTCCATTTATCGTATTTAGCTGTGTCTTGAATAATTAATCCGTCTCTTTCACCAATTAAATGTATTATCTGATTTGACTTTAAATATTTGTAGACTTTGCAATCAGAATTAGCACTTAAATTAGTGGATAAAACGAAGAAGCAAGCTTCTACTGATGCTCCAAAGTAAGCTTTTGCATCAATCAAGTAGATAGAGGCAGAAAATCTATATCCTGATTTTTTTCTGACCTGTTTTATTACCTTGCGAGCCACTGAATACTTACACAATACAGCGATAGTACCTTCTCTTTTGGATAGCCATTCAGTATATTGTAAAATCATCCATTCTGAAATATCAAAATTTCCTGCTCCTGTTATCGCCTCAATACCTCTGCGATTTTGAAAGTTTGACTTTAAAGGTAAATTATTACTGTTAAGAAGACTTAATTCGCTACTCGTAACCCAAGGAGGATTACCAATTACTAAAATATATCCAGAAAAACCAGAGATCAAATTATCCCAGTTCATCTCGAAAAAATCTTTTTGATAAACACTTACATTCTCAAAATTGGGAGATTTGGATATAGAAATTCTGGCTTCATCAATATATTTATTGTTAATCTCAAAACCTATAACTTTTGCACCTTTAAACTCATTGAGTGAAGCTTGAAGAAACGCTCCTTTTCCACAAGTGGGTTCTATTATTACATCCGGCGATATTCTGTGATTTATTCTAAGAATTTGAACTGCATCTTTCGCCAGCTTATCGGGTGTTTGAAAATCACCAAACTGCCGTTTATTTAATGACTTAGCCATTTTTGATTATCGAACTCTAATTATTCCTGAGATATTGCCTGCTGTCTGAATGACACGTCTGTATTGTAATCTCCATTGGAGGGCATTTGAAATTGTTAAATAACCTTGATTTGGAGGTAATTCTAAAATCCTGTCAGCCAACTGATTTGCACCAATCTCATCAACTGGTAAATTTCTATCTCCTAAAAAAGCGATGATGTCATCCTTATTCCCATCTCTATTTAAGATATCTAGAATACCTCTAGTGGTTTGAAAATCTGCTGTCCTGCTTTTGTCTATAAAAATAGTATGCTGCATATTTAATCTCCCAGTTCTATTATTTGAATCATCATATTTTTCATAAACAAAAATCAGAAGATGATACCCTAGTCCAAAGACTTTTTGTGTGGCTGACTTAAAAGGACAAGAAGATTGTGGCTGTCTGATGCTGGTTACCTTAATATCAACTTCAAGATTAGGAAGATCAATGCCAAAGGCTGAATTCCCTGGCTGAAAAATATAGTTGTCAGCTAAGTAAGCTATGAATTTATGTTCGAGATAAGTTCCTACAGCTTTTCCATCAGTAACTCCATAAAGTGTAGGTTCATCATATATAGATTCTATCTCAGCAAACCGAGCTGCTTCAGTACATAATTGTTCAATAGTTAGTGTTGGTTTCATACCTTATAATTGCGATCGCTTAAAAAAATCATACTTTAGACTCGCGCTTTACCTTTAAAACCTACTTTAATCCTATCTCAATCGAGTATTCTGGAAGATTTAGATTAATTTCGTCTAACAAGAAGGCTATACTGCTATGGCACAGACTAGGCGATCGCGAATTCCTATTGAAGTAAAATATTATTCAGCTTCCTTTAGTAAAAGCAGTTAAGTCTTTACTGAAAACAACTTTATCATCTCCTGCTGCATAAAAGTTGCGAATTCTTGCTTCTTCGCTATACCCACACTTAACATAAAAAGATCGCGCTTTTTCAAACTCATCAATACTTGATGTTTCTACAATAACTAAATGTGCGCCACGACTGGCTAAAGTTTCCTCTACATGACTAATTAAAGATTGACCATGTCCTTGTCTTTGAACATTAGGACTAACCAGAAGCATCAAAATATTCCATGTTCCCTCCGCCATGGGTTCTGGAGTACAATAAAGTACACCAACTGGCTTTTCATCTATTGCAATCAACCAAAGGTCGTTATTACCGCTAACATAGTCGGCTAAACTCTGTTTAATTTGATCAATGTTATCGGAATTAAACAAACCGCTTGCTTCAGCTAAGGCAATTACAGCCGCCGTATCTTCCGATGTGACATTGTTAATCACGTTTACAATATACTCCTATCAGTTGTGAAATCATACCCGATTAGATGTAGGTGCGTAGTGTACTCTTTTATATAATTTGCTAAACGGCTGAGTGTAGGCGTAACAAATATGCAATTTATCCTCACCTTAACTCTTTTCTAATTGATTCTAATATTTTGTTAGACTAAGCTTTTGCGATTAGTTAACAATTGATATTCGGCAATTACAACGGCTCAAGCAGCAACAGCTTTTATTATTAATTATTCTCAGATAAAATAGCATAATAGAGTTCTGTTCCGAGTAATAATGCTTCGGTTAAATTTGTATCTTGTAAATTCGTATGATGTAAGTTAGATTTATAAAAAATACATCCTTGTAAATTGGCTCCCCGTAAATCAGCATCACTTAAATCGGCATAAACAAATTTGGTTCCTGTTAAGTTTGCACCTCGTAAGTCTGCTCCTTTAAGAATCGCTTTGAAGAGTTTCGCTTCGGTTAAATCTGCTTGCTTTAAATCAGCATAAATTAATCGGGCATTTGTTAAGTCGGCAGAGACTAAATTGGCATGACTTAAATTAGCAAAGAGATGAGTATTTTTTAAATCTGCCTCTTTGAGATTAACGCCTGCTAAATTAGCCTGCCAGAGTAATACACCTTCCAAGCTAACGCCGTGTAAGTCTGCACCGTGTAAATCAACACCAATAAATCCCCGTTTTCCATTTGCATAGCGTTCTAAGAGTTCTTCTCTTGGTGTCATAAACGGTATGGTCGGTCTTCCTAACAGTATCACACGGGTGAATCATCAACTTACCTGCCCTCACGGCTTCTTAGCAGCTTGTTTGGGTTGATCAAGGCATTTGAAAAAAACACCTTGATCTCAAAATATAGCTTAGAATGGGGACAAACTCTTCATGGCTTTATTAGCAATATCAGCATAACGCAGTTCACCACAGAGAATTTTACTGATTAATTTGGTTGCAGTCGGAACTTTAACGCCTGCTTTATAAGCCATTCCAGGAAAGCGATAAAATAGCCCTGATAAGCGATTTGCCCAAGACATATCAGCCCCCCATTCTGTTTGGATGATTTGAGTATAATTTTCTAGGGCATTGTTATCGCCACCCAAGGCGCTACTCACGGCTTCTGCCGCTTTTACCCCACTGAATATTGAGGGGCGAATTCCTTCTGCCGACAACGGGTCAACAATACTGGCAGCTTCTCCAGCAACGACAGCATGCTGAGTGTGGAGGGTTTTATCTCCATCCCACAAACATAAAGCACTTTCAGTAATTTGAGAATTTCCATTCATTCCCAATTCGGTAGCATATTTAGTTAAGTCTTTGGTTAAGTTTTTGGGTTCACCGCCTCGGAAAGTGGCGATACTCAAAGAATAAGCGTCCGCTTTGGGAAATCCCCAAATACTGCCGTTTTTAACTAAACCAAACTCAAAGGTGGGAGGATAGTCTTGACTGCTGGCCGTTTCCATGGTCAAACTTTTCCGCAGTTTTGATTGTTTTAACCCCAGCCAGTTTGCCATGGGGCCATTAGCCCCATCGGCAGCAATTAAATAGCGGGCAGTTAGGGGTTCGGTTGCGGTATTAACCTGCCAATGATCGCCTTTGAACTCAATTCCTATGACAGCGGTCCCGTCTCGCAGTTCTGCCCCTTGATTTTGGGCTTGTTGCATTAGAAACTGATCGAATACATCCCGCTGTACCATCCACATTGGGGT
The DNA here is from genome assembly GCA_049647265.1 of Microcoleaceae cyanobacterium. GTDB lineage: Bacteria > Cyanobacteriota > Cyanobacteriia > Cyanobacteriales > Microcoleaceae > JAAURB01. The sequence goes on from JBARXJ010000028.1 coordinate 30,027, forward strand.
AGCCAGTTCGGTTTCAACGGTATCACCTAACTTCCAGGTGTAGCGAATTTTATTGACTGTTGTAGAAATAGCTGGGGTAAAATCAAAATCAAACCATTGAGCAATTGCGGGTGAAACGCCTCCGCCACAGGGTTTTTGACGAGGAAAAGCTTCTTTTTCCACCACTAAAACTGAATGTCCTTGTTTTGCGAGGGTGTAAGCTGCCGCACCTCCAGCGGGGCCCGCGCCTACAATAATGCAGTCAAACATCGTTGTCATTAATTAGTGATTTACGTTGAATTGTTGTGTATCTGTTGTCATGATTCCCAGTTTAACCCTAATTTAATCTGGGAAATGGGATCGGCCGAAACATTTCCTATTCTGTTGTTTCATGAGCGATCTAGATTGCCAGGCCTGCTTGCTAAGGAGGTTTTAGTTCACTCCTTTTATCCCTTGTTATTGGGGGAATCAAGCTGATAATCAAGTAAAGATTGTAGTCATCTTTTATTATCAGTCTATCACATTATTCAAGAGCCGTTAAAGAATATCCGTAAAAAAACACCTCAATTTTAAAGAATTGAGATGCATATATCAACAGAGTTATTGAAGAGTAAAATCTTATGACTCGTCAATTCACCTATCTATTTTGAAGATATTAAATTGAACTAAACTGTCATAATATCCTTTTCTTTTACCGCTAAAATGTCATCTATGTTACTGGTATAGCGATCCGTTAGCTTTTGAACATTATCTTGCAAATCTCGAGATTCATCTTCTGAGATTTCTTTATTCTTTTCTTGCTTACGAGTTGAATCAATGGCATCACGGCGAATATTACGAATTGAGACTTTACCTTCTTCAGCATATTTAGCCGCTAATTTCACCAATTCTTTCCTTCGTTCACTGGTGAGAGGGGGAATATTTAACCTGACAATTTTGCCATCATTATTTGGTGTCAAGCCGATATCTGACAAAGAAATTGCCTTTTCAATATCCGTTAAACTGGAAGGATCAAAGGGTTGAATCGTAATCGTTGAAGCATCTGGTGTATTGATATTGGCGAGAGACTTTAATGGAGTGGGAGACCCATAATATTCTACCGAGATCCGGTCTAATAGGGAGGTATTCGCCCGCCCTGTCCGAATCGTATTAAAAGCCCGTTGAGTTGACTCAACTGCTTTTTTCATTTGTGTTTCAACCTCAGCTAACTTCACATGAACCTCCTACAAACGTACCTACAGATTCTCCACTGACCGCACGACTAATATTACCTCGCGCTGTCAAATCAAACACAATAATCGGAATGTTATTTTCCTTACATAAAGCGATCGCTGTACTATCCATTACTCTTAAATCCTTTGCTAACACATGACTATAGGTCAAACTGTTATAGCGTTTTGCATCGGGTTTCACCTGAGGGTCGGCATCGTAGACACCGTCAACCTTAGTGGCTTTGAAAATCACTTCTGCATCAATCTCAGCCGCACGCAGGGCAGCGGTGGTATCGGTTGTGAAAAAAGGATTTCCAGAACCGGCTCCAAAAATGACAACACGGTTGAGTTCTAGGTGACGAATGGCTTTACGACGAATGTAGGGTTCTGCAACTTCTTGCATTGCGATCGCGGTTTGAACTCGAGTTGGGATACCCACCTGTTCTAAAGAATCCTGCAAAGTAATTGCATTCATCACAGTAGCAAGCATACCAACGTAATCAGCCGTTGCCCGATCCATCCCAGCCGAAGCTGCCTTCACCCCTCGAAAGATATTACCACCTCCCACAACAATCGCAACTTGAATCCCTTTGGCCACGACTTCCCCAACTTCTTGGGCAATATTTTGGACGACGCTCGGGGCGATACCATAACCTAAGTCACCCATCAGAGCTTCACCACTCAGCTTGAGTAAGATCCGTTTGTAATCTGTTCCCATCTTGACCTCCTATTGATGATAACCGAGCTGTACTAGACAGGTCCAAATCCAGTTGACAGGTGGCATGGGTCGGGACAATCTTAATAATCCCATATGGGTAGACATTGAGGTAATCATAATCTTCAATTAGGATGTTAACGATATCAAGTGAGGGCGTGAGTGAGTTAGCTCATCTATTGGTGTCGTTACACAAGCGTTAATTAGCCTGTGATTGATGTTTGGAGTCAGGCAAACCCGAATACTGATTGTTTGAATCGGGATTGGTCTTAACAACGGTTGAAGTTTCAATTGCTTCCCCCTTAAGATAACACCAAAGGGAGAACCCCTTTGAGACTTTTTCTGTTTGTCTTGAAGCTTGCCACAACTGTGATGAGGATTGACTATTCAGTCTATCTAGAATCCGACTCACTCTATCTCCATTCCTGAATCAGTCTTTATCGCCATAGAATGGGTTTGCCCTCACTGCGGGTTTGGCTGGGAGTAATGGCTTCTCCTGCTAAAAGCTGACTCAAAGCGGTTCTCAGATAAGTTTGAGAGACTGCCTTTGGGGATGCTGGGGCATCATCTATTTGGCCGCGATATCGTAAAATTCCCGTACCGTCTAGGAGAAAAGCTTCTGGGGTACGAGTTGCCCCAAAACTTTGGGCGACATCTTGTGTGACATCCCGAAGATAGGGAAAATTAAGTTGATGAACGTTGGCAAAATCTTTCATTTGCTCAAAGTTATCCTCAGGAGACTGAATGACATCATTAGGATTAATGCCAACAAGCGTAATTCCTTGAGGTTGATAATCTTGCTGGAGTTGTTTCAATCGATCCAGATATTGGATCACTTCCGGACATCGGTTTGCCAGGAAAATAACTGCAACAGCTTTGTAGTTTTCTAGATAACGGGCTAGATGATGAACAGCATCATCAATCCCAGGGAGTTCAAAATCCGGCGCATAATTATTAATTGGAGTTCCGTTCATACCTTCTGATTGGAGTTGCTACAGTTTAACTTCAAGTGACCGCGGAATGCGGTCATCGCAGGCACCGGAGTTCAACTCCGGTGTACCGATGACTCACCACTCTCGTTGCTCGGAAAGTTAAAACAATAAACGGCGATTGTTGATTCAACCTCGGTGTACACCCTCTCGTTCTACTCTGACTGTCTGAGTACAGACAGGCTATTTACTGTCAATCCAAGCTTGAGCGATCGCTTGATACCCAATTAGCTTATAGATTAGCTTAGCAGCGGTGTATTCTGAAACAACAGAATCTGTTATAGGCGCTAACTCCATTACATCACAGCCTCGGACATCATGGGTGGTAAATAGTTGCTTCAGAAATGCTGTGAGTCCATACCAATTGAGTCCGCCGGGTTCAGGTGTTCCCACTCCTGGGATCAGACTCGGATCAATGCCATCAAGATCGATCGTGACAAAGACTTTCTGGGTGAAAATCTTCTCCAGGGCGCGATCAATCCAGTTGGGTTGAGTGGCAATTTCTCGGGCCCAAATCACTGGCAGTTGATGCTGTTGAATCAGATCGGCTTCTTCTACACACAGGCTACGAATCCCAATATGGACTGTGGGAATGCCTAAATCAAGAATGCGCCGCATGGCACAGGCATGATTATAGATAGAACCTTCAAATTCTTGGCGTAAGTCGGTGTGGGCATCAATTTGTACGACAGTAAACGGTTCAGATTGGGTTTGTTGATAGGCGGCGACAACACCTGGGGTGATACTATGTTCTCCCCCAATAGCAATTACAAATTTATTATCGGCAATCAGGGATGCTACGGTTTGTTGAGTGATTTGTAGCATTTGCTGAGCTGAGATTGAGGGTGTAGTCCGAGTATCAGCGATCGCCGGATGGGTATAGATGCCGACTGTATTTGTGACTTCAAGGCCGAGTTCGTCATCATAACATTCGAGTTGATGAGAAGCGTTCAGCAGTGCTGCTGGGCCCTGTTCACAGCCTTTACGGTAGGTGGTGGTCTTTTCGTAAGGGATGGGCAAAATCACAACTTGTGCCGTATTGTAATCTGAAAGAATTTCTGATCCGAGAAAATCGACAGTTGCGTCAGTCTGGATGGGTGGCATAGTTAACGATTGACCTCAAAATACTGAAAGCCAAGATATATTATGGCTATTGAGAGCAGAAGGATTGGCGAATTTAATTTTTATCAAGGTTATGTTGTTTAAACTCCATCAGCTCATCATAGCAGCGGTGGCTGGAGTCGCTACAGCGGCAGGCGTTGCTTACTATACAATTCAATCTCAAACGGTTCTAGAGCCGTTTGAATCTATCGCTCAAGTTGTTTCTGATCCGGGGGAGCCGCCACCAAGCTCTAATCCGATTGTGATTCAACCTCCTACAGCAGGTTGTACGATTGAAGCCGCAGTGGTTGATGACCCGGCACCCCCATTAAATGTGCGCTCAACTCCAGAGGTTTTGCCTAACAATATTGTGGGTCAAGTTGAAAATAATACATTTTTGTTTGTGATTCAACAACAGAATGGTTGGCTAAAGATTCGTCAGCCGATCTCGGGTTGGGTGGCTCAAAATCTGACCCGCAGTAGCTGTGCAAGGGTGAGTCAGCCGATTAATTTTTCCTCAGATCGCAACCAGGCTATGATTCAAGGAGAGATTATTGGCGGAGGCAGCCATCGCTATCTGTTTGAAGGAGATGCTAATCAAAGCTTAATTGTAGAAAGTCGTAACTCGATTTTTCCACAAATTATTACTCCCAACGGACAATCATTATTGAGTGATGAGGATCTCAGTAGCGATCGCCGTGTTTGGAGGGGACAACTGCCTGTTACAGGACAATATACCCTAGAGCTTAATTCTAATTTTCGGGGATTTCAGTATGACTTTTTGGTAACAATTGAATAAGTTTTGATTGATGATTTTCCTGTGATCTCCTGACTTGCCCTGTTCTCCTACTGCTCTGTTTGATCCGGTAATAAAGGATCGGTGACTGGGGACGAATGACTCTTCACAAAAAAATGTTACATATTATTGCATTTATTCACAAAAATGAGATTTAGAGCGCCAAAATCTCCTACCCTGATGATATTGTAATGCCGATATACTGCCATAAAAGCAGCGTGCTGGCATCGTAGCCACACCCCATAATATACACTGACGTTCAACAAGGAGATTATAAAGTGGCGATCCCTTTATTAGATTACAAACCGAAAAGCCAAAACGTTCGGGTTGAAGGATACGAAATCCCCGGCGACGATCAACCCAGAATTTACTCGGCGGAAAACTTACCGTCTGGTTCAGAATGGGATGAGGTGATCTGGGCGGCTTATCGTCAAATTTACAGTGAACACCAAATTCTCAAAGCTAATCGTCAAAAGCCTTTAGAATCACAATTAAAGTTTGGTCAAATTACGGTTCGTGATTTTATTCGCGGTTTAGCAACTTCTGAACCGTTCCTCAATCGCAATTTCCAAACCAACAGTAACTATCGTTTCGCTGAGATGTGCGTCCAGCGCATTCTGGGCCGGGATGTTTACAATGAGCGGGAAAAAATTGCTTGGTCAATTGTGATTGCGACCAAAGGGGTTCAAGGATTTATCGATGCTTTAGTTAATAGTGATGAATATCTCGAAAACTATGGCTTTGATACTGTTCCCTATCAGCGCCGTCGGGTTTTACCCCAACGCGAAGAAGGAGAAATGCCTTTCAACCTGAAAACACCTCGCTATGGTAGTTACCATCGTTCTCAGTTAGGCTTCCCTCAGGTGATCTGGCAGACTTCGGTTCGTCGTTTCACCCCTCAAGAAAAACAAGTTACAGCGGGCAACCCTGTCAACTTCTTAGATATGGCTAAAAGTATGCCTAAGCCTAGCAATAATGTAGCTTCGGTTAATGTTGCTAACATTAATATCGGCGCACAGGTTCCTTATCGCAAAGTCTAGAAGTTCAGATCAAACTCTCAATCGTAATGATTGTTTGAGTGTTAAGGGTTATCAGGTACTCCGGATGTAGCAAACAGCTCGTTAATGTTGCTAAATGTGAAGTCTGTAGCGCCAGATAACCCTAATTTCGTTTCTAGGATTTACTATTGTTTATATTTCTCAATTTTGCTTCACGTATTAGTCTGGCTAATGTGAACCAAAACAAAGTTGTATTGAAAAATGTTTGCAAAACTACACTGATTGTGGTAAGGCTGATACACTTGTTTTCAAGGTAGTCATCTCGCTACCGACGTACCTTGACAATTCAAGTAAGCAATACATATTTATCATGACCACAACTTTACAGAAGCGCGAAGGCGCTAACGTTTGGGAGCGGTTTTGCAACTGGGTCACCTCCACTGATAACCGCCTGTATGTAGGTTGGTTCGGTGTGTTGATGATCCCCACCTTGCTAACTGCCACAGTCTGTTTCATCATCGCCTTCGTCGCAGCACCTCCGGTTGACATTGACGGAATTCGTGAGCCAGTCGCTGGTTCATTACTGTACGGAAACAACATCATTTCTGGTGCAGTGGTTCCTTCTTCTAACGCCATTGGTTTACACTTCTATCCCATTTGGGAAGCTGCCTCTTTAGATGAATGGCTGTACAACGGTGGCCCCTACCAGTTGATTATTTTCCACTTCTTCATTGGCATTTGCTGCTACATGGGTCGTCAGTGGGAACTCAGCTACCGTTTAGGAATGCGCCCCTGGATTTGTGTCGCTTACTCAGCGCCCTTATCCGCTGCAACCGCAGTCTTCTTGATCTACCCCATTGGTCAAGGCTCTTTCTCTGACGGTATGCCTCTCGGTATTTCTGGAACTTTCAACTTTATGATTGTATTCCAGGCTGAGCATAATATTCTGATGCACCCCTTCCATATGTTAGGTGTTGCCGGGGTATTTGGTGGCGCACTCTTTAGTGCAATGCACGGTTCTTTGGTGACTTCTTCTTTGGTTCGTGAGACCACTGAAAGTGAATCTTTAAACTACGGTTATAAGTTCGGTCAAGAAGAAGAAACTTACAACATTGTTGCAGCTCACGGTTACTTTGGTCGTTTAATCTTCCAATATGCCAGCTTCAACAACTCTCGGAGCTTGCACTTCTTGTTAGGTGCATGGCCAGTGGTTGGGATTTGGTTTACTGCCTTAGGTGTTTCTACCATGGCATTTAACCTGAATGGATTTAACTTTAACCAATCCGTTTTAGATTCCAGCGGCCGAGTGATTAATACTTGGGCCGATGTCATTAACCGCGCTAACTTAGGTATGGAAGTGATGCACGAGCGTAATGCTCATAACTTCCCCTTAGACTTAGCGAGTGGCGAATCTACTCCAGTTGCGTTAGTTGCACCTGCAATTAATGGCTAAGTTAAGAAATATTTCATAATCTTAAATTGCCTCCCGTTTGGGGGGCTTTTTTATTGGCTAAATTGTGTAATTCAGCTATCAGTTTCAAAGTCAGGAGTATTTAATCATCTTCTTTTCAGTTACAGGTACTTTCAGCCACTGACTCAGCTCATCAGCCAGCCAATATGCCTCCTGTTTAGATAGCCAAAGCTTACGATTTCCCACTAACAATTGCTCATGGTAGCGAGTTCTGAGTTCAACAGAGTAGAAGACTGAATAATAAACAACTTGTACGTCTCGAATAGATTCTAAGAAAAAGAAAATCTGACTTAAATATTCCTTTCGCTGACCTGGCTGATCAATAGCATAAACAATAGCAATATTCCTAATTTTATCAATCTCAAGTATTATATTTTCAGACACACTCTCGGCAGTAATACCAAAATATCCTACGGCAGCAATACCACAACATCCTACAACAGCAATAATGAATGAAAAAAATAAAGGTATTTTTCCAATCGTAGCAATGACAATAAATATTACACTAAAAACTAGTATGAAAGCCCAACCATAATCTCCATGACGAACTTTACCAGGAGCAGTAATGATTAGAATATTATCACTTTTTTTGTCAATAGTGCATTTAGTCTTTGAAGGTTTCTTATTTCTCAATGAGTTTGAAGAATTGACAAGATTATTATTTGGGTCTTTAGAAGTATTTTCTGGCGTTAATTTCTCATTGGACTCATCAATCTTACTTTGCTGAGCTGTTCTATCAGTTTCTTGAATTGATAAATCTAGCCAATCAATCAGTTCCTGAAATAACCATTCTGCTTCTATTATAGTTAAATGTTCTATCAAAAAATTATCACTTTTGAACAATATACTGATCAAATACCAAGACCTTTCTACCTTAACAATATCTTTAGTCGGTAATACCTTTCTCTGAATCATCATCCCAAAAAAAGTAACAATATAAGTGATATTTTTTTTACTAATACATATCAAAAAACTTTTAAACAGATAAGGAATAGTAATTTGTAATTTTTTATCTGTTTTCTTTAAAGTGATTTTAGTATTTTCTGGTTTAGGTTTAATTTTGAAGAAACCATCTAGGGGAAGATCATCATTTTGTAATGTTTTTAATGCTTTTTCTGCTGTACTAAAACGTTGTTCTAGATCGGGTTGAATTAAACATTTTATCCAAGCTTGAAACCGTTTACTAATTTGAGAACTAACTTCAAATTGAATTCGTCCGCGACGAGTCGGCAAGTCTGCCGGATGCGATCGCGTGATTAAATAAATTAGAGTTGCACCCAAACTATACAAGTCTGAAGCGGGTATGGTT
>JBARXJ010000029.1:0-172891 GCA_049647265.1 Microcoleaceae cyanobacterium
CCTCCTTAGGTTTCCCCCTACCCCCCTTACTAAGGGGGGACTGAGGGGGGATGGGGGACGGAAGGGGGATATCTTCGGGGGGACTGAGGGGGGATTCAACCCTGTTCTAAGAGCGCGTAGCGCTATACTACTATACCGCGCCCTAACTAACGGAGCTTACATTCGTTCACAAAAACTCGGTGCATACTGACGAGGTATGCTGCAAGCCTAGACCTTAAGTAGGCAAACGCTCCATTCACTTGTGCGGTTTGGCAATTCACATGATATAATTAACGGTAATCGCCGCGCCCTAATAGGACGAGCTTACATACATTTGATTTCCATTCAAAAACGTAAAAACAGCTCTTCAAACTTGCGCGGTTATCTTCAAAAGATAAAGCACTGGCGGCGGTTACCTCCTCAGCTACGAAAAAGGAGGTTGCAATGATTGCAGTGAAAACAGACGAACGAGATCTGCGTTTAGAAATGCTGAATAGCTTGCTAACTACACCCCACCGTAAGTTAGAAGAAGTCGCAGAAACTCACCAACTTATTGTTGAACTCGATCCGCTATTTTATGGTCACTTAGCGGTTTGGTATCACCGTAACGGAGATGTGCGGGATCACAAAGAAGTCTTTATCGCTCACTTACTCACCAGTGATTTATCCGAACATCGCGACGCTGGGTTTATCTTACTACAAAAACTGCCGCCATATCAAGTGGCACGAGTGGTAGACTTCATGAAAATTCATCGCGGTAAACTGCCTCGTTGCGCCCGTACAGCGGTACGTCAGTATCTGCAAAAACGCGAACAAACCCCAGAATTGTTTGATCGGGCAGCCTTGCGGGGACGTAAAGCGATGAAGCATCTCTACGCGAGTTTACATATTAAACCCAGTGAACGGGCAAATGCAATCTTGTTTCGGGAGCAACCGCCTGAAGGATCTCTGGCTGCTGTTGTTAAGCAACTCAGCAAGGCAGAAACTCCAACAGAACAAGCCAAACTGATCGTAGAGCATAACATTCCCTATACTATCGCAGTGGGAACGATTAAACAACTAACTCCGGTTGTATTGGTGGCGTTAATTAATGCGATGACACCCCAGGAAGCGATCAATAACTTGAAGTCTCTCAAGGCGCGGGGGGCAATGGATCATCCGGAAGTGAAGAAGTTAATTGACGCGAAGTTAGAAGCAGCCCAAACCAGTAACCGTATTTCTGCATTTAAAGCCAAAGTTGCTGCCAATGCTACAGAATTGGATGCTGAAACCGCCGCGAAGTTGGATAAAGTCACTAACGAACAAGTGAAGCGTCGGGGGGCTATTACTCAGTCTACCGCATTGTTGGTGGATAAATCTGGTTCAATGACTCAGGCTATTGAAGTGGGTAAACAACTGGCGGCGTTAATTTCTGGGGTAACCCAAGCGGATCTGTTTGTGTATGCTTTTGATACGATGGCTTATCCGATCGCAGCCAAAGGCAAGGAGTTAAGTGACTGGGAAAAGGCATTTAAACATATTAACGCTGCGGGTGGTACAAGTGTCGGTTGTGCGGTAGAAGCGATGCGTCGTCAGCGTCGGATAGTTGACCAATTCATTTTAGTTACTGATGAAGGGGATAATACTCGTCCTTATTTCACTGATGCTTACCTTCAATATAGTCGAGAATTGGCTGTCATGCCGAATGTTGTCATTGTCAGAGTTGGACATTATTGTTCTTATATTGAAGACCAACTCAAGCAAAAGCAACTGCCTGTTGAAACATTTACCTTTAGCGGTGACTACTATTCTTTGCCGAATTTAGTCCCATTATTATCTCGTCCTTCTCGCCTCGAGTTGTTGATGGAAATTATGGAAACTATTTTACCGGTTCGTAAAGACAAGTAGAATATGTATTAAAGCATTGTTCATTATAATGATGGGCAATGTTTTCTTTAATTAAAACAACTATTCTATCTATGTCTATCGCTATTACTGAAGCTATTACCACTTTAGCAGAAGCCCACCGACAATTTAATCTGTTACCGACAGAGGATGAGACGTTTTTCTTGGAATGGCAAGAAAACTTATCCGAAATTTCGATAGCAGAAAAAATGGCTTTAGATCAATTACATCGGCGATATCTATATCAACGTTCCGAAGGAACAGTAATATTATTATTAATTTCTCCCTTATTAGCTATTGCAGGATTTTACGATCCACCTTTTAAAGTTAGGGCAGAACAATCTGTCCAATTAACAATCAATGATGGGGAAGAAATATTACAAGGCAGAATAGATGTATTAGTCTTATTAAATCAACTATGGGTAATTGTATTAGAATCGAAAAAAACTGCATTATCTGTTTGGACTGCTTTACCTCAAACCCTTGCTTATTTAATGGCAAACCCTCAACCTGAAAAACCAAGCTTTGCAATGATGACAAATGGAGATGATATTATTTTTGTTAAGCTGATACAGCAACCCCAAGGAAATTATGCATTATCTCGTGTATTTGCACCTTTAACTGCTAAACAAGAACTCTATAACTGTTTACAGATTTTAAAGCGTATTGCTAAAATCAGTCAAGATTAAATTATCCTCGGAAGTATTTATTCAATGGATACCTTAGAAAATTATCGAGAAATTATTAAAAAGGTTCTGCAAGAAAATGCTGATTTTTATTCTTATGACGAGATAGAATGCAAACCGATATATGATGAGAAAAAGGATACATACTTACTCATTACTATCGGCTGGGATAGAGGTAAACGAATTCATAGTTGTTTTGTTCATCTGGATATTATTAATAATAAAGTATGGGTGCAACGAGATGATACAGAAGATGGAGTCACTCCTGAATTAGTGGAAGCAGGTATTCCTAAAAATTGTATTGTTTTAGGCTTTCATCCTCCTGATGTTCGACCCCATACAGGATTTGCAACGGCTTAAAATAAATAGTTTTAATTGAATGATTAATTTTCTATTTTCTGAAACAGATAAACCTCATCTTGACGATAACTCAATTTAAAATTAGAGGATTGATTTAATTCTTCAACTAAGTTTTGTGCAAATTCTGTATTACTTTGCCAACCGGGATAGCGGAGATTTAATAAAATATCATCAAATTGATTTAAGTCTTGAGGCGGCTTACCTTTATTGGTAAATTTAATCACTGGACGATGGGATAAATGAGGCGCAAGATAAGCCGTTGTTAACACATTTCCACGGGGTGAAACCTGTTGAATAGCTTCTCTATTGGCTTGCCACGTATCTAAGTTATCAAGATATCGTCCGCCAAAATAGCTATATTTTGCTAATGCTAAAAATCCGATAACTGCCCAAATTATTATCAAATATTCTAGTGATTTTTGGGATTTTAACTTAAACTGATTTAAAAGACTTTTACCTAAACATTCACTGTCATCGGCTAAACAGTAAATTACAGATAAAATTAAAAAGGGTAAAATTGGAACAGAATATTGATGAATTAAGTCTCGTTGGGCATCAATATTAGAAAGAATATTTTTAGTTAAAACAGGAATAGTGACAATTAATGGCGCGAGTCTTTGCGGAGATAGCCATAAAATTATGGGTGAAAACAGTAATAAGAAATATTCGATTGTTTTGAGAGATAAAATTCGTCCTAAGACTAAATGGGGTTTGAGAAATAAATTGAGAATAATTTCATAAACAGAATTGCCTAAATATCCATATCGACCCACACCACCGGGACCTTCTCCACCTTTATAATAAGGAATAATCCCTTGAACGACAACAATAAACCAACCCACACCTAAGAATAGGGCAATTGCACCATATTTTCGCTTCTTTTCAAAGAAAAATAGCCAAAAACCCATCGCGGCTACAGTTAACGCTAAGGCATCTTTACAGCCTAATACCCAAATAATTAATAGACAAAACCAAACTATTTTATCAAGCTTTGCGGCTAAAATAGCCCCTAATATTGCCGCTACTGCCATCACTTCTGGATGGAAATCAAATAAATTAATATTAAAAATTAAAGGATAAAGTAAATAGACTATCACAATAGCCATTGATAGCCGTTGATTTAATCCGGCGTGGCGTGCTAAACTCCAGGTGGGATAAACTCCTAACGCTAAGAAAACAGCTTGAATTAAGAGTAGCCAATAAACCGAAGGATAAATCCAGTATAATAAACTGACCGGATACATTGCCCAAGCGGCATGATTTCCTAAATGATGGATTTCTAAGAAGGAAGAGATTGGCGATATTCCTTGACTAATTAAATACGCAACTTGATCGTAAATTCCCAGTTCAAAAGCAGTTGATTGAAAGAGAAGATGTCGAATACTACTACATAAAAATAGAAGTATTGAGGCAATAATAAATAGTTTTGTAATTGATAAATTTTTAGCTAGTTTTTCCTTAAAATAACTCATAATTTCAGGATTTAATTTCAGGAGACAGTAATAAGTTGCGGTTAAAAACAATCACATCATCTTGTTGATAAACCATAGAAAACTTTGAGTCTGTTGTCAGTTTCTCGACTAATTCTCTGCCAATTTCTGCCGTATCTGGCCAAGGATGACGTAAATTTAACACAATTTGTTCAAATTCACTAAAATCCGTTTCTAATGACACTTGACTCAATAATTTAATCATCGGACGATGGGTTAAATGTGGCGCTATTCTATTATCCGTTAAGACTGTAGTTTCAGGTTGAATTTCTGCAATGGCTTCTCTTGTCGCTGTCCATGTATCCATCCGTTGAATATACATCCAATACTGACCATATTTACCATAAATTAAAAAGATTAAAAAAGACCACAAAATGATTAATTGAGCTTTGGATAATGAGACAGATGTAATTTTATCTTTTAGTTTGATGAGGAAATTGCCTAACATCCCCTCTCCGGATTTTAAACTATTGATGACAGCGAGAATAAGAAAAGGAATGACAGGCAGAGAATATTGATAAGCGAGACTGCGTTGAAACGGAATATCCGATAAACTATTAATGATTAAAGTCGGAATAGCGGGAATTAAACAAATTAACTGAGACGGAGATAACCATAAAATCACAGGTAAACTCAGTTTAAATAAATAATCAATTGTGGAAGCAGATATTAATCTTCCCAGGACTAAATGCGGTTTAAGAATAAAGTTGATTAGAATCTCTGTAACCGATGTGCCTAAATAACGATAACGCCATACTCCCTCAACTTCCTTGCCGCTAAATTGAGGAATCATCCATTGCGTGACAATAATAAACCATCCCGTCCCTAAAACCAGGGCAATTAAACCATATTGTCGCCGTCTTTCAAACAACAATAACCAAAATCCTAACGCTATTACCGTTAACGATAAAACCGCTTTGCATCCCAATATCCAAAGAATAGCTAAACAAAACCATAGCATTTGTTGCCGTTTCGCTGCTAAAATTGCCCCCAATAATGCCGGAAGCGCCATCACTTCGGGGTGAAAATCAAATAAGTTGAGATTAAATACCACCGGATACAATAAATAAACCGCCGCGATCGCGCCCTGCAACCGCTCATTTAACCCCACAAGCCGCCCTAACGCCCAAACAAATCCCCCCCCGATAGCCAGTGCGATCGCCTGTACAATTAGCAGCCAATAGACGCTCGGATAGATTTTATACAACAACCCCAAGGGATACACCGCCCAAGCCCCGTGATTCCCCAAATGATGAAACCCTAAAATCGAAGAAATTGGCGCTTCTCCCTCAGAGATCAGATAAGTGACTTGATCGTAAATTCCTAGATCATAAGCGGTTGATTGGAACATCTCATGGCGTAAACTACTACACAGCAGAAATATCGCGATCGCACTTACAATCATTACAATCACAGTCGGTGGCGGAAGCAGTCCAGGCAATGTCTGCTTTGAAGACTCAGGGGAAGTTGGCATGAAATTTCATCTCTCATATCCATATCGGATATCATCCTACCTGATTAATTGTCTTCTGGAATATATTTTCTTCAGATTCACGAGCTCTCAACTCAAGCTATACTCTAAATTAATTCTGTATTATTGCCGATCTTGTCCCCGCCATCGGAGAGAATTAAGTCACAGACCCAGAAAAGCTATTTTTCATCTTGAATTAATAGGTAGTTCCTTGTGGAAATCTCATTAGAATCTCTATGGAATCAAGTCTTACAACGACTCCAAATGCAACTGGGGGAGCCGACTTTTAATACATGGATTAAAACAGCAAACGCAGAACATTTAGATCAGCAAGTTTTAGTGATTCGTGCTGCTAATCCTTTTGCTCAAAACTGGTTGCAAAAATATTATAAAGACTTGATTGCTGAGGTTGTACAAGACATTTTGGGTTACAGTGTGGAAATTAACATCGTTACAGATACAATACCCGGCGTGAATTCTAATACGGGAACTACTTTGAAATGGCCGTCACCCGGTGGCAGTAATCATCTCGATTTAGTCACAGGAAACGCTTCTAAATCGGCTAATTTAAGCATTAAATATGTGTTTTCTCGGTTTGTTGTCGGTTCTAATAGTCGCTTGGCTCATGCAGCGGCATTAGCGGTGGCAGAATCTCCCGGACGAGAATTTAATCCTCTGTTTTTATGTGGCGGTGTTGGCTTAGGAAAAACCCATTTAATGCAAGCGATTGGGCATTATCGCTTAGAACTTAATCCTAACTCTAAAGTTTATTACGTTTCAACGGAAAAATTTACCAATGATTTAATTGCAGCCATTCGTCGAGATAGCTTACAAAGTTTCCGAGAACATTATCGAGAAGCGGATGTTTTGTTAGTAGACGATATGCAATTTATTGAAGGAAAAGAATATACTCAAGAAGAGTTTTTTCATACGTTTAATACTTTACATGAATCTGGCAAACAAGTGGTGATTGCAGCCGATAGACCGCCCCAACAAATCCCTGGCATTCAAGACAGATTATGTTCTCGTTTTTCGATGGGTTTAGTGGCTGATATTCAACCGCCGGATTTAGAAACTCGGATGGCAATTTTACAGAAAAAAGCAGAATATGAACAAGTACAACTGCCCCGAGATGTAATTGAATATATCGCCACTCATTATACCTCTAATATTCGTGAACTTGAGGGGGCTTTAATTCGAGCCATTGCTTATATTTCTATTTCAGGGCAACCGATGACGGTTGAAAGTATTGCCCCTGTTTTAACACCCAAAGAAACCGTAGAAGAATCTTCCCCAGAAGCGGTGTTACAAGCGGTTGTGGATATATTTAAAGTATCGATAGAAGATTTAAAAGGAAGCTCAAGACGACGAGAAATTAGCTTAGCTCGACAAGTTGCCATGTATTTAATGCGTCAACATACAGATTTGAGTTTACCGAAAGTGGGGGAAATTTTAGGCGGAAAAGATCATACAACAATTATGTATGGTTGTGAAAAAATTAGTCAATTAAAAAGTAAAGATTCTGATATGGCTCAAACACTTAGAAAGTTAAGTGACCGGATTAATTTTAATAGTCGTTCTTGTTAATGATGTTGAAGGAAGACGGAAGAAGGAAGACGGAAGACGGAAGCAAGATTGTAGGGTGCGTTAATGTAACGCACTCTTGCTAGAAGTCGTTCTTGTTAATGATGTTGAGGGAAGTTGGAAGACGGAAGACGGGAGATGTTGAATGTGAATTTAGGTAGCCATTGACCTCTGGGTGGGGTATGCAGAACTTGATATTTTATGTATATTAAGTATTATTACTTCTCTGTTTTTCCCATAACCTTTAGTCTTTGCTCGATTCTCTTTTGCCTTGAGAGAAATATGACGAAAACATCCACCCCTCCTTAAAATTTAAATCCCTAATAATGGTTTCTTTACGTTCACTCCTAACCATTCCATTTATCCTGCAAACTGTTGGTATTGTTGGATTAGTGGGTTATTTATCTTATCGTAGCGGACAAAGCGCGATCGCAGATTTAGCCTATCAATTAATAGCGCAAGAAAGTAACCGAGTCGAAGAAAAACTAGATTCATATTTTACCTCAATTCAATCCACTGCAGAAAATATCTCGGTGCTGGTCAAACAAGATTTATTGAATATTAACGATCTTCAACTCCTGCAAAACTACTTTGTCCAGCAAACTCAAATTTTTCCAGAAGTAAGTATTGTAGGTTTATCCAATGAAGCCGGAGATTTTATTTCAGTCGAACAACTTCAACCGGATCTATTAGTGATCCGTAAACTGGATACTTCTGTTGATAACAAATTTTATCGCTATTTTGCCTCGGAGAACGGTGAGAATTTAGAGTTACAAGATATCCGCACAAACTACGATCCTCATAACGATCCTCCAGGAAATCCTTGGTATGGCAAAGCAAAAGATCTTGAAACCGGGAATTGGGTGTTAGCCATCAGTCTGGCCCAGGGCGCAGATCAACCGGAGATCCATCGGGCTTATACTTTGCCGCTGTATGATGCTGAAAATCAATTTCTTGGGGTGACTGCTATCAGTAGTAGTTTAATCAAAATTGGTGACTTTTTGGCAGACATCGAAGTGGGTAAAACCGGGGAAGCGTTTATTATTGAAAAAAACGGTTTGCTGGTTGCTACTTCTACACAGGAAGTTCCCTTCGAGGCACAACCCCGCCGTCAACTGGCAGACAATGCAGATGTTGAACATCGACGTTTGCTCGCGACTGATAGCCAAGATCCTTTGACCCGCGCCATAACAGAATATCTCCTGGATGCAGAATCTTCTCTAGAGACAATCAATCAAACTCAAGTTTTTCCATTCTCATTTAATGATGAACGTTACTTTGTGCGAGTGGTGCCGCTGAATAGTGAATTAAACTGGCTGATTATTACAGTTGTGCCTGCGTCTGATTTTACGGGTGAAATTGATACAAATGTCCATCGAACGATTCTGCTTTGTGGTTTAGCGTTTATCGGTTCACTCGCTATGGGTATTCTCACTGCCCAGTATCTGAGTCGTCCTCTAATTAATTTATCCCAAGCTGCCCGAGAATTAGCCAACGGTAACCTTAAACAAACTCTTCCCCCTTCATTTATCACTGAAATTGAAGCAGTAAGCCATTCCTTTCGTAGCATGACTGTTCAACTCAACCAGTCGTTTCAATCTCTAGAAGACAGTGAACAAAAGTTTTCGAGTTTTCTTGAAAGTGTGCCGATGGGGGTAAGTGTACATGATCAAGAGGGTAAAGTCGTGTTAGTCAACCGCAAAGGACGGGAGATTTTACGCCAAGGTGTGATAGACACAGATGCGGCTCATTTATCCAACGCTTATCAGCTTTACGACCGCCACACTCAACAGTTATACCGTCAAGAACAACTCCCTGCTATCCAAGCACTCACAGGAGATACTGTGTATGTTGATGATATAGAGATTCTCTGGAATGATCCAAATACCGGGGAAACAGGATCGACTCCGATAGAGGTTTATTCAACCCCTGTTAAAGATGATGCGGGTCAAGTAATCTATGTGATTAATGGGTTTCAGGATATTACAGAACGTCGCCAAGCAGAACAGTTACGCTCCTCCTATCAAAAAGATTTAGAACGGACTGTTGCAGAGAAAACAGCAGCCCTTACACAAGCCCAACGTATGGCACAGACGGGAAACTGGCAGTATGATCTCATCGAGCAAACCGTAACTTGGTCAAACGAACTTTACCGTATTTATCAAGCCGAAGACATCGCCCCGGTTTCTCGACCGGATCTCACGATACAGCAAATTCATCCCAGTGACGAGGAACGATTTCAACAGATCGTTGTCGAAGCCATTAGGGCGGCTCGACCGTTTGATACCGATGTAAAAATTATTACCCAAAAGGGCAATATTCGCTATATTCAAGCCAAAGGACAACCGATTTTTAATCCTCAGGATCGGGCCGTTAAATTTGTTGGCACAGTGGCGAATATCACAAAGCGAAAACAAGCTGAATTGGCGCTAAAAGCCTCTGAAGCCAAGTTTTCTACCCTATTTAATCGTAACCCCGTCCCCTCCTTTATCGCGACTTTGGCAGAGGGACGATTTTTAGTGGTTAACGACCAATATACGCAGTTTGTTGAGATTCCGATTAACAAGATTATCGGTAAGACGTGCCGTGAATTAAATATATGGGACAACGTAGATGATTTGCAACGCTTCTCAGAAATGTTGCGCCATACAAAACTGGTGGATAACTTTGAAGTGGTGTTTCGCACTGCTAAGCAAATCCCTAAAACTGTATTATTGACTGCAACAGTAATTGAGATCGAGGGGGAAGATTGTGTGATGTGTGTGGTCAATGATATCAGCGATCGCAAACTTACCGAGATTGAATTACAACAAGCGAAAGTTGCAGCGGTTGCAGCAAACCGGGCAAAAAGTACTTTTATCGCCAATATGAGTCATGAATTGCGTTGGCGGAGCCTTGCGGTAGCAGTATCGCCTTTAAATGCGATTTTAGGGTTTGCCAAACTCCTGCAACGAAAGCAAAATCTCTCCCAAGAGCAAGCCGAAAGTGCTAGTATTATTCAACACAGCGGAGAACATCTCCTCAGTATTATTAATCAGGTTTTAGATTTAGCGCGGATTGAAGCAGGTAAAACTGTCCTCGAAATTGCCTCTGTTAATCTGTGGCAGTTACTGGAAGATTTAAATAATCTATTTTCGTTAAAAGCAGCAGAAACAGGTTTAATTTTTAGGATAGAGCGCTCCCAGGATATTCCTCAATATATTAATACTGATGCGATGAAACTGCGTCAGGTGTTAATTAACTTGATTGATAATGCCTTTAAATTTACCAAAAAGGGGCAGATTACCTTAAAGGTTTCATTGCCTCTTAATTTATTTCAGCAGGATAATTCACCTGAATTAATTCGGCTAAAATTTCAAGTGAGTGATACAGGAGCAGGTATTGCCCCAGAAGAGCAAAAAGCCTTATTTGAAGCTTTTAGTCAAACAGAAACCGGACGAAACAGTAATCAAGGAACAGGTCTCGGACTCAATATTACTCGTGAATTTATCCAACTGATGGGGGGTGAGATTACTGTAGAAAGTGTTGTGGGAAAAGGAACTTGTTTTAACTTTACCATCGAAGCTCAACCAGCAGAAGAATTAAGCGATGAAGCCTTAATTCCCACGGAAAAGATTATCGGACTGTTACCCGGACAACCCCGTTATCGGATTTTAATTGTGGATGATAAACCCGTTAACCGTCGTTTATTGGTGGAATTATTAAGTATTTTAGAATTAGATATTCAGGAAGCAAATAATGGTGAGGAAGCGATACAACAGTGGCAAACCCAACACCCTCACCTGATTTTTATGGATCTAAGAATGCCTGTATTAGATGGTTATGATGCCACTCGTCGCATTCGTGACCTAGAGTTACAACGCCACCAACTTAATGAACAATTAAACCAAAATTCAGAAACAGTGGAGTTAAATCAACCGACAACTATTGTAGCAATTTCTGCAACCATGACCGGAGAAAATCAAGCGCTGCAAGCTGGATGTGATGCGTTTATCCGCAAGCCTTTTACTGAAACAGAAATATTTAGTACGCTAAAACATTACTTGCAACTGCGTTATTCTTATCAAGAAGATAATTCACCAGCACCCCCAGAAACCTATTCCCCTCATCAATTAACCCTTGCCTTCCGACAACTCAATCCGGGTTTAATCACTCAACTAGAGAAAGCAGCCATGATGGGAAAAGATAGTGCAATTATAGCGATCGCTGAAGAAATTGCAGAGACTCATGCTGATTTATCACAATTTTTATTGACAGTAGTCGAGAGTTTTGATTATATGCAAATTTTAGCCGCAATTGATTTGATTCATCCGAATCAATAGGGAACGGGTAACAGGAATATCTTCACTAACAACTAATAACTAACAACTAATAACTAATTTAACAATCTGTCAAATTATCCGCATCAACATATCCTTGAATGGGGTATTGAATTGGAACCCAGCCCTGTTTTCCTATATTTTCAATATATACTTGATCTTGGGGCTCAAACTGATAAACAACTTTTCCCTGAGGTACATTTCTAGCTGAAGCATCGGCATTGTTAATCAGTCGGCAATTTCGAGCAATAATTTGAGTTGTTAATTGCGGATTATTATTGGTATTTTTTTCAGAAGATATTGAAAATTGCGAATCATTATTTTGAGAATTTCGAGTATTTTGCTGATTGAATAAATCCCTGAAGGAAAAACTCATCCAACTATTCTGTGGAGAGGGTTCAACTGCGGCTGAAACTCTTCCTTGATTAGAACGACTAGCAGTTAACCAGGCTTGAGAGATGGCTTGATGAGTATGATGAATGACCATTACACTCACCCCAACCCAAGTGACTGTACCCAAAATTCTTTTTAAATCTTGCCAATCTATTTTTTTCACAAATAATAATAATTAAACGTGAGTTCGATGACCTCCCCTAACCCCTCCTACAAGGAGGGGAATGCCGAAAAATACCTTAACTGGTGAACAATAAATTTGGGATTTTCTTGCCCCTCTCAATTAATAAATAGTCCCTTTGGGACACAATTTCCCTCTCCTCGTAGGAGAGGGTCAGGGAGAGGTGAGAGGGGTTGGGGAGAGGTCGATTTTCAATTCGTTTACGTTAATCAATCTAATCACTGCACCTAATATCTTATTAAGCAGATTACTTCAAATTCTACGGAGTATCATCTATCGCTTGAAAGAGATTTTATTCGGGGTCAGTTGCGATAAACGATTAACTTTGAAATAAATTGAGAGGTTGCCTATGATAGATTATTCGTTAAAATAAACACCGATGAATTCGGCAACAATAGAGATGGTTAATTTAATTGCGGGGCAAGTCATGCCCATTGAGACTTTCTCAGTGCCGACCCCTTATTCTTTCCCTTTAATTGCCACAGTAGAAGCAGCTACAAACGAGGTTTCGGCTGACCCCACTATGGTGTTATGCGCGGTTCTTCTGAGTTTAGTTGCCATCTATATTGCCAGCAAAGCAGGAGGAGAATTTTTTAGTAGGCTGGGTTTTCCCCCAGTGTTAGGAGAGTTAGTCGGAGGCGTTGTGATTGGGGTCTCAGCCCTACACTTAGTGATTTTTCCAGAAAACGGGGATAGTTCAACTTCCCTGATTATGAGTATTTTGGCAGCAACAGCCAACCTAGACCCAGCGACCGCAGACGCGACCTTTGAAATTCAAAGTGAAGTGATTTCTATCATCGCGGAGTTAGGGGTGATTGTGCTGCTGTTTGAGATTGGTTTAGAGTCCAATATCCGACAACTACTGGCAGTGGGAGTTCAATCCTTGTTAGTGGCTGTTGTAGGGGTGGTTGTTCCTTTTGCTGCCGGGACAGCGGGTTTAATTCTGATTTTTGATGTCCCAGTGGTGGCGGCTGTTTTTGCAGGGGCTGCCTTGACAGCAACCAGTATCGGAATTACCTCGCGAGTTTTAGCTGAAATGGGCTGTCTCTCCACTCAGGAAGGTCAAATTATCCTGGGGGCGGCGGTAATGGATGATGTTTTAGGGATTGTTGTCTTAGCTGTGGTTGCCAGTCTAGCAAAAACAGGTGAAGTGGATGTCTCAAACGTTATCTTTTTAATTATTAGCGCCAGTGTATTTTTGGTGGGGGCTATTTTACTGGGTCGTTTCTTTAATGACACCTTTATTGCCTTAGCCTGTCAATCTCAAACTCGGGGACGAATCGTTATTCCTGGATTTATTTTGGCGTTTGCATTGTCTTATATTGCTTCAGCCATTAGTTTAGAAGCGATTTTAGGCGGGTTTGCTGCGGGACTGGTGTTGGATGAAACGGAAGTTGATGGCCAAAAACTGGAAGAACTAACCCAACCCATTGCAGATGTAATCGTACCTGTGTTCTTCGTCACAGTCGGCGCTAAAACCGATTTGAGTGTGCTTAACCCGGCAATTCCCGCTAACCGAGAAGGATTAGTGATTGCTTCGTTTCTAATTCTAGTTGCGATTCTCGGGAAGATGATTTCTGGCTTTAGTGTGTTTGGCATCGACAACATTAACCGCGTTGCCATCGGAGTTGGGATGATTCCTCGGGGCGAAGTGGGGTTAGTGTTTGCCGCTGTGGGGTCAGCCAGTGGGGCCTTGTCTGAATCATTGGATGTGGCAATTATTCTGATGGTGATTATCACAACATTTGTCGCCCCTCCACTGTTGCGGGTTGTATTTAAACAAGAGACAACCTCAGAAGCCGAACCCCAAACCTCTACAGAGTAACGAGTCAGTAGGGGCGCATTGCATGCGCCCGTCACTATTTGCTTTGCGCCGTCCCCCATTCCCTAGTAATTTCCATATAATGTTTCATAAAATACAGATCACTGACATAATAAAAAGATTAACCCGATTGATTCATGAGAAAGCAGATCATTTCTTAACAGTGCTTCAAACTCAGTTAAGACTTGATCCCTAAACCCTTTCCCTCAAAGCGACATCTATCAGATTTAATGGTCAAGATCGCGATCGCTAATGAAAAAATAGCAATATTTGTTTACAATGGCGGTACAGATCAACATCGCTATCGATCAATCGAATAGCAGCCCATAAACAGGAGAGTGGACGCTCTGTGTTCCAACGCTTAAAGCAAGATTTAAAAAGTGATTTGATTGCTGGGTTGTTAGTCGTGATTCCCCTAGCGACAACAATTTGGCTCACCATTACAATCGCCACCTCGGTGATTGAGTTCTTAACGCGGGTTCCGAAACAACTGAATCCGTTTGATGGCCTTAATCCTATTCTCGTTAACTTACTCAACGTTCTAGTCGGGTTTGCCGTCCCGTTATTAAGTATCCTATTCATTGGCTTGATGGCGCGTAATATTGCGGGTCAGTGGCTGCTGAATACCAGTGAACGGTTGTTACAGGCGATTCCGTTTGCCGGATCAGTTTACAAAACTTTAAAGCAAATTTTAGAAACGCTACTGGGGGACTCCAATGATAAGTTCCGCCGAGTGGTGTTAATTGAATATCCCCGGCCAGGAATTTGGACCATTGCTTTTGTTACCGGTTCAGTCAACAACGAAGTCTCTACAGAATTGTCTCAGGAGATGGTGAGTGTATTTGTTCCGACGACTCCTAACCCCACCAGCGGATGGTATGCCATTATTCCGAGTGCAGATATCACGAATCTTTCTCTTTCTGTCGAAGATGCCTTTAAAATTATAGTCTCAGGCGGAATTGTTAATTCTGCGGGTACGGCAAAACAACCCTTTGTTCAATCTCGATCTAAAGGGAAAAAACTCGAACCCCTTGTATCCAACGAAACTCAGCTTCAACCCATTTCACTCGAAGAAGAAGGGTAAAATGTTAGTCATTTGTTCTTTGTCATTTGAGGGATTTAGAGGTAGGGTATAGGATGTGATGTGAGATGTCAGATGTGGGTAACGAACAATGAGCCAGCTTGAGAAATAACCAATATCCAATAACCAATAACCAATAACCAATAACTCATAACTCATTATGCAAGCTCGTCGAAGTGCCCGTGAACTGGCTTTACTCGGAATTTCTCAGCTACCCACAACACCTGAAAAACTAGAAACTCAACAGCTTAATGATATCGTTATCGCCGCAGTTCGGGCGCTGGCAGCGGAAAGTCAGGAGTCACTCGAAACCGCAACGGCAGAGTTACAGCGCGGTAGCGATCGCCTTCTCAGTAGTCAGGTAAAAGCCAGTGACCTGCAAACCGCCCGTTCAATGGTGAGTGAAGCAATAGAATTAACCCGCTCTGCTTTAAATGGTATCGGGACAGCGGTAGAATTTCCAGAAATTATTCAACTGGCTAAGCAAGAAGAGGTTCAATCTTACTGTATTGAGATTTTAACCCAAGTTAACAGTAATCGAGCCGATATCGATCAACTTTTAGAAACGGCAATGGTAGACTGGCAACTCAATCGTTTACCCCGTATTGATCGTGATATTTTAAGAATTGCAGTGGCTGAATTGCTTTATCTTGATGCCAGAGAACAAGTTGCGATTAATGAAGCGATAGAACTGGCTAAGCGTTATGGGGATGATGACAGTTATCGGTTTATTAATGGTGTCTTACGTCGAGTGATTGAGAAGTTGAAAACACAACCTAGTATTGTAGAGTAAGTGAGAAAATGGAGAGACACAGGAGAGGAATATAACCCATAACAAATGACCAATAACTAATAACAAATGACCAATAACCACCATGCTTCTACTATTAAGAATCGAGAATTTTGCCTTAATCGATCATCTCGAAGTTGAACTCACTCAAGGTTTGAATGTGTTTACCGGGGAGACAGGGGCAGGAAAATCAATTATTCTTGATGCAGTAGATATTGTTTTGGGTGGGAAAGTAGATCGGCGTATCGTCCGAACGGGTTCAGAACGGGCGTATTTAGAAGCCATATTTGAAGTGAATCCCACGGCAACAGACTGGTTTGAAACAAACGAAATCGATTTAATTGATGGATCTTTAGTCGTTTGTAGTCGGGAAATTACCCTGTCTCAAGCAAAGCTGCGGACTCGTTCCCGAATTAATGGTATCCTAGTGGCTCGTAAGCTGGTGGATGAACTGCGCGATCGCTTTGTTGAACTCACCGCCCAGGGTCAAACGGTACAACTCGGACAACCCAGTTTACAACGGGAATGGTTAGATTTATACGGCGGGTCTAAAGTAGTGAAGATGACCCAAGCTGTTGCTGCTGCTTATCACGCTACTCAACAAGCCGCTGCTGCTTTAGAAAATCGTCGTCAATTTGAACAACAACGGTTACAACGCTTAGATTTATTGCAATATCAAACCACTGAATTAGATAATGCCAATTTAAGCGATCCTAATGAATTAAAACAGTTACAAATTGAACACCAACGCCTCAATCATGTGGTGGAATTACAACAGCAAAGTTATCAAATTTATCAGGCATTATATGAGCAGGAACGAGGGTTAGCAGCGGCTGATTTATTAAGTCAAGCAGAAACAATATTAACGGATATGGTGGAGTACGATCCCTCATTACAGCCGATTTTAAGTATGATTGAAGAGGCGTTAACGCAAGTTACAGAAGCCGGGCGACAAATTGGTAGTTATGGTGAACAATTAGAGTCCGATCCGCAACGCTTACAAGATATTGAAGCTCGCATTGATGAATTAAAATGGATTTGCCGCAAGTATGGTAAAACCTTAGCCGATGTGATTACTTATGCGGATAAAATTAAAGCGGAACTGAAAGAGATTAAAGAGTCGGATCAATCGATAGAAGCTTTAGAAAATACTTATTTGGAAACAAAAGAAAAGCTTAAAAGTTTATGCGATCTGTTAACAAAAAAACGGATAGCTGCCGCCACCTATTTAGAAAAAGATTTAATTAGTCAATTGCAACCGTTGGCAATGGATAATGTTAAATTTAAAGTGGATATTTCTCCGATTTCTCCAACAATTTATGGTGCAGATAAAATTCAGTTTTGTTTTAGTTCAAATCCCGGAGAGCCGTTACAACCCTTAAGTGAAACTGCATCAGGTGGTGAAATGAGCCGCTTTTTACTGGCATTAAAAGCCTGTTTTTCTCAAATTGACGGCACAGGAACTTTAGTATTTGATGAAATTGATGTTGGTGTTTCAGGACGAGTGGCTGGGGCGATCGCGCACAAATTACATCAACTTAGTCAACATCATCAAGTGCTTTGTGTCACCCACCAACCCATCGTTGCAGCCATGGGCGATCGCCATTTTCATGTCAAAAAAGAGGTGATTTCTTCTAATCATAATTCAACTCAATCTGAACAACGAACGGTTGTCAGAGTCAGTACTTTAGACCCAAATCAACGCCGAGAAGAGTTAGCCCAAATTGCCAGTGGACAATCTGCCCAAGAAGCCATTGCTTTTGCCGAGTCTTTACTAACTCAAGCTGCATCCTTGCGGCATCAGCCATCAAATTAAGAGAAGATATAAGTTGAAGATTTTGGGAGGCTGTACAAATGCCATTAATGAAACGTTGCATCGCAGAATTTATCGGCACATTTTGGTTAGTCTTTGGCGGATGTGGCAGTGCAGTTTTAACGGGTACTTTTCCTATCGAAGATATTAGTAACCCTGTCGGCATTGGGATAGTGGGGGTTTCTTTAGCCTTTGGTTCAACAGTTTTGACGATGGGTTATGCTATTGGACATATACATCTATCAGGTTGCCATCTTAACCCGGCTGTTTCCTTTGGTTTATGGGCAGGAAAACGTTTTTCGGGTTCGGACTTACTCCCCTATATTGTGGCGCAACTTCTTGGGGCAATTCTTGCTTCAACCATATTATTTTTAATTGCCAGTGGCGGGGCTGGGTTTACCCTGGATAATGGTTTTGCGGCAAATGGTTTTGGAGTACATTCTCCCGGTGGTTACCCGATGTTGGCTGCTTTTCTAACAGAGTTTGTCCTCACATTCATATTCCTGATGATTATTTTAGGGGCAAGGGATCGCGCCCCCAAAGGACTCGTCCCGGTTGCCATGGGTTTAAGTTTAACCTTAATTCACCTGATCGCTATTCCCGTCACCAATGCCTCAGTCAACCCTGCCCGCAGCACAGCACCAGCCTTGTTTGTGGGAGGTTGGGCAATTGCTCAACTCTGGTTATTTTGGCTAGCCCCAATTCTCGGTGCAATTGCAGCGGGGTTTATTTATTGCTATCTGTTTGAACCTTCAGGAGAAGAAGAGGTTATTGTAGTTAATGCAGAATTGGAATAGGTTATAAAGATTCAGGTTCTTGACCCGAAACAACCGGAGCCGTATTGTTTAATTGTAACTCGGGATGATCGGCTTGAACCTGATGACAATTCCAGTCATTCTTAAACAATAAAACGGGTCGTCCCCAACTATCTTTTACCGTTGCCGTATTAAATAAACGACCGACTTTTTCCAAAGCTGACCATCCGCCGGCTACCCAACGAGCCACACTATAGGGTAAAGGTTCGAGTAGGGTTTCAACACCGTATTCATTCTCGAGGCGAAACCGCACTACTTCAAATTGCAGTTGACCAACGGCTGCTAAAATCGGGTCACGTTTGGCTTCATCAACAGAATACATAATTTGAACTGCCCCTTCTTCCCGTAATTCAGAAACCCCTTTACGGAATTGTTTAAACTTAGAAGGATTCGGATTTCTTAGATATGCAAAGAGTTCAGGAGAGAAGCAAGGAATGCCTTCATATTCTAATTTTTTGCCGTTATAAATGGTATCGCCAATAGCAAAAACACCAGGGTTATTTAAACCAATCACATCCCCCGCGTAGGCTTCATCAATCGATTCTCTATCCTGTGCAAATAGCTTTTGCGGACGAGATAAACGCACTGTTTTACCTGAACGGGCATGACTCACGGTCATATCTTTTTCAAATTTTCCCGTACAAACCCGTACAAACGCAATCCGATCTCGGTGTCTAGGGTCCATATTCGCTTGCAATTTGAAAACAAACCCCGTAAAGTCAGGATATTCTGGAGGAACTTCGCCAATGCTACTATTATGAACACCCGGTTTTAAGGCATAGTCTAAGAAGGCATCTAAAAATAGTTGTACCCCAAAATTAGTCATGGCACTACCGAAGAAAACCGGGGTCATTTTTCCCTGTTGAACTTCTTCTAAGTCCAACTCGCCCCCCAGTTCGTCTAACATCTCCAATTCTTCTTTCAACTGATAGTAAAGATCCTGTTCTAACAGATCTTCTATTTTAGGATCGCCTAAATTCACAACCGTATCAATCGCTGCTTTACTGCCGTGACTACTCCGTTGAAACAGGTGAATTTGTTGTTGACGACGATCATAAACGCCTTTAAAGCGATCGCCCATCCCAATTGGCCAGTTAATAGCGTAGGTTTTTAAGCCCAGTTCTTGTTCAATTTCATCGAGTAATTCTAATGGGTCGCGCCCCGGACGATCTAACTTATTAAAAAAGGTAAAAATAGGAATATTCCGCATTTTACACACTTCAAATAACTTGCGAGTTTGGGGTTCTAAACCTTTTGCCGCATCTTCTAACATCACCGCATTATCGGCAGCGGCTAAGGTTCGATAAGTATCTTCACTAAAGTCTTGGTGTCCGGGTGTATCGAGGAGATTAATTTGACAGTTTTGATAGTTAAATTGTAGAACGGTAGAGGTGATCGAAATTCCCCGCTGTTGTTCCATCGCCATCCAGTCGGAAGTCGCGTGACGTTGCGCCCGCCGGACTTTCACTGCCCCAGCTTCGTGAATGGCACCTCCGTACAGTAACAACTTTTCTGTTAAAGTCGTTTTCCCCGCGTCGGGGTGAGAGATAATTGCAAAATTTCTTCGTCGTTCTACTTCTTGTTGTAATTCAGTATTGGTGTCTGTTGGCATGAAGTTCGCAGTTTAATATGAATGAAACGCAATTATTTTGCTAGTGCTTAGCTTTTATTTTAACATAAATCGCTTTACTTTTTTTAACTCTGATAAAGAATTGACAGTCTTTTGCCATGTATTTACAATATTATTATATAATAAAATACATTTTTTACAGGGAGGACAAGTATTAGAACTCGTATTGTTAAAATCGGTAATTCTCAGGGAATTCGTATTCCCAAGCCTTTACTAGAACAAAGTGGTATCGATCAAGATGTTGAAATTTATATTCAAGATCGGCTCATTATTCTACGTGCAGCTTCTCAGCCTCGTGAGGGTTGGGAACAGGCATTTGTAACAATGTCGGCACAACAAGATGATATTTTAATTGATGAAATAACAGCCACTGAGTGGGATGATTTAGAATGGGAATGGTAGTGAGAAGGTTTGATGTATTTCTCGTTAATTTAGATCCAACCTTAGGACGATAAATACAAAAAACAAGACCCTGTTTAGTGATTTCACCCGATGAAATGAATAATAATATTTCTACAGTGATTGTAGCACCCATGACAACCAAAGGTCGGTCTTATCCCACTCGCGATCGCTTGTCAGTTTCAAGGAAAACAAGGGCAAATTATATTAGATCAAATTAGGACAGTTGATAAAGTCAGATTAATTAATAATTTAGGGCAAATTAGTCAGACTACTCAAAAAGCTGTTTTGAATACCTTAGCTGAGCTATTTGCTGAATAAAAAAACAGTGTATTAATACAATGAAATAATATCATAAACGATTGCTTATATCTCGGTTTTGTATCACTCTGCTGAGTTAATCAATTTTGTATAATTCAGATGATCCGGACAATGAACACCGGGATGAATAGAAATTAAATCTTCAATATTAATTAACATCGTCTGGCAAATATCATCTAAAGGTAAATCATTTTTATCGTAACCAAAAGGATTTTCAATTTCTCTGCCAATTTCTTCAATACCCAGTAATGTAAAGCTAATCACGGCTGCAATAATGCCACTAAACCCTAATAGTTCATCGACAAATTGAAAAGGAATAGATAAACAATAGATTAATAAAATCTGTTTAAGATGAATATTATAAGCCAGGGGAATCGGTGTTTTTAAAATTCGTTCACAAGCGCCTAAAACATCTACCATTGTATCGAGTAATTTAAATAATGCAGCCAACTGATAAGGATTTAAACAGTTGCGATTTTGTTGAGATTGTAAATAATCGCCGATCCAGAGAGCAATTTCTAATGGTGGATGATTCATCTGCTGAAGCTTTTGATATTGTTCAACTGAAGTTAAAGCAGCAACTTCATGATTGATTTTTTCTTTTCGTAGATGTAGCTTAACTGAAACGGCAAAGGCTACCAATAAACGCATTGTTTCAATCTTTTTATGTGTGTCTTCTGGTGTTTCTTCATTGACAGATACCCAAATCTGCCGCGCAAAGTTCCGAACCGTATTCACTAAAGTCCCCCATAGTTTACGACCTTCCCAGAAGCGATCATATGCAGTATTCGTCCGAAAAACAAGTAATAATCCGATGACTAAATCGGGGATAAAAAAGTTATCTAATAATCGAGTTGGAAGCGGTACATTGAGTTGATACAGGATAGAGATAAATAGAGAAAATAATGTGCAAAAGAAAACACGAGGTGCAATAGCGGGGATCACCGACCCACTAACTTGTAAAGCAACTTGTAACCAATTTGGCTGATTTTTATCCATATAACTGAACCGATTTTGCTTTTCTATCCTTGCCTCGTTGCCTCGTCTAGTTTATATGAAGTTTCGTCATGTTTGCCACTGATGAGTGATGGGGAGACACAGCCTAAACACATCCGAGAGTCAATCACTGGACTCATCGTCAGCGTCAGCTTCGGTTAATGCTATGATCTAAAGTTGGATAATAGCGGATCAAATAATTGAGTCACAGAAGCGTTGTTTTTTTGAATGCTTTAAAAAAGGTAGGCTATTTTAAAGGCTAATTTAAAGATTTAGTAAAAGTAAGGGGATTATTGTAAAAGTAGGCTGACATCTAAAAAATAGAATGTCATTATTGTAAATGAGGCTCTTGAATTATTCTATCTCGGTTTATTCTATAAACCAGTAGAGGTTTATCAATAGCTGGCTAGTGCGGTTGATTCATTCAGGATTAATCTTGATTGAATCTTGAGGGTGATAGACTTCAACAAGTAATCAAAAGCTGTGCTTTTTCCCAAAAGGTGCAGCGATTTTTTTTGTGAATCATTATTCTTTCAACGACTCTCTCCAATCAGTATAAATGCCGCCCAATTTTTCGGTTGAGGATAAATTTTGCGAGTCTCCAACATCGCTTGACGCAGCGCATTTGCATAATCAGGATGTTGTTGCCAAGCCTGGTAAAATCGACTCATCAATTCAGCCGTTGCTTTGTCTGGGACTGGCCAAAGAGACACAATTGCACTGGGAATTCCTGCTGCTAATAATGTCCGTGATAACCCGATAATACCATCTCCAGTGATTTGACCTCGTCCTGTGTCACAGGCACTCAACACCACCAATTCTGCATTCAGACGATATCCTAAATTAAGAATTTCTTCTGCCGTC
The DNA here is from genome assembly GCA_049647265.1 of Microcoleaceae cyanobacterium. Lineage (GTDB taxonomy): Bacteria > Cyanobacteriota > Cyanobacteriia > Cyanobacteriales > Microcoleaceae > JAAURB01. The sequence goes on from JBARXJ010000029.1 coordinate 22,879, forward strand.
AGCAAGCCATCTCCCCCATCGGGAGCTAGAGCGATCGCCCCTTTTAATGGTTCACTAGCATCAAATATACCATGAGTTGCCAAGTGAATGATACTCGCTGTTTTAAGCTGCTGTTGGATAACGGTTTCGGTTGCTGCTTCTCTGACAAACGGTTGAGTATTTAATATATTTGCAATAGTTTTTGCCTCTATTTCTGCTCCCGGTAACGCTGCAAACCCCTCAGGCATCGGACTCGGATTTCCTACAATTAATGGGGTATTTTTTTGATCTGTAATTTGTTTAATTTGCTGTCGTCGTTGATGAGTTGAGGCGAGTACTTGAATTGAAGGAACAGTTACAATTGTATGATTTTGAATTAAGTCTTCATCTTGACTATTTTTTAAAGCTGCAAAAGGAACTAAAAACAGCTCTGATTGAGAAATAAAAATAATTTTTTCTTGAGGTTTTTTAGGTAATTGTTCAGCAATGGGTTCAATTAAAAGTTGATAAAGCTTTTTTAAATTAGTATCTGAAGATTGATTACGATGCATTGATAGATATGTATTAATCGCTAGATGTTTTAAAGAAACTTGTAAATCATCTAACTGAACCGAACGAAAGCTAATTTTACCATCAGGTTTAACGACCCAAATATATATTTCTGCTGCATCTCCCCATTGTTTTCCACTGGCAATAAATTCATCTTTAGGAATAATAGAATATTCAACCAGTGTTGCATTTTGATCTCGAGCAATTTGTTTAATTTCGGTAATATTTGGCGGTAATGGTGATGCTTCTGAGCGTAAAGATTTCTGAACTAATAACTCAACAAAAGCTCTAGTTCTTCCCCATTCCGACACTTCTAACGCCGCTTCAGGTTGTTGTTGAGCAATCAATACCTGCTGTAATAAATTATAGCTAGAAAGCTGTGTATCAAATAATGAAATCTTATCTCTATCCTGTAACGAATTCCGTAAATTATCCAAGATATTCAGTGCATTTCTGAGTTGATTTTCAGCTTTGTTTAATTGATTTAATGCTAAATGAATATGAGCAAGATTATTAAGGGACTTTGCTTGCTCTTGAGGAAGGTTTAAGCTATTAGCAATTGCTAAACTTTGCTGTTGATATTCAATCGCTTGAGAATAGTCTTGTTGTTTCTCATATAAATTCCCTAAATTTCCCAACGCTGCTATTTTCATTCGTTGATGATTGAGATCATTAGCAATCTCTAAACTTTTTTGATAATACTTTTCTGCTTCTAAAAGATTTCCCAAGGCTTGATACGCAATTCCCAAATTATTAGATAAATGACCTATTCCTTCCTTATCATCACTTTTCTGAGCCAGTGCTAAACTGTTTTGATAAAACTCAATTGCGACTTCCCATTGACCTTGATTCGCTGCTAAAATTCCTAAATGACTTAATGCAATTCCCTGAATTTCAAGGTTATTAATTTCTTCTGCTATTTCTAATGATTGTTGATAAGCATCACGGGACTTTTCATACTGTCCTAAACTTTCCTCTGTATTGCCTAAATTAATCCAAAGTTGCGCTTCAAGCTGAGGTTGAGATAAAGGTTGAATGATTTGCAAAGCTTGCTGTAAATTTTGTCGAGACTGTTGGTAATTTCCTAAGGCTTTGTGACTAATTGCTAAATTTCCTAAAGCAGATACTTCTGCGATTAATTGTTCTGATTGACGTGCTAAATTGAGTTGTTGCTGATGAATTTGAATTGCTTGATGATATTGAGAAAGTTGATAATAAATAATTCCTATTTTTCCTAAAATATCAACTGTTTGTTGTAAATTGTTACTGCTTTGAAAAATATCTAAAGCTTTCTGATAATAATCTAAAGCCTGCTGATACTCCCGTAATGACGAATAAGCCGCACCTAAATAAGTTAAAATTTCAGCTTCTTGAGTTGAATTGGATGAAGTTTTAGCATCAGTTAAAGCTTGTTTCCATAAGATAATTGCTTGTTGATAATTGCCAGCTTGGTAAGATTCAATTCCTTGTTTTATCAATTGATTAATATCCCAATCTTGAGCCGTTGAGACTAGAGAAGGGGTTGTCAAATTAACTATTGTCTGAGAGGATATCTGCTCAGTATTTAATATTAAAATAAAAATAGATAAGCTAATCGATAAAAACTGAAAGAATAAATGTCTCATAAAATAAAGTATTTAATTTCTGATTATTAAAAATATTGCGGAAAATCGCTTCATTCATTACTATCGAGACTCTTTCAAGATCACTTGACCCTTTTCATCAATTTCTATTTCTGTGATCTTACCCCGATTACCTCCTGTTAATAATTCCGGTAAAGTTTCCGCTGTATTATCCCTAGTATTTGCAGGTAAAATAATCAAACGCAATACACCAGAACCACAAGCTTTCAAAGTAATTTCAACGGATTGAGATTGACGATATTGTTCAAGAACTTGCTGCAACTGTTGACAGTCTTCATCATTACTAGAACCACCACTACTATAACAACGACAAGCTGCTTGCAATAATCGTTCTGGAATCATATTTTGTTGTTCTTCCGGTTCTAAAACAGAGCGCGAAATTTCAGTTTCATTCACTTCTATTTCAGAAATATTACTAATAGATTCAGTCCTCACAGAATTACTAGATTCAGAAGGGGTTTCAACTGGGGAATTATCCACAGCGACAACACTCTCAGTTTGAGAACTATCAATTGTATGATTTGTATTTACTAAGGTATTATTCGTTTCAATATTACTATCAGGAATATTTGGAGTTACATCAACAGTATTCTCGCTAGGAGTTACAGGAATATTATCTGTTCCGATGTTGCTATTAGGATTGCTGTCAGTGATATCAGCTAAATTCTCAGCCGGATTCACAGAAGTATTATCTGTTTCTATTGGACTCGAAGAATTATTTTCAACTTGATTAATAGTGAGATTATCCGTCGGATTGACTACAGTATTATTGGTCTCTATCGGACTCGGAGAACTATTTTCAACTTGATTAATATTAGTTTGAACAGGTTGAGTTTCCACAACAGGTTCTGGATTTACAGAACTCGGTTCGGAGGGAGTTGAAGGCGTAGAATTAACATCACTAACACTCGGTTCAGAACGAGTAACAATAGTTTCTGTTGGAGTCGTAACAGGTTGCTGAATTGTTTCTACAAGTTCAGTATTAACTGGAATAGAATCAGTATTAATCTCTTCTACATTAGCGTTTTCAGTTGGATTGATATTAGTTTCGATAGGTGCAGGTGTAACTTCAGGAGTGACTTCGGGTGTAACCTCTGGAGTAACTTCAGGAGTCGGTGCGGGTGTCGGTGCTGGTGTAACCTCAGGTGTGGGTGCAGGTGTTGGGTCTGGAGTCGGTGCTGGAGTAGGCGCAGGTGTTGGGTCTGGAGTCGGTGCAGGTATAACCTCAGGTGTTGGGTCTGGAGTCGGTGCTGGAGTAGGCGCAGGTGTTGGGTCTGGAGTCGGTGCAGGTATAACCTCAGGTGTGGGTGCAGGAGTCGGCGCAGGAGTCGGTGCTGGAGTAGGCGCAGGTGTTGGGTCTGGAGTCGGTGCAGGAGTCGGCGCAGGAGTCGGTGCAGGCGTGGGTGCAGGCGTGGGTGCAGGAGTCGGTGCAGGCGTGGGTGCAGGAGTCGGCGCAGGCGTGGGTACAGGAGTCGGCGCAGGTGTTGGGTCTGGAGTCGGCGTAGGCGTGGGTACAGGAGTCGGCGCAGGCGTGGGTACAGGAGTCGGCGCAGGAGTCGGCGCAGGAGTCGGTGCAGGCGTGGGTACAGGAGTCGGTGCAGGAGTCGGTGTAGGTGTGGGTACAGGAGTCGGCGCAGGCGTTGGAGAATTCGTGAACGTGACTTGAATTCGACCTCGACCTGGAGTACCTACTCCAATTAAATTGCTACTCTCAAGGGGAATATCTCGAAAAGAAGCCACTGAATTAGTATTTTGTTGATTAGTAGAAATTGACCCAGCAGTAAAGCTAGTATTGGCAGACATATCTTCTTCAGTCAAAGGACTACTTAGAGCCGTAACGTTAGATACACCTTTTCCCTCTTCATTAACAAATTCTCTAAAACCGCCTTCATTTATAATTAAGGAAACTGAATCTCCATTTTCATCAAGTAATACAACATTTCCTTCTTCATCTTGTTCAAAATTAGGGCCAATAATCAATGAGTCACCCCCTTGTTGTATTCTGACAAAACCCCCACCATTTTCTCCGGTTGTGTCGATACTCGTTAATATACTGACTTCTGCAATTGACTCTCCTTCAATTGAAGAATTACTCGATGCTCCGTCGATATCTGAAGAGATAAAAGCATTAGTTGCTCGAAATAAACCAGGAGTGATAATTGTAACGTCTCCTCCTGTATCACTTCTAAAATCATCTTCACCATCTACTTTGGAGGTGTTAATATATCCAACAGTAATGTTTCCTTCTGTTGAAGATAAATTAACAGAGCCTCCATCAGTCTCAATATTACGTGTTTCAATTTCTCCTGTAGCAGATAAAATCACAGAGCCATTTTCTCCACCTACACTCGTATTAATATTTCCTGTCACTCTAACATTTCCAGGTGATGAGGGGTTTTCAGAAAATGTAAACGTTGTTTCTGCAACTTCATTCGGAATATTGGGACTATTACGGAGTTCCTCTAAACCTGCACGTAAAATCAGGGAAGGCTCAGTGATTAAAGTAACAATATCTGGATCAGTTTCAGTAGCAATGACAGATATTTGACTGTTAAACAGTTCATCAACTAAAGTAGAATTTTCTGCGGTAATCGTAATATCTCCATCAACAATTATACTTCCTTTTGCTTCTACTTTTAAGGCTTCACCTTCATAACTACCAAACTCAACATCTCCTTGAGAACTAATAATATTACCTGCACCGAAAGCAGTGAAGTTAGATAGGTCTGAATTTGTAGTAAATTCAGTTGGTGTACCTGATGAGTCTAAAAAGGAAATATTACCCCCGCTAATAAAGCGAGTATTTCCAGAAATCTCACCATCACTGACTAGAGTCATATCACCCACACTTTGTAATCTTGATTCTTGACGAAATGTATCCAAATCAATACTGAATAGAATTGCTTCTTGACCCTGAATATTAAGATTCCCCCCTGCATCAATCACAACAGGATCGAAGCCTTCTTGAGTTTCAACTGTCCCATTGCTTGATCTAATCTGAATATCACCTGAAGCTTTAATTAAACTGCCGATTATATTCAAGCTTTCCTGAGATTCTAAGTTAACACTTTCTCCAGCATTCAAGCTTGATTCTATAATTTCAATCTGATTATTAGCATTAACGTCTAGAGTTCCTTGAATCAATATTTCAGAATCAAAATCAATTTCAGAATTAATTACAGAATTAGAATTGAAGTCAATGGTAATATTTTCACCTGCAATACTGATATTACGCAATGAATTAACCGAATTAAAATTCGTATCAATATCTCCTTTTCCGGATAAAATTATTAAATCTCTAGGCGTTGAAAAAGAATCAATAATACCAGAAATTATGATGTTACCACCTATTTCCTCACCTGTGCTAATTTCTATGTCATCTAATAAAATTAATCGACCTTCTAATTCAATATTTCCTATTTCACTGTTCTCATTCTCTGTTGTAATTTCTTCACCTTCTGTTGTAATATTGCCACCTAATCTCATCTGACCTCTATTAAGATTGACAGTCAATGATCTCAGAGGTGTATTTGCTCCAACAGTATCTAAATTGACCTGACTATCTTCTGCATTAATTATTAATCCGCCCGGCCCCTGAATAGGAACATCTGTAAAGTCAATAATTTCGCTACTTTCTGTATTGTCATTTTCTGTACTTTCTATATTTAAAGTTACATTATCTGTTAACTGAACCTGAGTAACATTGGTAAAGTCTAAACTGCCACTGGTAAAAATATCGCCACTTAAATTAACGTTGGCTGCACTTTCAATTAACAATCCACCCAATTGATTATCTTCACTACCAACGGCATCTAAATCTAGATTTCCTGTACCTACATTCAGAGTTAAAGTGTGTTCGGTTCCGCTAATAGGACTTTGATTAAATTGAATATTTCCATTCTCTGTACTGGTATCTATTGTAATATCACTTGCTAAATTAACGGGCGTTTGATTAAAAATCACACCTGTATTCGTTGTAATATTCCCTTCACTGAAATTGGTTTGACTAGCGGTATTAATTTCTAATGAAGAAAGGGGTACACTACCACCAATGGGTTCATTAATATTAATCACACCTTCTCCCGCTTCTAGGGTTAAGCTTTGATTCCCATTAACGGTTCTATTGAGGGTAATATCTCCGGCTTCTATACCAGTACTGAGTTCAACATCATGGGTTAAATTCATTGTCCCTTCTAGGAATATATCTCCCCCATTTGTTGTCAAATTACCCAGTTCAATATCAGCCGCTAAAATCGTTAAATCTCGTCCAGAAGTGGTGATAGATTGAGTGCCATCCATCCTAAAAGTACCATCACCTTGATTATCCGTATCGGCACTAAAAGTAATCGTTCCTTCCCCTTCTGAGAAGTCTAAAGATAAACCGTCATCAAGGGTAATATCATCTGTTGCTTGAAATAGAATATTTCCGTTTGCCGTAATTTCTGGATTAATTAAAGTGATGCGATCGCCTAAAATATTAACAGAACCATTACTCTCTTCTGTTCCTGTTGTATCCAATATTCCAGAGGCTATCACAGTCCCACTATCAGGTTCAATTTGTAAACTTGACCCGGTTAACTCAATTTTCCCCTCATCATTTACTGTAACTGTAGTGGCGTTTCCGGTTTCGGCATTAGTGAGTAATTCCGGTAAAGATAAGGGGGTAAATGGTAACGGTTCCCCTGTATTTTCGTTGAGGGGAGATACTTCTAAGTTTAATAATTGTCCCGCTTGGGAAATACGAACTAAATTTTCTCCGGTGACTGCTGCAATGGTAATATTACCGCCTACTGCTGATAATTCTCCAGTGTTAACAACACTTCCCCCGAGTAGAGTTAAATTTTGACCCGCTTCAACCGTTAAATTGCCTTCGTTAATAATAGAACCAGGCGTGGTAACGTTAAATAAATAACCGCTGGGGTTACCGATGAGGTTGTCATAGTCGGGGTTACCAATGACATTAAAAAGATTATTCCCAAATTCTATAGTAGTGGCAGTAGTAACCGTAAAGTCAGCCGGAAGATTAAGAGTAGCATTTGCACCAAAAATGACTCCGGCAGGGTTAATTAAAAAGAGGTTAGAATTTCCCCCTGTGACTTGAATTAAACCATTAATAATTGAAGCGTCTCCCCCCACAACTCGTCCTAGAATATTGACGATATCGGGGTTAGAGAGGAAGTTAGCAATTTGTCCTTCGGATAACCCAAATTTCTCGAAGCTATGAAATAGGTTTTGTCCATCGCCAGATAATGAACCGCCATTGATGTTATACTGATTGTCAACTTGATTAATCTCGGTTCCTGTGCCGTCGCCTGCTGGAGTGATGGGCTGTGCTTGAACCGTTGAAGTTAAGGTATACCCCCAATTCACTATCGTTAATCCAGCGGTGAAACAGAATATCCGAACAGACGATGGAGACTGAGTATTCATAGCAATGAGTGGTTAAGATCAAACGACCAATTGCAATTCCATCAAAGGAAATTGTATAGTCTTAGTGTATTGGCCGAAGATTAGTATCACACTACAGTCGCAAAATATCTTATCAGAAACCATTAAGTTCCATGTATCAAGAGCAAGTGGAATAGAGCAGGATTTGATCGAACTTGAGTTGATACTGAATCATTCGTTTACATTTTTTTTGATATCACCAACCCACTTGAAGATCATTTCTGAGGCCGATCTCAAACTCACTCTGGTAAATTGACTCAAACGTATCAGGGAATACTGTTTATCTTTTTATATTGTGTTCGCTTACTCCGGCTTGAAAATAGGCAAAAGAGCTCATTTTCAACTCAACTTTATATTAGGTCAGGTATTTAACGAAATTTTCAAAGCTTTTGTAAAGATCCCATAAACAACTTGCCAAAATAAGCGATATACTTTGATAATAGGGACGAAGCGTACAATAAATCTAGCTCAATTGATAATAGCATCATAAATTTGGGGGTTGTCGATTGCTAAAGCTAGTCAAAAGGAAGAGTTTAAATAATTTTCAGGAATCGGGTGCAGATCGACAGAAGAAATAGTTAAGCATAATCACATTAGGTCTTCTACCAGTTACAGCTAACACAACTACAGACTCGCTTTTCACGCCTAGTCGTGTCAGCAAAAGACCACTCAGTTTTTAAATAAAAGTTTTATGTGGATTTCACAAGTTGCCAAGCAATTTTCGCTTGCTGTGGCTGGAGCTGCTCTCGTGGGTCTAGGCACACTTTGCCATACTGACGAAGCTACTGCTGCAACCTTGACCTATACTGTACCAGAATATAACTTCGATGGATCGCCACCTTTCCCGAGTCCTCAAAATTTAGTGGGGATTTTCTCCTACACAATCAGTAGTAACGAAAACATTACTTCTGCTGTGATCTCCGGAACCTTCGGAAACTCCGTTTTTGCCAGCAGTGCTGGAGTGGATGTTTACCTTGATGGCTTACTTATAGCACAATGTTTTGAGTTTGACAACTGTTGGAATAGTCCTAGCCCTGAGAATTGGAGTTTTACATTTGATAATAGTAATTTTTCACTATTAGAAGATGGTGAGGCGAGATTGACCGCTTCTCAAACCTCTGAATTTGTTGCGCGTTTAGGAATTACAACCTTAACCATTGAAACAAAAACCATTACTGACCCCCCGACCTCTATTCCTGAACCGACGACGATTGTTGGGTTATTAGGGGCTGTTGTGGGGTTATCTTCCTTGCGTAAAGGCAAACAACGGTAAATATCTAGCGGATAAATAGGTCAGCTTGTAATTGGGAAGAACAATAGTGAACTGATGAGATTAGGCTGTGCAGCGAAGAACAACAAATCGTTAGCTTGAGGGACATTAAGCCAGAAGGCGCAATTTGCCAATGTCGTCAACACTACAATTATTTTCCTCTAAACCATGACACAAAAATTCTGGGTTTAGGGGAATACTATTGATCGCGGCAAAAGAGCAAAAATCAGCCAAACCATCCATGAAAATCTGGCACGTAGGGGCAAGTCCTTCCCCAGAAAAAATTAACGGGGTCAATAATACAATTTGGCCTGTTGCAATTGAACAATCTCATCAGGGTCATCAAGTTAGTTTAATTCTGAATCAACAACCGACTCAGAAAGGGATAGCACTCGCTCATGAGGAAGGTTTGCAATGGATTGAAATTCCCAGCCGTTTCTGGGGTTATCATCCCCAAGTCTTGCAATCTTTTCTGGTGGCACAACGACCGGATGTGGTTCACTTCCATTCCATTTTTATCCCGCAACAGCCGAACTTTGCGCGTCGGCTGAAACAACATCGTATTCCTTATGTGATTACCCCAAATGCGATAACACCGCAACTGTTACACCGTCGATGGTTAAAAAAATGGGTTTACAGCGCTTTAATTGAAAAGTCCTATTTCTATAGTTCAGCCGCAATAGCAGTGGTGAGTCCCCCAGAACAGAAGGCTTTAATGTCTTTTGTGCCGGGTTATTCAGGTAAAGTTCGTTGGATTCCTAATCCGATTCCGGCTAACACTTTAACTGGTTATCAATGGCAACCCAAAACAACGCCTAAGCGGGTGGTTTATTTAGGGCGTTTTGATGTGTGGCAAAAAGGCATTGACCGCTTAGTTGAAGTGGGGCGATTATTACCCGACATTGAATTCCATCTCTATGGCATAGAAGATGACAAAACCCGAAGATGGTTACATCGTATTCAACGCAATTTGCCGAAAAACGTCTATTTTCATCCTCCCGTTTTAGGCGCAGAAAAATTAAAAGTGCTGACAGCAGCAAGTCTTTATATTCAGATGTCTCGTTGGGAAGTTTTCGGGATTTCAATTGCTGAGGCGATGGCGTTAGGGGTTCCTTGTGCAGTTGCCAACACCACTAATTTAGCCGAACTCTTTCACTCCCATGATTTGGGCTTAGTCTTATCAGAAAACCTTTCACAAGCCGCTTCACAATTACACCAAACCCTAGAAAACCCTACTCAACTACAGAAATGGTCTCAACAAGGGGAAACATTCGCTCAGGCGCATTTTCAAGCCCCTCAGGTTGCCCGTCAATACTTCAATCTTTATCAGGCTGCGATCGCAAAAAACCCAGAGGAAGAAACACCCTCTGTTATCTCTGCATCTGGCAACTGTCTTAAATAGAAATCCATTTCTCATACCCACTAAACAGCAGGTTTACCCTTAGAAATAGCCATGAAAGTATTATTATCCGCTTTTGCTTGTGAACCGGGGCAAGGTTCAGAACCCGGTGTGGGCTGGAATGTTGCTGTTGAAATGGCAAAATCTCATCAGGTGTGGATTTTGACCCTAGCCAATAATCAGTCGCTCATCGAAGCAGAATTAGCCCAAAATCCCATACCCAATTTACACTTCATTTACATCGACGTACTCAACTGGAGTCAAGCTTGGCCTCCTGGTAAAGTAGGTAAATCTGTCCGATTACATTACTATCTATGGCAAATCAGAGTTTATTTTGCAGCTCGACAATTGCATCAAGAAATCAACTTTGATTTAATGCATCATGTCACTTATGTGCAGTATTCTTCCCCGAGTTTTCTTTCGTTGCTGCCTGTCCCCTTTTTATGGGGGTCTGTAGGGGGAGGAGAATCAGCTCCCAAACCCTTTTGGTCCGGATTTAGCCTGCGAGGTAGAGTGTTTGAAACCGTTCGAGATGGGGTTAGGCGTTGGAGTGAGCGGGGAGTATGGGTCAGACAAACCGCAAAACATAGTACAATTGCCCTGGCAACTACCTCAGAAACTGCTCAACGTCTAAAACGAATAGGCTGTCAGCAGGTTCACGTTCTTGGTATTGTAGGCTTATCTTCCAGCGACATTAATACCTTAGCGCAACTCCCAACCCCCCCATCTCAACCTTTTCGATTTGTTTCTATTGGTCGGTTGCTTCATTGGAAAGGTTTTCATCTGGGACTACAAGCATTTGCTCAGCTTAATTTACCTCAGACTGAATATTGGATTATTGGCAGTGGGCCAGAAGAATCTCGCCTCAAAGTATTAGCAGAAACATTAGGAATTGCTCAAAAAGTAAAGTTTTGGGGGGCATTATCCCGGCTGGAAACCCTGTCTAAGTTGGGGGAAACTCATACTTTAGTTCATCCCAGTTTACATGATTCTGGGGGATGTGTTTGTTTAGAAGCAATGGCTGCCAAACGCCCCGTCCTCTGCTTAGATTTAGGAGGACCCGGAGATATGATTACCCCAGAAACAGGGATTAAAGTCACCCCAAATCATCCGCAACAAGTCGTAGAAGATTTGGCTTTGGCAATGGGTCGTTTAGTTGAAGATAGGCAACTTTACCACAATCTAGGACAAGCCGGACAACTGAGAGTTCAACAGTTCTACCACTGGACGGTTAAAGCCGAACGAATCAATCAATTTTATCGCACTATTGTTCAATCAGAAGCCACTATCTCAAATCAGGAGAAAGAAATATCATGCGAATTTTAAGTATTCATAATCGCTATCTTATTCGGGGCGGAGAAGATGAATGTCACGAAGCTGAACAACAGCTTTTAAGGAATCATGGACATCATGTAGTGGTTTATGAAGAAGATAACAATCGCGTCTCTCAATTGGGTCACTTGAAAGTAGCAACGAGAACAGTTTGGTCTGTTGAAAGTTACAATCAAGTTAGACATATTTTACGACAATCTCACTATGATTTAATTCATATTCAGAATTTCTTTCCCTTAATTTCACCATCGGTTTATTATGCGGCTCAAGCTGAAGGTGTTCCGGTAATACAGAGTCTACACAATTATCGTTTACTTTGTGCCAATGGCTTCTTATTTCGAGAAGGGAAAGTCTGTGAAGATTGTTTGAATCATTCCTTTCCTTTACCCGCTATTCAGCATCGCTGTTATCGAGATAGTTTAGCTGGAACAATTACAGTGAGTGCGATGCAAACCGTTCATCGCGCCCTAGAAACCTGGACAAAACAGGTGAATTTATTCATTACTTTAACAGAATTTAGCCGGAATAAGTTTATTCAAGCGGGTTTTCCGGCTGATAAAATAGTCGTTAAACCTAATTTTATTGCTAAAGATTCTAAGGTAGGAACAGGAGCAGGTGAATATGCTTTTTATGTCGGACGGCTTTCTCCTGAAAAAGGGATTGATACTTTATTATCCGCTTGGAAACAGTTAGATGATCAAATCCCTTTAAAAATAGTAGGAGATGGGCCGTTATCGGATCAAGTTCAACAAGCCGCAGCAGAATCTCCTCATATTGAATGGTTAGGTAGACAGCCTCTCGAGCAGGTTTATCAGCTTATAGGAGAAGCCAAATTTCTCATTTTTCCTTCGTTATGGTATGAAACATTTGGGCGAGTTGCGATTGAAGCATTTGCTAAAGGAACACCTGTTATTGCCGCCAATATTGGAGCCATTTCTGAATTAATTCAGGATCAAAAAACAGGGTTATTATTTACCCCTGGAAATCCTCAAGATTTAGCGGCAAAAGTTCAATGGGCATTAGCTCATCCTCAGCCACTTCAACAAATGCGAATTCAGGCACGGTCTGAGTTTGAAGCTAAATATACTGCTGAGCAAAATTATCAGCAATTACTCAAGATTTATCAACAGGTAATCACTGATACTTAATCTAATTTTTATTGTTTTTTTAGTATCGCTCTACCCCGCTTAACTTTGAGTTATTCAGTATAGCTTCATCTCATTAACTCTGACTGTTAGCTGCTTTATCCATCAGTATCTGATGAGCATTCAATTCAGGGGCATTTTTAGTAGGATGACGTTGAATATATTGACCATCTGCCTGTAAATCCCAAGCCTGACGATTGTCTGATAACATAATTCCTAAGATTTCTTGTAAGTCTTTTGCTAGACGTTGATCTTCAACGGGAGTAATAGCTTCGATACGACGATTTAGGTTACGCGGCATCCAGTCAGCAGACCCAATATAAACCTCATCTTGACCACAATTATAAAAGTAAAATATCCGAGAATGTTCTAAAAAGCGACCCACAATACTAATGACTTTAATCTTTTCACTGACTCCTTTAACACCCGGACGAAGACAGCAAATTCCCCGGATAATTAAATCAATACTCACTCCTGCTTGAGAGGCTTCATACAGTTTAGTGATTATTTCAGAATCAACTAAAGCATTCATCTTCGCAACAATACGACCCGTTTCTCCATTTTTCGCATGATCAATTTCTCGATTAATTAAGCTTAAGAAACGCTCTCGAACATTAACCGGAGCAATCAGTAGTTTTCGATAAGATTTTTGCCGAGAATACCCTGTTAAAAAGTTAAATAGATCGGTTAAATCTGCCCCTAACTCTTCTCGACAACTGAGTAGCCCTAAATCTGTATAAAGTTTAGCCGTTTTCGGATTATAATTTCCGGTACCAATATGAACATATCGACGAATTTTTCCAGCTTCTTGACGAACAACCATGACGATTTTCGTATGAGTTTTTAAGCCCACTAAACCATAGACCACATGAACACTTCGAGCCTCTAACTTTTTCGCCCACTGAATATTATTTTCTTCATCAAATCTTGCTTTTAATTCAACTAAAGCCGCAACTTGCTTACCATTTTCTGCCGCATCAATTAATGCTTTTATAATCGGAGAATCCCCTGATGTTCGATATAATGTCATTTTAATCGCTAAGACATCTGGATCATAAGCAGCTTGTTCAATAAATCGTTGAACTGTTGCCCTAAAAGAATCATACGGATGATGAACTAATACATCTCGCTGACGAATAACAGCAAAAATATCTTTTGCCTCTTCTCCATTGGGTGAGAAGCGATTAACCGCTTCACTCTCATGCAGCCAGCGGGGGGTTACTGCACTCCAAGGAACATCTTTTAATTCGGGTAAAGGTAACCCCATTAAAGACATTAAATCCCCTAAACCAATCAATCCTTCAACCCGATAAATGGCTTCGGGTTCTAACTCCATTTCTTCAACTAACTTTTGAACCAGATTTGATGGCATTGTTGTATTGACTTCGATCCGAACAACCGATCCGCCAATACGACGTTTTAACAGTTCTTGTTCGATTGCGAGTAATAAATCATCTCCTTCATCTCCTTGAACCGATAAATCTGCATCTCGAGTAATTCGGAAAGGATAATAATCCTGAATATTCATTCCGGGAAATAGAGAATCTAAATTATGAGCAATAACTTGTTCTAATGGAACGCCCATCCACATAGCGGATTGACCATTTTCTTTCATTTGTAGTTCTTCCGGTAGCACGACAAACCGAGGTAAGAGTTTGGGAACTTTAACCCGTGCTAATAAATCTTCTTTTGTATCTGGATTTTGTAGAATCACAGCCAAATTCAGACTGAGATTAGAAAGATAAGGAAATGGATGACTCCGATCAATTGCTAAGGGCGTTAATACAGGAAAAATTTGATCTTCGTAATATTTTTTGAGGTAGGTTCGTTGTTCTTGATTAAGATCAATGTAATTGAGTAAATGAATTCTATGATTCGCGAGTTCTGATTTAATGATTTGATCAAAATATTGGTGAGGTTCAGACACCATGGTATGGAGTTTCTGATGAATTTCTTGTAACTGTTGTTGAGGCGTACGACCGTCAGGGGTTAAAGAGTCTAGCTGAGCTTCTACTTGACGTTTCAAACCCGCTACCCGCACCATGAAAAATTCATCTAGATTAGAACTAAAAATAGCTAAGAATTTTAAACGTTCTAACAGCGGTGTACGAGAATCTAGTGCTTCTGCTAATACACGACGGTTAAATTCTAGCCAGCTTAATTCTCGGTTAAAATAATATTGTGGATTTTTTAAATCAATTTCTGAATCAGCTTGAAGATCTGTTTTTTTTGTTTTTGCCATTTTAAAAAATTAAATATACAATGTTGGTTAATTTAATACTTAGATTGAGATTTGAGGGAATCTTGGCAGATCTTAAGCCACTGACTTTAAAAATACAAGGTCAATAGTGATTTGTTTTTCGAGCCGCAATAGACAATCGCCCTCAAGAGGCAATGAGTCATAGAATGATAACAAATAAACAATAAATCACGATTGACCCAGGCGCTGAGCCACTTGTTTCAAACGACGGAGTTGAGCTTCCATATCTGCTTTTGTCCAAGCCGCAGCAAATTGATTGAAGCCAAAAGCAACGACCGGATTGGGAATTTCAAATTCAAAACGGTTGAGTAGTAATGTCCCCTGGTCATTGGGTTGACATTCCCAGCGATCGCAGCCTTTGAAAAACCCATCAAATCCCCAAACGATTAAACCGGGTTCTCGTTCTATCACTGTACTTTTTAAACTGGGTTGCCAGAGGGGAATCTGAATCACAAAGCGAAATTCTCCGCCTTTAGAGGGATTCCAGTCTCCAATCGGATCGCATCTAAGGGCAGGGTTGAGCCAGCGATGCATTAATTCGGCTTCTGTGAAACAGCGCTCAACTTGGGTGGCGTTGGCCTGAATTTGAAT
Organism: Microcoleaceae cyanobacterium; assembly: GCA_049647265.1. Taxonomy (GTDB): domain Bacteria; phylum Cyanobacteriota; class Cyanobacteriia; order Cyanobacteriales; family Microcoleaceae; genus JAAURB01. The sequence goes on from JBARXJ010000029.1 coordinate 38,495, forward strand.
TGATTGTTTAAATACTTGACGAGATGGCATCATAACCTTCAAGCTATAGGCAGATCATTACTGGTATAACGATATTCATGTCGTTATGCATACAAGAAAGAAGAAAAAAGAAGAATTACGAAGTCCCTCCGGGTTCCTCGTCCCCAATCCTCAGAAATATCTGAGATTTCTTCCGAATCTAGAGTAATTGTACAAAATGTATCAAAACTCTTTTTGAATAATAGACAATTGCTCTAATATCTTCACAGGACTTTCAGTTAAAATTCTGATTGTTCTGTTAGTAATGGTCTGAATCAAACACTTTAGGGGAATTGCTCCCCACCGTGATTGAGACTCCCTCATTTTAGAGAGCTATGATTGGAATTTACAACGAAATACCGCATTTACTGGGGAGTAGGATGTTAACCCTATCCCACCTTCACCTCGGCCAACAAGGAGGTGCTGATCCACTCGGACTAGGGGGATTAGCCATCGGGTCATTTAGTGTAATAGATATCGTCGTCGCCCTAGCGGTGTTGGTTATCGGTTACATTGTTGCTCTGTTTGTCAAAGCCTTAATCAAGAGTCTGCTGAAGAAAACCGATGTGGATAACAAGATTGCATCTTGGGTATCTGGTGGGCGGACTGACGCAGATACTTTGCCCGTTGAAGAATGGATTGGTAGCATTGTCTTCTGGGTAATTTTCCTCTTTGCGATTATTGGCTTCCTCGAAAGACTCCAGTTAAGTTCTGCATCTAGTCCCTTAACTTCACTGCTGAATCAGATCACTGCATTTATCCCTCGGGTGCTAGCAGCAGCAGCGTTGTTAGGAATAGCCTGGGTCGTGGCAACTTTAGTCCGAGCATTAGTAATTAAAGTCCTAGACACTTTCGGATTAGATCGCCGCCTCAATAACCAGGTGGGCAACAATACAACAACCACAACCGTCAGCGGCACAACGACTACGACGAATCAGTTTTCCTTAAGCGAAACAATCGGAAATGCGCTGTACTGGTTCATCTTCTTGCTCTTCCTGCTGCCCATTCTGGATACTTTGAACTTACAGGGTCTGCTGACTCCAATTCAGCAAATGCTGAATGAAGTTCTGTTCATGTTGCCGAATATTTTGGCAGCCATTTTAATTGGTGCAACCGGTTGGGTAATTGCTCAAGTTGTTCGTAAAATTGTCACTAACTTACTCACTGCCATTGGTACAGATCAATTCGGCCGCCGATTTGGTTTATCCCAAGCAACTGGGACTCAAGGTTTATCCTCGATTCTTGGAACAGTTGTTTATGTTCTGATTCTGATTCCGATTGCGATCGCGGCATTAAATGCACTACAAATTGATGCAATTTCTGTCCCCGCAATCGAGATGTTGAGCCAAGTGCTGAACATTATTCCCCAAATCTTCGCCGCTGGCGTAATTTTGGTAGTCTTTTATGTGATTGGTCGCTTTGTCAGCGAGTTGATTACCAGCATCCTCACCAGTTTTGGCTTTAACAAGTTATTTTACTGGTTAGGCTTACAATCTACTCCTCCGATCGATCCAACAATCTCTACACCCCCTGCGGCTTCTGAGGTAGGAGAACCTACTGTACTTCAATCAAGCAGTAGCTCAACTAAAACCCCCTCAGAGATTGTCGGGATTGTGGCATTCGTGGGAATCATCCTATTTGCTGTGGTCACCGCCACCGATATTCTAGGTCTAGCTTCTCTGACGCTAATCTTAGAACAAATTATCGTGATTGCTGGCCGAGTGCTGATTGGCGTGATCGTGTTTGCAGTCGGTTTGTATTTTGCTAACCTTGCTTATAGACTGGTTTACAGCTCAGGTTCGGGTAGCTCCAAGATACTGGCTCAAACCGCTCGAATCGCAATTATCGTCTTTGTGGGCGCTATGGCTCTGCAAATGATGGGTATTGCGAGTGATATTGTTAATCTTGCCTTCGGTTTACTCCTCGGTGCCATCGCTGTAGCGATCGCCATCTCATTCGGATTGGGTGGCCGAGATATTGCTGCAGAAGAAATTCGTAGTTTCTTAGGCGGATTTAAGAAAAAGCAATAATTTATTTGCTTTGAGTTAACCTTTGACTCAAGTTGATTTCCCCTGTCATTCTCAGCAAGACAGGGGTTTTTTATTGACGTTCTCTCCCCTCATCGAGGGCAGGATACAGAAATATCAAAAAAATGTACTGTTAGATCAAGGTAGAAAAATGGCTAAATTATCACTCATTTCGATAGAGATTTAAAAATAAAAATATACAATACAATCGCATAAAATCCTCTACCTTTGTTTCGTAATTTCTCTAATTTTCCTAAAGATTAACTTGTCTCAAAAGCCGAAAAACTGAGCTTTCTATTAACACTGACGCTAGCCGATTCTATTAAAATTATGATTGAGCTAGAGAGAAAATATTCTAAAATAGTCCATATTGTTAACACTAAAATCTCAAAAATTATCGTGAACTTTCAATCTATTATTGCCACGCTTAATCAATTTTGGAGCGAACGCGGTTGTCTGATTGCCCAATCCTATGATACCGAAAAAGGGGCAGGAACCATGAATCCCCATACGTTTCTCCGGGCAATTGGCCCCGAACCTTGGTCTGTTGCTTATGTTGAACCCTGTCGTCGTCCCACCGATGGCCGTTATGGAGAAAATCCCAACCGCTTTCAACATTATTATCAATATCAAGTTCTGATTAAACCCTCCCCCGATAACATTCAGGAAACCTATCTCGACTCGCTGCGAATGTTGGGTATTCATCCCGAAGATCACGATATTCGGTTTGTCGAGGATAACTGGGAATCTCCGACCCTGGGGGCCTGGGGTGTGGGTTGGGAAGTGTGGTTAGATGGGATGGAAATTACTCAATTTACCTATTTCCAACAATGCGGCGGGATTGACTGTCGTCCCGTTTCGATTGAAATTACCTACGGACTAGAAAGACTGGCGATGTATCTACAAGATGTCGATGCCATGGTTAAAATTGCCTGGACAGATACCCTCAGTTACGGGGATGTGCATCTGCAAGGGGAAATTGAACAATGTACTTACAATTTTGAAGCCTCCAACCCAGAATTACTCTTTACCCTATTTGGATTATACGAACAAGAAGCACAACAACTGGTAGAAAAAGGCCTAGTATTACCCAGTTTAGATTATGTCTTAAAGTGTTCCCATTCCTTTAATTTACTCGATGCCCGTGGGGTAATTGCGGTGACTGAACGGACTCGTTATATTGGTCGTATTCGTAATTTAGCCCGAAAAGTGGCTCAACTCTATTTTGAACAACGAGAACAACTTGGGTTTCCGTTACAGAAAACTGCATCCTTAACAGATAAGCAGATGAGTCAGGTGGGGAATTGATGATGGAGTGACAACGTCAAGCTGCTATGAAAATCTCTTCCGCCATACTTAGATAGGACTACTTCGCCATCGACTGAGCGTATATATTAATTGATTAGTATATCAAGCTTGAGATTTTTTTGGCTCGGAAAATCTCGTTAAATATTGCCGATGGCGAACCTTTATACTTTTCAAATTATTCTGAACTTTATGCAAGATTTAAACCCTACAGTTATATGTAAATTGCGATCCAAGTCTGAATCGTGTTCCATAAACTAAAAAATCTCTGTATAAATCTATAAGCTTTCAGATACTAAAAAATAAAACCAAGTATTAATCTATGTGAAACTACTTAATCGAGAGATAAACTTTACAATATCTTTAATTTTTAAACAACTTTTTAATCAATATAAAATCTGTAATTTCTCGGTTTTTATAATCCAAATTAACTGTTAACTTGTAATTGTAGAGTTCAAGAGAGAAAAATGAAAAAGTTTGCAACAGTTATTGGTTCAGCACTTTTATTCGTTGCAGCAACGACGGGTCAAGCTCAAGCATCTGGTAATGTTTTCTTTGGAGAAACCAAGCCAGGTGACGGAGTAGATCAAGCGGCTCAAGCACAGCAAGATTTTCTATCTAATTTTGATAATATTTATATCGAAGATTTTGAAGATTTTACCGTAGGAGAGCAAGCCTCTGAACAGAACCCGATTGTTCTTGATTTTGGCTTAAGCACAGCAACTTTAACCGGAGGTGGGGCAGTTAGAGGTGCTGAATTTAATGGACTGCACGCAACATCAGAGGATAACTATTGGAGCTTAACTTACGGCGAAGACGTACAAGATACCTACTCGATTGATTTTAGTCAAGCCCAGGCTGCATTCGGATTTTATGCGACTGATATGGGTGATGCGGGTAAAAATGATTTTAAATTGAAATTCACATTTGAAGATGAGACAACTGAAATCGTTGATATTGCTCACGGTAAAACAAACGCTGCGGAACTCTACTTCGGTTATCTCAATACTGACAAGCTATTTACAAGTGTTGAATTCCTGGCTAACGGCCCCATTAGTCAAGATGGGTTTGGTTTAGATGATGTCACCATTGGTACAATCGATCAAGTCACATCTGTACCCGAACCCGCTACTGTTTTAGGTTTGTTGGCTGTTGGCGCTCTAGGTCTCGGTGCAAAGCGTCAACGTAAAGCTTAGAAATTCATTTTGGCGATTTGACTTGAAATAGTAGTCTAACAGCTCTGCCCTTTTTCAGGTGGAGCTTTTTTTATTACTCAGAAATCTTGTGACATTCTCCAAGCCCTAAATTAGAGGTGACAGCGCATACATAAAAAAAGTGCAGCCTATTATCAGGCTGCCAAGGGAAGGTATGCTGTGGATTGAGAACTAGCAGTAGAAGAGGAGAAACCGTTACTCCTTTTACTATGTTTAGTATCCCGGAATTAACAAGAAGATTCAGTGATAAAAGTCCGGGTTTGCTGTGAATTCAACGAGAAGCCAGGGTGACTGGAATGGCGAGAGACTGTGAACCCTATCAACCCCGATGAGTGATACAGATCACTACTCACGCTTTCACTAACGGTTTATCTGTTGATTTATTTGTTTTGATAGGGGCGCGTAACGCTTCTTCTAAGGGCGCAAGACCGAGGCGTTCTTCTAATATATCCATCACCGCCCGACCAAAATCATTCGGGTTGCGTTGCCAAGCTTGCAGACACACTTCCCCAAAAAATGATCCCAAGGGTTCGGGGTTCCACAATAGCTTGCGGGCTGTCCACGGTAACAAACTCATGGGGTCATAACTGGGATCGAGTAGATTTTGATCGAAGGCGTATTGTTCTAGGTGAGTATGGGGTTGTAAACCGATAAAGAAAATCGCGGGTTCGACTTTATCCGCCCCGAAAATCTTCTCTAATTCTCGGTGATAAGCTAGGGTTTGCCGAATGGTATCAAAGGTTTCATCAATCACGTTAAAGGAGTAATTCACCGAAACCAAGTCATTAAACCCGGCGGCTTTTAAGTCGCGGCAATTTTCCAATACCACCCGCAGGTTATATCCCATCCGCATTTTCCGAACTAATTCTTGAGATCCACTGGTAATTCCAATCTCAAAATAGTTCATTCCGGTTTTTACCATCAGATCGCATAACTCCGGACTCAGGTTATCGGCCCGAATATAAGCCGCCCAGTGAATATCATCCATCCCAGCATCGAGTAGCTTTTGTAACAATTCCACCGCATCATTGATAAACTTGCGGGCGGGGATAAATTGGGCATCGGTAAACCAGAAGTTCCGAATACCGCGATCGTAAAGTTGTCTAATTTCGGCAACCACTTCATCAGCCGGGTTAATGCGAACTTGTTTCCCTTCAATTACCGTGTAAATACAATAGCAGCAGTTATGAGGACAACCGCGTTTAGTTTGAACCCCGATATAAAAATCTTGGTCTTGGAAATAATATTCAAATGCCGGCCAAATGGTTTCGATATAATCGTAATTACAAGCGGTTTTTTCAATTGGGGCGGGCTTTTCGTGAATTAAGCGATCGCGCGGTGTAGTTTCACCGACAACATAACAACGTTCGTCGGATAAATCTTTACCCTGGAGTAGTCTTTCGAGTAAAGCTTCTCCTTCTCCCACTGATACAACTGTGCCTTTGGGTAAGCTTTTGCCCAGTTGTTCATAAAATACACTCACAGCCCCACCGCCGACAACGGCCCGCGCTTGGGGATTGTATTGTTGCGAACGTTTCAGACCTCGTTTAATTAAACCCAGGTTGCGCCACAGTTCAGTATAGTACGATGCGGCGAGGCGTAAACCGCCGACTGCCCCTCGTAACTTGATCAAGGGATTTTTTGCATAGTAAAATTCAAAGGCATTTTGCAACGGGTTACCGCCTCGTCCACCAACCGGGGCGTAAATTTGGATATCTCGCCAAGAAAAGATGAGTAAGGTGGGTTGAAACTCATCTACACAGGCATCTAGGGCTTGGCGATAGTCTAAGGGAGGAACGGCCCCCAAATCAAAGATCCGCTGTTCAACTTCGGGAAATTGTTTGTGAACATGATCCGCCAGGTATACCACACCAATGGGAAAAATGGGGTTACAAGGCAGGCGAACATAAAGAATTTTATTGTTCATAACGGTTGTGAATGAGACTAAATCTGAGGATAAACTTGATTTTGACGGAAAACTGTTTATATTACTTAACAATATTTTAGACTTTTTTCGCGATAGTCTGGATAATGATTAGGATTCTTAAAATTTGTTTAAAAAATATAAAGCGTAAGTAACGAGAGATTAAGGCTGATTTTGAGAGCATTTTGAATCTTGGGAAGATAAAAAGTAGGCTCAAGTCGTGTAAAGCACAGAATTACAAGATTTTTCTTGACCTAGCTCACTCAGAATCAGTATGATTTTCGATTGGTAGTAGGAGTTACAACCAATGGGGATCGTAAAGTGTTAGCGTGTCTATAGAGTTTAAATGACCTATTAACACACCTCTTTAGCAGCTATGGCTCAAATTCTCGATCCTTTACCATCCAACACTTCCAACCGAATTTTATGTTGCTATGTTAACGCCACCAGCAGCATTCAGATCGCTCGCATCAGTAATATTTCTAACTGGTATTTTGAGCGAGTGGTCTTTCCCGGACAACGTCTGGTGTTTGAAGCGGTTGCAGAAGCGATGTTAGAAATTCATACCGGTGCAATGGCCAGTGCAATTATCTCGGATACCATCCCCTGTGGACGGCTACAAATTGATCAAAATTTACCTGTGGTTGAGGAAACTCATGTGACAGCCGCAGCTAAAGCTTATCACCAACGGATGAGCCAGCGCAACGTTAGTATACCCATGCCAGAACCGTTAACAACACCTGCTTTAAGTTCTGTTGAATAAAAAAAACCCTTTTAAATTGTGCCATTAGTGATCTCCATCTAGATTTTGGTTTCGGTGGAGATCCCAATTGTTAAGTTGATTTACGACGAGCGCGAACTGCTGACTTCAATAATTTAAGCTTGTAAGGATCGGCATCTGCACGCCACTGTACCCGATGACCTTTAAGTTCAGCGCAATGCTCCTCTAAGCAGTTTAACCATCCTTGACGAGTTTGAATCGATTTCCAGTCATCTAACAATCCCCAGTCTTGCTCTTGTTGAGTCAGCTTAGCAAACTTACTATACAACGGATAATCCGCTGTGACAAACATTTCTTTGCGATGCAAAATCGGTGAATTGGGGCCATCGTATCCGCGATAAGTGACTTGGAGATCTTGGAGATCAATTTCCATCCGGGTTGAGAGAACAGGATGGGGATCGGTCTCAAATTCTGGATAAAATAAATAGGTAATTTTTGGCGTTTTAGTATGAAATTTCACTAAAGTTGCTGCTTCTAAACGACCAATAGTGCGGTTGGCGCAGCCTTCATACAGCCGTAATAATGGGTTAAGTTGTTCTAAAGCCGAAACATGAACCCACAGAGAAGCAGAACGTTTTTGACCGACTTCACTTTGTTGGCAACATTGAGCAATTTTTTGTAAATCACCAATACTAAATAACATTTGATCCGCGAGAACACAAGCGGCTTTATAACTGCCAAATAAGCCTTTAATATCATGCTGAATAATGGATTCAAGCTGAGAGAGTTTCGGACGAGAACTAAACTGAGTTAAGGCTAAGTAAACCAGTAAATCCTGACGGCGTTTTTGAGCGATAATATCCCATTCTTGGGGATCGGTTGCTTGTAAAATCACCTTAAAAGCGCGATAGAAAGTATTAAATTCGGCTTTAATTTCAGATTCGGTTGCTAACTCTCCAGAGACGGGTAAACGACCGCGATGGCTAACAAATTCAATGACAGGTTGTAGCAGGGTTTCGTAGTCTTCAAACCGCTTAACATATTGACGAACTTGAGGAGAACGAACCCGAGAATGAAACCGAGAGGCCCGAAAACTTTCTCTTTGAGACTCATCCCGAAAGACAAAATAAATACCTAAATCGATAGGAATCGCATCGACACCTAAGACTTGATCGATATAAGTTTTAAGTTCTTCTTGTTGATAATATTTCTGAAAGGTATTTCGTCGAGTAATTACACCATCACTATAAGCCATCACACCGCGATCGCGATCGGCAATTAAAATTTGTGCAGAAACAATTAAAACTTTTTTCGTCAATTCCCATGCATTTAATAACGCTTCTCTCCGTTCTGTTTGATCTTCGATCACATTAATCACATAACCTAAATTAATAATATCGGCTGTTCTTAACTCACGCTCGGGTGCATAATAAGGGTCCCATCCGGCTGTCTCAAATCCCTGCTTTGCTAACAATTTAACATCGCTTCCATGACCACAACCATAATCAAAAAAGGTAGCTGATTCTGGAAAAAGTTCAGCTTCTAAACAGAGTTTAACAGGGCGGGATAGGGTTTTCCGAACTAGGGCAGCTTTATGTCGTTCAATGGTGGGGATTAATGGCGTGGGTTGAGTATTTTCTAATATAGAAATGACTTGATGATCCTGAATTTCTACCCCATTTTTTTCTAAATGCTGTTGCCACCCTTTGTATGTTCCAATTGTACGATATAACCGTTCTGAATCTAAATTATCATTCTGAATAGCACTATTATTTTTATCCAGTAATCCTAACTTTTCTTCGTCTTTGGTTAACTGAGAGAATATTTTATAATGAGGATATTCTGCCGTAACAAATGTTTCTTTGCGATGAAGGATCGGGGGGTTGTCGCTGATAAAATAATTATTTTTTCTCACTTTACCATTCGGTAAATTAACTTGAATACTTGATTTTAAAACCGGATGAGCGTCTTGGTCAAAATCTGGATAATAAAGATAGGAAATCACTTGCTGATTCGTATGAAATTTAATAATTGTTGTTTGATAATCTGTCGGGATAAAAGAACGTCCCCATTGCTCTGCTAAACGAAGTAAAGGATTGAGTTGAGACACAGCAGAAACATGAACATACAAAGCCGTGGGTAACTTTTTACCAATTGGACTTTGTTGACAAATCTGAGCAATATGATTAACTTGGTTAAGGCTAAGCCAAAGTTGGTAGACATTTTGACAAGCATAATGATAGCTTCCAAATACCTTTTGTAAGTCCGGTTGAAGCGGGGTAAATACATGGCAGGAAGCCGGAATTTGAAAGTTTAAGCCATTGCTAGCTAAATGAACAATCAAATCATTCGCATCTTCAACAGAATTCTGGCAAGAATCTGGTGTAATATTTGAAAGGATGGGGTGATGAGTCATCTGATGCATCTTCAAACCGCCCTGTTTCAGTTATTGATTTTTGCTATTATTGCTGATATTTAGTGATCTTACACCCAATGTGTCCCATTTCATCATAAATAAATCCTGAATATTAACCCTCTGATCTGTCATAAACTTAATTCAATTAAAGATCAAAGCATTGTAATTCTTTCTATCTTTTGATGGATGAAAATTTTAACCTTCTCAATTAAAGTGTACAAAGTTTTCAATTGCTTTAATATTTTATGGTCGATCAACTGCTAAACACAGTCACAAAAAGCTTACAAGATATCGTAGGAAGTAGTATTAAAATTATCCCTGCGCTTCTCATTGGTTTAGTTATCATCTTTTTAACGCGCTACGCTGCTCGCTTTATTCAAAATCTTGTTATTCAGGTGACTCGAAGAACAATTCGGAGTCGTTCCTTACAGCTTTTGCTTGCAAAAACCAGCCACGTTGCCACTTGGGTGATTGGGGTATTAATGGCTTGTGTGATAGCATTCCCAGGCTTAAGATTGGGGGATTTAGTTGCCACTTTAGGACTGAGTTCTGTTGCCATTGGTTTCGCGTTTCAAGATATTTTTAAGAACTTTTTAGCCGGAATATTACTTCTTTTACAAGAACCTTTTAAAATAGATGACCAGATCATTATCGGTGATTATGAAGGAACAGTTGAAAAGATAGATGTCCGAACTACAAAAATCCGAACCTATCAAGGTGAACAGGTTTTATTACCGAATTCAACTGTATTTACAAGCGCCGTCCAAGTTAGAACTGCATTTAGTTCTAGAAGAACAGATTTAGCAGTCGGAGTAGATTATAATACTTCATTAAAGCAGGCTATGGAAATTTTAGAAAGTACAATTAGCCAAGTAGAAGGGGTTTTGGACAGTCCAGAACCAGAAATTGATGTGGTTAATTTTGGCGATAGTTCGATTGATTTTATTGTTCGTTATTGGACAAAATCGCAGCAAAAATCTGTCCGAACTATCCAAACAAAAGTAATGATCTCGATTAAATCTGCCTTGGATAAAGCTGAGATTAGTATTCCCTATCCGATTCGGACACTTTACTTCTATAATCAAGATCAATATAACGATGATATGCCTGACGGAAATCACAAAGCGTCATCTCAGGATAATATTTATTCAGCTTAAGAAACGGTACAGAGCTTCTATAAGATCTACCATGTAAAATAATTAAAAAGGATAGAGAGATTAAATTAAGCACTCTCTATCTTTCTCTTTCTGAACTTTAAAAATAAGATTGATATTAATACTTATAGAGAGGAAGGACTATCGGGTGCAATTTCAAGTCCGCCTTTATTTTTAACAATCTGTTGGTCAGTAATTAGATCGCTTAACTCATTAATTTCAACCCCAATATCTTCACAGGCTTGCTTTAAACTCGCTTGAAAAGCCGCTAAATCTTCTCCATATCCACAATTGTAAGCTGCTTCTTTTATTCCCTGTTTAGCATTGGCTTTAGCACAATCAATTAGTTCTGTTCCAGATAATGGTTTTTGAGCGGGCATAACTTTTTTCCTATGGTATATGAATATTCAGATACTTGTCTAATCGTTATTATATCATAAAATATTAGCTCAAAATCAATCAGATAAACAAAGAAAAAATAAAATTTTCTATCAATTGAGTGTCAATAAATCTAGAGAAAGATGTCTTGGAGAGCGATCCGTTATATTATGATCGTTTAAGTCATGAGTGAAACCTTAAAAAATATGAATCACGAAGATTACATGAAAATTGCGATAGAAGAAGCGAAAAAAGGAGATATGCCTTATGGCGCTGTATTAGTCAAGGATGACAAAGTGGTCATGAAAGGATACAATACAGCGAGCGCGAGACAATGATGTGGAGGCGAGTGGAGAAATTAATGTTCTTCGTCAATTCGCTAAAAAAATAGGAAACTATGATTTAGATCTATTGAAAGGTTATACCCTTTATACAACTTGTGAACCTTGCGCGATGTGTGCAGCCGCTTGTGTTTGGATTGGTGTCTCAGAGATTGTTTATGGCGCTTCTGTAGAGCAATTATTGAATATTGGTTCAGAACAAATTGATATTTCTTGCCAAACAATTGTGGATAAAGGGTTTCAAAAAATCAATGTTGTATCGGGAATACTCGCCGAAGAATGTTGTGCTTTGTTTAAGTAAATTACTAAGTTTTTTAATATCTAATTATCATTAATTAATTGAATTATGAAAGTCAAAAAACTAAATCAATGGAGTTGGTGGAGTAAATTAGTTGCGTTAATAACTCTCGCCAACTTTTTATTAGTTTTATTTAATCTGAGCTATATTTCTTTTAGAGATATTTATTTTAAGCAAATTCCCAGTTTAGTCAGATTATACGATCCTGTCAAAGGCATCGAACCTCATCCAGATACAACTCAATATTTAGATACAGTTGATAGTTTAACTGTAACACTGTCTCAGAATCAATTATCCAGTCCATCCACAGAAGTATTGCTTGCTTCTTTACGACAACAAAGCGAAGAAATCTTACTAGAAAATCCGTTTAGCGCTGCCAATAAATTTGGTACATTTGCGAAGTTAAAACGGCGAATAGAATCTTATGTCAATGCGACTTCAGCGCGTCAAGGGTTTACAACCTTTTGGAGTCAAGACTATTTAAATCAAGTTGGTACAGCAGAAGCATTACGTTATTTTAATCAACAAATTCGTCCGTTAATGGAGGTAAATTATTATCGAGGAATTGATGATAATGGTCAATATATTGATAAATTCCTAATTATAGATTTATATTTTATCCTATTTTTCGCCATAGAATATTTGAGCAGAACTTTATGGTATTCGATTAAAACGCCTAATACAAATTGGCTCGATGCATTACTCAGACGATGGTATGATGCTATTCTATTAATTCCGGCTTGGCGATGGTTAAGAATCATTCCTTTGTCAGTACGATTACATAAATCTGGCTTAGTCAATATGGAAAGAGTTTTGGCGCAAACCACCCATGAACCTGCTGCCTATTTAGCCGATAGAGTCTCAACTTTTTTAATGGTACGGCTGATTAATCAAGCGAAAGAATCAATCGAAACGGGTGAAATGACTCAATCTTTATTGAATTCTTCTCCTTATGTCCAAGTGAGTAATATAGACAAAATTGATGCTATTACAGATCGGATTTTACAACTCACAATTTATAAAGTTTTACCGCAAGTTAAACCGGATTTAGAATTACTATTACGTCATAGTTTAGCAGAAGCCGTTCAAGGATCTGATCTGTACAAAGGATTACAACAAATTCCGGGAATTGCTGGAATTCCGGCTGACACATTAGATCAATTCTCTGACTATTTAGCCACGACAACCTGTGATGTTTTAGCCTCTTCTTATGCCGATTTAGAAGGACGAGAACGGTTTGAACAACTTGTGGGTAATTTTAAGCAGGTTTTACGGCAAGAATTACAAGATGAAAAAACACAAGCAGAATTACAAAAATGGATGTCTGATTGGTTAGAAGAACTTAAAATTAATTATGTTCAAAAATCCAATCAACCCGATCCAGAACAAACCTTAGATGAAGCAGAACAGTTACGAGACGCTTCTAATTCTCAAACCTTAGATGCTGTTTAAAAAAGTAGATTATTGATTATGAATCACCACCTGCGGTGCTAAACCTAAACCGGATTCTGAATTAACGATTTTACCAATTCCTAAAAATCGCTCGTTTTGTTGATAAACTCTAATCGGATTTTGAGCGGTTATTTCAGTCGAAATATCGATCACTTGTCCTTGACACCATCGCTTTGCTTCTTCACTAAGAAGGTTTATTTTTGCTAAATGTTTTAACCCGACGGCTGGATCTAACGGTTGAAAGGTTTGTTGTTGAACTTGAGTTTCTAATTCCTCTAAAGTTAGACTATTTGTTAAGTCAAATCCACTGCTTTTTGTCCGCACTAACTGCGCTAAAGTTCCGCCGATTTTTAGCTGTTCTCCCCAGTCTCTAGCGATAGAACGAATATAAGTGCCGCTACCACAATCAATTGCCACTTCTAGCTGTGGAAACTCTCCTGGATGCCAAGCTAAAATCTCAATATTAAACACTTCAACCGTTCGCACCGGAACCTCTATTTCTTCTCCTTTTCGTGCCAGATCATATAAGCGTTTTCCATCCACTTGAATGGCACTATAACGTGGCGGAATTTGTTTGATTTTACCCATAAAATCAGGTAAAATAGACTTAACGTCTTCTAAGCTTAAATCAGAGACAGATTGAGAAGTTAAAGTTTCTCCTTCTAAATCATCTGTTGTGGTGGTCATGCCAAATTGAATCGTAGCATGATAAGCCTTTTGAGGCGGTAAAAACTGGATTAATCGGGTGGCTTTTCCAATGGCAATCGGTAACACCCCAGTAGCCGCCGGATCGAGGGTTCCAGCGTGTCCCACTCGCTTTAATCGTAGTAAACGACGGACTCGCGCCACACAATCATGAGACGTAAAACCCGCCGATTTATTTAAGTTGAGAAACCCTAGCATTGTGTAATTTAAAGAAATGATGACTCAGATTCTATCAAATAACCACAATATCTAAATCATCTTCACCCACACCCACAACAAACGCTAAAAATTGGGGATCATCTGAATCATCGGTTAAGATAATCACGGCAGACTCCCCATTCAATACTCCCGGTTCAAATTCTAAATCACCCCTTGTTAAGCCGCCTGCTAAGATAATTTCATCTTCTCCTGGAGTATAATCTAAAATTTCATCGGCAAAAAATTCAGAATCTCCCCCTGTATTCTCACTCAAGACAAAAGAATCTTCTCCAATTCCTCCAATTAACGTATCAATACCCAAATCTCCCGAAAGAAAATCATTTCCTTCATCCCCCGAGAGAAAATCATTATCTTGTCCACCATAGAGAAGATCGTCTTCCCCATTGCCAAATAGACTATCTCCACCCAAATTACCAAAAATCAAATCTCGATCCGCACCACCGAAAAGCACATCACCACTTTTACCGCCATAAATACTGTCGTCGCCGTCACCGCCTAAAATCGAATCTGTAAATGTATTTCCAAAAAGTAAATCTCTGCTGTTATCTCCGAGGAGAGTATCGCGATCGCCTCCCCCATACAACGTATCTTGATTAGCCGCACCCGTCAAACAATCTGCCCCAACTCCTCCAATAAAGCGATCGCGTGCTAAAGTACCACTTAGGGTATCTCCTTCTGGGTCAGTGATAGTTTCTTCGTTAATCGTTCCACCACCGCCTGAACCCTCCATCGTATCACTTCCGCTTCCGCTTCCACTTCCGCTTCCGCTGCCTCCATCTCCGCCTCCACCCATTGTTTCTTCCTCGCTGGGTAAAGATTCTAAATATTCTATAAGATCAACAAAAACCTGCGTTGTCATAATTGGAGTCTCCTGTAACCACAGTATTCAATTCATATTCAGTATTTAACCCATCAAAAAAGATCCGAATTTAGGGCGGCTGACTCTCTCAAACTAGCGGCTTATAAGATTTCTACCTGACTCCATTGGTTCTTCTTTCGGGCTGATAGTATTGTGCTGATGCTTCACCGATAATGTTAACTTTATCACTGAAACGGATAATTTTTTGCGTGTTTTCCGACCTGAACAAAGTTAGTTTATTGCTTATAATTATAAAGTAATCCCTCATGAATCATGCTAAACCCCTGAAAAGGAACGAGCAACCGGATCATCTACCTCAGTGATAGATTCCGACCTCAAGCAGATCCTCAGTTCTACAGTATTCACTCAATTGCGGTTATGCTAAATACCACTGCTATTCTAATTGATGCCTTCGTTTACCAACTACAACAGGGCTACCAACGTACTTACGGCGGCTTTAAACCCCATTATCCCGAAATCATTGCCTGGGCTGGAACGATGGCGCTAGAAAATATTGCCAATAGCGATGCCCTCTACCACAACATCGAACACACTATGTTAGTGACGCTTGTGGGTCAAGAAATCTTGCGGGGTAAGCACATCCGAGAAGGGGGTGTAACGGCGGAGGACTGGCTGCATTTTACCATATCTTTGCTCTGTCATGACATTGGATATGTCAAAGGAGTCTGTCGTAAAGACCAAGAAGCCGATGATATCTACGCCACAGGCATTGGTGAAGGCATGGTAACTATTCTACCGGGCGCTACCTCAGCCAGCCTCACCCCTTATCATGTTGATCGAGGAAAATTAGTCATTGACGAACGTTTTGGCGGTCATCAACTCATTGATGCAGAACAAATTAAACGTAATATTGAACTGACTCGTTTTCCAGTCCCCGAAGACGAAACCCATCAAGATCGCCATAACTATTCAGGCTTAGCAAGGGCGGCAGATTTAATTGGTCAACTCAGCGATCAGAGATATTTAAATAAAATTAGCGCCTTATTTTATGAGTTTGAAGAAGTCGGAACCAATAAAGTTTTAGGCTATAAAAGCCCTGGAGATTTGCGGGCAAATTACGCTAAGTTTTATTGGAATGGAGTATTTCCTTATATTCCCGCTGCCTTGCGATATTTGGAACTGACTCAAGAAGGCAAACAAATCATTGCCAATCTGTATGCTAACGTTTTTCAGGTCGAAAATGAACGGCGTATTTTACAAGAAAGTAACAAATATATGCCGGAAATTATCGATAGCACTAATGGAAAATATGAAGAATTAGACCATTCAAATCACTTACCGAAATTTAGTGAATTAACAGAACTGAATTTGTAAATCAACAGTGACAAAGAAAGTGGAACAACCAACCGCTGAAATTGAACAAACCGTAGAAAAACTGCGGCAAAAACTGCAACAAGCTAGCTACGCTTACTATATTCAAGATAACCCGATCATGGAAGATACAGTCTATGATCGGCTTTATCGTGAATTGCAAACTTTAGAAACTCAATACCCCAGTTTAGTTAGTCCGGATAGCCCAACTCAGCGAGTCGGAGAACAACCTGCCACTCAATTTCAGTCCGTTCGTCACAATATTCCACTTTATAGCTTAGAAAATGCCTTTAACTTTGAAGAATTAAACGCATGGCAAGATCGCTGGCAGAAATTAACGGAAGAAAATAAAACCTCAGAAATACAGAAAAATCCGCTATATATTTGTGAATTAAAAATAGATGGTTCTGCCATCGCCCTAACTTATGAAAACGGAATTTTAGTTCGAGGCGCAACACGAGGGGATGGAATAACTGGAGAAGACATTACCCAAAATATTAAAACCATCCAGTCAATTCCTTTGCGATTAAATTATCCCAATCCTCCGGCTAAAATAGAAGTTCGAGGCGAAGCTTTTTTATCCCTCAATATCTTTGAACAAATTAATCAAGAACGGGAAAAAAACGCAGAACAAGCCTTTGCGAACCCCCGTAATGCCGCCGCTGGAACTCTCCGTCAGTTAGACTCTCGTATTGTTGCCCAAAGACGACTTGATTTTTTTGCTTATACTTTACATTGGTTAGATGAAAGCTACTCGCCTCAAACTCAATGGGAGAGTTTAGAACTCTTAGAAAAAATAGGGTTTAAAGTCAATCCTAACCGTAAACAATGTGTCTCATTAACTGAAGTTCAAGACTATTTTAAAGACTGGGATACAAGGCGGCAAACTCTGCCTTATATGACAGATGGGGTTGTGGTTAAAGTTAATTCTCTATCGCTACAACAACACCTCGGGTTTACCCAAAAATTTCCCCGGTGGGCGATCGCCCTCAAATACCCCGCCGAAGAAGCCCCTACCCGCGTTAACGCCGTCACCATTCAAGTGGGACGTACGGGGGCATTAACTCCTGTTGCCGAACTTGAACCCGTTCATTTAGCGGGGACGACTGTTAAACGGGCAATATTACATAACCGCGATCGCCTGGCGGAGTTAGATATCCATGTCGGGGATACAGTGGTGGTTCGTAAAGCCGGAGAAATCATCCCCGAAGTGGTGCGGGTTCTGCCCGAATTTCGCCCTGAAAACGCCAAACCTGTAAAAATGCCGGATCGCTGTCCAGAATGCGCTCAAGCAGTTGTACAGCCCCTGAATGAAGCGGTAACACGCTGTATTAATGCGTCCTGTCCGGCGATTTTACGGGGTTCTGTCCGCCATTGGTGTAGTCGGGATGCTTTGGATATTAACGGCATCGGCGATAGAATAGTTCAGCAACTGGTAGACAATGGTTTAGTCCAGTCTGTCGCAGATTTATATGATCTTAAAATAGAACAACTGAGTTCTCTCGAACGGATGGGAGAAAAATCGGCTACAAAATTAGTTTCGGCGATCGCCACCTCTAAAAACCAACCTTGGGCGAGAGTATTATATGGGCTAGGAATTCGTCATGTAGGCAGTGTCAATGCCACAGTGTTAACCCAAGAATTTCCCACAGTCGAAGCATTAATGGCAGCATCTGCGGCAACTATTGAAGGCATTTATGGGATCGGCCCGGAAATTGCCCAATCTGTTGCAGAATGGTTTAAAGTAGAAGCCAATCAGACTTTAATTGAACGACTAAAAATTGCTGGATTAAAGTTTACCGCTGAGACTCAATCTCAACCGTCTTCAACTCAGTATGAACCTTTGGCAGGAAAAACAATTGTTATTACCGGAACATTACCCACATTAAAACGCAATGAAGCCAAAGAATTGATTCAAAATGCTGGGGGAAAAGTCACCAGTTCAGTCAGTTCTAAAACAGATTATATCCTGTTAGGCGCAGATCCCGGTTCAAAATGGGACAAAGCGCAAACGTTAGACATTCCCCCCTTATCTGAAGCAGAATTGTTAGAATTAACATCTCCCAGACAGTAAAAAGGTCAAATAAATATAGTTGACTCGATCAAAAATCTATTCAGACTCATCATCTAAAGCGTCTGATAAATCCTCATCCTCATCCACTCCATCTGACTCAATTTCATCTAACTCAATCAACGCTGAACGGGTCTGTAATGCCTCTAGCATTTGTTGTCTGACCGCTTTAGCCCACAGATCGAAGCTAAAGTTAAACTGCTCATGGGGAACTTGCTTTTGGGTATCCGAGTCAAATTGATTAGTTTGATGCATTCCCATGCTTTTCGCCTCCAATAATAAATCGTAGTGAAACTAAGAGGCGCGTTCCTTCAGGAGCAAGCTCCTTACTTCCGTCTCTCAGAAAAGATTGACTGAGGGATGAACGATTGCTATTTAATAAAATTATAACAGACTGCTATCTGATTTACCTAGAAGATGTCATGAAATCGGATCATATAAGGTTTGTTTTTGATCAAAAGAGATCTGTCATAAAAATTCTAATTATTAATGACTTGACATGATCTTAAATTTATCGTATACATTTGAGATTCTGACATTTGAGTATTGATCAAATTTTCTAAGCACTGGCTGTTGAATAGATAGAGTCAAATAACTCATGTTAACTGCTCATCGCAAACTGACTTTATACAGGACACTCAACCCGATTTAATTCTCAATCCCGGATGAAATTAGACTTGGAAAATTAGAACTTTAGGTTTATAATTATAAAAACAAAAATCCGCTTCCTATATCCTTCTGCGATCGCAACTCAATTTTTTTACAGGGCGGTTTTTCATTTGTTTTAGCATCAGGGTTTTCAAACAGATTAAAGACAGAAGGGTATTCTCCTCAATGCTGAAGTCAGCGTGAGATAAAGATTAAGAGATCGAGCAAGGTTTTTACTCAGATTGCAGACCAATTTATGATGAAAGGAATTAGCTAAAACAGCTAATTTATCTTAATGCTACTTATTATTATAGGTGGAATATTGAGCTTCAAAAACGGCAAAGAAATAAATTGGTCATAGTGTGAATGACAATATATAGCGGGTAGCAAACATTACTCACTACAGGATAAAACGAGAACAATGAATCAACTTTCATTACAATATCTACCAATGTTATTCCATCAAGGAATTCAATTAACCAAAGATTTATTAGTCAGTTTAGTTCAGAAAGATAACTTTAAAACCATTATTTATACAACGTTTGGAAATCAATTTGAGCCTGAAAAGCTAGATCAAATACAAACTGAATGGCGAAATCATAATTTTACTAATTTACCTCGTCTTGAAATTCGCTCAAGCGTAGAACTCTGTGGTGCTGATGCTGCTTATGCTCAACAAAATAAAACCATTTATTTAGCTCAAGAATACTTAGAAAGACAGAGTCAAAGTCATCCCTTAGCTATTGCAAATGTACTCCTAGAAGAAATAGGTCATTGGTTAGATACTCAAATTAATCTGAAAGAAACACCAGGGGATGAAGGGGCGATTTTCTCTGCTTTAGTTCGAGGTAAATCCTTGAATGAACAAGAACTTGAACAGTTGAGAAATGAAAACGATACTGCTATCACAATTATAGATGGGAAGATTATAGAAATTGAGCAGGCAATTATTTCTTTTACAGGAGAAGCATTGTTATATGAAGCAGATGAAGTCCCGGATGATGTCAGTAGACCTGGAATTCCTAGAGAGGATTTATTGCAAGCATTTGATGAACAACAAAACGTTATCTTAACAGAAGATATTTTCATTAATGATTTAGATGATTGGGAAGAAATAGCAGGGACTATTGAGGCGGGAACAGTTGTTAATAGTCATTATATTGCCTTAGCACCCGATCAAGATCCGCGACTGAGATCCACTGCAATATTTACCTTTGATAACCCGATTTTAGGGGTGATTGCTTGGAGTGATGAGTTAATAGCAACCAATGATTTACTCGGCTTAGAAAATACAATTTATTCGGATTTAGACGGCACTCACTTAGATAAAGAACCCATCTTTACTCAACTCGATGATATCGTTGAAATTAACGGAAATACCATAGAAGTTAGTATTTCAAATGATAGCGGATTAGATCCAGTTCGTGTCATTACCTCAGCCGAAAGTCCTCAAACCGACATACAAATTACAGGAGAAGCACTTTTTATTGATCCACCGGAAAATGTGAGAGGTCAACAATCACCCGTTTTACAAATCTTTGAAGAACAACAAAACTTTGTACTTCCTGAAGATGTACCCATTAATGATACCGCAGATTGGAATTTACAAGCCGGAGTGATTCCAGCCGGAACTCAACTCAGTAGCTATTATGTTTATTTAGAACCTGAGTTTATTGACGCAGATACATTTTTTAATGCTGAAGCCACTGTTACATTTGATCAGCCAATTTTAGGGGTCATTGGTGGTAGTAATGAATTACTCGAAACCAATGATATTCTCGGTTTAGACAGTGTAACTTATCCAGATGTTGGTATATTTGGTCCCCGAGGAATGGATAATGAAAATCCAGATGGAACTCGTGATGCTGCGGATTTTGAAGGGAATGTAGTGACTCTTGATGTCACAGCCAGAGATGGAATTGATATGGTACGGGTGTTAGTTGCCGTTGAAGAGGAAATCGAAAATAATCCCCCCACTGCTTTAGCCTTATCTAATAATATCATTGCTGAAAATAGTATCACTGGAACTGAAATAGGGATTTTATCAACCACCGATATAGATCCAAATGATACCCATACTTACACATTAGTCGTAGGAGATGGCGATATTGATAATATTGCTTTCACGATTGAAAATGATCGCCTGTTTCTTAATAATTCTTCGGACTTTGAAACCCAAAATACTTATACTCTCCGAGTCAGAAGTACAGATGCAGGCGGATTATTTACTGAAGAGATTCTGGAAGTTACAGTTGAAGATATTAATGAAACTCCAACTCAAATTAACCTGAGTGAAACAACTTTTGTTGAAAATATTCCAGCCAATAGCGCGATCGCCACTTTAACAACAATCGATCCAGATATCAATGATCCGCAAACTTATAGTTTCGTCGCAGGAGTTGGAGACACAGATAATAACAGTTTTACGCTTTTAGGAAATCAACTCTTAATTAACACTTCTCCAGACTTTGAAACTCAAAATAATTATAGTCTGCGAGTTCGTTCGACAGACTCCGGTGGCTTGTTTATTGACACAGTATTTAACTTAGCCGTTGAAGATATTAACGAAGCACCCAGCTTTACCAGTACACCCATTAGAACAACTGAAATTAATCAAGTTTATAACGATACAATTACCGCTAGCGACCCGGACGCTGACCCCATCACGTTAAATGCAATTCAACTGCCAGACTGGTTAAATTTCGTTGATAATGGCGATGGAACTGCAACTCTTTCTGGCACACCTACCCTGACTGAAGTTGGTTCTATTCCGATTGAATTACAAGTAACAGATCCTTCAGGATTAAATCAAACTCAAAGCTATACTTTAGAAGTAATTGAAGTTAATCTTCCGCCAGAAGAGATTACTTTATCTTCTCAAAATATTGATGAAAATGTTGCGGCCGAAACAGTAATTGGAACATTTGCAACAATTGATCCAAATCCCAATCAAACTTATACCTATACTTTAGTCGATGGCGGAGAAGGGGTATTTGAAATTGTCGGCGATCAATTGCAAGTGGTTGGTAACTTAGACTTTGAACAGCGCGATCGCTATGACATTACGGTAGAGAGTACAGATAATGGTTCTCCTAATTTATCGTTAGAAACAACCTTTACCATTACAATTAATGATTTAGCAGAGGTTACACCCGAACCCACACCAGAACCTGTACCTGTACCCATTCCTACGCCAGAACCTGTTCCCGTTCCCACACCCGAACCTGTTCCAACTCCCGAACCTGATCCCGAACCAACCCCAGAACCTATTCCCGAACCTGTTCCGACTCCCGAACCTGTTCCAACACCCGAACCGACTCCAGAACCGACTCCAGAACCGACTCGCGATCCCAAACCCACACCGATACTCGATCCTAAACCGACACCGGAACCCTCACCCACGCCAGAACCGACTCCCGAACCCGATCCCAAACCCATACCGGAACCCTCACTCTTACCGACTCCAGAACCGACACCGGAACCTCTTCCCACACCACGACCGACACCCGATCCGAATGACTCAGATGACGAAGATCTTCCAGACTTACCGATAATTCCACGGGAACAACCCGATCCAGAGACTGATGAAGATGATCCCTCATCTCCCGACCCCGATGTAGCCAAAACAATTATTGATCCCCAAAGTCTTAACCGTCCGGGTCCTACTCCTCCTGAATTTAGCGGTTTATCCACCACAGGAAGCGATGGAAACGATCAACTATTCGGTACAGACAATAGTGAAACCATCAACAGTTTGTTGGGAGAAGATGTCATCTTTGGTTTCGGGTCAGCCGATCAATTATTTGCCGGATCGGGCAATGATCAACTGTTTGGAAATTCAGGTACAGACTGGATGAATGGCGGCGAGGGAAATGATACCCTCTATGGCGGCAAAGATGAGGATACTTTAGCCGGAGAAACCGGAGAAGATTATTTGTTTGGCGATAAAGGAGATGATATGTTATTGGGTCAGCAAGATAATGATTGGATGAATGGGAATCAATTTCAGGATTTAGCGATCGCAGGAGACGGTGATGATACGGTTTATGGCGGTCAAGGGGATGATTCTTTAGTCGGTGGGGTAGGTAACGATCAATTATCTGGCGATAAAGGCAGTGATATTTTAATTGGAGTTGATCCAGACTCTCCTAACCCTGGCGCTGGAGAAGTGGATATTCTCACGGGTGGAATTGAGGCAGATTGCTTTATCTTGGCTGATTTGAATCAAACTTATTATCTTGGACAAGGAATAGCAGATTATGCCATGATTACCGATTTTGATCCGAGTGAAGATATTATTCAGTTACACGGAGATCCTCAAGATTATCAACTCGAGGTTGACGCGCAAAGCGTTAATTTAGTACTGACAAACGATAATCAGCAGGAGTTGGTCGCTATTATCCAAACGGCTAACCCTTCGGAGTTGTCTCTGACAGCATCATATTTTAACTTTACGTGAGAATGCTATTTTTTTGAAAAATAGTAGGGACAATAGATCTTCAGCGACTAACGCTACCCTAATTGTCCCTACAAATTGTCCATCCTTAGTTATTAGTATTAGTAACGGCTTGACTCACTATGCCTGTGGCAACTTCCGTAACGATATTGCTCAGAGTAAGCTGTAAGCCTGTTACTTTAGCTAATTTACATCTAAATCAGTATACATCTGTATTCAACAAATGACTAGGGACGGATGAGAAATAACAAAATCAATCATCAACCGGTATTTCGCATTCCAGCAGCAATTCCATTGAGGGTGAGTAATGCACCCCGCAATAATTCCCCCTTACTATAACGAGAATGAATCACACCGGTAGCAGTAGACGTGCCATGCTGACGTAACCGTTTGAGTAATGCCACTTGTAACATTCCCAACGGAATAATCGTGCCGTTGCGTAACTGTACCGAACGCTGCAATACTGGGTCACCATCGAGTAAGCGTTGATGGTTAGTAATTTGCAACACGAGGTCTCGGGTGAGATTAAACTCTTGGGTAATTTGTTCAAACAGCGTCTCAAATCGTTCTTTGCAGTCCGCTGCACCCAATTCTTCCACATAATGATGCGCCATCTGTAAGTCTACTTTGGCTAAGGTCATTTCCACTTTAGAAATAGTGGTGCGGAAAAACGGCCATTTGTAATAGAAATATCCCAATAGTTTGAGATGTTCTTCCGGTTGCTGTTGGACAAACTCTTGTAATGCGGTTCCCACACCGTACCAGGCAGGCAGTAGAAAACGGCTCTGAGTCCAGCTAAATACCCACGGAATCGCCCGTAAACCAGAAATATCCTTTTTCTTATCTCCGCGCCGACGAGCCGGACGAGAGCTAATTTGCAGTTGGCTAATTTCTTGAATGGGAGTGACTTGATTAAAAAAGTCAATCAGATCGGGTTGTTCATAGATTAACGCCCGATAACAAGATCGCGATCGCGCAGCTAATTCCTCCATGATCTCATTCCACGGTTCAATTTCATCAAACCCCGTATGCAATAAACTCGCTTGGATCACCGCTGTGGTTACACTTTCGAGGTTATATAATGCCAATTGCGGTAAGGAATATTTCGAGGCTAGAACTTCTCCTTGTTCGGTGATTTTAATCCGGCCGCTAATACTTTTACCAGGTTGGGCTAAAATCGCTTTATAAGCAGGGCCCCCTCCGCGTCCGACAGAACCACCTCGGCCATGAAAGATCCGTAGGTTAACATCATAGGATTCTGCAACGGTTTGTAGTGCTTTTTGGGCCTTATGAATTTCCCAATTACTGCTGAGGAAACCCGAATCTTTATTACTATCAGAATACCCCAGCATAATTTCTTGTAATGAACTACTGGGATCTGTAGAGTTTGATTCGTATCCACCTGCCAGTAACGCCCGATATAGGGGTAATTCAAACAGATCTTTCATCACCCTGGGAGCATTTTTCAAATCTTCTACCGTCTCAAATAACGGTACAATTTGTAAGTTGCCAATCCCTGTTGCTGGGTCATACAGTCCCGCTTCTTTGGCAAGCAGCATCACTTCAAGTAAGTCACTCACATCTCGACTCATACTGATGATGTAAGTTTGACAAATTTCTGCCCCAAACTCTTGCTGTAACTCCCGCATCACCCGCAGCGTATTAATAATCTCACAAGTGCGTTCAGAAAAAGGTAATTCAGCCGGAATTAAGGGACGACGAGTGCTGAGTTCTTTGCTAAGCCACTGAGTGCGTTCGGCTTCTGAGAGTTCTTCGTAAGGTTTGGGTAAAATTTGTAGATATTCTGCCACTTCTGTAATGGCAGCAGAGTGTACAGAAGATTCCTGACGCATATCTAAACGGGCTAAGCTAAAACTATAAATTTCAACTTGACAGATCAGATTATCCAGATCTCGACAACTAATACCCGTTTCTTGTAAGTTACGCTCAATTAACTGTAACTCAGAGAGAAAATCTGCTCCAGAATGATAAAAATCTCCCACTTTTTCGGGTTTTAGCAGTTTATCTTTTTGGCGAGTTGTCTCATCGCTATTGTACAGTTGCAAATTGCGATCGCGGGTATTTTCTAAGCGTTTTTGAATGTAAGAAAGCTTCAGCCGATAGGGTTCTTGACGATAACGAATTGCCAGTTTATCGTAAATATCCGGCATCTGTACCTGATCGCTATCTAACGATTCGAGTAAGTCGGGTAAAACATCACTCCAGTGCAAAGACAGGCTTAACAGTTCACTCAAACGCTCAACCGCATCGATATATTTTTCTAGAACTAGATGACGTTGATAGCAAGCGGTTCGCCACGTTACCTCAGGTGTGACAGACGGGTTACCATCTCGATCTGATCCCACCCAAGATCCAAACTTACAAAAATCATAACTCGGCGGCTTCAAGCGCGGAAAAGACGTTTGCAGAGAATATTTAATCCGTTGATACAGTTGAGGAATCACATCAAACAATACTTCTTGGAAGTAGTGTAAGGTATAATCCACTTCATCTAAAACAGTGGGTTTAAACTGATGTAATTCATCCGTCCGCCACCACAGCCGAATTTCTTCGGTGAGTTGTTCTTGAAGTTCTGTCATCAACGAAGAGGCGATCGCAGCCGAGCTAGAATTATCTTGGCTAATATTGCCGTAGTTTTCGTCGTATTGGTCTAATTTTTGTAGAATTTTAGCGATACGACGCTGTTTGGTGCGAATGGTATGACGAACAATTTCAGTCGGATGAGCGGTAAAGACTAATTGTACATCTAACTGCTGAATCATCCGTTGAATTTGCTGAGACGGAACATTCAACCGCCGTAACATCGGAAATAGATAATCAAACGTTGCTAGATCTCGCTCATCTTTTTTGTTTTCCATCGCTAAATCTGATAAATTCAGGGGATATTCTTCCCCATCAGAAAAGCGTTGATTCCGTTGGTCAAAGATAGAGTCCGACTCAGGTGTGGTGATGGCTTCAACTGAGGTTTGATGGGGTTTACGATGAGAATAAGCCAGTTGCTGTTCCCGTTGTTCGTAATGTTGCTCAACGATATTAATCAGTTGAAAATATAAGGCAAAAGCACGAGCTGCACGAATCGCTGAGCTAATATCAAGTTGTTCGATCAGTTGCAAGACATCACTGGCTTCTTCAAACGGAGAGGCAAGTCCATCTGATGAAGTCATGGATCGCATTTGGCGTAATACATCCACCAATTCTTGACCACACTCCTGATACAATACCGATTCCCATAAGTCTTCTACAACCTTGAGACGATTGCGTAAAAATAAATCTGAGGTAGTAGATGGGGTAACGGGTGAAGTGACACTGTTGGGAATCTGTTCTGAGAATTCGATCAATGAACTCATATTTTTTCCTAAAATTGTCAAGAATAATATCCAGTTTATATTTATGGCTTAGTTTCTCACACCACATTAATACTTGCTACGTTTTAATCTGCTTCATAATTTAAAAATTTTTTTTTTACTGTTACTATCGTTACAAAATCGTCATTCGTTATTAGTTGTTTGTCATTGGAAGCTATTCCTGTAGCAGTCCCTCAGACGGCAATCTGGCTGCAATGCCGCACACTGAACCAATGACTAACAACCAATTGACTATTTTCCCTAATCTTCAATTTCTTGAGGAAACTTCAGTACAGGTAAGCGATCGCCTCGAAACACCTCTTCGCTGGCTTGGCTTAAATCCAGTACGGTATCAACCAAAGCCTTGCTTCCCCCTAAAACCAACAAAATCGGAGTAGTGGCAAGACTAATCAGCCAGTCTGAAGGCATTTTAAATTGAGGGCTGGGTGAGGTTTGAGAGTCTGATTGAGGTGTTTGTGTAGATTCAGTCATGGGTTTAGTGACAATTATGATAAAACAGTTGGAGAAGAGGCGTTGCTGGCTATGGCAGAATAGACAGCACACCGAGTAACGGAGATTTGTGTGAAACATCTCTACAATGATGTTACATCGAATGTCCCTACACAGATCTAAATTAGGCTGGTATCATTCAGGTGGTTGATTCATGTCGTGACTCGAAAACGCGATCAGGGGTAACGTTGAGTATTCGTGGGAGTGTTTTAAAACTAGATTGGTCAAAGGTGAGCCAATGGGCAGAATTTGCCATTGCACCAGATACTGCAACTGTACAAGTTCGGTTGCGGAACAATCACCTGTACCTATTGTACGAAGCACCTCAGGGTTTGGCAGAGAAGCAAACTGTCTCGAAAGTGAGTCGGGCATTACAGCAAAACTCATTCCTCTCTTGCCTGCCTGCCAAAACTCCAGCCGTGGATAAAATCTTCCTCAGTGGTCGAACAACAGGATCAAAGCTTCCAGATTGGACCGTTAAGCTAGATTATCACGACTGCATCGAACCCCATCCGCCTCAGATGAATTCTGAGGAAACAGTCGAAGCGATCCAAGCCCCCCCAAATTCACCACCTAGACCCACTCCACCAACCCAGGATCAAGGGCAGAAACAGCAAGAAGTAGAGGCTTCTGTTGCCCCCCTCAAGAAAAACACACCACCTCTCTCGACCCGCTTAACCCAATGGTTTAGTCGTTCGTCATCCTCACACTCAGCGGCGAATCCGGATTCTACTGTTTCGGTTGGGGAAATTGAATCTCCATCTGAACCCGACCTCCGTCCGCCTACTC
Source organism: Microcoleaceae cyanobacterium (assembly GCA_049647265.1). Lineage (GTDB taxonomy): Bacteria > Cyanobacteriota > Cyanobacteriia > Cyanobacteriales > Microcoleaceae > JAAURB01. Next base: position 66,697 of record JBARXJ010000029.1, read on the forward strand.
GAGATCCAAAACCAATTGCTTTAAACGTGGCAACCCAATCTAAGACAGTAGCAGAAAATTCAGCAGAAAATTCAGCAGAAAATTCAATTGTGTCAGCGCCTTCTAATACTTCATCCCCATCTTCTGCGCCGATGCCGCCGCCAGTTGAGCCCGTAACGGAAACAATAGAAAAAGACGTTTCTAAAAATGTCCCAACCGTTTCTACAGAAGTCTTAGCGCGTCAGGGACATCCCAATGCGATCGCCACCCATCTCAGTGAGATTTTAGGGGGGTTAGGGGTGAGTGTAAAAGTGCGACGACGCAATTTATCCCGTCGCCGAGATTCTGAAGCCACACCAATAGTATTGCCAAAACAGCGACTTTGGGTGTTATGTGAATCGGCCTACAGTCCCGATCCGTCTTTACTGGCTGAACCGATTTCCCAAAAACTGCGCGAACTCCAACTGGAAAATTATCAGGATGCTTGTATTCTCCTCCAGGTTAAAGGAGAACCCAAACCCGACTGGATGTTACGGGTCGATTTAACTCCACAAGAGAAAATCCTTAAAGCATGGGGAAAATGGGGAGATGCCCAGGCGATCGCAGCTTTACTCAATCAGCGTTTATCACCGCAACGGCTTTCTTGTCGGGCTACCCTGAAAGAGTCTACGCTACACATCTTTTGCTATCATCCCAGCCCGAAAAAATCTCAATCTCCAGATATCCCCGATCAATTTCAAGTGATGGGGATTATTACCCCCATTCTTAAAAAACTAGCGCCTCAAGGGATTCAAGCTGCCACGGTTTATGGCGTGGAGGAGAGCAAAAATAATACCGACGTTTCAGACACACCACTGTGGATTGATTGGCTGAATTTACCGGCGGCTGGGCAGAGCGATTTACAACCCAGTGCTTTGACTTTAGCCCAACAAGGGGACATAGAGGCGTTAAAGTTTCTGATTAGCCGTTTAATAAACCCCAACTTAGAGGTGAAGTTAGCAACAGGCGGTATCAGGGTGATGTTGCTGCGGAAGGGAAATCTGTTACACGTAATGACACAAGGGGCTACTTGTCCTTCTCAATCGAAGATGGTACCCCCGATTGTCCAATTTTTACGCACGGCTCAGATTCAAGATTTAACCGGGGCAAGAATTTATGGTCGTCGTAGTGGTCAAAAATCTCCCCTCTGGCGTTATCGACTCAGCCTTGATACCACTTCACTCCAACCCACAACAGCCCAGATGGAGTTTGCGCCGCCGACGGCTGAAGCCGATGAGTTAGCAGGCCTTGCTGGGGAATTAGTCTTCCGTCCGAACCTACCGCTGATTCACCTGGATAAAGAGGAAGATTCCGAATCCGAAACAGCATCGTCGGGTTCCCATTGGCGGACTGGCTTAGAAGCCAGCTCAGTTTGGCTACAGCAACGATTAATGGCAACCGGTTTGTTTTCAACGGCCGACCCGGTTTTGATGGCTCATCAGCCCAGAAATGCTAGCTCAATGCCTTTTCAGAAGGCGGGTTTAGCCTTGGCTTGGGGGGCGCTCGGCTGTTTTCTGGTTTGGCAAGCCGATTTAATCTTTGCCCAACTGATTCAGGCCCAAGACACACAATTTTCTATGAATTCTGGGGGGGATAACAGTCTCCTAACCACTACAGCATCGACCCCTACCCCTGAAATGTTTTCCACCACAGAGGCTAATATTACTCAAATTTATCCCACGTTCAACAGCCCTCAACTGGATGAACAGCTTGCCCGTTATCAAAACTATATTGCCCGACATCAGCAGCCACCCGATATTTTAATTATTGGCAGTTCTCGGGCGCTACGAGGGGTTGATCCGGCTGTTTTGGAACAAGAACTCAAACGTCAGGGTTATGGAAGGCTGAAAGTGTTTAATTTTGGGGTGAATGGCGCGACACTTCAGGTGGTGGATTTAATTCTACGTCGTGTATTACCCCCAGAACAACTCCCACAATTGATCTTGATTGCCGATGGGGTTCGTGCCGTTAATAGTGGACGAGTCGATCGCACCTACGATAGTATTGCCCAATCTGAAGCTTATCAACAAGTGGCTCAGGGAACGTTGAATTTATCGAGCGATCGCTTAGCAGCCAACGAGGTAGAACCCACCACCACTCAATCTGGCTGGCTAGCATGGCTGGGAATGGATGGCTATTCTATCCCTTTGGCAGAGTGGAAACCGGTAGAATTGAAACAACACTTTACTCACTTCTCCTCTAGTTATTCTCAGCGTTCTCAACTCAAACAAGCCTTACAATCTACAATTAATCAACAGGTGATGGTTCCGCCGCAAGCTACCCCAGATGTGGTTGCCGCAGAAGTTGAGGATCAACTGACTCAAAATATTCCGACATTAAAAAATAATGGCTTTTTAGCCATGAGTGAGATTTTTGAACCTCGAACTTATTACGAAAAATACTCTTTAGTTTCGGGTTATTACGATGGAGATTATCAAGGATTTGATCTCGTTGGACAACAAATGACTGCGCTGAATAATTTACTGCAATATATTCAGCCGATGGAGATTGAGGTTGTGTTTGTGAATATGCCTTTAACTTCGGATTATTTAGATGAGGTTCGTTGGGACTATGAACAAGTGTTTATTCAGCAAATGCAACAACGAGAGGCTCAAAATCAGATAACATTTATTAACTTAGGGTCTGCTTGGCCGAATCAATATCAGTATTTTTCTGATCCGAGTCATCTCAACCAATATGGTGCAGCGGCAGTTTCTCAGCAGTTAGCGAAACAATCTCAGATTCCCTGGCCACGTTAGTTCAATGGATAATAATCGGATTGTTGTTAAATTAGCCTTTAAAATAGACGGTAGTGCATCACCACCCAACGATCGAATGAATTGTCACCAAATGTAACAGAAACTCTCGTGCGCTGCTCAATACTCTATTTCATCTCTGCATATCATTCATACTGCTAAGTGTCAAAGGCAATCAGACACACTGATGAGGCTTGCTCATGTAACCCATTGACGTGAGAAAGCTATAGGGCTATAAGACAGAAGGTGTGCATCCCCTCCGTAACCCGTCGTGAGTGCAATGTAGGAATAAACAATTCTGACACAATTGGCGATCGCAACCGAGTTCTGTTCTCAGAAACTAATCATAAAGCCTTTCTATTTTTTCTGTTGAACTTTGAGTGAGTTGTTTTACAGTATCAAGTTTATCTGCATAGCGATGACGAGATCCATGTCGTCATGAGCAGTATCAGTGGCTTTTTAATCAAGACTCCCTAGTAATTTATACTAATCTCAACACAATACTGATGAAAAAGATCAAACGTTTTTCTATTATTTTTGGGCTTTCATTGTTACTTATTATCTCGATTTTGCCTCAGGTGAAAGCACAACAACACAGTCTTAATAATTCTACAGAAAATATCATTATTGCTCAAGAACAAGAACAATCCTCTGAAGCAAACTTTGATAAATTAATCGCAGGAAGCGAACAATTAGATGGATTATTTACCCTTTACCATTATCCCGATACAGGAAAAGTTTATATCGAACTGTCTCCTGAAAACTTAAATCAAGACTATCTGTGTTTTTCCAGTTTAGAATCCGGTTTAGGAGAATCCGGTCTAGTTGGAGGATTAGAGCTAAATGAATTCTTATTTCAATGGCGTAGACGACATAATAAAGTTCAGTTTGTTTTACCTAATATTAATTTTAGGGCCAATGCTGACGATCCTCAATCGGGTTCAATTGACCGTTCTTTTAGTGAATCAGTGCTGTATTCTTTACCCATTGCCAGTATTCACCCCGAACGACAAAGCTTACTCGTTGATATCAGTAACTTATTCATTGGTGATCGAGATTTATCAGGATTAGTTAAAGAAGTCTCTTCCGATTTAGAAGCCTCTTATGATGCTGCAAAATCTTACATTAATGACGTTAAAGTCTTTCCCTATAATATTGAATTTGAATCGGTTTTAGGATTTTCTGGCGGAGATAACTATATTGATTCCTTACCCGATAGTCGTTCGTTTAATTTACGGGTGCGTTATAGTTTCTTAGAACCCCCTGAAAACAATTATCGTTCTCGTTTAGGAGATGAACGAGTCGGTTACTTTACCACCTTACACAAAAATATTTCTAACTCAGGAACGGATTCTGCTTATATTCGTTATATCAATCGTTGGCAGTTAGAAAAACAAGATCCCACAGCGCCTTTATCTAAGCCCGTTAAACCCATTGTTTTTTGGATTGAAAATACGGTTCCTTACGAATACCGAGATGCGATTAAATCCGGGGTTTTAATGTGGAATAAAGCCTTTGAACAAGCAGGGTTTATTGATGCGATTGAGGTTCAACAAATGCCCGATGATGCGGCTTGGGACCCCGCAGACGTTCGTTACAATACGGTTCGTTGGTTTACCTCGTTTCAACCCTCTTTTAATGGTTACGGGCCATCTCATGTTAATCCAGTCACCGGACAAATTTTAGATGCAGATATTGTTTTAGAAAGTAATTCCGTTGCAGAACTGATAGAAGATGCAGAAATCCTGTTAACGCCATCGAACAATTCTAATTCAGCCACGGCTTCAATATCTCAAGCCTGTAGCGCAAAACTGCATACAACCTCTCCAAACTCCTCTACTTCAGCTCATTCGGAACATCAAGAACATCTTTGTTTTAATGCAGAATCTCAACTGCAATTTTCGGTCGGGAGAATGGCTTTAAACTTACTCAATAATGGTTCAGTTTCTGACCCGAAAAATACAAAATACATTAGTCAATATCTGCAATATCTCACCGCCCATGAAATTGGTCACGCTTTGGGGTTAAGACATAACTTTCATGGCAGTACCCTATTAACACCCCAATCATTACACGATACCAATATCACCCAGACTCAAGGCTTAACCTCCTCTGTGATGGACTATTTACCCGTCAATCTGGCTCCCCCAGGTCAGCCCCAAGGGGATTATTACCCCGTAATTGTTGGCCCTTATGATGACTGGGTGATTGAATATGGTTATACCCCCATTGCTGCGACTTTACCCACCCAAGAACAACCTCAGTTAGAACAAATTGCCCGCCGCGCTTCTGAACCCCAACTCTCCTATGCCACAGATGAGGATATGTGGGGAGTTTTCCTAGACCCGGCTGCCAATGCCTTTGACCTCAGTCAAGATATGTTGCAATACTCCCAATGGCAAATGGATAATGCTCGTTTGATGTGGCAGCGTTTAGAAGGACGGTCTCCAGCGTCAGGGGAAGGCTATGACCGGGTGCGTAAAATGTTTAATACAATTTTGCATTACTACGGAAAAAATGCTGGTCATTTAACTCTTTATTTGGGGGGTCAATCTTTTAACCGTGACCGGGCGGATAACCCCAGTGGACGGCCACCTTTTGAAGCCATTCCGGTAGAAAAACAACGAAAAGCATTAGCGCTTTTACAAGAGTATATTTTTGCTGAAAAAGCGTTTGATTTCTCTCCTGAATTATTGAATCAATTGGCTCCGTCCCGTTGGTCAGATTGGGGAAATCCTGACTTAAATTATTCTTTAGAATATCCCATTGGCGATCGCATTGGCTGGATACAAAGTCGGATTTTATGGGAGTTATTTGATTCAACACGCTTGACTCGGTTACGGGACTTAGAATTAAAATCTCAGCCTCAGGAAACTTTAACGTTACCCGAGTTATTTGAAACGACGCAAAATGCGATTTGGACGGAGATTTTGAATCCGAACAATGAGATCTCGATTTCAACCATTCGTCGTTCATTACAGCGAGAACATTTAGAGATGCTGAGTCAGATGGCATTGCGTCAAATCCGTGTGCCTGAAGATGCCCAAACCTTGGCACGCTATCAGCTTAAACAACTGAATAAAATGATGACTCAAGTCATACAAAACCATTCCGATCAAATGGATGCTTATGCTTTGGCTCATTTAGAAGTAAGCCGCGATCGCATTTTTAAAACGTTGAATGCTCAAATTCAGTCAGATTGATTGGAGTTATTCTAAACTTTTTTACAATTTCCCTCTCCCCTCCTGGGAGGGGCTAGGGGTGGGTAGGAGAGGGTTAGGGAGAGGTTTGTTTCAAATTCATCTCTCTCACCTTAAAGTAAGGTTACAAACTTACCCCAAATCATTGAATTTCAGCTAAGATTAAAGCATTAATACATTGAGATGACAAGGTGTTACCATTCTTTTGAATGATTGAATCTCAGTTTGGGGTCGGGAAGCGTTTAGTATTAGCTTTTAAAATTATATCCTTTATCAAGGAGTCGCTCGATCATGTCTCAACAACCGGAAGCACTTAAACAGAGTGAACTATTAAATCGTCTTGTTCTAGATCGTCAAACCGCAGAAAAAGTCGGTCGTATTTCCCAATTATTACTGGATAACCACGCTCAAAAAGTGATTGGTATTGTCTGTAAATCGGGTTTGTTTGGAAAAGAGAAACAAATTTTAAGTTGGGAACAAATAGAAGCTATTGGTCAAGATAGTATATTGGTTCAGTTACCCCAAACTCCCCTATTAGAAATTGCTGATTCAATTCAGCCTCCCATCAACAAAGAATTGTGGACAACGGCAGGAAATAAAGTCGGTAAAGTTCTGGAGTTTTTCTTCAATCCGAATACAGGTTCAGTATTGAGTTATTTGTTTTCGACGAACGGTTTACAGGGGGTAATGGATGGCGTTTATCTCTTAGCGCCGGGTGCTATTTCTAGTGTGGGGACTCAACGGATGATTGTATTAGAAATAGCCGTTCAAAATCCTCCAAAATATACAGAAGGACTGGCTCGAAAACTTGATCAAGCGACTGTATTTCTTCATCAAGATTATCAAAAAACAAAGAGGGATTTAACGACAATTCAGCAAAAAACTCAAGGAATTGTTGGAATTGTTAAGGATATGACCCAAAATGTGACTCAAAAAGTTCAAGCTAAATCAACTGAGTCACAACCTTCGGATGAAAAATCTGACCCTTCAACCTCTGATCCTTCTGAATAGCAAAAATAAACAATTAAAAATATGTCAAAAAATTAGCGTTTAGTCGTATAATATTATTTGAATAGAGAATATTAATTTTAGTAAGTGGGTGTAGCAAAAAACCATGAATAAACATCAGACACAGCTTAGAATTATTCCCCTTTTAACCTTAACTGCCGTCATGGCTTTAGCGGGTTGTAATCAGACAAATACAGGTACAGGAACGGTTCCAGCAGAACGAGTCGGTTTAGATGGAGAATATGATCAAAATGGTTTGGCAAAGCGAGTTATACAAGCTTTTGAAGCAGACTCAGAGTTAGCACCCATTGAGACCGTTTATGTCGCTCAAAGTGGCAAAATAGTAATATTAAAAGGAACAATTCCTAATGCTGAAACCTTAGATAAAATGGTTAATGTGGCTGAAGATGTAGAAGGTGTCAGTCAAGTTGAAACCGATCAAGTTACAGTTCGTCCTTAAATGAAAAAACTTGATAATTTTAGTCTACAAATACAATCAATAAAGCTACTCCGAATAAAATACCTGCGGCTGTTCGATTGAGGTTTCTCATCGCCGTTTCACTTTGAAAGAACAACCGAGCTTTTGATGCTAAATAAGCATAAAGTAGCATTACGCCGCCAACAATTGTAGTAATAATAGTAGAAATAATAATAATTCCATCTAATTTTAAATCGGCTGGATTTACAAATGCTGGTAAAAATGCACCATAAAAAATAATTACTTTAGGGTTACTGAGCGCAATCGTAAGTCCGGCTGTAAAATTTTTCCAGGTACTATACTTTTCAATTTGAGGATCAGAATCATCAGATATTTTAGGTTCTGTTGTCCAGAATTTATAAGCTAACCAACATAAATATAAGCTGCCAACCACTTTAATTAAAATAAAAGCATAATCAAAACTTTGAATCACTAACGCTAAACCAAAAATTGCTAGTAATAAAAAGATTAAATCTCCTAAAACAGTGCCTATAACAACTGCAATGGCAGCCGTAAAGCCAGACGCTAAAGCACAAGAAATCGTCGCAAACACACCAGGGCCAGGAGTGCTGGCTAATACAAATACACCAATGATTAAGGCAAATAAAGTCTGTAGCGAGATGCCACTGGCGATTTCTTCCATTGTGAAATCCTGAAATAGTAATTAAGATACAGACTAGGACAATTGTATTTTAGTTGTCAACACTTCACTCATCAATTAATAACAGATAGCAGCCAATAAGCTTGTAAAGGCAGTATAATCTCTGAACTCTTTGTCAATTTTTCCTAACAATTAAGCCTAAATTGAACCGATCTGAGTGAGTTTTGATTTTAGCTTTTATTTAACTTTAATCAGAATATAACAACCGTTTATTAATCGTTTTCTAATCTGATTCACCAACCCTGATCTTTTGAGGAGTTAAGGGAAAGGATATTCTCTGGCACTATACCCGAGGTAGTACATCGGCGATGAGATATCAGATAGCTGCCATTCTCTGTGTTTTTTGCCACAGGTGCAACTTCTCTACAAAAAGAAAGATTGGTTCGCCTGAGTGAAATGATATAATTATGAAAGAATTATGAAAAATATTTTTCACAATCAAGGCAGTTCGTGATGAAGAGCGCTTCACCCTCAAATTTATCTTTCAGGAAAGTTGCGATTGCTTCGGGGGTGGCTTTGTCCCTCTATTTAAGTGGTTGCAACCCGTCCAACAACTCCCCAGAGACTTCCGCTTCGTCGCAGGAGTCTATTACAGAAACAGAACAAACTGTGAGTGGGGAGACTGAAAACAAGAAAAAGGTGGTTACCACTTTTACCATTCTGGCGGATATGGCACGCAATGTGGCTGGAGACCGATTAGTTGTGGAGTCTATCACCCGTATTGGTGCAGAAATTCACGGCTATGAACCCACCCCCAGCGACTTGACAAAAGCCCAAGATGCCGATTTAGTGCTTTATAATGGCATGAATTTAGAACGGTGGTTTGAGCCGTTTTATGGCAACTTAAAAAATGTTCCTTCGGTGTTATTAACGGAAGGAATAGAACCGATACCGATTGCCGAGGGACCTTATGCAAATAAACCCAATCCCCATGCTTGGATGTCGCCGCGTAATGCTTTAATTTATGTGGAAAATATTCGTCAAGCTTTTGTAGAACTCGATCCAGAAAATGCAGAAGTTTATAATACGAATGCAGCCGCTTATAGTGAAAGACTCAAAGCATTAGATCAACAATTACAAACGGATTTAGCTCGTTTACCTCCCCAACAACGGTTTTTAGTCAGTTGTGAAGGGGCATTTTCTTATTTAGCCCGAGATTATCAATTGCAAGAAATTTATATGTGGCCAATTAACGCTGAGCAACAGTCCACACCCCAGCAAATTAAAGGGGTGATTGAAGCTGTAAAAACCAATGAAGTTCCGACTGTTTTTTGTGAAAGTACAGTCAGTAATGAAGCTCAAAAAGAAGTGGCTAAAGCAACAAATGCTCGGTTTGGCGGAAATTTATATGTAGATTCTCTGTCAACAGAATCAGGGCCAGTTCCTACCTTTCTGGATTTATTAGAATATGATGCTCGTACGATTACGAATGGTTTACTCGCTGGGAGTATAGCAACTGAATCTGAATAAATTATTTTCGTATAAACCTCATCATTATCCTTTTGAATTAATTTAAAGCGATGAATCATTCTTTTGGTATTACCGTTGACAATCTCACTATTTCTTACAATAATGGTCATTTAGCTCTATATGATGCCAGTTGCCCAGTACAGCCGGGTCAAATTACAGGGTTAGTTGGCCCAAATGGTGGAGGAAAATCAACTTTATTTAAGTCTATTATGGGGTTTATTAAACCCAATCAAGGACGAATTCATATTGATGGTTTAAATATTAAAACCGCACAGAAAAAGCAGTTAATGGCTTATGTGCCTCAATCGGATGAGGTAGATTGGGATTTTCCGATTAATGTTTCAGATGTGGTGATGATGGGGCGTTATGGCTATATGAATCTACTGAGGATGCCTCGTAAAAAAGATCGTGATTTAGTTAGGACAAGTATAGAACGGGTGGGGATGAGTGAGTTTCATAATCGTCAGATTGGGGAGTTATCTGGGGGACAGAAAAAACGAGCTTTTTTAGCCCGAGCATTAGCGCAAGAAGGTAAAATTATTCTACTGGATGAACCGTTTACTGGAGTGGATGTTAAAACCGAAAAAAGTATCATTGATTTACTACTACAATTGCGGGATGAAGGACATACTATTTTAGTCTCTACCCATGATTTAACATCAATTTCAACTTTTTGCGATCGCGTCATTTTACTCAACCGAACTATACTCGCGGAGGGTACAACTGAAGAAGTCTTTACTGAAGACAACTTAGCCATGACGTTTGGAGGATTACCGACTCTAAATTTAGGATCATCTTCTCATCGTAAAATACGGCAGTAAATGATTTATAACTAGAGAATTTAATAATTTTATTTTTTATAAAACGCTTAAAAGATGAATAGTTTACTGGATTGGTTGAGTACTCCATTGCAATATAGTTTTATGATTAAAGCATTGTGGGTCAGTGCTTTTGTTGGAGTGGTTTGTGCCGTTTTATCTTGCTATATTACCCTCAAAGGTTGGTCACTAATGGGGGATGCAGTTTCTCACGCGGTTGTGCCGGGTGTCGTGGTTGCCTATGCTTTAAATATTCCTTTTGCTGTCGGTGCTTTTATCTTTGGATTTGGCGCAACGGTTGCCATTGGTTATATTAAATCAAAAACCCGTCTCAAAGAAGATGCGGTAATAGGCGTTATTTTTACTGGTTTTTTTGCTCTCGGACTGGTTTTAGCGACTAAAATTCCCAGCAATATTGATTTATTCCATATTCTATTTGGTAATGTTCTCGGGATTTCTCCATCCGATATTATTCAGACTGTGATTGCCGGCTTGTTAACTTTAGGAATTATTTTAATCCGGCGTAAGGATTTATTATTATTCTGCTTCGATCCCAATCATGCCAAAGCGATTGGATTAAATACTCAATTGATGTATTATACTCTGCTCTCTGTGCTGGCTTTAACCATTGTCACAGCGCTACAAACGGCAGGAATTATCCTCGTGATTGCCATGTTAGTCACACCGGGATCGACTGCTTACTTACTCACAGACCGCTTTGATCGAATGTTGATGATTTCTGTGGTAACGAGTGTTTTATCCTGTATTTTAGGGGTTTATTTTAGCTACTATTTAGACGTTTCAACAGGGGGTTGTATTGTGGTGTTAATGACGCTATTATTTTTAGCAGCCATGGTATTTGCACCTAAATATGGCTTATGGGGCCAGTCGAGCCTCAGTAGAGAATCCATTTCTGGTGACTAGATAGTGAGTCACGTTCTAACCAACTCCACCCGCTAGAGTCCGTCTGAGTCAGTTTATAGATGTAAACTACCCTAAGTCTGAGTGTCGTTGCCGCGAATCGCGATCGTAAATCCTCATGCATTTGCCATAAAATTTGATTTATTGTCCTCAAAGAGGTTAATCTTTTGTTTAGGAAATTTGATGGTTAATTCATCCGAAATCCATGAATTAGAAACCGCTATTGACTTGAATGCATATTGCGTGGCTTGGAAAAAAAACACCGTTTTGTGGGAACGTTACTTACTCTCGAGAAGTAACCAATACTCTTTTAGACAGGGGATATCGAGTTAGCTTCCTTCACTTTGCCGCAGAAGCGACTCAAACTGATTCCAAAAGCGAGTGGCATCTAGAAAATGGGAAATGGAAAACAGGAACTCAAAATTGGTCACTCACTGCAGAAGACATGGCCAACCCACCCATGACCCATGAAGTACCCCTTCCCTGTCTTTATAAGTCTCAAATTTACACCATTCCCACTTTGCGCTCAAGCAAGGTGTTAATGCAGGCGTTGCGCCAACTGCAACCGGATATTGTTCATGCCTCCCTGACGCTGTCTCCCTTAGACTTTGTCTTACCAGAAATTTGTGAAGAACTGAATATACCGTTAGTGGCCACGTTTCATCCGCCCTTTGACCAGAAGTTACGCAATTTGACCTCTGGCACTCAGCATTTAATGTATCAAATTTATGCCCCGTTTCTAGCCAATTATGACCGGGTGATTGTATTTTCTCAAATTCAACGAGATTTACTGGTTAAACTAGGGGTTGCTCCTGAACGAGTGGCAATTATTCCCAATGGTGTTGATATTGCCAAGTACTCTCCCGGTGCATCTCGCCTTAGAACTCAGTTCCCAAATCAACAACTTTTTGTTTATCAAGGTCGGATTGCCACGGAGAAGAATATTGAGTCATTGCTGAAGGCATGGAAACGCTGCGACATGGGTCAACAAGCCTGTCTGTTAATCGTCGGGGATGGGCCGCTGGCGGCTTCTTTGCAAACGGTTTACGGGAAAGAAGATGGTATTCTGTGGTTGGGTTTTATTGGGGATGAAGACCAACGAATTGATATATTACGGGGAGGGGATGTGTTTATCTTGCCGTCTTTAGTAGAAGGACTGTCTCTGTCTTTACTCGAAGCCATGGCCTGTGGTTTAGCCTGTATTGCCACGGATGCGGGTGCAGATGGGGAAGTGCTTGAAGAGGGAGCCGGAATTGTGTTAAAAACCCATGGAGTGACCACACAACTGCAAACCTTATTACCCTTATTTCAACATCACCCTGAACTCATTCGGTTGTTGGCAAAAAAAGCACGGCAACGAGTCGTAGAACGATATACCCTCAGTCAGAATATTACTCAGATGGAACAATTGTACGCGGAGTTAATCCATCAGCGGCAGGTTCATTTCAGTTCAAGGCATTAGTTATGGCGCTGTAGATATTTAAATCATCAATAAAAATATTCCCCTCTCCATCATTAAACTGTCCCCTTGAGACACAATTTCCCTCTCCCCTCCTGGGAGGGGCTAGGGGTGGGGTTGAGAGGTTAGGGGAGAGGTTATAAGCAAATACTCCCCTCTTTCCCAGCCTGGAACAAGAGAGGAGCGATGGTCGAACAAGAAGAATGAATCTAATCGTAAGGACGGTCAAAACGGTTGTCAGACTCATCTACGGGTCGATAATCGGTATATTCCGAGGAATGTTTCCGAGTACGATTTGTTTCAGCAGAATCATCTATTGATTCGACTCGGTTACGATAGTCATTAGCTTCTGAAGAACGGTTCCGTCTGGCTTGAGCGGTTCGGGTCGGTTCACTCGGATAGTCTGCTTCCCGACGCTTTACTTCCCAAGACTCTGCCGAACTGGGTCTGCGGTTGCGACTTCGAGAGGAAGACTCTTGCTCATCTCGAACTACAGGCGCTTCCCAATCATCCTGAGAGGGCCGGGATGGACGACGCTTACGAGGTCGTTCTGCGGGGTTGGGTTTATCTAAAATACTGCGATTACTCCGACTAGAAGCAGGAGGACGACGGCGGGTGGCTTCTTCGTTATAATCATCGTAGTAAAGTTCGGATCGACTGGGACGACTGTCGCGACTGCCTCGAATTTGACGCGCCATTGGGGTATACTCGTCTGTCGGTTCTAACTCATACTCATCGAGTTCAGCATCAACGCGATAAACATCACTCACATAGCGTTCATCATCGACAATGGGCGCTCTTTCCCGTGCTTTGGTGGTAGTAACAGCCCTCATTCGGATACTTTCGACTGCAAAGAATACGGCTGAACCGGTTAACAGAAACTGACCAAACGCTAAAATTGGATCGAGTCGCCATCCCTGAAACAGCAGAATTCCCCCACAAAGTAGGCCGACTGCTGCAAAAAAGATATCATGATCTCGCGCTAGCTTCGGTTTCCAGGAACGCAGAAAGTATAGCCCAGCACCTGACAGAATTAAGATGATACCGAGTAAGCTACTAAAATTTAAACCTAAATTGACCATAAATAAATTTCCTATAGTTATATCGATTTTAACGAGTTTACTCTACATCCTCTACCTTGCGCGAGTTTGAACAGGGCTAGACTGCAACAGTGACAAGCGATGAGCGATTATTTTCCCCATGCCTCACCCTACACTCTAGCCCTCTGGTATCATGTTAGTCGCGACCGCTTCGGTATCCTGTGTATCTTATGAACGGCGAGTAATTTTATCCTTCTGAGAGATAAAGACTAAGGCAACGGTAACCGGAATCACTACAATCAGAGCGCCTGCTAAGAGACTATAGAAAAAATTCGCCAACGAAGGTGTCATGTGATCGGAGTCCTTTATAACAACAATTTATTTAGACCTAATTTTAACAATATGTCATAATCTTGAGAAGTCCTCTCACAAAGTTTTGGAGAAAAACCAACCAAACCGTTAAAATTAGGAACAATGCTTAAGAGATTTTATACTAAATTCTTTCACCTATGACGACTTTAACGATTTTTAGCTGGAGCTTAGGACTGCTTTTGGCGGGGATGACGCTGCTGTTCATTTTCCGGATTGTTCTGACTTGGTATCCGCAAGCCGATTCGACGAAGTTTCCATTTAACATTATTATTGCACCCACTGAACCGTTTTTGGTTCTGACTCGCAAAATTGTTCCGCCCATTGGTGGGGTTGACATTACACCGATTATTTGGGTGGGGATTTTTAGCTTTTTACGAGAAGTTTTACTGGGTCAGCAAGGTCTTCTGAGAATGATGATTTGACATCCTCCTCTTATTGGTTCTTAGTTCTTAATTCTTAGTTCTTAGTGATGGGTTGTAAATTAAGTACTAAAAACGTGCCGACTAACAACTATTTTAAAAGTTAGAAATATTCCCCAGTTTTGCCTGAGTTGCCCGCAGATAATCCTGCGGCTTTAAATCAATCATTGTTCCTCGAATCCCAGCCGAAACCGCAATAGTCTCAAAAACAGTTGCAATTTCATCGAGATAAACCGGATAATCTTTTTTACTGGCTATTGCAGTCACTCCACCCCGAATATATCCCGTTAAGGGCTGAACTTCTTTGAGAGAGACTAATTCAATTTTTCGATTCTCAGATAGTTGAGCCAGTGCTTTTAAATCCAAAGCGGCATTGCCGGGAATAACTGCAAAACAGACACCGTGTTTATCACCTCTTGCTACTAATGTTTTAAAAATTTGTTCATGAGGTAAACCTAATTTATCGGCTGTGGTTTCGGCGGTTAAATCATTCAGATCTACCTCATAATGCCGCAGTTCATAAGCTATTTCTAAGTTATCTAATATCCGAACAGCATTGGTTTTCTTCATAAGATTTTTACAAAATTTAATTAATTTACTTTTCTCATCAAAATGATTATATTTGATAATATTTTAAATTCCAAAACATCATATGATTCTCATAATTTAAACAAAAGTTATCAGTTAATTTGGATGCAAATAGAGATAATATAAAACAGTCTTTATCATTTTAGTCATTCATCTAAAGCGCCTAAATTCAGTGTATTAGATAGAATAACTTATAAAATCAGGTTTGAGGTATTTTCATGTCCTTTGTAAACGGTACAATGATGCAATATTTCCATTGGTATGTCTCCAATGATGGCAACCTCTGGAATGATACAAAAAACCACGCAAAAGATCTCGCAGATGCAGGGATAACAGCCCTTTGGTTACCTCCAGCGTATAAAGGGATGAACGGGACTTATGATGTGGGGTACGCGGTTTATGATATGTATGATTTAGGGGAATTCGATCAAAAAGGAACCATTCGGACTAAATATGGCACTCGTCAGCAATATTTAGATGCAATTGAAACGTTACAAAGCTATGGAATTCAAGTGTATGCAGATGGCGTTTTAAATCATCGTATGGGGGCGGATAATACAGAGGAAATGTTAGCAACGCCGTTTCATCAAGATAACCGCTTGCAACCCATTGGTGACATCCGCAAAATTAAAGCTTATACGCATTATACCTTTCCCGGACGCAACAAAAAACACTCAGATTTTGAATGGCATTGGTGGCATTTTGACGGGGTTGATTATGATGCATATACCGGAGATTCGAGTCATGTTTATTTACTCGAAGGAAAGCAATTTGATGATTATGTTGCTTTAGAAAAAGGCAATTTTGCTTATTTAATGGGGACTGATGTAGACTTTCAATTTCATGAAGTCCGAGAAGAAATGATTCGTTGGGGAAAATGGTATCTTGATACTACAAAAGTTAATGGGTTTCGCCTAGATGCCATTAAACATATTTCTTCTTGGTTTTTCCCGATTTGGCTTGATGAATTAGAGAATTATATTCAGAAAGACTTATTTGTTGTGGGTGAATATTGGTTTAATGATGCGTATACATTGCATTGGTATATTGATGCAGTTGGTAACAGAATGTCTGTATTTGATGTACCGCTTCATTATAATTTTCATTATGCCAGTAAAGCGGGGGGAAATTATGATATGCGACGTATTTTAGATAACACAATTATGCAACAACGTCCGACTCATGCCGTTACCTTTGTCGAAAATCATGATTCTCAACCGTTACAAGCCTTAGAAGCCCCGGTTGAACCCTGGTTTAAACCCTTAGCTTATGCGATTATTTTATTACGCTCACAAGGGTATCCTTGTATCTTTTATGCAGATTATTATGGCGCAAACTATGAAGATTACGGTAAAGATGGTAACCGTTATCCGATTTATTTACCGTCTCATCGTTGGCTAATTGATAAGTTTTTATATGCCCGTCGTCATTACGCTTATGGCGCACAATATGACTATTTTGATCACTTTAATACGATTGGTTGGACAAGGCTGGGAAATGCCGAACATCCCCAAGCAATGGCTGTAATTATGAGTGATGGGGCAGGCGGTAATAAATGGATGGAAGTCGGTAAACCTAATACCAAATTTATCGATTTAACGGAACATATTACTGAGCCGATTTATACCAATGAATGGGGCTGGGCTGAATTTCGTTGTAACGGGGGATCAGTGTCCGTTTGGATAGAAGAATAAACCTATATTCTCTCTCCGATTTGGAGAGGGTATAGTGAGGTTAATTATTGATAGTATCAGTATGAATTTATTAGTTGAAAAAAAAGACATTAATGAGGTATTTTCTCTATGAAACTTAGACTAGCTGTTGCGAAAGATCTTCACTTTATTCTGAATCAAGAAACGCGCGAAGAATTTCAAGATTTAATCGCACGTTGGAGCCCAGATGAACATCTGAGTAATATTAAGAATCCAGACAAAGGTTATTTTATGGTTGAAAGTAATCAGAGTGAGGTTCTGGGTTATATAATTTTATCGGATTTAAAATCTGTTCATCGCTGTATCTTTTTACAACGAATCGTGATCGCACAACCGGGAAAAGGACAGGGTAAAATTGCACTCAAGTTAATGATGGAAAAAGTCTTTCAAGACTATAAAGCCCATCGCTTTTGGCTAGATGTATTTGAATATAATCACCGGGCAATATCTGTTTATAAATCTTTGGGTTTTAAAGAAGAAGGCAAATTAAGAGAAGCCTTTAAACGCGAAGACAAATATCATTCCATACTCATTATGTCAATTTTAGATCGGGAGTATTTTCAGTCCAGTAAAATGAATTAGAGGAGGTATTCTGATTCCCTGCATCACCCGGTGCTGACACAGGCCAGAGGGATGATGAGGAAAGGCACAATTGAGTGACAATCATGATTCATAGTCTATTGCAACCGATGACCCATCACCAAGATGTTAAGATTCGCTGGCATATTAAACGTCCGTTCTGAGATTCCGTCCGAGAGTTGATGTATTTTATCCAGTATCAAGTTATGATAAGCCTCAATTGGATTGATTCACTTGCATAAAATCGAAAATTGAATTGATTGAGTCTTAAATGAGTGCCCTAAGCAACGAATGATGTTGAACCCGACTGAAAAGCATCTACAGCAAAGACAAGTCAAGAGCGATAAGGACGCTTATGGAAACATCGTTTGAAATTACTTTACTGATGGTAATTACCGTTGTCAGCGGTATTAGCGCCCAAGTATTAGCAGACTATTTTAAAGTCCCTGCAATTGTATTTCTGCTACTGCTGGGTATTTTAGCAGGCAATGACATCTTAGGACTGGTTCACCCAAGCCTGTTAGGGGATGGGTTGGAAGTGATTGTCTCTCTTTGTGTCGCACTGATTTTATTTGAGGGGGGACTCAACCTAGAATTACGAGAAATTGGCCAAGTTTCTGGGAGTATTCGTAACCTCGTCACCATTGGTATATTAATTACCCTCATCGGTGGCGGTATGGCAGCCCATTGGTTGAGTGAATTTCCTTGGCCAATTGCTTTTCTCTATGCCTCGTTAGTGGTGGTCACTGGCCCCACTGTCGTTGGCCCTTTGCTGAAGCAAGTTTCAGTTGACCGTCGAGTTGCGGCCTTACTCGAAGGAGAAGGGGTACTCATTGACCCCGTCGGGGCTATTTTAGCGGTATTGGTGCTGAATGTGGTGCAAAGCGGCACACCTGACCCGGTCGCTTTATTTCAACAGTTGATTATCCGGTTAGGAACGGGTTTAATTGTTGGGGTGTTGGGTGGGGTTTTATTGGGATGGAGTTTAAAGAGTGCCAGTTTCTTATCAGAAGATTTAAAAAATTTAGTTGCCTTAGCTGCGGTTTGGGGATTATATGATATATCCGAAGTGGTGATTAGTGAATCTGGACTGATGACGGCGGTTGTGACGGGGATTGTGGTTCGCTTTGTCGGTCTACCCGAAATGCGGCAGTTACTGCGGTTTAAAAGTCAGTTAACCATGCTGTCGGTTTCGGTATTATTTATTCTCTTGGCGGCTGATTTGTCTCTGCAAAGTATTGTGGCTTTGGGCTGGGGAAGTTTATTAACGGTTATCGTTTTAATGCTCGTTGTACGTCCCCTTAACGTTTGGCTTTGTACCCTCAACAGTTCATTAAATTGGCGGCAAAAGCTATTTATTAGTTGGATTGGGCCAAGGGGAATTGTATCGGCTTCTGTATCGTCTCTGTTTGCCATCATCTTAACTCAACGGGGAATTAACGGGGGTGACTCGATTAAAGCACTGGTTTTCTTAACCATTATCATGACAGTGGTGGTGCAAGGACTCACAGCCCGCTGGGTTGCCAATGGTTTAGGTATTACCTCCAGTGCGGCTAAAGGGGCAGTTATCGTCGGTTCTAACCCCATGAGTCGCTTAATTGGACGGTTATTCCAGGAACGAGGGGAATCTGTAGTGATCATTGATACAGACGCAGAAGCCTGTGAACTGGCAAAACAGGAAGGATTACGAGTGTATCAAAGTAGTGCTCTCGATACTAATGTTTTAGAAGAAGCCGGATTAGAATCAGTCGGGACGTTTCTGGCGATGACAAAAAATGCAGAGGTGAATTTAGTCTTAGCACAACGGGCCGCAGAAGAATTCCGTCCCCCGCGAGTGTTAGCGGTGTTTCCCCTAGACCCCCAAACCAAAAACGCCAATATAGAAAGTGTACAGCAAGCATTTATCCCCGACATTCCCATGAAACAATGGAATAAATATTTAGAAGATCAAGAGGTAAAGTTGGGTGAAACGGTGTTAAAACAACCGGGATTAGAATTTCAGCGATCGCATTTACGCGCTTTAATTCGAGCCGGAGAACTGATCCCTTTATTATTAGAACGTCAAGGTAGTTTTCAGGTCTTATCCGCTTCGGAAAATTGGCAAGCCAATGATCATATTATTTATTTATTACATGACCCCAAACCCAAACTATTAAAGCGACTGTCGGGTTCACAGCAATCAGCTCTAACTTTAGAAAAGCATCCCGTTGTCGAAGAAGTTCCCATTGCAATACCCACAACAGTTGAAACAGAACCGGAATAAATTCGATCTCTTTTAATCGATTATATCCCGATAAACTATTATTCTTTTACTGTTTGACCTGAGTTGAATGACTATAAAATACAGTTCCCTTTATCAGAATAATTGAGAAACAGCATTTTTATCTTTTTCACACCTCTAAAAAGAAATACAATAATTAGAGTTGATCGAATACAGACAAAGGTACTATAATCTATTACAATAGAGCTTTCAACTACAAGTTAAATGTCTGAGTCTAACGGTAAAACTGAATCGTTTCCTACGGTTACCCATAATACTGCTCAGCCAGATTTACCATCTTTGACTGAGAATGATCGGACTAAGCCTGAGCAAACTACTCATACAAATAAGAAAAAGCAGAATATATTCAAGCCGATTGCGCTAGTAATATTATCCAGTTTAGTATTATTTGGAATTACATTTATTCTGGGTAAAGAAGTACAAAAAAGACGGTTTTCTTCTCAAGTTATCATTAAGCCTCAACTGAATAAAGCAAGTAATAAAACAATTGAGCTTTCTCCAAAACAACAGCTTTTACAAACCCGTCAATGTCCTGAATGTGATTTACAACAGGCAAATTTAAAGCAAGTGAATTTGAGAGATGCCTATTTATGGAAAGCGAATTTAAGCCAAGCAGATTTACGAGAATCCTATTTAGAAAGAGCAGATTTACGGGGTGCGAATTTAACTGAAGCAGATTTAAGTTATGCATTATTACAACAAACTAATTTAGGTTACGCTAAATTATTAAAGGCTAATTTAGCTCATGCCGATTTAAATTTAGCAAATCTTTGGCAAGCCAACCTGCAAGAAGCTGATTTAGTTCAGTTAAATTTAGAAGAAGCAAACTTACGGGGAGCAAACTTAAGAAAAGCAAAGTTAATTTCAGCCAACCTGCAAGCAGCCGATTTAGCGAATGCTCAATTAGAAGAAGCAAAATTAGAGAAAGTTAATCTACAAAACGCGAATTTAGAACGAGCTAATTTAAGAAATACATTACTTTTAAATACTAATTTAACTGAGGCTAATTTATATCAAGCTGATTTAGGAGATGCTCGACTGATTGATGTGGTTTTACAAGGGGCAAATTTACAAGAAGCCCGGTTATGGGTGACTTCATTAGAAGGGGCAAATTTAGAAGGAATTAACCTACAACAAGCAAAGCTGGGTTATGCCAAAATGAAGGATACGAACTTAACGAATGCTAATTTAACCGATGCTATTTTAGAAGGGATTAATTTAGAAAATGCCGATTTATCAGGGGCGAATTTAGAAGGGGCAAAGTTACAACGGGCGAATTTATTGGGGGCATATTTAGCCGGAGCAAATTTAAAAGAAGCCAACTTAGAAGGGGCAGATTTACGGGGCGCTTATTTGAAAGGGGCTAACCTTAGAAGTGCTTATTTACAAGGGGCAAATCTACGAGGCGCAAACTTAAAAGGTGCTAGTTTAAGAGGGACTAATTTACGGGATGCTGACTTAAAAGGGGCTACGCTACCGAATGGTAAAATTGCACCATAATATTATTTGTTATTGGTTTCTTGAGGGCGCACGCTAGTTATTGGGCGCACGCAATGCGCCCCTACGTTTACATTTTGTAACAGAAAATGTGTTGAATTGTATCTAACCCCCGTAAGCAGGCCAACAGGTGCAATAATTTATGGCTGTGTGGCAATATTTACCACGGTTTAATTATCTTTCTATAACTTGAAATCGGACTCAAAATCACACTTTCAGCTATTATGACTAATAATTCTAACCTGCTTAACCTCATTCAACGTCCTCGGCGTGTGCGTCGCACAGATGCTTTGCGGCGGATGGTGCAAGAAACCCAACTGACGGTTAATGATTTGATATATCCTTTGTTTGTGATGGAAGGAGAAAATCAAAAAGTTGAAGTATCTTCTATGCCGGGAAGTTATCGTTATACCCTAGATTTATTACTTAAAGAAGTTGCAGAAGCGTATGAATTAGGAATTCCTGCAATTGCTTTGTTTCCCCTGGTTGCGGAAGAGAAAAAAGATAACGCAGGGACTGAAAGTTATAACCCGGATGGCTTAGTGCAGCGGACAGTGCGGGCTATTAAACAAGAAATTCCCGATATTATGATTGTAACCGATGTTGCCCTCGATCCGTTTTCCAGTAAAGGTCATGACGGTATTGTCAGTGATGCCGGGGAAATTCTCAACGATGAAACGGTGGAAGTGTTGGTAAAACAGTCCATTTCCCACGCTGAAGCGGGGGCGGATATTGTGGCACCGTCTGATATGATGGATGGACGCATCGGGGCGATTCGAGAAGGGTTAGATGAAGCCGGATATATTAATGTTAGCATTCTGGCTTATTCAGCAAAATATGCCTCTGCTTATTATGGCCCGTTTCGGGATGCTTTAGAATCTGCGCCCAAATTTGGCGATAAGAAAACCTATCAAATGGACCCGGCTAACTCTCGTGAAGCCTTAACGGAGGTTGCCTTAGATATTTCAGAAGGGGCGGATATGGTGATGGTAAAGCCTGCTTTAGCTTACCTTGATATCATTCAATTGGTTCGCTCTGCCACAGATATTCCGGTTGCGGCTTATAACGTCAGCGGTGAATATGCCATGATTAAAGCAGCGGGCGAGAAAGGCTGGATAGACGAGAAAAAAGTAATGTTAGAAACCCTGACCAGTATGAAACGGGCTGGGGCTGACGTGATTTTAACCTATTTTGCCAAAGAAGTTGCGTTAATTTTACGTTAGTTATGGTATCCCTATTCTATTGCTGCGTCCAGCTATAGTTGTTATTGACTGACAAAAAAGCAGTGCAACGTGACGCACCCTACCGTATTATCTAATTTTCCCATGGAGGCGTTCACAGCAGAACGTCTCTATAATATTATGTGTCTTTGTCGAATAACTTTTGGGTATCCCACCACTCATCTGCTGAAATTACTTGATTTTTGAAATTATGTCTTCGACTGCCACCCCTTTACCTCCTGCATTAGAACGAATTGTACAACGCTTTAAGCGGGCATCGTCAAATAAACTGCGTTATGAACAATTATTATCCTTAGCCCAGAAACTCCCTGAATTTCCCGCTGACCAAAAAATAGCAGAAAATAAAGTTCCCGGTTGTGTCTCTCAAGTCTATGTCATCGCCGAATTAGATGAAGCCGGAAACATCCAATTTCAAGGAGACTCCGATGCCCAACTGACAAAAGGTTTAGTTGCCTTGTTAATACGTGGGTTAAATGGACTGCCGCCGCAAGACATTGTTAAACTCACCCCTGATTTTATCCCGGAAACGGGACTGCAAGCCAGTTTAACCCCTTCCCGCGCTAACGGATTTTTTAATATCTTTAAAACGTTACAAAAAAAAGCTTTAGAATCTCAAAATTAATCATGAATCAAGATTATTTGTGGATAGAAACATTAAAGTTTAATGAAAAAGGATTAATTCCCGCTATTGCCCAAGATGCTAAAGATGGCACGGTATTAATGATGGCATGGATGAATAAAGATTCGATTCAGAAAACATTACAAACAAAAGAAGCACATTATTGGAGTCGTTCTCGTTCGGAGTTATGGCACAAAGGCGCAACATCTGGGCATATCCAAAAAGTCAAACAGATTTACTATGATTGTGACGCAGATACCTTGTTAATTCAAATAGAACAAATTGGTAATATTGCCTGTCATACTGGAAAAAGAAGTTGTTTTTTTAATAGCGTTCATTTATCCTAAAGTTTTATAATTTAGCCAGTTATAATTTATCTCTAAAAACTCTAAAAAATATCATCAATAGCTTCAGGTAGGTTACGGTAAAATTTGGCAAGTATTTATCTATTTTTATTCATGCCTAACCCATCCTACAATATTATTTTCTGTTCCTTATTCCCTATTCCCTATTACAATTATTCAAAATGGTATTAAAAGTATACAACACTCAAACTCGTCAAAAAGAAGAATTTACCCCCTTAGAACCAGGCAAAGTAAAAATGTATTGCTGTGGGGTAACTGTATATGATTATTGCCATTTAGGTCATGCCCGTTCTTATATTGTGTGGGACACAGTACGACGTTATTTAGAATGGCTTGATTATAGTGTTCAATATGTGCAAAACTTTACCGATATTGATGATAAAATTCTCAACCGCGCCAAAAAAGAAGGCGTAACCATGCAGGATATTTCTGAGAAATATATTAATGCTTATTTTGAAGATATTCGGAGTTTAAATGTACAAGATGCGGATGCTTATCCCCGCGCCACAGACAATATCTCGGAGATTTATCAAATTATTCAACAGTTAGAAACCTCTGGCTTTGCTTATGCGGTTTCTGGAGATGTTTTCTATCAGGTTAATCAGTTTAAAGACTACGGTAAATTATCCGGGCGTAAGCTGGATGAACAGCAAGCTGGTGCCAGTGGACGTGTCGATACGGAAGCAACAAAAAAGAAAAATTCGGCAGATTTTGCCCTGTGGAAAGCGGCTAAACCAGATGAACCGTTTTGGGAGTCTCCTTGGGGAAAAGGTCGCCCTGGATGGCATATCGAATGTTCTGCGATGGTTAAACAAATACTGGGAAATACGATTGATATTCATTGCGGCGGTGGAGATTTAATCTTCCCTCATCATGAAAATGAAATTGCCCAGTCAGAAGCCGCAAATTGTCAGCCTTTATCTCGCTATTGGATGCATAACGGCATGGTGAGAATTAGTGGGGAAAAGATGTCAAAATCTTTAGGAAATTTTACCACTATCCGAGATTTACTCGAAACGGTTAATCCGATGGTTATTCGCTTATTTATTCTACAAGCGCACTATCGTAAACCGTTAGATTTTACCGATGAAGCAATTAGTTCAGCCGCCAATGGATGGGCTACTTTAAACGATGGATTATTGTTTGCTTCTCAATATAGTGAAAAATTAGGTTGGCAAACGGATAATACTCACTGTAATAAAATAGCTATTGAACAGTTTAATACGGCGATGGATGATGATTTTAATACACCCGGTGGCTTAGCTGTTTTATTTGAATTAGCAAAAGAGTTACAAAAAGAAAAAAATATATTAGTACATGGCGGAGAAATAACAACGACTTCAGAGAAACTACAGCAAGCTTGGAATACTTTAGTTAAACTTGCTGACGTTTTAGGCTTAGAAATGCAAGCGGAAGCGGAAGTCTCAACAGAAGGAATGAGTGAGAGTGAAATTGAAGCGTTAATTCAACAACGAAAACAGGCAAAGCAAGCAAAAAATTATGCAGAAAGTGACCGTATTCGAGATGAATTAAAAGCCGCTGGTATTGCTTTAATTGATAAACCTGGCGGTAATACTATCTGGCATCGGGAAGGGTAAGTTCTACTAACATAAAACTTATAGAATATCAGAAAACCAGGGAAAAATTCAGTGATTGATATCTAACAGCAAATGAAAAAAACTAATAATTGATAACCAATGACAAATGATCTTAGTAATAATAATCCTAAACTGTGTGAGTTTCTGCTAGAGAAAATAACGAGTAGTCCCGAACAGCAAATTACTTTTGCTGAATATATGGACGCGGTACTGTATCATCCTCAATACGGTTACTATGCCACTCAACAGCCACAAATTGGTGCCGCCGGAGACTTTTTTACCTCTCCTCATTTGGGTGCAGATTTTGGCGAAATGCTGGCGGAACAGTTTGTAGAAATGTGGGAAATATTAGGATATCCCAATACGTTTACATTGGTAGAAATGGGGGCAGGACAAGGTATCCTCGCAGGTGATATCCTCAACTACCTCTCGAAGCGTTACCCTGAGTTTTTAAAAACCATCAACTACATTATTATCGAAAAGTCTCCGAGTCTTAAAGCTGAGCAACAGCAACAACTTCAGCGTCAGCTTAATTTCATAGCTTCTATTCAATGGTGTGAATTATCAGATATCCCTAATGACTCTATTACAGGCTGCTTCTTCTCGAATGAATTAGTGGATGCTCTACCTGTTCATCAGGTTGTTATTCAAAACTCTCAGCTTCAGGAAGTCTACGTTAGAGCTTGTAGGTCACAGTCTACCCCACTATATCCTATTGATGTCAAGTTTACAGAAACGGTGGGTGAGTTGTCAACCCCTAAATTAAAAGAATATTTTAAACAGGCTGAAATAGACTTACTCTCGCCTATTTATGGTGATGGATACCGCACAGAAGTTAACCTTGCTGCCTTAGAATGGATAAAAACCGTTGCAGAAAAAATGCATCAAGGATTTATTCTTACTATTGATTATGGCTATGCGGCGCAACGATATTATTATCCTACACGTCGATCTGGAACATTACAATGTTATTATCAACATTCCCATCATAACGATCCTTATATCCATATTGGATATCAAGATTTAACCGCTCATGTTGACTTTACCGCCTTAGAAAAACAGGGAAAATTATTGGGTTTAGAAATAGTGGGATCGACTCAACAAGCTTTATTTTTAATGGCATTAGGACTTGGCGATCGCATTGCCGCTATTGCTCAATCAACGAATACTTCTATCTCAGAAACTTTAAGACGACGAGAAGCATTACATTCTTTAATTAACCCAATGGGTTTAGGTAATTTTATTGTGTTGATTCAGAGTAAAAATGTAACGCCTAAGCCGGGAGAATCAATTCAGTTAAAAGGACTCCAATCAATCTAATTTGATCGCCATAATCAACTTAAAGATAATGATAATCATTGTCTTAAAATTTATTAATATTCCTAATTTTTTAGAAATGCTATGATTCAAAGTAATGTATTAAATCATTTTATATTGAGAAATGACTCAAACTCAATCTCAACATTCAGGCTGCTGCGGTCACCATGAACACGGACATTCTCATGAACACGGTAGTGAATTTAACCTTAAAAAAGAACTCATCCCTATTGTTATAATTATTCTTCTTTTAGGCTGTGGTTTATTTTTTGAAGAAATACTTGAGGCGACACCCTATTCAATCGGTCAATATTTAGTGTTTATTCCAGCTTACTTAATAGCAGGCTGGAGTGTTTTAATTACTGCGGGAAAAAATATTCTCCGAGGTAAAATATTTGATGAAAACTTCTTAATGACGATTGCAACTTTGGGGGCTATTGCGATTAATCAACTCCCAGAAGCAGTAGCGGTTATGCTATTTTATCGAATTGGAGAATTAGTTCAAGGCTTGGCAGTCGGTCGTTCTCGACGTTCGATTAAAGCTTTACTCGAAATTCGTCCAGATTTTGCTAATCTTAAAGTTAATAATCAGATTCAAAAAGTTGATCCTCAAACTGTATCAATCGGTCAGTTAATCCTGGTTAAACCCGGTGAAAAAGTCCCTTTAGATGGAGAAGTTGTAGAAGGTATTTCTCAAATTGATACTTCAGCTTTGACGGGAGAATCGGTTCCCCGTACTGTAAAAGTAGAAGACTTAATTTTAGCGGGGAGTATCAATCAAACCGGGTTATTCACACTGAAAGTCACTAAAAAGTTTGAAGACTCTTCCATTGCTAAAATTTTAGATTTAGTTGAAAACGCCAGTAGTAAAAAAGCAAATACTGAAAAATTTATTACTCGCTTTGCTCAATATTATACGCCAGTCGTTGTATTTCTATCCGTAGCAGTTGCTATCTTTCCGCCATTATTCATTCCGAATGCAACTACAGAAGAATGGATTTATCGTGCCTTAGTATTACTGGTAATTTCCTGTCCTTGTGGATTAGTCATTAGTATTCCTTTGGGTTACTTCGGCGGCGTGGGGGGTGCTGCTAAACGAGGAATTTTAGTCAAAGGATCTGCCTTTTTAGATGTATTAACGGCTGTCAAAACAGTGGCTTTTGATAAAACCGGAACTTTAACTCAAGGTGTGTTTAAAGTGAGTCAAATTATGCCGGATAACGGTTGGCAAAATCAGGATCTATTGAAAATAGCGGCTCAAATTGAATCTCATTCTAACCATCCGATTGCTCAGTCTATTCAAGTAGCCTATGGACGGTCAACTCATAATACAGTTCTTACTAATTATCAAGAAATTGCAGGTCACGGTATTATAGCTCAACTGAATAATCAGCAAGTTTTAGCCGGGAATGATCGGTTATTACATCAACAACAAATTGCACATAATACTTGTAATGTTGAAGGAACCGTTGTTCATATTGCCGTTAATCAAAACTACGCCGGTTATATTACGATTTCCGATCAAATTAAACCCGATGCAACTGAGGCAATTTCTCAACTCAAAACTATGGGCATTGAACAAACGGTAATGCTGACAGGAGATGATAAAGCAGTTGCTGAAAAAGTTGCTCATAGATTGGGATTAGATCGCTATTACGCTGAGTTATTACCGGAAGATAAAGTTGAAGTGATGGAACAACTGATTCACCAAACCCATCAACATAAACAGAGTAAAGTTGCATTTGTGGGGGATGGAATTAATGATGCGCCTGTACTCGCTCGGGCAGATGTGGGAATTGCCATGGGCGGATTAGGGTCGGATGCGGCGATAGAAACGGCAGACGTAGTCTTAATGACAGATTCTCCTTTAAAGATAGTAGAAGCGATTCAAATTGCCCACAAAACCCGTCGAATTGTTTGGCAAAATATATTCTTTGCAATGGCAGTTAAAGGGCTTTTTATCCTATTGGGAATGATCGG
Organism: Microcoleaceae cyanobacterium; assembly: GCA_049647265.1. Taxonomy (GTDB): domain Bacteria; phylum Cyanobacteriota; class Cyanobacteriia; order Cyanobacteriales; family Microcoleaceae; genus JAAURB01. The sequence goes on from JBARXJ010000029.1 coordinate 95,094, forward strand.
TGTAGCAACGTTATGGGAAGCTGTATTTGCAGATGTGGGTGTTGCACTTTTAGCGATTTTGAACGCAACTCGAATTTTACGATAACACCATAAAGAAAGCTGAGGCATTTAACTTGATTAGTTAGTACCTCAGCTATTAAATATTTTGAATAATGCTCTAAAACATTAAACTTGATATTTACTACTGTTTCGGATTCACAATATATTCAGAGGACATCGGATCTACTTTTCCAGCTTGAACTAATCCCTGATAAATCATGGCGGAAACTTCAGCACGAGTTGCCGGTTCATTCGGGTTAAATGTATCCATATTGGGATAATTTGCCACTAAACCTGCTTCTGTTGCCGCTGCCACTTGCTCAACAGCCCAAGCAGGAATTTGATCCGCATCTTTATAAACGGATAAAATTTCTTGTGGATCACCCGACGGTTTTAAATCCAAACCACTAACTAAAGCCACTAAAACTTCAGTTCGTGTCATAGGTCGTTCCGGACGAAAAACATCCCCAGGATAACCCGATAAGAAACCGGTTTTAGTTGTTTCATCAATCGCAGATTCAGCCCAATACTCTTGACCAACATCTTCAAAATCAAGCGCATTCTTTCGTTCGTTTTCAGCAAACCCAAAAGCATCCTCAATTTGAGCTGCAACAGCCGCCCGACTCATGGGTTCTTCTGGTTTGAAGGTTCCATCTTCGTAACCCGTGACGATCTCTTGTTGGGCAAAATACTGAACATAATCTTTTGCCCAAAAATCATCTGGGACATCAGAGAATTCAGCCGAAGAGGCAGCCGGGGTTTCGGTTTCAGAGGAATTAGAGCCTAACCCTGGAATCGGAATACCGATGAAACTGGGTTTATCTGGTTTTTTCGCAGTCGCCTGTTCTTCTGAGTCAGAAGTACCTGTACCATCAGCTTGTTCAGCTTCCTCTTCAGGAGCGGTTGCAGTCGCCTCGGTGGGCGTTTCCTCTGCTTCGTCGGGTTGTTCAGCAGTTGTATTGTCTTCTGCCTCAGGAGAGGTTACAGTCGCCTCGGTAGGCGTTTCTTCTGTTTCCTCTGTTGCTGAGTCAGGGGTTTCTTCCGCGTCAGGTTGACCTCCTAAACCTAAAATCGGAATACCAAAACGAGGTCTTTGAGACTGTTGTGCAGTACTTTCTTCAGACTCATCGGTATCCTGCGACTGTTCAGCCTCAGTGTCTGGGGTTTCAGTTTCATCTGTCGGAGCAACAGCGGGATCTTCGGTTGTGTCTTCCTCTGTTGCCTCTGTTGGAGTTTCACCCTCGACAGGAGTTTCAGTGTCTGTCGCCTCTGTTGGAGTTTCACCCTCAACAGGAGTTTCAGTGTCTGTCGCCTCTAACGGAGTTTCACCCTCGACAGGAACCGGAAGTTCTTCCTCTGTCAAGCCTGCTTCAGGAGCCGTTTGAGCTTGTTGTCTGTTTGCCTGTAAAGTTCTTAAGCGCCAGGCTTGCCAAGCTTGACGATTGGCAGCAGAAGAATTGGGTGAGAGTAGGACTGAATTGGAACCGCTTACAGCTCGGCGACCCTGATTCAAACGAGTGGATGGAATCGAAGCATCCAATGAATCTGGATTTTGTAGCAATTGCGATAAGCTAGGAAGCTCTTCAACCTGAGTTGAAGATGAACCTGAGCGTCGGCCAAGTAACGAAGCGTTAGGACGATCCGTGCCGAACACCCAAAAGAAAATACCCCCCATTGCCAGTAAAGCCACTAACACAGCAATCCATTCATCTCGGTTACGAGAGGGATCGCTGGTGGGTGGCTCCGGGGGTGGCGGTAGATTTGGTGTATTTGGAGCAGATGATTGTGTCATAGTCGTTGACTCTATCAACATTAAAATACAGATTAACCGCTCTACCTCTCACCTGACAATCTAGACACGGGGGGAAAAGGGAAAGTGAGTGATTCGTTATGGGTTATTCGTCATTTGTTGTTCGTTAAAACAATACAGAGCGTTTATTGTCTTCAATTTAATACTGCTGCATTTTCTCAACAAACAACTCATGACCAACAACGAATTGCTTAACCCGATCTGCCGCCCATTACTTCACCGCTAAAGGACGAGGTGTAGATTGAGCGCTGAGAATAGAAATCGCTTGACTGTAGTAGGGATCTTCAACAGTACCCACTAATCGAGGATCGCTGGAGAGCTGTTTCTTTTGCGCCTCAGTCAACTTAATTTCCACATCTGGGGTCACCCCTGTAGTGCTAATGTCTGTGCCGTTAGGAGTGTAATAGTGGGCGATGGTGACTGCAATCCCTGAGCCATCAGAGAGGGAAAACACAGACTGAACTAAGGCTTTACCAAAAGTGCGATCGCCCATAATCACCGCTCGTTTGTTGTCTTTTAGCGCCCCTGCGACAATTTCACTGGCACTGGCAGAATTTTTATCGACTAAAACCACAGTGGGTAAATCGGTTAAAGCCGTTTTATTGGCCCGGACTTCTTGGCGATCGCCTTCTCGATCTATGGTACTGACAATGGCCCCAGCATCCATCCACATCCGGGCAATTTCAATACTACTGCGGAGTAGTCCTCCAGGATTTCCGCGTAAATCTAAAACAAACCCCTCGACTTGCTGTTCTTGCAATTCTTCAATCGCTTCTAGCATCTGTTCGGAAGCGTGGGAATTAAACTCCCGTAATTGGATATAACCCACTTTGCGATCGCCTTCTTCGTTGAGGCGATAACGAACCGCTTCTAACTCAATTCGGGCGCGGGTGAGGGTGACCTCAAAATCTTCTACGCTATCGCGGCGAATGCGTAAAGTAATATCTGTACCCACCGTACCTCTAATTTTTTCGGCTGCTTTTTCGACGCTGATACCGTTGGTGGAGGTGCCATCAATTTCTAGAATTTGATCTCCGGCTTGAATGCCTGCTTCGATGGCTGGAGAATTCTTAATGGGGGAAACCACTGTTAAAGTTTTAGACTCTTCATCTAATTTTAACTGCATTCCTACCCCAGACAGTTCTCCGGCTGTTTGATTGGTGAGGCGTTCATACTGCTTGGGATCCATGAAACGAGTGTAAGGATCTTCAAGAGATTCTAGGGCATCTCGCAAGGCCGTATAAGCTTGTTCAGGACTGGTATAGTCTCGGCTGAGTAAATCTTGGCGAACAGCCAGCCAATCGGTTTGATTAAATGTACCATCGACATATTCTCGATTGACAATTTGCCAGGCTTCATCAACAATAGCCTTTGGGCTGGTTTTGAGCTGAGCATTGACCGAGAAGTTTAACCCCGGTAAAGCCATTGTTGAAATAGCTGCGATCGCCCCGCTGATGAGGGCTGTACGAATTAGAGAAAAGGGTTTTTGTTTTTGATTCATCGAGTCATCATGCGGCTGTTTCCCTTACCTTCGTTTAGGTCTGAGATCACCAGCCGTCCTCATCCTTGGTTAGGTTTACAAGTTACCCGGCGAACACGGTCTTTCACTTGAACAGTGCGGGCAATTTTATCTGTGCAAGCGACGATTAGCTGTTAAATTCACACCACAATGATTGTATCAATCGACTGGGTCAGTCCCGGTCTAGATCATTTAAGGATAATTTACTTTAAAGATCATATTAGATTAATTCATCCTTTATTTTATTGGCTCAGTAATGGCTGTCAATTTCTGTTCTTTGTGAACGGAAAGGTAAAAATGTCATATTGACAGGTTGACGAGCATTAAGGGATGAGGAGTGACCGCAGAAAGCGTTTAGCATCAAGCAAGGGCGATTAATTCCCATCGTGGTATGGGTTGAGTGCGACTTACTACCAGTTTAACGACAGATTGAGTGGTTAGGACGAGAACAACTGCTAAAATTATTGAAAAATGAATTCCGAAGAAATTTAAACCATTGAGTGCAGACTTCCCAGGCTTGACTTCTCGTCGCCTAAAATTCAACTGGCTTGTCCCGGTACTGTTTTCGGTTGCTGCCTTAGCTGGGGTTGTCAGTATTCAGCTTCTAGCGCCAGAGTCGTTGATCTTTGGCAAGCCCGACGAATCAGACATAGATAGAGATGATTTTGTTCAAGCGACACAAGTTCGCGAACAACAGCAAGCCTTACAATTACAACTGTTAAAAATACTGCCCACCTTGGGTTATGATAATTTAATTGCTGATTGGACTTTTCTGAATTTTTTACAATATTTTGGGGATGAACCCGCTCGACAAGCAACGGGTTATCAACTCAACGATGACTATTTTGATGTCATTTCTCAGCTAGATCCTCGCTGGCTGGAGATGTATTTGTTTCTCTCAACCTCCGTTTCTTTTTATCAAGCGGCTCCGGAAGTTGCGGTAGAATTGATGAATCGAGGAACAGCAGCCCTTTCTCCTCAAATTAATCCCACCGCTTGGATTTTATGGCGAATCAAGGGAATCGATCAGCTTTTGTTGTTGGGGGATACACAAGGGGCAATTCAATCTCTGCATCAGGCGGCTGACTGGGCGCAAGAGAGTGATTATCCAGATTTTGCCCGTCAGTTTCGTCAAGCGGCTGAGACACTGCAACAGAATCCTGATAATTTGTTAGTGCGGTTGAATGCTTGGTTATCGGTTTATTATCAAACGACAGATGAATTAGTCAAACAGCGGGCGACTCAGGAATTATTAGCTTTAGGCGCAAAAAAAGAAATTGGAGAAAATGGAGAAGTGCGGTTTATTCTACCTCAAACTCCCTAAACTCACTCTGAATCACTTGAGCTGTTAAAAAACTGTTTATTTCATCTTAAAAATAAGCTTCTATAATCTACAATATCTAAAGCAAATTGAGTTACAATTCTCAGAAAATGTAATCCGTGTCATTTCTAAACCAGCTATTAAAAAATGATTTGAGTTGGCTTAAAAATGATAATGACTGTCGTTAAAAGTATGTTCATGAATGAAGCCATGATGATTGATAGTAAAAAAGTGTTTCAAATCCAGAATAAATCAGAGAAGAAAAGTCATCTTACTTTTTCAATTGAACCCATTAAGAAAGTCATCCCAATTACACCGCAACGGTTTCGGATTGAAGATCAGATCGAACAACCCACATTATATTTATTAGAAGCTAAAGCCAAGCAAAATATTGAGCTTTGTAGTGAGAGTGAAGCCATCGCCGTCGCGTTATTTTCTCCTTCTGGACAGATTTTATCTCAGTTAACCATTCATCCGGAGCAACAAGATACATGGCAGGGTTCCCTATCGGAATCTGGTTTATATCGTATTCTCGTTTATCCTAATCAGAGTCGTTCAATATTTAGGATCAAGATCCGTTTATCCAATGTATAAATACTGATTTCATTCAGAGTTTCTATCACTCCTTTGTGTTAATTTTCTCATACCTAATCAAATAATAACTTTAAGAGGCAATCTCTGTCTATGGGGTGTTGAGGGATGTGACATAATTCTTTCATGCTTGAATTGTTGAGGGAAATATTTTATAACCAATCAAGGAATTTTATTAGAGGTGGCGGAGTTAATGATGGAATTTGACCATATTCACTTTTATGTCGAAGATGCAAAAACCTCGCGCAACTGGTTCATCGAAAAACTAAAATTTGTTGCAGCCGAACCCGTGATTCACTCTCATACTCATACAGAAGTAGTGCATAATGGTTCTGTTGTGTTTCTACTTTCTTCCCCATTATCTCTGCATTCTGATGCGGCTAAATACCTTCGTAATCATGCTCCAGGGATTATTGATGTGGCATTTAAAGTGAATCATATTGATACTATTGTAAATAAAGTTAGAGCCAGGGGAGGTAAAATATTACAGCCAATACAACATCACAATTTAGGTTCTGAGGTGTTAAAGTGGGCAACAATTTTAGGTTGGGGTGGACTACGGCACACATTAGTTGAACGACAAAAAAATATCCCAGAAAAAGTGATTCCCCGTATTCCATTTCCGATAAAATATACTCCTTCTTCAATTGCTTTAGACGGAATCGATCATGTAGTATTAAATGTGGAAGCAGGAGAATTAGAAAGTGCCATTACTGAATATCAAAAGTTATTTGAACTCGAACCACAGCAAAGCTTTAATATTCAAACCCAACGTTCAGGATTACACAGTAAAGTTTTAAGCAGTCCTCAAGGTAACGTTAAGTTTCCGATTAATGAACCCACTTCTAAAACGTCTCAGATTCAAGAATTCTTAGAATACAATCAAGGATCAGGGATTCAACATCTTGCCTTAAAAACAAATAATATAATTGATACAGTCACTCAATTAATCCAACAAAACTTATGTTTTTTATCTGTTCCAGATAGTTATTACCTTAAGCTAAAAACACGGGGTATCAATAGTTATCTGAAGCAAAACTGGAGTAAATTGAAAACCTCTCAGATTTTAATGGATTGGAAAGACTCTATTCCTGAAGTCGTATTGCTACAAATTTTCACTCAGCCTATTTTTAATCAACCGACTTTTTTCTTTGAATTTATCGAACGAAGATTAGCTCGAATTAAAGGTAAGATGATTCAAGCTGAAGGGTTTGGGGAAGGGAATTTTCAAGCATTATTTGAAGCAGTAGAACAAGATCAAATTAATCGAATGTTAAATCAGCTTGATTTAAAATGAAAAATGACTGATGTCATCAAAACTCTAAAAATAGGCTTTATTGTAGAGTGAACTTATGATAAGCTACAAAAAATTGCGATGGTGATTGAGTATGCCTAATCTGTATGCTGAAAGTGAGTAACAGTTACTGTCCTTATTTTTAAATAAAATAGGATATTAATCCTTTAATCTAAATGATTTGGTTTATTTTTATAGAATTAAAAAATTATGAGTGATTTGTATATTTCATGGCCTGAATATCATCAACTGATTGAACAACTAGCTGTTAAGATTTATCAGTCTCAATGGCAGTTTAATCAGATTGTCTGTTTAGCGCGCGGCGGCTTAAGAATTGGGGATTTACTTTCTCGAATTTATGATAAACCGCTGGGGATTTTATCCACTTCTTCTTATGGGGGAGAAGCCGGTAATATTCGGGGAGAACTTGATATTGCAAGCTGCGTTACCATGACAACACCCAACTTAATAGGTGAGATATTATTAGTAGATGATTTAGTTGATTCTGGGATTACTTTAGAACAATCTATATTATGGCTAAAACAAAAATATCCTCAGATTCAAACCATAAAAACAGCCGTTTTGTGGTACAAAGCTTGTTCAATTTTTAAACCGGATTATTATATGACCTATCTATCTGATAATCCCTGGATTCATCAACCATTTGAAAAGTACGAAAAAATGAATATTGCAGAAGTTGGGAAAATCTTAGATCCGGCTTAATTTAAGCGAAAAGTAGAGTCAACGTCAGTGATTGACCCTACAACATCATCATCTAAATCAGCTAGACTGCAACCGTTGAATTGAGGGTTTGACAGGCAGAAACAGTGGCTTGACGCGCCCATTTATCGGCTGCAATAATATCTTCTAAATTAGGCGTGGATAGATTATGATTTTGATGGCGATCGCAAACGGTTTCAATCAGTTGAGGAATCTCTAAAAACTGTATTTTCTCTTCTAAGAATAAGGCAACCGCTTGTTCATTGGCTGCATTTAAAACCGCTGGCATTGACCCTCCAGCGCGTCCGGCTGCATAAGCCAATTGCATACAAGGATATTTCTGATTATCGGGTGCAGTAAAGGTTAAATTCCCGGCTTTCACTAAATCTAACGGTTCCCAATCAGTGTAAATTCGTTCCGGCCAAGACATAGCATACAGCAACGGTAAACGCATATCCGGCCAACCTAACTGTGCTAAAACCGAAGTATCTTGTAACTCAATTAAAGAGTGAATAATACTCTGCGGATGAATCACAATATCAATATTATCGTAATCTAAACCAAACAAATAATGGGCTTCAATCACTTCTAATCCCTTATTCATCATGGTGGCAGAATCAACCGTAATTTTCCGTCCCATTGACCAATTCGGATGAGTAATTGCATCAGCCACTTTCACCTCAGCTAATTTCTCAACCGGCCAATCTCTAAATGCACCCCCAGAAGCCGTTAAAATAATCCGTCGTAAACCCCCTTGAGGGACTCCTTGTAAACACTGAAAAATGGCAGAATGTTCTGAGTCGGCTGGTAATAATTTCACGCCATATTCTTGAATCAGCGGATTGACAACGGGGCCGCCGGCAATTAAAGTTTCTTTATTAGCTAAAGCAATATCTTTTCCCGCTTTAATCGCAGCAATGGTAGGAAGTAACCCGGCACAGCCAACAATACCCGTTACAACTGCTTCGGCTTCGCCGTATTGAGCTACTTCCACAATACCTGATTCTCCGGCTAAGATGATCGGTTGAGGATCAACATCAGCAATAGCTGCTTTTAATTCGGATAACTGAGTTTCGTCAGAGATAGCAACAATTTGAGGTTTAAACTGACGAATTTGTTCAGCGAGAAGACTGATATTACGTCCGGCAGCCAGTCCAACAATTCTAAATTGGTCGGGGTTATGAGTAACAATATCTAATGTTTGAGTTCCAATTGAACCGGTTGATCCTAATAGTGTAATCGCTTTCATGTTAATAATATGGGAGTAAAGAAACCGCTATCTTTTAAGTAGCGGAGGAACTACGACACGAGCAGTTTTAACTGCCGTGAAGGTTAAAACCATAAACATAGCCATCTTTACGATGTACTTGTTTACAGTATTTATAGTTAATACCTTGAACTGTTTTAGCAACAGTTTTGATATTGAACGAACCACTAGAGCGAATAGCTACTTTTCCTAGATAAGAACCAATCTTTTTGCCCTTGTTGACTGTAGCTTTGACAATATCGCCAGTCTGAAAGCCTTTTACTGATTTAACAAGAGCAGACTTTCTAACTAATTGATTGGCTTTATTTTTTCTTGGAAAACCAAACTGATCAACGTGAATAGTTTGTCTTTTGCCATGTCCACTACATTTAATTAGCAATGGCTGATTGGTTGATATTTCCAATTTTGGAGTGTCACCAACACAAGCAGCATCTAACCAATGAGTTTTATTTAGTCCCTGTTGAGTTCGATTAAACTTAGTTTGTCCGCCTGTACCAGTAGTTACTCTACCGCCAGTTTCTTTCAAGTTACTAAACAGTTTCCACCGAGTAGAATTAACCGCAGCAGCATCTTTGAGAGGTGCTTTAGCCGTAGCTAGTATTCTTTTGAGAACTGATGGCTTGTCTGCGAGAAACTCCTTGATATCAAGATTAGATTTAGCTTGATTACAAGGTACGCAAGCAATGGTCAGGTTGGATACACGATTAGAACCACCTTTAGATTTTGGCTTAATATGCTCGACTTCTAATGGCGTATCTTTTGCTTCACAGTAGACACAAGTACGGTGAAATTTCTCTAGAAGATATTCTCTGACTTCGTACTGATAAAGAGTGCCTTGCTGATATTCAGTACCAGATATTTCTGGGTTTTGAAGCTTTTGAGTATCAAACCTAACTAATTCCATCGCTATTGAAGCGATAGGACAAAGTTTGATTAATCGTTTAACCCAAGTCATTGTGGTTAAAACCCGATGTTCTAAACTAGGTGTTAGCCAGCCTAATGGTCTAACTCTGTTGAGAAATCTAGGCTGTCTGTATCTAGTCTTTCTACCTCTACGACCTCTTCTAAGGGAACGACGAGATTCTAGATCATCTTTGATTTGTTGGCTGCGATGGGTTAATTCTGCTGACCAAATCAGTTTGTTGTTTTGAAGTATTGCTATCCCCGTAGTTTTAGAACCTGGATCAAGTTTTAACTGACATCGTTTAACCTCATGAAGTTTTACTGCCTTTTTTAAGATAATTGTGAATGGATATTGTCTAAACACAGCAGCCTTACCTGCATTGAGCAAACTTCTAGCCACCCCTGGAGTACAGGGATCTAAAGGTTGCTTGTTAGTATCTAGAACAAATACAAAGTTAGACATTTTTTTGTCTCTTCTACAGATGTGTAATGTTTGCCTCGTCAATGTTATTTAAGCTTGTGGCATGTTAACTACACTTTTTTACCCCTCGTAAAAATGTTTAATAGTTAACGACAGAGCGGAAGGCTGGCACGCACCTAAAGGTGTCATGACTTAAATAACGTAGACCTTTCTTAGGTCTTAGACTGGTCAGCTAAATAAACTCAGAGGCCCAGACCGCCCCGTCAATTTATTGCGGGGTGCTGACACTTTCTTAATGATTTATCAATTATTACCATAGTACGGCAGAACGGGGAATGGGGAATAGGGAGTCGGGTGTGGGTTGCGGGGAAAAGCTTGTCACTGATATCAGAAATTTGTTTCCCCAATTGCGAAGTCTTAAGCCTCTCCCTATCTCCCCGTCTTCTGGCGTTGCCAAAACTTGCCAAAAGCTAAAGATTAACAAAGGGTTGATCTGGGGAATCTTCTATCAGATTGTTAGTAATATTATCAGAAATAACGTCTTCTAAATCTTCTAAAATAGAATAATCTCCGGATTTACCCCCTGTTTTTTGGACTAAATGAATCGATTGAATTTGGATTGATTTTTCTAAAGCTTTCGCCATATCATACAAGGTTAAAGCCGCAACAGAAACAGCCGTTAACGCTTCCATTTCGACCCCGGTTTCTGCCTTTGTACTGACTTTCGCTTGAATTTGATAACCCGGTAATTGGATATTTGGAATTAACTCAACCTCAATTTTAGTCAATGGCAAAGGATGACATAAAGGGATTAATTGAGCCGTTTGTTTCGCTGCCATAATCCCCGCAATTTTAGCCGTAGTCAGAACATCGCCTTTGGGGGTATTACCCGCTTGAATGGCTTCAAATGTCGTCAGTAACATTTTCACCTCACCCACAGCAATTGCAGTCCGCTGAGTGGCAGCTTTCTGGGAAACATCCACCATATGAATAGCCCCAGTTTCGTCTAAATGGGTGAGTTGAGAATCGGATTCAGAAAAATTGGTTGTCATTTCTGGTAAATGTGTTATACTGTTTTCTCAGGCAATCAATCAAGTCTAATATTTAAAGGCTAAAATTGCTGTAAGGGCTTGTAGCTCAGTGGACTAGAGCACGTGGCTACGGACCACGGTGTCGGGGGTTCGAATCCCTCCTAGCCCGTTTAATTGACTAAAAAATAGTTTAATGGAGATGTTCTGCTTTGTAAGTATGGGCATCTTTTGCTTTTCCGAGAGCAAATTTCCAGGATAAAGCCAAATTAGGGTTTGATTGGGTGAAAAATACGCCCAAGGCAATCACCGCCAGTCCGGCATCAATCAGAAATAAGTTTTGGTAACCCACCGCTTCTGCAATTAAACCAAATATTGGCCCGGCTAAAGCTAAACCGATATCAAACCCCCCAATACAGAGGGAAAAATAACGGCCTCGCTCTTGGGGAGAGGCTCGGTCTGTAATTAAAGTCACCATCATTGGAATCACCACACCCGCCGCCATCCCTTCAATCACACCAGCGATTAGCAATGTTGTACTGTTGTGACTCATCCACAATATCAGCATTGAGACCAGATAGCAGGTTAACCCGGCAGAAATAAAAATGCCTCGGCCCAAGCGGTCACTCGCCCGCCCTGCCACAGTCCGGACAGCAAAACTACCAATGGCTGCGGCAGAATAAAATAAGCCCGCATTTAAATTCAGTTCAGTGGCTTTAATGTATAAAGGTAAAAAGGTCACCAACGTCCCAAAAATTAACCCCACCATCAGCATCACCAAAGCAGGGGTGCGGAGGCTAGGTCGTCCCCAGAGTTGGAAATATTGAACGATACCTTTCCATCGAGAAGAGCGGGTTTTATCGGTGAGAATCGGTAAGGGACGAGTTGGCTCCCAAACTTGAAAAATACCTAAAAATCCCACGAGTCCAAATACAGCGCTAACCAAAAATAGGGTACGGTAACCCGCTGCTGCTTCCAGAAAGCCGCCTAACGCTGGGCCAATCGCCAGACCAAGGGAATTAACCAAACTCATATACCCAATCACTGCTCCCCGTCGGTCAATGGGGGCAAGATCTGCCACTAAGGCGCTATAACCAATGGTAAAAGCAGCAATACTGATTCCATGAAATCCTCGAATGAAGGCCAGTTGGAAAATGGAGTGAGTCAGTAGATAACCAATTGGGGCCGTTGCGGCTACAAACGTACCAATATAAAGCACCAGCTTTCGTCCTTTGACATCCGCCAAAGGGCCTAAGCCAAAGCGAGAGGGCAGTAAACCCAAAGCAAAAGCCCCCATGACTAAACCAATTTGCGGCTTAGTTGCCCCCAGAAAATCGAGATAGAGGGGAATGGTGGGTAGCAAACTGGTAATGCTTGACCAAAAGCACAATCCTGCTAAAAATAGGACAAATAAACTACGCCTGGCTTGAGGGTCTAAGGTAAAGAAGACATTCAAAATATTGATTTTCCTTTCTGATCGATTTTTACGTTGCCAGCCAACAAGCAAGAGAGACCAGTATAGTTCGACTCTCCTACTTCTATTTTGTTACAATTCTTTAAATTTTAGGGGGTCTCAACTTAATTTCTCAGGGGTTGAGGGTTTGATGGCGGCCAGCTTTGATTAATATCCACCAGTACTGTATCAACATCTGTGCCTTCGATATATTCAACTACCCCCAGCCAAAATGCCCCAGTCCCAACCGTTCCCGGCATCATATCCGAGGCATCAAACCGAATCACATCGGCGTTACTGAGAATCTCAGCCTGTTTGCGAGTCACGGGATTGGGGTAACGATCAAAATCGACTTGTTGATGGGGAGAAATATAACTGCCTAAACTCGCCAAAATTTGATGGGGTTGAACGGTTGCCAGATATTCCATTAATTTCCGGGCTTCTGGGGTATCGTTAAACATGGCAATCACATCCCCCCCCACTAGAATGGGTAAACCAAAATTAGGATTAATGGGAGGTAAAGGAAACACGTCTACATCTTTCCCTAAGACCACTCCTTCTGGAAAGAAACTGGCAATAAAACTGGCTTGACGATGTAAATAACACTGAGGCGGGTCAGTAAACAAGCCATTAGGAGAACTAGCATAAGGCGTACTAATCACCCCCATCGTTCCCCCCACAACATATTGAGGATTGAGCGCAATATTACCAAATTTTTCAAATGCTAAGCGCACCGCCGGGTGATTAAAAGGGATTTCATGGCGTACCCATTGATCGTAAACCTCCGGGCCTGAAGTTCGTAATACAATATCTTCAATCCAGTCTGTCCCGACCCAACCCGTTGCCTCTCCGCTTTCAATCCCGAGACACCAAGGGACTTGTCCTTGACTCACCATTTTTTGAGACAACGTTTGTAATTCAGGCCAGGTTTGAGGCACTTGATAGCCAGCGGCTTGAAACGTTTGAGGATTATACCAAACTAAACTTTTAACCGAAGCCCTAACCCAAATACCATACAATTCGTTATTAACACTACCCAGCTTTAACCAGTCTTCAGAATAGGCTTGTTGTAGTTGAGCCTGATTCATAAAGGACGTGACCGGCACCAGTAGCCCTTGACGGGCAAAATCCGCCATCAAACCCGGTTGAGGAAATAAAGCCAAGTCCGGTGCATTACCCGCTTCAACTCGAACCGGAAGTAAACTACTGAAAGCCGATGTACCTTGATATTCTATTTCAATTCCTGTTGCTTCAACAAAAGGCGCTAAAGCCGCTTCTAGTTTCTGCTGCTGTACTCCGGTAATTGATCCTAAAATTGTAACCTTACCCCCTTCATCTGAAACGGCAGAATAGCCAGTTGATGAAGGACTGGGTTGATTTTGTTGCACCCCACAACCCACCACCAGTAGGGATAAACCCATTAGGAGACTTGTATAAGGGGCTAGAATGCTACATCTACGGTGAATTTGCCACATGGGTTGCCACAATCTGCGATTCCATTGTTGATACTAACTAACATCTATTTTTGCCCTCCTGTGTAGACTTTAGCGATTCCCCAGGTTCATGGCAACTTCTTTTTACAATAAATTAAGTTCCTCTTTTTAGAGGAGGGATTTTATTAGTGTATCAGTTTGTTCTTGAGATCTTTATTAAGTTAAGCAGTCGTTGCAAACAGAGTTGTCAACAGCGCATCATCACCCGCAACACCATCTTTGCCATCTTCCTACTTGCCACGTCGGTTTAGATACAACTTCGGCCACTATTGATTTTTGTCCCACAAAACTTGTCCCTATGCACTTTTGCTCATTTCATATCAACAGGAGTTACGCAAAGCCAAGTGTAAACTTTGACAATGAGCAGACAGACTTAACTTCTCAACAATGATCTCAGATTGTTTGAAGGATTAAAAAAAATGACTCAAGCTGGGAAGAATATTGTATAGCAATATATCCCTACAGAACACGCTATGCGATTACTTCTTACTTTTCCTATCATTGGACTGATCAATTTATTCGGAATTTCACTAATTAATATTCCCCACAGTCTATCTGCTGAATTATTATCTCAAAATATAGATCAATCTGCACAAAGAGTTTCTCGTTCAACCACACTTCCCATGAGACTAGAATTAGCAGTCGAACAGGAAATGTATATTATGACTGTTCCAAACCCAGATATTAATCAATCAGCATACGGTGGTGAATTGAGTTTCTATGACGTTCATATCGCTAAAATGTTTGAGATTACCTACAATGATTGTCAAGAGATACAACGTCGAGTTCCTGAAGGGATTGAGGGTAGACAATGGCTTTATAGATGGGGAAATGGAGATGATGATATGCCGACAGAATATTTTTATATTAGTTGTAATTTAGCTTACGAGATTGTTGATACTTACGGTTTAGGGAAAGCGGAAGAAACAGTCGTTGAAGCCTTTGTTGAACAGAATCCGACAGCATCTATAAGAACTGATTTAATTCCGATTTTGGATATCACAGGTTCAAAAGTCTCACAATGGCAAGACTTTGCTCGCGAATTTGAATACAATTATGATGAGGAATAAACTCAATTAATTTATGGCTTAAGCAAAGCTTGTCATCGTTTTCGATAGCGGATACGTTTGAATGATACTGACAGAGTTATACAAAAAGCCTTTTAACTTCAAGAAATAGCAAATTCAGTAATTTTACGACGTTCGGCTGTTTTGTAAGCTAGAACAATTTGCTGTGGCGATATATCAAGATTAATCAGTTCGTAAGCAATACCTTCTTCTGTGCCATCTTGTTGTATCCAAACTTTTTGATCAATAATATCCAAATGAATCAGAGTACCGTAAATTCTTCTATTTCGATGCCAACCGATTTCAATCAAAAGATAATGATCTTGGCTTTCATCAATCACTAACTGTATTTCACTTTCGGGATCATTTCCCATAAATTAAAGATAGTCTTGTAGAACTTTAATAATCTTGTGTTTGAGAGTGATTTTATTTAAGATATCCATGTAACAATCTCCTCTTGAGTAATATCAAAAGTCAATAGACGAATGAGTTGATCTTCTATTAAGACTTGTCCTGCAACTTCATCAAAAACAGATTGACGTACATCTTATGGAACCGCTAAATATAATATCCTTGAATTGTATGTTTTAATACATTAAAAGAGTAATAGGTAAAAATATTTTTTTCAGATTTATTAAAATATAGGCTGTAGACAAACTGCCTTGAAAGTTAACCTCAATAACATCAAGTTAGATATATATGGAAGTTACCCAAGCACTAAAAGATACCGAAAACTCACTACGAGACTTTATTGGAGTTGTTCTCGAGAGGAAGTTTGGTGCAGACTGGCTAGAGCATTGTGGAGTCACCCCTGAGCGACTGGATAAGTGGAAACAACTAAAACTAGTAGTTGAGCCGAAGCGACAAGCTGGTGGGGTAGTCGAAGAGCGCCTTATTTACTACGCAGATTTCTATGATCTCAGAACTATTCTTAAGAAACACTGGGAAGGGGAATTTTATAACGCTTTTGGAGAATGGAGAACTATGGAGGTATGGCTCAAAGAGCTAAAGAACCTTCGTGATCTTGATGCCCATAGACGTGAATTACTCCCTCACCAGAAACATTTGATCCTGGGTTTAGCAGGTGAAATCCGTAATAGACTGATTCGATACCGAAGTAAGCAAGAGACTAGCGAGGATTTCTATCCAAGGCTTGAGAGTGTCCGGGATAGTCTCGGCACGATGTGGATACCTAAAGCAAATTTAAGCCGTCACATTGTTAACACTAATCTCAATCTCCATGTGGGCGATACCATTGACTTTGTGATCACTGCTTCTGATCCATTCGGTGCGGATTTGTCCTATGCCATCCGAACAATTCATCGATCATATGATAGTGGGTGGCAGCCAAGTAATGAATTGTCGATTCGCATAAGTGAAAAGGATATCAGAGAGATGTGTGATGTAAATATATACATTAAGAGTCCTCGTCCGTATCATGCTTATAAGGAATACGATGACTGCATAACGTTTCGCTACAATGTTCTTCCTCCTAAACTAAGTAGTAAACAACAGAGATCTTACGGTTTATGTGCTGGAGAATTTACCGTTCCGGATGACTTTGATGCACCTTTACCCGATGATATTTTAAGTGCATTTGAGAATTAATGAGAATTTTACTCGATACACATATTTTTTTATGGTTTATTAGTAAAGACCCTCGGTTATCAGTAAATCTTCGTGAGGCGATTTGTGATTTAGATAACGAAGTCTATCTGAGTGTTGTTTCAATTTGGGAGTGTATAATCAAGTATCAGTTAGGTAAACTCCCCCTACCAGAGTCTCCCGAAATCTATTTACCAAAGCAACGCGATCGCCATCAATTTTCAAGCCTTAGTTTAGATGAAAGTAGTGTAGCCCAACTGGTTCAATTACCGCTACTACATCGCGATCCATTTGATCGGATACTCATCTGTCAAGCTTTACAAAATAATCTAACCATTGCAACGGTTGATTTAGCAATTCGGGCTTATTCAGTTAATGTAATTTAAGCAGTGAAACTCACGCAGATCTGCATTTTGAAAAAGAATCGTATTCCTCGCTGCTACAAACTTGATAGATTTATCGGTATTCTTATTTAATGACAAGAATATGGAGAACACCTCACCTATGTTAGAAGCTTATCGTCAACACGTCGCAGAACGGGAAGCCCTCGGAATTCCGGCCCTACCCCTCGATGCCCAACAAACCTCTGAATTATGCGAATTGCTGAAAAACCCGCCAGAGGAAGAAAAAGAATACCTGATGGAGTTATTGCGCGATCGCATACCGCCAGGAGTTGATGAAGCCGCTTACGTTAAAGCAGGATTTTTAACCGCTGTTGCCAAAGGAGAAATTGACTGTCCTTTACTGTCTCCTCAAGGGGCGATAGACTTACTGGGAACCATGATCGGCGGTTATAACGTTCAGTCTTTGGTGAGTTTCCTGAAGTCATCTGACTCCAATATTGCCTCTGCGGCGGCAACCGCGTTATGCAAAATTACTCTAGTTTTTGATGCGTTTAACGAAGTCCTCAAACTCTCAGAAACTAACCCTTATGCTAAACAAGTGATTGATGCTTGGGCAAATGCGGCTTGGTTTATTCGTCGTCCTAAACTCCCCGAAACCATTACGGTAACGGTATTTAAAGTTCCGGGCGAAACCAACACCGACGACTTATCTCCTGCCCCCCACGCTACCACTCGTCCCGATATTCCGCTTCATGCGTTGGCGATGCTAGAGTCACGGATGCCAGAGGGACTTAAAACGATTGCGGAACTCAAGCAAAAAGGATATCCTGTGGCTTATGTTGGGGATGTTGTCGGAACCGGATCGTCTCGTAAGTCTGCCATAAACTCGGTATTGTGGCACATTGGCGAAGATATTCCTTTTGTTCCCAATAAACGGGCAGGCGGTTACATCCTAGGTGGAAAAATAGCCCCAATTTTCTTTAATACAGCAGAAGACTCTGGCGCGTTACCCATTGAATGTGATGTCACCCAACTGAATACAGGGGATGTCGTTACCATTCATCCTTACAAAGGTGAAATTACCAAAGTAGGGGCTAATGGAAGTTCGCCCGAGGTTATTTCTACCTTCACCCTTAAACCGGAAACCATCCTCGATGAAGTTCGCGCCGGGGGACGCATTCCGCTGTTAATTGGACGCAGCTTAACCGACAAAACCCGCGAAGCATTAGGACTCGAACCTTCAACTCTGTTTACTCGTCCCACCCTGCCCGAAGATACCCACAAAGGCTTCACCCTCGCCCAGAAGATGGTCGGAAAAGCCTGTGGTTTGCCCGGTATCCGCCCTGGAACCTCTTGTGAACCCATCATGACGACTGTCGGTTCTCAGGACACTACAGGCCCAATGACGCGGGATGAGTTAAAAGAACTCGCTTGTCTCGGCTTCTCTGCCGACTTAGTGTTGCAGAGTTTCTGTCATACCGCCGCTTATCCCAAACCTGTTGATATCAATACTCACAAAAAATTACCGGATTTCTTTGCAACCCGTGGCGGTGTTGCCCTCCAACCCGGTGACGGTATTATTCACTCCTGGTTAAACCGGACGTTACTCCCCGATACGGTTGGGACTGGGGGCGACTCTCACACTCGTTTTCCTCTCGGTATTTCCTTCCCTGCTGGATCTGGTTTGGTGGCATTTGCCGCCGCGTTAGGGGTGATGCCGTTGGATATGCCAGAGTCTGTTTTGGTTAAGTTTACCGGAGACTTACAACCGGGTGTAACGTTACGGGATATTGTTAATGCTATTCCTTGGGTGGCGATGCAACAAGGAAAATTAACCGTTTCCAAAGAAAACAAGCAAAATGTCTTTAACGGACGGATTATGGAAATGGAAGGTTTACCCGATTTAAAAGTTGAACAAGCTTTTGAGTTAACTGATGCTACCGCTGAACGTTCTTGCGCTGGAAGTACCATTAAATTAGGCGTAGAAACGATTTCTGAGTATTTCCGTTCCAATGTTGCCCTATTAAAAAATATGGTAGCGCGGGGTTATCAAGATGCTAATACTATCATGCGTCGGGTGGCAAAAATGGAACAATGGTTAGCCAATCCTGAGTTAATGTCAGCCGATACAGATGCAGAATATGCTGATATTATTGAGGTCAATTTAAACGAGATCAAACAACCGATTGTTGCTGCACCAAACGACCCGGATAATGTTAAGTTAATGTCCGAATGTGCCGGGGATGAAATTCATGAAGTATTTATCGGTTCTTGTATGACCAATATCGGGCATTATCGGGCGGCTGCCAAAATATTAGAAGGGGCAGGGCCTGTGAAAGTTCGGTTATGGATTTGTCCGCCAACAAGAATGGATGAAAAACAGTTACGCGAAGAAGGAGTTTATGGTATTTTTGCGGCTGCTGGGGCGCGGACAGAGATGCCGGGATGTTCTCTTTGTATGGGAAATCAAGCCCGTGTTGAAGATGGTGTCACGGTGTTTTCTACCTCGACTCGTAACTTTAATAATCGCATGGGTAAAGGCGCACAAGTGTATTTAGGTTCAGCGGAATTAGCAGCCGTTTGTGCGTTGTTGGGTAAGATTCCAACAGTAGAAGAATACATGGAAATTGTGACTCAAAAAATCGATCCGTTTGCGGGTGAATTGTATCGTTATCTCAACTTCGATCAAATTGAAGGATTTGCAGATGAAGGACGAGTTATTGCGGTTGAAGATATGCCGAAAATAGAGGATATTTTGGGTATTCCAGCCGGTGCATTGAAGTAAGATAGATAGATAGTAGGGTGCGTCAATGACGCACCTTACACCTTAATTTTTGAATAACTAAAATAGAAGCAATGCAGGACAACTTACAAGGTGATGTGAAACGATTAACAAATTTTACGCCTGAGTATAGATTGCGAGTGGGAGATTACAGAATATTGTTTGAAATTGAAGATCAAGTCATTATGATCTATCGAGTGAAACATCGTAGAAATGCCTACCAATAAAAATAAGAGGTAAATTATGATTCAACTAAACCCTGAGTTTTTCAATAGAGATGGAAAGCAATATGTTACCTTATCTTATGAAGAATTTTCTAAAATTAAAGACATTCTAGAAGATTTTGAAGATATACAAGACTTAAGAACTGCTAAAAAAGAGGAAAAAAATAGTCCTTCAGTTTCTCTTGAAGACGTAAAAAAGATGTTAAGTTAGGACATAAGATTATCTTTTATTAAATTTGTGTTTTTTATGATCCATTTTAATTAAGTCAGATAATAAGGTGGCGATCGCTTACCTTTTCTTTTTACTAGATTATCGATGGACGTTATCTCATGATGTATAATCTAAAGAGAAAAATCACTATTACTGGTACTACATCATACTAAAAACGGTAGTTTATGGATTGAGTAGCTGGAGATAAGTATATCCAAAACTAAAAAGGATTTTAAAAATGCCATTCAAGAAAATACGTCGATCTAATCTTTCTACAGAAACTCCGGAAACACTTTATCGAGACTACAGAAATCGCAAAATTGAAGGCTTATTGTCTCATCAAGCAGATATTATTCGAGAATATTGTGAGAAAGCTGTCGAAAAATCAGACGTTGCTTTACAGCTACCAACGGGTAGTGGTAAAACCATTGTGGGTCTTTTGATCGGAGAATGGCGATTAAGACATTTCAGAGAAAAAGTTGTATATCTTTGTCCAACTAAGCAGCTTGCTCATCAAGTTGTTGAGCAGTCAATTAATAAGTATGGGATTAAAGCGAACCTTTTTACTGGCAAGCAAACCGAATACCATCCAACTAAAAAAACAGAATATCGCAATGCAGACACTATTGCCGTAACAACTTACAGCGGCTTATTTAATACAAACTCATTTTTTGACAATGCAGATGTGATCATTCTTGATGACGCTCATGCTGCTGAAAATTATATTGCAAAATATTGGTCTCTTGAAATTAGTCGTAAGAATAACTGGGAAATATTTCGACCACTAATTGATTACTTTAAGCCAGCTTTATCAGAATCACATTATTCACGATTAATTCGTCAATCATCAGACAATTCTGATGCCCAGTGGATCGAAAAAATTCCAACACCTCTGCTTTGTAAATATGAGCTACTCACAAAGCTTATCTCTTTACTAGATGAACAGGTTAAAGATTCTGATTTATATTATCCTTGGTCTGTCATTCGCGATCACTTGAGTGCTTGCCATATATACATTAGTTATAAAACAATTTTATTTAGACCGCTTATACCCCCAACAAGGACACATCAGCCATTTTCTCAAGCAAAACAACGTATTTATATGTCTGCAACTTTAGGAGAAGGTGGAGAATTAGAACGTCTGACTGGTGTAGAAAATATAGAACGTTTAAAGATTCCAAAGGGATGGGATCAACAAGGCATTGGTAGAAGATTCTTCTTATTTCCAGAAAGCTCTCTTGATCAAGATGATTCCTTAGATTTGGTCTGTAAGATGATTCAATCTACAAATCGTTCACTTGTTTTAACTCCGGATAAAAATACAGAAAATGAATTAAGCGAATCTATTTTAAAAGCAACGCAATATAAGATATTTAATGCCTCACAAATTGAAAAATCAAAGCAGGATTTTATTACAACAGAGAAAGCTGTTGCAGTTGTTGCTAATCGATATGATGGTATAGATTTACCGGGAGATGAATGTCGTCTTCTGATTATTCAGAATCTACAGAAAGCAACAAATTTACAAGAGAAATTTATTTTAACAAAATTGGCGGCTGGTATTCTTTTTCAAGATAGAATTAGAACTCGAATTATCCAGGCAGTTGGAAGATGCACAAGATCGGCAACTGACTATGCAGCAGTGATAATTTTGGGTGATGAACTATCTGAGAGTTTACAAAGTCCGAATAAAAGAAAATTGTTACACCCAGAGCTTCAAGCTGAAATTGAATTTGGTCTTGAACAATCTAAAGCAAGTGATGAAAATAATTTTTTAGATCTTCTAAAGATATTTCTTGAACATGAAAAAGAATGGGATAATGCAGATCAAGAACTTATTTCACTACGAGATGATTTACATCAAGAAAAACTACCTGCTTTTGATAAGTTAAAGAAAGCTGTTTCCCATGAAGTGAAATATCAGTATGCTCTTTGGAATAACAACTTTGAAGGCGCAGTTAATGAGTGTCGGGAAGTTTTAAGTCATCTTCAGGAAGATGATGTGGAAGGATATCAGGCATTTTGGTATTACCTGGCAGGTAGTGCAGCTTGGCTAGGTGCAAAACAGGGAATCGCTTCTATGGAAAGCATAGCAAGGGATAACTTTAAAGGAGCAGATAAAGTGGCTCCCCAAGTTTCTTGGTTTTCTGAGCTTTCTCGATTATCACTTAACGACGATGAAGATTCTCAACCAAATACAGATACAAGATTAACGCAAGTGATTGAAGGTTTAGCTAATCAATTGACAAAATTGGGTACAGCTTATAATCAAAAATTTGAAGCTGAGGTCAAAGAGATTCTTGAAAATCTTAAGAAAGATGGAAAAGAAAACACAACGCAGTTTGAAATAGCTCATGAAAAGCTTGGTAAATTATTGGGTTATGAAGCAGGTAGATCTACAGGGGCTTCTACTCCAGATCCTTGGTGGATTGCGGGTGAAGATTTATGTATTGTATTTGAAGATTACTCAGGAGCAAATCCTAGCACTAGAATTGGTAAAAAGAAGGTTCAACAAGCAGAAGGTCATCGTGATTGGATTGTAACTTATGAACAAATCAAGCTTTCTAACCAAGCCGAAATTATTACTGTTATGGTTGCACCTTGTACAGAAATTGAGAAAAGTGCTGTCATTCACGCGAAAGAGGTATGTTACTGGAATATAACAGAATTCAGAAAATGGGCAGAGGATGCAATTTCTGTGGTTAGAGAACTAAGAATAAGTTTTCCTGGAGAAGCTGACCTTGATTGGCGTAAACGAGCTATTAAAGCATACCCAGATGCGAAAATTGATCCAGCTTCTTTAGTTGAGATGCTTTCTAACAATAAATTACGCGATCTTCCTCAATCTAATTAGCTATTTTGTTGTCCTGTTATGATTAAAAGCTAAAAGCAATAATTATCTGTATGAACTCATGCTAAAAGAGGATAATGCCAGCTAAAGATATTTACCATGATGCAGTTAAAGCGGCTTTAATAAAGGATGGCTGGACAATTACTGCCGATCCCTACACAATTCGTTTTGAAGATGCAGAACTATTTGCGCTCCTTAGCGGCTGAAAAACCAATTGCAGCAGAACGAAATCAACAGAAAATTATTGTAGAAGTCAAGAGTTTTTTGAGTCCATCACCGATGCGAGATTTTCAAACGGCATTATTGTCAATATATTCTGTATCGCAACCTAATTAATTTGACTGAACCTGAATACTGTGTTTATCTAGCGATTAAAGATAGTGTATATGAAAAGTTTTTTAGAAGAAAGTCTATTGAAGTTGTGGTGAGTCAGAATCAAGTCTTTATAATAGTGGTAGATACAGATCTGGAGGAAATTACTCGATGGATCAATTAGAACATTACCAAACGTTAATAAAAAAAGTATTGACTGAATATCATAATTGGGTTTCTGGTTCATCTAATTTAAGAGAGGAAAGCTGTTTAATTTTTGATGATAATCGTCAGCATTATATCTGGATGTTTTTAGGGTGGGTAAATCAGAAAAAAATGGATCGCATACAAGTTTATATTCGGATTAAAAATGAAAAAATATATATTGAGGAAGACTGGACAGAGGAAGGAATTGCAACTGAATTATTAAATCTGGGAGTTCCAAAAGCGGATATTGTCTTAGCCTTTTATCCACCCGAAGACCGGAAGTTTACTGAGTTTGCAATTATTTAGAAAGTCAGAATAATTATTATCTGCATCAATTTATGCTAAAAACTATTGAAGGCTTTGATTAAGACGGATAAATTTAATTGAGTGAATTACCGCAAGAAATCGGTTATGCTATCGTTATGGATTTTATCGATAGAAATCTCCTGGTATAATCCCTGATAACCTTACTCCTCCATGGCTGAGGCGTTAGTGGGGGAAAATCTCAAAAAGCAAGAATTTAAGGTAAAATTTGTAATCTAAGGGCTTGATGAAGCACAATAGCCTTATAGCCGCCTCGACGGACTAGGGTTGACAAGCGAAGCAAGCCTATGTATATCTATACGACTCCTCAGTTTGACCGACAAGCGAAGCAACAAGGAATTCAGGCTAACGTCGCGCAATTGCTGGTGAACGTCCGGCAGCAGGGAATAACGGCAGTCTACAGCCTATTTGAGTGGAATTATCCCTATTTAAAGCGACCCATTAAAAATAATTTGAGGTTAGTGGGGAGGGTTGTTAAACTCAATTCCCCTGGGGATGATGTTCTGTGTTTGCTGGCGGTATTTACTCGAGGTGGAAAGGAATACGAAGCATTTTTACGTAACCCTGAACAATATGGTCAAAAACACCTAGACTCTCAAATTAACTGGGTGCAATTAGAAACTAATATTCAGACTCAATGGCAAGAACAGCATTCATTGCCGCCGCGATTATCTTTACCTCATCAATTATATCATTTATGGTTAGATCGTCCGACTTGGGCAAGAAATAGTAACGATACTGTTATTTGTGAAAGTGAAGTTTGGGTGAGTCAATTTAAGCAGTCTGAAACTCAGGTTCAGTGGCGAAGTTATTATGATATTCTGGCTTATTTAGTAGAAGGAAATCAGCAGCAAAATGGTATTGTGCGCCGTTCTACACCTTTGCAAAACATTGAGTTATGCGGTAAACCGAATGAACAGCGTTATATTTTATATAGCCAGTTAGAAACGGCTGATTATCCGCCGCGAAATGTATTATTTTTATTATCTTTATTTTCTCATCTCCCGTCTGAAACTGAAATTAATCAGATTACTCAACTGACTCATTTATTAAATTATCATCAGAATTCAGTTTTTGTTAATCAACCCCCAACTTTCGATCATTTATCCCGTTATACTCGTCGGTATTATCCCGATTATTTAATTGCAGATTCAGAGATTTGGTTAGAATTAGAACGAGATACTGGGATTAATTTAGCGCTATCGGTAGAAGAGGAAGAAATTCTCCACGAGTTATCAACAGCCGAGTGGAATAATCATTCTCTTCCGGTGTTTATAAATGGACGCGCGGGTAGTGGGAAATCCACGATGTTAATCTATTTATTTGCTGATTATTGTGACCGATATCAAAAATATTATCTTCAACAGAACTCAAACGATCCGGTTTATTATCCTTTATTTTTAACTTATAATGAGCGACTTTTAGCCAAAGCTAAAGAAGGGGTAGAAAAGTTACTGAAAAATCATCATAAATTTTTAATAGAAACGAATGGAAATATTCGCAATTCCGATTTGGATAACTGCTTTCAATCTTTTAATAAATTCTTATTAAGTCAGCTTCCAACTCATGCTTTAAATCACTTTGATTCCGATTATTATCTCTCATTTAATGAATTTAGAAAACATTTTAAACGGCGATTTAATCGATATTCTCCAGAATTATGTTGGCATATTATTCGGACTTTTATTAAAGGTTATAGCCTGAAAGATCATCAAGATGAGTACATGACTCCAGAGGATTATGAAGAAGTGCCTCGGCGAGAACGAACCATTTCACTCGAAATCTTTAAAGCCATTTATAAACAGGTTTGGCCTTGGTATCATCAATTAACGAGCCGTGAAGGCTATTGGGACGATCAAGATTTGATTCGTAAAGTCTTAGAATTAAAGTGCTACAAAGCTCAATATACAGCTATTTTCTGTGATGAAGCTCAAGATTTTACCAAGCTAGAATTACAGCTCATTATGAAAATATCGGTATTTTCTCAGTGTGAATTACGTCCGCCTTTAATGAGTTTACCTTTTGCTTTTGCGGGCGATCCATTTCAAACTTTAAATCCAACAGGTTTTCGTTGGGAAAGTGCTAAAGCTGCCTTTTTTGATCAAGTCATAGCGGCGCTTGATCCGACTCGGCAACTGAATTTAAATATGACGTTTTATGAGTTAGAATCTAATTATCGTTCAAGTCCAGCTATTGTTAAGTTTACTAATTTAATTCATCTTTGGCGACAGGTTTTATTTAATATCCCAGAACTTAAACCTCAAGAAGCTTGGCAATCTTATCAAACTTCTAATCCACCTCAGAAGTTTATTTTTGATCGCTATACTTTCTCAGCAGAAGCACTCAAAAATCATTTACAAAAGTCTCCTATTTTTATTGTTCCTTGTGAAGCAGGAGGAGAATTAAACTATATTAAAAATGATCCATTCTTGGCACCGCTTTTTCCAGATGTCAGCGAAATTAATCCCCCTAAAAATGTCTTAAGCGCCATTCAAGCAAAAGGTTTAGAGTTTCCTTTAATTATTTTATATAAATTTGGCGATAAATTTGCTCAGAAGTTTCAAAAATCAATTTTGGATTACGCTCAAACTCAAGTTGAGCATTCTTTAGAATTAGAATACTTTTTTAATAAGTTGTACGTTGCTGCCAGTCGAGGAATGTCTGATTTAATTATTATTGATACGAATATAGGAGATAAATTCTTATGGCAATATGCCACAATTAGTGAGTCTAATTCTGTAGAAGAATGGTTAGAAAAAACAGATAAAAGGATGAATTGGGAGGGTTATGTCGATGGGATTCGGTGGGGGAATAATTTAGTTGAATTAGAAGGGGATAATCGGGAATTTCAAGCGAAAGAACTTGAAGATAATGGTTACTCTCAAAATGATTCTATTTCCTTGAGGCAAGCGAAACAATTTTATACTGAACTGGGTCAGATTGACAAGGCTCAATTATGCGAAGCTTGGGCGCTAAAATTTGATAAACAGTTTCATCAAGCCGGGATTTTATTCTTACAATATCAGCAAGAAATAGAAGCTTGGAACTGCTTTTGGCAGGGTTTATGCTGGCAAGCGTTAGTCGCTTGGTATCGACAGTTTCCTCGTAAAAAAACAATAGAATATTCTGTGGTTCGGTTCATGGTAAATTCTGATAAAACAGTTGCTAAAATCAAAGAATTTACTCTATTTTTAGAAGACAATTTAGGCAGTTTAATTTTACTGGAGAATCGTTTAGTTAAAGCTTGGAAAGTCACAATACAAGAATATAATAATCAAATTCGTCGGTTATTGAAAGAAAAACAACTTCTCGAACCGCAAGATTGGCAACAAGTGGGTGATGTTTTAGAAGGGTTAGATGAAGCGAAATATTCGGGAATGCTTTCTGTGGCTGGGGACTGTTTTTATCGAGCAAAAAATTTAAAACGAGCGGTTAATTGTTGGCAAAATAGCGGACAAACTCATACAAGAGAATATAATTTAGCCAAAGCAGAGTTACTGGGAATTCCAGAGGGTTTACCCTATTTAGAAAAGGCAAAAGCGGATGATAAAATTATTAGTGAATGGGAAAATGCTGGCAAACCCGGAACTCAGCAATGGTTAAAGTTTATTGATTATATCGGACAAGCGTTACAACGACAGCATCGTTATCAAGATTGGGCAGAATACCTAATTCAAATTAAGCGCTGGAAACAGATTATTTTAGCGATTGAAAAATGCTCAAAACCAGAGCAAAATATACTAAAAATTGAATTAGTGCGTCAGTTATCCCGTTCTAATATTACATCTGAACAACTGCGAGAGGTTAGATATAGCTATGTAGTTTTAATGGAACAAGTCTTAAAAATACCCAATTTAAAACAATATTTATCGGTGGCAGAAATTGGAATTGCCTTTGAAAAAATTGGGGAATTAGTCCCGACGCTGCGATTTTATGAACGCTTTATTCATCATCAACGTCATCCTCGTCTCTGCCAATGGACTCGTCAACGCTGGCTTGCAACAAAGTTAAAACAACAAGAATATGCCTTAGTTGCTGAACCTAAACGGGCTGAAATCATTCGGCAAGAGATTTTAAAACGCAGTTATGATTGGGCAATTCCTGGGTCAGAGGTTCCCCTCGATCCACCTCGTCTTTATGATGAGAATGCTACGGTTGATACTATTCTAAATCGGGCTAATTTTCAGTCGATTAATTCTCCGGTTACCGACTTGGAAATCACTGGACTCCCTGCCAATATTAAGGTAAAATCTTTAAGTAAAGAGATTGGAGCTTATAGTTTTCGCATTGCTGCGTTAGAGATTAAACGAGTTAAAAAAGAACAAACCTTATGGCTATTAATTCGGGATACAGTCACTTCTCGAGAAGTTCAAGTGAAAGTGGAAAACAAAATAGCCAGTGTAAAAGTCGGCGACATTAAAATAGAAGCCACAGACGGCAAACAATTATCTTTTGAAAGCCCCACCCGAGAGTATCGAGGCGTTATTTTTTATCAAACTCAACCCCCTCGCGTTGAACTGTCTGTGCGAGGTTTATCGAATAAAATCTGTTTATAATCTGCTAGAGACGTTTGATTTAACGCCTCTATTGCAGGATTAATTACGGTGAGATCCGCCAAATCTTAATGGTGTCATCTAAACTGCCACTCAACAGCACATTTTGACTGGGATGAAATTGTAAATCCACCCAAGATCGATGACCACTGAGATTTCCTTTTAACTCCCCGGTTTGAGTTGACCACAGTTTCACAATTCCAGTAACATCTGCACTGGCTAAGGTTTGGCCATCGGGGCTAAATTCTAAAGAGATCACTTTATCGCGATGACCCACGATGGTTTGATGGGGTTGGCTATAAAAATATTCTGTGCGAATTTGATTTAAATCCCATAACTTCACCGAATGATCCCAACTGCCACTGGCGAGTGTGTTTCCATCTGGACTAATGGCAACCGACCAAATCCCCCGAGAATGAGCCGGAATAGACCGAATCAGTTGCCGAGTGCGCCAATTCCACACTTCAACCTGACCCTCACTACTACCCGTTACCAACAGTTGACGATTTGGACTAAAAGCGAGTGATTGAACTTCTTTTGCCTGTCCTCGGAGTTGGGCCACTTCCCAACCACTGTCAACATCCCATAACCTCAAGGTTTGATCCTGACTGACACTAGCGAGAGTGTTTCCATCTGGACTGAAAGCCACATCGTAAACCCAATCTCTATGACCGCGTATGGTTCTCACTAAACGATTATTCCACAAATCCCAAATCTTAATGGTTTTATCGCCGCTGCCCGTTGCCAAATAGCGACCATCTGGGCTGATATCCATCGCCCCCACTGGACTCGAATGTCCGCTAAACGTCTGTAACACCCGTCCGGTTTGCAGATCGATAATTTCCACTTGGCCGTTGGTTTTGCCAGAAGCCACAGTCCGACCATTGGGATCGGTTGCGATCGCCCAAACGGGGCCCCCATTATGGGTCAAGAGTCTCATTTGAGGGGAATGATTCCAGAGGCGATCCGGTCTAACCCTAACTAGCGGCTGCGGTTGAGCCTGGGGCGGGTCGGGAAGTTGAAAAGCCGGACGGGGTTGAGAGATGGGAAACTGAGCGCTTAGACACCATGCTAATGCCCCTAAAGCAGCCGCTCCTAAAGCCGTTAATATCCGCTGATTTTGAGGAGAATGAACCGCTAAGGAATTCCATTTAGTGTGTAAATCCTCTAAAATTGCCTTTGCGGATTGATAACGGTTGAGTGGGTTACGATCCACCATCCGATCTAAAATACAACCCAGGCGCGGACTAATGGGCTGTTTTAAGTAATCTCGCCAGACCCACGTTTCTGATTTTTCATCGTACAAATCAAACGCAGACACATGAGTTAGCAGGTGTAAACAAGTCACCCCTAAGCTGTAAAGGTCGCTATTGGGTTGAGGAGAACCCTGTAACTGTTCTGGGGCGGCATATTCAGCCGAAATATTAAGGGTAGGTTC
The DNA here is from genome assembly GCA_049647265.1 of Microcoleaceae cyanobacterium. Taxonomy (GTDB): domain Bacteria; phylum Cyanobacteriota; class Cyanobacteriia; order Cyanobacteriales; family Microcoleaceae; genus JAAURB01. The sequence goes on from JBARXJ010000029.1 coordinate 124,871, forward strand.
AACCGCATAAACCGAATCCAATCCAGAATGGGGGCTAAAATCGACTAAAACATATTGAGGCGGTGTGGTATCTAAGGTGAGTTTTTGCCCCGTAGAATAGCGATCAATGATGTTTTCAGGTTTAATTTCCCCATGGATGCGATGATTGCGGTGAATTAGTTCTAAAGTCGGCAAAATCTCTTCCAATAATTGCTCGATTTGGGATGGCTGAAATGAGCCAATTTGAACCAATACCTCAGCCAGATTTCGCCCTGCGATATATTCTTGAATCACATAACGAGCGTTATCCTGTTCAAAAGCCGCTAAAACTGTCGGAATCAGTGATTTTTGACTAATTTTAGCTAACTCTGCCACACCTTGATTGTAGTGAGGAATCGTTTGTAACTCTGTTGTTTTTGTTGCAATCGAGTCAGGGGAGGTAAACTGCTTCACCACACAGCGAGGTTGAAACGGTTTATCTTCATCCACTGCTAAAAAGGTGCGACATCCGGCACTTTCTCCTAATACTTTTAGGGTTCGATAACGATCTTTGAGACGTAACGAAGCGCCACAACTTTGACAAAACGCATGATGAGCCGGATTGTGAGGATGGGAACAATGAGGATTAATGCAGTAACTCATAACAGACCAGTCTTTGAGCTATTTGTTCTATCTTAATTCCTTCTTCGGCATCTGGGGTAGAAATCCTCATCAATCCAGATTAATTACCAATTTATCCCGCATCAACGGTAAAATGTAAAGATAATTTACAATTTTTTCGGCACGTTGTTCTTTTCCTATGGTTTTAATTCGTATTCCCCCCTCCTGGGAAATCTCTGAAAATCAAATTACCCCAGAAGCTGCATTTCTCAACCGTCGTCGGTTTGTCAAAAGTTTAATTGGTGCGGGAGTCGCCGCTACCATTTTACCCCTCAGCGCTTGTAATCAATTGGGAAACGCCAAATCAGGAACAGAAGGACTGAAAACCTTTCCGAATTTATCGACAAATCCTAATTTTAAGGATGTAGAAAGACCGATTACAAAAGCAGATTTTGCGACTCATTATAATAATTTTTATGAGTATGGTGGCTCTAAGTCCATTTGGGAAGCCGCTCAAGCTTTACCCACAGAAACCTGGAAATTAGAAGTAACGGGGTTAGTGAAAAATCCCATGACTTATGACCTGGATGACTTAAGAAATAAGTTCCCGATTGAAGAAAGAATTTATCGATTTCGTTGTGTGGAAGCCTGGGCAATGGTAGTGCCTTGGGTGGGTTTTCCCATGCGGAAAATTATAGAAGCCGTTGAACCGACTTCTCAGGCAAAGTATGTCCAATTTACCTCATTTTATGATCCTAAAATTACCAAGGGGCCAGGATTTTGGGCATTAAATTATCCTTGGCCTTACAAGGAAGGATTACGCATTGAAGAAATGGCAAATGACCTCGCATTTTTTGCGGTTGGAATGTACGGTAAAACTTTGCCCAAGCAAAATGGCGCACCCATTCGAGCCGTTTTACCCTGGAAATATGGCTTTAAAGGGGCAAAATCCATCGTTAAAATTGAGTTTTTAGAAGAACAACCTGCAACATTTTGGCATACTCTCGCCCCAGAAGAATACGGCTTTACTGCCAATGTTAATCCTAAGAAACCCCATCCGCGCTGGTCACAAGCCACAGAAAAAGTAGTGAGTAATAGCCCCAGTTTTTCATGGGAAAGAAAACCCACTTTATTGTACAACGGTTATGAGGAATATGTCGGTAGTTTATATAGTTAAAATTTCCCGCAGAATTTTTCCCGTAGGATGCGCTACTTGACGCATCTCATAATATCTAAAACTCATAGCTTACTATTACCTATAATAAGATAACAAGAGAAATAAGTAGGCAGTTTGTACATTTAAATTTTCCTGTATAATGCGTCACTCAGTGACGCATAAAATTATCTTGAAAACTCATAGCTTACTATTACCTATAATAAGATAACAAGAGAAATAAGTAGGCAGTTTGTACATTTAAATTTTCCTGTAGGATGCGTCAATGACGCATCTTAATAAGATCTAATCATTATCGAGATATTAATAAATCCATAACGGCTTTAGTTAAATTAAACCCCGTAGGATAGGTCAGTGACCCATCTTAATCATCTCTAATCATGATGCAGACTTTAACAAATCCACAACCGCCTGAGCAACAGTTTCATTCCCGGTTTTATCCAGTTTTTCAGAACATAGCGGAGGATTCATCGGCTGTTTAATAAAGTCCCAATTCCCTTCATAAAAATCTGCCGGGCTAATAATTTGATGCGGACTATAATTTCGTAAGCCTGCTTCTAAAATAGGCGCTTCAGCAAATCCTTCTCTCGATAAAGATATAATCGGAATATCTAAGCGTAACGCTTCAGCATAAGTACTAAATCCAGGCTTAGAAACAATTCTTCCACACAGTGGCATAAAATCAACCGGACGAATATGAGAATAGTCTATTTCAGATTGTTTGTGTTTTATTTGATGTTTGACACGAATTAGATTAGGTAATTCAGGCGCTTTCCCATCGAAAGTAATAAAGGTAAAATCAGAAAAATTCGCTAAATTATCATAAGGAATTTTGGCTAAACTCAAGCCTCCAAACGTTAATAATATTGTTTTTTCAGGCAGCGTTTTAATTCCAAAATCTTCTTTCAGTTGATCCAAATTATACCGGGGATTTCCGCCTGTTAATCCGACATCCGTAATATTGGGAAAAGCACTCATTTCTTCATGTAAAGGTAAGCGAAATAAGTTATCACATTGACTAAAACAATCCCCAATCCAATCCGCCATTTCAATAAATTCTTCTCCCCAATCTCGATAAATAAAATCCCAACCAAAGTTACTCATCATCACTCCAGGAATACCCGCTGCTTTGGCAACTTGAGCTGCTATTGGAGGAATATCTGCTAAGATCACATCAACTCGATTTTGCTGAATAAAATTAACTTCACTGGCAATAATCGATTGCTGTTTTTGACGAATCTCCTTTAACTTTTCCAAGGTTGCTGCTTTATCCATGGTTAAACTATCCGACTGAATTACCCCAACATCAAATCCACGAGGACGTAATATAAAATCCCCCGGAAGATAGGATTCTAATAACCAACGGGGAGCAGTTGTCACTAAAATCAAGACACATTCGGGACAAATTTGTCGAATTTGAGCCGCGACACAAGCAGCACGCACTGCATGACCAAATCCATGATTTGTAATGGCAATGTAAAGAGTCGGTGGAAACATTAAAAATATTGTTTTTTGAATACTAATCGACTATAATAAGCTATATAACACAATTTGACTCAAAAATATTATTTAATTTGATTTTAATTCTATTCAATAGATGTATTAAATTTTTATCGTTTTTCTGAAATCATTTGTTTTTCATCATTTATTATTATGTGTGAAGTCTTTGGTCATTATCTCGAGGTCTCAGATATTAGCCAAGAATTCTTAATTATTGGGTTTTCTCCTAGTTCAACCTCTTTGCAACAGCGATGGCGAAATAATGGTTTGTCTGCTAATTTCATTGCAGATTATGTCACCACTTTCTTTCCGCAAGCCGATACGAACTCTACCGATTCTGAACAACTTGTAGAAATCAAAGATGCTGTGGGCTTTATTGCAAATGAGCTACTAGAAAATGCCATGAAGTTTAGCGATCCAGGATCTAGCTATCCGATTAATATACAAGTAAATTTGAGTCCAGAAAAGCTGTTTTTTGGTGTAGAAAATAGTGTAATTGAGTCTGCTGTACAACCCTTCAAAGACTATATTCAAAATATGCTGAGTTTTGATCCAGAAGAATTATACATTCATCAAATTGAACAAAATGTAGACAATGATACTTCTTCTCGTCTAGGATATTTAATGATGATTAATGATTACTCAGCTCAAGTCGGATGGAAGTTTAAGACGATCAAATCTGAACCTGCACTAACCACAGTCACAACAGTAGCAAGCTTAAATATATAGAACAGTCTCTGCTGCACGATCATATTTTTTTATTCATTTTTTTTACAATTATGGTTATTCAAAATTTTAATAATGAAGATTATCAAGTGACTTATGATAGCGATACAACAACTATTTCTTTAGGCGGCACATTAAGACTCAGCGGCTTAGAACAATCTAATCCAATTGTTAAACTTTTAAATGAAGCTTTAGAAACAGAACCTGAGACGATTACCCTCAATCTTCGGCAACTCAAATTTCTAAATAGTTTCGGGATTAATATGCTGTCTAAATTTGTAATTAAAGCTCGAAAAAAACAAACCAAAAACTTAGTTATTTTAGCGTCTCGTCAAATTCCATGGCAAGGAAAATCCCTGAAAAACTTACAGAAATTGATGCCAACAATTCAACTAGAACTGGATTAAAAAAACGGGTTGGAATGGTACAATTATAACTGATTCCGAGTCGTGCGAGTCGCCCGTAATAACTCAGCCGCTTCTGCTGTAACGGTTGTGCCTGCTTCTATTGCTTCTAAAGTATAAATAATCTGATTTAATTTACGGCGTAATCGACGAATACTCGGATCAGAATCTTGTGCCATTTCACGCCATTCGGCAATTAATTCTTTAGCTTCCTCTAATAACTCTAACGCTTCCAATTCATCCCTCAGCCTGCCTTCAATCGTATATAAATTATTAGTATATTCTACTAACTTATCTTGAGCCGTCCAATAACTGGGATTATCTTCTGAAACCTTTTCTAATCGCTCAATTGCATTTTCCCATAATTCTATTATTTCTTGCCATTCTTCAGCGCTATGGGGGGGATTTTGAGAAGCACGAGACGCTAAAATAGCATATTGCTGTGCGGCTGCAATTATACTGTTACCTTTTTGAGTTTCAATGCTTAAACCCACTACCTCTTCAAACTCTTTCTGTGCCGGTTTTGACTGGGTTTTAGCTTGTTTTCCCCCTATCGTTTGAGGCGGAATTTGTTGTAATAATTCAACGGATTTCTGCCAAGTCGCCATGGCATCTTGACGCTTTGTTCCCGGTTGAGTCGTTTGATAACTTTGCTTGGCTGCTGTGATAGCAGACTTGGCTTCATTCAACTGAATAAAAGCATTCTTTTCTTGAAAAATACGCCCTTCTATGCGTTCAATCTCTTTCTCGACGGCAACGTATTCATCTAAAGTAAAATTCCAATTACAAGTGATGATTGAACAATACCGAGAGGGAGAATTTTCTTTTTCTAGAAACCAAACCGGTAAACGCTCTAAGTGCGTTTGAGCTTGTAGAATCATTTCTTCAGAAGAAGTAATATCTGCTTGATTTGTGGCTTGATTAATAGATTGATTGGCTTGTTCGACATCCGCGATCGCGTCTGTGTAATTGCGATCCATACTGATATAACTGGGAAATAATAGAATCGGCATTCTCTGATAAATGGGGCGACGAATCCTCGGAATCGGTTGGTTGACTCCCCAAATTAACCCAACGAATCCAGTTAAAATCACTCCACCCCACAAGGCTGTCTTTGGTATTCTGGGGGGATGATTCAGCCGAGCCGCTTGCTTTAAAATAGAAGGCTTAAACTCGGGAAATTGATCTGCGATCACTTGTTGCAGTTCTTCGGCGCTGAGGGGTTCACCCTGCTGTCGGCAAAGCTTTTCTAAACGCTGCATGACAACTTTTTGCCCCACTTCTGCCGCTATGTCATTTTGGGCGCATCGTTTGACTTCTGCTGCTAAAATTTCAAAAGCGCGATCATATAACCGTCGCATGGAGGCACTCTCCTAAAATTGTTTTCAATCCGGTTTCAAGGGTTATCACCATTTTATCTAGTGCCAACAACACCTCATCCAATAGAGATGATTTTGGCAGAAAATGTAACGGGTTGCACAACAATCAGCAATAATAAAAACTGTTCCGAATAGCAAATTAACGTGACTCAGAAATATAACGCTCAAGTGTATGTTACCCTTCGTCCCTCTGTCTTAGATCCAGCGGGAACAGCGGTACGTTCTAGTATTCAACATTTAGGATACGATACAGTTGAACAGGTGCGAATTGGTAAGTATATCGAACTGTCTCTAACCGCAACCGATGAAGCCGATGCTCGTCAGCAACTGGATCGAATTTGCGATCAGCTTTTAGCCAACCCTGTGATTGAAATTTATCGGTTTGACTTAACTCCCGTTTCAGAAACTGCCAAAGTTACAGATTAAATTAATGGGGATAAATTGATGAAATTTGGTGTAATTGTTTTTCCCGGATCGAATTGCGATCGCGATGTGGCATGGGTGACTGAAGGACTATTAGAACAACCCACCCGCATGATTTGGCATCAGGAGACGGATTTAAGCGATATTGATGTTGTGATTATTCCGGGGGGGTTTAGCTACGGAGATTATCTCCGGTGTGGGGCGATCGCTCGGTGTTCTCCGGTGATGCAAGCAACCATCGATCATGCCAAGCAAGGAAAATATGTGATCGGCATTTGTAATGGATTTCAAGTACTCACGGAAGTGGGATTATTGCCGGGGGCGCTGATGCGAAATCGCGATCTTCATTTTATCTGCTCGCGCGTCCCTTTAACGGTTACCAATACCAATACGCCCTGGACTTCTACTTATACATCAGAAGAAGTAATCCAGCTTCCCATTGCCCACGGAGAGGGCTGTTATTATGCCGATGAGGAGACTTTAGCGGAGTTAGAAGAACATCATCAAGTGGTTTTTCGTTACGGAACTTCTCCAACTCCCCAGGAGTCTGATAATCCCAATGGTTCTTTACACAATATTGCAGGCATTTGTAATCGTCAAGGCAATGTGTTAGGGATGATGCCCCACCCTGAACGGGCTAGCGATCCAACCTTAGGCAATACAGACGGGTTACGGTTATTCAAAGGGCTTGTTTGAGATGTTTGTTCTGAGTGATTGGTTATTGGAACAAGAAATAAATTCTTCGGCTCCTAATTGTCTTTTCTTGCTATGTGTTGATTGTTAAAGTTATGGAAAAAGCTACTTTTTTAAATCGTTTCATTGCTTTATTTATTGATAACGTTATCGTTACCATTCTCACCTATCTCTTAGTTGCAGTCATTGGACTGTTACTGAGATTGATTGGACAAGCGACAGGCGGTTTACCCGAACCCTTTGCCTTTTTAATCAGTCAAGGCGCGTTAATTCCTGCTCTGCTGTTTGGTTTTTTCTATTTTGGGTATTTATGGAGTAAAAAAGCTCAGACTATCGGTATGGGCATCATGAATATTAAAGCCGTTAAGAAGAACGGAGAAAATATGTCGTTCTTAATTGCAGGCTTAAGAGGGACAGTCGGATATTACATTAGCGCACTCATACTGGGATTGGGATATTTGTGGGCGCTTTTTGATGCTCAAGGAGATGCTTGGCATGACAAAATTTTCTCTACCACTGTTCTTTCAACGAAGTAGGGAGTCACCCAGACAGGTCGTCCCAACCGCCTGGTTCCCGAATGAAAAGTCGGGACAGGGGACACCGAGTCATGCCCGTCAGAAAAGCCAACTTAATCCCAGATCCACTGTTTCCTGATGATGACAAATGACCAACAACAAATAACAATTTTTGCCTATTGCCTACATTTATGAGAATTTCGCAGAAATTTCTGATTTAATCCGGAATCAATTGGAGAAAGAGGATAGATAAAGTAACGTTCCGGATTATACAGAAGGTATGCCTCCTAAAGCTCATTTAGAACCCTACTTAAGTGCCGAGGATCTCAAAGCGCGTTATCGCCAAGCCCGAGATACCACAGAATCCCGTAGATGGCACTTGTTACAATTAGTCGCTAGCGGATGGACGATTAAGCAAGCTGCTGAGGTGGTTGGCTTAAACTACGACTATTCCAAAGAAATTATCCGTCGCTATAACCGTGAAGGGCCAGTTTCTGTGAGAAATCGTAGCCGCGATCGCCAGCCCCCCGTAGCCCGTTCTTTACTGAGTGCATCTCAACAGCAAGAACTCAAGCAAGCGCTTCAGGGCCCAGCCCCAGATGGGGGGTCATGGTCTGGGCCGAAAGTGGCTGAATGGATTGCCAAAAAAACAGGTCGTGAACACGTTTGGCCTCAGCGAGGGTGGGATTATCTGAAGCGTTTGGGTGTCAATTGGCGGGAAAGAAAGCATTACAGCGAAAATGGTCACGGCTAATACAATCAATCAAAGCAGGTTGTAATTTCCTTTGATATATAGTATTTGACGATCCTCAATTGCTGAAAGTTTAGACTGAGGAACCATTTTCGCAGGGATGCACCTACATCATATCCATCACGATGCGAGAAAATTCAGGGTACTCACTGTTTCACTGAAGAATTGAGGAGATGGGGAATTGAGACATCTTTAATGTTGGCTGAAGCGATCATTCCCCCCTCCTGCATTCAAGTCGGACAAAACTATCACGATATTGATTGCATATCGCCTATAATTTTAAGCATTAATCTTGTCACGGCATCTCATCGATTCATGAATCGTCAGTTTTTTCGTCAAGTTCATCGTCAGCTTGCACCGATTTTTTTACTCCCATTTATGGTAACTGCAATTACAGGGGTTGCCTATCGTTTAGGAAAGAATTGGTTTGGCTTTTCTAAAGAACAAGTTCACTTTTTAATGGTGATTCATGAAGGAGAATATCTCGGCACAAATGTCAAACCATTCTATGTATTATTAAATGGTTTAGGAATGCTGATGATTTTGGTAACGGGGGGAGTCATGTGGTTTGAGAGTGTTCGCCGTTCTCCCTGGTTTAAACAGCTTAAATCTCGGTTTAATTCTTCCCCTGTTCAACCAGAAGAAGAATAATATTTTAAATCAGATTAACTTAATTTTTCAATTAATGCTTCAACTCTGACTTTGACTTCCTCCCGCACCCGAGGAAAGATTTCTGGCTGTTCTGCCGGATCATCCAATTGCCAATCTTCAAACACTTCTCGGGTCACCCATTCCGGGGGTAAATTGATGCCACAACCACACAAAGAAATCACCGCATCATAATCATTAGGATTGAATTCACTTAAAGCATTTGAGGTTTGATCCGTAATATCAATCCCGATATCTTCCATCGCTTTTATGGCATGGGGATTAACTTGACTGGCTTCTAAACCAGAACTAATGACTGCTATTTTACCTTCCCCTAATGCTTTTGCAAATCCTTCTGCCATTTGGGAGCGGGAAGAATTTTTCTTACAGACAAACATGACTTTTTTCATGATGAAAATCTCCTATTATTTTGCGAATTATTTAAAACCGTTATAACGACAAACTATCAGTTATCCTTGCTATTTTACTCAGCATAAAATTAGCTTATTTTCACTTTTCTTTCACTATGACGATCTGTGAGATAATCGACTTTATCTCTTAGTAATAAAGTGAATTTATACAACTCTTCCATCACATCCACAACCCGATCTCGATAGGGTGAATCTTTCATCGTTCCATCTTCATTAAACTCCTGATACGCTTTAGCAACCGAAGATTGATTAGGAATAGTAAACATTCGCATCCATCGACCTAAAATTCGCATCGTATTAACCGCATTAAAAGACTGAGAACCCCCACTCACTTGCATCACTGCTAATGTTTTTCCTTGAGTGGGTCGAACCGAACCAATACTAAGCGGAATCCAATCAATTTGATTTTTAAGAATCCCTGTCATATTACCATGCATCTCCGGAGAAGACCAGACTTGAGCTTCTGACCATTGACTCAGTTCTCGCAGTTCTTGAACCGCTGGATGAGTCTCTTCAACTTGTCCTCGCAAAGGTAAATGATGGGGATGAAAAAACTTGACTTCTGTCCCCATTTCTGTAATGATTCGAGCCGCTTCTTCTGCTAATAAACGGCTATAAGATCGTTCTCGTAAAGAGCCGTATAAGAATAAAATTCTGGGTGGATGATCGAACTTTTCCATCTTATTTAATGTGACAATTTCTAACAGTTGATACAACGGGGATCAATTAATGTGGCTTTTTCAGGTTCGCGGGGAAACCAAAAAGCGGTTCGCTTACAAAATTCAACTAACATTAACATCACCGGAACTTCAATCAGTACCCCAACAACAGTGGCTAAAGCTGCACCTGAATTTAATCCAAATAAAATCACGGCTGTGGCGATCGCCACTTCAAAATGATTACTCGCACCAATTAAAGCGGCTGGCGCGGCATCTTCATAGGGTAATTTCATCTTTAATGCCGCCACATAACCGATTAAAAAGATAAAGTTAGTTTGGAGAAACAAAGGAACAGCAATCAATACAATATGTAGCGGATTGTTAACAATTACGTCTCCTTTGAAGGCAAATAGCAAAATCAGGGTAATTAATAAAGCAGAAGTGGCAACCGGACTTAAATACTTGAGGAAATTCTTTTCAAACCAGGCTTTTCCTTTATTTTTAAAAATCCAATAACGGCTATACATTCCCGCTGCCAAGGGTAAGCCGACGTAAATTAAAACGGAGAGTAAAATCGTTTGCCAAGGTACCGTTAAATCATTAGCCGAGAGCAACCAACGTCCTAATGGTGCATATAAAAATAGCATGGCTAGGGAATTAATCGCCACCATAACTAATGTATGTCCTTGGTTACTGTAGGATAAATATCCCCACATTAAAACCATCGCTGTACAAGGTGCAATTCCGAGTAAAATCGTTCCGGCAATATAAGAATTGACTAACTCTACCTCTGTTCCTCTTAAAAGTTCTGTCCCAGCCAGTAAGGGACGAAACAAATATCCTAAGAAAAACTGAGCAAAGGCTACCATTGTAAACGGCTTAATAATCCAATTTACAACTAACGTTAATAGCACCGGTTTGGGCGCGCGCACCGCATTAACGGCTTGGGTAAAATCAATTTTTACCATGATAGGATACATCATGAAAAATAGGCAGATTGCAATCGGAATTGAGACTTGATAAATACTCATCGAATCAAGAGTAATCGCAATTCCTGGAAACACTCGTCCGAGAACAATTCCGGCAACAATACACAGGAAAACCCACAGGGTGAGATACTTTTCAAAAAAGCTGAGTTTACCACCCGCTTGAACTGCTTTATTGTTAACTTTGGGAGATGTAGAAGGGGTCATTTTCTAATTGAATGAAAGGGTGAATATTCAGTCGTTTTACTCAATATGGTGCTATTTATTTTTATTTTCTCCGAGTTAAATCCGTTGATCATCTCTACAGTGATGAAAATTACATCAAGTTTCATAGATGTAACTTTCGATAATACTTTTGGTATAGACACGAGAGTTCACGGCACTTTCCTTTTAGAGATTAGTCTTGGTACACAAGCGTTTTAGCCAGTCATCAATCCTGCATTTGGAAATGCTCCCGGTGAAGTTGAGATCGTCTATGAGTGTATTATTTCAGAAAAACTTGATTTGTCAAGGAATATACTGGCTGTAGAGTATGCTATGTCTATACGGGTCTTGGTGTAGGATACAATAGTGAGTTATTCTTTCTCGCAGCAAGCGCGTCACTGCCTTTGAGTATAATTTTGATAGACTCAGCTCATTGCTGAAGATTACTATCCTCAAGTGATGTCTCAACAAAGATAAAATTTCATCATGTGTTTGATTCACGTTAAAGAAACATCCAGTTTTTAAAAACAGAATGAATTCTACAAAACGCAACGAAGCGAATTAATTTTGGTATACAGAAATACAGACAGAAATTTAAACAAAAATTGCAGCGAATTGAATAATAGCACCACATATAGCGTAAAAAAAAATATTTGTCAACAACGATCACCAAATGTGGATTTTAGAGTAAATTGGTAGAGCGGTGCGACAGTCGCGTGCTTCTCAAGCAGCTAAGAGACGCGCACCAAGAAGCGTCAAAAATTACTAAAGTCAGCTATACTCATGCAAGCTCTATCTACACAGTCTTTCTCAGCTCTGAATACCAATATTCAGGTCATTCGGCGAGATGGCACACCCACTCCCTTAGATGTCTCTAAAATTCGGGCAGTGGTGAATTGGGCTTGCGATGGCTTGGAGGCTAACCCCATTACCCTAGAAGCCGGCTTAACCACTCGTTTACGTCATGGGGTCACCACTCGGGAAATTCAAGATAATTTAATCAATTGTGCCATAGAACTTTGTAGCCCCACGGAGCCGGACTGGCGCTATGTGGCAGGGAGATTACACATTTGGAGTTTATGGAAGGATACCATCGTCACTCGAGGCTACCAATACGAAAATTATCCTCAAACGGTTCAAGATAAAGTTGAGCGTCTGGAATATGATTCTCGGATGTTAATGTATTCTGCGGAGGATTTACAACAAGCTGGATCGTGGATCGATCCAGAGTGGGATAAAGATTATGATTATGCAGGGGCAGTTTTACTGACAAAACGGTATTTACTAACCAATGAATTACCCCAAGAAGCATTATTAACTTGTGCATTATTACTTGCTTCTGTTGAAAAACCAGAAAATCGTTTAACTTGGGCGCATCGTTTTTATCAGGCGATTGCCAGCCGAAAGGTTTCTTTAGCGACTCCTATTTTAGCGAATTTAAGAGTCCCTGAAGGATCGTTGTCGAGTTGTTTTATTACGGCAATGGATGACAACTTAGAAAGCATTTTTGACACCATTAAAGATGCAGCCAGAATCTCTAAAAATGGTGGCGGTGTCGGGACAAACGTTAGCCGAGTCCGGGCGACTGGAAGTTGGGTAATGGGAAAAGAAAATACATCCGGTGGGGTGATTCCTTGGATTAAGTTACTCAATGATACTGCTATTGCAGTGAATCAAGGCGGTAGAAGAGCCGGAGCGATTACGGTTAGTTTGGATATCTGGCATTTAGATGTACCAGAATTCCTAGAAATGCAAACAGAAAATGGAGATCAGCGTCGTAAAGCTTATGATATTTTTCCGCAATTAGTCATCCTCGATGAGTTCATGCGGCGAGTAGTCTATGAAGAAGAATGGATCTTGGTTGATCCTTACGAAATTCGGGTGAAGTTGGGGATTGAATTAGCAACACTTTGGGGGGAAGATTTTATCGCAGCTTATGAAAAAATAGAAGCAAGTCTCGATAGCGAAATTACATTATATAAGCGAGTCAGCGCGCGGGAATTATTTAAAACGATTATGCGAAGTCAAGTCGAAACAGGGATGCCTTATTTATGGTTTAAGGATACTTCAAATAAAGCCAATCCTAACAGTCATGAAGGCTATATTCCTGGGGGAAACCTATGTCAGGAGAGCTGGTCGAATGTTTCTCCTGGGGAAGAAGCACATACTTGTAATCTAGACAGTTTAAATTTAGCAAATTTAACAGTTGATGAACTTCCCGAGATTTGTGAGATTGCTGTCCGTTTATTGGACAACACGATAGAAATTACCAGTCCTCCTTTTGCCGCGAGTAAAACCCATAATTTAAAGTATCGAACTATTGGCGTAGGAGCGATGGGTTTAGCCGATTGGTTAGCCAAAAATCAGCTAAATTATAAAAGCTTAACGGAAATTAGTCAGTTATTTGAAGAGATTGGTTATTACTGTACAAAAGCCTCAATGGAACTGGCAAAAGAACGGGGATATTATCCCGCTTTTCCGGGGAGTTCTTGGAGTGAAGGTAAGTTAATTGGGGCGAAACCTGTTGAATGGTTTATTGCCAATGCAGCCGAGAAAGATCGCTGGATTCAACTCAGTGAAGATGTCAAACAATATGGAATTAGAAACTCTCATATTATGGCAATTGCTCCCAATACATCTTCTTCGTTAGTTCAAGGATGTACAGCCAGTATTTTACCCTGTTATAGTCGTTTCTTTTATGATAAATGGGCGAAAGGAACAGTACCCATTGCACCTCCATTTATTGGGGATAAATTCTGGTTTTATCCGGAGAATAAAGTGATGGATCAAAAGATAGTGATTAAAGCCGTGGCTACCATGCAACAATGGATTGATACTGGAATTTCTATGGAGTTAATATTTAATCTCAATCAAGGGATTTATTTTCCCAATGAACCCGAACGCTGTATTAAAGCACGCGATATCTTTGAGACATTAGTCATGGCGTGGCAAGAAGGATGTAAAGCGGTTTATTATGTTAGAACAGTACAACGGGATAGCTTTAAAGAAGGTTCGGAAAGTTGTTCAGCTTGTGCTAATTAGTCAATCCATTTCACTGAGGGCTAAATTGCCAAAAATCTGTTAGAATAAAGCCTCACATCAAGGCAATTTAAGCCTCAGAATTGGTGTGAGTTTCTATTGTGTAAATAAACAAAAAGGCTCAACAAAATATGACGACTGCAATTAATTATTCTAGGCAAAACTATTCTAAGTTGATGTCAGATAATGTCCTGTTTAATCCTAATGGTAATGATGCTGTAGAACATCGTTCAATTTGGTTTGGAGAGACAACAAACCTGATGCAATTAAATGATGTCCGTTACTCTTGGGCTGTCGGTTTATACAAACAAATGAGAGAGAATTTCTGGGTTCCAGAGAAGCTAGATATTACTCAAGATGTCGTAGATTATGGTAATTTAACCACAGATGAACAGCGAGCATTTAACGGTATTTTATCTTATTTAACTTTCTTAGATTCGATTCAAACCTGTAATATTCCTCATCTGAAAAAGAGTATTACTGCACCAGAAATTAGCTTGTGTATGGCAGAACAAATTTCTCAAGAAGCCATGCATAATCAAAGCTATCAATATATCATTGAAACCATTATTCCTTCTGAACGTAGAAGTGTTGTTTATGACTTTTGGCGTACTGATAATGTACTGCGCGATCGCTGTAAATTCATTGCCGGAATTTATCAAAAGTATGTTGATAATCCCACAACAGAGCATTATTTTGTTGCATTACTAGCTGACTTTTTACTAGAAGGAATTTATTTCTATAATGGGTTTATTTTCTTCTATAATTTAGCCTCTAGAATGTTGATGCCGGGATCTGCTGATATTTTCAAAATGATTAACCGAGATGAACTCAGCCATGTTAGACTGTTTCAAAAATTAATTCCAGAAGCAATGCAAATCTTCCCCCATTCTGTTGATTATATTTATGAAATGGTGGATACTGCGGTACAACATGAAATTAAGTGGACTAATCATATTGTCGGCAACAATATTCTGGGAATTACGGAGTATAGCACTGAACAATACACGAAATACTTGGCGAACATTCGACTCCGTTCTATTGGTTTACAGCCGCTTTATACTGATAAAAAGTATAAGAAGAGTCCCTATACCCATTTAGAACGTTTTTCTGATACAAAAAAAGAAGCTCATACCAAAGCCAATTTCTTTGAGGCGAGCGTCACCAGTTATGTGATGTCCTCTGGCGTTGGCGGTTGGGACGAAATTTAATTGACAACAGTTATATAGTAGAACTGGAAGCCTTTACACAACAAGGGTTTCCAGTATTTTATGCCCAAACTGCAAGAGTAGCCTGTTTGATAGTAAATTTGAAAAAGTTATTTATCTTATCATTTCTATTAAACTATTATAAAAAGCTTGAAAACTTGGAGAACGATTATTTTGAGGTGTCATAAACTGAGATATATCTCTAGCCGCTTTAACTTTTTCTAAACCTCCTTGATGATAACCACCCCGTTGTAATACTTTTTCTAAAGCTTCCCAAGTACCTCCTTTAATTTCATCAGAATTTCTGAATTTTGCTTGTTGTCCTAAATTCCGGGATACTTTAGGATAAGCAGAGACAATAGCATTTACATCTCCAAAAAACCAAGCTTCGAGTTCTTCTACTGCAATTCTGTTTAATACTTGAAAATTTTTTGTTTTGTTACTGGCTGATTTAGTAACAAATCCTGTTTGTACTGCAAATTCTTCTAATTTATGTTTTAATATTTGACAGTCTTCATCATCTCGATCTACAAGAATAATAATTTTCCAGTCTTTAGGTATCCAATTTTTATATCCCTTTAATCGATTAGGTATTTGTTTAATTAGATCGGACTTACCCCGAAAACTGTGAATTGTATAAGTAATTTTTTGAGGTAATATTTTGGGTAATATTTGCTCTAAACATTCTTTAGCAGAAAATTCTTCAACTAAAAACTCAAAATGCACTTTTTTATCTCTTTTTTTAATTAACTATTAGGATTGCCCACATCAAAGTAATCTTCTATCCATAATTGACCCAACAATGCGCCATTTTGGATAAACTCCTTTACACCTTGCATTTCAGAAGTTCGTTTAGCTTTAGTAAAGCCATGTTCATCTCGATAAAGTACCCAAACCTCCTCTGGTTTTAATCCATCAACAAAGAAAGGAGAGTGAGTTGTTACCATCAATTGTGTATTTCCAGAGGCTGCTCTACATTCTTCGGCTAATTCAGGTAATAAACGGGGATGAAGATGATTTTCAGGTTCCTCTATACCCACTAATTGAGATGGACATGGATCGTATAATATAGTTAAATATGCTAACATTTTCAAAGTTCCATCTGAAGCAAATTTTGCTAAAACTGGATTTTGAAAAGGGGCATCTTTTATCTGTAATAATAATCTCCCATCAGGCATAATTGAAGCTTCAACTTTTTCGAGCTTTGGAATTCGACGAGAAAGAGTTTTTAGAATCTTCTCTAATCTTTCTGGATGTTGTTCTTTGAGATATTGAATAACATTAGGTAAATTATCTCCTGTAGGAGATAACCTTTCTTGCGCCCCCGCTTCAGGTTGATTTCGAGCATTATCTGCTGTTAAGTAGGAAAGATACCAACCTGTAATAAAACGCCGCAAAGCACTAACACGAGGATGTCTTGCAAATTGTCCAAGAGTGCTTACTGCTAAAAATTCAGGTGATTCTAGTTGTTCAGAAATGCGCGCATCTGTTTTATCTGGCATTTCTCCACTAATCACTTTTCCCTCTCCTTCTTTAAAATCTAAAAATCGAAAAGGTGCACCTTTATCACCTCGTCTCCAATGTAACCACTCTTCGGCTACATAAGGACGGTTATGAGCTTCATTAATAGCTAAATGATAAGTAATTAAAGGGGATTTAACTCTTTCTCTGTACTTTAACTCAATAATAATATAACCTTCTTCTCCTCTAGTTCTTAATTCTTTAAATCTTCCTCGTCTATCCCATGCCTTTCTAAGTCCTAGGGTAAAACATTCTGACAAAAAAGCAAAAACATCAAAGATTGTTGACTTCCCACTTCCATTAGGGCCTAGAAATACAGTTAAAGGAGTGATCTTTTTTAACTCTAGATCGCGTAAAGCCCGATAGTTTTGTATGTGTAAATATTCAATTCTAGGAATAGAGGCTTTAGCCATAGTTAGTTAATTCTCCTGTTGGCTTAATTGGCTTTTTAGCTTAATATCTCTTCCTCTATTATTTTGTTTTTGTAAATAGAATTATAGATATTCTCTTTTCAGTTTATGACATTATGTCACTTTCACACTAAGCTGTTTTACAGAAGTTTACACTTCTATGATGATTTTTAGAAGACTTATTTTATCTTGATATAATTTTTAGAGACGCTCTAAGGTGAACGTCTCTGTCAATGAATAGTTAAATCTACTCAAATGATATTTTTAAAATTGACAGACATATTTAGGTTGCACCGGACAAGTTTGATCGGTAATGGGATTATCACGAATGAATAGATAAATTAACCGATCTAAGGGTTTCAGTGGGGTAATATCACTCACTTGATTATTGCTTAAGTTTAGCTCGTTTAAGTTCATTAATGATTGTAGTGATTCCACTTGATTGACCTGATTATAACTTAAATTTAAAACTTCTAACTTTGTTAAAGAACTTAACGGCGTAATATTAGAAATTTGATTGTAGCTTAAATCTAAAACTTCTAAATTATCTAAAGATTGTAACGGAGTCACATCAGAAATCCGATTGTTAATCAGCTTCAGTTCAACTAAATTATCTAAAGACTGTAACGGGCGAACATCAGAAACTTGACTGGTACTTAAATCCAATTGACTAATCTCTTGTACATTTTGCGAAGCCCGACCACAATTATATGTACCCGCTTGTTGTAGAATTAAACTAACGGTTCGTTTAGCTTCTGGATTCAAGTTTTCTCGATTTCTGCACCAATCTGCAAAGGTTGCAAAGTTCTCTCCAGTGGGATTTGATTGGGTTTCCTGACTGTATCCCTCTATCCCTAAACCGAATGCAATTAGTATCCCTAAAATTCCGACCTGGACATATTGACTCAGTGTTTGAAACAGTTGATTATGTTTCATAAAAGCATATAAAAAGGGGTTGTTTATTAATTTAGATTGGCAAGTTTGATGCTCTGAACTTGATTTCATGGAGACTTCCATTCTGAAATGACAATAATGATTCTTCTGTTTGACTTCTGGGTTCACAAGCTGATTTAAGGATATAGTCTATATTTTAGTTTAAAGTGTTCCTGGAAAATCGCCAAGCCTCTGACGATTAAAGCTTAATATCGAATAAATCGCTTGAAATAACTTCTGGTAAAATCTCCTGACTCACTAGACTATGATAGAGACTCAAATTTTGGTATGATTCAGCAGCTCATAAATTTGATGATGACAACAATTTATTCTATTTTAAATGTTTTTGAGCAGCCGGCAATCCGGAAGCCAATCGCGATTAGCTTAGGTGCAATACTGGGCGCTTTAAGCCGCTATTACTTAACCATCTGGTGTGCTAATCGATTTGGAGTTAATTTTCCCTATGGAACGTTTTTAATTAATTTAACGGGTTGTTTTATCATGGGTTTTTTTGTCACGCTAGCAGAAAGATCAACTGTGATTAATCCAGAAATTCGTCTTTTAGTTGCGGTGGGTTTTTTAGGATCTTATACGACGTTCTCTACTTATGAATTAGATACCCGTAACTTTATTCGAGAGGGTAACTTTATTCTGGCTTTATTTTATTGGCTGAGTAGTGCTATTCTGGGAATGATTAGTTTACAATTGGGTACAATTTTATCTCGATTATTGACTCGTTAAAGTTATTATTATGAAACCTTGGAAAAAACTTAAAATTTATCTAGCTGAAACCGACCATTGGCGACACCAACCCCTCTATCAAGTCATTGTAGAAAAAGCGCGTCAATCTCAACTCGCAGGGGCAACAGTTACCCGTGCAATTGAAGGTTTTGGCGCAAACTTACAGCTACAAACAGCAAATATTATTGCCCTTTCAGATAATTTACCGATTATTATTGCAATTATTGATGATGAAGAAAAAATTAAAGCATTCTATCAAGAAATTAAAGAAATGATTATTGGAAAATTAGTCATTCTTGAATCCATTGAGGTTTTACAATATGATCCATAATTTTGGAAAGATTTAAAATGCGTTTAACGTCTTTAGATGTGTTTCGAGGAATCACAATTGCTGGCATGATTTTAGTGAATAATCCAGGAAGCTGGAATCATGTGTATCCGCTCTTACTTCACGCTGAATGGCATGGCTATACTCCCACAGATTTAGTCTTTCCTTTTTTCTTATTTATTATTGGTGTTGCGATGGCGTTTTCCCTGGGAAAATATGCCAAAGATAATCGAACTTCTGAACAATATTTACCTCGCCATCTCTATCTGCGAATTTTACGGCGTTTTGTTATTCTTTTTCTGTTAGGATTATTACTAAATGGATTTCCAAACTATGATTTAAACTCTATTAGAATCATGGGAGTTTTACAACGAATTAGTTTAGCCTATTTATTTAGTGCAATTGCTATTTTTTATCTTTCCCGTAAACAATTAGGGGTATTATTTGTATTGATATTATTAGGATATTGGGGAATGATGCAGATGATTCCTGTTCCTGAATATGGCGCGGTGAATCTAACTCCAGCAGGAAATTTAGGCGCATATTTTGATAAAATTATTCTGGGTAATAATCATATCTGGCGAGGGGGACCATACGATCCTGAAGGATTATTTAGTACGATACCTACAATTGCAACCGTGTTAATGGGTTATTTGATAGGAGATTGGTTAAAGCAACAATCAATTCAAACTAAGACTAGTATTCGTTTAATTATTTTCGGTTTATCTTTTATTCTCATCGGACATTTATGGGATATTTTATTCCCTATTAATAAAGCGTTATGGACAAGTTCTTATGTGCTAGTCACAGGTGGCTGGGCGTTATTATTATTCGCTATTTGTTATCAGACAATTGAAGTTCAAAGATGGCAAAAATGGGGAATTCCATTTAAAATCATGGGATTAAACTCAATCTTTCTGTTTGTTGCTTCCGGCTTATTGGGTAGAATTTTAATTTATACTCATATTGGTAATCAAATAAATGCACCGACAACGAAAGCCTGGATTTATGAAAATGGATTTCAATCTTGGGCTGGATATTTGAATGGTTCTCTGTTTTTTGCTTTAACTACACTGCTACTTTGGGGATTAATTGCATACGGAATGTACCGTAAAGGTTGGTTCTTAAAAGTTTAACTTTAAGCCTTAGAATAATATGATGAAAAACCATAATTTTAACTTAGATTTAGCCAGTCAATTTGCTCATCTTGCCCTTAACTGTATTCATCAAAAATATCCCCATGTTCACCGCTATTTTTTAAAACAGGATGAGGATTTCATCTTACCCGATCAACTCCATCCCGTATTTTATGGTTGTTTAGATTGGCACTCGGCTGTACATAGTCACTGGATGTTAATTCGGCTGATTCGCTACTTTCGGGGTGCTACATTTTCATTGACTGCTAGAGAAAGAATAGCCCAGAATTTTACAACAGAAAAAATATCTCAAGAAATTCAATCTTTAAAATCCCATCCTCAATTTGAATATCCTTACGGTTTAGCCTGGTTTTTACAACTGATGACTGAATTAACCGAATGGCAAGATCCTCAGGGAAAACAATGGTTAAATTCCTTGCAACCCTTAGCAGATATTGTGATTAATAATATTCAAAAAGGGCTACAAATATTATCTTATCCAGATCGTACCGGAACTCATCAACAAACTGCATTTTCACTGGGTTTAATTTGGGATTGGGCGACTTTAACCGATCATCAATCCCTGTTAAATATCATCTCAAATATTACTAACACTTTCTATCTTAAAGATCAAAACTATCCTTTATTTTTAGAACCTTTAGGATATGATTTTCTTTCACCCACCTTAGCAGAAGCCGATCTGATCCGGCGAATTTTGCCCTCAGAAGCGTTTGCCGAGTGGTTGAGTCTGTTTTTGCCTCTGCTTCCCACAACACCCGATACAGCCTGGCTGAACCCCGTTGGTGTCAATCATCCCGAGAACTATCACCAATCTCACTTGGATGGTTTAAACCTGAGTCGCGCTTGGATGCTAGACGGTATTTTGGCGGCACTTCCACCCGATGATCGACGCATTGCGAGTTTACAAGCTGTTGCTAATTTACATCGTCAGGCGGGTTTAAATCCCCTCAGCGCAACAGAATATAGTGGCAGTCATTGGTTAGGCAGTTTTGCGGTGTATTTAGCAACAAATCGAGGTTTATCTTCACAAAAAAAATGTAGAGACAAACCCTAAAGCTGCCCCTACATGAACTCGGTTGAATTTCTGCTAAAATTCTCTAAGAGTTGCTAGTTTGAGCAGACAGCATCTGCTTGAGCTTCTCTAACTCATTCGCCCAGCGTGGATCGGGTTGAGTTGATTCACTGGTACTGCTTTGCTGACCGCTAGAATGGGTATTACCGCCACCTTTAGATTTTTTCCGACTTTTTGCAGCCTTTTGGGTTGGACGGGCTTTTTCTTCAGCAGCTTCTGCCGGCTTGTCGCCTTTTCCTTTAGTGCGAGGTAAAGCTTTTTCAATTTTGAGGGCATTGTCTTTGAAGGTGAAGCCGTTATATTTCTCGACAATTTGATCGGCTATTTCATCATTTTGAACCGTAACAAATCCAAATCCTCTACATTTACCGGTTTTGCGATCTGTAATCACTTTTGTCGTCACAGAATCACCTTCTTCGGCAAAAACCGATTGTAACTCTTGACGATCTAATTCTTTCGGTAAATTACCAATATAGAGACGAACAGACATGAGTATTTACTCCAATTTTAAGAACAAAAAACAAAAAATAACCAGGCTAAGAATAGACTTAACCTGCTGGGTTTAACGTTAACTGACTGCACTTGAAAACTATCTTGAATGATATAGATGTCAAGTATTTAAGTTGATTGACAACTTGAGAACGTTTGATCAAATCCGTTATTTGGACTGAAAAAATATGATTCTCCATTTGATCTGGATTCATTGATGCAGACAGAAACTTGTAATGGGCTAAACAACCCTTTAAACTTTGAATCATTTCTCAAAGCTAATTGCTATAGATGTATTTAAAACTCTCTGTAAGAGCGTCTTTGAATGATTATTGATAATACTGTCAAGACTGAATTTAAACAATGCCACAATAGAAGTTAATCACTCATATCATCTTTTACAATGCGTAATCCGGAAAACAGAAGTGCTGGCTCAACAGAGGTAGACCTTAAACCGACCAAACCGATCATTTGACTTGATATCGCAGCGATTTGTAAGCTTCGCTGAGTGTTGCTGTTAGTTCGATAAAACCAAACCGTCCTATAGCATAACACAATTGCTGAAAACTTTTACAACGCTCCGTCTCAATTTTGACACAAATTGATGAATCGGTCATTTTATTAAACACTATATATTAATAGTATTTTCAGGGTAATGGCTGTCTTTTTTAAGAGATGTTAATAAATGTAACATTGTCTCGGGCAAAATGCAAACTTTGTCCTAAAAGATAATGAATCCATCCCTATGGATAGTTTTCGCAGCATTTAAAATCCACCTTGAAACACCAATGACAGACCCCAAAACGCCAGTATCACTGCAATTAAGGTAGACTGTATCGGATGACCTCCCTGAAGTTGCAAGCGGTTTTTGCCAACTTGCAGAATTTCAATATCAATCCAAGGAGTAACACCGCGCCGCCACCAACCGATCACTTGAACGGGTTGATTGAGGTAATGTGCCGGATGGGGACGATTTGGCCAGAAATTAGCCCATAGTGTCAAAGCCGGAACATAATGCAACTTCACCAGTCCAGTGGGTGTAGACAGAATTAAATCCTGTCCCATTATATTACTGGGAATAGAACGTCCTAACAATCGACCTTCGATAGAAATTCCTAAACTATCTACAGGTATTTGTTGCGGATTAGCATATAATTCGGCTAAATTAGGCTGAGTCAAGCGCTGAGAGGGTTTAAGTTCTGGGAAAAAAGAATTTATCCGTAAAAATAGCCCTAAACTACAGCCAATAGGAATACATCCAGTTAAAATCGCAGTATCTCCCCACAACCATTCCAACTGCCAAATTCCCAAAGCGGCAAAAATTCCCCCCAATAACCAGATCGCGCTACCGATCAAAATACCTGCCAATAGTCCAAAATAGGGTCCTCCTTGTAACAGTAATTTGGGATAGTCTATTTTCCTGGGGGAGGCTGTTAACGCCGTTACATCGAATTCCGGTTCAATCTGCCAAAATTGGGCTAAACGTCCTAAAAGCTGTACGCGATCGCCTAAAATTGGATGAGTTTCATTCACCCCTAACCACAGCCGATAGGGATTAAGCATCTCCCATTGCAATAGCGAGACGATGGAATAATGGGGGGCTAAACTGCCAAAAGACAACCCTTGTCGATAACTAATAGGCATTAAGAGTTCAAACCCTTCTAGCAAAAAAGGTGTTTTTTCTTGCTGCTGAATATCCGCCGCTAGACCCATTGCTATTTTAACTAAAGCCCGACTCAAGGCATTGGGGTTACCCGTTAAATTACAAGCGGCGCGATCGCTTAAGATTACCCGTCGCCGAGATAACCATAATCCTAAACCGCGTAAGATCCAAAATATGCCATAACACAGGGGAGAAACAACAAAATTAATCGCCCGAATTACCGGATAAAAGACAGTTGTGACTGATTTGATCTGATTGGGTATCCATTCTAAGCCGGATAGGTTGTTTTCTTTAGCAAATTGTTCTGTCATGTAGCCCAATTGCCAATAAATTAGATAAGGAATTTGCACAACCAACGTTACAAAAGACATGATAAACAGGTCTCCGTGTCCCATTTGAGTCACTTCTCGGGTTAAAATCACGGCAAGTTCTTCTTCTGTGAGTTGATCCAGTAAACCCTGACTGATAACTATGCGGGCAAAGCGAGGCAAACATCCATAACTGATAACAACAGGCGCAGTAATGGGGAGTAATTTTAAATTGGGGACGGGCCAGTTGCGTTGTTGACAATAGCTGCGTAATAGGCGATTTGTTTCAGGACTACGCTGAAACAGGGTGGTCATCGGTAAAGATTCTAGCCCTACACATATTTTTAAAATACTATCGAGTATCCAAGGAGAAAAGATAAAGAATATTGCTAAAGTCCAATACACAAACTGAGTCGGATCTCGATACAACAGTTGTGACGGCCGGATGAAGGGAAGTTCTCGCAGGATATCATTCGCCGTATCCATGAAAAATTCGACTAAACGGGGCGTAAACCACAAAAAAGCCATCACCGTTAAAATCTGTTCCAGTCGGAAGCGCCATAACTGAGGCTGTTTTAATTTTGGCCATTTTTCGGCGCGGGGGGCATTACGCCATTGCAGCGGTTGAGGCGTTATATTTGTGGATTGAGTCGGGGGAGAAACCTGCGTTTGAGTGGAAGGTTGAGGACTGGGTTTAACAGTATCTGGCGATAAATTAGCCGACTGGGAAATAGGGGCGGTTTGAGGCGGTTTAGCGGTTTGAGGGGGTTTAGGTTTTGGTGGTGTCGGAATCTTAGGAGGTGGGGACGGTGGTAAACTGGCTGCTTTGACTCTTTGCGGTTGTTGAGTCGGATCGAATGCCATAAACCCGGTTTCGACCACAGGCGGCTTAGAATTCTCCGCTTCTGGATAGCGTTTTTGCAGCGTTTCTAAGCGTTTTTGTCCCCAATGTTTGACATTATCCTGGGAAGATTGAGTCAATTGGCGACAAAGGGCGATCGCCAGTTTCACCTTTGCGGTGTGTTCATAAGCAACGACTAATCCCATTTTTGCCCGAATTCCGCGTGAACGTTGAGGACTTGCTTCAGCAATGGGTTCTAGATAGGCGATCGCTTCGTTGTATTGTTTTTGGTCAATCGCAGCTAACCCGGCTTCGAGATCAGTATTAGGGGAAGAAGATGCCATGGCACGTTATGTTACTCAATCCTGATTCTAGGATAGCTTTATTATCTCTAGAGATCTTTAAGGCTTAATCAACCTCAAAACCCCGCCCGACTTGTGATGATAAACAGAATAACTTCTAAAGAGCGCTATATTTAATTTAGCTTTTATCTCTGGTCAGGTTTATGTCGATCACGAAACACCGCGCCGATCGCGTGCTTTTACAGAATATCAGTTGGCAACAGTTTGAAAATTTATTACTCGATCTGGGGGAAAGCCGATCGGCCAGAATTGCTTACGACTGCGGAACTTTAGAAATTATTACTCCTTTACCTGAGCATGAGTATTATAAAGAAGTGATTGGGATAGTGATTCAGGATATTGCAGAAGAACTTGATATTAATTATGAGAGTTATGGTTCGACCACCTGGAGACAAGAAGCGGGTCAAGTTGGAATTGAATCTGATAACTGCTTCTATATTCAAAATGAAAGCAAAATCAGAGGAAAATTACGCTTAGATTTAACAGTCGATCCTCCACCAGATTTAGCGTTAGAAATCGATTTAACGAGTAAGTCTTTGAACCGTTTTCCGATTTATGCTCGTTTAGGAGTACCAGAAATTTGGTGTTACGATACGGGTCATCTCAAAATCTATCAACTCGAACAAAATCGCTATACTGAAGCAAAAAATAGCTTGATTTTTCCTCAATTACCGATTCAAGAGTTACCGGGAATTATTGAAAACAATCGCTTGAATGGACGCAGAGCGATTCGACAAGCTGTCCGAAATTGGATTAATTTAAACAATAATAAAAAATAACTGTATTTTTCTCCTTTCTCTATTTGCGATCAATACCCAGGCAATCATTTGATTCGAGACATTCATAATGTTCTACGACGGGAAATGGATCGTAAAAATGATGTAATAATGCCCGCCATTGTTGATATTGTGTGGATTGTCGAAACCCAATAGTATGATCTTCTAAACGTTGCCAACGCACCAATAAAAGATAACGATTGGGTGTTTCTAAACACCGTTGTAATTCATGGGAAATATAACCTGAGATATTAGATATTATTGGGGAAGCGGTTTGAAATGCGGCTTCAAACTCCCCCATTAAACCCGGTTTAATATCGAGTATTGCCACTTCTAGTATCATGAAAAATTAGATGAATTTAACTCGCTTTGCTAAGGAAGTAGGAAAAGCCAAAGTTATTGAGAGGATAGGGTTTAAATCCCCCTTCTCAAAAGCCTTCTTCCTTCTTCCCTCTTTTCTCTTCCTTCGTTTTAACCTATTTCAAATCCTTCTGCTTTGGGATAATGCCATTGATGATGTCGCCATTCTGCAAGCATGGGTTGAACAAAAAACTGAGGCGGGTTACCCGGTTTAACATCAATCCGAATGGCTGAATAAGGGCGATGTTTATCAGAACCTTGACCACTACGACCAATATAACACTGAGATTCAGCTACCACGCGAGTTTTAGTACCATTGACAGTTTCAATGTTTTCTTCGATTTTCGGCCCTTCGGCGCGTTGACGACGCAAACTGTAGCCACTGCCCCCACAAACGATCCAAGGGATATAAGAATCTCCATGTCCGGTATCATGAGTTTGGAGATATTCTAAACAATGAGCATGACCATTCAGCACTAAATCAACCACCGGACGACCTGCTGAACGTTCCCCAACAGCGGCTAATACCCCATCCAACACTCGCCGTAAATTCTGACGAACCGCTAATGTTTGGCCCTGTTGCCACTTGGTTGCTTCGGTGACATAAGGGGGATGATGGAAATAAATAATTCGTCCTCGGACTTCTTCAGTATGCCAAGAATCAATCAGGCGCTGTTGTAACCAGTTGAGTTGTTCCCAATCTACCACTTGATCGGACTCGTCTGTACTGAGTGTTTTTTCAATATCAATTTGCATCTCCTGAATCTGCTCAATTTTAGCCTGATTATCGTGGATTTGTTCCAATTGTTCAGGATCATCAGGATTAAGATTTTCAATGGTATTGAGAAGCTGTTCCTGCTCTGTTTGGAGTTGCTGCAAACGTTGGTTGAGTTGGCGGCGCAGAGTATCTCCTTCGGGAGTTTTCGGTAAAGGTGCAGGGGCGTTGAAAGTGTTAGAGTCCAGGGCAAAAAAGTCAATTCCCCCGTAACGAAATGTATAGTAACGGTTGGGGAGTCGTGTAAATACACCGGGTTGATATTGTAAACAACGACCGGTTGAGGTTTGAGCAGTATAATATCGCTGGAAATGTTGCGCTAAATCGTTGTCACGTTCCCAAATGCTGAGATAATCTAAAAAAGCTCTGGCATAGGCATCACCCTTATAAGATCCATGCCAACTCACATCAAAATCGATGTGCGACCGTAGCAAGCGCCGCAAAGTAATGATAATCGGTGCAACCAGGCTATACAGGGGTGGCAAATCGTAATAATCGTGGTTTCCAGGGACTGGGAGAAAAGGAAGATTAAATACAATTTGATCGTAAGCGATCGCGTCTGGATTTTCCCCGCCGACGATAAATTCACGATAAGGTAGAATAAAATTGCGTAGATAGTATTCCCGAGATCCAACCAGATAAACGACATCTCCTGTATGCAGGATAAACCGAGATCGATCGCGTTGTTGGAGTAATAATTCTGCTACTTGCCGTTGAGGACTGTGTCCGCGATGATATCCAGTACCGCTATCTCCAAGTACAAGGAAAGAAAATTCCGGGTTATCGGACTGTTCATCGGCTAAAACCAAGCGAGTTTGATCAATATTATGCTTAATCACTGCCTGGTGTTGCCAATGCACCCGCTGCTTCATTTTACGGATTTTAGTAGCGATCGCCGGATCTCGAACTAATTTCATTCTTCAATAATTGAATTAATCATTATCCATTCTGGCCCGTTTAATGTGGCTTTGAGTCTCCAGCTTCCTAACTGGGGATGGTTCACTTTGAGTGTTCCCTGTCTTAATTCAGCATTCACATAGGGACTGGCAATTACTGGCGAGTTTTTTAACACTCGTTTCTGACCATTAATTGTTGCCGTCGCAATCGCGCCTTTTTTATCATAAGTCATAGTGAGGCGTTCGCTGGTTAAACTCTGGTAATCTATTTTTCCTTGAGTTAACCATAGGCTATCATCAACTTGAGTCCGATCCAAAGCCTGGGTCAGTTTTTCAAAGGTTGGATAGTCTGCAACTCTCGTAACTTCTGTTATCCAAGCGGTTTGGTTTCCTGTTGCGGTTAATCCTTCAAATGATAACGTTGAGTCGGTTGGCACAGGTTGCTTATTGTTTGCTAAGGTTTCCCAACCGACTGTATCCCCCCAAACCCTGGCACATAACCAAACATTATGAATTTGCCAAATATACCAATTTTTATAACGTTGAGGCGCACCATATCCGCTGGGTAAAACTAAACGAGATACGGGTGGCACGCCTGCTTTTAAATCTTCTGGGGTTAAAATGGATTGATAAATGACTGTTCCTTTTTTTTGTAAATATTGATCTCCGGGTGTTCGTCCCGTCGCGAGGGGAGTATGATAAGTTCCGCCTAAACTAATTACGACATTTTGTTGTTGATTTGGATCTCGAATCACCAGTTTATAAGTGGCATATTGAGCGCGAATGGTTCCTTCTACTTGATACACTCTTCCGGGTTCTAATAACGTTCCTAAACTATAATCTTCTGTGACGTAAAACGTTTCCCAGAGTTGATCATTTTCACTATAACTATAATAGGGTGGATGACTGGCAAATGCTTCAAATGGTAAAGGAATTTGTTTAAGGGCAATGGCTTTTAAATGCTGAGGCGGACGATAAGAACTTAATGCCGCATTTAATCCTAAACGAGCATAAGAATCATTCATTTTTTCAATAAACTCAGTCTGATTTTCTCCCCACCATAAACTGGCAATGGCAGTTAATCCACTATCCCAAGTATTGCGGTCAAATCCTCGACTTTCTGCACCGCCAGCCGTTCCCCAACTCAGGCGTAATGCCATATTGGTGGCATACCAATCTAATAAACCTTTTGCTAATTTTTTGAGTTCTGGATCTTGAGAAAAGTCATATAAATTGAGTAAGCCACTAATACTATAACCGTAATAAACTGAAGAATGAAATTCTCCCTGTCCAATGGTGAGAAACTTATTCAATTCTGAACGCAACCAGGCTTCATTTGTTGCTGCGGTGGCAGGATTTGCGACGGGTAAACCACTACCATTCATCAAGGCTAAACCCGATGCTCGATGCATAAACATATGATTTTCTGTGCCGCCTTCAATCCATTCTAAAACTCGAGGAGATTGTAATTGATTTTCATAAGCTTTTTTAACTTCTGCGGGCATTATATCTTGAAACAAGAAGAAAATCCGCACATCAACTCCACTGCGAAAATGATATAAATCTGGTTTTTCTTGATCTAATGTGAGTAAAACATCCCAACTCTTTTGAGTATCATAAATAGATTCAGAATTTAAGCTAAGCCTTGCTAAAATTATCGGCAATAAATATTTATGGGGATCGCCGAGTTGGATTTTTCGCCACCAAGCATCTTTTTCTGCTAAATCAATTGCAGCCATTTTGGAGCGAATTGCTAACCCTTTTGTATTAAATTTAGCTTCATCCGCCCCATCAAAAATACTATTTTGAATTGAATTATCAAAGGGTAAATCAGCCTCCAGAAGTATATTTTCCTCCCGAGTATTTGTTGTGCGAGCGGTTGATTCTATCTGACAGGCTGTTATGCAGAGAATTATCCCTATCGTTAAACTACGATAGAATACAGTCAAAATATACTGAAACATTTTAGTTTTTAGTTTTTAGTTTTTAGTGGTTAGCCATCAGTTTTTAGTGGTTAGTTTTGAGTGTTTTTATAATCATCAATAACTAAGAACTAATCACCAATAAATAACAACTAATAATCCATAACTAATGACCATGAACGAGAATAATGTCAACTTTTTTATTATTGAATAGGCAGCTTAATGGTAAAGGTTGTTTGACCATTTTTACTTGTTACTGCAATTGTGCCATTGAGTTGTTCAACTAACTTTTGAACTAAGGCTAATCCTAAACCGGTTCCGCCTTGTTGCCAGGGATCGGCATTGGGAACACGATAGAACTTATCGAAGATTTTCGGCAATTCTTCTGGGGAAATTTCTGTTGAGTTACTCACCTGGAGTAAAATTTGATCGGAGACTTCTTCTACCGAATCAGATTGAGCTTCTAGATAATCGAGTTCTAGCTCAATTTGACCTTCATTTGCGGTATATTTACAGGCATTATTCAATAATTCTACAACAATTCTTTCTAAGGTTGTTTTATTTGTTTGAATAGTTGGAAGAGAAGATGAAGAATTAACCTCCAAAACTTGTTGACGTTCTTCGACTCGAGAATAAAAAGGCTGTACCAGTTGAGAGAACCATTCCTGTAAATCTATCCGATCATAAGACATCGGCGCAGAGGTTGCCTCTAACTTCTGTAAGTCTAATAAATCATTCACCAGGTTAATTTCTCGACCACATTCTGTTTCTAAAATATTCAAGTATTTCTCTCGCTTCTGGCTATCTGGGGCAATATTCAACATATGAATGGCTAATTTCATTGAAGCCAGAGGAGTCCGCAATTCATGGGAAACCGTATCAATAAAATCATCTTTTAGACGATTGAGCTGTTGTAATTCTTGAACTTTTTGCTGGAGTTGAATGGTTCTTTCTTGGACTTGTCGCTCTAAATCAGTATTAAGATCTTGAACGGTTTGAAACAGTTGAGCTTGCTGAATGGCGATCGCTAACTGTGTGGCTAACTGCCGCATCAAATTAGTTTCAGAAGATTGCCATTGCCGAGGATGGGAACATTGATGAGCCGCAATCATTCCCCAAAGTTGACCATCTAAAAAAATCGGAACAACCAAACAGGCTTGGATTTGAATTTTTGCTAAATATTTTCGTTCTTGTGGCGATAGATTGGTTTCTTCTTGTAAATGGGTTAATGCATAAACATAATCCCGTTTAAACGTTTCTAGATAATTCTCAATGGTGGATTTTTCTAAAATAGTTCCCGATAGCGATCGCCATCCGGCTGCCACAGATTCAGCCACCATCTTCCCTTGTTGCTTGGAAGAAACCCGATACATTACCACGCGATCGACATCCAAAACGTGTTGGACTTCAGCCACCATCGTATTCAGAATTTCCTCTAAGTTTAAAGACTGATGAATTTGTAGAGAAATTTTACTCATCAATCGCTCTCGCTGCAATTGTTCATGCAGTTTGGCGGTTCGTTCTTGAACTTGCTGTTCGAGTTGAGCGTTACGACTTCTGAGTAATTCTAACTTTTCGAGTTGCAGTTGATAAACGGACTGTTGTAGATTTTTAACCACCCGGTACATTTCGGTTGGATCGAGCATTCTGAGTAAGTTGGTTTGAGTAATCATCCCCAGCAATTCTCCTTCATCCCCACACACCAGCAAACGCTGTAAATGTTGTTTCTGCATTTCTTGGTGAGCTTTCCACAGAGAATCATTCGGCTTCAGATAAAATAGCGACGTACTCATGATCCACTCAATTGAGATCTCTGCTAAATCTAACTGGAGAAATTGAGCCTGGATAATATCTTGAGCAGTGACAATCCCCACTGGCATTAACCGGGGTTTACTAAAAGATTGATAAATCACCACACAACTGACTTGATGCGCCGCCATCATTTGAGCCAGATTCAGTACAGAAGTAGTAATTGGAGCGTTTACCACTTCTGTGCTCATTTCATCAGCCACTTTCCGTAATCTTAAAATATTAGAAGGCTGGAGAACTTGACGAATGCGTTCGGGGGTTACCACACCCACGAGCTTTCCTTTGGGATCTAAAACCGGTAAATGATGAATATCGTACTCGCGAAACAGAGACAGCGCAGAAAAGATATCTTGCTCATCTGACTCGGTTAAATGAGTAGGTGAGGGGGACATTACCTCACTAATTTTAATTTTGTTGGAGGCTGTATGTCTGAGAGATTCTAACGCACCCGTGGCGATTAGTTGCAGGACGTTGCGTTCTGTTACGACCCCAAGCAAAGCGGATGTTTTAGCGTGAACCACCAACACACAACTGCCCGATCGAATCTCTTCTAATGAAGCCGACTCATCACTGAGGGGAATTTCTTCAGTTTGATGGTCTTGAGGTAACGGCAAGGCACATTGATTATGTTGTAGGCTCATCAATGTAATCACCTCGCCCAAAGAGGTATCTGGTGTCACCTGGAGAGGATGACGATCAATGGCTTGTTCTAGAGCAGAGGAATAGTGGGGGGGTTGGTATGATTGCATAACCAAGTGCTGAGTAGAAATGAGAGAACCCGATAGAAATCAAAGATAACATTGTCAAAAACCGAAACAGATGCTTTACTCATTATCCCCAATTGATCTGCATATGATGTCAGAATATTAAAAAACTTGATGTCACTCTCACAAATCTTATTCGTTTTATGGGTCATTCCTTGAGTTTAGAACAGATTGCAGCCAAGCTTGATAGCCCTAACTCTGCCGATCGGATGTTGGCGTTGGCTTCCCTGAGACCAGTATCTCCAGCCGAGGCGGTACCTTTGATTAAGAAAGTTCTCAATGATGAAAATTTACAGGTTCGTTCTATGGCGGTGTTTGCCTTAGGGGTTAAACCCACCGAAGAATGTTTTCCCATTTTGGCAAAATTACTTGAAACCGATCCAGATTACGGTATTCGGGCTGATGCAGCCGGTGCCCTGGGGTATTTAGAGGATATTCGTGCGTTTGAACCATTGGTGCGAGCTTTTTATGAGGATACGGTTTGGTTAGTGCGTTTTAGTGCAGCGGTTTCTTTAGGAAATTTAAAGGATATTCGCGCTCACGATGTTTTAATGAAGGCATTAGATAGTAAAGATGTGGTCATGCAGCAGGGCGCGATCGCTGCTTTAGGAGAAATTGGAGATATTGAAGCCCTTGATAAAATGCTAAATTTTGCCCAGTCAGAGGATTGGTTAGTCAGGCAACGTTTAGCCGAAGCATTGGGGTATTTACCCACAGCTAAAACGGTTGCTGCTCTCAATTACCTGAGTAAAGATAGCCATCCACAAGTGGCAGCGGCGGCGACAATTTCCTTGGATCGTTTAGAGAGAAATCCACAATGAGCCTAAAATTAAAACAATATCTTGGACAGCGGGGAGAGTGGTGGGTGATTGTCCAAGGTTTATTGCTTTTGGGACTGATAATATTACCGCCTGTGCCCATTATTTCATTTGATTCTGCTGCTCAATTTAACATCTACCTGTATGATGGAGCTGCTATCATTTTAGGTTTTACGGCTTTATGGTTCATGGTGAAGGGTGTATTGGATTTAGGTCGAAACTTAACGCCATTACCCTATCCAAAACCCGGAGGAACCCTGATTACCACAGGAATTTATCGGATCGTTCGTCACCCCCTTTATAGTGGCTTAATTTTTGCAGCACTGGGATGGGGACTTTTTCAAAAAAGCTTATCTCACCTTCTAGGAACAGTAATCTTATTTATTTTTTTAGATTTGAAAGCGAGGCAGGAAGAAAATTGGTTGAGACAAACCTATCCAAATTATGCAGAATACAGCGCTCAAGTCAAAAAAATTATTCCATGGATTTACTGAATACTGATTACCAATGAGGGTTTGATGCGAACTTCTGGGGAGTGGCAGATAAGGAGGAGCAACTGTCACTTATCCATAACACCCTTGTGATTGATTTTGTGATTTCCCAATTTCTTGCTAAACTAATTAACAGTTAACAGTTGATTGAATGAAGAGGAATATCAGTCAAATAATGAAACCGTTAATATCTAATTAATTGAATACAATGAAGCTAAAGTTAATGCTTTCTGGTCGAGTACAATTAAGGTTGCAATATCAGCTATAAAATTTTGGATAATCCCACTATCAATTCCTATGATCTAACGATGTGGATAATTTTTACTGGCTCCACCAAATTCAAAACTCAGACCGCGATATCGTTGGCAATCAAGGACTGTATTTGAGTCGTCTTATTCACGATCATCCTGTCAGATCGGGTGTTGTGCTCCCGGCTCAAGAACTTTGGCATTTTTTAGAAACAATTGATTGGCGTGAACCTCTGTTTGTTGATTTATCACATTCTTCTTTGCATCTAGATGTCAGCAATTCTCAAAACTTACAACGCATTGCTCAAGGAATTTGTCATCATATTTTAACTGCACCCACTCCCTCTGCTTGGTTAAACTTATTCTCAGAAATTCTACAATCTAGTTCAGTCACGGCTGTAACGTTTCAAGGGTATCTGAGTGGCTCTGAAATTAAAACAGAAGGGATTCTCGATCCGATTTGGACAGGGGGAAATCCAACTGCAATGGCAACAGGATTAAAACTGGCGATCGCTGAATTTTTTCATGCTAAAAGCTTATTTTATTGGGATTATTCGGGTCGAACTCTACAACAACTTCAACCTACTATTTTAATCCAACCCTTCTACTCAGTCACTGCTGCTGGTATCATTCAAGTTCACGACCATCAGTGGGAAATTCAAGCCACGCCAGGACTCAATTTATCAATTGATTGGGGTCAAACGGAGCCAGATTCTTATTATATTCATCCACAAACGTTGCAAGTTCAAGCTCAAAATCTTGGACATAAAACCATTGCTTATTACCTCAAATCTTCAGCAAGAGAATCTGTCTCTCAAGCTGAAATAAACGAAACCCATCACATATTGCCTCAAACGGCTCAATTAGCTGACTCTCCGTTACAAGCAGAAATTGTGCCGCCACAGCAACAAACGGCATGGGTATTAGAGACAACTCAACTTCATGATTTAATTCAACTCACCCAAAGAGCAAGAACTCAATTGGGTCAATCTTGTCAGCTTCGCTGGATGTTTGGCACAACTTCTCCTGAAGTGCCGGAGCAATTTTATTGGTATTTTATTAATCCACTGACAACTGTTTCAACCTCTATTGCGACTGTTAGCGACAAGCGGCTAACGGATCAATCTACTGATGCTACAACAGAACATCAAATATTATCTGGACTGGGTGTTTCCGGGGGAATTGTCGTTGCTAAAACGGTTGTGATCTCTTCAACTTCTTCTCCAGACATTCAACTACAGCCCGAATCAATTTTAGTCTTACCTAAGATTACTTCTGAATATTTCCCATTACTTAAACAAGCGGTTGGAATTATCGCGGAGCTAGGCTCAATGACGGGTCATGGCGCTATTTTAGCACGGGAATTAGGCATTCCAGCCGTTCTAGGAGTGAGGGGAGCCACTCAACAGATTCAAACGGGAGAATTTGTATTAATTGAAGGGGAACAGGGAGAGGTTCATTTACTGGGAACTGAGGAACCAACGGAAGCATTTTATTCAGATTTAAATTCGGCTTCAATTGAGTTATCAAAACCAACTACTGTGGCAATTAATACTCATTTAATGGTGAATATCAGTCAACCTAATTCGATTGAGCGGTTACAAAATTTACCCATTGATGGGATTGGATTATTACGTTCTGAACTATTAGCCTTAGATGTATTACCGGTACAAAAACAGAATCAGACTTGGAATTTTCAGCAATGGTTACAGCCTCAATTTCAATCAGAATTTATTCAACGCATGGCAGACAGCTTACGTTCTTTTACGGTTGCTTTAGCGCCTAAACCTATCTTTTACCGAGCCTTAGATTTACGAGAATTTTATTCAGAAGTGCGTCCCTTTTGGGGGGAAACAGATTGGGAATATATTCACTTACGTCAACGTTTACATCATCACGAATCTAGCGATAATTCAGACAATAAGACTTTATTTGATCTAGAGCTTGCGGTATTATCTCAACTCTATCAATGGGGTTATGAGAATGTTAATTTAATCTTACCGATGGTTCGTTCTGTTGAAGAGTTTTCTGTCTATCAGTATTGGGTTAAACAAGCAAAATTAACTGAAAATGCTACGTTTAAGCTTTGGATTATGGCTGAGGTTCCTTCTGTATTATTCTTATTACCAGATTATGTCAAAGCAGGTGTAGAAGGAGTGGCAATTGGGACAAATGATCTGACTCAGTTTATGTTAGGAATTGATCGTAATAATAATGAACACTTAACTCATTTAAATGCTTCCCATTCTGCTGTCACTGCTGCAATTCGTCAAATTATACAAATGGCAAAATCAGCAGATATTCCTTGTTGTATTTGTGGGGATGCGCCAGTGTTGTATCCGGAATTAATTCAAGAGTTTATTCGCTGGGGAGTGACTTCGCTCTCGGTTCATCCAGAGGCAGTTCAATCCACTTATCATACTATTATTCAAGCAGAAAGACGGTTACTCGTTGAAGAAATCCGCCGTCAATTTAACGCTTAGAAAAGAGGGAATTAAGAGATAGATAAAACTAAATAATCTATTTTCTCCCTATCATCCCTCTCCTTCTACTAATAATGAACCTAAGTTATTTTAAGCTAAGATTCAATCCGAGAAATTGCTTCTTCTGGGGATAAATTGCCATAAATCATGGACATAATTCCTGGTAAATATTTATCCATCGTGGCAATATTCGTATAAATCAAGTGCTTGACTAAGGTTGGAGTGAGGCGATCGCCTTCAACATCAATACTGGTTTTATAACGAATTTCGCCATCATAGAAATTCATCTCAAAGTTACCGATTATCACACCATAATTCAGCATGGTAATTAAAGCGGCTACACTGTAGCGTTTATGATGGGGAACTTTAACAGGAAACACAGAATATGCAGTTAACTGCTTTTCCTCCTCACGAGTGACTGCATAGCAATCAAAGCGACCATTTTGTCCCTCAATTCCTAAAGCAATCACTTTGCGATATTCAATCTCTTTATAAACCCAACCATCGATTTGTAGAAAATCAATCAAAACATCAAACAGAGGCTTATCAGATGGATAATCAGTCGTCACTAATTCAGGATTATGTTCAGAAACAACCATAATTTAATTAACTCCTTATTTTTAAACTATTTGAATTTAATAAAATTTATGTCCTTTGATTTTCTAGCTCGAACGTATTATAAGGCATTTTATTTGATTTTTCTTCAATATAAGCTAAGTTAGTGATCTCATAATAAACAGATCCATAACCCACTTGACTGTAAGTTAATCTGTTTTTCTTATCAACTGTGTCGTCTTCTAATGATTTCCGACTTCCCGCAAAGAGTTTATCGCCTTTTTCAAATTGCTGCTTCTGTTTGAGAATTTCTGCTTGAATTTGCGCTAAGCTTAGCCCTTCTGTGATTAAATTCAAGCACTGTTCAATCACCTGCTGAATGGCACTGCGTTTGTTAGAAGTATATTCAAATTTCTCTTGTTCTGAATTAGATTGCAGTTTTTGTAATTGCAAGCGATAACAACCATTTGGATTAGCAGCAGGATACCATCCGAGTTGCAGATGATAGCCTTCTGGATCAATTTCAATTTGATCGGCTTGAGCATTTAAAGCGCGAATTGAAAGGAGATGTTCGCTATAATTGTCGTGATTTACAATCCAACCATTCTGAATTAAAGGATCTTGATCGCCAAAGTTATTCTGGACAACTGCCCAGCCACTTGGAATATTAAGAGGAACCAGTTTTGCAGACATATAAATTAAGATAGCGCTTAGAATTAGGATTGAGAGTGAAATATCCTAACAGCCGGAGAATAATCTGCTGATAGTTTGAATAAATTACCCTTTATCAATAACACGTTTTTCTCAGGCTCGCAAGGAAATATCAGGGTTTTATGCTTCTGAAGAACTAACTATTCCATGGCGCTTGAGATCGGCTAGGGTAACAACTTCTAGCGCTTTCTCGTGAGTGGCTGATAACATCACCTTCGGAGCCACATTCGCCTCAAAAGCTTCTTGCCAACGTAGCGCGCACAGACACCAGCGATCGCCGGGTTTTAACCCCGGAAACTGGTAAGCTGGAACAGGAGTACTGAGATCGTTACCTTGTGCTTTGGTAAACTCCAGGAAATCGGCTGTCATTTCAGCACAGATCACATGGGAACCTGTGTCCATGGGTCCTGTATTACAAAAGCCATCTCGATAAAATCCAGTTCGAGGAGAAGAACAGCAATGCTCTAGAGGTTGACCCAAAACGTTTCTAGCAGTACTCATGGCGGGTATTCTCAATAATTTGGTAGCATTAAATCTATAGAATTGCTATTTAGTATAGCGACTATTGCCAGCAGATCAGAAACTGTGTGTGATAACTCTCTATATGTTTGGTTTGCCAAATTATAAAAAAGAAGATTACAAACAAGCCTGACCTCTGTCAGCCTATTGACACAACCGTTCTAATTTTTTATCTAAAACCGCGAGAAGACCCTCACCTCCCGTGAAGGGATGAATCGCGGGCAACAATTTTCGGTTTTGTTAAAAATTTCTATGCAGAGCAGTGTAGCATAGAGTAAGGAGGTAATAATCATGCTGGTTCTCGAATTCAAAGCTTA
This sequence comes from Microcoleaceae cyanobacterium, assembly GCA_049647265.1. GTDB lineage: Bacteria > Cyanobacteriota > Cyanobacteriia > Cyanobacteriales > Microcoleaceae > JAAURB01. The sequence continues at coordinate 163,459 of JBARXJ010000029.1, forward strand.
CGGCAATAAAGCTCAATACAATGCGATTGATGAGGCAATTAGAACGGGTCAGTTCATTCGTAACAAATGCTTACGCCTGTGGATGGATGAATCAGGCAAAAACAAGTATGACCTCAATAAATATTGTGCTGTATTAGCTAAAGAGTTCCCTTTTGCTTCATATTTAAATTCTCAAGCAAGACAATCTAGTGCTGAACGTGCATGGGCTGCTATCTCCAGATTTTACGAGAATTGCAAAAAACAAATACCTGGCAAAAAAGGTTACCCTAAGTTTAAAAAGTTTTCCCGTTCAGTTGAATATAAAACCTCGGGATGGAAACTTTCACCCCTATCCAAATGGATTAAATTTACTGATAAAAAAGGTATTGGAAAACTCAAACTCAAGGGAACCTGGGAACTATGGCGTTATGACCAAAGCTTGATTAAACGGGTGAGGTTAATCCGTCGTGCCGATGGGTATTATGTTCAATTTTGTGTCAGTGTCAAGCTCAAAGAAACCATCGAGCCATCACATACTAATGTGGGTTTAGATGTAGGTTTGAAGGAGTTCTACACAGATTCTAAGGGAAATACAGAGCCAAATCCCAGATTTTATCGCCAAGGTGAGAAGCGGCTGAAGTTTTACCAAAAACGTGTTTCTCGCAAAGTCAAAGGCTCATCTAACTATCGAGCAGCCATTAATAAATTAGGTCGGACACATCTTAATATAAGTAGACAGCGTGAAGAACATGCCAAGAGACTGGCACGTTGCGTAATCAAGTCTAACGACTTAGTAGCCTATGAAGATTTAAGGGTTAAGAACTTAGTTAAAAACCATTGTCTCGCTCAGTCTATCTCGGATGCAGGTTGGTATCAATTTAGAAAGTGGTTAGAGTATTTTGGTCAAAAGTTTGGCAAGGTAACGGTTGCTGTTAATCCTGCCTATACAAGCCAGAATTGCTCAAGTTGTGGTGAGACAGTCAAAAAGTCATTGTCTACTAGGACTCATGTATGTTTTTGTGGGTGTAAGTTAGACCGCGACCATAACGCAGCCATCAATATTCTAGAAAGAGCTTTGAGTACCACAGGGCATGTGGGAACTTGGGTCTTAGACCCGAACGCTCAGGGAGATTTGACCGCTACTGTTTTAGGCTCCGGTCTATCGCAGCAAGTCGAGTCTTAGAACTGAGAATCCCTCGCTTGAGCGCGACGGGAGTGTCAATCAATTCTTAATACACACAAAACTGATAATGAAACTCAGTCAAGTGCTGGAACGACTGTTTCCTCAACGGACAAATAGTCGTGAAGCTGTTAAAGACCGCCTAAAGCTCGTTTTAGCCCATGACCGGGCTGATTTAACGCCAGAATTAGTTGAGGCTATGCGAAAAGAAATCCTCGAAGTGGTTTCGCGCTATGTTGAAATTGATCCAGCAGATTATGAGTTTAGTTTAGAAAGTGACCAAAGAGCAACGGCTTTAATTGCTAATTTACCGATCAGACGAGTGAAACACATTCGTAACAGTCAGGCTGACGAGGCAGAAGTACAGGCAGAAGCACAGGCAGAAGTAGAGACAGAAGTAGAGGAGACGCCGTAGAAAGGGAGAAAGGGACAAGAGCAACTCAGAACTCATGAGCTATATTCCGGCTTACTGCCATCATCAACCCCACTCACTTCTGACTCCTATAAATAACGAACAACCGATGACGAATAATAAATAATCTCTCGCGTGATGTGCCTTTCAGTGATACTCTAAAAGATGGCATTGTTAAATTATAGTAAAGCTTCCCGAGTAATCGGATAGAGCTACTTTTAGAAAATTTAGGCGCTGATCATGGTCTCCACCGCAGAAAAGACAAACGTAGGTTACATTACTCAAGTTATTGGTCCTGTTGTAGATGCGAAGTTTCCCTCCGGAAAGTTACCTGAAATCTACAACGCTTTGAAAATTACTGGTAAAAACGAAGCGGGTCAAGAGGTTTCAGTTGTTTGTGAAGTCCAGCAGTTACTCGGGGATAACCAGATTCGCTCTGTTGCCATGAGCGGAACTGATGGGTTAGTTCGAGGTATGGATGTAACAGACACAGGGTCCCCCATTCGTGTTCCTGTAGGCCCTGCAACATTAGGTCGGATCTTTGATGTCACGGGACAACCGGTTGATAATCTCGGCCCTGTTGGCACAGAAGAAACTTCTTCTATTCACCGCTCTGCTCCGGCATTTACAGAACTTGAAACCAGTCCTTCTGTATTTGAAACGGGTATCAAAGTACTCGATCTGCTCGCACCCTACCGTCGTGGCGGTAAAATTGGCTTATTCGGCGGTGCAGGGGTTGGCAAAACCGTTATTATGATGGAATTAGTCAACAACATCGCTAAAGCTCACGGGGGTGTATCCGTGTTTGGTGGCGTGGGCGAACGTACCCGCGAAGGAAATGACCTCTATAAAGAAATGATTGAATCTGGGGTTATTGACGAAGAAGATCGCAGCAAATCCAAAATTGCCCTAGTTTATGGTCAGATGAACGAGCCTCCGGGTGCAAGAATGCGCGTGGGTCTGTCTGCCTTGACTATGGCTGAATATTTCCGGGATGTCAGTAAGCAGGACGTATTGCTGTTTATTGATAATATTTTCCGCTTTGTACAAGCCGGTTCTGAAGTATCTGCACTTCTCGGACGGATGCCTTCTGCTGTGGGCTATCAGCCGACTTTAGCAACAGATGTGGGTGAACTGCAAGAGCGAATTACCTCGACTAAGGAAGGTTCTATTACTTCCGTTCAGGCGGTCTACGTTCCGGCAGATGACTTAACAGACCCGGCTCCTGCGACTACATTTGCTCACTTAGATGCGACTACCGTACTGTCTCGGGCGTTGGCTTCTAAAGGAATTTATCCAGCGGTTGATCCGTTGGGTTCAACAAGTACGATGTTGCAGCCCGATATTGTCGGTGAGGAACACTATCAAACGGCTCGAGCAGTCCAGTCTACTCTGCAACGTTACAAAGAATTGCAAGATATTATCGCTATTTTGGGCTTAGATGAATTGTCCGAAGAAGATCGATTAACAGTTGCTCGCGCTCGTAAGATTGAAAAGTTCTTGTCTCAACCATTCTTCGTGGCAGAAGTCTTCACTGGTGCTCCCGGTCAATATGTCAGTATCGAAGAAACTATCAAAGGGTTCCAAATGATTATGAATGGTGAACTCGATGATCTCCCAGAGCAGGCATTCTACTTGGTGGGCGATATCAGCCAAGTTAAAGCAAAGGCTGAAAAAATGAAGGGCTAAATCCCTGAAATATCAGTTGTCAGTTCGACCAGAGTAACTGGCAACTGAAAAAATTAAGATATATAATCAAGCAATTGACAAATGACATTAAATGTGCGCATCATTGCACCCACCAAAACAATTTGGGATGACACAGCAGAAGAAGTGATTCTTCCCAGTACAACCGGTCAACTCGGGATTCTTAGCGGTCACGCCCCTCTACTAACAGCTTTAGGTACGGGGGTCATGCGGGTTCGGGTGGATAAAGAATGGGTTCCCATTGCTTTAATTGATGGCTTTGCTGAAGTTGAAGCAGACGAAATCACCGTTTTAGTCAGCGATGGAGAAAAAGGTGAAACCATCAACTTAGAAGAGGCAAGAACTGTCTATCAAACAGCAAAGACTAATTTTGACCAAGCCAGCCAAACAACCGACCGCCAAGACAAAATGACAGCAGAACAAGCTTATAAGCGGGCAAGGGCACGCCTACAAGCTGCTGGTGGTTCTGCTGATTAGTCGGCAGAACTTGACATCAACTCAATTGAATTGTGTTTAAATGATACCAACCCAGCTCGGCTGGGTTGTTTTGTGCTAACCTACTAAGTGTTATATGTCCATGGTAGACAGTAAAGGTTGAAAAGTGTCCCAAGTTAACCCCTGCTGAATATACCGGGGATCATTGGGGTTGTATGGACTCGCCACCCGATCAATGGTGATAATTTTGGCAGAATCCGGTAAAACGGGGACATCAGGATCAGCGATCGTAGGTCGCATCAAGGAACTCGAAAAGCCTTTAAAAACAGCAATTTCATCTCGTTCTCCGTCAATTTCTGCCCTGACAATCAACACTTCTTGTGGACATCTTTGTGTGTACAGCTCTAAGCGTCGAGCAATTGAATTATTCATCAAACTGATTGGCTCCAGCTTTAGATTCAACAGACTCATTTCCCAACTTTGGAGCACCATTGTTCTACATTTCTCCCAATTGAATCCTGGAGCACTTAATATTCAGAGTTTAGCGCTTGCGACATTATTGACCTGTTGCTGAGCGTCCCTGTTTTCCTAAGCGAACCAGAACGAAATAACCAAAATACAGTAGATAAATTACCAAGCCCGCCAATCCTAAAAATCCAATAAATCCTGCTGTCCAATTTGGATGAAATATCTCCTTGTATGCCCAAGGTGGATCTAACCAAATCCGACAAGCTGGATCGGCGAGTAACTCTTTCGACCCAGAAAACGCACATTTAAGAGAGGGCAAAAAGATGATTGCGCCAATTCCATTGTAAACGCTTACCGCCCAACGCCAAGAGGTGAACGCTAATTTTAAGGGAGAAAATCGCAGATCTTCGATTTCTTCATTGAGATCAACCCAAAACCATAGACTCGCTGGAATTAATAGACGAGCCATAAACCCGGATAAAAAGCCAATGGGTAGCGCTCCTATCATCAGATACACTGTAATCGCCAGTAAGCTAGCTACTCGCCAGTAAATGATTAATAGGCGTTGAATCACATCGAGCTTCTGGACAAATGCCCAAATCAATAAAATTAAGGGACAAATTACGGTGAAGAATACCGCTAAACGATAGTCCACCCATACCCAAGATTTCAAACTTGAGGGTTCCGTTACTAATAACAAGTCAAACATTTTAATAGATTTAATATATGGCGATCGCGCCTTAGCAATAGTCTACCCTTTGTACAGACTTCTATAAATTTTTGCTTAAATAAGCAACTGGACAGACTTTGATCACATCCCAGTTGCTTATCGCCTATGAGCAGCGTGTTTTATTGAGTGGCTGAATAACAGACAGAACTAGTCTTCATAAACACGACATTCTGCGGCATCTGGGTTCTCATCGCAGTACACCTCAAGTGAGTTTTTCTTGGGCTTACTATTCTTCTGATGAGATGCTTCGGCTTGCAGCTCTTCTACAACATCCCAAGCGGCTGCACATTCTTTGGATGTACCCCCCTCTGTATCACAGACGGCACGGGCTGAAGCACGTTCTTGTTCAATGCTTTCTTCAATGTTACTCATAGTTTTTCCTTTGTTAACGACAGTTTTTTTGATTGAACGTCGAGAAAAGCGAGTTTCCCCTTTAACATTATAGAAATATCATTCCTTTATCCTTGATACATCAGTCGTAAGGACGTATAAGATATTTCTCTTAATCTCTTAAGATTTAGTGATATCAGTACAAGTGATATCCAACAACCCTAAATTAGAGTTGATAAGCGTGATGTTAACATACTGAAAATCGATACTCTATTGGGCACCAACCGAATCGGGAGACTCAGATGATCAATGCAACAACAACACCAATGCACTGGGTGAGTGCAATATCGACTCGTCCCTCTTTAGAAGCCGCCATTCAACAGGTGGTTCAACAGACACAAGATACTCTATCTGCTCCTGCTAACTTGGGGTTAGTGTTCATTTCTTCTAGTTTTGCAAGTGAGTATTCCCGACTAATGCCACTGTTGCAAGAATATCTGTCTTTACCTCATTTGATCGGCTGTAGTGGCGGCGGAATCGTTGGGATGAGTCCAGAAGAACAGGTGCATGAAGTAGAGGGTAAACCTGCAATTAACTTGTGCTTAGCGCATTTACCAGAGGTCAAAATCCAACCCTTCCAGCTTTCGCCTCAAGATCTGCCAGATTTAGATAGTCCGCCTCAAGCTTGGATTGAACAAATCGGCGTAGATCCAGCGGATCAACCTCAATTTATTTTGTTGATCGATCCAATGTCTAGCCGCATTAACGATTTATTGCAAGGCTTGGACTATGCTTATCCCGGTTCGACAAAAGTTGGGGGACTGGCGAGTGGAGGGATGGCCGGCGGAACAACAGCCGTTTTTTGTCAAGATCAATCCTACACGGGTGCAACAGTAGGAGTGGCTCTCAGTGGCAATATTACGATTGAATCAATTGTGGCTCAGGGTTGCCGTCCGGTTGGCCCGGTTTATCGGGTAATTCAAGGCGATCGCAATATTATCTTAGAAATAGAACCAGAATCCGTTGCCACTTCATCTCAGACTTCTGAAGCGATGTCTCCTCTAGAAGCGCTACAACAACTGATTCAAACATTAGATGAAGCTGATCGGGAATTGGCTCAAAATTCTCTGTTTGTTGGTGTTGTTCGAGATGAATTCAAACTGAGTCTTGAACCGGGTGATTTTTTAATTCGTAATTTAATGGGAGTTGATCCAAGAGTCGGTGCAATTGCCATTGGAGATCGGGTTCGTGCCGGACAACGCATTCAATTTCACCTAAGAGATGCTCGGACTTCAGCCGAAGATTTAGAGCTATTACTCAAATCTTATCAACTGAATAATCCGCTCAATTCTACTAATTTATCTCAGGCGGGTGCATTGATGTTTTCCTGTTTAGGTCGAGGCGAACATCTTTATCAACAGCCTAATTTTGATTCTGAACTGTTTCGGCGCTACCTCAATTTACCAGTCAGTGGTTTTTTCTGTAATGGAGAAATTGGGCCGGTTGGGGGAGGAACATTCTTACATGGTTATACTTCTGTTTTTGGCATTTGCCGACCTGCTCAAACATAAAAATAGGGAACAGCGCAATCTTGCACTCTTTGGGAATAAATGCTTGTTATATAAGGCTTTTAGTCATTCTTAAAGTCTTACAATCTGTCACTATACGACTCACGACCTGCTATAAAAACAGGGTAATTTGTAATCGGCTGATTAAAAGTTATTCCCTGTTTATCTGTATTTTTTATCTGGATTAAGAATAGCCCAGTAGTAATGCAGATTGATAAAAGATAAAGCTAGCAACCCAAGCTAAAACTAATGAGAAAATTAAAGAGAAGATTGTAAATTTTGCTGATTTTGATTCATTTAATAAGGTGACAATTGTCGTTAAACAAGGCGTGTATAAAAGACAAAATAAACAAAAACTATAGCCTTGAATAAATGTCACACTTTCAGTGATTTGCTGACTCACTAAAGCAGAATTTAAACCATAGATAACAGCCAACGATCCAATCACCACTTCCTTAGCAATAAATCCAAAAATCAACGCTAAAGTCAGATAAGGATCGAGACCAATGGGTTGCATGACTGGACTTAAAAACTGTCCTATTTGTCCGCCAATTGTCTCTAAACCTGTTGTATTCGGAGGTAAGTTAGTTACAAACCAAACCGCAATACAGCCAAACAAAATTAACCCAGAAGCCCGTTTTAAGAAGATTTGAACCTCTCCCCAACTGCGGAGTAAAACCTGTTGTAATGTGGGGAAGCGATAGGGCGGTAATTCTAAAATAAAAGGTTCTTCGTTTTTAAAGAATTCTTGAAATAGGGCGGCTGTTAAAATAGCAGCAATAAAACTAATTAAATACAGAGAAAATAAAACAATTGCGCCATTTTTATTGGGAAAAGTAGCGGCAATAATAAAGACAAATACTTGTAATCTAGCTGAACATAAAGCAAATGGAATGACGAGCATAGTCAGTAATCTGAGTGCTCGCGATCGCATGACTCTTGTTCCCATTAAGGCGGGGACATTACAACCAAATCCCATCATTTGCATGACAAAACTACGACCATCTAAGCCAATTTTTGCCATTATTCCGTCCATTAAATAAGCAGAGCGAGATAAATAACCGCTATCTTCTAAAATAGCCATAATCACAAAAAATAATAGGATTAAGGGTACAAAAGAAGTAACCGTTGCAATCCCATTCCAAATTCCATTAATGATAAAATCTTGAATAACATTAGGCAAAGGTTGTAATAAAGGTTCTAAACAGGTAGTTTGTATCCACTCTGTTAAATTATCGACAATATCTTGAGCGGGTAAACCCAGACTCCAAATTAGCCAAAATACAGCAAACATCCCCAGGAAAAATAGAGGTAAACCGAGAAGAGGATGTAATAAAAACCGATCAATTTTTTCAGTCAAATGAATCGATGTTTCTGATGGGATTTTTACTGTATCTTGAAGTAGCGCATCAATTTGATCTGTAGATACAGTATTTAATTCTGCTAAACGGGATTTTAAATGATTAATGGGTGTTGCTGTTGCCTGTTTAGACTTTAATTTCTGACAAATTTCTTCATAAGCGTTCATATAGCCTTTGCCATATTTAGCACTGATTAAAATAGTAGGAAAATCCAGTTTTTCTGACAATTCTTTGGTATCAATCTCAATGCCATATTGTTCGGCTTCATCTGCCATATTTAACAATAGAATAGCAGGTAATCCTAAATCCTTAATTTGTAGCGCTAGTCGAATTTGTCGATCAATCTGTGAAGCATTAAGAACCAAAATGACTAAATCAATCGTATACTGTTCTAAAAAGGTCTGAACGACTGTTTCATCCTCCGAAAATCCATTCAGATCATAAATACCGGGTAGATCAATAAACTCCGTTGGCTGACCATTTATAACCACTTCTGCTTGCAATAAATCAACGGTAACGCCCGGCCAATTTCCCACCGAAGTATTTGCTTTAGTAATTCGATTAAAAAAAGTAGATTTTCCTGTATTTGGCATTCCTATCAAAGCTACTCGCTGAGTCGCGCTTTGTTCAGAAGATGGGGTTGTCGTCGGCGTATGACAAGTCATAATTCAATCTTTTTTATCCGTATTATAAAAAACATACACCTGAAAGCTTAGAAACAGAGGATCTTTCAAATGCAAGACTGACACAAGAGTCATCGGAATAGGGGGATATTTGAATGATTCAATATTAACAGGACGGCGATACGCAAATACTGGTAGTGACTGGTAAAGTTACAAATTCTAAAGTACTGATTTTACAGTCTGCGAAGCAATATACAATAAGACTTTAATGTTCGTGGGCATTTCGTTATTTTTTGCAAGGGTTGTTAATTTCCCAATAAAAAACGCCCCCCCGTAGGAGAGCGTTTGTGTTATTCAGTTAAGAATTAACCGTTGATAACGGGAGCAGACTCAACAGATGCTAAGTCTAAGGGGAAGTTGTGAGCGTTACGCTCGTGCATAACTTCCATACCTAAGTTAGCGCGGTTGATTACGTCAGCCCAGGTATTGACAACCCGACCGCTGGAATCAATGACGGATTGGTTGAAGTTAAATCCGTTGAGGTTGAATGCCATGGTAGAAATACCGAGGGCAGTGAACCAGATTCCGATTACAGGCCATGCACCCAATAAGAAGTGCAGAGAGCGACTGTTGTTGAAAG
>JBARXJ010000030.1:0-2426 GCA_049647265.1 Microcoleaceae cyanobacterium
ACGTGCATCCTGAAAAAACAATTGAAGTAGAGTTCACTCAAAATGCCAAGGACGGAAAAAGTAAATTTATGATGTTGAGCGTGGCTAATCCATTTAAGAAAGATTTAGAATATAAAGCGATGATGCATATAGTAGGTCATCATCAATGGATTGAAACGAATGTGCTTCCCGTTGGAGCAAAAATTTCAGGGGTGGAAATTTGGAGTGATGTAGTAACTACAGTTGCTCTATCCGATTGGAAATTGAATTGACGAAATACTGCACTTGATGACACCCACCGTCGGGTATGCCACCCCGAGATGACTTACCGCAATGGTCCATTTTGATAAAATGAAAAGGAAAATACTCAAATACATAGGAGTCTTAATTTTGGTTTACGTTTTCATTTGTTTGGCCGCGCCTTTCAGCACGTTCCTAAGAAACCGATCCATCGAAAATCAAATCACCTATCTTTCAGACATACTAGATGATGGATATGATGACGAACTTCAGCTAAGATTTCCAGAAGGCAAACTTTTTAGCAATTCGATACTTGCTTTATCCGCCATTGAATTCTGTGAAAGAAACAATATTGTCGATACCGATTATTCAACTGTGGTCGATAATTGCATCAAAAGAATACAGTCAGATGGGACCCTAAGTATCTTCAGTAGAATCGATGAACCTAAGTATGGTATGTTCTACAATGGATGGGCAAATTATGTATACAGCGTGTACAAAAAAAGCAAGCTCTTTCAGTACTCTTCGATTCAAGAAAGGGTAAACCAAGAATCGCGACTAATCGAAGAAAGATTAGTGAGTGAACAAGCAGATAGCTTAAGGATATTGGATTCGTATAACGGAGCAAGCTGGCCAGCCGATAATTTCATTGGTATTATCTCTTTAGAAAATAACACGGTCAGAGAAGACTGGGTAAATAGTATCCTAAATTCTACCGATCATTCACCTGCATTGGTCCACCATTCAGGAAGCAATAGATCAATAATAAGGGGTTCATCAAGTGCCATGATCACATTTTGTCTCAGCAGACTTGATTTCGAAGAGGTTTATAAATACAATCGCAAGTATTCAGAAACCTTCATTGATGAATTTCTTGGGATTCAACTGGTCAAAGAAAATAGCGACGGTTCGAATAAAATGGATTTTGATTCGGGGCCAGTAGTATTTGGGTATGGCGCCTCTGCAACAATCATGAACATAAAAACTCAAGCCAGTCTGAACAATGAGAAGTCTAAATTTACCTGGTCAGCTATGAACTTAATCTCAATTCCAGTAAACATTTTTGGCAAGAAGTACTACCTGATGAAGCAAGAGCCAATGTTCGACTTATTTATGTTGTGGGGGTGTGTAGAATTAAATTGATAGATGATCTATATCAAGGGTTGTCTTCCTCAACTAGAATCACCTGCTCCACAGGATTTGTAATCCCTATGGCTACTCAATGGATACCCCAGAATTAGATCACTTCAGTGCAAAGAAAGTTGGGCAATCAGTCAGTTCGTGGCTAACTTCAACTGATGAATAATACCTTTGCGCAGAATACGAAGACATGAGATGGAAGCCAATTGCGATTGTTACACTATTGAGCCTGTGCACACTGGCACTGCGCGCTCAAGACACCACGACTACTTATTACAAAAGTGCAGAAAAGTTTAAAGTCGTTCCAAAGTGGAAAGCTGGTGCCAAAATCATTCAAGTCTATGAGAATAACAGCTTGTTAGAGCGCAAGATCGTCTCACTACCTGATAATAAAGTGAGACAACAGGAATACTACGAAGGAAACAGGCCATTAGGCACTTGGCAATATTGGGATGGTGAGGGCAGACTTTTGCGTAAGCGTGATTTTGCGAAGGTGATTTACAAAGACTATAATCAAAATCCTGATTCGACTATGGCTCAATTGCGAGCGTTTCTTGATGCGGGTGGAGTGCTCGCTAAATTTCGCAGTGGAGAACAAGAGTTTCTGAGATGGCTGAGTCAATCAATTGAGTACCCTATTGAGACCATACGCAAGAAGAGTCAAGGAATCCTGTACATCACATTTGTAGTTGATGAAAATGGGAATGCTTCTCCATCTTTCATCCACAATGGTGGTTTTGTTGGCTATTGCGATCTGGTAGTTTGGGAGACCATCGAGAAGATGCCTCGGTGGACACCAGCTATCGAAAAAGGTGAAAATGTGAGTATAGAATACATCCTACCAGTGCAGTTCGACCTTCGCTAGAGTAACTTAAAGTTAATCGCAGACCAGCTACTCAGTGGTAACTTTACCGCTCCTCGAGGTATAGCTTCGGTGAGATCGCTCTTTCGTTGCTAAGTTGGCACCTTGCAAAACTATCAGCATGTCCAGCGAAGCAGGAGGATGTCAAAATACCTCCAACGCCCTGTTTTTACCTAAGAATCACTAATTTCTTAGTGGCTCTCAC
>JBARXJ010000031.1:0-83979 GCA_049647265.1 Microcoleaceae cyanobacterium
ACTGAACGAATTGACGATAGCGGTGTGGAGTTTTTATCGCTTCCTCTGTTTTATCATCATCGAGGTGGGGCGCAATCCTCAATCAGAACAGCCTGAGATGGTGGACGCTAATTGTTAGTTTGACATTATGATTAAACAAAAGGCGGGATGTGTAATGCATTCCGTCTATATTCATTTGATACAATATCTGACAGACTTTTAAGGCTTTATTGATTCAGAAAGTTAACTATTTCAGTATAGCGGACAAGTACAAGTTTGCTGCTGTCGCTGCCATCAAAATAGCTTGTCATTCTCTCCCTTTTTTCGTCAGCCTATACTCTACACGAAGCGGAATTTATGGATAAACCCTCGGTTTGATGAAGTTATACTATTGTAACTGTCGTCGTCTCAACATCACAGTTATACCACTCATTCGGTGGTAACGCTTCTCATCATTCATTTCCTCTAGCGATCGCAATTGAAACAGTTTCCATCAAATCTGTATTGACCCTTTATCAGCAAACAGCAATGATCTGAGAATTGAAAGGTATATTGATAACGTTTCTTGACTTGTATCCGCTTTTTCTCATCTACTTCATCTTTTTTAAGAATAACCGATAAACCAGTCACATCGCTATTCCTGTGCTTTCGTAACTATGGGGAATCTGTACAGAGGATGCCAAATTTAAAAGAAAACATTAAAATGAGAATTAGAGGGAGTGAAATCAAGCTCTATTAAATATCTATGAAAGAATAATCCATTAGAATAGAGCTAAATTTAGACCAAAATAGCAGGGATCAAGCATTTTATCTTTTTATAGCCTAAAGCAGATTGGAAAACACAAGCTGAGTCTATAGCCTTTCACGACTGAGAAAAATTTGTCTAAAATCATCAAAAACATCTGCTGGCATCTATTGAGAGGTCAGTATAGATTGGGAGCGGAATTAACGTATGGTCAACACAATTACCTATCAACAACGGTCAAAAACTGTCGAAAATAGCTTTATTCTTTGGCTAGATGAAGTTGGACTGAGTAATTTAGCTGAAGTTGGCGGAAAAAATGCTTCATTAGGGGAAATGATTCGTCAACTCACCTCGAAAGGCATTCAAGTCCCATTAGGCTTTGCTACAACTGCAAATGCTTACCGTTACTTTATTCTAGCCGCCAATTTAGAAGACAAACTACGGCAACTCTTCGCTGATTTAGATGTAGAAAATATCAGCAATTTACAACAACGGGCAAAGCAAGCGAGATCCTTAATTTTAAGTACTCCTTTCCCCACTGAATTAGAAGCGGCTATTACTCAAGCCTATTCTCAATTATGCAGCCGTTATGGTAACAATACAGATGTAGCAGTGCGTTCATCTGCCACCGCCGAAGACTTACCGGATGCTAGTTTTGCCGGACAACAGGACACCTATCTCAACATTCGCGGCATTGAGGCCGTTATTGAACAGACCCATCGTTGCTTTGCTTCTATTTTCACAGATCGGGCAATTTCTTATCGGACTATTCACGGCTTCGATCATTTTGAGGTTGCCTTATCCGTGGGTATTCAAAAAATGGTTCGATCTGACCTTGCCACTTCTGGGGTGATGTTTTCTATCGATACCGAAACTGGCTTTAGAAATGCAACTTTAATTACGGCGGCTTATGGTTTAGGAGAAAACGTTGTCCAAGGTAGCGTCAACCCGGATGAATATCTCGTGTTTAAACCGACGTTACGAGAAGGCTTTCAACCCATTTTAGATAAACGCTTGGGCAGTAAAGCCGTTAAGATGGTTTACCATCGTAATAGTTTTACCGAAAATATCGAAGTTCCCCTGTCCCAGCAACAGCAATTTGCTTTAACGGACGAGGAGATATTACAGTTAGCCAAATGGGCAATCATTATTGAAGATCACTATTCAAAAGTCCGGGGTTGTTTTTCGCCGATGGATATTGAATGGGCAAAAGACGGCATTACCGAGGAATTATTTATTGTTCAAGCCCGCCCCGAAACCGTACAATCTCAAAAATCGCAACAAATACTGCAACAGTATAAACTCCAAGATAGCAGCAATGTGTTGATTAGCGGGCGAGCTGTAGGCGATCGCATCGGACAAGGAAACGTCCGGGTGATATTGGAGACTGAAGATATCAATCAATTCCAACCGGGAGAGGTGTTAGTCACCCAACGGACTGACCCCGACTGGGAACCGATTATGAAGCAAGCTAGCGCCATTGTAACCGATTCTGGGGGGCGAACCTGTCATGCAGCTATTATCGCCCGTGAGTTAGGTATTCCGGCGGTTGTGGGCTGCAAAACTGCCACGGAGGCGTTAAAAACGGGGCAAGATGTGACGGTATCCTGCGCCGAGGGAGATGAAGGCAAAGTCTATCAAGGGTTAATTCCGTTTATCGTCGAAGAAACGATTTTAGAAGACTTACCTGCAACCGAAACACAGATTTTAATGAATGTGGGTAACCCAGATGAAGCGTTTCGTCTCTCAGCCATTCCTTGTGATGGGGTGGGGTTAGCGCGGTTAGAATTTATTATTGCCAATCATATCAAAATTCATCCATTGGCGTTACTGCATTTCAATCAATTAAACTCACCAATAGTACAAGCAGAAATTGATAACTTAACCGCCCAATATTCCCACAAACCCGATTATTTTGTAGACCGTTTAGCCCAAGGTATTGGTAAAATTGCTGCTGCGTTTTATCCGCGTCCGGTGATTGTGCGGATGAGTGATTTTAAGAGTAATGAATATGCCAATTTACTCGGGGGTCAACAGTTTGAACCATTGGAAGATAACCCGATGTTAGGTTGGCGCGGTGCATCTCGTTATACCGATACCAATTACCGAGAAGCATTCGGGTTAGAATGTTTGGCATTTAAACGGGCAAGAGAAGAGATGGGTTTAGGTAATATTATCCCGATGATTCCGTTTTGTCGGACTCCGGAAGAAGGACGCAAAGTATTAGCGGAGATGGCAAAATATGGGTTAATTCGGGGTGAGAATGGATTACAAGTTTATGTAATGTGTGAGTTACCCAGTAACGTGATTTTAGCAGAAGAATTTTGTCACCTGTTTGATGGATTTTCTATCGGGTCGAATGATTTAACCCAATTAACTCTAGGGTTAGACCGAGATTCTGGACTCGTGGCTCATTTATTTGATGAACGAAATCCGGCAGTTTTAAAAATGATTAAACGGATCATTACAATTGCCAAACAACAGGGACGAAAAATTGGAATTTGTGGGCAAGCCCCCAGCGATTATCCTGATTTTGCTCAATTCCTAGTGAAATTAGGAATACACTCAATTAGTTTAAATCCTGATTCGGTTTTAAAAACCCGTTTAAAAATAGCGGAAATGGAATCAAAGGTCTAATTGAGTTGAACGATGGTGTAAGTCAAGTTCTAGATTTTAGAGAATATTCTAAAGCCTAGACAGATAGACTGCTTTGGCAAAACCTACAGCTAAAGTGGTCTTTTTTTATGAGATACAATTCTTGTAATAAAATTAAGCTGTTTTTATAGTATTATCTTTGACAGTATTTAATGTTTGACACTCATAACTATCATAATGAATTAAAGAATCTTTCGATTTCAGTGTTTCCCAATCAGCCATTTCAAGTTGAGGACGTTCGGTAAATTCTTTAACATAACCTAAACATAAATAAGCTACCAATTCATTTTCAGGGGGTGCATTGAGAATTTGTTTAACTTTTTCTTCATCTAAAATACTCACCCAACACAGTCCAATATTCTCCGCCCGCGCCATTAACCAAAGGTTTTGTACTGCCAAACAAACACTATAAGGACCCGCTTTTTCCATACTAGTCTGCCCTAAAATTGGCGTTTCAGAGGGTTTATAGAAAATTGCAATATTAACTGGAGTGGTAGTAATACCTTGCAATTTAAACTGATTATAGGAGGGTTTATCCTTAAATATTTTTCTAGCTTTTGCATTTTCTGTTTCAAAACAAGCCTGAATTTTGGCTTTTACTGAGGCATCCCGAATAATTACAAATTCCCACGGTTGAGAAAATCCCACAGACGGCGCTTTTAATGCCGCCCAAATCAGTCGGCTAAGTATGTTTTCTGGAATGTCTTGACTGAGGAAATTTGGCCCAAGTTCAGTACGACGATGTCGAATGACTTCTTCAAGGACGTGACGTTCTTCTTCTGTAAAAACTCTACCTTTCATCTTTCGGTTAAGAACTCCTATATTGTGATGGAGTGAATGCAGATTAATCGGTTAAAGCGACAAGTATAAATGTCAAGGATAATAGACCAATAATCTACCTTGTGTTAAATTATAAGCCCATTTTACGAGTTACTAATTCCTCATTTATATAATTTTACATTTATTTTTATGAAGTATTGATTTCAGATTTATCATATATTGGATAGTTATCATAGTTCAATTCGTTTTATTTTTTTCAACTAAATTGATAAACGCTTTTAACTGTTCCCAATATTCCTCATCTGCGACATAAAATAAGTCATTATGACCTGCTTCTTCAACCCAAAATGAGAGTTTAGGCGCAGATGCAAGTTCATACAATTTTTGACTATGTTCAATTGGGATAATATTATCTTGTTTCCCATGCATAATTAAGACAGGGGAGTTTATTTGTTGAATCTTTTTAACGTTATCAAATTTTTCAAAAGGGAAAATAGGGAAAGGAATTACGACTCGAAAAGGTGTGGTAAATGTACTTTCTAAAATAACGCCAGCTACTGGATTATTTACCGCTAATTCTAAAGCTGAACCGCCGCCAACAGAACGACCATAAACAATAATTTTATCTGCGGGAATATTCAGGGTTTGAGTTAGATAATTATAAGCAGCATCAATAGCTAAATATACATTTTTCTCAGTTAGTTTTCCGGTACTAATTCCATATCCAGGATAATCATAAGCCAGTACAGAAAATCCATTTTGATAGAGTTGCTGTAAACGAAACTTAATTTCTCCTATGTCTTCAGCGTTACCATGTGCATATAAAATCGTATAATTAGCTTCAGTATTGGGTAAATATAAAGCTGCGATTTTATTATTATTTGCAGTAGTAACTTTCAGGATGTCTTCACTATCGGGATAACTAGAAGGACTCGGTAAAAAAATCATTTTATCAGCAAAAAAGAAAAGATAGATTCCCACAGAACAGTAAATCAGTAAAAAAGATTTGATTAATCTTTTCCAGCTAAACTCACCGAAAATCAACTTCGATATCTGAGTTTTACGATTAGTAGAATTCATAAATGTAATAGCTGTAACTGATAACGATAAAGGGAAACCGGGCGATCTTTTGCTTTAAAATAATTGGGATCTCGCGGTGATAGATAAATCGCTGTAATTTGATCGGCATTTACAGAAGTAGTTTTTCCTGAGTTTTTATCAATATTTCGAGTATAAAATGTGGTTGTTTCCACTTCATTTAAATAGATCGAGGTTTCACCATTAAAGATTTGCTGACAAATTTCTGTTGAAATAAATTGATTAAGTTTAGGAATTTCGCTATTTCTTGCCGTTACAATTGAAAGAAGTTGACGATTTCCGGGTAATTCTGTAATTTGACGATTGGGATTATCTTTGTCTGTTTTAACCGATAAAATTGCGCTTTTACCTAATGTTGCGCGTCCAATATTTAAGCCATTAAATGCTCTATCTGCTACTATCACAGATTCTGAGTTAACGATAGGAAGCGGAGAACTTGTAGAAATAGCGCGATACTTTTCTACGGGTTGAAATCGCACCTTAAATTCTATCGGTTGATTAATAAATTGACGATTTCCTTCAAATCCAGGCGTGATAATGTCGGGTGCTAAAGGTGCAACTAAATCCACTAAAGTACTGGTGGCTTGCCAATCGCCTTGCATCCAATCTGGATAGATTAAATCTCCTTTAGCGACTTCAACAGTTGGCTTACTATTCCAATTGGGAAAAGCAGAGATTCTATCGGATAAATTTTCAGCTAATACAAGAGATTCATAACTGAAAAAGTTCAGGATTATGATAAAAATTATAATAGTAATTCTTCTCACTTTAATAATTATAAAAATAGGTGATAGTTGTCAGATGCGTTAAATTGATGATTTTTTAAATTATTTCTAATCTTCATTATGTGATGCGATCTACTTCATTAAATAATAAATTATAGAATTTAAAGATGCGTCAAATTGATGATTTTTTAAATTATTTCTAATCTTCATTATGTGACGCGATCTACTTCATTAAATAATAAATTATAGAATTTAAAGATGCGTCAAATTGATGATTTTTTAAATTATTTCTAATCTTCATTATGTGACGCACCCTACAGGTTTTTTGCCAAATTAAAATTATAAGGTTTCAACAGGTTGAGGCTGCCAAACTTCCCCATATTCTGCCCGTAACTTTTCCCAGTTTTCTACTTGTCCGGGTTCATATTCTCCTGGCTTTCCCCATTGTAAAAAGGCACTCATTGTGACCGCCTCTTCCTCATCAATAAACCGAATCGCATAAGTGGTAAAATTCCCGCGTTTAGCTGCCCCACTCTCAAACTTCACCTGTTTAATTTTATCCATATTCAGATGGAATTCTAGGTTATCTGTATGCATATTGGCATACTTTCCTTTCGGTAATTCCGCATAAAATAACTTTTGAATTTTTTCCCTTGCTTCTAATACCGCCGCGCTACTGGTGACAATTAACCGCAATGTTCCGAGGCTGTCACAAGCTTCTAAAAATTCCTTTAACGTTGCCATGAATTAACTATCCTTTTTTTTCGTGCTTTTCGTAAGCTGCAACAATTCGCTGCACCAAACTATTTCTTACCACATCTGCTTGAGAAAATTCACAGAAGGCGATACCTTCGACATTTTTTAAGATATTCAACGCCACCGATAAACCCGAAGATTGATGTAACGGCAAATCAGTTTGTGTAACATCCCCCGTCACCACCATCCGAGACCGAAACCCTAACCGCGTTAACACCATCTTCATCTGCGCTGGGGTAGTATTCTGCGCCTCATCTAAAATCACAAAGGAATTATTCAACGTACGACCCCGCATATAAGCTATCGGTGCCACCTCGATAATACCCCGTTCCATTAGGTTGGCGGCCTTTTCCGGGTCAATTAGCTCATACAGCGCGTCATACAACGGACGTAAATAAGGATTAACCTTCTGTTGTAAATCTCCGGGTAAAAAGCCTAGACGTTCCCCTGCTTCTACCGCTGGCCGGGTTAAAATTAAGCGTTCAAACTGGTCACTCAACAACGCCTGAAGCGCAATTAAAGCCGCTAGATAGGTTTTCCCGGTTCCGGCCGGGCCAATACAGAAAACTAAATCTTTATTGCGTACCGCTTGAATATATTGCCGTTGCCGAAAGGTTTTAGCGCGGATTTCCTGACCTCGACGAGTGGTAGCAATGACATCACTCTGAATTTGTTGAAGTTCGGCTTGTCTATTGGTATTGAGAGCATGACGCGCTGTGATAATATCTACGCCCGTCAAAGTTTGTCCCGTTTTCCAATAGTCCTCTAAGGCATCAATTAATTTTTGGCATAACTGAATTTGACTCGCCGTACCCGAGATTAACAATTCCTGGCCTCTCAGGACAACCTGAGCACCGGTTTGTTTCGATAGTGTTTTAAGATTCTCTTCCTGGTAACCCGCCAAAGCTATGGCGCTTTCAATGCTGGGTAACTCAATGGTGAGGCGTTCAGTCATGCGTTTTTTAAGTCTGAGGGATTGACATCGACAACAGCATCAACTTCTATTTCAATTAACATCTCAGGTGCAATTAACCGTTGTACCTCAACCATTGTAGTCGCTGGCGGATGGTCTATGAAGATTTCACGGTGGGCTTGACCAAATTCTTGCCAACGATTAATATCAGTGACGTACATCCGTGTACGTACCACATTACTTAGATTCGCTCCTAATGATTGTAATGCTTGATCGATAATTTCAAAGCAGCGCTTCGTCTGTTGATAGGCATCTTCTGGCGCAAAAACAATTCCCTCTTCAGTTGTGGCAGTTGTTCCCGTGACGTAAATCAGATTTCCGGCGCGAACTGCTCGACAATACCCTACCTGAGATTCCCAAGGCGCACCAGACCATGTTCTGTCAAACTGCATAATATCACTGCGTTATAGCGCTTTGTCCTACGATGATACCCTACACCGCAGGTCATGACGATTGTATATGAAGCGTCTGTCGTGAAATTGCAGCGCTGAGTTATTTGTGAAAGTCTGATAGATTGTACTGTCCGATGCAATGACCACTCAGGGGAAATGAGCCTAATTATCACAAGTTACTCACTTTTCCCCGACAACTTGGGTCAGATAAGCATAGATTAATAAATTTGTCAAATCAAGAATCGGCCGAACTAAAATGCTCGCAACTGAACCAGAGAATTCCTAAAATGGTCATAACAATTGTTAAACTAGAAGCAAGTTCAATGGCTAAGGCTACTGCTATGACTGCTGAACCGACCTGGCCAATGTAGGCAAGCTGTTTGAAGGATGCATCTAGAAGACGATTCTGGGCAGGTTGTTCTAGGGTGTGTTCAGTGTGATTCATCTGTTGGGGTGTTTGGAGTGGTGAGGAAGATAAAGATTTAGAATCCGAATCAGATCGATAGCGCGGAGTATGAGCTAAAGTAGCAGGGATGGTTTGATCAGAGGTAAGATGCATAATCTTAATTTGGAGTCGATCCTTAATGAATCCTTACTTAGACATCATCCGTTAGACAGAAAGTTATTCAACTTGTTACAAAACTTTACATAATTCGTCCTGGGATCAACCGGAAAGCCAGGAGAAGAGGGCAAGGAGACAATGACTGATAAAAACGGATAAACTTAATAAAACTCAACATAATTTTTGTTGATAGTTTGCGTAATTTTTTTGCCAATGGCTGATATCTGTATAGATGGCATTGGCTTGCACTCACCATAATTGGGAATGAGACGAGACCTAGAAAACGATCCGATATACCCATTGATTGCTCGAACCTGTCAATATCCACCTGATAGTTTGGAACGTCAGCGCGGCTTGACTCAAGTGGTTCAGGCGATCATTCGATCAGGTAAGCTCTGGCGAGATAACTCCCCTGAGTACGACGATGCCTTGCAGCAAACCTGGCTATATCTTTGTCGGAACCTGTGTGAAGCCAAAACGGCTAAACAACCCTATGATGCTACCCGTAGCAGTGTAATCACATGGCTAGACCGATATCTCAAGCAACGCTTAGAAGATTTGCGTCGGGAATCGTACAAAGCTCGTGCGACCACCAGCTTAGATATGGAGCGAGCCCCTGTGCCTGCTGCCCCTGAAGCCATACCCCCTATTTTGGATGAGGTGAAACAATGGGCTCGAACTGACCCCAATGGTGAGTTATGCCGAACACACATTAAGGGACATCCAGAAGTCAACTGTCAAACGTTAATTCTGCGACGGTTACCGCCAAGAAGTTCTTGGGAAGAAATCTCAAAAGAATTTGGTGTGCCGATTACAACCCTCAACAGTTTTTACCGACGCCAATGTTTTCCCCGCTTACGCAAGTTCGGAGAGCATCAGGGATATCTGTAAGGTAACAATATATTGATCTCAGCTATGACATACACACCATCAAATCCTCAATCCGGTTTAACTCTACCCATTACCTCTTCGGCACGGCAACTAGCCCAACAGTTTGCTCAACCGTTGATGGGATCTCCACTGCAAGAGCAAGTTCGCCGTAATACTCTGGCAATGCTTGCCGTCCGAGATTACTTTGAGTTGATGGGTATTGAAACTGATTTAGAAGAAAGTGAATGCTGGAATCCTCTGTTTCGCCTCACGGCTGATGTTTCTGACTTGTACCTGCCTGAATTGGGTCACATTGAATGTCGAGGGATTCAGCCTGGAGAAAGTGTCTATCAATTACCGCCTGAAGTGTTAGCCGATAGGATTGGTTATGTTGTGGTTGAGATTGAAACTCAGCAACGACAAGCAACTATTTTAGGGTTTACCCCAACCGGAACCCCCAAACTCTCCATTCGTCGCTTACAATCAGTAGAAGAGTTACTCAGCTATCTCCATAGACTTCGTCATCCAACCGCTGTAAAGGGGGTTAACCTTAGCCAATGGTTTGAAGATCTCTTTGATAGCGGGTGGCAAACCCTTGACTATTTTCTGGGGACTTCGGTCAATTTAGCACCCAGTCTTAGAAGTTACGCCCTAAGAGATACTCAAACATCTGTGCAAGCCGGAAAGCTAATCAACCTTAATTTAGAACTAGGACATCGTGCCGTTGTCCTGTTAATTGCGCTGACCCCAGCCGGACGAGAACAGGTTGGGATTCAAGTTCAAGTTCATCCTGCCTTTGGTGAAACCTATTTACCCCCTAACATGGAAATTACAGTGCTATCAGAAACAGGGCAACCTCTGAAGCACGTCTGCTCTCGTAGCCTCGATAATTATATCCAACTCCCATTCTTTCAAGGATATCCAGGAGAACGATTTCAACTGGCTTTAAGTTATGAACAAGTTCAATGGACGGAGCAGTTTTCAATTTAACCACCGTGTTGCGTGATCGCTCATGAATCAGTTAGCGCTATTAAAGCTAGGGGTTGGCTCTCTACAGCAGGGGTTTCCGGCTGTCACCCTTCAGATGGGAGCTGAACGTCAACCTCATCAGCGCCAAATCCGAGCGAGTCTTCCTGCCGCTCCTCATCTAGCCGAACTTTATCGCAATTGGCAACTGCTTTATCTAGCACTCTATTCTCGTCTGGCTCACACCACTCGGATCATATTCCCCCAATCTCAGGGCATCTTAACGAATGTCTCTGAAGCCGGATTTCGGGAAATTTGTCAAGAATTACAGCTTGGATTCAATCACTGGCTCAGTTGTGAGGACTTTCGTCCCTTAGATCGAGAGCTACGTACCCATTTAGTCCCCCAACAGGAAATTCAAGTCATTGTCGAAACAGATGATTTACAACTCAGACGATTTCCCTGGCATCTGTGGGATTTTTTTCAAGATTTTCGTCGCGCTGAAGTTGCCCTCAGTACCCCTAGATTTCAATGGGTTCAGCCGGCTGCCCCTAATCCGACTCGGCAAGTTCGAGTCTTAGCTGTTCTCGGCAACAGTACAGGGTTAGACTTACAACAGGAGCAGTCTCTACTGACTAAACTGCCCCAAACTCGTCTGAAGTTCCTAGCTGAACCCACTAAATTAGAATTGAGTAATCAATTGTGGGGACAAAACTGGGATATCTTTTTCTTTGCCGGACATAGTACCAGTTCTGAGGAAGGGGAAGTGGGGGTTTTGCAAATTAATCCCACTGATAATTTAACGATTTCTGACTTAGAAAATGCGCTGCGACGGGCGATTGAAAATGGACTGCAACTGGCTATTTTTAATTCCTGCGATGGACTGGGAATTATTCGGGAATTAGAAAAACTCAACTTAAATATTCCTCAAGTGATTGTCATGCGAGAACCTGTTCCAGATCGGGTGGCTCAAGCATTTCTAACTTATTTTTTACAAGCTTATAGTCAAGGTCAATCCCTATACCTAGCGGTTCGCGAAGCCCGAGAACGATTACAAAGTTTAGAAGACCTTTCGGGTAATACGATTACGGTTCCCGAGGTGATGTCTAATAGCCAGAGTCAACGACGACCTCAAAATACACCGGACAAAACTGAGGAGATATATGCTGCCAATACAACAGATTCTACCTTAGATCAAAGTGATTTAGACAGCAGCACAGAGCCACAACCCCGTAAGTTATTGTGGGAAAACTCTCAAGAAAATAACTCACTGCGGGAACAAACAGCCACTCCTGACGATGATTTTAGCGATGAAGATGCTTTTCCTTGTGCCAGTTGGTTGCCTGTAATCTGCCAAAATCCTGCTGTAGAACCACCTTCGTGGGATACACTCCGGCAAGTCAATCGACCTTTCACCCAGGGTTATCCAGGTGAACTGGCTAAATGGAAAGTGTTATTGCTGGCGAGTTTAATTGTGACGGGAATTGTCGCGGGTTTGCGATCGCTGGGAGGACTACAACCGTTTGAATTAATGGCTTACGATCATCTCATGCGCCTGCGGCCGGCAGAACCGATAGATGACAGAATTTTAGTAGTAGAAGCAACAGAAGCAGATGTCAAGCGTTACGGTTTTCCCCTACCGGATCAAACGGTCTCCCGAGTCCTAGAAACCCTAGATATCTACGAACCCCGTGTCATTGGCTTAGATATCTTTCGAGATAGTCCTGTGGCACCCGGAACGGAAAAACTGACCCAGCTTTTGAAAGATAGTCCTCATATTGTCGGGATTTGTAGTGTTGCCGATGTGACAAATCGGGATAATAAACCGGGTATTGCCCCCCACTCAGCACTGCCAGAAACCCGCTTAGGATACAGTGATGTTGTGTTTGACCCCGATCGCATTATTCGTCGTCACCTCCTGTTTATGCAACCGGATTACAACGATCCTTGCACGACGGATCATTCTTTAAGTATGCGAGTTGTCCTCAGTTACCTGGGCCGTGAAGAAATTTTTCCCCAAACCTTACCGGGTGCTCGCATCCAGTTGGGAAACGTCATTTTAAACCGTCTTAACGCTAATTCAGGTCCCTATCAAAATATTGATCATCGGGGAATTCAGCTCTTACTTAATTACCGTCAAACAGCACCGCGTCGGGTTTCGGTCACTGACCTACTACAAGGTAATGTCGATCCCCGTTGGATTCAAGATCGGATCATTTTGATTGGTGTGAGCGCTCCGATTTCTTCAGATTATTTTCTCACCCCCTACAGTGCTAGCCAATGGCCCTATCAACAAGTACCCGGAGTATTGGTTCAAGCTCAAATGGTGAGTCAAATTATTAGTGCTGTGCTGGATGGTAGACCCTTAATGAAAGTCGGAACCCTCTGGACAGAATTGCTCTGGATCTGGGTATGGTCAGGGGTGGGAGGGGGTATCGGTCTGGTGGTCGCCAGAAGCCGAGATCGAGCCATCGTGATAGCTGTCGGTTGTGGGGTGCTGTGGTTAAGCTGTTGGGGCGGTTTTATCCTGGGTTTCTGGGTACCGCTGGTTCCTTCAGCCATTGTTCTGGTGATTATGGGTGGTTTAGCGCCGGTTAGATTATCTCCGTTGCCTAAACCTGAGTGGTCTAGCCCTCAATCCCAATCCACTCAAACAAACTGAGTTTTATTCATCTTATCAAGAGGATGTGTACCATGCTTTTATTGAATTCGACTTCACTCAATTTCAACCATAAATTGTTTGTCTCTACCGCTGAGTCTCGATTGATTCAATCGGATTTACCTCGTCATAAAGTAACAATTTGTGTCGGGGTAAATCTCTCGTAGGTTATCGTTGAAGTATAGGCTGAATAGAAAGAGTCAATCTAACCTATTGTAAGCATGGCTTCTCCCTCAATTGCACCAATCATGATGTACACATAATTAAAGACTAGGAATTAAATCATGCGCTGGAAAACTTTGTGCCTTCAACCTATCGGGCTAAATCTACTCTTAACCGCTTTGTTAACTCAGTCTGGAATGGCTCTTGAACCCATTTTAGCTAAGTCGGACAACTACTCTGAGTTATCCTCACAAACTTTAAACTACGAACCATACAAACCGCCAGCAGAGGGAGCACCAAACGATCGTGGAGATGCAGGCAGTCGTAGTCCATTTGACTTTATGGTGCTAGTTCCTCGAGAAAATATTGGAGCAACAGCAACAGATTATCCAACATTTTGGCTCTATGTTAAAACTGCGGTCGAAAAGCCGATTTCGATAGAATTAGAATTACGCGACGGGCAAGATAATACCATCTATCGGACTCAGTTTGAACTGAATCAAGGTCCGGGTATTGTGAGTGTTCCTGTACCCCAAGATTCCCCCGCATTGAAAGCAGGAGAGAAATACTATTGGTATTTTTCTTCCTTTGAATATGAACTCTATCGTTTTGGAGAACTGCAACGAATTGCTTTGAGTCCAAAAGTAGAAAGGCAGCTTGCTAATCTTACTCCTAAAGAGCGAATTGCTGTTCTAGCCAATAAAGGTTTATGGTATGAAACCATGACAGAATTAGCAGAATTACGACGGATTAACCCAGAAGATGACGAACTAGCCGCAGCTTGGGCTGAGTTATTGGCCGATCCTGATGTTGCCCTTGAGAAAATTGTGTCTCAACCTGTATTGAACTGTTGCACTTCTACTGCTCAGTCTCGATCTCAAGGACTCTCTCAATAACCTAAGATGACCTGAAGGGGATGGGGAGATTAGATACTGAGCTAAATTTTGTCACATAGCCTGGATCAAAAAGTCTTCTCCCTTTTCCCCTTTTGGAAAAGTTCCTAAAAAACCATGAAAATCTGAGTATTAATGTCTCAATTGCTACAGAATTAAGCTTCAGAAGATAATTTCTGACCAATTTGGGGTTCTGTTCCCGTTAGCAACCGCTGAATATTTTTTTGATGCCGCCAAATCACATAAATTCCGGCTGCTAAGCCAAAGATTTGATACGGCAAGGGTTGAGCGGTGACCACCATTAAAGTCGCAATTGTGATCGCGGCGATGATAGAACTGAGGGAAACAATTCGAGAAATCGCTAAAACTAGACAAAAAACGCCAAATGTTGCTAATGCTAAAACCCAATTAAGCGCTAGTAAAACCCCCAAGCTCGTCGCAACGGCTTTTCCGCCTTTAAACTGAATCCAAACTGATTTAGTATGACCAATAATGGCAAATAAACCTGCAATTATTATTGCCCAATACAGTAAAAATTGAGGATTGATTGAGATCATAGATTCTGTTAATTTTTGTATCCAGTCAAGAGAATAAATCCAACTGATTAAACCAACAGCAATTACGCCTTTTAAGATATCTACCAATAACACAAATAAAGCAGGTCGCTTACCACAAGTTCTTAAAACATTCGTTGCTCCCGTTGATCCCGATCCTTGAGAGCGCAGATCTACCCCATAACACCACTGACCCACCCAATATCCTGTGGGTGTTGCTCCTAACATATAAGCTACCCATAAAAGTCCTATATTGAGCGTCAACCACTCAAACATAATCTACTCCCTACTTTAATTCATCTGGGATTTATTGTAATAGGAATTGATCCTTTCGAGATAGATTAAGAAAAGAAAATTATATTTTTGTTACTCGTTGTTGCTCCCGTCATTATTAGACCGATTGCAACCCTTAAAACAGTCATCAGTTAGTGTACTTTTTCCTGTTCGCCCGAGCGGGTGCAACCAATCTAATGACTTAATATTGCTCTGTATACCCTTGATTTTCAGGCTCTGGGGAAAAAGCCAGCCATAGGGGATATTGGAGTAAGGATAAACTAATTTTATCCTCCGAGTCATCTACAATAATTAAAGGTAATTTACCTTCCTGCACGAGCCGATCGGCTTTTTGAGCCACGAGGAAAGGATCTTCAAATAAAATTACCCCCCGGTCTGGACTAAAATCACGCCGATCCAGCCCTAAACAGTCTTGTAAGCCACGTCGCCACTCCCCTAGACGTTCGGGAGTATTTGCAAGAATTAGACAGCGTAGACGCTGTTTGTGGAGGGTTCTCAATACTGAAACAATCGCCGAAGCAATCAGAATATTTTGTAAACGACTTCCCATTGTGCGTAAAGCCCCTCGGCCTCCTTGGTCAAAAAACCAATTGGACACTCGCTTGGCATGAATGGGCTCAAAGGTTCGTCGTAACTGCCAGGGAGCACCATAGTAATCTGGCATCGTACGATACTGATCTAACAATTGACGAATTTGCCGCGTTTGATCTTGAAAGCGCTGTTCAGCAAATTGAGGAGTACTACTCGAAAACGATTGTTCAGTCGCCAAATTAACCACTGGAGAATTGGGAGCAGGGGCAGGTGGTGCTTCTGGAATTAAGTCCAGTTGTTCTGCGGTACTGGCTAAATCCTGTAAACTCCCCACTAAGTATTCCTTAAATCCTTGTACCCGGATAGCTAAATCTTGGGAAACTCCAGCAAAGCTAGAACGCATTTCTTTCTGGATGCGATCGCGACGACGTTCTAACTTTTCGACTTCAAGTTGCAGGGTTTGCTTACGCTGTTCAAGCTGACTCAGTGCGCTACTGACTAATTTTTCCATCGACTCGGCTAGGATCTGTTGATCAGAAAGCGAGTTAGCTTTGCTCAATTGTAAACTCGAAATATCTTGGGATGACCGGGACGCTGACTGAGGTGCAACTGAAGTGTCTGATCGCCATAAAGAAGCAGTTGTACTTCCAGGAGATGAGGGTAAATCGATTTTGGGTCTGTCTTGCGGATTGTCCACTGAGGATGACTCCTCACCCGGTGATGAAGTTCCTGCTTGATTAGAAAGACCTGACTCGTCTGAGGTCATCCACGGATCTGCCAAAGGTTTTTGTCGGTCTAAGTTTTGGGATTCGTCTGAATTCATGGACATTAAATCACAATGCGGCTCTTGTTGAATCTAGTTTAATGTTGTAACAATGTTAGATCATCATCAACCCTGTCAACATATTGATCGATGGCAGTCGAGAATTGAGTCATGTTTCATGGGTAAAGCAGTTATTTGAGCAACTGTACGACTCACGAGAAAGAAATAACATATAACTATTATCGTATATCTATTCTAGTCTCCGCCGGATAGCGCGATCGCGCTTTGGCTAGGGTCAAATTTTTCTCCAGATACAGCGTCGTTAATTTTTGAAGTAATTCTTAAGATTTTAATCCCCTAGAGGGGGATATTAATTTGTATGGTATGATTAAGCTCATATCCCCTAGGGGGGGATAATGTTGCATCTCTGATGAATTTATTGTTAAATTAAGTAACAAAACTTAAAATTAATCTTGTTCAATCATTTTTTTTCAGATTATACTTTGACCCTAACTCAGCCGCTCGAATCCCAGAAGCCGCCTCTAACAGGCTGGCGCAATATATTAACTGCCCCAAGATGGAGAATGTTTTGGGCATCTATATTTCTTGTTTGTGTTCCTGTCTTTTTCCAAGCGCCCTTGGTGCGAGAATATCCTGAATTGAGTCTGATTTTGACCCTGGGATGGTTTGGCTTGGCGATGGTTTGGCTTCGTTCTTCCACAACATGGGTGTGGGGCGATTTGATATATGGATTTACTTGGACTTGGTTAACCGGATCAATTTACTGGGGTTGGTTGCGATGGGAACCGCTGTTACACTTACCGATTGA
This sequence comes from Microcoleaceae cyanobacterium, assembly GCA_049647265.1. Taxonomy (GTDB): domain Bacteria; phylum Cyanobacteriota; class Cyanobacteriia; order Cyanobacteriales; family Microcoleaceae; genus JAAURB01. The sequence goes on from JBARXJ010000031.1 coordinate 17,187, forward strand.
GTCAATCGGAGTACCCTTTGCGGTTTGGTGTTTGTGGCGGCAAAAAGGCGAAATTGGGAACTGGTTTTACCTCGGTTCTCTGTTTGGCACAGCCTTAACAGATGGCTACTTTTATATCACAGGCTTAATTCCTAGCTGGCGACGGTTGATGAATGTTGATTCGTCTCTGGCGCTGCCAATTTTTCAAGATGCCCTTCAGAAAATGAATACCCCCTGGGGAATTAGTGGAGCCATTTTACTGCTAATCGTACTGTTAGTTGTGGGACTTTATCCCTTACAATCGAAGCAACTGCACTGGTGGGCATTTAGCGGGGCTGTATTGAGTACAATTTTAGTAGACAGTTTATTTTTACTGGCTGCTTGCGCGGCTTAACCTGCTACCCAATGCTTAGTATTGCCTGCAACCCTGCGGTTACAGGCATTTAAGTCTATGGTAGGTCAACCTGTGGCACAAAGGCAGACAGTTGAACCCGAAAATGGGTATGATGAGAAAGCGTCACTCTATCTTCTCCCAAGCATAAGCTAGGGTGGTATATTGTTTTGGCCGTTCAATTTCTTGAAAACCCTGTGTCCTTTCCCATCTTGCTGTGAAGCTTCGACACGTTCCTCATATTCTATTTCCTGGTGCAAGTGGCAATCACTACCGGCCACTGCTGGGTAAAGCATACTGGACATTGGGTCGCAATGATGACAGCGATATCCAGATTAAAGACCGATGGATTTCTCGTAACCATGCAATGTTACAGCGCATGGACAATGGAGAATTCTTTCTGATTGATTTAGGCAGTCGAAACGGATCATTTGTCAATGGCCGTCGAGTCACCATTCCCATTACCCTGCAAGACGGAGATCAGATTGTCTTAGGTCAAAGTGAAATGATTTTTCATTGTCCGCCTCTGTCTCAAGATGTCCCTAATCTTGATGATCTAGAAGATCTCGAAGATAGCGATTTAGAGGATCATACAGCCACCCTGACGGTTCGCCGTTTAATCTCTGTGGTGGTAATGGATATTCGAGATTTTACTGTTTTAACCCGACAACTCGATGAGCGCTTACTCTCAGAAGTGATCGGGACTTGGTTTCGTCATGCTGGACAAATTATCCGAGATCATGGCAGTTGGGTTGATAAATATATCGGGGATGCCATTATGGCTGTTTGGTTTCATGGCGCAGAAGGGGTTAATTCTGAGGAGATGTTACGAATTGCTCAAGCTTTAAGCCAATTGCACCAGATTACAACAGAATTAAGTAAGACTTATCCTCTGCCCTTTCCCTTAAGAGTTGGAGCAGGGATTAACACAGGCTATGCCATGGTGGGAAATACAGGCGGTGGTGTAGGGATAACCTCAGACTATACCGCTTTAGGAGATACGGTTAACGCGGCATTTCGCTTAGAATCTTCCACAAAACAAATTGGTATGGATATTGCCCTAGGGGAAACAACCCATAAATATTTATCTCGACTGACTCAAGCGTCAATCTTTCAGCAATATACTGTGAATTTGAAAGGATACGAGGAACCGATGCGAACTTATGCTGGTACTTTTGACGACTTGAATTTGTTATTGAGCCATATTAAAGAGTAGAGAGTAAAAGTTTCTGGCTGTTGTTCAAAACACGGGTCGTCATAAACAGCTTCAGGGAAGCGATTACCTGAGATAAAACTCGTAGCGATTTTTACCAAGATTTTTGGCTCGATACATGGCTTGATCGGCTTTATCAATTAACTCTTCTATTTTTTCGGTATCAACTGGATATAGAGCAATACCAATACTGATAGTGATTGAGAGTTGATGGTGTTCTAAAGTAGCGGGTTGATTGATTCGATTAAGAATTTTTTCCGCGACTCGAGCCGCTCCAGCCTTGCCTGGAATTTCAGGTAAAATGACTGTGAATTCATCTCCTCCTAAACGAGAAACTGTATCACTGCTACGCAGACACCCCTTTAAGCGTTCTGCAACCATTTTCAGCACTAAATCGCCGATATTATGTCCTAAATTATCATTGATCTGTTTAAAATCATTTAAATCTAGGAAAAATAGAGCCACACAGGTATTATTGCGATTCGCTGAATCTATTGCTTCCTGCAAGCGGATATGAAACAATTTTCGGTTGCCTAAACCCGTGAGGGAATCATGTTCAGCCTCCAACCTCAGGCTAGTTTCTAGTAATTTACGAGTGGTAATATCACGAATGACACCCACTAGAAATAAATTCCCGGCTGCGTCTTGATGGAGCGATCGCTTTGTTGCGACAAAACGTTTTCTACCGTCAGCATCCGTCAGTTCTCCCTCATCCTCCTCTGTTTTAGGATGATAAAACGCCATCTCATCTTTGAGACGAAAAGTATCGGCTTCATGAGCTGGAAATAACTCTCGATCTGTGCGATTGACTAATATTTCTAGGGGATAACCCACTAAATCGCAATAGGCTTGGTTGAGTACAATTTTTTGATGAAATTGATCTTTAACATAAACCGGATCGGGAATTGCATCAATCAAACTTTGCAAAAATTCAGTTGAGCGTTTCCATTCTTCTTGAACATGGGCTAAATATCCCATCACAACGACTGCTGAGCCGACTAATGTCATCAAGGGAGGAACCACAGGAACCCATAATCCTTCTGTGAATTTAACATAAGCCCCCGTACTTAATCCCCCACAAATCGCTAAAATCAACAGGATAGAACGAGACGGCGATCGCAATCTCCAGCACAAACTGGCCCCCACCCAAGACCAACCCATAATCCAAATCCATTCTATCGGTTCCCACCAGACTTGAACGGGAGGACGATTATCGAGGGCAGTGCTTAACAGTTGACTGACTAAATGAGCTTGGAGTTCAACCCCAAACATTTGCTCAGAGAATTCAAATAAACCATCACTTTGAGAGGTGTAGTGCAAATCCTTCACACTGGTTGCGGTTGAACCGACTAAGACGATACGATTGCGGAAAGTATCTGCCGGGACTTCTCCGGATAACACCTGACGCATTGATACGGTGCGAAAGGCTTTAGGATTACTTCGCAGATTAATCAGATATTGAAACCCTCGATCGTCAGTGTTAACATATCCCCCATCATTGGATTTAAATCGAGGTAAGATCTGTTCACCCAATTGAATTTGTTCAGCTTGTTTACCCACAAATACCGGAGTTCCCAAAGTATTGAGGTAAATGGTGGCTAGTTTTAGAGCAAAGCTATGAACAATAGTCCCATCAGAATACCAACCATACAGTAAGCCTCGACGAATTTTGTCATCCCCATCAGTGATCACGTTATTAAAGCCAATGAGTTGCCGTTCTCTCAAAAATGGCGGGGGTTTTACCGCTTGAGAATTGGAAGTCTCAAATTTTTCAATTCCGACTAAATTGGGTAAGGTTTGAAACACTTGTGTGAGTTCAGCATAACCCGGTTCATTGGGTAAATCTCGATATAAATCTAAACCAATTGCCTGAGGTTCGGCAGTATGAATTGTTGTTAAAAGTTTAGCTAAATCTGCATCTTTCACCGGAAAACCGTAAGTTTGTAAGTCTTCCTCATCGATACCTACAATTAAGATCCGTTCATCAACGGCTTCAGTGGGACGTAAACGAAAAAACAGATCAAAAACTGCCCATTCAGAAGCTTGTAGCAGTCCACACACTCTAAGCAACAGGATAATTCCTGCCACACTCGAGGAAGTCCAGATGACGTGACGTTGTTCTGATGTCCATTTTTTCAGGGACTTCAATAAACTATTTTGGGGTTTGCCCAGATATTGTCGCATGGGAGAAAACCGTTTAAGCGTTTGACAAGTTGTAGTAAAAAATTGATTGCCTCATTTAACTTAGTGAATTGGCTAAGTTAGAGGATCAATATATTAAAGTTGCTGTGACTTGTGAGAATTAAAAGAAGCTATAATCGCGATCGCGTGGTACTTTTGGTAGACTGAAGCTCTATAAATATTTCTTTTTATGCAATTTCTCTAATCTCACGAGAATCATATTGTGAAAACAAACTTGATAGACTCAAACCACAATTATAGGTTACAGGAAAACTACAAATAGACAAGCGTCAGTCTATTGTTTTTCTTTAGCCCAACTGGGTTAGCTCTGAAGATCTCGCTCTCTGGGATAGCCTGAGAGATCTGCTAACTGCTAAACATGATAATCTGCCTGGATACAATTCACCCTGAATTTCCCACGTCGGATAACCTGTAATCCCGACCGCATTACATAACTGAGATTGGGAATTTTTACCTTGTGGGTCGCACTCTATATAGTCAATCATAGCAAATGCTTGTTGACCCAACAATTCTTTCTGTTCTTGACCATGGGGACACCAGTAAGCACCATAATTTTTCACGCCTATTTTCTGCAAATGTTGGGCTAATGCTAATTCTGTCGGGCCTGAAGTTGTGGTAATTTGATATTCTGCCCCTGTAGAAGAACTATTGTGATCGCGATTGAAGCTATGATATGCACTCAATATGACCACGAAGCTAATCATCCCCACGATTAAACCATTAAACCCAAGTTGCCCCCAATCCTCCCAAGGATAGCCAATTGTGGTTAAAATCAGCAATGTCGCTGAGAAGATAGCTGAGGCGATACAGAAAAGACACTCCTGCTGAATCTGAAAAAATAATACATACATCAGATAGGCGCTGCAACAGACCATTGCAACTGCAACCGCAAATATTAAGCGCCAACTCCAGAGATTGAGTGAAGAGGGTTGTCGTGTTGTCGAGTGATTATCCGCCTCCGCCACTAAAGGAACACTTCCTAGGATTAACATGATGCCATAAGCCAAACATCCAAATAATGTTAAAGGTAGCCCTAAAACAGTAGCGTAAGGACTGTTGAGGACATCATTACATCCCGTGGTGGGACAAGCCACTCCCCCGGATAACTTTACCCAAGATAAATAAATTGTCTCTAATAAGCCGACCGCTGCGATCGCACTAATAATTAGATGAGACTGATGATAAATCCAAGGCGTTGCTTGGTGCGAATTCATGGCAGCATGATAATGTTACGGTAATATCAAATTTTAGCAAATTCAGTCCGGATCTATTTTGAATAGAAGAGTCTATGCTTGTCTAGTGTGAAGAAAAATATTGATTTCAGTATAAACAGCTAGTATTGTGATAACAGAATAGATAATCCTTTTAATGGGTAAAGGTTGAATTTTTTTTAATTAAATTGTGTTGCTCATTCATATAGCAATCACAAATCATTTATAAAATTCTTGAACTTCTTAAAAAAATTCCTCTTCCTCCCTTCCCTTCTGCCGTCTGCCATCTGCCATCTGCCTCAAAACAGTCACTGATTCTCACCAATCAGATAGGATTGCTATAAATCAGTCAATATTATATAATGCTTCATTAATTTAGGTGGGCACAAAGGGTTCATACTGTTTTCTGTCCTTAGACTACTTTTTGCAATCTAATCTATTTTTTAATAGAATCTTTGCGGTTAATTAGTTAAGTTTACCTGCTACCTTGACTAAAAGTTGAATAGAAGTGATGAGAATAGGCTGCATTCACCCAAAAAAAAACGGGATAACTGTATCCCGCAGCATGAATGATATTAATATTTGAATCGCTACTGTATCATCAACGGTATCAACTGCCAACCGTAATCACTTGTTCTGAACTTTCATTTGCTAAGCGATCAACGGCTCGCAGGGCATAGATTCCAGGTTGTACCTGTATAGCGGTTGTGTCAGCATTCAAAACATCCAATAATTGCCAACCTTCAGGCTGTTGCTGATACACGGTCCAAGATCGAATATCATTAGCCGTAGCAGGACTCCAACGAATCACATTACCACTGGCTTCTACATTTTGAGGGGCTTGAGGGGGTTCATTATCTAACCAAGGCATTGCTGGAGGTAAAGCGGGTGTAGGATACACGGCAGCTTTGAATACATTATTAACTCCAGAACGATTATCACGGAACATCTTCATACTAAAAAAGATATTACCTAATGAGAGTTGTTCTGACCATTGTCGAGAAATGGCAACCTGTCTTTCAAATTCAGACACAGACCAACCATTGTTTAATTGACTGAGATAATTCCCGGCATAAATATGACGTTGTTTGGGGTTTTGTCTCAGCCACCAATTTAATAAAACGGGATAACTTTGTTGGGGTGGATCAATTTTCCAATATAACTGCGGCGCGAGATAATCCACCCAACCCTGTTCTAACCAGAGTTTAACATCGGCATACAAGGCTTCGTATTGATCCATTCCCACAATACCGGGGGCTTTTCCAGGCCGATAAATTCCAAATGGACTAATACCAAATTTAACGTAAGGCTTTACACTTTTAATACCTGCGGCTAAGCGTTGGATCATTTGATTAACGTTTTGTCGTCGCCAATTGGATAGGGATAACGTACCCCCTGCGGCGCGATAAGCAGCGTAAGTATTGTTATCCGGAAAAGCAACACCCGACTGCGGATAGGGATAAAAATAATCATCTAAATGAATCCCATCGATATCATAACGCTGTACCACATCGAGGATGACGTTATAGGTGCGATCTTGAATTTCCTTAACGCCCGGGTCCATCCAAATTAAGTTACCGTAGCGATAGGTATATTGGGGATATTGAGCCGCCATATGGTTAGCGGCAAAAGGAGATTTTTCCTTATCTGTTAATTTAGCGCGATAAGGATTAAACCAAGCGTGTAGTTCAATATTACGTTTGTGGGCTTCTTCAATTGCAAACGCTAACGGGTCATAATAGGGCGCAGGCGGTTGACCTTGACGACCCGTTAACCAACTACTCCAGGGTTCAATTTCCGAGGCATACAAGGCATCCCCATTCGGACGAATTTGCAACACTAAGGCATTGAGGTTTAATTCCTGCATCCGGTTGAGTAAATTAATCAATTCTGCCTGCTGCCCAGCGACGGGTAAACCTGCTTTAGACGGCCAGTCAATATTAACCACAGAAGCGGCCCAAACCCCGCGAAATTCCCGTTGATGGTCTACATCACTTAAAAGGGTGGCGACGGTATTATCGGCGGGTTGAGGTGCAGTTTTTGTCCGGTTGAGAGAAGCAATAGCGTTTACTTGGGTAAAGGCAATACCGAGAATAATACAACTCACCCAAAATAATAACGGTCGAGGACGATATTTAAATCTGCTAAAGCCGTGTCTGAGGGTGAAAACGTACCGTAATTTACCGATAAACTGAGTGAAGTGTAAGCCTTGTGGTTTCCAAGTCATAGCGGTTTGAGGAGGGGACAAATTTCCCGTTTCAGTTAATAATCCTCTAGATTAACTAAGATTAGCCTTTTCAACAAGAAAATAGCGTCAGGTGCGTCTGTTGACACACCCTACAATTAACTACAATTAACTTAAATTGTTACAAAGTTAGATTCTGTTAGAGAAGCCGTATCAATTCCGCTGACTTCTGCTAAGATTTCATTACCAAACAGAATCTTATCACCGTCAAAGGTTAACTGACCCAACTGTAACCCGCCAGCCAAGCCAATTTTATCGTTTTCAGCTAACTCAAAATCTCGGATAGTATCTGTTCCGTCTCCAACAGCCAAGACAAAGGTATCACTGCCATCATTACCAAACAGAACATCATTACCAGCGCCACCAATTAAGGTATCATCCCCATCATCGCCTCGCATCCGTTCTTCGTCTCCTGGGCCACCAAATAGAATATCATCACCATCACGACCCCGCATCCGGTCATCTCCAGCTAAGCCAAATATGCGGTCATCGTTATCAGTACCGCGCAGTAGACTGGTACTATCATCGTTATCTGTACCCACAATATCGCCTTCAACTGGGGTCGGTTCAATAGATTGATCAATGACATCGACTTGGAAACTGAATTCCTCTTGATTAAAGCCACCCAAGTCAAATGTATCATTAAACACCTCAAATGAAGTTGTATCAGGATTAATATTCCCTTCAAACAGAGGATCAAAAGACTGATTGAAACCGAAAGGCCCTTGCAGCGAAAACTCCCCAGCTTGAATGTTTATAGTCGGATCGACTTCTATGTTTGTTTGATTACTGAAGAGTGCATTAATATCAATTTCAGCATTAATTTCAAGGGATGAACCGACATTATTGGGGACTGTAACTTCTATATCTTCTCCAACCTTAAAAGGAATTATTGTTCCATCTTCTAAGGTTAATTTGGCGGGTAATGTAATGTCACTTAAAGAAAGTGCTTGAATCAATGATATATCTGCACCTGCATCTACATCTAAAGCGTTGAAGTCCAATACAAGATCATCAGAAAAAGGTATTGATATTAGGGTTAACTCCCGTTGAAAGGGTGACAGTCCGAATAAACTGGCTATAACAGCATCAACATCAACAGTACCTTCAACGAATGTATCTGTGACTGCAGCGGTTAATTGTAAACCATCCGTTCGTGTTCCTACGGTATCGAGATTTGGAATAGTGACGCTGAGATTACTAATATCATTATTAACAAAAACATCAGAAGATTCAGCACTATCAAAATTAACCAGAGGTATTATTTCATCAATGTCGAAACTGGTATTGAAACCGAAAGCATTTAACTCTGCGGCAACATCGGCAATTAAGTCTATATTATAAGCAGTATTAGGGCTGGAAGTTGTAAAAGAAGGAACCGTATCTGTTGCAAAAGAGAAATCTGATTTAATGATAAATGTTTCGCCTGCTTGTAAGGGCTGATCTGGAATCTCTAGGGATAAATTAATTGGGATGAATGCATTAATAGTACCCCCATCTAATTCTATCGTGACTTGAGCGCCTGCTTTACCTTGACCCGAAATCTCTGCAAAATCTAAATCAATCAATTCATCAAATTCCGACCCAATTAACCTATCATCTTTAAAGCTAAATTCTGTATCAGTTCCAAAGAGATTTTGATCGGATGTTTCAAATTGTAAACCAAAATCGATGCTTTGAGTTGACATAATACCCTCTTTTTCTTGCGTTTTATTAAGATGTTTTTGTTTTAGCAGTACAAATTTATGCTAAATACTGAATGTAGCAATCTGCAATGATTGAAGTTGTTTATGAAAGTTAACGAAAATGAAATCTTGTTTTGATGTCTTGATCCAAAACTATCATGATTTATCTATTTATTTATCAAATCTCTTCTATCTTTACCAAATCTTTAAAAACTAATGGATTTATCTTTAATTTGATGGGGGTTTTGTAAAAAATAGATATATAGCTATATAAATCCAGTAAAAAACGCTCCTATAAAATAATTTTTATGGAGTCAATAATCAAATAATATTATTGTCAGTTAATATAGATTTATATCGATATCTTTATTCAATCTCAGGGCTTCAATCAAATGAACAATAAACTTGAGGTAAGCCAGTTAAGTTAGGATCGGCAGAGAGGGTTTATATTGTATTCTGTAGTTGAGCTACTTTTTTTCGGAAATCAATATATTTTTTTAATAAAATCTTTGCGGTTGATGTATTAAATTTGCCGAAAACACCCACTAATGATTCAAATGAGGTGATAAGAATCAACTGCATTAGCCCCAAAAAAGCGACTTGACTATATCCCGCAACAATAATCAGGTCAGTGTTTGAGTTGGTACAGAGGAAAAAACTGATGTTGAGCAGCCTCAGTACGGTATGATGAACCTGCGATCGCCAAATCAGAAATAAGGCAGGCACGCACCCATGGCACGATTCGACCTCACAGCAGAGAAGATCTGCCATGATCAATTCCAGACGAGATCCCAACAATAAACGAAAAAAATCTCACCTCGGGTCAATACCATGGTTAAATTTGGAGAGAGGATTTTGTCCACTTGTTCATTCCCCTGAGATTGTTATTCATGCGTTCACGAAGTGTTGCGTTAGCAGTATCGCCATCGTTTCTCCATCGAACTAAAATTGTTGCTACTATTGGTCCTGCGACTCAACAGCCTGATGTCTTGCGGGCATTGATCCAAGCTGGGGCAACCACATTACGGTTAAACTTTTCTCATGGAACCCATGAAGATCATCAACGCAGTATTCGTCTGATTCGGCAAACCTCTTTTGAACTGAATCAGCCTGTGGGTATCTTACAAGATTTACAAGGGCCAAAAATTCGCTTGGGCAAATTTGAAAATGGTTCAATTGTCCTCAAACGCGATGATCCATTTATCCTAACGAGTCACATTCAACCGGGGACTCAAGAGATTTCTTCGGTCACCTATCAACCCCTCGCTGAAGAAGTCCCAGAAGGGGCAAACATTTTGTTAGATGATGGCAAAGTGGAAATGAAGGTGGAAAAAGTCGATCGCGCAGCCGGACAGTTACATTGTCGGGTGGTGGTAGGCGGCCCCTTGTCCAATAGTAAAGGGGTAAACTTTCCGGGGGTTTATCTTTCGATTAAAGCCTTAACCGACAAAGATAGAAAGGATTTGATGTTCGGTTTAGACCAAGGGGTGGATTGGGTTGCCCTTAGCTTTGTGCGAAATCCGCAAGATATTTTAGAAATTAAAGAATTAATTGCCAGCGCCGGTAAGGAAGTTCCGGTGATTGCTAAAATCGAAAAGCACGAGGCCATCGAACAGATGGAAGAAATTCTCACCCTCTGTAATGGGGCCATGGTGGCGCGGGGAGATTTAGGGGTAGAGTTACCCGCTGAAGATGTACCGATTTTACAAAAGCAGTTGATTCGTACCGCTAACCGCATTGGTATTCCGGTGATTACCGCTACTCAAATGTTAGATAGTATGGTGAATAATCCCCGGCCGACTCGGGCAGAAATTTCTGATGTTGCTAATGCAATTTTAGATGGAACGGATGCGGTAATGTTATCGAATGAAACCGCTGTGGGTAAATATCCGGTTGAAGCGGTTGCAACCATGGCTAGAATTGCCACTCGCATCGAACAGGATACCATTACTCGTAATATTGCCAATGTCTCAGATACAGGCCGGTCTATTCCCAATGCCATTAGTCAAGCGGTGGGTCAAATTGCCAGACAGTTAGACGCATCGGCGATTATGACGCTGACTAAAACCGGGGCAACCGCCCGCAATGTTTCCAAATTCCGGCCAGAAACTCCCATTTTAGCCATTACGCCTCATGTGGATGTCGCCCGTCAGTTGAGTTTGGTTTGGGGCGTTAAACCGTTGTTGGTGTTAGATTTACCTTCAGCCGATCAAACGTTTCAATCCGCTGTTAATGTGGCGCGTGAGGGGAGTTTACTCCGAGATGGAGATTTGGTCGTCACAACCGCTGGTACGTTACAGGGGGTACCTGGATCGACGGATTTAATTAAAGTGGAGGTGGTGACCGCAGTTTTGGGTCAAGGCACTGGTATTGGCCAAGGAAATGTAACGGGGCGGGCTAAGGTTGCCGCCACAGCCGCAGAATTAGCTGATTTTAATCCGGGTGAAATTATTGTTGCCCCTCAAACGAATGCAGATTTTGTTGAATGTATTCGTAAGGCGGCGGGTATTGTCACAGAAATTGATAGTCTCACCAGTCATGCAGCGGTGATTGGTTTACGCTTAGGAATACCTGTGATTATTGGGGTAGAAAATGCCACCCAAATTATTCGTGATGGTGTGATTTTGACTTTGGATATGCAACGGGGTGTGGTTTATTCTGGGGCAACAGGAAATAATTCAGTTTAATTTTTTAATCTGTAAACAAAGGAGGAGACAAGCAGAAAAGGAGACAAGCAGAAAAGGAGACAAGCAGAAAAGGAGAAGGGGAGAAAAATATTACTCTACTCCCTGTATATGACGAACAACAAATAACCAATAACAAACACTAAATGAATGTTATTTTATCTGCGATTCTGCCAGTCGGTTTCATTGTTCTGATTGGATTTATTGTAGGCACAACATTATCCTTAGAACAAAAAACATTATCTCGCCTTGTACTTTATGTCTTGTTTCCGGCATTAATTGCAGATACACTTTACCGTACTACTTTAACTGGGGAAGATGTTTTTACCATTGTTGTAGGGTTTACATTAATCTATTTTATTCTCGGAATAATCGCTTGGAATATTGGTTATTATTTGGGATTTTCCCTCGATTTAAGAAAAAGTTTAGTTGCCACCACAGCCTTAGCGAATTCGGGTAATATGGGTCTTCCGATTATTCTATTTGCGCTTGGAGAAGCTGGATTAGAACGAGGCGTGATTTATTTAATTGCTTGGAACTTAGTGGTTTTAATCACGATGCCGGGCTTTCTACAAGCAGGTGGTTTTTTATCTTCGATTCGATTTACATTTAAATTACCACTATTTTGGGCAATCTTATTCGGCATTAGTTTCAATCAATTTAATATTCAATTACCACTACGGCTTGATGAAGGGTTACATCTATTATCTGAAAGTGCTGTTCCCATGGCTTTAATTCTATTGGGATTACAAATTGCGGGGAGTTCGTTACAGCTTACTCGCTATGAAATGGGAGCCAGCTTGATGCGATTATTCGGCGGATTAATTATTTCTTATAGTGTTGGAAAAATGATAGGAGTAGATACAATAGATTTAAAAGTGTTTATGTTGCAAGGTTCGATGCCAACGGCAATTACAGCCTTTATCATGGTAAATGAATTTGGAGGAGATGCAGAACGAACGGCTCGAGTTGTGGTCGTCTCTACTTTATTCTCTTTCTTACTTTTACCTGTTGTATTGTTAATGATTCAATATTGGATTTAATTCAAATATTTTGGGTGCATCCGACAGACACACCCAAGCATTGCTGAATAACTTTTATTTTTTCAGTTGCTTCATTTCCTCAACAAACTGTTTAAATAAATAATCCGCATCATGGGGGCCAGGACTGGCTTCGGGGTGATATTGTACCGAAAATAATGGCTGAGATTTATGCTTGAGTCCTGCGACGGTTCGGTCATTTAGATTGAAGTGAGTAATCTCAACGTCATCACTCAAAGAATCAGGCGTAATAGCAAACCCATGATTTTGACTGGTAATTTCCACCGGTTTTTGTTGTAAACCTGCGGGTTGATTTAAACCCCGATGACCAAACTTTAATTTAAAGGTTTCTGCCCCTAAAGATAAGCCTAAAATTTGATGACCCATACAAATACCAAATACCGGTTTTTCAGCTTTTAATAATTCCCGAGTGGTATCAATTCCTTCTTGTACGGCTGCCGGATCTCCGGGGCCATTGGAGAGAAAAATCCCATCTGGATTATATTTGAGAATCTCTTCAGGCGGAGTATTTGCCGGAACCACAATCACTTTACAACCATAACTGGCGAGGCGTTTGAGAATATTGCGTTTAATGCCAAAATCAATGGCGACAACTGTATATTGACCCGAGTCAGTGGTGGCAGAGTCGCTGAATTCCCAAGTGCTTTCGGTGGGTTGGGACCATTCGTAAATCTCAGATGTGGTGACTTCTTTGACTAAATTTAACCCCGCCATACTGGGGGCCTGTTCAACTTGCGATTGTAACTGTTCTGGATCTAAAATTTCAGTGGAAATACCGCCATTCATCGAGCCAACTGTTCGCAGTTTTCGGGTTAAAGCGCGGGTATCAATCCCATAAATGCCGGGGATATTGTGTTGAATTAGATAATCAGACAAAGACTGTTGACTTCGCCAGTTACTGGGACGGGTACAAATATTACGGGCAATGACTGCTTTGACGTGAGGCTGAGCAGATTCTTCATCTTCTGAATTGACTCCTGTATTGCCTAACTCAGGATAGGTGAATGTCACCATCTGGCCGCAATAACTCGGATCGGTCAATACTTCTTGATATCCGGTCATCCCGGTATTAAATACTACCTCTCCGATAACGGTTCCCGGAGCACCAAATGACCAACCTCGATAGGTTGTGCCATCAACTAAAACCAGTAAAGCAGGTTGAGCAGAGATCAGTGACATTAAATCCTTAGGCAATACAGTGCAATCGGTTCCTTATTATTCCAGAAAATGTTACAGATTGGGTTAAGTCTTCTTGACAGTTGTTTGTTTTATCCCAATCTTCTGATAGCGTTCGCTAGATTAACGTCAAACTGTCGTCAAACTGCAATATTTGCTGGTGGGACAATCTCTGAAACCAACGGAGAGGGTGGGATTCGAACCCACGGTACCTTTCGGCACACTCGATTTCAAGTCGAGCGCATTCGACCACTCTGCCACCTCTCCAAATTATTCTTTATCCTAAAACCCATTTCCTGAGGTGAGTCATATTCTTACCCACAGAAATTGAGCGAGTGTTAAAGCTAGTTTACTACTATAGCATAAGTAGTAAATAGATACAGCTAATTTACCTTGTCCTCCGCCTGATGCTGAGAAAAGATTCAATATTTCTCACTGAGTCGCCTTGTCCCTATCCCCCTTTATAACAAATGATTGCCTCATCTTTTGTTCTGTGTTTCTGTTACGATAATAGGGGGAAAAAGTCCTAAAATATCCGGTTTTTTAGTGCAAAGTTCCGTTAATAGGAGTTAGGGACTCGTTTTTAGACGATGAGCTAGCTATCACGGAGAAATCAATATCAGACTGCCCTTTGCGGCTAGTGTGTCGAGAGGCTAGCGAATAATAAACACTTAATGGCAAAGACCAATCAAAATGTCAGGATTAGTGGATGATATTATTACCCAACAAGCTCACAAAGGCAGTATTGCCGCAATTATTCAAGTATTGAACTTGCGGTTGGCTGAAATCGGGGTGCGGACTCGAGCAATTTTTGTGGACGGGGTATTACAACTGCTGTGCGAGGCAACTCAAGCCGAACACCTAGAACAATCTCACGTTGTACCACAGGTACAAACTATTTTAGAATCTATCTCACCTCGCCATGTTCATCGGGTGCGAATCAACAGTCGTTTAGTCCAAGAACAGCAGCTTTTGTGGTTTGATGATATTAGCCAAGACCCAGAACGTCAACTCTTGTGGTATGAAGATATTACCCTCAGCCAGCCTAACTTATTCAGACAACTCATAGAAGAAGTTCAAGACTATTGGTATCAGCTTCCTAACCCTATTAAATCTAGAACACCTGATGTGTTTCAATTGCGGGAACAACGTCAATTTCAAAAAGGTCTGATTGGGGGAACCAGTTTAGGAGTGGGAGCCATGTTACTGGCAGTGGGTTTATACCATTGGTTTACCTCAGCATCAGGATTTCCCACTTTATCCTTACCAATGACTCAGCCATCGGCAACAGAAAACTTATCTCAACCCTCTTCATCTTCTGAGTCAGACAAAGAAACCTTTAACCAGGCGGTGCGGATTGCTCAACAGGCTGTTTTAGCTGGAGAACAGGCGACTACAGCCCCTCAGTGGCGTGATATTGCTCAGCAGTGGCGAGACGCTTCGAGATTAATGAGTCAGGTTTCTCCAGATTATGAACGATACACAACTGCTCAAAATCGAGCCGCTTTATATCAGCGCAATGCTGAAGTTGCCGAAGAAGAAGCAGAAAAAATAGAACAATAGGGTTATGGATGAGAGGCGATATTATCTTTAACCACTTTAACGGTATTGGTGGCAATATTGTCTGGAATGCGGGTATATCTTAAGGTTTGATTCAACCCTTGTCCGCTTTCCGTTATCCAATTGACCCAGGTTTGAATGGCAGTTGCTTTTTCTGCTATTCCATACTGTTTTTTTTTAATTAAATTACAGTTAAATCGAGGTTACATTTTCATGGAGAGCGATCGCTTTTTTGTCATTTGTTACTGATTGTTCTCTGACTGACTGTGCCTCTTTGGCAGGATTAATTACAAAGAATATCAAATCAGTTGGTCAGGGATTTATTGCCGTTTACTTCTCTGTTAATCATACTCTTAACGACGCTCAGAAGAAAACAAACCCAATATCGGAGCAATAAGAATACCAAAAATAAATCCCCCTGCGTGCGCCCAGTAAGCGACTCCTCCTTGTGAGCCTAAGTTGGCTGTGGCATCAAGACTGGCAACACCATAGAAAAATTGCATTGCAAACCAAAAACCTAGGAAAAAGAAGGCTGGCAGTCGAACTCTAAAAAAGAAGACAATAATTGGGAGTAATAGGGTAACTTTAGCCCGAGGAAATCGAATTAAATAAGCACCCAGTACTCCAGCAATTGCACCACTGGCTCCCAAAGTGGGAATGATAGAATCTGGGGCAAAAATACCTTGAGTTAAAGCGGCTAAAGCGCCACAAGCCAGATAGAAAATCAGAAACTTCAAGTGACCTAAACGCTCCTCAATATTATTACCAAAAATAAATAAATACAGCATATTACCGAGAATGTGACCAAAACCACCATGAAGAAACTGAGAAGTCACTAAAGTGATCCACTCGGGAAAGGCAGAATTGGGTAAAGCAGTAGAACAAACTTCAAAGAGTTGACAGGGAACAAAAGCCCATTGATAAAAAAAGCTTTGAAGCTGATTATCCGATAAGCTTAACTCAATTAAAAATAAGATTATATTAGCAGCAATTAGACCCCAGGTCATCCAAGGTGTAATACTGACAGGATTATCATCACGAATTGGAACCAAAGAATTAACTCCTCATCTTTACCGTCATGGAGCTTACAATAGCTTATTTAAATCCAAATAACAATTCTATCAAAGGAATAAAAGCTGTATTGTATTCTGAGAAAAATCTGGGAATCACGATTAATTTTGTGATATTTGTAACAGTAAAACTATAAAACTACAGAAATCTTAGAAAATAATCCGGAAACTTAGCCAAATAATTTGATAAATGAGACAATCAGACAATCTCTCTATCCCTTTATCATTCTGGGTTTGAGTCACTTTACCTAAACTGATTTTGAATTTTTTTTTGCAAAATGTAAATAAGTGTTGCAAAAATCTTATTAAAAAAGGTTGAAAATTGAAGATAAGGTTGTTAAATTATGCATAACGAAGCTAGCTCAATATTGTGAACACTCGTCGTCAGGAGACTGATCGATTTATGTTAGAGACTATTTTTGCTCAGTCAATCTAAGATGAGTTGAGGAATTAAGACTATGTCTGTTAATATCACTCCACTTTGTATGATTTTCTGAATCTTTAATCTATTGATTAAAAAGAACTCCTTCAGTTGAAAGATTCAGCCATCAACCAGAATTTCTTAATCTTGCATAGCCAAAATGTAGAAGTTGTTAACGCTTCTACCGAATGAGTCGTAACAACAACAGGGCTATTCAACATCTAAATCATTAAACGAGCTTAACCTGAATCAAAGATTTTAAACAAACAGAAATCACTAGTTTCTGTTAATTGATCGGGTTTTCTATTCTCCAACTTGATCAAAGGGCAATTCTCGAAAATTTTCCCTTTGAGATCGCTTTTCTTATGACCTTATGCTAGATCTTAAGGAGGTTTAGATGATCATTCATGACAGAGTTGCATTAGTCACAGGTGCTTCCCGTGGCATTGGGCGTTCTATTGCTTTAGAACTTGCCAAAAACGGAGTTAAACGTTTAGTATTAGTTGCTCGCGATCGCCAAAAATTAGCGGAATTAGCTACTGAAATTAAAGCCTTGAATGTTGAGGTTATTACTTTAGCAGTTGACTTAACTCAACCGATTGAAATTAATATTGTAATGGCTCAAGCATGGCGGGCTTACGGGCCAATTGACTTGTTAATTAACTGTGCGGGTGTTGCCCATCAAACCCCATTTTTACAGTCAAAAATTCCCGATGTTCAAGAAGAAATTGCCCTGAATGTAATGGGATTATATACGATTACTCGTTCAGTTGCTCGACGAATGGCAACTCGTCAACAGGGTACCATTGTGAATGTCTCTAGCTTAATGGGAAAAATTGCCGCCCCGACGATGTCTACCTATTCTGCAACCAAATTCGCCATTTTAGGGCTAACCCAAGCCTTACGCAGCGAACTCAGCCAACATAATATCCGAGTGGTGGCATTACTTCCCACCTTAACCGAGACAGATATGACTCGGAGTTTACATCTATTTCGTGGGGTGATGCCGATGACGACTGAACAAGTTGCTAAAAAACTAATTAAAGGACTCCGAAAAAATTCCCCTGAAATATTAGTAGGATGGCAAAGTCATCTAGCCGTTTGGTGTAGTCGTTTCGCCCCTGGTTTATTAGAAAAAATTCTATTATTGGCTTCGCCATTATCTCGAATGCAACCGCAAAAGTCCTCATCTTAAATGATTGAGATTGTTTGATCTATCGGGGTAGTGATATTGCTGCCCCAATCACTATTCTAAACGAGAGTTCACTAGCCAATGGGGTTTCATTCGGATATAAAACTACGCTAAAATAGAAATAACTCTCAATGATTTCAATCGGTGTTTGAATGAGCCAAATTAACCAGACACAACTAGAATTTGCCAAAAATCGGGCTGCTGTTTTTCAACATTTTCTTCAACTTGAAATTGAAAAAGGGGCAACATCCGATCATTTAGCCTTTTTAGATCAAGGGATTCATCATTCTCCTTATCAAACCGAACTTGAAAACTATTCATCTTATCTCAAACAACAACCCATGCGGTTTCGTCCATATCCTTATTTAGGACAATTACCGACAATTCACACAGAAAGTTTAAACTTTTTACATCGAGATATTCAAGAAGCTTGTATTTGTCTGGGGAGTTGGCAAAATGGACAAATAGAGGGATTATGGTTAGGGAAAAATGCACTTCATAATACTCAGTTTTGGAGTGCCACTAAATTAATTGCGATCTTAAATGTTCTCAGTCAAATTAATCAAAAAGCCTTTTCAACTTCTCCTCAGAATTGGATGATTCGCAATCGAGATAATGCAGAGATTCAACTCCCTTTTTGTCAAACTATTGAGGATATTGTTACTTATCAAAAATCTGTCGGAAGTTCTAATGCATTGTCTGCAATGTTTAAACGGTTTGAAACTCGTTCTAAATTGGAACAATGGTTAAAAACAATTACTGGAAATTGGGAATTAAAATTTCAAGGAGACTATGGAGAAGCGCCTTTGATCGAATATCCTGAGATTTATGATACATTAACTCAGCAGGTTTTACTACAAGCTGTTTCTCAAACTCCTCGAGGTGAAAATTTAGTTTCAGCCTATGATTTAACTCGCATCATTTCAATGATTGGCTGGCATCATCATTTAACACCCGAATGCTGCTTACCTGGAATTGCTGAAAATAATTTACCCTGTATTGTTACAGCGCTAGGACAAGATTCGGCGCGGTTTATGGATGCGGCTTTTAAGCTATTAGGATTAGAAAATATCATTCAATCTCCTGTTATATTATCAAAGCTCGGACATGGCCCCAGCAGCCTCAGAAACACTATTGAAACCACTTATATGGCATTTGTTCAGTTTATTGATCCCTTACCAAAATCCCAAGGAAAATCAGCTAAACTTAGATCCCTTGCCTTGACAATTAGAGGTGCAATTCCGATAGAAAATATAGAAAATTTTGACCAAGAATCTATTCATTTAGATGCCAGAATTGCAACAGAAGTGACTGAAATTATTCGCAGAGTCGTGACTGAAGAAATAGATGAAATTACTTAGATAATATTTTAAATAGTGGGTTATCGTGCTGATTAAATGCTATTCGCTTTTCTTCAAAAGAAATCTTACACCTAACCCACTCTACAAATTATGATTTACTAAATATCTGCTAACTTTCCTAACGGAATACCGCTTAACTCTTTGTAAGTTGTAATTCTTAATCTTTCTAATTCATTAATCCATTCCTGCTCTTGAGAAAATTGCTTTTGATAACTTTGAGCTAAATCAGGATTTTCACGCCAGTTGGTTTCTTGCCAAAGCTGTAAAGCGTAACTTCTACGTTTCTGACAAATTACAAATTCTATTGATGCGATCGCCGCTCTAATTTCTAAAGGAGCGCGTAAAACCCGGCGCTGAGCCATTTCATCTAAAAATAACAAATGCGATAATTCTAATTTTTCTTGTTTTATACTAAAATAATCTTGTAAACTAGAACATAAATCTATCTGTTCAACTGACCCTTGAAACTGTTGTTCTATCTCAACAATACTGCGCCACAGTAAACGATTTTGAGATAAACTAAACTCTAAATCACGAGCATCCATAGCATCTAAAATAGTTTGTCTGTGTTGAGGATAATGAATATAAATTCTCAGTAATGCAGTTTCTGCTTCTCCGAGCAAACTGCCTTGAGAAACAAACGGTAAATGAGGCTCCTTTTGTTGATGATTGCTTTGAGTTTGAGGGGTTCTTCTAATCTTATTAATTTGTGTTTGTAAGCTTTTAGACAAAACTTCAATTAAGCGAGTTTGTCCTTGACTTAAAATTTCTGCACAATATTCAATATAATGAATTCGTTGCAGTCCGTTTTCAATCTTCTGCAACAGTTCAAGCATCTGTTTTTCAACTTGTTGCGCTTCTACGACTTTATTTAAATCTCGTCCCGATAAGAATTGATGAATTTGCCAATCTAACCATAACGGTGCATGGGTGGCTAATTCTTGATAAGATTCAGCAGAATAAAGACTCAAAAATTCATCCGCATCTTTGCCATCCGGTAAGTTTAATACAGACAGTTGAACACCCCCTTGATAAGCGAGGGTTTCGACTTCTGTAATGGCTCGTTGAGTTGCCTTTTGTCCGGCGCTATCCCCATCAAAATTAAGGATAATTTGTTTTGATTCAGTATAGCGTAAAAGCAGACGAACTTGATGTAAACTCAACGCTGTTCCCAAGGCAGCTACTACATTTTCAATTCCGGCAGCATGAAGCGCGATCACATCAAAATATCCCTCTACAATGATGGCTTTATCTTGTTGAGAAATGGCTGAATAAGCTTTATCTAATCCAAATAATACTTTGCCTTTATCAAACAATTCTGTTTCGGGAGAATTGAGATATTTCGGTTGTTCATCGGTTAAAGTTCTGCCGCCAAATCCAATTGTTCGTCCTTGAGCATCATGAATTGGAATCATTAAGCGATCGCGAAATCGATCATAATAACCGCTGCCATTTTTTCGGGGTACAATTAATCCGGCTTGTTCAACTAAATTAACTGGAAATTGTCGTTGCTCAACTAAATAAGTATAAAGCGTTTCCCATCCGGAGGGTGCATAACCTAACTGAAATTGTTGGATTGTTTCAGTGGTTAATTGACGGGTTGATTTTAAATATTCTAATGCTATTTTACCTTCTGATTGTTGCAGCGTATGCTGATAAAAACTGGTGGCGATCGCCAGGATTTCATATAACTGTTCTCGTAGCGATAACTGACGTTGAAATTCCTGATGTTGTTCGGGGGATTCTGTTTTAACCGGAACCTGATACCGTTGCGCTAAGTCTAAGACAACATCGGCGAAAGACTCTTTCTTCAGTTCCATTAAAAACTTCAGACTATTGCCACCCGCTCCACAGCCAAAACAATAATACATTTGTTTGACTGGACTCACGGTGAAACTAGGGGTTTTCTCCTCATGAAAAGGACACAAACCGACAAAATCCTTTCCCCGTCGCTTCAGCACCACCTGTTGAGAAACAACGTCATAAATATCGGCTCGTTGTTTTACCTCTTCAATCGTATCAGAATGGATGCGGGGCGTTTGCATGGAGGATCAAACTAAAGTGATAGAAACGCTGCGTATTGCACTGTCACTATTGTTGCATAGTTTTCTCCGAAAAGCTACTGAGAACAGAGGGGTAATTTAAAGAATGCATAAATAAAACTCAATAAATTGATTCTGAATATAAAGTTTTAGACAGTTTAAGTTCGATCAGCCAATATTACAAAACATTTATTACAACGGTCTATCCTATTTCACCATCACTCTAGTGGAAATTATGGATATGGACTCAAGAATATTCACATCACAGCCTCAATGAATTTGCGGATGACAAATTCAATATATTAATTGAATAATGGAACAAAGAACCATCATCTCTGTCAGCGATCTTTATTGCAGTTGCGAGAGTGAATCTTTCTAACTTAACTGCCTTTTGCAAATAGACCTTCTTTGCTCCGTTAGAGTTTATCGAATAAGATGTTAACTTCCCCATCCCAACTCACAACTCAAACACGCCTTTTGCTAGAACAACTTCCAAGTGCGATCGCTTTATTTGATGAGCAAATGCACTATATTATGGCAAGTTATCGCTGGCGTGAGTTACTGAATTTAGGCGCTCGGGTTTTAGAAGGACAATCTTACTCTCATACCTTTTCTCCTCTCCCTTTAAATTGGTCTACTCTTATTAAACAGTGTTTATCGGGTTCTCCTCAATCTTGGCAAACTCAGCAAATTCAGCCCGAACAAAATCAATCAAAATCTCTAAACTGGCAGGCAACCCCTTGGTATAATGAAATGGGTAAAGTCGGTGGAATTACGGTTAGTGTTGAAGCCGTTATAGAAGAAAAAAAAGTTGATAACCCCCCAGAATTACAGACGTTTAAGCAATTTCAACAACTGGCTGATAATGTGCCAGGAATGATTTATCAATTTCGCCTCAGTCCTGATGGTACAAGAACTTTTCCTTATATTTCTTCAGGATGTCGTTATACTTATGAACTCGAACCCAAACAAGTTCAACAACAGCCAGAGTTATTATTTGAAGTAGTACATCCTGATGACCAAACTCGGATTGAAAATACAATCCAATATTCGGCTAAAACTCTCACAAGATGGGAAGCAGAATGGCGAATTCTTACCCCAACTGGACAGTTAAAATGGCTTAAAGGTATTTCTAAACCGCAATACCAACCTGATGGGGCGATCTTATGGGATGGTTGTGTGATTGATATTAGCCAGCGCAAAATAGCTGAAATTGCACTTAAACAGCTTAACGAAGAATTAGAAATCCGAGTGCAAGAACGAACCACTCAATTACAACAGTCTCTGAAAAACTTAGAAGATTTGAAGCTTGCACTGAATCAATCTGCAATTGTTGCCATTACAGATACTAAAGGCATTATTACTGATGTCAACGATCAATTTTGTCAAATTTCTGGCTATTCTCGCAAAGAACTAATCGGCAAAAATCATCATATTGTTAATTCAGGCTATCATTCCAAAACTTTTTTCCGAAAAATGTGGCGTACTATTTCTCGGGGTAAGATTTGGAGGGGAGAAATTAAAAATAAAGCCAAAGAGGGTTCATCTTATTGGGTTGATACTATAATTGTTCCTTTACTAAATCATCAGAATCAGCCTTATCAATATATCTCAATTAGCTATGATATTAGCGATCGCAAACAGACAGAAATTGCATTGCAAAAAAGTCAAGCTCAGTTAGAAACTTTTATTAATCATGCACCCGCTGTCATTTTCCTCAAAAGTTTAAAGGGTGAGTATATCATTACAAATCGAGTCTGTGAGCAGGTTTTGCAAGCATCCCCAGGAGAATTGATTGGTAAAACCGATCGCGACTTATTTCCCCCAGAAGCGGCAACTGCCATCCAACATACAGACCAAAAAGCCTGGAAAACGGGTGAGGTTGTATACCTAGAAGAAACTGTTCCCTTGGCAGATGGAGAGCATATTTATGAAACCATCAAGTTTCCAGTTGCTGATACCAACGGTACAATCTATGCTGTCGGAGGGGTTTCAACAGATATTACCAGTCGTAAGAGAGCTGAGAATGCCCTCAAACAGAGCGAAGCTCATTTTCAACGTTTGACAGCAAATATTCCCGGAATGCTGTATCAACTGCGTAGAGATGCCGATGGCAGTATTTCTTATCCTTATGTCTCCTCCGGTTGTCGAGATGTTTTCGGGATCGAAGCGGAACAACTGCAACAGGATGCAAGTTTGTTAAAAATTCACCCCGAAGATCAAGCAGAGGTGATGACAGCAGTAACATTTTCCGCGCAAACCTTACAAAATTGGAAGCATGAATGGCGTGCAATTCTTCCCTCAAAAGAAGTGAAATGGGTACAAGCCATCGCACGGCCTGAGCGTCAAGCAGACGGTTCTGTGATTTGGGATGGTTGTTTAATTGATATTAGCGATCGCAAACGTACTGAAGAACAGCTACACCAGTTTCAGCAACGGTTGTCATTGATGGTAGAACAAACGCCTCTTGCAGTGGTTGAATGGAATACTCAGATGGAAATTACCGCCTGGAACCCAGCCGCAGAACGGATATTTGGTTATTCTACCTCCGAAGCAATTGGTCAGCACATGAATTTCTTTCTATCAGAAGCGGTTCGCCAACAGCTTAAAGGAATTAATGCAGAGTTAGTGATGCAGCAAGGTGGACGCTACCAAATTAACGAAAACTTGAGAAAAGATGGTCAAATCATTATCTGTGAGTGGTATAACACCCCGCTCGTGACTCCTGAAGGAGAAGTGATCGGTATTGCTTCCCATGCGCTGGATATTACAGAACGTAAGCAAGCTGAACTGAAACTACAACACACCACTGCTGAACTGCAAGAAGCTCAAAAACTGGCTCATATCGGCAACTGGAATTATGAAATTGCCACAGGGGAAATTCAATGGTCTAAGGAAGTGTTTCGGATTTATGGTTTAGACGATAACACATCTGTACCCTCTTTTGAAGAAGTGATGGCTTTGTCTCATCCTGAAGATTTGGAATGGTTTTATAAAGTCGTTACCGAAGCCGCCAATGAAGGAATCTCTTACGATGTAGAAGTACGGATGATTCGTGCCAGTGGTGAAATTCGCCACGTTAACGCTAAAGGGCAAGCAGTCAGCAATGAACAGGGACAAGTGATCCGCCTGTTTGGAACGCTGATGGATATTACTGAACGCAAAAAAGCCGAAGCCGAACGTCAGAAACTGATTTCAATTATTGAAGCCAGTTCAGATTTTATTGCATTTGCTACCCTTGAAAACCAGCTTGTTTATGTTAATCCAGCCGGCTTAGAAATGGTGGGGTTAAACAATATAGAAGAGGCACAAACGAAAAAAGTCACTGATTTCTATTATCCTAAAGAGATTCAATTGCTTGAAGACAAGATTTTACCTGAAGTTCTGAAAAAAGGAACTTGGCAGGGAGAATTACAATTCCAGCATTTCCAAACAGGCTGTTTAATTCCCGTTGATGAAACGATATTCACAGTCAGTCATCCTGAAACTGGGGAAGCAATGGGAATAGCAACGATTACGCGAGATATTACTGAACGTAAAAAAGCCGAAGCTGCCTTCGAGAAAACCACAAGAGATTTACAACAAGCACAACGAATTGCTCATATTGGGAATTGGGAATATAATGCAGTCACTGAGCAACTGACTTGGTCTCAAGAGGTTTTCCGCCTGTTTAATCGTCCCCTGGAACAAGGTATACCCTCTTTAAGCGAGGCAATAGAGTACTATTATCCTGAAGATATTCCTCGATTACAACAGGCTCTAAACCAAATGATAGCAACGGGTGAAGCGATTGAGCTGGAGTTGAGAGTAGGAACAGATGAAGATTTACACTATGTGAATATTAAAACCGAAGCTGTTCAAAATCAACAGGGTGAAGTGACTGGTTTGTTTGGAACAATTATGGATATTACGGCACGCAAACAAGCCGAAATTCAGCTACAACAACAAGCGGAAATATTACAAAATACCTTAAAAGAATTGCAGCGAACACAAGCACAAATGCTTCAAAATGAAAAAATGTCGAGTTTGGGTCAAATGGTAGGTGGAGTCGCGCATGAGATTAATAATCCGGTGAGTTTTATTCATGGCAATCTCACCCATGCCTCGGATTATATTCAAGATTTATTTGAATTATTAGATCTGTATCAAGAACATTATCCTGAACCCGCAGCGGATATTCAAGAATTACTCGAAGAAATTGAATTAGAGTTTCTGAAAGAGGACTTCAGTAAGTTATTAAAGTCGATGAAAATTGGCACAGAACGGATTCGACAAATTGTACTTTCGTTACGGAATTTCTCGCGGTTAGATGAAGCTGAATTTAAAAGAGCGAATATTCATGATGGAATTAATAGTACATTGATGATTTTAAAAAATCGTCTTTCTGATGTTGAAGTGATTACAGAATATGCTGATTTACCGGAGATAGAATGTTATCCAGGTCAACTCAATCAGGTATTTATGAATATTTTAGATAATGGGATTGATGCATTAGAAAAAAACTCAGATCATCAAGAAATTCGGATTCAAACGGACAGAATTGATTCTAATTGGATTCGGATTCGGATTGCCAATAGCGGCTATGAGATTTCAAAGAGTATTTGTGATAAAGTATTTGATCCTTTTTTCACCACAAAACCCATTGGTCAAGGAACAGGACTCGGACTTTCTATCAGTTATCAAATTATCACAGATAAGCATCATGGCAAAATTGATTGTTATCCTGTTCCCGGTAAAGGTACTGAATTTATGATTGAAATTCCCGTGCGTCAAACAGATTTTTGAGCAAGGCAAAGCGCTTGAGACCTCTCCCTAACCCTCTCCTCGTAGGAGAGGGAACAAGAGGACTATTTTTTTATAGACCTATGCAAAAAAGTAAAAAAGCAGTTATTTTTAGTATTTTTTATTTCCATTATTTACAACTTATTTCTGTTTTATTTTTCCTATAACTGCTATCAATTATAATAAAAAAGCTTAGTAGTAAAGATGATAATTGACAGGGTTTATTGCCGAAGATATTAGTATCTTTCCAACTCTAAAATCGGTATAACTCTAAACGTTTTTGATCGGGCTTTTTAGCCGGATTTTTTTATTTAAATAATCTCGAAAATCTGAGCCTGTTATCTCACCTTTTCTAGGGTGTAGCTGGGCTTTTGGGTATAGGCTTAGGGGATTAGGATCTAAAATAACGACAGTAGATTAATTTTGTAATGTTTACTATTATACAGTTTTGTCTAGCGACTCATGTATGATAAAAATGCATTTTTATATACTACTTTTTAGGAGATTCTGTATCTGATTAGCCGGACTATACGATAAATAGATTACATTTATCCAAATAAATATAAGCAACTACTCTCGCAAAAATCATGAATATCTCAGGAACTTAATATTTAATTTTAACGTCTTAATCGTTTTAATCACAATAAAATCTATATAGAAATTGAAGAATTAATGAGTGCAAATGAGAAAAATAAATAATCTCTATGTAGACATAAGCAACTTTTCTGTTGCTTTAATGATAGCCGATTAAACAATGTCTAGAAAAAGAATGTAAATTTTGATATAGTAGTGAATTATAAAAAATTGATGAAATTTAATAATTTAGCCATCAATTATTGATGGAAAAAGAAAAATGCCTTCTAATCACCCTCAACTCACCACCCAAGCGTGGCTTTGGCTAGAACAACTCCCGATCACGATCGCTGTATTTGATCGTAATATGCAATATCTGCTGGCAAACTCACGCTGGCGAGAACTACTCAATTTAGGCAGTCAATCTCTGAATGGATGTAGTTATACTCAAACAATTTCTATTGTTCCCCCGAATTGGCTAACCATCCAGAAAAACTGTTTATCCGGTTTAACTCAGTCTTGGCAAACAGAGTATTTAGGGGATGAAGAAAGTCTATCAAAAAGCCTAAAATGGCAAGCTGCACCGTGGCGTAATCAAGCGGATCAAATTGACGGAATTACGGTCAGTGTTGAGGCTATTTTAGAAGAAGAAAAAGTCACTTCACCGCCAGAATTACAGACCTTTAAGCAGTTTGAAGCACTGGCGGATAATGTGCCGGGGATGATTTATCAATTTCGCCAGAGTCCTGATGGGACAAGAACATTTCCCTACGTCTCTTCCGGTTGCCGCTGTACTTACGAAGTTGAACCCGAACAAGTGTATCTTCAGCCTGAGTTATTGTTTGAGATGATACACCCAGAAGATCTACCTCGGCTAGAAAATGCAATTGCTTACTCGGCTCAAACCTTAACAGAATGGGAATTTGAATGGCGAATTATTACCCCAACTGGAAAACTAAAATGGCTCAAAGGTATTTCTCAACCGCAATACCAACCCGATGGCGCGATATTATGGAATGGCTGTGTGATGGAGATTAGCGATCGCAAACTGGTTGAAGCAGCACTCAAACAGCTTAATCAAGAATTAAAAGCCATAGGCATACAGCGCGCTGATTTACTGCAACAATCACTGCAAGAATTAACAAACCTCAAGTTTGCCCTAGATCAATCTGCCAGTGTATCCGTTACAGATCTTGAAGGGAATATTATTTACATTAACGATAAATTTTGCCAACTGAGTGGTTATAATTATCAAGAGCTAATCGGAAAAAACCACAATATTATTAGTTCTGACTATCATTCCCCTCAATTTTTCCAGGAAATGTGGCAGACAATTTCTCAAGGCTATGTCTGGCGAGGAGAAATCAAAAATAAAGCCAAAGATGGTTCCTACTACTGGCTGGATACTACGATTGTTCCTCTGCTGAATGAGAAATATCAACCCTATCAATATATCTCGATTCGTCATGATATTAGCGATCGCAAAATAGCTGAAATTGCATTAAAAGAAAGCCAAAATCAATTACAAGCTGTGCTTGACCATGCACCGGCGGTAATTTTCCTTAAAAATACAGAGGGTGAGTATATCATCGCTAACCCAGAATGCGAGCGGGTTTTTCAAGCCTCTCCTGGGGAAGTGATAGGCAAAACAGACTATGATTTCTTGCCTCAAGAAATAGCCGATCTGATCCAGTACGATAACCAATACATCCTAAAAACGGCTCAAGACTTATATTCAGAAGAAGTCATTCCTCACTTATATTCAGAAGAAGTTATTCCTCTGCCGGATGGAGAACATATTTATCAAATGATTAAATTCCCGGTGAGAGATGCTAGGGGCGAGATCTACGCGACAGGCGGTGTGTACCTTGATATCACCAGTCGTAAGGCTGCTGAAAATGCCCTGAAACAAAGCGAGGCTCATTTTCAACGTTTGACAGCAAATATTCCCGGAATGCTGTATCAGTATCGTTTAGACGCTGCTGGTAACTTTTCTTTTCCTTATATCTCTTCGGGTTGTCGGGATATCTTTGGCGTTGAACCGGAACTTCTGCAACAGGATAACAGTATATTGAAAATTCACCCTGAAGATGACGCTCTTATGGTCGCATCGATCCTGTTATCTGCTGAAACGTTACAAAACTGGGAACATGAATGGCGAATTGTTTTGCCTTCAGGACAGGTAAAATGGCTACAAGGATTCTCACGACCGGAAAAACAAGCAGATGGTTCTATTCTGTGGGATGGTTGTTTGATTGATATTAGCGATCGCGTTGCCGCAGAAGCACAATTACAACAGTTTCAGCAACGACTGTCGTTAATGATTGAACAAACGCCTTTAGCGGTGATTGAATGGAATATTCAGATGGAAGTTACCGCTTGGAACCCCGCCGCAGAGCGCATCTTTGGCTATACTTACGATGAAGCATTGGGTCAATATATAGATTTTATTGTACCAGAATCGACTCGCGAACAGGTTCAAAAAATTGTTGATGATCTATTGCTGCAACAAGGGGGATACTGCAACATTAATGACAATTTGAGGAAAGATGGTACAACCATTGTCTGTGAGTGGTATAACACTCCGTTAGTGACGGATCAAGGAGAAGTCATTGGGATCGCTTCCCATGCATTGGATATTACAGAACGCAAACAAGCTGAAATTCAACTGCAACAGCAAACTGAAACCTTGCGAAATACTTTACAAGAATTACGATGTACCCAAGCACAAATGATTCAAAGTGAAAAAATGTCGAGTTTGGGTCGAATGGTGGCGGGAGTGGCGCACGAAATTAATAATCCGATTAGCTTTATTCACGGTAATCTGACCTACGCGAATAGTTATATTCAAGATTTATTTGAATTACTCGATCTATATCAAACACATTATCCTAAACCCGTCGCTGAGATGCAAGAATATCTCGAAGAAATTGAATTAGATTTTCTTAAAGAAGATTTTAGCAAACTGTTAAACTCGATGAAAACAGGCACAGAACGGATTCGAGAAATTGTGCTTTCATTACGAAACTTCTCCCGATTAGATGAGTCTGAGTTTAAACTAGCGGATATTCATCAGGGAATTAATAGTACACTAATGATTTTAAAAAATCGCCTTTATGATATTGAAGTAATCAAAGAATATGGAGATTTACCCCAAGTTGAATGTTATCCGGGTCAACTGAATCAAGTATTTATGAATATTTTAGAGAATGCTATTTATATTTTAGAAAAAATCCCCGGTGACAAAATCATTATGATTCAAACTGAAACAATTGATTATAATTGGATTCGGATTAAATTTGCTAATAGTGGCCCTGAGATTTCTAGCCGTATTTGCGATAAAGTATTCGATCCTTTTTTCACAACAAAACCAACGGGTGAAGGCACAGGACTCGGACTTTCTACGAGTTATCAAATTATCATAGAAAGACATCATGGTAAAATTTATTGTTATCCTGTTCCGAATGTAGGGACTGAATTTATCATTGAAATTCCTGTACAGCAAATAGGTTAACCTCTCCCTAGCCCTCTCACCTCTCCCTAACCCTCTCCTAAAAGGAGAGGGAATAAGAGGACTATTAAAGATATGGAAATAGCTTTCTATCTCTTTAAAAAACGATGAAAAATTAGAGTTTTAAAGGGGCTTAACAAACCCTAAATAACTTGACGTTTTATTCTCAATATGAGAATATTGAAAGGAAACTAGATTTAGTTAAACAATGTGCGTGTCATTAGTCGAAAGATTCTCCGGGATTACTGTCAATCTCATGCAGATGCCTGTGATGCCCTTTATAACTGGTACAGAGTTGCCTGTAAAGCACGATGGCAGAATTTAATAGAAGTCCAAGCCACTTACAAAACTGCCGAAGCCGTCGGTAATTTCACGGTTTTCAACATTAAAGGTAATCGCTATCGTTTAATTGTCGATATTATTTACAAGCATCAGAGAATTTATATTAAGTATATTCTAAATCACGCCGAATACGATACGGATAAATGGAAAAATGACCCTTACTATTAATCCCTCAGACTACGGGCAGTTACTCGCCAAATATCAGCCAAAGGTGATTGAAACCGAGGCAGAAAACGAACGCGCTATTAAATTGGCACAAGAATTAGAATATAAAGTTAATCGCAGCAACGAGGAAGATGCCATCCTCGAACTGTTAGTTACTTTAATCGAAAAATTTGAGGACGAAAATTATCCTCTCGACGAAGGAACACCCCATTCTATGCTGCTACATCTAATGGAATCCAGTAATATCAAACAGGAAAATTTAGTCGGTGTAATGGGTTCGAGAGGTGTTGTCTCTGAAGTCGTTAATGGTAAACGCAGTATTAGCAAAGCGCAGGCAAAAGCTTTAGCTGAGTTTTTCTCAGTTGATGTGGGATTGTTTATTTAATCCAACCGTTGCAAGGGTACTTTATTCGGATCGAGAATTTTAGGACTAGAATAATCAAACTTAACCGCTAAAGATAATTTATCTTGTTGTTTACCAAAAATATGAGTGATTTTTCCCACACCAAAACTTAGATGAAAAACGCGATCGCCAACTTTCCAATCTTCTGCCTTAGTTGTATTTAATGACGGCGTTGATGTCTTTTCCTCAGTCTTTTTCGGTTTAGTTTTTCGTTGAGAACTGGGTAAACTTCCGGCGATTAATTCTGTGGGTAATTCCTTTAAAAACATCGACGGGACACAAGGTTCTCGAGAACCCCACAAACGGCGCTCATTGGCATGAGAAATAAACAATTGTTCCTGGGCGCGAGTAATCCCAACATAACATAATCTGCGTTCTTCTTCTATCGCTAATGGATCATCTAAACTACGGAAGTTAGGAAATAATCCTTGTTCTAAACCGACTAGAAATACAATCGGAAATTCTAAGCCTTTAGCCGAATGTAAGGTCATTAAAGAGACTGCTTTTTCTCCTTCTTCTAAATTATCTAAATCTGAAGCTAAAGCCGCATTAGCAAGAAATGCTTCTAAACTAGAATCTTCATTATCTTCTTGAAATTGAGACACCGCATTACACAGTTCTTTGATATTTTCTAAGCGATTTTCTGCTTCATCGGTTCCCTGTTTTGTCAAGTCTTGAATATAGTTTGATTCTTCTAATATTCCTTCTAATATCTCCAAACCCGATAACGTATTGACTTTAGTTTGCCAGTGAGAAATCATGGCTGCAAATTGATTTACTCCTTTGGCAGAACGTCCGGCTAAAGTATTAACAGAATCAGCATCACTAATAATTTCCCAGAGGGGAATTCCTAACTGTTGCGCCGCATTGACTAAACTATCTATTGTGGTTTTTCCAATCCCGCGACGGGGTGTATTAATTACTCGTAATAAACTCACACTATCTGCCGGATTAACTAATATTCGTAAATAGGATAAACTATCTTTAATTTCTTTACGATCGTAAAACTTTAATCCGCCAATCATTGTATAAGGAACCTGTCCTCTCAAGGCATCTTCTAACGCACGAGATTGAGCATTGGTTCGATATAAAATCGCAAAATCACCATAACCGATTTCTGGGTTATCATGCATTAATCCCTTGATTTGATTTAAAACAAACCGTGCTTCGGCTGTTTCATCATCAGCGCGATAACAATAAATCGGTAAGCCTTCACTCCGAGTCGGACGCAAAACCTTATCAATTCTTTCTGTATTATTTTGAATTAAATGATTCGCAACTTCAAGAATATTAGATCGAGACCGATAATTCTCTTCTAACTTAATCATTGTCCGCGTATCATCATCCCCTAAACCATCGCCAAAATCTTGCTGAAATTCCAATAAAATTTTATAGTCAGCCATCCGAAACGAATAGATTGATTGATCCACATCCCCGACGACAAAAATAGAACGATTTTTCCAATTATCAAATTGTCTAGGATGCTCTCCATTCGTTGTTAATAACCGAATTAAATCATATTGCGTTCTGTTTGTATCTTGATATTCATCCACTAAAATATGACAAAACTTTTGATGCCAATAGGCTAAAACCTGTTCATTTTGCTGAAATAGTTCTACCGGAACTCGAATTAAATCATCAAAATCTAACGCATTATTTGCCGCTAAATTATCTTGATAAATCCCATAAACCTCAGAAACCACTCGACCTTGATAATGAGGATTTTCAGCCGCATAAACTTGAGGAGATTGCCCTAAATTCTTGGCATTACTAATCAGATAGCGAACCTTACGCGGGTCAAACTTCTTATCATCTAAATTCAGTTGTTTCTTGACAATCTGCTTGACTAAACTCTGAGCATCAGACTCATCAAAAATCGAGAAATTCCTTTGCCACTGCCGCCCTTTTTCATCTTGATACTTATTAATATCGTATCGGAGAATTCGCCCACATAAACTATGAAACGTCCCCATCCATAAATGCTTCGTAATATTGCGATAAATTTGCGATCGCAACCGGGTTTGTTCCTCTGGTTTCAACGCCGAAAACGGCTTATTAAACTTAATTTCAGCCTGTTGCTGGGCAAAAACCATCTCTACCCGGTCTTTAATCTCTCGCGCGGCTTTATTGGTAAAGGTAACCGCTAAAATATTATCAGGATCAACTCGATGACTGTGCAACAAGTTAGCAATGCGATACGTTAACGCCCGTGTTTTCCCAGATCCTGCCCCCGCCACCACAAGCATCGGGCCGCAATAATGTTCTACTGCTTGGCGTTGGGCGGTATTGAGTTGGCTAAGGAAGTCTATTGTCTGAGTCATGGATAGTGAGCTAGCGTGCTATTGGTGTTTATATCACGTCCTCCCTCATTATAAAAACCATAAAGGACACAAAGCGGTGCGACCGGGCGTGATATCTCCGTAGGAGAGGCGATGGCCTTCGTAATCACCTAGGGAATGCGCACCAAGAAAGAATCTCTCTGTGTCCTCTATAGCGAGTGTAGTAAAATCTAACTTAACTGATTGCTTCAGCGTTTTGCCGATACCAGTCAATCGTATTTTTCAACCCATCACGAAATTCAACATCCGCTTCAAAGCCAAACCGTTCTTTAGCCCGTTGCGTATCCAAACAACGACGGGGTTGACCATTGGGTTTATCGGTTTGCCAAACAATTTCCCCTTCAAATCCCATTAACTCACAAATCAGTTCGACGAGATCGCGGATTTTAACTTCATGATTTGTCCCCAAATTCACCGGATCTGGGTCATTGTAGGATAAAGTCGCTTTCACGATACCACGAGCTGCATCAGTAGAATACAGGAACTCTCGCGAGGGGCTGCCGTCTCCCCAAACCGGAAGGGTTTTATCCCCCCGTTGCTGGGCTTCGTAAACCTTGCGAATTAAGGCCGGGATCACATGGGAACTTTTCGGATTAAAGTTATCCTCAGGGCCATACAAGTTAACGGGCAACAGATAAATGCCATTAAAGTTATACTGCTGACGATAAGCTTGCAATTGTACCAATAGCGCCTTCTTAGCGATGCCGTAAGGGGCGTTTGTGACCTCCGGATACCCAATCCATAGATCGTCTTCTTTGAAGGGCACAGGGGTCAAATTGGGGTAGGCACAGATTGTCCCCACACATACAAACTTTTCGACTCCGGCTTGATAGGCACTGTGGATCAGTTGAGTCCCCATCATCAGGTTATCGTAGAATAACTCTGCGGGTTTTTCCCGGTTCAGACCAATCCCCCCCACATGAGCCGCCAAGTGAATCACAATATCCTGTTGATCGACCGCCCGTTGACAGGCTTCCAGTGTGGTTAGGTCGTAATCTCGCGATCGCGGCGCTAAAATCTTATCAGGGTTAGCCCCAGCCTTGACCAGTTGATCGACAACCTGCCGGCCCAAAAATCCAGCACCGCCGGTGACAACAATTCGTTTATCTTGTAAATTGAGTGGTTCCATCCGTTTCGTTTTGCGTTTAGGGTGAATCGATTAATCGAAGCCTTGACCTTGTTCTTTGCGGTTTTTGAGCAGATACAAATCTTCATCCACCATCAACTGAACCAGTTCTTCAAAAGTAACAGAAGGTTCCCAACCCAGTTTTTGTCTTGCTTTAGCCGGATCTCCAATCAGAATATCTACTTCAGCCGGACGCAGGTAACGTTCGTCAAATTTAGTATACTTTTCCCAATCTAAACCGACATAACTAAAAGCAATTTGTAAGAATTCTTTGACGGAGTGGGTTTCATTGGTGGCGACGACATAATCATCCGGTGCGTCTTGTTGCAGCATCAACCACATGGCGCGAACATAGTCTTTCGCATAGCCCCAGTCCCGCTTAGAATCGATATTACCCAGGTAAATATCATCTTGCATTCCCATTTTAATCCGAGCCACTGCCCGAGTAATTTTGCGGGTTACGAAGGTTTCACCCCGGCGAGGACTTTCGTGGTTAAACAGGATACCGTTGCAGGCAAATAAATCATAAGACTCTCGATAGTTGATGGTTTGCCAATGGCCGTATACTTTGGCGCAGGCGTAGGGACTACGAGGATAAAAGGGAGTGGTTTCTTTTTGGGGAATTTCGAGTACTTTACCAAACATTTCCGAAGAACCGGCTTGGTAGAAACGCACTTCAATTCCGGTCCGTTGTTGGTAGTCCCGAATGGCTTCGAGTAAGCGCAACACTCCCATTCCCACGGCATCTACGGTATATTCAGGAGAATCGAAACTGACCCGCACGTGAGATTGAGCACCTAAATTATAAATTTCTGTGGGTTTAACTTCTTCTAAAATCCGACGGAGGGTGGTTCCATCGGTTAAATCACCATAATGTAAGAATAAATGGGCGTTAGGGTCATGGGGATCTTTATAGAGGTGGTCAATGCGATCGGTGTTAAAGCAGGAACTCCGGCGAATAATCCCGTGAACTTCATAGCCTTTCTCAAGTAATAATTCACTTAAATAAGACCCGTCTTGACCTGTGATTCCGGTAATTAAGGCGCATTTTTGTTCTGTCATCTCAAATTTCTCTTCTGGCTAATAACTGGATAATTTCACCACTGACTAATGGTTGTTAGACAACCGCAATGGCAGCAATCATATACACCCTTGATCAAGCTATCTCAAACATTAGTAGAGGTGAGGGTCATTGTCTGTTCTCCATGAACTCCCAAATGTTATACCCCCACAAGAGATTGAGAGTAAAGCTGACCCTCATTCATTTCTCGGTTAGGATAGTTCATTTCTGTTTTAACCTATTTTCTCAGACTTTATATCAAATTGAGAAGCGGCTAAACAGCTTCGCTGCCATTGCAGCCTCGGGAATTCTGGATCGACAGACAATTCACCATTACCTTAGTGCTAGTATGCCCCGTTGTTTTTTGGAAAGATCACCACACCGATAGTTTTAATCACAATCGAGAAATCACTCCAGCAGTTTTTGAAATTGACATAATGTAAATCTATTTGAACTCGACGAGGATAGGGAATGTCATTGCGACCCGAAACTTGCCACAGACCAGTGATTCCCGGTTTAATGGTCAAAATCCGATCCATATGACGGCCATATTTGTGTAATTCCTCAGCCACCAACGGCCTCGGCCCTACAACGCTCATATCGCCTTTGAGTACATTCCAAAACTGAGGAAACTCATCTAAGCTTGTCATCCGCAAAAATTGACCTATCCAAGTAATTCGCGGATCTTGTTTGAGTTTAAAGTTGTCCTGAAATTCCTGTCGCAGATGAGGAGAGGTTTCCATCATCTGGGCTAACACAACATCTGCGTTATTAACCATCGTTCTGAATTTAATGCAACCAAAAGGTTTGCGGTTTTTCCCCACTCTTTCTTGTATATAAAATACTGACCCAGGTGAACTGAGAGCAATTAACAAGGCCAGTAACAAGTAAACAGGGGCAAACAAAATCAAAACCGACAGGGAAAACACGATGTCAAACAACCGCTTATAAACCTCTCCATTCAAACTCCTCAGAAGAGAGCGGCTTCGGTTTCGGGTCTGACGCTGGTCAGTCAGGGGAACAAAACCACGTCTAATAAAAGCACGTCGCAGTCCCCTACCGAAGATGAGTTGGCTGTTGGCAGTCATCTTACTCCTTCAATTCACACCACACACAGTCCTGATCATAAAGCCTGAAGCGGCAATGTATCAGATATATAAACCCAAACCCGTCTGAACTAAAATCAAACGTTTGGGTAGGCCTCCGCCACAAAGACATTACTATTTTCCTTGCGTATCGGCTTGTATCTCTTGCTCTGACTACCTAATCATGCTTTGGCATTTTAACGGATTTTGTCAGATGAAAATGTTTCAACGCACTCATAGACAAATTTAGAGTAATTTCGCTCAAACTGCTTTGCATTAAACTGCATTGCGTGAGTCTGAGCAATCTCCGAGCTAAAATTTGTTTGTAACTGTTCAAAGATTTGCACAGATTCAATCAAATCGGCTACCGTTTGACGGGGAAATAATACCCCAGTCCCGGAAGCTGGATACTGCCGTAAATCTCGTACTGTTTCTGTTGCGCCGCCTTGAGCGTAGGCAATCACAGGGGTACCACAGGCCATCGCTTCGACCAGGGCCATACCGAAGTCTTCGCAAGCGGCGTAAACAAACGCTTTGGCATCAGCCATATACTGTTGGACAATTTCATCGGGTTGCCAGCCTAGGACTTTGATATGAGACCCAGCCAGTTGCTGAATCTGACTCAATTCTGCGCCTGTCCCAATAATCACTAGGGGTCGCTTGAGTTGGTTAAAGGCTTGAACAATCAGTTTAATTTTTTTATAGCTGACTAAACGACAAACAGTTAGATAAAAATCTTGCTTATGAGGTTCAAACGGAAAACGCTCGACTTGAATGGGAGGATAAATCACTGTTGCTTTACGCCGATAACATCGCCAAATGCGACGCGCGGTATGATAAGAATTGGCGATAAAATAATCAACCCGGTTGGCTGAAATCACATCCCATTGGCGCAGGCGATGCAACAGATAACGGGTGAATAGTCCTGCTACCCCCCGTCCGGCTTTACTGCTTTGTAGATAGTCTAGTGTTAAATCCCAGGCATAACGCATGGGGGTATGACAATAGCAAATATGCAGTTGATGGGGAGTGGTGAGGACTCCTTTAGCAACTGCATGAGAAGAGGATAAAATCACATCGTAAGCTCGCAAGTCCAGTTGTTCTATGGCAATTGGCAACAGAGGTAAATACTTTTGTACCCCAAGTTTTGCTTTAGGAAATGCTTGTAAAAAAGTTGTGCCAATGGAACGGTTAAATAGATAACTCTCTGGGTTAGTCGATTCAAAATCAATCAAGGCATAGAGGTCAGCTTCGATCAAATTGAGAATGGCTTGAACCACTAGTTCAGAACCACCGGTTGCTTTGGGTGTTAACCATTCATGCACAAGGGCATACTTTAAAGACACAGTAATTGATCTCTTTAGCCAGTAAAATTAAGTGGAAAGCTGAGAAAAAGGGGTGTTAAATTGCTTTGGCATCGCCAACTATGACGCGACAGAAAACCGTTATATTTTTCATAAAGTTTAAAATTTTGAGCGAAAAAACATAAAAAAATATTATAATATCATATAGATAGATCAATCCGTTCAATATCCATTTAGCCCGATTCGATCCCGAGTATGAACGAGAAATTGCTTCTCGGTCTCGTCAGGGGATTTGCAGAGGAGGTTCAACCTTCAATCAAGATACATCCATTGTTTTAGAAGTCATGATTGAACCTAGGGTTGCGGGTGCATACAATCATTAACAACAGCGTGAAATTGTCCCATCAGTGGTGCAAGGCGAATCTGGCAATAAATAACAAAAAGACTCCCAATTCCTCGGGAATAATCGCTCCAAACACTCTTACCTCAGCTCGTATAATCACCGACTCTCTTCGGTTTAGCAGATTCATCTCGTCGCAATCATAGTCATGGTGCAACAAAAAGAGTAAAATTAAGAGAATTATTCAAATGCTTTGTATCAATCTTGATCAAGTCAGGGTGGACTGATTCATGGTAGCGGTATTTTGTGAGGAGCTGCTTAAACAGCCACCGATTCGCCAAATCAATCAGTGAACTGAAGCGCGCTAGACGTTGTATTGAGAAGACAATTAAATATTTCAGAGAATTGCGATTGATTTATTGTCTAACATCAAGACCTAAAATCCTCAGAGCATGCTGAATAACCCCTTATTCCAACCAACGCTGGATGTCCGTCATCTTTGTCAACAAATCCAACATCTCCAACAAGAAAATGCTCAACTCAAAGCTCAGCTTGGAGAAGAAAAACCATTAACCCTCAACCCGCTCCTTCAGTCTGTTTCCTGCTTTGACTGTGTCGATCTATTCCGAACGATTGCGGATATGATGCCGATGCCGATGAGTGTGAGTCGAGTCGCTGACAGCAAAATTTTATATGCCAATACCCAATTTGTCTCTATGTTTGGCTTATCGGCTTGGGCTATCCAAAACTACACGATGTCAGAATTTTGCACAGATGCGGCTCAATATCAAATGTTGCTCGAGCAAGTTTTTCAACCGGGAGAGATCTATCGTCAACCCTTGAAGGTACAATGCAAAGAGGGTTCTACACTCTCAACAGTCGTCTCCGTGCAGTGTTTGAGTGTTAATCAACAACAGGCTATACTAACAGTCTTTGACGAGATTGACAAGCACCCATCAGAAACATCCAGCAATACGGCCTCCACCACGCTACGCGACCGCCCACTACAACAATCAATTGAACCAACAAATACGCAGCCCGATCAATCTCAACCGCGCTACAGCCAGGCGATGCGAGATCTGTGCCATTACAACACAATTCATTCTCGGGATTTAAAATTAGTCGTTCGTAAAATTACAGAAACCGCAGCCCAAACCCTACAAGTTGAACGGGTGAGTGTTTGGTTACACCCCATTCTGCAACAGTCTCTACTCGATCCCGAAGGCTTCACTCAATGGCTAGAAACAGCCCCGATCTCTGCTTCTCCCTGGTCTAATATCTTAAATTTAAAATTTGTCTGTTTAGATTATTATCAACAGGCTGAAGATTGTCATTGGATCGACGGGCGACAGCCTATCGTCTCCTCTCGTCCGTTTCAAGAGGCGATTTTAACTCAGCATCTGATTCATACCCGGTTAAATGATGCCGATATTGATCCGGGGACGGATGAAACCGCGATCGCACATTCCAATGAATCAGAGGCGATGCAGTCCCTGCAAATCCCGATTCGACTGGCAGAAGAAACCATTGGTATGTTATGGATTGCAACAGATGATTCCCACCGCTGTTGGACGGTTGAAGAACAAACCTTTGCAGAGTTTCTAGCCAACTTCGTCGCCTTGTCCTTAGAACAGTTTGAACGTCAACTCACAGAAACGGCCCTCTCTCAGGTCAAACAACAGCTTGAACATCAAGTCGAAACACGCACCACAGAGTTAAAACAGGCCGTTATTCAACTGCGGCAGGAGATGATAGAACGGATTAAGACTGAATCAGCCCTACAACAGGCTTTAGACGCGGCACAAGTGGCGAATCGGGCGCAAAGCACATTTATTACCACCATGAGTCATGAGTTCCGTACCCCGTTGCATATTATTCTGGGATATGCCGATATGCTGTATGAAGAAGCCAGCGATCAGCATTTAACCGATTTTATCCCGGATGTGCAACACATTCGTCAGGCAGGAATTCAACTGCTGCATTTAATTGATAATATTTTGGATTTAGCGAAGCTAGAAGCCGGTCAAATGGTGTTACATCCAGAAACCTGCGATCTGGCTTCAATGGTGAATGAGATGTTGACTCAGATGTCGTCTAAAGCTAAGGAAAATCAAAATCAATTAACGGTGAATTATCAAACACCAACCGCATTAATTTATACGGATGTCAATAAACTCAGACATATTTTAATGAATTTGTTGGACAATGCCCTCAAGTTTACTCATCAAGGTGAAGTCTACCTGGTGATCTACCAAACCCAGCGCCAAAACCAAGATTGGATTTGTTTCCAAGTTAAAGATACAGGCATTGGCATTGACCCAGAACAACAACAACATCTGTTTCAGCCCTTTACTCAGGTTGATCCGTCGATTAATCGTTCCTATAACGGTTTAGGTTTAGGATTAACCCTAACTCACCAATTCTGTCGGATGATGGGGGGAGAAATAACGGTAAGAAGTCAATTGGGATTAGGATCAACGTTTACCGTCTGTTTTCCGTTAGTGGCTTGTCCCCAGTAATAGTTGATTATCCACGTTTGGGTGTTTATGTTAGCCTAGAGAAAAGGGACGAAAGTAATCGGTTAACCTTTGAAAATCGGTTCTTTCTCTTCTCCTGTGAACTGGCGATAAGCAACCATTAACGAAAAGGTAAATATGTCTAGGTATGACTCTCATCTTCGGTGTTCCTTTTGTGGCAAGTCCCAAGAACAAGTTCGTAAGCTGATTGCCGGCCCCGGTGTCTATATTTGTGATGAGTGCGTCGAATTGTGCAATGAAATCCTAGATGAAGAGTTTTCCGAACTCGATGCGGTTGCCTCTGATCTCAGTTCTGCCGTGGTATCGGAAGGATTTGAAATGACTGCGGGGATGAAACATTCAGTTCGTCCATTGGCTAAGCCAACAGAAATCAAGCAATATTTAGATCGCCACGTGATCGGCCAAAGTTTAGCCAAAAAGGTGTTATCGGTTGCGGTTTACAATCATTACAAACGCTTACGATCAGATCTTGAGATGTCTCGAGATTATATTGATGGGGATGATGGTATCGAACTACAAAAATCCAATATTTTATTGATGGGGCCGACGGGGTGTGGTAAAACTCTATTGGCTCAATCTTTAGCTAAACATTTAGATGTACCTTTTGCTGTGGCTGATGCAACCGCGTTGACTGAAGCGGGATATGTTGGGGATGATGTAGAAAACATTTTATTACGGTTGCTGCAAGTCGCTAATTTTGATGTGGAAGCGGCGCAACGGGGAATTATTTATATTGATGAAATTGATAAGGTTGCTCGTAAAAGTGATAATCCTTCCATTACACGAGATGTTTCGGGGGAAGGGGTGCAACAAGCGTTATTAAAAATATTAGAAGGAACGGTGGTGAATGTTCCTCCTCAAGGCGGACGGAAACATCCTTATCAAGAATTTATTCAAATTGATACCAGCAAGATTTTATTTATTTGTGGTGGGGCTTTTGTCGGTTTAGATCAGGTGATTGAACAACGTCTGGGTAAAAAATCTTTGGGATTTATACAGCCAGAAAATCTATCTCAACAGACAACAAATTCTGATTCAACTATTACTCAGCCGGAAGAAATATTACACAAAATTGAACCAGATGATTTAGTCAAATTTGGCTTAATTCCTGAATTTATTGGGCGAATGCCAGTATTAACCATGGTTTCTCCCTTAGATGAGGCAGCGCTAGTCCGAATTTTAACCGAACCGCATAATGCTTTAGTGAAGCAATATAAAAAGCTATTACGCATGGATAATGTCCGCTTAGAATTTGAATCCGAGGCGTTACAAGCTATTGCCCAAGAAGCCCATCGTCGGAAAACAGGGGCGCGGGCATTACGGGGTATTTTAGAAGAGTTAATGTTAGATGTGATGTATGAGTTACCGTCTCGTAAAGATGTGACTCGTTGTGTGATTACAAAAGAAATGGTAGAAAAAAGATCGACAGCGGACTTATTATGGCATCCCGCTTGGCAACGACAACATGAGACGGCTTAAGGGGTTGAAGTTGAGGCGGTTTCGGGTTGCACAAAAGTCACTTGGTTGCCAATTAAACTTAAAAAGTTTGCCCCGAAATGTTGTATTTCAAGGAAGTTAGCATTAGCCGGGGCAGGCTTATAAATTTTAAAGGTTTTCATCATTCCTAAAGTTGCAGCACTTTCGAGTGGCCCAATAAAGCTACAATCTCGATCTAAAAAATGGGGCTGTTTTGCCCAATATTCCATCTGTTCAGCGTTGAGAAAATAACAACCTGAATGAGGATTGAAGGTACGTTGGAATTTAATATTTTGTTCCATGACTCGGCCGGAAAATTGGGGGCGTTCTTGGATATTTTGGAATTTTGCGGTTAAATGGGGGAGTAAATTGCCATCGATATAGGCTTTAACCACTAGCCCATTATTGGATATTTCATAACGGTTAGGTTGCAACAAACAGTCTGCGCCAGCGTGTTGATTAAACCAATTTAACTTGGTGAAAAACCACGGATCGTGTAAAATTAAATCATCTTCTAAATAACAATAATAATCATATTTTCCTAAATGATCTCGCAGTACGGCTTGGCATTCAAACCCCA
Organism: Microcoleaceae cyanobacterium; assembly: GCA_049647265.1. Taxonomy (GTDB): domain Bacteria; phylum Cyanobacteriota; class Cyanobacteriia; order Cyanobacteriales; family Microcoleaceae; genus JAAURB01. The sequence continues at coordinate 60,303 of JBARXJ010000031.1, forward strand.
GCAGCATCGGTTCAACTTGGGTGGGATGATGGGTGTAAAAAGGCGGTTTAACAGGAAGATTAGACAGTAAATGATAGTTTTGAGTCGTACAAACAATAATATCAACTTCACAGCTTTGGGCGCTATTAACGGGTAGGGTAATACATTTACTAATATCAATTAGACATTGGGCTTGACTGTAGAGTCCTCGCAGGGCAGTCATTGCCATATTTAATGCAATTAATCGAGGCCGGGGATCTTTGTCCAAAGAAGCGTGTTTGCGATCGCCTTGGGGATTATAAAAATGAGCAAAAGTAAAGAGAATTCGCATCTTTTTTTAATAATTAATTAATGAATAATTCAGGGACGCGCTGGCGTAATTCTTGATTGAGTTGGGGTAAGCGATCGCGCAGTTCTAAATACCATTGTTGTCGAAGGTGATAATGTTGACAGAGTAAGCGATGATTTTTTACCCAATCATAAGCATGGGTTGCTAAATGATATCGTAATTGAGGGTTGCTTATCAACTCATGAAGTTGGGTTTCAAACTGTTTTAAAGTTCGATAAATCAGTCCCGTTTCTCCGGGAATGATAGATTGTTCATAGACTGTTGGACTGGCTAAAACAGCGACTCCGTGTCCGGCACATTCTACAAATTTTAGATCGGATTTCATTAAATTGATCGGGGTCGGAGATAAGGGGAGTAAGGTGATATCGCAAGTATGAAGAATTTCTTGGTAGCGTTCATAAGAACAAAAGGGTTCAAAGGTTTTATTTTCTATTTTTAAACTGTTAAAAAATCGTTGATCGTGAATCACTCGAGCCTGAATTCGGTTAGAATATTGTTGTAATATTTTATTTAATATTTCTATAATCGGTTGCCAATCCTGTTCTCGATTTAATGCGCCAAAAAATAGTGTAACTTTATCTTGCTCTACAAAGTTTAGAGGGGGAGGTAAATAGGCTAATTGGTTATTAAAAACAGCAACATTAGGATTAAATTGTTTTAAGAAGGTTGCTAATGGTGCGGTTGAAGTTTGGACGGCATGACAACCGCGATAACTGAGATAATCATTATCCGCATATTCTTTTCGCCGCAAAGGATTATCATCAATTTCTGCAACAATTAAATAGTCTTGCTGTAAGAGTTGTTTTAATAAGGGTAAATGCTGTTGCTTTGACATCATAGTTCTTTGCCAAATAAATACTTTTTCTTCTTGAGGCAAAGGGGTAACTTTGGGAAAGGCTTTAGCGGCTGATATTGCCCGAACACCAGGGGTTGTTGCGCCTAAACGATCCGGTTCGAGCACACGAACGCGATCGCAAGCTGTCGGAGCCATCATCGCGGTTTGAATGAGTAAACGACGGGGGGGTATGGCTGTTTTTATGGCTCGTACAATATAGCGGCTCGCAGCCGTTTGAGTGATGAACTGATGCTCATTGATTTCTAACTGTTGAATAATGGGTTTAAATAAATTGAGAAACTGTTGAAATGATTCTTGTTTCTGTCCTTTCGTTTGAATTTCATAGATTTGCAGTCCGGCTTCACGAAATAAATCTTGAATCGTTTCTAGGGTAAATAAAGATTGTGTAGATACTGGCGTTTTTCCTTGTAATAATTGAATCAGATTTTGCCAGTATTGAGCATTAATAAAATCAGCAATGATTTGTCCTTCTGCGGTTAGCCAACTTTTGTGATTTTTTATAGTATTGAGAGGATTGAAACGATTTGATAAATTTTGCGGATAAACAATACAATCAACTGTATTGGGTGCAAGATTTGCAGCAGAGAATTCAAAAGTAGAGAAGTCAGCAATAATAACTCGATCAAGCTGTTGTTGAGCAAGACTGGCTAGCTCTGCATCAGATTCTATCCCGACATAAAAACAATGGGGATTAATTTGTTTATATTGACTTCCCATTATTCCTGTACCGCAGCCAAATTCTACAATCAATTGAGCATTAGCTGGCAAAAAATATAATAAATCAAGAGACGGTTCATGAGCTTGAGCGGTAAGATGTTGATCCACGTTCATCATTAAAATTAACTGAATGCTTTATGCCTCTAGCGGAGACGTTATAAAAATGGTAAGGTTAAATTAATCTTACACGGTTCTGTCAGCAAATTGGAAATTGATCTTTCATGCCTAAAATCTCTATTGTGCTGCCGACTTACAATCAGGAACGATACATTTCTGATGCAATTGAAAGTGTTATACATCAAACTTATCAAGATTTCGAGATTATTATTGTCAACGACGCTTCAACAGACGGAACCGTAGATTGTGTTCAAGCCTATTCAGATTCTCGCATTCGCTTATATTCTTCACCGCGAAATCAAGGAGAAAGCGCAGCAACTAACTTTGGTATTCAACAAGCACAAGGAGAATGGATTGCGATTTTGCATTCCGATGATATTTTTGCCGCCAATAAGCTAGAAAAACAAATTCATTATATCGAATCAAATCCTCAAGTTGGGGCGGTTTTAACTCAGGTTCAAGTGATTAATGAAAGCAAACAGCCAATGTCTTCAGAAAATCATCCTTTGCAGCGGATTTTTGCTCAACCGAACCGAACAAGATTTCAATGGTTAAATCACTTTTTCACAAAGGATAATTGTCTCTGTCAAACCAGTGCAATGATTCGTCGGCAATGTTATCAAAAGCTAGGTTTATATGATTTACGATTTCGTCAAATTCCCGACTTTGATTTCTGGGTACGTTTTTGTTTACACTATGACCTTTATATTCTATCTGAACCTTTAATTTATTATCGGGTGCATGATTCTAATATTAGCGAAGTTAAACCCGAAACTCTCATTCGTCATAACTTAGAATTAACTCAAATTTTAAAGCACTATTGCACAGCGGAAGTTTATCAAAATTTTCACTTCATTTTTCCCAACTCTCCTTATATTGCTCAAATTCAATCCGATCAGAGCTTAGCAGAATTTGCTTTAGCGATTCAAGCGTTAAATACAGGGCGATCGCCACATCAATCTTTTGGAATCGATCTACTATATCAACAGTTAAATGATATTAATCAAGCGCAAAAGATCGAACAAGTTTGTAATTTCAGTCTTTGGGATATGAAAAAACTAACAGGAGAATTAGATCTGTTTAAAATAGTATCTCATCAAACCCTAAAATCTCAACTTAAACAGTCTCAGTTACAACTCAAACAGTTAGAAAATCAACATCAACAACTCATATCTCAGCAAGAACAGTTGACTCAACCGAGTACTCATCATAACTCATATCATTCATTACCATTAGTCAGTATATTAATCCCGACTTACAACGGAGAAGCATTTATTAATCAGGCATTGCAAAGTGCTTTCTCACAAACTTATCCCAATTTAGAAATTATTATTTCAGATGATGGTTCGACAGATAATACCTTAAATATTGTACAGCAAATTCAACAAAACTCTAAGATGACGGTTGGGGTATTTACTCATCCTAATTATGGCTTAGTTGGAAACTTAAATTTTTGTCTTCAGCAGGCAAGAGGAAAATATATTAAATTTTTATTTCAAGATGATTTACTCGAACCCAATTGTGTTGAAGCAATGGTTCAACTCGCTGAAACTCATCCCAATATTGGTTTAGTTTTTTCTCCCCGCCACACTAATATTATGCCAGGTTCAGAATCTAATCCATCCTGTCAAGCTGCCTATCGAGGAACAAAAGATTTACATCTGAAATGGTCGGATTTACAAACCATTCAGTCCGGCAAAAGTTTATTATCCGATCCAAATTGCTTGAAAGGGTCGCCCAATAAAATTGGAGAACCAACGACTGTTTTAATTCCAAAATCTGTGCTCGATCGCTTAGGCAATTTCGATGCGACTTTACATCAGTTATTAGATGTAGATTTGTGGTTTAGAATTTTAGGTCATTACAATGTTGGTTTTATTAAACAACCCTTATCTAGTTTACAAATTCATTCGGGTCAACAAACTCAAAAGAATATCTCAAAAGGACAAAACATCAAAGATTATCAGATCTTTTATCAAAAGCTATTATTCCATCCCGAGTATGAATTTCTTGATTTATCTTTCAAACAGCAAGTCTTACGTAAATTACTCAGCAAAACTCAATCTTATTTAAGTGTTCTTCCGGCTTTAATCGATCAATATCATCAAAATCCTAATGAAATATATACTAGCTTGCTGCGTTATCTGCGCTATTTAATTGCAGAACAAACCTTGAAAACCCCAAAGAACAATTTAGAATCAACTTATCAAGGAGACTTCGCTAAAGCCCATCAGCTTCTCCGAAAAAGTAATTTACAAATAGAAGCTTTAACTGCTACAGAACAAAAATTGATGCAGACGGTTCAGCAAGAGTCAAAAAAAGGTTTAAAATCTCCATTAGGTCTTCAATCTTTACTCGTCTTAATGCTGTTTTATTTTCCCCATCAATTACAGCTAAATTATCAAAATATTGCGATACCCAAATATTTATTTGAAGACTTTATTGATTTTTTAATTCAGCCTGTTTCACTCTGCTCACAGCCTGGAGAAGCAAAGCAATATTTAGATTACTACCATGACTTACTACAGTACATCACCTCTCATTTATTCTCTGCTAATAATCAAGTTTGGAGATATGTTGCTTCTGCTTACAGTCAATCTAAACAAGTAAGTTTATTGAAAAATTATGATTCTAACTTAAAGGATATTTTAGTAAATCGTGCAAAAATTGTACAATTTGATTTAAGGAATAAAGGAGTATTAACAGATTATCATCGTAATATAAATCTCAAACAATCTAAAATTCGTTTAGGAATATTCGTCGATTATTTAATGCCAGATTGGCAAAGTTTTAGCGTAATTTCTATTCTTAAAAATTTAGATCTTGCAATTTTTGAAATAGTGTTGTATCATAACTATATAGAAAATGATATTTTAGGTAAATACTGCCGCAAGCAGGTTGTTCAGCTTCAACAGTTACCTGAAACCCTTACACAACAAGTAACACAGCTTCGAGATGATTCCTTAGATCTACTTTGGATATCCTCAGATATAACCTCTACGACAAACGAAGTTTACCAACTTGCCTTACATCGACTTGCACCGCTACAAATACTCAGTGCAATATCCCCGTTAACCTCTGGGATGAGTTCAATTGATTACTATCTTGCAGGTCACCTTACTTTGACCTCTGACAGCCCTCAAGCGCATTATCAAGAGCAATTAGTTTCGTTTCCAGGATCTGGGCAGTGTTTAAGTTTTCCGCCAGAAAATTCTCAAGCTTCTAACATCCCAATTCGTCAACAGTGGCAAGTCTCGGCTGAAACCACTATCTTTGTAACGGCAACCCATTTAACATCAATTTTACCGGAACTGAGGCAAACTTGGGCGCAGATTTTAGCGACTGTCGAAGAATCAATTTTAGTGATTTGTCCGACTGAGAACCAGCTATCTAATTTTCCCACGAATTTATGGATAAAGCAAATGCGATCGCAGCTTAGTCAATCTGGGGTAGATCCGCGACGCTTCTTTGTCGAGGCGGCCAAAACATGGGAAGATCGGTTATCGTTTTTTCAGCAAGCGGATATCTATTTAGCTGGTTTTCCAGATAGTAACGCCGCATCTATTATCGCAGCATTGCATAACAATTTACCTCCTATTGTGCGAGAAGGACAAACCCCACATTCTAAACAAGGAGCTGCAATATTAAGAGAATTAGGAATACCTGAGTTAATTGTTGAAACTGAACAAGATTATATCCGGCTGAGTCAACAACTCGGTAAAGATTCACAATTACGTCAATCTTACTATCAAAGAATTCAGCAAAAAATGCAAACTCAGCCGATGTTTATTAATCCTCAAGCTTATGGCGCACAGTTGAGTCAGGTATTGAAGCAATTGTGGGAACAACACAAGTCAGGTATTCTTCCAAACAATAAATAATTTAAAGTGGATCTTTCCAAAATTCTTTATATACTTCGCAAGTATATCTTTTTAACAACTCAAGATCTGAATAAGTCACAGTCGTGTAATTGTTTAAGTTATGCATCGATGGAAAAATTAATTTATATTGATTACCATCGGTATAGATTTCTGATACAGGACCATATTCAGGAGTCCAAGTTTCGATAAGTGTTAATCCATCAATATTTTTTCCAGACTGTGAAGATGCAGTTGGTAATTGATACTGTTTTCTGAAGTTAGCAGTACACCAATCAAATACATCTTGATCAGTCAAAGGTTTACGACTATCTGCTGCATAGATTAATTCTTTGTTTGTTTTTCCTTTACGATACCATAAATGGATGTACATCCCCTCTCGAACTATTGCTTCTATTAGAGGGCGAAAATCTAAATCTGATGTCAAAAAAGCTACTTGATGCATATTCCGCCGAAAGGTATGGGTCAGCAGATCTACAGCGATGAGAATATCAACCTCTTTTTGTTCAACACTTTTACGCCTTCTCCGACTCACACCTTCGTATACATGATAGCCATTGATTGAACGTAGATGATTAAAAAAATCTATCTTTTCATTTACTCGTTTTTCATGCTCTTCATCTGATTCATTATTTTTTCTGGGAGGAAGTGCATCGTAATAAAATACCTTATTAAATTGCTGAGCAAATAATGAGTAATCAAAATCAATTTGCTGTCCGCCAAAGTATGTCTCAGAAACATCAGATATCAGTTGTTGAAGACATCCTCCATCAATAAACAAGTACTGAATTTCTTTAGGCCCTAAATAGGCTCCTCCACTTAATGGCATCGTATTATGCTAAATTACTATAATTATTAACACTTCACTAAATTAGCATTTTTTATTATAGTCAATTCCAGAATAATAGCTGAAATATTGTAGAAATAGATAAACTAAATTAGCGTAGCAATAATTATTTTAACTTAAACTCTACAAAAATAATCTTTTTTCACTACAATGTTTGAGGGAAACAAATATTTCCTTTGAATTTTGCTGTCACTCTAAAGTTATCATGGATATTCAAACCCCGAATTGGGTAAAACACGCGGTTTTTTATCAAATTTTTCCAGACCGCTTTGCTAAAGGTCAACAACCTCATCACCTATTCAAAACAGTTCAATGGGAACCTTGGGAAGCGCCACCCACTGTACAAGGTTACAAAGGGGGCGATCTTTGGGGAGTGATTGAAAAGCTAGATTACCTGCAAGATTTGGGAATTAATGCGATTTACTTTACCCCCATTTTTCAATCAGCTTGTAATCACCGCTATCATACCCATGACTATTATCAAGTCGATCCGATTTTAGGCGGAAAACCAGCATTAGAAGCGCTGTTAAAAGCCGCCCATCAACGTAATATTAAAGTAGTATTAGATGGGGTATTTAATCACTGTAGCCGTGGCTTTTTCTTCTTCAATGATATCCTAGAAAATGGCCCCTATTCTCCTTGGGTGGATTGGTTTAAAATTGAAGGCTGGCCCCTATCTGCTTATGATGGAAGTTTACCCGCAAATTATGTCGGTTGGATCGGCAATCGGGCGTTACCAGAGTTTAATCATGAACATCCTGATGTGCGGGAATATATCATGAAAGTGGCTGAATATTGGATTGAATTTGGCATTGATGGTTGGCGCTTAGATGTACCTTTTGAAATAGAAGTTCCGGATTTTTGGCAAGAATTTCGTCAACGAGTTAAAGCAATTAATCCTGAAGCTTATATTGTTGGAGAAGTCTGGACAGACTCTCGTCAATGGCTAGATGGAACTCAATTTGATGGGGTGATGAATTACTTATTTACAGGCCCAACAATTGCCTTTAGTGCAGGCGATCGCGTCCAACGAGATTTAGTAGAAGCCCCGGATTATACCGCTTATCCGGCTTTATCAGCGGCTGAATATGGGAGTAAAATTCAAGACTTATTGAACTTATATAATTGGCAAATTCAGCTAACACAATTAAATCTGCTTGATAGCCATGATACAGCCCGAGTTCTCTCTGTTGTCGGGGACGATCAAAAAAGTGTTGAATTAGCCACTTTATTGTTATTAACGTTTCCGGGCGCACCCAGTATTTATTATGGGAATGAAGTGGGTTTAGCGGGTCGAACCGATCCAGATTCTCGGCGGAGTTTTCCAAGTGAAGAAAACTGGGATAAATCAGTGTTTGAATATCATAAAAAACTGATTGCTATTCGACATCGATATCCCGCTTTACAAACTGGATCTTATCAGGTCTTATTTGCCGAAGGATTGGTTTATGTCTTCGCGAGGATTTTAGCCTCAGAAGTGGTTATTGTTGCGGTTAATAGCGGCACAGAAGCGGAGAAAGTCATGGTTTCTTTGAAAGGTTTACCGGCTTATCCGAGTCAAGTGGTATACGGAGATGCTACAACTCATTATAAAGCTGAAACTCACGAACTTGAACTGAGTATTGCTGGCAGAAGTGGTTGTATTTTAGCAGCTAGTTAGTGATTATTGAGTAGAGATATTTCTAATTATTTCTACATTAAGGTGCGTCAATTTTACAGTATTTCACTAAGTTGAATTAACTTGAATCTTTGGCGCACCCTACGAAGACAACTAATAGCGGTGAATTGAAGGCGTTTTTAAAAACGTTTCTGCTTGAATAATTCAGATACAAAAAATTGAGGTGCGTCATATCTGACTCTCAATTAATGGAGTTAGATTTTATAAATGTGACACACCCTACAAATACTTATTATTTATCTAAGTATTGCTGGCAGAAGTGGTTGTATTTTAGCTGCTAGTTAGTGATAATTTAGTCTTTATATTGAGGTGCGTCAAATATTTAGTTAATTCAACTCAATGAAATTCTATAAAATTGACGCACCCTACAAATAATTATTATTTATCCACCCACAACTGCACCACCATTCGGATGTAATACTTGTCCTGCGATATAAGAAGAATCTTCAGAGGCTAAAAAGACAAAACAAGTGGCGACTTCTATGGGTTGACCGGGTCGTTTCATCGGGACTTGTTTACCAAACTCACTCACACTTTCGGCATCAAAAGCATCCGGAATAAAAGGTGTCCAAATCGGCCCTGGGGCGACTGCATTGACTCGAATTCCTTCTTCTAACCAAGATTGAGAAATAGAACGGGTGAAGGAAAGAATTGCACCTTTTGTTGTAGAATAACTTAGCAGCGGAGCGTTACCTTTATAAGCATTAATTGAAGTGGTATTAATCATTGTACTTCCCGACTTCAAATGGGGTTTTGCTGCTTTAGCAAAGTAAAACATCGAGAAGATATTGGTCGCAAATATACTTCCTAAACGCGCCGAATCAATATCGTCAATCGTATCTTCCATGTACTGTTCGGCTGCATTATTCACCAGAATATCTAAATGCCCAAACTCCTCTACTGTTTTTTGAACTGCTTCTTTACAAAAGTCTTCGTTACGAATATCACCCGGAATTAATAAGCAACGACGACCATAAGATTCTACTGCTTTTTTTGTGACTTCTGCGTCTGTATGTTCATTCAGATAAACAATCGCAACATCAGCCCCTTCTTTAGCATATAATACTGCTACAGAACGACCAATACCGCTATCGCCGCCGGTAATTAACGCAACTTTATCTAAGAGTTTATCACTTCCTTTGTAGTTTGGATCATCATACTTTGGTTTGGGAGTCATTTCTGACTCTAAAGAGGGTTTTCTATCTTGAGACTGAGGTGGGATTTGATCGGGTGTAATTGTCATATAAAACTCCTAAAACTTGACAAAAAGACAGCTTTTACATTCACCTATTTCAGTAATCATGAAAATTGAGATGTAAAATTAATAGTATTTTATATATTAATTGAATAAAATTTGAACCTCATCGCTCTTTGAGTAGAGATTAATTTAGCAGATAAATAACTCAAGCTTTCCTCAAAGTCATACTCCATAAGTTAGAAATTAATTCAGATTCATCTATTCACTCTTTCCTTAAATAGATACAAAGTTAAATTAAAATTTTGCTGTGAGATCCTTTGTAGCTTTAGGGTTAATGTTAACTCATCCATCTTGACTAAAGCAGCGCTTCGCTACACTATGATTAGAAAATATAACTTTAAGGTGATCTCAATTGACACAACATCAAATCATTCTGCAAAAAGCCGCGCAAGCTGTGACAATACAATTGCCTGAAAAACCCGCGCCTGACGCTGTGGTAGAGACTTTACTGATCTGTGAAAAACAGGCAAAAAAACAGCCAGCCAATTATCAACTGCAAGACTTTTTAGGGGAGTGGCGGCTTTGCTTTATTACAGGGACGAAAAAAACACGTAAGCGTGCTGGAATTGTTTTAGGTGCGGGACGATATTTACCGCAATGGATCAAAATTACACTCACTTATTCTGCTATTTCAACAAAGCCTGAATTGATAGAAAATCAAGATTTTGAAGTGGGTCAAGTCCAAAATTCAGTAAAAATAGGCGGATTACAGTTTACTTTAAGCGGCCCGATTAAGTTAATGAAACATAAAATATTAGCGTTTGACTTTACTCAAGCAACCGTTAAATTATTCGGACTAAAAATATATAAAGGACAGATGCGAGGAGGCGCAGAAAGCGAAGAAAACTTCTATTCACAATCGATTCAAAAACAAGCATTTTTTGCTTACTTTCTAGTGGAGGATGATATAATTGCAGCTAGAGGCAAAGGCGGTGGTTTAGCCATTTGGGGAAAACAGCAATAGTTAGAGATAGCGCCATAGTTTCTATTCCCAATTTAATCTGATATTAATATACAGACTGCCATTGCCAGTATCGATAGTTTAATTGTTCTCCTGCGACAGCAACTGCGGCAATATATTCAGGATTAATATTTAATGAAAAAATTGACCAGTTAGAGAGAAGTTTTTGAGGATTTTCTGTACTCAATAATTGCATTTTTTCCAGTGATATCTCTACTTTCTCTAAACCTGATAATCCTTCTCCTGTGGCTTTAAGATAAGCTTCTTTTGCTGTCCATAACTGAAAAAACAGTTGTTTTCGGACTTCGTTAGGTGTACTGTGAAGTTGGATAAATTCCTGCTGACTAAAAAAACGTTTTGCTAAAGACAACGCTTCAATGGTACGCATATATTCTAAGTCGATACCAATTTGACGATTTAAAGTCATGCCATAAAGTGCTTTATGGTTAGAATGGGAAAGATTAAATTGTATGGGTTGAGTTAAATCAGACGTAGATAAACTGGGTTTTCCTTTGTCACTGTAGCTAAAATTTAATGCTTTAGGAGAAATGTCTAAATATTGTCCTAAAAGGGTTCGTAAAATACCCCGCGCTGCAATATATTGATTTCGATCTTTGTCAAACCGAAATCGTTCAGCACGTTGCTGTTCATCATCAGATAAAATGAACTGAAATTGAGTTAATTGTTGAGCCGATAGATTCAAATCTGCTTGCCATATATCCACTTGATCTGCGGTTAATTTCAAGTGATTTGGGGGAGATAACCAATTGGCAGTTGCAGGGGTGGTCATTCGTTGTTTGTAATTGATTATTTGAAGGTGTACAGTTTAAGCAATTGTTAATCGACTCATCTTTTCTGCTGTTTATCTCCCCCTTTGATCGTTATCGTCGCACTTCTGAAGGCAGTTGAGGTAACCGACGAGAATCTGGGGTTAAAGCGGGTTGTGAGAGGGTTTCAGAGAATGGTTGAATGGTCTCAATCGGTTGATCGGCTTCAACGGTTAAGTCTGCATCATTAATAATTGCGCCGAGTAAACGGGGACGATATTTGTTGGATTCTTCTTCTTCATCTTCTTCGGTTAATTGATCGGTTAATTCTCCCATTAAACCCGATGAAGTATAGGTTGGACGAGCTACCATAATCATACCATCGGTATGGGGTTCAAGGGTCAAAGCATCATTACTCGAACTTAAAGAAGGTGCATCAATAATCACTAAATCAAACCGATAACGAACCTCTTTTAATAGGCGTTGAATTTCACTTGATTCTAATACAGTTGATCCCTGATAAATTGGCCCTGGACTGGGTATCACGTACAAATTTTCTACATCTGGAACTAAACGAATACATTCATTTAAATCACCAAAATATTGTAACGGTTCTGTCGCTGCATAAGGATCGGGTGCTAAACCCAAAGCCTCAACTTGTGAAGGGGACTGCAAATCTGCTTCAATTAGTAAAGTACGCTTTCCAGTCCGAGCCGTGGCGATCGCTAAATTATACGCACTTAATGTTTTTCCTTCTTGAGCGCCTGCACTGGTTAATAATACAACTCTGGGGGGACGCTCGCCCACTCGTCGTAAATTAGTTCTGACCTTTTCATAGTAATTTAAATAGGGTGAATGAGGCTTCAGTAATAAGGGTAATTGTGAGTCGGTTTCTTCTAATAGTGCCAAGCTGGGTAACATTCCCAAAACCGGAACTTCTCGCTCTTGAAATGCGCCCTGAATTTCTTCCCAGGTGTAAAACTTACCACTGAGTAAACCTAAGACAAAGATAATCACGGCTCCCCCCAATACCCCCGCTAAACCGCCCCCAGCTAATATTAAAGCCATACTTAAAGCTTCTGGGATTTCCACATCCGCAGCATAAGACCCTTGTGCCACTTGCAAACTACTTACCGTTTCCGACTCTGCGGCTTGAGCATCAATTAACTGGGCTTGAATTTTATCATACAGTGTTTTTTTGTAAATAACTTGCTGTTCTAATCGTTGTTTTTCTAACTGTTTATTCGGAATTGCAGCGTATTCTCGTCTTAACTTTTCGCCAATTTCTCGAGTATTGACTAATTGTTGTTCTAAAGATTCTCGTTGAGTTTTTAATATCATCAAATTCTGGGCGAGTTGTAACCGCGCTGGATCTAAAGAGGAGTCTACTCGAATCGAACCCGCATCTCGTAAGGGTGCCGCAATGCCATCTCCTCCTAACACTTCTGAGGCTCGTTCTTGCAGTTGTTGTGAAGCTGTTTGTTGCTGTTTAATTAATGCCGCAACACTTGGATGTTGGTCGCGATAATCTTTCCGCAATAGTTGTAATTGTGCTTCTATTTGATGCAATTGCGCTCGTAATTGAGCAATAATTGGATCGGCTGTTAACGCTTGCGCCACGTAAGCTTGTTGGGTATTCATTCCCAACTGAGATTCTAAACTGTTAATTTGAGCTTTTGTGGTTTCAAGCTGAATCACAAGTTGTTCTTGAGTTTGTTCATTTTGAATAATTGCAGTGGGTAATGCACCACTTTCTACTGCCAATAATGTTGCGCCTTCGCGTTTATCATAAGCCTCTAACTTCTGTTCTGCTGCTCGTAATTCGGCTTCAGCAGGCCCCAAACGCTCCTTAGACGTTTCAATAATACTCAGTAAATATTCTGAATTAATCAAGCGGCTTTGCTCTACCATTTCTTTCATTAATAGAGAAACAACTTCCGTTGCCCGCTCTCGACTGGGGTCAGCATAAGATACATTAATAATGGGTTCTTCTTCTTCAAACGCCACATTTAAGTTGTCTCTAAGCTCTTCTACCGGAATATTAAATTGATCTAATACTGATTCAATCACTCGATTTTGCAGCAGCATACCGGGTGTGAGTTGTTGTCCTCGTTCTCGAATACTTTGACTGGTTTCAGAGAATAACACCGGAGGCGTTTGATAGGTTAATCTTCCTCTGGCTTTAAAGGGGGGCGCTTCGGGTTCCTCTAAAAACATGGCGAAAATTCCTGAAATTCCCAATGCCAATATGAAGGTGGCAAACCCTGCTAATTTATAGTTATCGAAGGCAATCAGATAGCGTTTAACAATGGGTAAAGTCATAGTTGATATTAAAAAATAAAGAGCTGAAACGGATTAATTATTGTTATTATTTCTATTGCGGTTATTATTATTATCATTCTCGCTATCCGGCTCAAATAATGCTTCGGCTGCATTAGAAATTTGTTGGAAAAATAGTAAAAATCCCAGGATATCTCGAAAAGGTTGAGTAAATGTATTTAAAACATAACCAATTTGAGTGACTAAGTTTCGATCAATGACGACAACATCATTATTTTGCAATAACAGATTATTATCCGGATCGCCTTCAAGAGCCTCTCGACCATTGAGTTTGTAAGTAATTGCCCGCCCTAAATCGGGATCAAACCGAATTAAGGTGATTTCATCCAATTTTGCCAATTGCAACGGCACGTTACTGAGAACATCCACAAATCGGCTGCCATTGGGTAAAGCAACTGCACCAATTGCCCCAGCGGCGTTACTGAGAACTCGCACCGTAATTTGTTGACTAACTAAGGTAGATTTCGCCACTAGATCTCGATCATAACGCGCCAAATCGGCTGTAGTGAGTTTGGGTATAATCACTGAATCTCCATTAGCCAGAGACACATCCGGAATGGCAGTGGCATCTTTGAGGGGCGTATACAGATCAACTGTTTCTTGCAGCACCCGGCCGTCAATAGTCGGGCGACAAATAATAATTTTACGTAAGTCAGCGGTTAAAGTTGAGCCGCCAGCCGCAATTAATGCACTCGAAACGCGACCCGTGCCAGCGGGTAAGGCATAATATCCCGGTTGAGCCACTTCGCCGACGACTGTAATTTCGACTGGGGTGGGATTAGCCGCTAAACTATAAGTTTCGATAATATCCCGTTCTGGCCCTTGAGAGACTAACACTTCCTGAGCCGGAACCACGATAATATCATCATCTTCTAAACGCAAGTCAGGTGAGCTTAAGCCTTGGAGTAGAGGGGTCAACAAATCAATTTCTGTCGCAACAGTTGTGCCATTGGGTAAAGTTCGCCGTAACTGCACCACCCTGAGATTAGCATCGGCTGTCGTTCCCCCCGCAGTACTGAGGGCAATCACCAGTTGTGGGGCTTGTAGGGGATAAAAACCGGGTCGGGCGACTTCTCCGGTGACAGTGACTTGTACGGGCCGCTGGTTAATTAAAGACACTTGCACCCCTGGATTTCTGACAAATTGATTCAGTCGAGCGCGAATTTGCTGTTCAATATCAGTCACAAACAGATTTTCTACCTGCAAAGCACCCACTAACGGTAAAGCAATGGTTCCTTCTGGACTGATAGTGGTATCGGGGACACTCAACTCAACCGAACGCTGGCCATTGACTGTGACATCAATAAAGAGGCGATCGCCAGGGCCGAGACGATACCGTGCAATTCGATTTTGACTGGTTTCTCGGAAGAAGGAAACATCCACCGGGATGATATCGGGTTCAATCACAGACCGGGCTGGGGGGTTGCCGGGACGTTGAAACATCCTCAAGATTTCTGGCACTTCTGGGGTAATTTGTCCTGGAGGTTGATAAGTATTAATCGATTGATTAATGTAATCGGTGGGTAAAGCACATTTGTCTGGGATATCCTGTGCGATGGCGTAGCCGCCGCCTAGCGGCATCGCAGGCTGAGAATTTTTCTGAATGAAGATTCCCGCCAACAGTAGCGTTAGGGGAACTGTTCCAGCGGTTGAATACAAACTCGCTAAAAATAAACCAATAAATCGACGACACATGAGGGTGAGTATTTTTCTTTAATGTAAAAAATTTAGTGATTTGTTATTTATTCTTTGTTCTTTGTCATTGAAGAAAGCAGGAAATGATGATTGAGTTATTTCGATATCAGTTTCACAGCTTAAACTAACAACTAACAACCAATAACTATTTATAAACTAAAGCCTCCTGCATCAATGCATCCTGTATGTCCTGCGCTAAGGACGTGGCAGCGGCTTCTACTGTTTCTATATTACCGAGAGGTTCAATTGGAATCAGGACATTGACAGCAGCCCAAGGCGCACGGCGGCCTGATAATTGAGCCATGCGATCGGCAAAAAACCAGTCTCTCGGGGCTGGAGATCCGCCATCTGGCCAGGCGTACCACTGCATCACGGCATAGGTTTGGCGGAGGCGTTGCTGTTGGTAGAGTGAACAGAGTTGATCGGACGAACAAGATGACCACAATAAGGTTAGCAAATTATTGGTGTCAGGGGTTAAACTACGGAAAAAACGAGTTTTAATCTTGACTATGGGAGCGGTTTGAGCAGTGGAATCAACCTCTACAGTCTGATGACGACGATCATCTGTTTTCCAGGCTTGAAATCCATTTAGATCCATCCACTCAACTTGAGGATGATCTTTATAATAATCTTGGGTCAGAATCAGTAAAATAGCCGTTTGATTCTCTTTTTCTACCGTTTGTATCAACCAGTCATGATTACGAATATTGAGGATCTGATGATCTAAGGTCTTCCAACTGGATAAGTTTAAGCCATCTGCTCGAACACTTTTAAGTTGTGAAATTGTTTTAACAGGGGGTAAATCAGACCAAGACCATGTTCCTTTAAAATAGCCTGGAATCGCCCCTACAATTAACAGCAATAGCATAAACACTAGCACTGCAATTTGAGCCGATTGACGAGGAATTTTAAGTTTAGCAATCATCATTATTGGTTATTAATCCTTGGCTATTCGTTATGAGTAAAATATAAGGAAGTAGGGTGTTGGGTGATGAGATACAGGTGGTGAGTTCCTATCTCCCTTGCTCGCGATCTCAAGAGTCTTCCCTATCCCCTTCCATTTTTAATGATCGATCGGCTCTGGTTCATCAACATCCCCAAAGTAATTTTGTACCCAATTCACCAGTACTACCAACATACCCAACATCGCGGCTGAATATAAATCCCCACCCCAACTGTCGTGTAGCCAGTGAAATAGCGCGGACTGTCCTGTGCCATGAAACATACTTAATAAGGTATTACGGAAAATATTGGCTGTTACACTCAATACGATCGCCCCGACTAGCACAAAGATACTTTGATTACGTGAGGATGATAAACCCGTCCAATATAACAGCATTAAGGCAACATATAAGCTGGTAAATAGCATTTTTAATCCAGCACAGTGAGGTGCAACTTCAACCGTTTGTCCATTAACAAACAGATAAATTTGATCGACTGTGACATTCATATTGAACTGTAATAAAATAAATCCAGCTACTGTTGCAATAAACTGTTGTAACGGTAAAGCTAGAGGTTCTATTAAATAGGGCAAATGGTTCGGAGTGGCTAGAACTGTAAATAATAAAGGAATTTGTTGTAGTCTAAAACCCGGCATTCCTTTTAACCATAAACACAAGCCCGCTAAAACTAAGGGAAAAGAAAGATTGACTAAATCTGATACACCACTTAAATATAATGCGCCTGCTAAACCCAGTAAAACTCCACCTAACGGATCGCTTTGATCGTTTAACTTTACCCAGCGATTTCTATGAGTCCAGGCAATATAGGCAGCAAACGGCAAACCAATCATGCCATGACTGAAATATTCGTGTTCAATACTAATACTCTTATTTAACCAACCGTCATACCAATGTAGGATAATCGGTGCATACAATAAAATAATTAATCCAATAATTGCTAAATTCAGAGATTGTGGTTTAAACGTAATGGGTATTTTCTGTTGACTTTCCATTTTATTGGTTATTCGTTATTGGTTATTCAAGAAAGATATCCCACGACAAATGACTGACAATATTTGCGTGGTGTACTGCACCCTGGAATGTCACCTCACTTTGTTATTTGTTATTCTACCCCGACTGCCATCGTCACGGCATTAACAACCTGATGAATTTGAGCCTCACTCATACCGGGAAACATGGGTAAAGATAAAATCTGTTGACTCAAAGCTTCAGTTTGGGGAAAATCACCCAATTGATAGCCGAGGTATTGATAAGCTGGTTGTAGATGACAGGGAATAGGATAGTGAATTCCAGCTTGCACCCCCAATTCTCCTAATTTTACTTGCAGAGTCTCTCGATCTGTGGGGCAACTTGAGGTGACTCGAATCACATAAAGATGATAAACATGACCCTCCCCAGATTGATTTTCCATTGTCAAAATACCCTTTTCCTGTAGCGGAGATAACAGGGTGTCATATTGTTTGGCAGTATTATTGCGATCGCGGTTCCAACTTTCGAGATGAGGCAACTTCACATTGAGTATCGCTGCTTGTAGGGTATCGAGACGGCTATTAGTACCGAGTTCAGTGTGAACATATTTCTTCGGTGCGCCATAATTTCGTAAGTTTCGTACGTGTTGATCAACGTCAGCTTGGTTGGTGACAAGAATACCCCCATCTCCAAACCCGCCCAGATTTTTACTCGGATAAAGGCTAAATCCTGCTGCTGTACCAATTGAACCGGCTCGATAACCCTCTCGACTGGCTAAATGAGCTTGAGCCGCATCTTCAAAAATCATCAAGTTGTGAGTTTCAGCAAATCCGAGCAATGCCAGAGGGCTAACCATCTGACCATATAAATGAACGGGGACGATGGCTTTTGTTTTCGAGGTGACCCGTTGACTGGCTGCTTCTAAATCAATTAAAGCAGTACGAGGATCGCAATCGACTAAAATGGGTCTTGCGCCTGTGCGTAAAATTCCAATCACAGTTGCAATAAATGTATTGGCTGGAACCAAAACTTCATCCCCTGCCCCAATTCCACAAGCTTGCATCCCCAGAGCCAGTGCATCTGTGCCACAAGCCACCCCGACCCCATATTTAACCCCACAAGCGCTGGCAAAAGCTTGTTCAAATTCTGTAACGGCTTGGCCTAAAATAAAGTCTCCTCGTTGCAGTACGGAGTGAATGGCTTGTTCGATTTGTGACTCTATCGGTTGATGTTGCAGGCTCAGATCAACGAAAGGAACGGTGGTTAAGGTGCTAGTCATGAATTCAGCAGTCGCAGACTGTTTGATTGGACACATAGGAATATATTTCCCCTTCTTCTGTTATCTGCGATCTGTCTGGGAAGAAACAACCCTTTAATATCAAGTTTGTGTAAATTTATCGTCTTGTCAGGTGATGAGTTGGTAATTTGCTATACACCTTGAGGGTTTGCCAGGGATGGGTGCAGCCCCGTTGTCTTAGCGCGACTTTTCGTAAAGTACCTCACATCAGTTCAAGCCATACTTACAGGCTATGTCTTTACAGAATATGAGTTTGGGGCGCAAATATTGTGGATCGAAACAAGATACGGAAGTGACGTTTCCGGAGCATTACCGAAGGACACAGAACCCAGAGCAGATAATGATTTGTACCTATTGCCCGTTTATCTCTCAGTCATATTTCGAGTAAGAGAAATAGTACGAATTATTATCATCTTGCTTAAGAATTAAATAGTTCTATTTCCATAGACATAAATTATCATTTTGTCAACTTTTTTTCATAAATATTTGCATTTTGAGAAACATTTAGTTACAATTAGGATAACTTCAATAAATTCTTTGTAATAAACAGAGATTCGTTGGTTTGAGTCAGACCGTAAAGTCTATTGTTTTTACAAATATTTACAGTTGTTTACACTAACTTAGAAAAAAATTATGCCTAACCTCATTCCCAACCCCGCACCGATGCAACCCCAATCTCGGGCTTATGATCTCAAAAGTCGTTTAGACTGGGGTGAACCCGCTTTAACTATTATTGATATTCGTCCGATTGCAGAATTTAATCAATCTCACATTCAAGGTGCAATTTCTTTACCTGTAGAAGAGCTAGTTGCTCGCGCACCAGAAACATTAGAAATGAGTCGCGATATCTATGTTTACAGCGACAGTGACGAAGAAACTGCTGCTGCTGCTGCTCAACTCCGTGAAGCCGGATACGCTAACGTCTCCGAACTAACAGGTGGTTTAGCCGCATGGAAAGCTGTAGGTTACCCAGTAGAAGCCATTAGCGGAGTCAGCCCCTAAGCCTCTCAAGTTCAGGGATCGCTTACATAACTCATACCTCACGGTGATGATACTGTGGGGTTTTTTATGATCGAATGAGTTGAGCGGTTGAGTATTGGTAACGTCTAACTTTGCTCGTTGTCCTCAAATAACAATGACCAACCACCAATAATGGTAAACTGCTAATGAAACTGGGTGATCCCCGATGAGAGCAGAAGCGACCCAATGAGTATTTTAACCTCCTCAGTTGTAGCGGCATTAATACAAGCACTTCCTCAACTGCGATCTCAAATTTATTTCAAGTCGTCTTTGACCGCACTGTCCCACGCGATGGAGGATCAGGTGCTAGCTGGCACCGATCAACCGTTGGTCATTGCCACTTTCCAGCGAGAACGATTTTATTTGCAAGAAGCTCATCGTTATCGACGAATTGCCCAGATCAGCCCACAGGTTTATGTCATGTCTGCGGCAGAAACAGAGTTTAAGAATTCCTCTGAATATCACGAAACGGTTGCTTTTGGTCGTAACGATCTGCTCACAAAAGAATGGAATTTAGTTGTAATTGGTGAGCAATATTCAACCTGTTTAGCTTGTGTAGAACGACAAGATCTAACTTCAGATCTAAATATTCCACAAGAGATTGCAATGGATCAGTCTCGCCCATTTGAAGGGATTTGGAGTTGCGATCGCGTCGTTTGCTGTCGAGCGGCTGAACTGCTATTACAACAAATTTTACATTATCGTCCTGAACTGGAAAATAAAATTCAACAAGCGATTAAAACATACGGTTTAGATCAACACAAAACCCTGCCCGAAGCCACTCAACGGAAATCAACTCGAAAAGTTAAAGCCAGTACAAAAACTTGGTCTCAACTGAAAGATCCTTTTACTCAGCGCCTTGTCACTTATCTACAAGCCGGTCAACACAAACTGCTGAAAGTTTATCGGGCTTTAGCCGCCCAAGAACGCAAAGAACGGTTAGTAAACTCGATTACAACCGCAATGCGACAGTCTTTAAATCACCAAGAAATCATTAAAGTGGCAACTCAAGAATTAGGGGAGGCAATGCAGGCTTGTCGATGCTTAATTTATCGTTGTAAATCCACTCAGAAAAGTGTCAAAATTATAGAAGAATTTCGCAGTTGTGAGATTAATTCACTCTTAGAAAAACAGTGGTCATTGCAGAATAATCCTTTGTTTAAAGCAGTGGTTCAACGCCGAGAAGGAATCTATTTGCCCGATCTTGAATCAGAGACTATTTTAGCGACTTTAGGAAGTCTAGAGTCTACAGCACAAGAATACTTAAAAAGCTTAGGGGAATCTTGGCAAATTCAGGCTTGGTTAATGGTTCCTGTTTTATATCAAGGGCAAGTTTTAGGAATCGTTGAACTCCATCAATGTCGTAGCGATCATCCCCCTTGGCAAAAAGATGATCGATTTTTAGTCAATGCGATCGCCACTCAATTAGGCGCTGCTTTAATTCAAGCAGAAACCTATGCTAATTTAGAAGATCTTAATCAACAACTCGAAGCATTAGATCGAACTCGCAGTAACTTAATCGCCATTACCGGTCATGAATTGCGAACACCGCTCTCAACCATTCAAGTCTGTCTAGAAAGTCTCAATCAAGAGCCGGATATGCCGATGGAAATGCGACAAGTGATGTTAGAAACAGCCCTAGATGATGCAGAACGAATGCGAAAATTAGTTCAGGATTTTCTCATGCTTTCTCATTTAGAAAGTGGCAGAATAGACTGGAATTTAGAAATTTTACCTTTGCAAGAATGTGTTGATTTAGCCATTAGTGGGGTACAAGCTCGTCATTCTCAAGATAAAATTCCTCAAATTCATACTCAGGTTCCTGATGATTTACCCCTAGTAAGAGCCGATGGAGAATGGCTCGTGCAGTTACTCTCAAAGCTGCTGGATAATGCTTGTAAATTTACCAGTTCAGAAGGTCAAGTTATTATTACAGCGAAACAAAATGGGAATCAAATGTTAGAAGTAATAGTGACAGATACAGGACGTGGAATTGAACCGAATCGCTTAGAAGCTGTGTTTGATCGATTTTATCAAGAAGAAGGATCTCTTCGTCGAACAGTGGGTGGAACGGGATTAGGCTTAGCGATTAGTAAACAAATTGTCAATGGCTGGGGTGGGAAAATATGGGCAGATTCTGCCGGAAAAAATCAGGGCAGTATATTTCATTTTACAGTTCCATTTGTTAATTACGAAACCTCAGTTCAATCACAAAAAAATAGCAGAGTTTAGGTGCCACAATAGACAATTAAATCTATTTCAACATCTCCTAAACCCGCCAGTCCCATCACACCGACAGTCGTACGACAGGGTAATTTTTCTGCTTGGAAATAAGACGCATAAATTTGATTCACAGTTTCATAATCGCGAAAATCAGTAATAAAAATTCGTGACATCACCACTCGATCAAAACTTGTCCCCGCATGATCTAAGACTAACTTTAAGTTTTCCATCACCTGCTGAGTTTGCTGTTCAATAGTTCCTAATATCACTTCTCCTGTTTGCGGATCTTCGGCTAATTGTCCGGTAACAAATAATAAATCTCCTGCCCTCACCGCATGAGAATAAGGCGCAACAGGTGGTAAAAGATTATTGGGTAAAGTAATATGTTCTAACATCAAAAATATTCTAATTTCGATTAATTTAGCAGAAAAATTGAATCGTCTTTACCCGGTTAATAGAAATTTAACAGACTCAAAAGTGAATAAAACTAATATTACTCAGCGCGATCGCCTACACGGTAGCGCTCTATGTTAGGATAAAAGTTTTGCAGTTATTCGTCACAAGGTAAGCAGGAGATAATCCCTATGGCAAGAATGTATTATGATGCAGATGCGAATTTAGATTTGCTCAGCGGTAAAA
Source organism: Microcoleaceae cyanobacterium (assembly GCA_049647265.1). Lineage (GTDB taxonomy): Bacteria > Cyanobacteriota > Cyanobacteriia > Cyanobacteriales > Microcoleaceae > JAAURB01. The sequence goes on from JBARXJ010000031.1 coordinate 82,855, forward strand.
CCGTTGCAATCATCGGTTATGGTTCTCAAGGTCACGCCCATGCTTTAAACTTAAAAGATAGTGGCGTAAATGTGATTGTAGGCTTGTATCCCGGCAGTAAATCCGCCCCAAAAGCTAAAGAAGCTGGCTTAGAAGTATTAGATGTCGCTCAAGCTGCCAAGAAAGCCGATGTGATTATGATCCTGCTGCCGGATGAAGTTCAAAAAACAGTCTATAAAACAGAAATTGAACCGAATTTAAGTGAAGGTAAAGTCTTAGCATTTGCTCATGGTTTTAACATTCATTTTGCTCAAGTGGTTCCCCCAGATAACGTAGATGTAATCATGGTAGCGCCCAAAGGCCCCGGACATCTGGTGCGTCGGACGTATCAAGAAGGCCAGGGGGTTCCCTGTTTATTTGCCGTTTATCAAGATGCATCCGGACAAGCTCGCGATCGCGCTATGGCTTATGCTAAAGGTATTGGTGGTACTCGTGGGGGTATCCTGGAAACCACATTCCGCGAAGAAACCGAAACTGATTTATTTGGGGAACAAGCCGTATTATGTGGCGGTTTAAGCGCTTTAATTAAAGCCGGGTTTGAAACCTTAGTTGAAGCCGGATATCAACCGGAATTAGCCTATTTTGAATGTCTCCACGAAGTTAAATTAATTGTGGACTTAGTAGTAGAAGGCGGCTTAGCCACAATGCGCGATAGTATTTCTAATACGGCAGAATATGGCGATTATACCCGAGGACCACGAATTGTTAACGATGAAACCAAAGCAGAAATGCGGAAAGTTTTACAAGAAATTCAAAGCGGTCAATTTGCGCGGGAATTTGTGTTAGAAAATCAATCTGGAAAGCCTGGGTTTACCGCAATGCGTCGTCAAGAAGCCGAACATCCAATTGAAGAAGTGGGTAAAGACTTACGGGCAATGTTTAGCTGGCTGAAAAAGAACGATTAAAGGGTTAAAATAGGGAGACGTTCCGTAGAACGTCTCTAGGAAATAATCTTAGTTAAAAGACCATAAATAATCAGCGCCTACTCCCGGAGTGTACCAGAGAATATCGCTATAGCCGTTACTATCAAAATCTTCTACAACCGGAGTATAAACCCCATTAACAGTAAATGCCTCACTCTCAAAA
>JBARXJ010000032.1:0-1975 GCA_049647265.1 Microcoleaceae cyanobacterium
GCTCTCCACCACGACCGGGATGTAGCGAGCGCAGCCAGGCATCCTCAATACGGATCAGTCCTGCGCTGCGGTTCTCCGATACAGCCTCACCTCTGTAGGAGGTTGGGCTGTTACCCCAAACCCCGACGAGGTCTTCGGGCTTAGGTGCGCCGAGGCTGACGTGATACCCAGTCAGATGAAGAATACGTTTGACACGCGTTTGCGTGAGAAATCCGCCGTTGTAGACGAAAAGACGCCGGGCTTTTTCCGGCCCGGCGTCATGTGCTTGGAAACTGGTTGCCATCAGGCGTTAGTTGGCCAGTTGGTCGATGTTCGCCAAAGGACCGACAAGAGAGCCAAAGACTGCCGATACCGTCTTGTTCCACTGAGTAATGGGCGCTTCGGTGACGTAAATCGTGTCGCCGTCACGAATAACGAAATCGCGCGCGGTGAACATGCCGTTAGGCTGTGTCAGGTCGATCAGATAGACCATGCGCTGTGCGCCGATCAGGTCGTCGCGGCCTAAAACCGGGCCTGCAATCTCAGGCTGTTCGTTGCGGAACACAAAGACCCCTTTCGGGTCGGAAGCTGTCGGTACAAGGCCGCCGACTTGCGCAATTGCTTCGAGCGCCGAGAGATCTTGAGTAAAGAACGGAACCCTCGCCTGAGCGCCCGTTGCCCCGAGGGCCGTGAAAGAGCGGGTATCTTCTTCGACAAGAATACGGTCACCGCCCCGTAAAGCGATGTCCAATTCGGGATGGTTGTAGAGATCCTGAAACCAGATCTGACCACGGTGATTGTTCCGAATGAGGGTGACCTGGGCAATTTCAGGTTCAATGGTGACGCCGCCAGCACGCGACAGCATTGTGGTCAGCGTCCGCGTCGGCCGCTCGATGGCGTATACGCCTTGCGCCCCCACCGAGCCAATGAGCGAGACAGTAGAGCCGTCACCTGCTTCTCGTCGCACCTCGACTTGTGGGTCCGGCGTCTGGTCCTGCAGCTTTTCCGTTATGATGCGGCGAATGGCTTCGGGAGAGTTGCCCGCTGCTCTGATCCGGCCGGCATAGGGAACAAAGATAAAACCGTCCCCATCGACTTGAACGGTTTCAAGAATGGTTGCGTTTTGCATGTCGCTGGCGAGCAACCCGTCGTCCACGTTCTCCCAAATTGTCAAACCGAGAATATCGCCCGCGCGGATGGTGTCAGAGCCGATCTGTGATGCATTTACGAGGCTGTCCGAAAAGCCGAGGGTAGGGACCACGGCTGTTGCCCGCGTTACCCGGTCGTTTACTTCGACAATAAAGGCGTCGCCCTGCTTTTGTACCGACCCGCTATAGATCTGGCGTTTGCTTGGACCTACCTTCGGAAGGCCACAAGACGCAAGAACAGCAAAAGCTGCTAAAAATGCGATGGGACGTGCCCACCCTAAACTGAAAGGTGTCACTGCTCGGTCTCCTCGACCTGTTTTATACTGCCTCAACGCGCCGATTTTCGACGTCATTAGGTTGAAGCTACGCGCGACGGATTTGAAAATCCAGCATTTACAGCCGTTTCAGTTATCGCACGACCCCCAACTGTTGCCGAACTGCTTCGGTTTGTGGGTGCTTTGGTGCATAGGGGCCGCCAGCATCAAGCATCCTGTCGCAGACGTGCCTGAGCAGTTGCCGTCGCCCTTTGCTGGCGTAAAAGCTGCCCGGTAATTGGCTGGTGGCCAAAAGATAGTCTCGAAAAATGCGGTATGCCTGAGGGTCAGGCCGCTGCGGATTGGTAAAGAAATCCGCAAGCGGCTGTCGCGAGATCAGTTCAGGTTTGTCGTATACGCAGGCGCCGAAGACACGCAAAGGAATGTTCCGCCACAACGCCTGTTGTCCTGCGGTAGAATTGACCGTGACAGCAGTCCGTGCCTCGTTCAACAGAGCTGCGAGCTTGCCGCCGCGTACGAAATGTACCCGATCTGCGATGTTGAACTGACGCGAAAAGCGGCGAATGTCAGCGG
>JBARXJ010000033.1:0-61270 GCA_049647265.1 Microcoleaceae cyanobacterium
AATATTATGAGAAAAGCAATCCCAAATGCTTTTAGCTATGGGATGGAGGGTGTTGTAGTTCACCCCGTTCGGGTAACACCGACAAAATGAAGGTGTGTCATATTTGACTATATTTTTATGAACTATAATGCATCTGAATTAGCACTCACCCTGGCTCAACCCAAATCCTGTAAAAATTAGTCCACCTGTTGCAATACCCCGGGTCCCCAATTGTCAACCCCGTAGATAGAGTCGTTGCGGGAACTAAAGTTAAACCCAAATTCAGCCATCAGCAAACCGTCCCTCAAAATAGGGAGGTTCGGGGGGAGTCGGCGGAATGGTTGAGAGGAGTTGACTTGCGGCGGTCAAAACCGTAAAAATATTGCCAGAATTGGATAAACTTTCACACCCAACATAAATTTGATTTAATATTACTGTGATCCCCTCTGAGTCCATCTTCAGACTTCTCGAATGCTGTTTTTCATCAGTTTCTCAGAAAAAATGATCAAAATTCTGATAAGTTGGATAAGACATGGCAATCATCAATAGAATATCCAACTTGAGAAGAAACCCGAGTCTGCCAACTGTACTGTTTTCAAAATGGGTAAGGCATGACAACCTTTATTAATCAGTTAAATAGTGGATTTACTTTGTTTCTCAGCTTACTGGTTGAGGCCCTTCCATTTTTGCTTTTGGGGGTGCTATTTTCCAGTGTATTGCTGTTACTCGTTGACGAACGTAAACTGCTGTCATTTGTCCCAACTCAACCGATTTTAGGGGCATTATTTGGGAGTTTAGTCGGGTTTATGTTCCCGGTGTGTGAATGCGGCAATGTTCCCGTTGCCCGTCGTTTACTGATGCAAGGAATTCCAGGGCCAGTTGCCATTGGATTTTTATTTGCTGCCCCCACAATTAACCCTATTGTAATTTGGTCAACTTGGATTGCATTTCGAGATCAACCAGAAATTGTGTGGTTACGAGTGTTATTTTCCCTGATTATTGCCACGACATTAGGCTGGTTATTTAGCGTTCAGAAAGATTTACGACCCTTTTTACAACCCGCAATTGCACGATTTATACAGCCGCCTGCTTCTATTTCCAAACATCCTAATGATGATAAATCTTCAACTTTATTACAATCGGGTACTTATTTTCTAGGTTCATCCAATCAACCCATTCCATTAGAATCTATGCCCTTGTGGAAAGCAGAAGCAGCCTTCCAAGGGAAAGACAAAAAAGATAAAAAAGTTAGAATTGTTCGACCGCCATTAAAATCATTATTTCTGCGTCCTTCTAAAGAAAGACTCGGTTTAATTTTAGAAAATATGGTGCAAGAATTCCGGGAATTAGGCGGAGTTTTAGTGATTGGAAGTTTAATTGCTGCCATTATTCAAGTGGCAATGCCGAGAGAATTTATTCTCAGTTTAGGACAAAGCCCAGTCAGTTCTATTATTGCCATGCTATTACTGGGTGGAATTGTTTCGATTTGTTCAACCGTTGATGCCTTTTTTGCCCTCTCTTTTGCCTCTGCATTTACAGGCGGTTCACTCCTCGCCTTTTTAGTATTTGGGCCGATGATTGATATCAAAACAGTGGGTTTAATGTTATCTGTATTTAAATCCAGGGCGGTGATTTATATGATGATATTAGCCGCACAATTAACCTTTTTATTAACCCTAGCAGTGAATTTATATCTCAGTTAACTATGGCGAATCGTTTCTTGAGAAAATGGCATCGTTATCAACCTTGGCTAGAACCAATTGCGCTTTTAGCTTGGGGTTTTTTAATGTTGAAATATTGGATAACCGGAAAACTGAATATCTTAATTCATCCCAATTATTTCGCTTTAACTATTGTCGGCGGTTTAGGTTTACTCGTCATGGGAAGCCTCAAAGCCAGACAAGTTTGGCAAACACAACATCAAGGAAAACCGCCCGTATCAGCCAACGCCACAAACCTACAACACGTTAACTTTTTTCCGCCCAATTGGAGTAACGGTTTAGTACTCGGCGCAGCCATTTTAGGACTATTAATTACACCCCAAACATTCGGCAGCCAAACCGCCTTACAACGGGGTTTAACCGAGTCTTTACCCAATACCCGCATTCAACCCCAAAGCTTTCGTACAGCCGCTAAACCAGAAGAGCGATCGCTGATAGAATGGATACGGTTATTAAATGTGAATCCTGAACCAGATTCTTATACCGGACAAAAAGTAAAAGTCACAGGTTTTGTAATTCATCCCCCCTCTTTACCCGATAATTATTTATGGTTATCTCGGTTTGTAATTACTTGTTGTGCCGCCGATGCTTATCCAGTTGGGTTACCTGTATTATTACCCGAAGAAAATCAAGCCTCTTATCCTCAAGATAGTTGGTTAGAAATAGAAGGAGAAATGATCACTCAAACCTTAGAAAATGAACGACGACTTACAATAAAAGCAACAAATTTAACTCCAATTAAAGAACCGAGAAATCCTTATGATTATTAAAGGGTTGTCATTGGTTCTGTATTGTTTGTTATTCGTGTAGGGTGTGTCACCGACGCACCACAAATTATTTATAATAATACTTGTAGGGTGTGTCACCGACGCACTATAACTTATTTATAATAATATAATTGACGTATAGTTGTAGGGTGTGTCACCAACGCACCATAAATTATTGATAATAATACTTGTAGGGTGTGTCACCGACGCACCATCAATTATTTATAATAAGACAACGAATATAAAAAATACAAAGTGTCACCGACGCACCACCACTTATTTATAATAATACTTGTAGGGTGTGTCACCGACGCACCACCACTTATTTATAATAATACAACAAATATAAAAAATATAAAAATGATTAACTTAACAGGAAATGCATTAGTCACAGGCGCAAGTCAAGGAATAGGATTAGGTTTTGTTCAATATTTATTACGGCATCCTAATATTAATAAAATCTACGCGACTTATCGATCAAAAGATTCAGCCAGTGAACTATTAAAATTAGAACAACAGTTTAATCATAAACTTGTTTGTATCTCGATAGATTTAACCCAAGAAGAGCAAATTATCGCCGGAATGGATAGGATAAAAACAGAAGTCAATCAACTGCATTGGGTAATCAATTGTGTTGGTATTTTACATAATGAAAACTTACAACCCGAGAAAAGCTTACGACAAATTAATGCAGATAATTTAATGCAATACTTTCAAACCAATAGTATTAGCGCGATTTTACTCGCTAAACATTTACAGCCTTTATTGAAACACGATAAACAAAGTATTTTTGCAACAATATCAGCTAAAATTGGTAGTATTGGCGATAACCGTTTAGGGGGATGGTATGGTTATCGGGCTTCAAAAGCTGCGTTAAATATGTTTATCAAAACAGCCTCAATTGAATATCGCCGTAGAGTGCCAAATAATATTATTGTAGTCTTACATCCAGGTACAACAGATACTCGTTTATCCGAACCTTTTCAACGTAATGTTCCGCCAGGAAAGCTATTTCCAGTTGAAAAAACAGTCAGTCAATTAATGGCAGTTATTACACAGTTAGAAGCAAAAGATAGCGGTGAATTCTTCTCTTGGGATGGTACTCGTTTACCTTGGTAATGATTAATATGATAGGGAAATAACCACAGATGCACAGAGAACACAGAGAGTTATTTTTGATAATTTTGAGAAAAATAAGATGTATGATTTAACCGGATTAACACACTTAATAATTTTCTAGGTTAGTATTGAAATATATCAAACTGCATAATATTCAAAACTGTAAATGACCAAACATTGGTTGCGTGTTATTCACCAAGATGAAACGATCCGACTGTCTTGGCAACGGGGACAAGCTAACCCTCGAATTACCGATCCGGTTCCCTTTCAACACCCTTTCAATAAAAAAGCTTTAACAAATATTCGCTGGTATTTAGAAGAATATTTACGGTATCCTTATGGCATTTATCCTGATCAAGCAAAACAAATTGAAAGCCAGTTTCAAGCCTGGGGACAACAACTATTTGAACTAATTTTTCGCAGTACAGAAAGAGGGCGAGACTTTTTCCAAGAAGCCACAAGGGCGGGTTTAGATGACTGTGAATTAGGGATTATTTCCGATAACCCTACTATTTTAAATTTACCCTGGGAATTACTCTACTCTCCCGACGATCTATTTTTAGCCCCTAAACTCGCCGGAATTTATCGAAGCTTAAGTGACTTTAAAGTGCGGGCTGAACTTCCGGAATTACCCAATGAAAAATTAAATATATTACTGATTATTGCCCGTCCTTATGAACAGGATATCGGCTTTCAAACCATTGCCCGTCCGATGGTAGAAGCCTTGAAACCGATTGGCGATCGCGTTAATCTAAAAGTATTACGTCCCCCTAGCTTTACGGAATTTGAACGAGAACTCAACGCCCACAAAAAAGGCTTTTATCATATTGTTCACTTTGACGGACACGGTACTTTTACCCCAGATGATACGGATAATCCCCAATTTACTCTACGGGGAAGTGGACAGGGAGAATTAGTGTTTGAAACCCTAGACGGTAAGCCTGAAGTCGTGACAGCAGACTGTATTGCACAAAGTTTACAGGATTGTCGGGTTCCGGTGTTTGTTCTCAATGCTTGTAAATCTGCCCAGGAGGGAGAAGAACAGTTTTCCTCCGTTGCCAGTCGGTTGGTATTTTCCGGGGCAATGGGTGTCGTAGCAATGGCTTATTCTGTTTATGCCGATGCGGCGCGAGAATTTATGGGGCGGTTTTATGGCGAGTTAACCACAGGAACCACAATATCAGAAGCCGTTGCCAAGGCGCGACTGTCGGTATTAAATCAACCCCTACGTCAGAGTCCGAGGGGAAAACGTCAACTCCAAGACTGGCTAGTTCCCATTCTCTATCAACAAGAATCTTATCAGCCGTATGTACCGCTACAGCAGGATCGTAATAGTTTTTTGGATATCCTCAACGAAATTGAGAACAATACCGACACTACCAGTCCAACGCATACTCTGGATATTCCCGATACCGGAACTTATGGCTTTATTGGTCGAGGTTACGATATCTTACGGCTAGAACGGGGATTTCGTCAAAATAATATTGTGCTGTTGCAGGGTGTTGGCGGCGTGGGTAAAACAGAACTCACCATCGGGTTTGCCCACTGGTTGCAGGATACAAACGGACGAGGTAATATCTTCTTTACCTCCTTTGAACAAGGGGCAACTCTCAACACTGTTATTAACCAAATTGGACGCGGGTTTGCTGGAGATCGATTTTCTCAGTTACCCTTAGAAAAACAAGAACAGGTGGTGATAAAATACCTGCAAACAAACCCCTGTTTACTCATTTGGGATAATTTTGAACCCGTTGCTGGGTTTGCGGGGAATGAACCTTTAGTCTTCGCCGAAGAACAAGACAGGCTAAAAGGCTTCCTCAAAGCCATGCGAGATGGTAAATCTTGGGTACTCATCACCAGTCGTCAGGATGAACCCTGGTTAGACTGTGGTTATATTCGCCTCAACTTAAGCGGACTTTCCAAAACTGATGTAGAAGAATTTGCCGCCAAGATATTGCAAACCGTTGATGTTAAACGCGACAAACTCCCGGCGGAATATTTGGACTTGTTGAAGCTGTTAGGGGGACATCCGCTGTCGTTGCGAGTGGTATTGCCTCACCTGCGAAACCATACCCCGACTCAACTAATAACCGCATTGCAGCAAGGCTTGGATACGTTCGCCGAGGGAGAAACACGAGATAAATCTTTATTAGTTTCGTTAGATTTTTCCTTTAATTCTCTCTCTCCCCAAACCCAGAAACACTTACCCTTTTTAGGGCTATTTTCTCAACGGGTATATATAGAGTTTTTGTGCTTATTTTCAAGAAATTCTGAGGATGAATATGGACAAGCCTATCGGGCTGTATTTGGGGATAATTTACAAAAAGAACAATGGCAACATATTCTCAATGAAGCTACTGCTGCCAGTATTTTAGAGCATTTAGGGCAAGAAATTTATCAACTGCATCCGACATTACCCTGGTATCTGCGACGACGGTTAGTTAATATGCCTATAAAAAATAGTCAAGAGGAGGTGGCAAAGCTTGAAAAAAAGTTGCTGGAGTTCTACGCTGATTTTGTCAAGCATTTTCGTCAACAACTCATTAGTAATGCTAAATTGGCTAGTTCTATTTTGTGGGTTGAGGAACCTAATCTACTGCAATACCTTCGCCTTGCTGAACATCAGCACGACTGGAACAATGCTCAAGCTATTTTACAAGCCTTAGGAGAAATCTATCGACGCAATAACCGAAAACCAAAATTTAATGCCCTTAAACGGCGTATTCTTAAGCAAATCGGGACATCCCTGACTGAAGCTAAAGCAAAGGGAAAAGAAGCATTTAACTTATGGATATATGTGCAGAGTAGTAATGCTAATGATGTTTTAAAAAGTGACAATTGGGAAGATAGAAAAGGGTTATATCAGGAGATTATAGACGAACTTATAGCATCTAAGGATACCTCCAAAAATGACGAAATAGCAGTCTTCTGTCATAAATTAGGAATAATTTTCCAGCAACAACGAGAGTTTAAAGTAGCGGTGCAATATTATCAAAAGGCTGTGGTAATTTGGGAAGATATGGGGCATTTCTATACCGCAGCAAATACCTATCATCAATTGGGAAATGTTGCCTTTGAACAACAACAGTTTGACCAAGCTATGCAATATTACCAGCAAGCTTTGACAATCTTTAAAGATACTGGGGATGCTTATAAGGCAGCGAACGTTTATCACCAATTGGGGATGGTTGCACAGGAACAACAAAACTTTAAGAAAGCTATCCAAGACTATCACAAGGCTTTGAAAGCTTATCAAGATGCAGGAGATTTATACAACTCGGCAAAAGAGTATCACCACCTAGGAAATGTTGCTTTTGAACAACAGCAGTTTGAGAAAGCGATAAAGTACTATCATAGGGCTATGAAAATTTGGGAAGATTCAGAAGATTTTTATAATGCATCAAATACTTATCACCAATTGGGAATGGTTGCACAGGAACAACAGCAGTTTGAGGTGGCAGTGCAGTATCATTATAAGGCTTTAAAAATATTTGAAAGTGTAAGGGATTTTTATAAGGTAGCAGATGAATATTATCAATTGGGAAATATTGCCTTTGAACAACGAAACTTTGAGAAAGCTGTGCAATATTATCGGCAAGTATTGAACATCAGGGAAGACGCAGGGGATTTCTCTAAGACAGCGAATGTCTATTATCAACTGGGAATGCTTGCACAGGAACAACAACAGCTTGAGAAAGCTATAAAATTTTATCGAAAGGCTGTGAAAATATTTGAAGATGCAGGGGATTTATACAGCGCAGTAGATGAATATTATCAACTGGGAAATGTTGCCCACCAACAACAAAACTTTGAGGAAGCTGTGCAATTTTACCAAAAAGCTGTGAAAATATTTGAAGATGCGGGGGATTTATACAAGGCTGCTAATGTTTATAACCAACTTGGAACCATTGCCTATGAACAACAAAACTTTGAGGAAGCTGTGCAATTTTACCAAAAAGCTGTGAAAATATTTGAAGATGCAGGAGATTTATACAACGGGGCAGGTGACTATTGTGTACTGGGAATGCTTGCCAAAGAACAAAAACAGTTTAAAGAGGCAGTACAATACTCCTACAAATCTTTGAAAATATTTGCAGAGGCGAAGGAGTTTGATAAAGCTGGATATCCTATGAGACAATTAGGAAATATATTACAAGAATTAGGAGAAAATCAGTTTAAAGCCGTTTGGCGAGAAGCAATAGGTGAGGAAATACCGGAGGAATGGTATTCAGCAATTATTCAAATAAATCAGCAAAGTTAACCGTTATTTAAAATCATAATAAAATGAACACTCAATACACTTCAACAGAAATCAACCAAAAGCGTCAACTGCTGCAAAATTATCATCCGGCACAGGAAGCGTTAACGGTATTAGAACAACATCAAGGTCAATTAGATGAAGCGTTCGATCAACTTTGGAGTCAAACTCATGAGTCAAATATCGCTACTTTTGATAAAGGTAAAAAACGTTCATTTTGGCAAGTCACTTTAGAAGTATTGCGAACCGAAATATGTGGTGATGAAGGCTTTCGTTCTAAAATCAATGAATTTAATAAAAATCCCGGTAGTGCGCCACTGTTAACGGGTTTAATTGTTTATTTAGTTGAAATAACAACTATTGCAATTAGTCCTGCGATCGCCACGATTATTGTTTTGTATATTATTAAAGTAGGATTGAATATTTTCTGCGAATATACCACACCGATTGAAGACGATGCTTAATACAACCGTTACCGATACTGGACAAATTACTTTACCCAAGGAAATTCGGGAACATCTCAAACTCGTGAGCGGCAGCCGCGTTGAATTTATCATTGATGAAGAGGGTCAGGTAAAAATCTTTCCTCTTAATGTAGCGCTAGAAACCCTATCAGGTATCTTACATCGACCGGGCATTCAAGCAGCCACTCTCGAAGACATGGATACCGCCATCGCGCTCGGGAGTCAATGAAAGGTGAAAAAGGATTTCGACTGATAATGATTAATAATCTCGATTTTATATTAATATTCCCCTAACTTCATTAACCAATGAATTAATATCTGTTTGGCAGTGGTGGGTAATGCAGTATATTTTCCGCCAGGAGTCGGAGATAACCACCAACCTTTAACCGTATCAGGTGAATGCCATAATTCTAAATGTTCGACTGCTGGATCTGCCCAAAAACTTTCCATACCATTGCCGAGTATAGCCGAACTCCAGTGAGTAAAATAATCATGGCTAAGACGATACACCGGAAAGCTGCCTAAGACAGGCATACCCCAGCCATCAAGGGCAATTAAACCCTTAACATGACCCCCTTGCTGTTGCCACCACCAAGCCGCCCCCATCGCCCCCACAGCCCCGGCACTAAAACCAATGAATGTTAAAGGAATATTAATTCTGTCCGGTTGATCGGCGAGAGAATATTGAAGAAAATCTGTAATCTTAAAGGCATCATGAGCCGGATAGTCCTGTGTGGGATAAATTAATAGATGTCCTGATTTTTCTCGACTACGCCAATCCGGATAGAGATTATTTAAGAAATCGGTGGTAAATGTGGGGGAATGATACCCCGGACAGAGAATTGTAACCATAAATTAAATTCTTATGATGGATAATCCCATGCCCCCGTAGGGGATGCTAACCTATTACAGATAGTAGGACTTTAGCAGTATCCCTTCCCAAAATTGGAGGCAAACCTGGCTGAAGCATACTTCTCGAACTATACAAAATCCGATTATTTTAGCTTAGGAGCAGAGAACAACGTGGTTGCAACTCCAGAAAAAATTCAATCTACCCATACCCACGGTGAGTCCAATGGTGAAAGCCGGGTGGCAGTATTGTTAATGGGATACGGTGAAGTAGAAAGTTATGAAGACTTTGCCAACTATAACGAACAAGCCTTAAACTTATTAACGGCTAAGTTTGCACCCGTCCCCACTTGGGTCTATCCGCCATTGGCGAAGTTGTTGGCGATGTTTGACTTACACGAGTGGAGTCATCAGCATGGTAACTTTATCTCGCCCCATAATGCCATTTTTGAACAGCAACGGGCAGGCATTGAACAGCAACTACAGCAAACTTGGGGCGATCGCATTAAAGTATTCAAAGCGTTTAACTTCTGTGCGCCTCATTTACCCGAACAAGTTTTAACCCAAATTAAAGCGGAAGGATTTGATAAGCTGTTAATCTATCCGTTATTGGTGGTTGATTCGATTTTCACCAGCGGAATTGCCGTCGAGCAAGTTAACCAAGCCTTAACTCAATTAGCCGATAGCACCGAACATTGGGTTAAAGGACAGCGTTATATCCCCTCATTTTATAATGAATCGGCTTATCTAGATTTGATGGCACAGATGGTAGAGGAAAAAATTGAAAGCGATCTAGCGGTGGCTCATTTACCCTCTCAAACCGGAATTGTATTAATGAATCACGGATGCCCCCATAAGGCGAAAGGATTTACCTCTGGAATTGATGAAAGTCAAGCCATGTATGAGCGGGTACGGGAACGCTTAATTAATCGTTATCCGCTGATTTCCGTGGGCTGGTTAAATCATGACACACCCTTAATTGAATGGACACAACCCAATACTAAGTTAGCCGCACAAAATCTGATGGAATTAGGGGCAACGGCACTCGTGTTTATGCCGATTGGTTTTGCCACCGAAAACCACGAAACCTTACTTGATGTTGAACATATTATTGAGTCGTTGCGTCGTCAGCGTCCCGATGTAAGGTATGTGCAGATGCCTTGTGTCAACGATCGTCCGGAGTTTATGAAGATGGCGGCAGATTGGGCAAATCCTCAAATTGAGGCATTATTAAATGAAACAGCCTTAGCGGTTAACCCCTCTTTAGCTTCCGTCCAAACAGAATCATCCCATTCTCACGATCATCATCATCACGATCATCACGATCATTCTCATGGTCATCACCATCACCATCATTAGATGTTACTAAAGTTGCCTGAGGCGCTTGGGACTTCCTCTAACCTCTAACCTCTCCCTAACCCTCTCAACCCCACCCCTAGCCCCTCCCAGGAGGGGAGAGGGAACAAGAAGAATATATCGTCTCTGCCATAAAGGGAGATTAGAGGGGAAGTGTGAAAAATACCTAAAAAGTTAATAACAAAAGAGGGATGATTTGCCCCTTTCCATCATTAAATAGTCCCGAAGGGACACAATTTCCCTCTCAAACGAACTCCCACCTCCCAGGGCAAGGGGGAGACCATTCGTTCCCTCTCCACCCCCTCCTGTCTTGGTGCGCGTTCCTTAGCGGCTTACAAAGCCGCAGGGTCGCACCGCAACCTCCCCCTTGTAGGGGGAGACCATTCGTTCCCTCTCCTTTTAGGAGAGGGTTAGGGAGAGGTGAGAGGGCTAGGGAGAGGTAGAGAGGGCTAGGGAGAGGTAGAGAGGGGTTGCGGTGAGGTCTGTGTTACATTCGATCACTACTACAGCAGCATCCAGTCGGGAAGGATATTATATTTACCGCTATCATAATAACTTGGAACTTCAATCTACATATAGGAACAGGACAAATAACAAAAATGGCTCAAAAGGAGACTCGTAACGAAGCGGAGGTTCGATCTCAGAAAGTAGCAGATTTGCGATCGCTAGGGATTGATCCTTATCCTAGTTCATCATTTGAGCGATCGCATACCGCCCAAGATATTAAAGATATATTCTCTCAACCCGAAAATGAACTCGGTAATGGTGAAGCGGACCCTCAGGAAAGACCATTAAAAGTATGTGGTCGGATTACCTTTAAGCGCGATAGTGGTAGTATTGGTTTTATTGGATTAACAGATAGTTCCGGAACGATTCAATTAAAAGTTGAGAAGAAGCGAGTTTTAGGCGATCCCGGTATATCGTTTAATCAAATTAAAAAATATCTTGATACAGGGGATTTTATTGGCGTTTCGGGGATTGGCTGCCGAACAAATCGCGGTGAATTATCGGTTCAAGTTGAACAATTAGATTTACTCTCAAAAGCAACGATTCCTTTCCCAGATTCTTATTACGGCATTAACGATCCCGAATTATGTCGTCGTCATCGAGAGTTAGGGTTAGTTAGCGATCCCGATTCATTTAATACGTTTAAAATTCGTAGTAAAATTCTTAAAAGTATTAGAACTTATCTCTGGGAACAGGGCTTTGATGAAATTGAAACCCCTGTTTTACAAGCGATTTATGGGGGCGCTGCGGCACGACCGTTTGTCACCCATCACAATACTCTCGATATCAATTTATATCTGAGAATTGCAACAGAATTATTCCTCAAGCGCGCTGTTTGTGGTGGCTTTGAACGGGTGTTTGAAGTCGGTCGAGTGTTTAGAAATGAAGGAATTGATAGCACTCATAATCCTGAGTTTACATCCATCGAAGTCTATCAAGCCTATGCGGATTATTTTGATATTATTACCTTGACAGAAGACTTAATTTGTGCGGTTTTTGAGGATCAATTGGGAGAGATTAAAACCTTAAAATACCTTGAGGATGATATCCCAATAGAACGACAATACGACTACAGCGATCAATATCCTACATTTGTTGGGAAACACTGGAAAGTACAGACAATGGTGGAGGCAGTTCGAGAAAAAACAGGCTTAGATTTTGATCAATTAAGCTTAGAAGAAGGGATTGAAAAAGCCGAACAACTGGGCTTAAACTTATCTAAATTAGAAACCCAAAGTTTAGGCTATTTACTGTATGCGGTTTTCGATCAAAAAGTAGAATCGACTTTAATTGAACCGACATTTATCATTGATTTTCCAGTCGAAGTCAGTCCTTTAGCAAAACGCCATCGATCTAAAGAAGGGTTTGTCGAACGGTTTGAGTTATTTATTCATGGTACAGAATACGCCAATGGTTTCTCAGAATTAAACGATCCTCAAGATCAACGTCAGCGGTTTGAAGAACAGTTAAAACAAAAATCTGCTGGAGATGAAGAAGCCCATCCCATGGATGAAGACTATATTCAAGCGTTATCTCTCGGGATGCCAAATTGTGGCGGCTTAGGAATAGGAATAGACCGTTTAGTGATGCTGATGACAAATACCGCCAGTATTCGTGATGTTATCATGTTTCCGACAATGCGTTCTTCTCAAGAAGAGTAATAATAATTACTCCGTTGACTATTGTCAACAACCTCGAACTGAAATCAAGCTGACTGAGTTGGTTTCAGTTTGAATATAGTCATTTGTTCTAACTTTTGATAGAAAAAACAAAAAATATAGCCAGCCGCAAACTGAAGAGTGGATGATTGAATGAAAGCCTTATTGCTTTACCACTTCTAGCCTGCGGGCTGCATTATCACTATAGATCGGTTTATTATATAACGGTCTGTACTGCTGAGATGCTATCGGTTAAATATAAAAAATTAGAGGAAATCTCGTGACTATACTTTACATCAACATAGAAATCTCATCAACCACTTTAACGTATCCTCGCCGTAGCGATCGCAACAGTCGATCAATACTACGTCTATCCTCTTCTGGAAGAGAATCATCAAGAATAGCAGCCATCAACCCATAACGATCTGCTTTTGTAATGGTATGAGTATCTGCAACACCAGCGATCATTTCGGAAATTGCACCAGGGAGAAGAATAGGAGGTTGAATCATGATTAAAAATAAAACTCTATATCTTGATCATGCCCGATTATTGCTCAAGTATCCGTGATAATAATATTGTTTTTTTCGTGATTTTACAGAAGAATTTATGTGATCAATAAACAGGATTTAATTGATCCCGATCACACCTATAAGCATCAGTTATATTGTGTGTTTCAACGGATGGATCATTCAGCAAAGATTGATTATCGCCTCAGGATTCTCTCAGAATAAGTAGATATATTTAGTTATAGGATCAGAAGCTTATCCCTAATATCCGCCTCATATTAATTATCGAGGCGGTTTATTTTATTCCACTGTTGAACCGCATTAGTCAGTTTGACTAGATGATACGATTTCAGTTGAGCTAACTTTATCATCAGTTAAGATAGATGAATCAGAAAGAGTTTTTCAGCAGCTAACCAGCTAAGATTTATGCAGATATGAATTTGCCAAAAACCGGAAATGACGATCGCTATAATTGTAGAAAGCAATTGATTTATATTTTGTTTCTTCAAAAAAATAGACTATTTTAAATAGATAACTATAATAATGGCTTGAATATATACAAACTATAGACTATCATTTACTACTAAAGATTATTAATTGATTTATAGCAAAATAACTAGTATTGTAAAATACAACTTTATTTACATAATTATACGTGAACTAATCTAAATAACATTTATATATAAAAATGACCTTCTTATTTTAAAATAAGCAGATCTGAAGTCAATTAAAATAGAATAAATATCTATTCTTCCCTAGAATATATTTTTTAGTAGAACACCCAATTGAATAATATAAGAAATAGTTTAAATTGAGAAATCCCCTTTTACTCAAGAAGGTTTATAAATTTGCCTATCGACAATAGAGGAGGATTTGTTGAAGTTCTGCTCAGACTCGATTCTTACTGTCGCTGATTGAATAGGTTGGTAAGGCACTCCACGATATTTTAAAACTTTTTCACTCTTTTTATGAACAAGAACAGGACGGCTAACACGATACACTAATCCTCTAAATTGACCAATCACCCAAGTACTTTGCATCAAAGTAGAAGTCATTTGTACAGGGTAAGAAAGACATCTGTAACTAAGTTTCATAAAAGTATTTCTAGATTAAACTTATAATTTAATCTTCTTTCAGAAAGAACGTATATACTGTGATTTCAATAACTGCAATCATTGATATCAATCAACAGCATAAATGACGTAAGTCACAGCATGACTTCATCTAAGTCCTTTTAAAATAAAATAATTCTGACTTTGGCTGTGTTGAGGATATTCGTAATAATACTGAGACAGCCATAAAATAATATTATCCCATTTTTAGTAATTTTAGGGAGAAGAGCAAAAAAAAAATTGATCTAAGAAAATTCTTATCTAATTTTTGACTGAAAATGAAGCGGATTGATTTCTAGTCCAGGGTGAATTGGTATTGATTACCACAACTAAACAGTACAAGAAACCAGCCTAGGTTGTAATTAGACCTTTAGCACAATACACAACAAAGACGATAAGGGATAATTAGTGTAGAGTTGAGATAATATCTAAGTTTAAGCATTAGCTTGGCTGATCCTTAACGCTTGATTAAAACAGCTAGATAAGTTGAGTGATAGAGATCACTTTTGTCAACGACCCAGGATCACAATATTAAAAGAGTATTCATCAGAGAATGAAAGTATAGCAGTTTAACACAATAAAACGATGGCAAAAACTAATTTAATTCGCAAACTTGTATCGAAAGCAATCTATGTTAAGCGCTTGACCCCTGAAATAGAAAATGAAATCAACACTGAATTAACCCGTTTAGGCTATATTTCGGATATTGATTACGAAGCTTTAGAACTTTTGATGGATGAAATGGATGCAGGCAGAGTTCAGTTGGTTGCGAGTTCTTAGGATGATCATATCTGATGCAAACATTTTTAAGATTCAATCCATGGGTTGAGTTATGGTCGGATGACTTTGTCTAATCAGGGATGTGCTTCTCTCCTGTGTCATCTCAGACCCGTAGAATATAATTAATTGCGATCTATTATTATTTCATTTCAATATTGCATTAACTCACTTGTACGGTGAGCCAGGGAACATATCATATCAGCATTGTATTCCACAGCATCGGTCTTACTGAGTCTTGGATATCGGAAAGTTTGACTCAGTCCCTTTACATTACATTCAGCCTGACTTGCTGCGAATTATTCTTTTTATACCCGCTTCGTTCCTCCCCTGTTAAAAGTAATCAAATTCGTTCCTGAGTCTGATTCTGAGTCTGATTGTTTAACGCGCCAAACACTTCAGGACTCACCTGCCAAACGCGACGAATAAAAGCTTGTAAATCCTTATGCGCTCCGACTTGTGCAGTTTTATCCGGGTGAGCATCAAGCTGCATTAATAATGGAATCACCTCCGTATCCAAAGCCGCTCGAAATAAACTCACCGGTAAAATTAAATCAGATCCTTGCCGTAAATCAGATAAAATACGAAACGGTTGCACCGCCTCAAAAGATGGATCGATCTCAACCAGCATCAGTGGACGCACCCAGCACATCTGCCGTAGCGTCACCACCTGAATCACTTCTGCATACAAACAGGTATTTTGGCACTCTAATCCTACGATTTGCTGAGGTTGAAAGTGAGATGGATGATTCATGAAAATCGATAGTTCAACAGCCAACACTCCTTTTATTGTGAGCAAACTTGCTAAGATTGATCAAGAGATCGCAGTGCTGAGTGTAAATCTTGGGTTAAATGACAGGCTTTTTTCTTCGCCGAAGCGTTTGGGTAGTCTGTCACAGCCAACGGAGATCCAATTTTAACATTAACCCGACAACCGAAACGCGGCACAGTGGGATGATAATCTAAGGCAATCGGTACAATTTTGACACTAACATCATTAGAGTAGGATTGAGCCTGAATCGCTAAACGTGCCAGTCCTGATTTTAACCGATGAACCTGACGGTCTCGGAAAATATTCCCTTCTGGAAAAATCACCAGCATTTCTCCTTGACACAGTAAATTAACACCATGACGAAATGTAGCCACAGCAGGCTGTTTGGTATTAATGGCAAATCCTCCCATCTGACGGATAAACCATCCTTGTAAACCTTTCATTTCATCTGCTGTCACCATGTATCTTAAGTCTCGGCCGGTTGCCAGTCGTCCAGCCGCATAAGGAACAATTAACCCATCCCAGCGAGAGCGATGGGTCGGCGCGATAATCACTGGCCCTCGTGTGGGGATATGGTGTTGACCCGTGATTTGTATTTGATCAAAATAAGTGGGTAAAACAACATGATGACCTAGGGCATAGGTCAAACTGATTAACCCCGGAGAAGCTTGAGCAGGTGTAGAAATCGGCTGATGAGAGGAAGTAGAGCGTGAGAGGGTAGGAGTAGAATTGAGCATTCTCTTTGCAGTGAGTGAGCAGTGAGCGGTCTGTCATATAACGAATATGACTCTAAAGTATCGGTAGTCACTGAAATTGTTACCCCAGAGAATGACACTTCTATGACTGGCTGAAATCGTATTGGTTGTTACGGTTGTTTTTCCCACCTTTTTATTCGGAATTAACCCATGCCTGAAATGAGAAGGCCGCGTTACAATTTGAGATGAATTTTGATTAAACGATTCAGCAATTATTATCAAGTTATGACAGTTATTTATCCTCGCAAATTTCTTAATGCCCTCAGCGCCCGTGATATTATGGCGCAAGTCATACAAGACCGGGAAATTCACCTGATTACCCTCAATCGCTATCGTTACAATGAGCAACATAGTTGCAAAGATTTAACCGATCTGATTGAAAAACTCAATGGTCAACCCAAAGAATTAGTTCGAGATTTATCCCGCCATGTTGCTGATGAAGCCCGTCATGCGGTTTGGCTGACCGATTTATTGTATGAGTTAGGAGCAGATCTCGGTAAACCTCCGGGTGGTTCTTATATCGATGAATTTGACCGCTTAATTGATCAGGATCAATATGAAGCTAAAGAAAATCTTGAAGACGGTATTATTGCGGCTTTAGCAGCAATTAACGCTACAGAGAAGCGTGGATGCGAGCTTTTTTCTGCCCATATTTACGCTCTGAAAAAAGCGCCTCAAACGGAAGAAAATATTAAGATTCGCGAAACTATTGAACGGATTTTCCCTGAAGAAGCGGGTCATGTTCGTTGGGGAAATCGTTGGTTAGCGACGATGGCGCGTAAGAGTCCTCAACATCGCCAGAAAGTAGAACTTGCTCGCCAAAAATATTCTGCCATTGAACAAGCCGCTTATGAATCTGGGGATATCACGTTGGGAGCAGAATTACGCCGGGTGAGTAAATTATTCGATATTGCCAATACTCTCCCGGTTTGGGAACGTCCTCAATATCTGATGGAGCGTTTACCCGAAACCTTAGTGGCTCCGGATGTCCAGGTGACTCGCATTGAGGCAGCAACTCGAGCTTGGAGTCGCGATCCTCAGCTATTCATGGAAAAATTTGTTCCGATGTTCCTGCAAGGAGTGAATCAAATCCAGAAAAAAGCACCTCAAAAAGAAAGTTAATCACTCCGATCGCGCTGAGTTAAATTGAGGGAAAAGGGAGACATTGAACATATTTTGTATCGTGTTTTTCTCTTTTCCCTAATCGGTTCACCAAAACTTAGGTTCATGAGAAAATAGTTCTTTGCCTACTTGTTTCTGGTTCTGTCTATCAATTGACTCAATTATAAACCAAATCCTCGTTTTCCATCGGGTTTAATCGTCCGCCAGTTCGTCTTAGCCAGAGCAATTTGTTCTTTAGAAATCAAGGCATTGGTTAAATCTGCCCCACACAAATTAGTGCCACGTAAATTAGCTCGCCTTAAACAAGCACCCGTTAAATTAGCCCCTCTTAAATCTGCATCTTCCAAATCAGCCGTACTGAAGTAAGCATTCTGTAAGTTGGCATCTCGTAAAATTGCATCTGCTAGCTGAGCGCGGCTAAAATTGGCACTAGATAAATCCGCCTCTTGAAAATTCGTTTGAATCAGCTTACATTCAGAAAAATATGCACCAGATAACCGGGTTCTTTCTAAGTTAAAACCACTAAAATCATGCTCTGTAAAATACCGTTCTCCACGAATATAAGCGGTTCGTAAACGCTGTTCATTCCATTCGTTCGGATCGACAGGTGTGCGAGATGGTTTTGTATTTTTTGTTTTGAGTTTAGATGAATCTGGCTCCTGTACAAACACTCTGGGTGCGCCTTGGGTCGCACTAAAGCCATCTGCATAACCCTTTCCGGCGTTTTGATAAGAAGCAACTTTCTGATTTTGTCTCATTCTCAATCCCCGAATTTGTGAGGCTTCAGAAGCAAACCGCGAGGGGGGTGAGTTATCTTCTGTAAAAGTGGTTTCTTCTTCGTCTAAAACTGAATCAATCGGCTCTTCTAAAAAAGTCGTTGTTGTCGTGGGTTGAACACTTAAGCCATCAGACAAATCGTTAAACTGAGTCTCTATCTGAGTGGGAATGGTGAGGGCATCTAAGGCATCTAGGACTTGTTGAACCGACTGATAGCGGTGACGAACTGACATTTCTAGCATTTTCTGCAAAATCTGGGTAAATCCTTGACTCACCGTCACTTGCGATTGCCACAATAACTCTCCGGTCATGGGATCATATTGTAAGCGGTTCGGAGACTGTCCAGTGAGTAAATAAACACAGCTCATCCCAACCGCATAAATATCACTGGCATAAACAGGCCGCAAAGACATCTGTTCGGGTGGTGCAAAACCCGTCGTCCCAATGGCAAAATTGGTAAAGGCTGTTTCTCCACTGCCAGTCATTGAGACTTGGCTGACTTCATCTTTAACCGCACCAAAATCAATTAAAACTAAATGATTATCCTGTCGTCTCCGAAGAATATTAGCTGGTTTGATATCCCGGTGAATCACCCCTTGAAAATGAATATAGTCTAAGATCGGTAAAATTTCTCGTAAAAACTCAATCGTCTGTTCTTCCCCGTAGACTCCCTCACTTTTAACTTCTTGCTTGAGAGTCTTACCATCAATATATTCTTGAACTAAATAAAACTGTTGTTTACCGACAAAATAATCCAGTAACCGAGGCACTTGAGGATGATTGCCAATTTTACCCAGGGTTTTGGCTTCTCGCTGAAACAGTTGTTGCGCCATCTCCAGAACACGACGAGACTTTGCGGTCGGCCGGAGTTGTTTGACCACACAACTGGGAAAACCGGGTAACCCTAAATCCCGTGCTAAAAAGGTGGCTCCAAACCCTCCTTTTCCTAAGGGCTTGAGAATACGATAGCGTTTGCGTAACACGAGTCTAGAACCACACGCTTGACAAGTTGGAGTATTATCAGGATTCTGAGGATTTGGACAAGCGGGATGAATACAGTAACTCATAGTGTTCAAGAGTGCTTGAGGTTAAAGGGACAGTTCCAGAAAAAGGCACAAACGCGCGTTGGAGATTGAGTGCTAGAGAGAACACACTCCTACCTGACTGCAACACATTTCAGTTGGGTTGTTAGCGCCACGACGAAGTAGATACACCCAAGCGATAGACAATGGACAGTTTACCTCTACTACTATTATCACTTCGAGAATAAGGAATTTCGCATAAAATCCCTTTCTTCTTTTTAATTGGCTCAACTTAATAAAGATTGATATATGTTTTCATATCGCTCTACAAAGTCGTATTTTAAGTTTGATAGAATCGAGTCACTTATTATCTATTCTAACGAAACTCACCCTTGTCTATCAAAAGTGTTTATATAAATCTGCAATGGGGTTGAGATTGATTCATGTTGAATTGATCGTTAAATCAAGGTTTCAATCCCTTTGGCAATTTGCCCTGAGATAAAGGGTAATAAGTGTTGATTTTGCCCCATTGCTTTCCCTTCACTAAAAACCACCAATAGATAAGGCGGTAAACCCTGAATTTCAATATAAGCCGCTTCATGACGAACACTTCGATCTTGACCGGATTTTGACCATAGCCGGGCTGAGGCTGGCAATCCTTCTCCTAAATATCCAGTGATAAAGTTTTTGGGTTGATCTGCCCAATCCTCTGGTTTGAGGCTACGTTGGATCAATTTCATCATGGTTTTAGACGCTTGAGCCGAAGCTGCCACTCCACCAATAATACTGTGAAGCAAACGAGCCGTGGCGTTTGGGGTTAACATATTGCGATATTCCATCAGTTCCCCAAGAAAAGCCCGTTCCCGACCATAAGCGCCATCACACCAGGTTTTTTGATTAACATTGATTGAGGCAAATTCCGGCCAGTTGAGAGACTGAAAATAGCGGTTAATCAGGTTGCGCTGGGCTTTCCAAGTTTCAAACGGCCCGGAGGACAGTTCAGGCCCGCTAGTGGTGCCGGTGAGGCTATCAACAATTAAACTGGTGGCATCAGAACTAGAGGAGATAATCATATCACGGGTGGCTCGTTCTAACTCTGCTGAGGGCTGCAACATTCCTTTGTGAATCCACTCATACAATGCCACTAGATAAAATAACTGTACCATTGAACCCGGATAAATCCGTTCAATACCTCGGTAGCTAAACCCTCGGGGGATATATTGCCAAAATTCATTGGGAGTGAGTGCAGCGCCAGTATTGACTGATATGGGCGAGTCGTAGACAATCCAGGTTAAAGCCAGTTGATTTTCCCCCAAAGGAGAAAACTGTTCTAATGTGGCTTTGATAATGCCTTCTGCCAGTTGGGTTAATGAGTCATCTAAACGAAAAAATGTCATCTGGAGTAATAATATTGACTGTATACAAATTTCAGACTTTATCTAGAATAGATCTGATATTAAATCAGTTAGTAACAGCCCAGTATAATCTCACTGCCTCAGGTACAAATCCAGTTGTACAACTGACAAAATCGGATTGTTGTACGACAGATGAAACTTAAGAATAATTCACCCATTAGATTTGTCGGCTGGATATCTGGGCAATCAACACAATCGGTCTATCAGCAAACTTTGATCTAAAATCTATGACGACAGATATATTATCCGATAGGGTTGAGTATCAGTGCAAAGAGAATCTTTTTCTCTATGATTCCCCCAAATGTGAAAAACTTGCAACACAAGCCGCGCGTGGACGACATTTACGTTTGCATCCGCCAGATCTACACACTGATAGCGATCGCCAACCCGCCATTCAAGTAGAATTGTGTGAAGATGACTATCCGGGTTGGTTAGCCACTACAGATTTAGATCGCATCGAACCAGCACAACAACCCTATATCCGGAAAGAGATATCACTTGAACTCATTCGCGATCGCCTGCCACAGGTAATTGCGTTTACCCAGCAAGCCATGGAGACACCCAATCAGTATTTATGGGGGGGAACAGTAGGGCCTGACTATGACTGTTCTGGATTGATGCAAGCGGCTTTTGCCTCAGTTGGAATTTGGATTCCGCGAGATGCCTATCAACAACAGGCTTTTGCCCAGGCATTACCGCTATTTGCGATCGCTTCAACCGAACCGGGGTCAACTCACCGGATTTTAGCTGGGGTAAACACTGATAAACCAAGCGATGTAGCCACTGATACGCCCAAACTCCTGTCAGAGATTCATCAAACTCAGGGAAATTACAGAGAAATAGTGTTATCCTATTTACAAGCTGGGGATTTAGTATTTTTTGGGCTAGGGGACAAGGCTACTCATGTGGGATTGTACCTCGGTGACGGGCTATATATTCATAGTTCGGGAACCGATCGGGGTCGCAATGGCATAGGGGTAGATGTTCTTTCAGAGCAAGGTCACCCAGTCAGCAAAACTTATTATCAACAGTTACAGGGTGCAGGTCGTATTGTTGCGAGCTACTAATTTTGTCTACCTTTCGATGATCGAGTACTGAGCTATCTATTATTAAAAATTTCATGTTATTCTTCTAGGGAATTAGTAGAATCTTGCTCTACTCGTCATTTTCTCATGCTTTCTTTTTGTGTTGAGCAAATCTCCAGATTGAAAGAAGTGCTTATACTGTTTGAGCAAGATTGATCTGAGGTACGAGGTTCAGGCGATAATGTTGGTGTAGTTAGAGATGATGAAAAAAATTTTATCCCGTATCAAGCCCTATGTTCGCTGGATGATTCTAGGAGCGACTCTATTTTTTTTATTGAGTACTCTGAAGCAAAATTGGGCTGAAGTTTCGGCTATCGAAGTAACCCGTACAGGCTGGGGGTTGATCGCATTATCCTTAACTATCACAATGATAGCGCATTTTTGGTCAGGGCAAATCTGGTTGCTCACTTTAAAAGAATTTCAGCAACCGATACAAAATCGTTGGGGCTTACAAGTTTATCTCAAAACCAATATTGCTAAATATTTACCCGGTAATGTATGGCATTTTTACGGCCGTATTCGGACAGTGAATCAAGCAGGTGTATCGATTGGGGCTGCGACATTAAGTGTATTATTAGAGCCTTTATTAATGGCATCTGCGGCTTTATTAATGGCTTTAGTCAATGCTCAAAAGGAACATTTAGTATTACAAATTATTAGCTTACTGGTTGTTTTAATTGGAGTTCATCCCCGGATTTTAAATCCTGTGATCAAACAGTTCAGGAAAATGAAATTAAAGGGGGAAGATCCTCAAGTTATTGCTGCGGGTGGATTTAAGATTTATCACTATCCCATCAAGCCTTTCCTCGGACAGATTTGTTTTGTACTCTTGCGCTCTACAGGATTTATTCTTGCCGTTTTGGCGCTCACTTCAATTCAATTAAACCAAATTCCCGTCTTGTTGAGTGCCTTTAGTTTAGCTTGGTTATTAGGATTAATTATACCGGGCGCACCAGGAGGATTAGGAATTTTTGAAGCCACTGCTTTAACCTTATTAAATCAACAGTTTCCTCCAGCCATTCTATTAAGTGCTGTCGCAATTTACCGCCTCATTAGCGTCTCAGCAGAAGCATTGGGGGCATTATATGCCGAAGTAGATGAGCGCTTCTTCTTTGACTCATCCGTTGACAATTATCTGAAGTTTGAACCGCTTCATGCTTCTGAAACTGCTATTTCCGAAGATCACTTTGTCAAAGCTAGAAAGTAATTCTAGATTTAGCAGTAAATTAAACACCTAACCCAGTGCTGATAAAAACCCTGGGTTATTTTATTCTCTATTTTCCTATAATTGCTGGTAAAAATCAAGTAACTTTTTCGCTAACGCAGTATTCGTATAATGTTCCATCACTCGTTGATAACCCTTTTCTCCTAACTCTTTAACTAAATTGGGTTGTTCTATGAGTTGTCGCAAACAGTCTCGCAATATATCTATATTTTTTTCTGGGAAAATCAATCCTCCATCACCAATAACATGGGGAATTTCACCAGAATTAGAACCAATTACCGGGACTTTACACGCCATTGCTTCAATTAAAACATGACCGAATTGTTCTTTCCAACCCACAGAAGTTAATGTCTTAAATTTATAAGTCGTTTCCGAAGGTAAAACCAGGGTATCCATCAAGTTAATATAGTTTTGTACCTGGTCATGAGGCACACTTTCAACAAAAATTAATCGGTCTTTCAGTCCTAATTCAGTCGCTTTTTGAATTAACGTTTCTCGCAATTCTCCCCGCCCGAGTAATACCCCTTTCCACGGTAAATCTTTTAACCCAGCCAACGCTTCTACTAAAGTTAACAGTCCTTTTTCTTCCACAAACCGACCGACAAAACCGACAATAAATTCATCTGTTTTAATTCCTAGTTTTTCTCGTAATTCCGGTTGAGGAGTGGGTTTAAATAACCGTTCATCGACTCCTAATTGTGGCATGATTTCCATCGGCCCAGAGTAGCCGCGTTCTCGTAAAATTTCAAATCCATCCTTATTACCAACCACAATTCCATCGGTATTTTTTAAGTTATAATTTTCCAGGGTAGAAATGGGAAACTTTAATTCATAGGGAAGATTCCACCAAGTAAAAAATAGATTCTTTGCCTTTAATCCTAACAGTTTATTCAACGTAATAAATTCTGCATAGGTGACTGCTTTTGAGCCTTGTTCAACTTGAATAATATCCGGTTTAAACTGTTTCAATAGTGAGATTAAATCTAAACCAAACGTCAATAAACCTTGATTATTCTGACTAAAATTAGATACAGGAACCACTTTAAAAGCGCCTTCATCAATCAATTCAGAATCAATAATTTTATTTTGTACGCCGCCCGGCTTCCAACGTTTCGGCACTACAACTGTGACTTCAATTTCGGGTTGTAATTGAGCCAGCGCACGCAGTTTTTCGCGATTGAGATCGACAATGTAAGTATGGCTAGCAACTAATATTTTCATGATTTTTACAGAAGAATGAGGGGATAAAGTTCAATATTGAAACAGCTAAAATTTAAGCTAAATCATCTTGCTGAGTATAGACTTGCCCTTTATTCCAAAGAGATTGTATCCAAGTTCCTATTGCTTTTAATAATCCCAAACTATAAAAGCCAAATCGTGTAATAATTTTGAGAGGAGAACCACTTTTATTACAAGGGGGATGTCCTAAAACATGACAATCAAATAACTTCGCAAAGAAGCGTAAACATTGTAGCGGTGTTAAATTTTTTAACCCCATAAAAAAGTGATTATGGTAAAAAGTAACTTGATATTGAATTGAACGAGTGCCGATATTATGACAACCCCCCACAACTTCCCCTAAATGCACTAATTCCGCTTCTGGGTCGTACCAAATTGTATAACCCGTTTTGCGGATACTTAAACAAAAATCCGACTCTTCCCTTACCGCGCTGCCTTTGTAGCGTTCATCAAAGTGTAAACCATATTGGTCGAATAATTCCCGGCGAAACGACATATTACAGCCTCTAGCCGAAATCACTTGCTGTGGTTTAATGGTATGGACGACATCAATATGATACCAAGCGATACCGGGGTCCATGGCTTCGGGGGGTAAATCTTCTATCTTTAACGCGCCGCCAGAGTCCCCGAGTTTCATTCGGTCTAATACCCGTCCTGCAACTGCCCCAATATTTTTAGGGGTTGAGTCTCCCGCTTCGGTATAATTACGGGCATGAGCCGCTAAAAAGCCATCCGGTAATTCGACATCATCATCAATAAATACAATAATATCCCCTTTTGCCCGCCGGACTGCATAATTCCGCGCCCCCGGTAAACTGGCCCAATTAATTTGATACCATTGAATTTTGCCCTGAGTGGCTAACTCTTCCAAATAAGCCTGAGTTTCAGGTTCGTGTTTTGCCGTTTGGTCAACTACAATAATTTCATAGTCCGGATAGTCCTGTGTGAGGACATCGACTAACGTATCTCGCAAAGCTTCTTCGCGGTTATAAGTCGGAATTATCACAGAAATGGATAACGTTTTCTGTGCAGTTGATAACGAGGTTGATGTTTCAGTGTTCATCGGTTCAACTCCTGACAACGAATAAGGGACAATTAGACAGAAACACCCGCTTGAGTTAGCTTACCCACTTTTACCGTTTTCTAATTCGGCTTCAGCTATAATGCGTTTTTGTTCCTGGCGGTCAATATCGGGGAGTCGGTAAATGACTCCGGCAATGTACCAGTAATAAACGGCAACCGGGTCAACATCGAGGGGATAATAATAGGTGTTGTAACTAATAATGAGGATGAATACCCAAAATGATGCCCCAAAACTGCGAATATTTTTGTCTTTGACCGAACGATAGGCTTTAAATGTACTAGCGGTAATAGCAGTGACTAAACTCAAAAAAGCAATAGTTCCTAAGGGGCCAATTTCATAGATGAGTTTGGGATAATAAGTTTCTATTAGTTTAGTTTTACCAAATGCCCGCGCCGAATTGGTTGCCCGTCCCACACCTTTACCAAAAATGCCCTGTTGTCCTTCTGTGGTAAAGGCAAATTGTTCAGCGATAAATTCTGTCGGCGGTGAAGCTTGCCAACGACTGACAAAACTATCAACCCGTTCTTGTACAATAGCAGGATTAGCAATCATAGCAATGGTTAAGACTAAACCTAAACCCGCAGCAATGGGAATAAATCGTTTTAAATTGGTGACTTGACCCGTTAAGATTAATAGAATCACAATCACTAAAGGAACTAAGGCTAAAGCAATTCGTTGACCGGAAATTACAGCATTCACAAATACTAACGCCATCCCGCCTAAACCTGCCATTCGCCACAACCCAGAAGGGTCACTAAAGGCAGTTGCAAAGGTAAAAAAGGCATTAGAAATGAGGAACCACGCCCACTGCCAGGGGGCAACAAATGTACCCGGTAAACGAATCATATTTTGAGACGGACTAAAAACAAGAGACCCTCCCACTAAGCATTTTGCATCAATTGTCGCTTTGAATAAATCATCTCCCGTTAAATGGTCAGTTCCTTGACAGCGACCTGAGGATAAAAATTGATACTGTACAACTCCGAGTAAACAGCAAATAATCGTTAAGACTAACGTCATTCTTGTCAGAAATAATAGTTCTTTTTTACCTTTGACTTGATAAAATGCACAGGGTAATAAAGGAATATAACCGAGTAACACTTTTAAACCTAAAACCCCCATTAGGAGTGGTTTTTCATTAATTTCTACACCTTTATCAAATACCGGTTCAGAACTGAATTGTTGAACTCCATTAACGAGTAATAAAGTTAAAATGCAAAAAACAAGTAAAATATACAGCGGTTGCTTAATTTGTTTGGAGACAACAAACGGTTTTCGCTTGCGTTTCCACTCTTGAAACATGGCATAAAAAGCCGGAATATAAAAGCCATCTTTCGCAAGCTGGAAGATAATATTTCCCCCACCAATCCAATAAGTAATCGTTCCAGAAAAAGGCAAATATATTAAAAAAGCCCATAAACCAGGGGAAGGATAAAGATAGCATAATGCCATGACAAGAATACCGCCACCGCCTGCGATCGCTAACTTTTCATTAGCAGCAAAAAACAATACAACTCCAATTAATACCGCTACTGCACCAATACCACTGGCAGTAGAAATAAACTTCTTTAATTCTTTATCGAATTTACGTTTTCTGGCTTTAATCTCTTTCTTACTTAAAGTCGGTTGATTCGATTTATTTTTCGATTTCTTTGATTTCTTACTTTTTTTTCGTGACTTCACCATAGTCAAGTATTTAAATGATATAAAAAGTAGTCAATAATTTATGATGAACCCGTTATAGTTATTCAATCGTATTGTTGAAAGCCAATACTAACTTGTAGAAAACCGATTAGCTTTTCAACTGTGAAATGATATGATTCAAGAGCATCAGTTGATAGAGATTGTGATTGTACAACGATTATAGCAAGACTCAATCATAGCTTTTGTGATGGGTGTATCCCTGTGATCTGAGTTTTGGCCAGAACTTTCTAAAACTTTAATAATCTTTCAGTTAGTTTTTTATACAAAGGTTTATTCTAAATTCAGTAAATATACGGTTAAGCCAATAGAGAATGAATTGAAGATCTATTGCATATACACCAATCATAGCTGATCTGATTAGACAATCGCTTACTTGAGCAACGCCGCTGAAGATTAAAAATTATCACAATTGAGGTTAAGGATCTATGCCTCTGTACTCACTCATCCACTCACCCGCTACACTAATGAGGTATTGATGAGCAACTTCTGTAATGGAGTTTGTCATCCATTGCTGCAATGGAGACGCACAGTAGAGAAATGATGCAACAAGAAACGATATTCAGTAAAATTATCCGTCGAGAAGTTTCAGCAGATATTGTTTATGAGGATGATCTGGTTCTAGCCTTTAAGGATATTGCACCGCAAGCCCCTGTTCATATTCTAATGATACCGAAAAAGCCCATATCCCAGCTTGCAGAGGCAACCCCTGAAGATCATGCTTTAATGGGACATTTGCTGCTAAAAGCCAAGCAAGTGGCAGACGAAGCCGGATTAGACAATGGCTACCGCGTTATCATTAACAATGGTTCTGATGGTGGCCAAAGTGTCGATCATCTCCATCTTCATATTATGGGCGGTCGGCAACTGCAGTGGCCACCCGGTTAAGGAACTGGCTTAGCGTAATTGGTTGTTGGTTATTGGTTGTTTATTGTTGATTTTACGAATAACTAATGCTTGTCCCCGTGAAAACGGGGAACCAATAACTAATATAACAATAAGAAATGATTTGTCAGAATTTAGGAGTTATTTCTTAAGGAGTCAGCAGGGACGTAATACATTACGTCTGTACAGGAGTCAGGAGTACGGGCGCACCGCTAGGACGAAAAAATTTTCTTATAACTAATAACTAATCACTAATAACTAATCACTAATAACTAATCACTAATATGGAACATAACTCATCTTCAACTGCAATAGAAAAAGCACAAATAGCTTATAATCAATTTCCACAACAGCTTCAAAGTATTATTTTAAGTACAATTAGTGAGGATGGCTTTCCCCATACCAGTTACGCACCGTTTGTGATGGATGAAGCCAAGAATATTTATATCTTAGCCAGTGACTTAGCCAGCCATACGCAACATTTACGCAATAGTGGGAAAGCCAGTGTATTGTTTATCGCAGAAGAAAGTAAAACACCCCAAATCTTTGCGCGGACTCGTTTAACGTTTAGTTGTACAGCAACAATCATTGAACGGGAGACAAGCCAATGGGAATCAATTGTCGATCAATTACAAGCACGTTTCGGTGAAATTGTCGGGATGTTGCGGGGATTAATGGATTTTCATTTATTTAAATTAACACCCACTCAAGGACAATTTGTTATGGGTTTTGGGCAAGCTTATCAAATTAGCGGAGAACAACTCGATGTATTAATTCATCAAACACGTTCCTAATTTAAGCAATATCTTCAAGCGCTTTTTGAATCACTTCCTCACTCACCCCCTGACGTTTTAAACTTTCAATCAGCGCCGGAATTTGATCCCCTTCAAAGCGTTCTAAATCACTCCGAAGTCCCTGACCAATGTAGGCACGCATCAACGGTAGATAGCTAGAAAAACCCAGCAGGGGTGCAATTTTCTCTAAATCCTCAATCACATCTTCAGGGATAGAAAGAGTAACGTTTGTCATCGGACGATTTTTATTTAATCGTTTTTTTAAGGCTTCAGATTTCATACTGTTTGTATAGCAAAGAATGAAATAGTCAAAACACAACGTAAGCTGTCATTGCCGCGTAGGCGGTAATCTATAATTATTTATGCTACAAAAATATCACAATTCCTAAGTTACTCCATATCTGAAAGAATCTCTAAACTCTTCTCAGATAACTCCGACTGACGACCCTCTACAGCCACTTGTTGTAAGAAACTTAGATAATTGTTTATAAAAGTTTGAGTATTGGGGTGATCTTCTCCTAATGTTTTAATTGTAATTTTAACGACTTTGAAAAAAAGCAGATCTGCTTCTGTGTATTTACCTTGAGAGTAGTAGAGACCCGCTAAATTGTTAAGGCTAGCCGCTACATCAGGATGATACTCTCCCAACAGTTGCCGTCTCATCTGTAAAGCTTGTTGGTAAAGGGGTTCAGCTTCTGTGTATTTCCCTTTATAGCAGTAGAGTAAAGCTAAATTGTTAAGGCTAGTCGCTACATTAGGATGATCCTCTCCCAAAAACTGTTGTGTCATCTCTAAGGCTTGTTTGTAAAGGGGTTCAGCTTCTGTGTATTTCCCTTGAGACTGGTAGAGACCCGCTAAATTGTTGAGGCTAGTGGCAACATCAGGATGATCCTCTCCCCATAGCTGCTTTAATATCTCTAAGGCTTGTTTGTAAAGGGGTTCAGCTTCTGTGTATTTCCCTTGAGAGGAGTAGAGGCTTGCTAAATTATTCAGGCTAGACGCTACATCAGGATGAGACTGTCCTAAAAGCTGCTGTCTCATCTCTAAAGCTTGTTGCAAGAGAGGTTCAGCTTCTGTGTATTTCCCTTGAGAGGAGTAGAGGCTTGCTAAATTATTCAGGCTAGTGGCGACAGATGGATGATGGTCTCCCAAAAGCTGCTTTAATATCTCTAAAGCTTGTTGCAAGAGAGGTTCAGCTTCAGTGTATTTCCCTTGAGAGTCGTAGAGGCTTGCTAAATTGTTCAGGCTAGTTGCCACCTGAGGATGAAACTCTCCCAAGCGACTTTTACAGATTTCAAGGCACTGTTGATAATAAGGTTTCGCCTGAGAATAGAGTCCCTGACCGTGATAAAATCGACCGAGGGCTGTAAATGGCAAAAATAAATCTTCATCACTTAACCAGTCTGTGAGAACTTCAGCTACTTCAGCAATATGAGCAATAGCAGGAGTAACAGCCAGAATATCTTCGCGAATAGGAGTATCGGGAATTGTCTTAGCGATCGCCACCATAACTTTACAGACAGCTTGCTTCATGTTATCCGCAGACTCTCGCTGTTCTCGCTTGTCCTTAAGAAACTCTCGAATTAAGGGATGAAGTTGATAGGTATTATTTCCTTCATCTTGAAGTAAACTTAAATTCACTAAAACATCATCACGGATATCTTCTAACTCTTCAATATCCTGGTCAGGTTGACTTTGTTCCACCCACTTCCAAACAATGGGGGCTGAGGCAAACACACTCAGTAAACACGCTAATTCAATCTCTTCATCATCCAATTCTTGCCAACTTAATTCTAAGGCTGCTTTAACCCCTCGTTTAGCCGTCATGTCTGGGAAAGCCTTACCTTTGCGATCGCGTTTCTGTAGGGCATTATGATGCAGGTTTAAGCGCTGGCGTATTTCTGCTAAAGATAAGTTAGACTTGCGCTTGAGATAGCGCCCTACTAATTCCAAACCTAGCGGCAGATAACCTAAATCTTCACATAGCAATTTTACCTGTTGCGGTTCCTGTTGCAGGCGATTTTCTCCGATTAAAGCGGCTAAAAGTTCCCAGGCTGCGGACTCGTTTAAAACAGTTAATTCTAGTTTTTGAAATGATTCTGCTAAGCCTTGTTTACGGGTTGTGACCAGGATTTTGAAGCGAGGATCAGACGGGATAAACTTCTCAATAGCTGAATAGTCAGAAACATCATCAAAGATCAGCAAAACATCTGATGTCGGGTAAGGAGGGTTAGGGGGAATTGGCCAGTTGCGCCAGCAGTAAGCAATCTGAATGTCTAGATCTTCGTCTTCTGGTGGGTTTAACTTGAGATAAACTTTAGCATAATTGAGAATTTGCGTCCCAACGGTTTGATTTCGTACCCGTAACCAACAGACTCCCCCTGGATATGTTTTCTGTTGCAGATGTAAATAGCCATATTGCAAGGCAAGTTCAGTTTTACCGATACCTCCCATACCAGCGATAGCAGAAATAGCCACCTGATGGCTTTGTTGCAGGTGATGATAGAGTTCTTTTAGTGGTTGATCTCGTCCCACAAACTTGGTTGCGCCGCTACGGGGTAAGTTTTGGGGAATGGAGGTTAACTTTGTCTGATCCTCAACAGACGACTGTAGTCATATATTGAATGTACCGCCTTGAATTGTACTTCCAACAATTCCTGTATTACCGACGTTGCCGCCTTTAATAGTCGTACCCTGAATGACAGTATTAATTTTCTCCGCCAGTTTGGTATTATTCTGAATAACGGTAGGCTGAGATTGAATTTCTGTTGCTATTTTCTGTTGCAATTCTGGATGTTCTCTCAGGGTTGCTTCTACAGCTTCAACCGCCTCAGCCACTTCTGCATCAGTTTGTGCGATCGCCTCAATTTCAATCACCGTTTGTTGCAAGTTTAACGGTGTAGTTTGTGCCTGATCAATAGCTGCTGCTGTTTGAGGCGCTTTACGTTGCAGTTGACTCAGCAGGTTTTGACCCCGATCCCACAATTGATCTAAAATCTTATCAGCGGCTTTATCTGGTACTTTGGCAGCAACAAATACAAGCCCCGCAACAACCCATTCTATTGGTTCCATTGTTAATTTTGAGCGATTATAGAGAAAGCTAAATATAACTTCTATTTTATATTCTAGGATTCTGGATCCATTAGAATTGTCAGACTATCTTACATCCTTATATCTTTGTGAATTCATTATTCTGTAGGAACGTTACATGTAACGTCTCTAGATATGTAACGTCTTTACGTGTAACATTTAACAGGGGTTGACAGATAATTTTAAGTTGCTAGAGTCTCAAAATAGCCTAGATTCAGGTCAAATCAGGGAATCATCACCATATCAACATTAAAAATTACCAGATTTTACCCTATGACAAATTTAACTAAAGTTGCAATTTTCGGGGCCGGACGTTGGGGGACTCACCTCATCCGTAACTTTCATCAACATCCCCAAGCAGAAGTCGTGGCGATCGCAGATCCTAACCCAGAATCTCTTAAAACAATTCAAACTCGTTTACAATTATCTGATGAAGTTTGTTTAGCAACCGATTGGCAACAAGTTTTAGCATTAGACGAATTGGATGCTGTGGTGGTTGCGACTCCGGCTTCAACGCATTACACGATTATTTCCCAAGCATTACAACAGGGTTATCATGTATTGGCGGAAAAACCCTTAACAATAAAATTATCAGAATCTCAAGCGTTATGTGATTTAGCCGTTAAACATCAACGTCAACTCGTTATCGATCATACTTATCTATTTCATCCGGCAGTAGAAACGGGTCAACAAGTAATTGCTAAAGGTAAACTGGGTGATTTACGCTATGGTTATGCGGCGCGGACTCATCTTGAACCTGTTCGATCCGATGTGGATGCATTATGGGATTTAGCCATTCATGATATCGCAATTTTCAATAGTTGGCTGGGTCAAACCCCTGTAAAAGTTCAAGCCACGGGAACGGTTTGGTTACAACCTCAGCAACAATTTGAAACGGATAATGTTGAGGATTTTACCCCAATTTATAATACCGGATTATCCGATATGGTGATGGCAACCTTAACTTACAATAGCGGATTTCAAGCCTTTTTACATCTATGTTGGCTGAATCAGGATAAACAGCGACGTTTAGGGGTTGTGGGGAGTGAAGGAACGTTAATTTTTGATGAATTGTCTGTAGATGCGCCACTTACTTTACAACAAGGATATCTTGAAAAAGTCGGTCAAGGTTGGAAAGGCGCAGGTCAAAAACAAGATGTTATTACTATCCCAAAACAAGAACCTTTAGCTAAAGTTTGCGATCATTTTCTTTATTGTGTACGACAGAATATTCCTTCTAACCGTTCGGATGGATATATTGCTACAGAATTAGTTAAAGTTCTGAGTGGACTCAGCCAGTCTTTACAAAAAGGGGGAGAACCTATTAAACTTTAAAAACAAAGGGGGTTTTTCAGCGGAGTATAATCATCACGATTAATTCTATTTTTAACGGGCTATTGATGTTAAGTCAGTTGTCACGGTACTGTATACAACCCCCTTGAATATAAACCGACTTAATTTTTTCTAGCTTGCTTAAAATATAAATTTAGCTTATTGTGATTGAATGATTGATACGTTAAAATGAGTTAGACTGAACGGTAAAAAGATTTATCGTTATTGTTTAACGTAAGGGGCTAACTGTTCCCAGAGATGAGGAAATTCTTGACGGAACACTTCAGGCTGAGCTATTTCCATGTCGCGGAATTCAAAACCAGGCGCAACCGCTTCTCCCAGTAAGCAAAATTCACCTGCTTCTAAAACCGCCGCTTTCCAATACCCCCCAGGAACCAGAAGTTGAGGTGTTTCTCCTTTTGCCAAATTCAGACCCAATTTGTACTGTTCTAAAGTTCCGTTGGGATGCAGGACAAGATAGAGAATTGCAGAACCTCCATGAAAATAATGCATTATATCAGATTGATTGAGATGAAAATGATCGATCGGGCGGTCATCTGTCAGTAGATAATAGATAGAAGTCAGAACAGTCCGTTTTTGTCCCTCTCGGTCGGTATCAATCATCATCTCGGAACGATGGGTTTCTGAATAATAACCGCCTTCTGGATGCATTTGTAGACCAAGCTGTGAAATCAGGTGATGTTTATTCATCATTGGGTGACAAGCTAAAAAGTTGGCAGCACGATATATAGTGTGATATTGGGGGCGGATTTTAGTTCAGCGATTTAGCAAATGCATATTATATTCGCCAACAGATGATTAGACAAGTGTCATAAGATAGAGAAAAGAGTCTCCAATGTGTCCCAGATCACATTGTCATTATATGTTCAGTGTTAACATTCTCTTTAGTATTGTGTAGATGTGTTTCATTTTGTCAGGATTTACAAAGTCATATGAACAGCAATAGTAAAGACAGATTCGGGATTGGTGTGATCGATCAATTGGTTCAAGACATCCTGACGACAGGTTATCTGAGTTTAGAAGTAGAAAAACAGCTTCGCTACCTTCTACAGATGACAAAATATAGCCAAAAGGACTTTGAAGCGTTTATTAAGCTACAGCACGCTGCGCTTGATGGGTTAATTAAACAAGAATCCCGCGAACAAATGTTTTCTGGATTAACGCTAAGTTCCCCAGCTGGATACGTAATATTGTAACAATGGGTTAACATCAGGATCACTCTGTAATAATTGATGTAGATTATCCGCAAATCCATCTATAATAGGTTGGGGTTGAATGACTGCCAAGGATTAAATTATGAGTGACTTCAAGACAACCCCCGAAACAGACCTAAATGTTTCTCAACTTCTAGAGCGATACCAACTTCAGGATGAATCCACTGTGCGACACTGGGCTAAGTTGCATGGAATTAATGGAAATCGGCCCACCTTTTCGCCTCAAGAAGTAGATTTGATTGACCATGTCCATCATCATCTCCAGAATTTGGGCATGACTGTTTCAGAATACCAAAACTTAGTTAATCGTCGGAGCCATTCAGTTCAGACAGCGCCTCAACCGCCTCAAAACTCTGTTGAGTTCAATTCATCTCCAACCCATTCCAAACCTTCCAACTCACCTGTAGTTCAACCCACACCTGAACCATCTGATGCAGACATAAGCCAACAAACATCAGATGCAGTTGAGGTTTTGATGGAGCAATATTCAGAAGCCATTGATTATATGGGAGATCAAATTGCAGATCATTTTATCAATGAATTAGATGCATCTGTAATGCGACACTTAGTCGAAAAAGTGAAAGCACGAAAACAGGCTGCCGTAAAAACTCCCCAACCGAATCGATTAATGAAAGCGATTCAAGTTGTATTTAAATCAAAGAATGATAAATTACTGACGGGTTCAACTCGGGATGATTCTCGCTTACAAATGGAAAGTAATCATCGATTAGGCTAAGTTAAGACGGACTGCTGTTCAAAATTCTGTAGGGTGAGTTAATGGCTCATCCTGCTGCTATGTTGGAATTAAAAATATATCGAAAGACAGAATAAAACATCCCCATCTTTCTTTAAGATGAACATATAAATTTAAATATTAACATCGTCCCCATCATTATAAATATGATTTTATTATCCCAGCCTATAACGATTTTGAAGGAGTTGTTGCCATGATTCCATCCTGGTTAATCATTGGCGGAGTGGTTGTGTTAGTGGCTGGGGCGGGTAATTCAGTACTAGGCTCAGAGGATATAAGGTGGTTTAACCGTTTACAGCGTCCTCAATGGTTAACCTTTGAAAAATTGATTCCTGTGATTTGGACGGTCACATTTATTGGTGCAGCTTGGTCTGCTTATATTGTTTGGGAAAATGAACCCAACACTCTCAGAACATGGTTATTGATGGGAGTTTATCTTCTATTGGAAGTGATTACAATTGCTTACACACCCGTGATGTGCAAGTCAAAAAGTTTAAAGGCAGGTACAATTCTAGGTGGGACAGGTTTTGTTATTAGTTTATTACTGGTTTTAAGTGTGTTTCCGATTTCCAAATGGGCGGCTTTCCTGCTTTTACCTTATGTCCTTTGGAGTCCAATTGGAACCTACACTACAGCCGCAATGATTCCTTTGAATCCAGCAGATGCTTAACTCTCAATTGAAATTTTGCGATCGCGTTTGATGCGTTAGCTCAAAGCAGAGTAATTTGTTAAAACAGTCACTTAAATCAGTGGAAAATCTGATAATATAGAGGCAATTACTCACTCTGGGAGAATCATTTATATTATGGAAGGAAAATTAAAAATGCTGCTCGGAGCTTTGCTGACAGCCGGCTGGGTCTCTATCTTATTTTATGGCAGTACTTGGTGGAATATGTTACTGGGATAATTATAAATAGCAATCACTCATCAGCAAATACCAGAGGAAAAGACTACTATTCCCCTATTGGTTAATCATAAGTCAAAGTTTATTTCATAGTAAATTAGGTGCGTCAAACTTAAATATTGATGGGTGACGCACCGATATAACCCAATTATTCAATATTATTAATTAATGAAGGCTGAGTCAAAATAGAAGTATTAAAAGGATTGATTAAATCAGGTGTACGAATCACGGGGTCGCTTGAAACCTGTCTGATTAATGCCTCTTGATAAACTTGATTAATCCGTCTGGCATCATCAGCAATTAAAGCTTCAGGAAAAGCATTTAATTTCAGCGGCCAGGGATAACTAATTCCAAGGAAAAATGAGGTTTGCCCGAAGAAAGATTGAGATCTAAAAACACTTCCCGAATTTCTAGAAGCAGCCTCATTAAAGTCAATCGCAAACGGTTGATAACCAGTTGAAAACCCATATTCATCCGCCTGAGCGGCAGGAGCAGTTGCCCAGAGACTGGCTGCGCCTAACATCACTAACACACCACGGTAAAATTTTGAACAGAAATTCATCTAAACTGTCCTCTTGAGAACTGTAATCTTTTGTTTGCCAACTTAGACGAAGACTGGCACATTGTAAAGATGGAACTTTAACTTCCATCAGCTATATCTTAATCCATCCCAATCATGAGTCAACTACCAACAGACATAAATTTATCCATCTCCACTTTAGACTTAAAGCAATTACGGACATGGCTGTTGGACTTTTTCTGCCAATCTGCTTATCAAGAAGGAGATTTTGTCCTTTCTTCTGGACAACGCAGCACCTATTATATTAACGGTAAACAGGTGACGTTGCATCCCCTCGGAGCCTTGGCAATTGGTCGTTTATTATTGGATATGCTCCCTCAAACCACAAGCGCCGTTGCGGGTTTGACCCTAGGGGCTGATCCAATTGTGAGTGCAGTCAGTGTCGTTTCGGCTTATGAGCATCAACCCGTGACTGCCTTAATTATTCGCAAAGAAGCTAAAGGCCACGGAACCATGGCTTATATTGAAGGCCCCCAGTTACCGCCCGGTGCTGAGGTGGTGGTATTAGAAGATGTGGTGACCACCGGACAATCTGCGCTTAAAGCGGTCAATCGCTTACAGGATGCCGGATACCAGGTTAATCAAATTATTTCATTAATTGACCGACAACAGGGCGGCGCACAACTTTATCAAGAGGCTGGATTACAGTTTGATGCCTTATTTACGATTGATGAGTTGAAAGCCTGGAAAGCTAACTCAGGAGAAAAATGAGTAAACTGACTCAAATTCTGATAATTTTGACAAAATTTCACATGATTGTTGATATAATTTTACATAACGATACAAATTAGTAGCAATTATCAGGAGAACATTATGGCAGGATTTTTCAGCCGATTCGGTAAAAAAGATAAAGAAGATTATTTTTTGGAGCAAGATGACGCTCAAACCTTTGGAAATGCAGAGTTTATGCGTCGTCCGCAAGAAGTTAAGAAGACTTTCCCTAAAATGGGAGGCGGTAAAGCTGTAACACCACCCAAAATTACACCGAAATCTTCTTTTGATACCCCCAAATCTTCTGCTTCTACTTCGACCAACGGCAGTTTTTCAACTCCCTCCTTCAACAATAATTTCGAGCCCCCCAAGTCTTCAGCTTCTACTTCGACGAATGGCAGTGTTTCCACTCCTTCCTTCAACAATGGTGAGACTTCTACCGCTTCTCCCAGCGAACGTCGCAAAGCTGACACGAGCATGGATATGTTTCGTGATATGGCAAAAAATATGAGACGGTAGAGTTCTTTGCTGTAGCAGCAAGTTGAGCAAAACTGCGAATTAAATTAGCGGTTAGAAACATTTAGCCTCACTGATAGGGGTTGGTGGGTCTAGCCGCTATGTTATAGAATTACGCTATAGTAGTCTCGCGCACGGGTGACAAACTGCGGTATGCTATATTTTGCAGGCTAAAAGGTTAAGAGATATGCGATTGCGAATCTTTCCAGTTCTTGTCGTCTCTGTTCTAATCGGAATGATAACTTGGGTTTGGGTTCCCCCTGCTTTGGCTGCAATTCAAATGAAAGTTTCTGATATTGATTATAAAGACTGTCCCCCAGAATTAGCAGAAGGGGCAATTTCAAGTTTTTCCAGTCAAAAAGCCAACTGTTTTTTAGTAACTGGAATAGTAAACAATACATCGGGTAAATATATTTACGATGCCGATGTTTTTGGTAGAATTTATGATGCCAACGACAACAGAGTGATGCAAAATAGAACTCGACTGGGTGGCATTGATGAAGTTCCGCCTGGAAAAAAGGAATTTGAAATTCGGATTTCTGTTCCGACTAACTTGCAAACTCCCCTAAAATTGAAACAGTTCAAATCTTCTGGATTTGCGGGTCGAATTGGTCGTTAGTGATGATTTGTTGATGGATTCGGTATTATACCGATGCTCGTCAAGCAGTATTTACTCAAGAGATTGTTATGAAGAAATCCCCAACTATAGGAAACTATAACCTTGGGGGTTTTTCAATATCTTTAATATTTTATAACTCAATTCAAACAAAAAGTTAAAACGGATTGAGTATTTTAAGGGAAAGTTGGGTAAGCTGGAAAAATAGTTTAATCGAGGAGGATACAGCAATGGTGCAGAATACAGGGAAACAAGACAGTCGCAGCCGCAGCAAAAAAACAGTTCGGTTGATGACATTCATTTCTCTGGTGTTATTTCTTGGACACACTG
Organism: Microcoleaceae cyanobacterium; assembly: GCA_049647265.1. Lineage (GTDB taxonomy): Bacteria > Cyanobacteriota > Cyanobacteriia > Cyanobacteriales > Microcoleaceae > JAAURB01. The sequence continues at coordinate 39,019 of JBARXJ010000033.1, forward strand.
GATATTATATGGGAAGAGGTTTTTTTAACAGACCCCAGCAAGCACCTACACCTGTTGCAGTCGAAGCTGATGTGATGACACAGTTACAAAGTCAAGAACGAGGTTATCAAATTGTATTAGAACGCGAACCTGAAAATCAAACGGCTTTAGAAGGATTGTTCAGAGTGCGGTTAGAAATGGATGATAAACAAGGGGCAATTGAACCGTTAGAAAAGTTAGTTGCACTCAATCCCGAACAACAAGATTATCAGGATTTATTGAAGCAATTAAAACAGGATTTATCTCAGTAGAAAATAACCACTAAAAAGAATAAAGACTTTTAATCAGTTATCATCGTACTCAGTGATTTTTGTAGAGATTTTATCAGTGACTTGCGCTCAGATATTAACTCTAATTTTTTATCAGAAGTTCGCAGATGATTTGTTTTGCGCTTCTAGAGTTAGAATTCACGCTTCAATTCAGTATTTGCATCAAGTCAAATCAGAGAGTTATAGTTTAAGTTAGATTCGATCTTCTCTTTAAGGTTTTGTTACCTTTACTCACTGGGTCGTCTATAATCTGTCGTAAACTCTCCATGAGAATTGCAATTATCACCTCTGGTTTTCTGCCCGTTATTGATGGCGTAACCGTCAGTAGTTGGGCGAGATTACAAAAATTAAGTCAGTGGGGGCATCAAGTCTTATTATTTTGTCCAGACTACAGTCAACTCGCTGAGATATATCCTAATTGGAAAGATTATATTGGTTCAATTTTACCAGGAGTGAGGGTGATCAATTTACCCAGTACCCCCTTTATGGACTTGGATTTTGAACGAAATGTTGCTTTTTGGGCTTATCCTCAACTGCAAAAAGAACTCGAACAATTTCAGCCGGATATTATTCATGTCGATGAACCAGAACGGCTATTTTTTGGATTTTTTCGTAGACCGGGAATTCACTATAGTAAAAAGAAAAGTATTCCCTGTGTCAGTTTCTTTAGAACTAATTTTTTAGATTATGCAGAAGATTATTTTCCATTTTCTTCTACTATTATTTCTATAATTCAATGGATATTTAAACAATTTTTTATTTGGATTTATAACGCCTATGATCTGACTTTAGTTTCTAGCCGTATTACCCATCCTAAACTGATTAAAATGGGAATTAAGAACAGTCATTATGAGAATTTATTAGGATTTGATGCCAGTCAATTTCATCCTAATTTACGTCAAACGGATTTTTTTAAACAACATTATCAATTAGCTGATATCGATCAAAAAATAAAGCTAATTTTCCTTGGCAGATTAACACCGGATAAAGGTTGGGATTTTACCCTAAAATTATTACCCGAATTAGCAAACATCATTGATTTAGATCAAGTGGCGTGGATGATTGCTGGAGACGGGCCGATAGCCGATCAAATTAACCAGCAGTTTAAACAGTTTACCCCCCATATTCACCTTTTAGGCCGAGTCACACCAGAAAACGTACCAGCTTTACTAGCCAATTGTGATCTGCATATTACTACCTCAGAAAAAGAAACCCGAGGACTAACCGTATTAGAAGCCTTTGCTGCCGGAATTCCAGTCCTTGCCCCGGCTGCCGGTGGCGTAATGGAGAATATTAAACCGGGATACAATGGGTTACTCTATCAACCTCAGAATGCAATCGATTTTATTCAAAAGCTACAACAATTGATTGAAAATCCGTCATTGCGTCAAGAAATGGGGAAAAATGGTCACCAAGATCTTAAAGAATTCAGTTGGGATAATACTGTTAAGAACTTGATTAATATTTGGGAAAATCAGATTAAATCCAGAGAAAATTACTAAGTAATTTGTTGTTAGTCATTCGTCGGATAAAGAACCAATAACAAATAACTAACAACCGATGAGAATAAGTTAAAAGCGATCGCCAACGGTAAAGATAAATTGACTATCTCCTTGATCGGTTAAACCAAACTCCGCCCGTAATGGCCCGAATCCAGTTTCTGCCCGTAAACCCAAACCATACCCTAAGCCGCTACCGGGTTTATCTCGCGCTTCTGCGGGTTCCCCAGGAACGGTATCCCCTGAACCTAAATCTGTAGCGAAATCGACAAAGAAAGTCCCTCTTAGATTAATATCCTGGCGAAATAGACGCAAGTCAGCAATGGGATAACGATATTCAGCAGTGGCTTGAATAAAGCTCCGTCCAGACCCCACTTCACCTTTATCATAACCCCGAACCGAACTTGAACCCCCTAAACTAAACGCATCATAAGGCGGTAAAGCGCCAATAGTGGTTCCGCCTTGGACGTTAAACACAAACGTTCGGGGGCCTTCGCTAAAGCCAATGAAGGGTAAGGGAGCATAAACAGTGTAACTGGCTGCCAAACGATTCGATAATATGCTGGCTTCTCCGACAGGGATAAATTGATCGCTTCTGAAGAGGAAATGAGAACCTCGTGTGGTCAGTATTGGGGTATCGCGTTTATCGACCTCTCCAGCGAAACTAAAGGATAATAAATCATCAACCCCTTCATCGTTGAAGGTTAAACGGTTACCCGCTCCGCTTTCCGTTTCAAACACGGCCAATGAGCCGTCTGGCAGGACTGACAACCGCCGATTGCGATCGCGATCTCCGTCTCTGGGGGCGAGGACAGTCGTGTAAATATCCTCCCGCACAGAAACCTGTTGATAAGACAAGCCAAATGCCCCTTTAAAGTCATCCGTAAACGGACGGAATACCTCAATACCGCCGCCAACACGATGCACCCAGGGCGCGTCTCCGTTGGGTAAATCAACATCGCGATCGCCATTATCATAAACGGGTAATTCAGAGGTTTGAGAATGGAAATAATTTAAACTGTAACCCCATCTTCTGACATTATCGCCTATGCCCGGATTGGTAAAGCGCAGATCAAATCCTAAGGTATCGCTACCTGCTTCGACTCCTAACACTAAGTTTTGGTCGGTTCCCCCTAAGTTACGGAAACCAAATGTAGTCCCGGCATTAAAGGAACTACTACGGTTTGAACCGGGTAAAACGGTTGGGGGTTGCAGCGGCCCGAATAGGGTAGAGGGATGGTCAACGCTTCTAGAAAGATTGAAGAAAAATGATCCTCTTTCGACTACATCGATTACCATCACCACTTCAGACGGGTCAGCAGCGGGTTCTAGGGAAATATTCGCTCGCCTAATAATATCCAAGTCTAACAGCCGTTCTAGCCCGTCTCTGGCTAACTGTTCGTCGTAGACATCCCCCGGTTGTAACTCAAATTCGCGGGTAATAATATTAGATTTTGTATTCCCGTCAACTTCGTTATCTCGTTTATCTAAATACCGAATTTGAATCTCGGAAATCACTGCCCCTGTTTCTGCTGGGACTGTAATCTCTTCTCGGCGTTGAACGATAACGTCGGGGAACTCAGTTGGGGTGGGATCGACTGCTTCAACCGGGGCCAGATCAACTGCTTCTGAATTTTGTTGGTTTACCAGTTCGTCAACCCGTTGAATTTTCAACTCGGGTAATGGGGTGGTTTGTATTTGGGCGTGACCCGCAACACTCCAAGCGAAAGGAATTACAAGACCTGAAACAACAGGCAGCAGTCGAAGGATTGAATAACTTGGCATTTTAGGCGATCGCATGAATTGAATCAATATTTTTAAATAAAATCTGATTTTAACCCTAAAATACAAAGAGTCAATTTCTTTCAACAATTTTTTATCCTCGCCTCAACCCGACCGTTAGCTGGGACATCAGCCAGATTACTTTAAATGCTGCGCCAGAAATTCTGTTGTTTCAAGCCATGCTTGTTCGGCGGCTTCGGCATTGTATCGTGTTCCTGAAGGATTAGCAAAAGCATGATCCGCGTCTTCATAGATGTGAATTTCAACGGATTTATCTAACTGCTGTAAAGCGGCTTCAAAACTACGAACCGTCTCAACCGAAGGATTATTATCGAGTTCCCCAAAAATTCCTAATATCGGCATTTGCAGGGCTTTCAATCGATCTGGATTAGTTTCTAATCCTCCCCCATAATAAATCACTGCTGCATCCAGTTTTTTCGGGAATAATAATGCGGTATTCAGTGACCATGTTCCGCCAAAACACCAGCCAATACTCCCTATTTTTTCTACATTTTGTTCCTTGTCTAAATAACGGTACGCTTGACGAATATTTTGTTTTAGTCTTCTAATTTTATTCTGAGAACTTTGTAGTAATTTTAGGGCTTGGTCGGGTTCACTGGCAACCTCACCTTCATACAAATCAACCGCTAAAGTGACATAACCTTCCCCAGCTAAGCGGCGAGCCATCATTTGAATATTATCATTTAATCCCCACCATTCATGAATTACAATTAAGCCGGGTAGGTTCTCTGAAGCATTGGTTGGGCGGGCAAGATATCCTGTTACGGGTTGACCATCCAAACGAGCATAAACAACAGACTCTCCTTCTACAGGTTGCTCCGGTTCAACAGCAATAATAGGAGATGCAATGGGTGTATCCTGTTGATGAGCCATCCAAGTCGCATGACTGACATCTGTGACCGTACTATTTGCCTGAGAAATACCGACGAAGATTACCAGTAAAAAGCCAATGAAAGTAAGTTTTAAAAGTCGATTCATTGCAAAGATAACGTTTAATTTTTTTATTATATGACTACACGAATATTTTATAACATATCAATCAGAGTTGCAGTGATTATTGTCCGATCATTTATGATGGCAGGTCGAGTGGCAGTTGATCTCGCCTAAAAAATTAGCAAAAAAGTTACAATCCTTCACAGACAATTCCTTCAGATCTTGATATAAAATTATCAATAGACTTGTCGCTAAATATAATCTAACAAGCGATCAAACAGTTATAGATTTCATTTATAAAATTATTCAGCCATTCGGTCAAATTTCCAGAATTTAGCAGCAGTTAATATGACGGAATTATCTAAATGATTGATGTGATTGCTATACAATACTTTAGTAAATACCCGATTAATCTCTAGCATCGTCCCGTCAGAATTTCAGCCACTCATTTTTACATAGACCTGATTTCGCAACCCGTCTAATAGAGCAAACTATCAGACTTTAGTCGTAATATAATATTCTCCTGTTAAATCCTGATTAAAAACATCTTGAAGTTCAAAATATTCCCCCACACTACTATTACGATTTGGTTGATTAAACCCTTTATTATTTTCAAATAAATCCGTCAATAATTCAACGGCATAGCCATGTAAATCATTTGCCCTAATCAAATCAAATGGGTCGGGTATACCAATTAAAGTTTCTTCCCAATTTATATAATAATCGGCATGACCGAGAGGAAATTCATAACCCAATAACTCCGTTGTATGAAAGACAACAACATGACGGGCATCAGAACTATCTAAACGATTATTTAAATCATTAAGTGTGCTATTTTCATTATCAAAATCATTATGAAAATCACTCCCCGCCGGATCTAATCCAATAATCATATTAATGGATTGACCTGTTAATAAATCATATTGTTCACCTGTATTTCCGACTAAATGACCTCCTAAACTATGACCAATTAAAGTCGTATTACTGGGATTTATATTTAAAGCGGTTAATACATCAGCCAAATTATCACCTTGAGTTGGCACTTTATTTGCAACTGAAATATAATTCAAACCGCCATCGGCTTCTTCTGACCAATCCCATGTAATAATATTCACTAAATTATCGTAGTAATTGGATATACTATCAACTAACAATGTGAAATTTCCGCTAATTTCAGAGTTAAAACCGTGAGTAATAATAAACGTTTCAAAACTCGGATTAAAATTCTCAATATAGCCTTCTACATTAATTCCATTTTCATAGCGTAATACCCCATCTATATTACTAAACTGTAATTGACTAACATCAATATTAACTAAAGTATCAGTCCCCCCATTATTACCATCATTTATATTTGTATCTTCAACCGTTAAAGTTCCGTTTAAATGACTGATAATATTAAAATCTTCTTCATTTCCAAAATAAATTACAATATCATTACCACCTCCACCCTCAATGTAATCATTGCCGCTACCTCCATCAAAATAATCATCACCCATTCCACCATTTAAAGAATCATCTCCATTACCACCGAGTAGAGTATCATCACCCATTCCACCATTTAAAGAGTCATTTCCATTACCACCATCGAGATAATTATCATCGCCATCGCCCTGTAGTGTATCACCTCCATTGTTTCCATAAATGGCTGCATAATCCGGTAAAATAAACCTTTTGACTGACAAACGATCATTACCATCAGTCCCTTCTAAAAAATTATTAAAAGGGTTAAAATCACTATTATTAAAACGCATCTTAATTTTCCTAATAAATTTGATATTGTTTTCGATATCTTGAGTTTAGATCGATCTCACAATATCGCTTTGGTATAGATTTCAATTATATCTATAAATCATTAGTAAAAACTCGAATGCTAATCATTCAAAAGTATAATATCGCGCCACATTCTATGGAGTGTGACATCAGAGGACAAATTTAAATGATTTAATTTCTTGATCGGTAAGTTCTTTTCTGCCTGATTTGCCTGCCACCTATCACAGCAGTCATCAACTCTTCATTCAATAAAAACCCATTCTATACCTAAACATCCCTAATTCTTTTTATTAAAAAAGCAATTAATTAGATGATAAGCTGAGAATTAGACAAACTCAGTTAGGTATAAAATGGGTGAAAAAAGAGAATGAAATATTAACCTTAATCGAGGTAAAAATCTCTAAGCTAACTTCGCTAAAGCATCATCCACGGCAGCAGTGGCTTGATTCACTTCTGCTTCGGTGACAATTAACGGCGGTACAAACCGGACAACTTTAGGGCCTGCTGGAACCAATAAAACACCCGCTTCCATCGCTGCTTTGACAATTTCAACAGAGGTGAGTTCAATGTCTGCTTTTAACTCAATTCCATTAATTAAACCCCAGCCGCGCACATCCGCAATTAAAGCCGGATATTTAGCAGCAATTTCTGTTAAGTTAGCCCGTAATTGTTCACCCCGCTGACGAACATTTTCTAGGATATTTTCCTGTTCTAAAGTTTGACAAACCCGTAACGCCACCGCACAAGCAAAGGGGTTGCCACCAAACGTACTGGCATGGTTACCCGGTTCAAATACATCGCAAGAAGCTTTACACATTAACGCCCCGATGGGAATTCCACCGCCTAAGCCTTTAGCTGAGGTGAAAATATCCGGTTCAATGCCGAGGTTTTCATAACCCCAGACCTGGCCACTGCGACCCATCCCGACTTGAACTTCATCTAAAATTAATAAAATGCCTTTTTCGTCACAAATTTCCCGAACTCTACGGAAATAGTCAAGTTCACCCGGACGTACGCCCCCTTCTCCCTGTAACGGTTCCAGCATAATAGCTGCCACTTGGGGTTGATGTTCATCCAACTCTGCGATAGTAGCCTCTAACGCCGCGATATCGTTGTAAGGAACGTAGGCAAAACCCGGAACCAGGGGACTAAAACCTTTTTGATATTTCGGCTGTCCAGTGGCGGTAATGGTGGCTAATGTCCGGCCATGAAAACTTGCGTTTGCCGTTAAAATAACAGGATTTTCAATATTGCGTTTGTCGTGGGCATATTTACGCGCCAGTTTAATCGCCCCTTCGTTGGCTTCTGCCCCAGAATTACAGAAAAACACCTTATCCGCACAAGAATGCTGCGTCAGCCATTTAGCCAGTTCTCCTTGAACCGGAATATAGTACAAGTTAGAAACATGATGCAGGGTTTGAATTTGCTGGGAAACAGCCTCAATTAACGCCGGATGAGCGTGTCCCAGGGTACAGGTAGCAATCCCCGCCACAAAATCAAGATATTCTTTTCCTTCTGTATCCCAGACTCGGCAACCTTCACCGCGTTCGAGGGCGAGGGGAAAACGGGCATAAGTCCGCATCACATAAGCATCAAATTCGTCAGAACTATAGGGTTGCCCCTCCGGCTTTGAGGCTGATTTAATTAAACTTTCTGTAATCATAAAGAATTTGTGATAAACACTAAATCTTGATTGTAGGGTATATCCTAAGACTCAGCTAGGGAATTCTAGAGTTTAGAGTGTCAATCTTGTTAACATTCGCTGACATTATCTAAAACGTTTGAATTTTAAACCGTTGTATTATGAGTTATTTATTTCCTTCTTCGTCTCCAATCATCAAAAGCGAACAAATTAGAATGCATTTCAATGGTGACTGGGTTGATTTATATTATCCCACTTGTCATCCAACAATGCTGAACGGTCATAATTATCCCATTGCTTTATTGTTACAGGGATTTGAGATTGATAAGTCTTACTATAGTCAATTTGCCACTCTAATTGCTCGTTGTGGTTTTGTGGTTTTAGTTCCGAATCATCGACCGTTAGATCGAAGTTATCTAGCGCCTGAATTAAAACAAATTATTGAAATTTTTGAGGAAGTTAAACAAAATGTGAGTCGTTTAAAGTTTCCGGTGAGTGACTGGATTGATTTAGAAAAGTTAGTTTTATTGGGTCATTCTTGTGGCGGAATTACCGGAATAGAAGCCATTTGTAATCAGATTCATATTGATCCGATTACCGGTTATCGCTATCACAGACCGCCAGAATTAACAGCAGGTGTTTTCTTTGGAAGTAATGCTTTAGCAAGACAAGATCAATCCCACAATATCAAAAATATTGAAATTCCAATTGCATTAATTGCAGGAGATTTAGATACCATTACGCCTCCAGAAATGACTCAGCAAGCGTATGAAAGAATTGAGATCTCACCGAAAGCTTACATGATATTAGAAGGAATTAATCATTATGGGATTACGGATGTGCCGCAGCCAGAAGCAGGAGCAATAGAAAGTTGTTCTGCAACGGTTGAGCAAAGTTTTGCTATTCAAATGATTGCCAATTGGACGAGCTTATTTTTAAATGCTTATCTGTTCAAAAATATTCACTCTCAAGATATTTTATCTGACCCTGTAAAGATGGATACAGAAAAGGTTAAAATCTTCCTAGAAGATATTCTCAAAAACTCTTAGTAATCAAACGGAGATTTTTGAGGCACACCCCAACTTGGCACGACTTCACCCGCCCGTAAAATATAAGCGGCTAACTGTTCTGCCTGCGGTTGTGGCATCCAATTTTCTGGAACTTGACGACACCAATAGTTTGTATCACTGCCATCATAACTGAGGGGATATCGCATATAATCAACTAAACTGCTGATACTATCCCGAGGTGGGGTGGCGGCTTCTAACTTTTCTAAAGATAAAGAAATCTCAGGAAAGGGAAGATTTAAACCCCCGGCATGACAATTAATACAGCTATTATCAAATCGTTCTTTTCCGGCTGTAAAATCTTCTGTGGTAAATGGTTTAGTATTGCCTTCATCGTCGTATTTAACTTCGGCAGGTTCGCTACCAAAATAACGACGAATAATCGGATCGCTTGAGGCGGCATAAGCCGGAGAACTGACAATTAAAACGTTGAAGCCTATTAGAACAATAATCAGTAATCGCTGAATATTCTTAAGTGATCTCATAATCAATAAAAGTCTTTTATTTTAAAAATAGAATCATATTAAAGATTTTAGACTTTAGATCTTAGAATTGAAATCATAACTCTTTTTTGATTAGATCTTAAACAAAGAATTGAATCCCAACCCCAAAATCTAAAGCCTAAAATTATTCGATGATTTTGAGATTAACGGAGATATTTACCGCCACCCCATTGTATTCCCCGAACTTTGGGTTCTAACATAATATAGCCCGCAATAGAATAGAGATCATCTTCTGTAAGATTTCTCATTTTCGGGTAAATATCAGAACTTTTGAGACTGGGGTGGAACAGAGAAATCTCTTCAAACCCGTCATAAGTGGTGGGGTTTTTCATGTAGTCCACTATTCCTTCAATATTATTGCGATTAGGAACAGCACCCGATAAAGATTCTGGACTTAAGTTAACATCTGGATTTGTTTTGGTCACACCCAATGCATGACATTGAGCGCAGGCATAGTTAAACAGTTTTTTACCTTGTTTAATTTCTTTTAAACTGACAGTCGTGGTTTGGCCTTGTTCATTCAAAGGAAATGTTCGGACATCTTCAGTCAGCTCAATAGCTGAGGCGCTATTGACGAACATTTGAAAGGTGAAAAATACAGTGGCAACAGCCAGCCAAATGCATCTTTTTAACATGGTTCTCCTTAAACATTTGCGCGCGATCGCTCAACCTATCGACTCAAATAATCGTGCTCGTGAAACATAGCTCAGATCTGAAGGTCGCGCGATCGCAAATCAACAGTGATTAATTAATCGTCCTTTGTTATGGGTAGTTTGTCAAAACTCTCACAGCAGTCTCAGCAGTTTGATCCCGGCTTTTAAGTCGTAATACTCACTCATTCAAGTTTGACGGATGATGTTCAATTCGGTTTAACCGGACTGAGATCCCTCAGACGAGGATTGTCGAGCTATAATTTTTGACATAATTGCTTTCGCATCCTCCAGTGCCAAACGGGTTTGGGGATGTTTATAAGCAATGCCTAAGCGATCGCATAGATTGAGCACATCTTCGACTGGGACGTTGTAATCCTCCGCAATTTCTGCGATAGATAAATCTGCAAAACCCATAGAAATTAGTTGCAATCTTTGGAATCAAGATTAATTATAGGAAGGATTGGCAACGGTGAAAACCCGATTTGTGATTTATGGGGTTTAAGGTCTCTTCCTCAAACCCCTGTCAGCTTAACCCATAGCAACGTTACGTGCATATCGGGCTTGTTGAAAGCCGTTTGCGGCCCTATCGCCCTCTTCCCTATCGCCCTATCGCCCTCTTCAAATTAAATATCCAAATCTGCCATCTTCAAACGAGGGGCATTGGTTTCGATAAATTCCCGACGAGGGGCAACGCGATCGCCCATTAACACGGTAAATGTATTGTCGGCTTCGGCAGCATCTTCAATTTCAACTCGTTTAATAATCCGGGTTTCTGGGTTCATGGTAGTATCCCAGAGTTGAGTCGGCATCATTTCTCCTAACCCTTTAAACCGTTGAATATTGTAGTTGGCATTACTAGGAAATTCCCGAATGGCTTGTTGTAATTCTTGGTCATTGTAGCAATACACATGATTGCGTCCGCGTTCAAGTTTATATAACGGTGGGCAGGCAATATAAACAAAACCTTGTTCAACCAGTTCGCGTTGATAACGATAGAAAAAGGTTAATAATAACGTCCGAATATGCGCCCCATCCACATCCGCATCTGTCATAATAATCACTTTATGATAGCGCAGTTGAGACGGATCAAAATCTTCCCCGCGAATGCCTAAACCCAGGGCTGTAATTAAAGACTGAACTTCATTATTTTTGTAGATTTTGGCATCATCGGTTTTCTCAATATTCAGGATTTTTCCTCGTAGCGGTAAAATCGCCTGGGTGGCGCGATCGCGTCCTTGTTTGGCACTACCACCCGCACTATCTCCCTCTACTAAAAAGATCTCAGATTCTTCTGGATTTCGAGTACTACAATCTGCCAATTTTCCAGGCAAAGGAGAAGATTCTAAAACAGATTTACGGCGAACTAATTCCCGCGCCCGTCGTGCTGCCTCAGCCGCTTTGAAGGCTTGAATGGCTTTTTCGAGGATAAAATCGGCGATATTGGGATGAAAGTCTAAATATTCTGTTAATACTTCCCCTACCAAAGAATCCACAATCCCGCGAACTTCAGTATTACCCAGTTTTGTTTTAGTTTGTCCTTCAAATTCGGGGTCTGGAACTTTAACAGAAATCACAGCGGTTAACCCTTCCCGCACATTTTCCCCGCCTAAATTGGAATCACTGTCTTTGAGTTTATTGCGTTTGCGGGCAATGTTATTCATGGTTCGAGTTAAAACGGTTTTTAACCCTTCCATATGAGTCCCACCATCAACGGTGCGGATATTATTCGCAAACCCTAAAATATTATCGCTGTAGGCATCCACACACCACTGCAACGCCACTTCTACCTGCACATTACTCCGTTCACCCGAGACATAAATAACATCTTCATGCAGGGGTTGTTTTTCCCGGTTCATGTAGGCGATATATTCCCGAATTCCCCCTTCGTAGCAATAGGTATCAACTTTCGGTTCGTCGCTTTTAATCAGTTCTAAACGATGATCGCTCAGGGTAATTTTTATCCCGGCATTTAAATAAGCCAATTCCCGTAACCGATTGGCAATGATGGTATAATCAAACTCAATGCCTGTGGTAAAAATTTGAGTATCGGGTAAAAAACAAACTGATGTTCCGGTTTGGGCTTCTTTGATTGATTTTGTTTTGAGTCCATCGGCTGGAACTCCCCGTTCATAACGTTGGGTGTGTTGCTTTTTATCCCGCAGAACTTGCACTTCCACCCATTCTGATAAGGCATTGACCACTGATACCCCGACACCGTGTAACCCACCCGAGACTTTATAACCGCCGCCGCCAAACTTACCGCCCGCGTGGAGAACCGTCATCACCGTCTCTAAAGCCGATTTTCCCGTTTTGGAGTGGGTATCAACGGGGATACCGCGACCATCGTCAGTTACGGTAACCGAACCATCAGCGTTAAAGTCTACTTCGATGTGAGTACAGTAACCGGCCAGCGCCTCATCGATGGAATTATCAACAACTTCATAAACTAAGTGATGTAATCCTCGCGGGCCGGTTGAACCGATATACATTCCGGGACGTTTGCGGACGGCCTCCAGACCTTCGAGAACTTGAATTTGATCGGCGCTGTAAGTGCTGGTCATGTATCTATTGCTCCTATATTGGGGCTAATACCCCAAAGAACGAAAAAATGATAAATCTACCCAAAATTGTAGCATAAAAGGGTTGAAGACGATGTCAGCGGTTTCTCAATTAAAATTTAATTAGGGGTATACCCCTCTTACGGAAGCTGATGAGTCAATTTGAAAAAGAAGATAATGGGGAGGCTGACAGGCAAGACAATGGCATTAATCGTAATTTGTGGCGCAACTGCAACGGGAAAGTCTGGGTTAGGCATCGCTTTGGCACAGCGCCTGGAGACTAAAATTCTTAGTGCAGATTCTCGTCAAGTGTATCGGCAGTTTGATATTGGAACCGCAAAACCGACGCTGGCACAACAGCAGCTTGTCCCCCATGAGCTGATTGATATCTGCGATCCCACTGAGACCTTAACTTTAGCAGATTATCAGCAACAGGCTCAAAATTTAATTGCTCAGATCAAAAATCCATTGTTGGTGGGGGGAACCGGGCTTTATATTAAAGCCATTGTCAAAGGCTTAAAGATTCCCCGAGTAGCCCCTCAACCTCAGTTGCGATCGCAATTTCAACAGCTTGGACAAACTCACTGTTACGCTTTACTGCAACAGGTGGATCATCTGGCGAGTCAGAAAATTCATCCCAATGATCGGGTTCGGACCGGGCGGGCATTAGAAGTTTATTATGTTACCGGAAAACCGATTTCTCAGCAACAGGGAGAAAATCCACCAAACTATCCCATTTTACAATTGGGGTTACAATTAGAGAGTGACCGCCTCAGCCAACGGATTCAACAGCGCACTGAATTGATGGTGGAGATGGGATTTGTTGAAGAGGTTAAAAGTTTGATTGCTCGCTATGGGGAAACTTTACCTTTACTCCAAACCCTAGGCTATCAAGAAATGATACAATATATTTTAGGAAAAATTGGACTCGATGAGGCAATTGCTTTGACTGTTCTACACACTCGTCAATTTGCAAAGCGACAACGCACCTGGTTTCGCGCCATTCCTGAAATTGAGTGGTTTGAGGCAGATCGTCCGGATCTGATTGAGAAGACCTGGAAAACAGTTCAAGACTTTCTAAAGCTTCATGAAAATCATTCCTAACTGTTATTGAATTCCGTAATTAGGTTAATACAAATTGTAGTTAAATTCTAATAATACTTATCCCACTAACTCTCTATTAGAATATATTTGATTGAGGAGAAATTTTATGAAAAATAAAGAACCACTCAGAAGTACAGGACTGGCTTATTTACTCTGGTGTACAGGATTTTTTGGGGCTTGTGGAGTTCATCGTTTTTATGCGGGAAAATATGGCACTGGTTTATTATGGTTACTCACCGGAGGATTATTAGGAATTGGTCAATTTTGCGATCTATTTTTTATTCCTGGAATGATTGAGAAAAAGAACCTTAAATATCAACTGTCTCAAGGCGGTGTTCCTCAACAGCGGTTAACAGAAGAATTGGTGATTAAAGATCGACCCAGAAATCAACTGGTTCAAAAAATCCCACCCAAACAATCAGATACCTACACCATTCTCCGCTTAGCTAAGAATCATCCCTTAGGGGTAACTTTAGCAGATTGCGTCATTGCGACAGAAAAGCCTGTTGCTGAGGTGAAAAAGCTGTTAAATGAGCTATATCATGATGGCTTATTGAATATTGATAATGATTTAGAAACCGGAGCAATAGTTTATAAAATTATTTAGAGTTTTAATGATTGATCTGGAATATTTTTTAAGATAAACCACAAAAGCCCACCAAATTTGGTGAGCCTGGCAGGGTTATATGCTCGGTAATGCAGGGATATCGGCATCATAACAGAGGAAGTTGGATAGAATTAGTATATTTACTTACCAACTGCTATGATTGCCGGAAAACGATCTTATTAAACCACCGCATCAAAAGAGAAGTTCTGTTCACTCACCAGATCGGCTGAGATACTATTGAGAATAGCAATGGTTTGATCCCCTAGATTAACCAGGGTAGAAGTTCCATCCTGAATCAGACTCAGATCGGTGAATGTGATGTCATTGCTCATCACTAATAGATCTTCACCTAGGGTAAAGTCTTCAATCACATCACTGCCATTACCGGGTAACAGCACAAAGCGATCGCGTCCTTCTCCACCCTCTAAGGTGTCATCGCCAACATCCCCCCACAGCAAGTCATCTCCGGCTTCACCATGAATCCGATCATTACCTTTACCCCCATACAGGGTGTCGTTTCCTACACCGCCACAGAGGGTGTCGTTGCCTTGGTTTCCACTGAGAAGATCATCTCCTAACCCGCCACAGAGAACATCATTACCCCCTGGGGCTTCTGTATCTTCGGTATCCCCATACAGGGTATCGTTGCCTTGGTTTCCACAGAGGGTATCATCTCCTAAATCCCCAAACAAGACATCATTTCCCTCATCTCCATACAATAGATCGTTATCCTTACCGCCACGCACCGTATCATTACCGACTCCACCGCTGAGGGTATCATTATTGCGGTTACCATCCATAAAGTCATTCCCCTCACCGCCCCACATTAAGTCAGTGCCTTCTGGAGTGGTTTGATCGGGATCGTTTGTATCTCCAAACATCGTATCAGCCCCGCGATCGCCATAGAGACTATCATCCCCTAAATCTCCCCACATCCAATCTTCATTTTTACCCCCAAAGGTCAAGTCATTATCTTTACCACTGTAGATGGTATCGTTTCCGGGGCCACCTTGAATCATATCATCGTTGAGATAGCCGTATAACAGATCCTGTTCATTCGTTAGACCTGCCGGGTTATCCGTGCCGTTACTGCCGATAATCGTATCATTACCTTGATCCCCATATAAGGTATCATTACCCGCGTCGCCAAACATTTGGTCGTCACCTTTACCGCCATAAGCCATATCATGACCGCTATTGCCAAGAACAGTATCTGCACTTTCATTGGCCGAGAGAAAATCATCCCCTTCTCCCCCATCTAACCAGTCTTCTCCCTCGGTATCCCGTAGCCCAGAAAGGTTATCCAAACCGGCTAACAGCATATCATTACCCGCTTCACCGCGTAGGGTATCATTCCCAAGCTGACCGCGCAAGGTATCGTCCCCTAAATCTCCATTGATCCAGTCAGATTGTTCTGTTGCAACAAACAAATCATCTGTTTTTGTACGGCGAATGACACTATTTGCCCCAGCAGGAGGATTAACCCCGAGTACAGGTCGGTCTGGAAATTCAACAGTATTGACTTCCGGTTTGGGGGCACAGCCACATTTATCGTCTCCTCCATCACCTGAGACATCCTCGTCATCGTCCTCACGGGGAATCGTTGGATCTTCTTCACCCTCATCCTCGTCATTGCTATCATCATCGGTTGGCGGAATTGCTAGAGCGGGGTCAACCAGCAAGGTGACTGTGGCTGTATTAGAAATGGCATCGCCATCATCTGTAGCCGTAAAGCTAAATGTAATGTCTCCACCGGGAAAACCAGGACTGGGAACAAATTGTAATTGATTCGCTTGGCCTGGAGTCAGGGGATCTGAAGTCGTCACCGGGTTGCCATTGAGTAAAACAGTGCCTTGTTCTGGAAGGGGTAATTCGGTTAAAGTATATTGCGCGATCGCCCCATCAGGATCGGTTGCTCGTAATGCATTGGTTAACGGGGTGAGACGACCATTATTCGGAATTGCAGCAAAAGATGCATCGATGGCGGTTGGGGGTTGGTTGGGAACAAAGATTGAAATTTCAGAGGTCTCAGAGGTTCCGCCTTCGCTATCTTCGACGGTAAAAGGAATGGTAACGGTTCCACTAAATCCATCTTCTGGGGTAAACGTAACGTTACCTTCATCATCAACGGTAAAACTGCCTTGACCGGGAACAGTAATACTGTCCTGAATTCCAGGTTGACTGGGATCTAAGTCAACGGTAATTTGATCGCGAGGGGTATCGGGATCGATAACATCTTCTAAACCATCAAAGCTGATGGGGGTATTAAATTCTGTTTCGAGATCTCGATCCGAAGAAGTCGGGGGTTGATTGGGTTCGGGTTCAGGTGTAGGTTCAGGTGTAGGTTCAGGTGTAGGTTCAGGTGTGGGTTCGGGTTCGGGTTCAGGCTCGGGTTCGGGTTCGGGTTCAGGCTCGGGTTCCGGTTCGGGTTCGGGTTCAGGCTCGGGTTCGGGTTCCGGATCATCTAAGCGCACAAGGGAAACAACGCCGGGTGTGGTGGACACAGCCCCTTCATTATCGGTAACCGTAAAGCGAATATTACTATCGCTAAAGTCATCTGTGGTTTGAATTTCTAAACGATCTAAATCATTTACAGAAATTGTTTGACCCGCTTGGATAGGTTCCCCATCGAGTAAAATCACGGCTGAGTTGGGATTGGGAACCTGGGTAAAGGTAATCTCAACCACATCCCCATCGACATCATCAAAAATCGGGGTTGGAAAAGAAATAGTCTCTTCGTCCGAAACAGTAACGCTGGTATTGTCTGTTGTGGGGGGTTGGTTGACACTCTCAACGGTGACTGTAACTGTGGCTGGGTTCGATCTTGCCCCTTGTACGTCGCCAATTTGATAGGTGAAGTTTTCTGTACCGTTAAAATTTGGATCGGGAGTATAGGTAATTTCTCCTGTATTTGGATTGACCTCAACATCCCCATTACTGGGAGGAGTGGCAACCGTGACACTACCGAGATCTAAAGCGTTATCAATATCTCGATCGTTAACGGCTACATCGATGACAACGGGTTGATCTTCTGAGGTGGTCGTACTATCTGCAACGGCAATGGGGGGATCGTTGACGGGAGTAACGTTAATATTAACTAAGGCTGTACTGGTTTGTGTTCCATCCGACAGCGTGTATGTCACGGTTGCTACCCCAGCAAAATCTGGATTTGGGGTAAACACCAGGTTACCGCTGGTATCGACTTGAGCCGCACCGTTGGTGACATTGCCGAGGGTGATTAAACCGTTAATCGAGTCCGGTAAACTGATATCATTGGCGAGAATATCAATTGTAACGGGTGTCTCTTCTGGGGTCGTGCCACTGTCATCAACGGCTTGTAGAGAAACCGGTTCAATGATGGGTAGGAAACTCGGAGTAATCAGTAGAGTCTGACTATCAGTGGCATTATTAGAGTCGGTGACATTAACAATCACTTCGTAGGTATTGTCTTGATTGCTATCGGTTGGATTATTCCGACTCGGAAGGGAGATAAAGCTTAATAATCCAGTATTGGGATCGATAGTGAATTGATTACTATCAACTCCCCCGACAATATCGTAAATTAATCCATTTGCTTCTGTATCGATATCGTCGCTACTCTCAACATTGGTCACCACAACACTGGGTTGCTCGAGATTTATTTCTAAAGGAATTTCTGCGATATCTCCCCCACCATTACTAATAATAATTGGAGGTTCATTTTCAATTTGATTGATGATGGTAATGTTAAAAGTTTGGACATCTGTTAACCCGCCAGAGTCCGTGACGGTGACCTCAACTTGATAAATATTATCCCGATTGCTATCAACTGGATCTTCAAAGTTTGGGGGGTTAAGGAACCTGAGTATTCCGGTATCCGGATTAATTTGAAAGACTGCCCCATCTAACCCACCGCTGATACTATATGCTAAACCATTATTTTCTGCGTCTTGATCGTCTTGAGTTTCTACATTGGTGATGAAAGAATCGTTCTCAAGCAGGTCTAAATCAACGGTTTCGGAGCCTCCATTACTAATAATATCCGGGGGTTCGTTTTCGTCTGTAATTGTAATATTTAACAGTTGAACATCGGTTAAATTATCCGAATCTGTCACGGTGACTTCTACTTGATAAATATTATCGCCATCGCTATCAACTGGAGCTTCAAAATCGGGAGCTGTTTGAAAATTTAACGCCCCTGTAATTTGATCGAGGGTGAATAAATTCCGATCCAGGCCCCCCGTAATACTATAGAATAAGCCGCTTCCTTCTGCGTCTAATTCATCGATACTGTCAACATCTGTAACGGATATTGTATTTTCTGGGAGTTCAATGGCTGCCGTTTCTTCTCCACCATTACTGGTAATAGTTGGCGGAATTTGAACATCATTTCTGACAAAAATACTGGCATTAGAAATTAGATCCAGTCCACCAAATAACTGACCATTGAACCGTTCTGGAGTATTAAGCGGAAAAGTTGTGAAGTCAATTAAATTGTTATTTTCATTAATATCAGGGGGAAAAATTGAAAATCCGTAGAATACTTGATCCCCAACAATACCCAACTCGCCATAGTCAAAGAATAAACCCGCAACCGGCTGAGGAGCTAATGAGATTGTAGATTGCAAAAGCTCATCTGGGCTATCACTCCGCATGACTTCAGCGCCGATATTGATGTCAGAAAGACCCCAACCGTTGCCACCAACGTTAATTAGTTCTCCATACTCCGTCGGATTTCCGACTTCATCAATATCAGTAATTGCCGCAATTTGAAACGGATCATTTCCACCCCGTTCTAAAATTAGAAAACCAACTGCATCGAGTAATTCTGTGGGGGCTGCAATTCCATCTGATGTAATAAAATCAACTCGTTCAACATTATTATTATTATCATCCGCATTTCCCCGGTTCGCAAAAATATTGTCTGTTCCTCGGTTAATGATATCACCGAGTAATACATCTTCCATTTCAACGAGATCTTCTTCGCCGTTGATGGTTTGAAAACCTGTAGGTTTAACGCTCACTTCTGTTGCTGTTCGGCTTTCTTGTTCAAACCAAATAACCTGTCTATTTCCTTGAACTTCTGGATTATCAACCCGTCGAATAAAGATTTGATTAATCGTTTCAATTAAGCCGTATTCTTGATCGTTAGTGTCGGTAAAACCAGAGATTCTTAAGTTATTTTCCTCTCCGATTTGAAAGCTATAATTTAAAGTTTCGTTAGGATTATTCGCAGATACTATTGTATATTGATTCTCTTGCTCCTCTGGAGGATTATCGTAAGCAGCATTAATGGATTTAAGTGGTATTGACATGACCCTGGTGTCCTAATGTTTTAACTAAAAATGATTTGAAAGGCATCAATCTCTTGAGGGTATTCCCAATCTAATCTATATGATAAATATTGTGAATGAGAATATGACTGTAATGTAAATAATTGATCTCGTCAAAGATTATTATGGGATGGGATAATCTTTATTTACCGAGTTTTATCTACAAGTCCAATCAATGCTCTAAGGCTTAAAGTGATTTTATGAGTTGATATTGAGGATATTTAGAAGCTTACCGCATTATGCTCTTAAAAGTCGTGAGTACTGAGATATACTTAGATTTAAACTGGGAAAGTTTGGCATTCATTAAACATCTAGCTCGCTACGTTTGGCTATCAAAAAACAATTTTAACTTCCACTGCATACCTAATTCCCAATTCTCTTAGTTTCTCAATTTTCTATATCAAAGTTAAACGGTACATCGATTAAACCTAACTCTGCTTAAACTTTTTTCCTGAAAAAAGCTGATGTATTCAAGACACATTATATAGAGCAAAGTTACTTGAACTTTGATTTTTCCCCAAATCAGATTGAAAGGGCTATCTGCTCTTCTCAGTGATTTCTATGAATACATGATTCACTGATATTTAGCCTAGTCCTCCCTTGAGGAAAACATAGATGTCTCTGTCTCTTGCTAGTACAGCACTAATCAGTGCTTCCACGGATATTATTATACTAACCTATTGTTGATTGATTTGCCAGTCTCAGTCTGAAAGATTTGTATATAGTATTGGCTCTATTTGTCACTCAGCCCTCAGACCCGACGCTAACTTGAATTGAGAGTCCGGTTAATCGATCAGATAACTTGTGCTGATTGATATGACTAACTACAAGGCAGATGATATTATTCTCTTTAGCAATTGATTTTTATCAGTTTACATACTTATTAATCCCTAAACTTTAGACTGAGTTCATTCCAGGTCAGTTTGAATAATAGACTCTAAAAATAAAACAGAGCATTCAATGCTTTCTATTCCCAAAAAATAAACTATAAATTATTTTACTTTTTATAAAGTAAAGTTTATTATCTCTGTATACTCTCATAGATAATCAGAAATAATTAAATCATTCACCTCTTTAAATCAAACAATATAAATAACGATGATCAGATCATTACTCATTATTTTTTGGATGGGGAAGAATAGCCTAAATGTTGCCGAGCAGTTGCTGTTACCACTCGTCCTCGGGGAGTCCGTTGTAAAAAACCACTTTGCATTAAGTAAGGTTCGTACACCTCCTCAATGGTTTGGGTATCTTCCCCGGTTGCCGCTGCCATGGTTTCCACTCCCACAGGCCCACCGCTAAAGTTTTCAATCATCATGGTTAATAACTGCCGATCTGTCCAATCTAAACCCAATCGATCAACATTAAACAGTTCCAAGGCTGTCGCGGCTAAGACTTGAGTAATTTCACCCGCTGCTTTAACTTCCACATAATCTCGCACCCGTTTTAATAGACGATTAGCAATCCGGGGAGTTCCCCGCGAACGACGGCCAATTTCTGCTGCCCCTGCTTCGGTCACCGGAGTATTTAACAATTGAGCAGTTCGTTGAATAATTTGAGTGAGTTCATCCAACTCATAAAAGCGTAAGCGTTGAATTAAACCAAAGCGATCGCGCAACGGTGAAGTTAAGGCCCCCATGCGAGTCGTTGCCCCGACTAACGTAAACGGTTTAAGCGGAATACTGCGGGTTTTGGCAGTTCGACCTTGGCCAATGGTAATATCTAAACGACCATCTTCCATGGCGGGATACAGAATTTCTTCGGCAACTTTCGATAAACGGTGAATTTCATCGATAAATAAAATTTCTCCGGGTTGCAAACTCACCAATAACCCGGCAATATCTCGGGGTTTCTCCAAGGCTGGGGCGGTGGTAATTTTACAAGAAACCTCCATTTCTGTGGCTAAAATCATCGCCATGGTGGTTTTCCCCAGTCCGGGAGGGCCGTATAACAACAGATGATCTAACGGTTCTTGTCTTGATTTTGCTGCTGCGATCGCAATTTCTAAGACTTCTTTTAAGGCTTTTTGTCCGATATAATCAGAAAATCGTTGGGGGCGAATTGAATCTTCTTGTTTGGGGTTAATGCTTTCCTCAGCCGTAGCCTGAGCCTCTAACAAGTCTGTTTTTTGCCGATCTTGAGCTGTTTTAGGTTTTCGAGATGAAATGCGATCGCGCAGCGTGGACTTGTCCGTATCGCCATCACTGTTTTTCTGGGGTTCAGGAGAGGGTTGACGAGAGGAGATAATTGCCATAATTGAGCGGTAGATCAACGGCTATAAACTTAATTGTACTATTTGTGATTGATGGGTTGTTAATAGAAGGAGTAAAGACTAAGACTGCTGACTGTTCCCCGTTCCTAACCCCCCCATCAAAGTCAAAGCGAAGCCTCCTTAGGTTTCCCCCTACCCCCCTTACTAAGGGGGGACAAAGGGGGGATGGGGGACGGAAGGGGGATATCTTCGGGGGGACTCAGGGGGGATTTAACCCC
>JBARXJ010000034.1:0-30300 GCA_049647265.1 Microcoleaceae cyanobacterium
AGGTATCGGTTCAGGGACAGGTGTAGGTATCGGTTCAGGGACAGGTGTAGGTATCGGTTCAGGGACAGGTGTAGGTATCGGTTCAGGGACAGGTGTAGGTATCGGTTCAGGGACAGGTGTAGGTTCAGGGACAGGTGTAGGTTCAGGCGTAGGTTCGGGAATAGGTATCGGTTCAGGGACAGGTGTAGGTTCAGGCGTAATTACAGGTACAGGAGTCGGTTCGGGTTCGGGTGGAGTCCCAAATTCATAAGAACCGCTATCAACTTTTGCTGTACCGTTATTATCTCCATCGAGAGAACGAATTTGACCCCGTTGGTCTGTCAATAAACTTACCGTTACTCCTGCGTCAATAACTGGACTATTTTCTAATAACGGATGAACTAATACCCCGTTAATATCTTGTAATTCTCCGAGTAATGGGTCAACCACAGTAATATTAGGCGTAGCTTCAATATCATCTAGCCTTAATTCAGTAGATTGAAAGTTTCCCCCACCATCGATAAACTGAATTTTACTATGATTAGCGATAGTTCCAGGTTGACCACCATTATCACCCTTGTTGTACGCCAGAATGGTATTGGTTAGGGTGGTATTAGAACCTCCTTTCCAAAAACCCCCTCCCTGAGATGCAGCGACATTATAGGCAATAGTGGTATTGGTAATATTCGTTGTATTATCACCATTATCTAAGCTCATTGCGCCGCCTAAACCTGAAGTTCCGTCTGCTGAGGAGGCGCGGTTTCCAGAAAAAGTACTATTGTTAACCGTTAACTTAGTATCGCCACCCACCCATAAACCACCGCCTTGGTTATAAGAACGGTTGTTGGCAAAGGTAGTATTGTTGACAGTAAATAAGCCGTTATCTTGGCGAATACCACCCCCTAAGGCTGTATTACCACCATCCGGAATGACTGTATTATCCCTAATCGTATTATTTTCGACAATCGTTTCATCGGCAGAATAGGTAAACAAAAACATCGCGCCGCCTTTACCCGCAGCGGTATTACCCTCAAAAAAACTATTACGAACTTGAATCTGTCCACCATCGGGGCCAGAATTATTTGCGCCATCAGTAAAAATTGCCCCCCCAGCGCCGAGAAAACCGCCACTACCATTAGAAATAGACCCTCCAGAACTAGAGTCATTATTAATAAATCTGGAGTTTTCAACGGTTAATTCACTGAGGAGACTATTAATTGCGCCACCATTACTGCCTTTATTATCAATAAATTCACTATCTATAACCGTCAAAGTACCACCACTTTCGGTTGCAATAGCTCCCCCTCCCCTGGGGTCTGGTTTGATTGAACCATCGTTATTCTCAAATTTACTATTAATAATAACGGTATTACTTTCAAACGCACTGAGAATAGCACCGCCATAATCAGCAACATTATTTTTAAGTACGCTATTTTCTAAAGTTAAATTATTTTTATTATCGATATAGATAGCACCACCTGCTCCCAATTCCCCTTCTCCGGTTACTTTTCCATCAGCAATAATTAAGTGTTTTAGTGTAATATCAGTCGGAATCTTCGTCTGAAAATCGCTGCCAGATTTTTGAATATTAAAAACTCGAGATAATTGATTTCCATTAATGATTAATCCAGGAGCGTTTTCCCCGGATATCGTTAAGTTTTTGTCAATAACTAGCTCGCCGCTGGTTAAAGTAATAGTTTGAGACGTTAAAGCATTATCAAATTGAATAATATCTCCAGGTTGAGAATTTGCAATAGCATCCCTTAATGATCCAGATCCTGAATCATTCCTATTAGTCACATAAATAGTGCTACTCATTATTAAAAATATTGTATTTATTTCTAATAACTTTTACTATTTTAGGTAGCTATATCCGGAATTTAGAATGTAAAGAACTGATGAAGTTAACTCTTAAAAAAAGAAACCATACAAAAATAATCTATTTTAATATAGAGTAATATAAGTTTTGAATAATTTAAATTTAAAGCCCTATCCAATCAAAAATTAATATTGACAATAAACAGGATAAATTTATGGCAATTTAATCAATGCCACCGTTATATTATTCTTGAAACAATCTATCAAACAGAAACTTAATGACTCTTTAAATTGTGATGCAATCTCATTTGATGTTCTCCAAGAGTCAAATGCGGGTAGATACTTCCTTGGAAAGCAGTAAAAAAATCTGTATTTGTGAATAAAAACAGCTTAGCAGTAAAAAGGTTGGCATTTATCCCTCGCTGTTGAGGTTAAATGCCAATCCTACGGTGACTCATCCATCGACTACAGGAGCTTACTACAAAAGCCTTATCTCAATTTAGACTAGCTGTTTAAGTCCTTAATTTATTAATAACAGAATAAACCCGAATGTTACATCAGAAAATATACTGAACTTCAAATTGACAATTTAGACAAACACCCATCAGAAAATATACTGATGAATGATAGCAATGAAGATTAGGCTAAGAATAATGAGTTTATTTTTGTCTTAAAATCACCAAAGTAATATCATCAAAGACTTTTTGCTGACCGATATGTTTGTGAATATCTTCAAGAATCATTTGTTTAATTTGTTCTACAGGATATTGACGAGAACTCTGAACTAACTGACAGAAACGTTCTAAGCCGTATTGTTCCTGATTAATATTTTCAGCTTCTGTAATACCGTCAGTGTAAAGAACGACTAAATCTCCTGAATTGAGATGAATTTCTGTCTGATGAATAAATTCTGCAATCTCTTCATCTAATCCAATTGGAAAACCTAAATCTAATGTATCAATTTGTTCAATTTTTCCTGAGTTGCGAATAATAATTACCTCTTCATGTTGACCACTGACTTTAAGAGTTTTATTTGAATATTCTAAAACAGATAAACTCATTGATTTTTGGGAATCAATCCGTTGTAAATTCCCGTAAATTGCACGGTTTAAGATATCTAAAAACTGAACAGGGTCTGATTCTTTGGTTTCTAATAATGTTCTAATTGCCATTTGTACCATAATCATCAGTAAACCACTTTCTAATCCATGACCTGTCACATCTCCAATAGCAATTTTAACGCCGTCTTGATGTTGTAAAATATCATAATAATCTCCCCCAACTTCATCAGCGGGTTGAATAGTTCCTGTAATGTCTAATTCTTCAATTAATTCTAATTCAGAATAATTCGGTAAAACCATTCGTTGTAGCTGTTGAATCACTTCAATTTCTGCTGATAATCTGAGATTTTCTTCTCTCAAATGAGATAAATTTAAATGAGTCCGAATTCGTGCTAAAAGTTCATCCTTAGAAATGGGCTTAGTTAAATAATCGTTTGCACCGACTTCTAACCCAATGACAATATCTTTAACTTGAGTTTTTGCGGTTAACAATAATATGGGTAATTCGCTGGCAGGGAAATGTTCTCGTAGCTTTTGTGTGACCTCATATCCGGTCATTTTTGGCATCATTACATCTAATAAAATGATATCAGGCTGTAATCCTTCTTCCATCATTTTTAGCGCTTCTTCACCATTATTTGCTTGAATAATCGCATAGTTTTGTAAAGATAAGTTATTGACTAAAACCTGAAGATTTATCGGTTCATCATCTACTATTAAAATGGTTATATTAGAATTACTTTCTATTTTATGAGAAGTTTTGTTAACGGGTTGCTTTTGAAGACTAATAGATTTAATTGTATTAGAAGGATTAGGCTTTAAAACCTCAGGAGGAGTATGATTGTGTTCAATCGCTTGGGTTGAAATCGGCAAAGAAAAGCTAAATTTAGATCCTTCTCCTACCGTAGATTTAACCTGAAGTTTTCCGCCATGTAATTCAACTAACTGTTTAGTAATTGCAAGTCCTAATCCCGTTCCAGAATAGCCTCGTTTTGCTGAACCTTCCACCTGCTCAAACGCATCAAAAATAGTTTCTAACTGATCTGCTGGAATACCAATTCCTGTATCCGTTACTGTTACTTCTATCCACTGATTTAATGATAAATGATTAACAAGGTTTGCCGTCACTTCAACTGTGCCTGAAGCCGTAAACTTAATCGCATTTCCGACTAAATTATATAAAATTTGTTGCATCCGATTTTCATCGGCATAGGCAAGGGGAAACTCTCCAGAAATTTGATTAATCAGTTTTAAATTTTTATGCGCTGCTAAAGGATGACATAGAGTTAAAATTACATCTGTAATCCCTCGAATATCAATCGGTTTAAGCTGTAACTCTAATTTTTTATGTCTGAGTTTAGAAAAGTCTAAAATATCATTAATAAGCTGAGATAAACGATGACCACTATTTACAATCATCGCTAAATTGGCACAAGTTGAGGTAGAAAGCTCTCCCGTTGCCCCTTCAATTAAAGATTCTGCAATCCCAATAATTCCATTTAAAGGAGTACGAAGTTCATGGGAAGTATTCGCTAAGAATTCATCTTTCAGTTGATCTAAATGTTGTAATTCTTCGTTTTTATTTTCTAGAGTTTCTACATAACTTTTAAGCTGTCGAGCCATTTTATTAAAGGCATTTGCCAGTTCTCCTACCTCATCTTGGCGTTTGAAATCAACCGTTTCTTCCCATTTTCCCTGAGCAATTTTTTGAGCTGATCGATTTAAATCAAAAATAGGCTTTGTTACCCAACGTGCGGTTAAAATCCCTGTAATAATTGCAATTAAAAGAGCAACTAAACATAAAATAATTGTATTACGGGAATTCTGATTGATTTGTTCCATAAAATCTGATTCTGGAATCACAATCACCATCAACCAATCTAAGCCTCGACCATCTTGTAGTGGCTTAACCGTAACAATTTGACGACCTGAAACTTGATTATTTTCACTCACAGACTGGTCAATTTCAAAACTAAGCTGTCTAAATTGATTGACTTGTTTGTAGCTGCCAAACTCTTCAAGTAAAAATTGCGCCGTTGACTGAATTAATGAATTTTGACTATTAATCGCTTTAGCGCGTTGCTGCTTGTCTCCAATCTGAATAAAAGGTGGCTCATTAACTGAACTGGCAACAATATTACCGTTTCTCTCAATAATAAATGCTAGACCTGATTCACTAATTCTAAGTGCTTGTAAAAAATCACTCAGTTGTTCTAAGGTTAAATCAATTGCTAACACTCCTTGTAATTCACCATTATCCTGATAAATTGGAGTTGCTGGCGTAATCCCTAAAATGGGAGAGGCGGCAAATAAATAAACATCTGACCAAGTGGGTTGACCCTCCGCAACAGCAGCTTGATACCAGGGTCTTTGGCGGGCATTATATTCATTAATTCTCAACAGTTCAAGGATATTTCCCTCTGCATCGAGTTGATAAATTTCTCGTTGAAATCCGGTTAATTCATCCTGAACATAAAATAAAGGCGGATCTTCATTTTTAACTAATAAAAAGTTACCCGCTTCATCACCATAATATAAAGTGGTAATGCGGTCGCTAATTTGGGTTTGATTCCAAAAATAGGATTGCAGTTGATTAAAATCATTTAAATCAAGATTCCCCGACTCAATGGCTGCCAGATTCATCTGCAAAAAGATATGCGCCACTTCTGCAAAGCTTTGAAATCGTTCTTCGATGCGATCGCTAATTTCTTGGCTGAGTTGAGTGGTCAATTCATTAACTGCCACAGAACCGTTACGGAAAGACAGCCATCCTGTTAAACCCACCGCAGCCACAATCTGTATGATAAATTGAACCGTGATTACAGTCCGCAGGGGTAGTCGTCTTAAAAGTTGGGTCGTAGTCGGATTAAATCTCTTAAACAGCATGGGAACATAGCCTTGATGGACAACTCTCCTGATGAGTAACCATTCTTTCAACTGTCACAGGGGTTAATCAGGATATTGTCAGTGATTAATCATTAATTAATATCAATTTTCTGATATCCATCGTGTCAATGGCTTTCTCTCTACGGAAAATATCAAGTTGAAGATCAACAAGCTGTGACCACTTGCTATATTATTTGTCTAATATTGTTAGATGTTTTCCGAGGGAAGTCGAGGTGTTAAAGTTGTAGATTATGCTGAGCAATCAAAATCAGTTGATCCGTGGCATTAAAGGTATATTCTTGAGGATTAACGTGAAATTGACCTTGACCCTGATCGACTGCAATTAAAATCGCGTTGTAAGTTTGTTTCAATTCTAGAAACAGTTCTAAAAAGCTTTTTCCAATCCAATCTGATTTTACCGGAATTCGATAAAAATGGTTACCCCCTTCATAGGTTAACAGCTCTGTAAATACCCCCATCAGTCCATGATTTAGGGCCACCTGAGCCAATAAAAAGGCGCTATGTTCTTGACTAACGACATAAGCATTAACCTTTCCTAACGCTAAATGAGAGGAATATTCTCGGTTAATCAGTTCAGCACAAGTATAAACATTCGGGTTTAATTTTTCTGCGGTTAATGCGGCTAAAATTGTTCTGGCATCGGCATCTTGTTCACTGCGTCCATGGCTTTTATCCGATAAAATAATACAAGTTTCGGCTCGACGAATTCCCGCTTTTTCTAAGACTGTAACTTTGGTAAAGTCATCTTTTAAAAATAAAACATTCGGTTTTAAATCCGGCTCAATAATCGTATGTTCCTGATCGACAAAAGCAATCACAACCACTGGCCCTTGTTTGGTTTTACCAGCGGCTCGATATTCCCGAACAATAATTTCTGCTTTACGATTCCAACCACATACAATTGTATGTCCTGTTAACTGTTCTAATTCCATGAGGGCATTTTCTTTGCGTAAACGTTCTACCATGAAGGCAGATACAGTCCCTGTAAATACAACAAACAGCGTCATGTGCATCAGCATCAATAACACTGTAATCATTCGCCCACCTAAAGAGCGTAACGGTTCTGGAATCGGTTCTCCAGAAAACAATGAATAAATACTAAACCAAAATGCTTCGCCAAATGTAGCTAAATTTGGATTTTGATTGCGTTCAAACCCGAGTACGGCAATACTCCCCACAATTAAAGCAACGATTAGTAATTCAAGAATTAATAGATATTCAGGTGTCAGTCGTCGGACTCGCTGGGGTATTTTGTTGGTATAGCGTAACAGCAAATGAAATAATCTAATCACTCGCGTTAATCGTAAAAATCGCAAGCCAGCGGGAAAGCCAAACAGTTGTAGTAAAGGAAGAACCGCCAGCCAATCTAACGCATAATTTCGCCAAAAACGACCACTCAAAGGGGCAGCAACCCAGCGTAAACTTAACTCGATGGCAAATATTCCACTAATCCCAAGGTTAATAATTTCTAGTGTTAACCACTTGGGGGTATTAACCGGAAATGCCAGTTCAATAAATGTTAATAAAATTGAAATTGTAATTAAACAGCCAACCATCAAATCAGTTACTGGCTGATTCAAACCGCGCTGTAATTTCTGCCGCCACGTTGTTAAATGAGGTTGATGTTGAATCGGATTATTTGACAGCCCCATGCTTACCTACAGAAAACCTGTTCGGCTTTAGTGTACTATCTTAAGCTGGTGGCTTGGCAATTCGCTACAGGACTTAATATGATTTTAGAACCGATCTCTGTTATTATCTCGGGTTTGGCGTTTACGTTCTTGCTGACGATTGAAGGCAAGCTGTTGTTGGGTTAACACTTGAGAGGACACAGGAGGGCGCATATCCCATTGGGCTTCAGCCAGTAACACGAGTGTCCCCGCCATAATTAACCCTGTAATCAAAAACTGCCACTGCAAAATTGACCAGCAGAGGGGTATTGCGGCTAAATGGATGATTCCAGCCAGGATGAAGGCGCGCGATCCTAAACCAAATGCTGTGACAATATATCCAAATACACATAAAATTAGCCACAGGGGACATAAGTTCGGTAAAACCCAAGTCCATCCCCAGAAGATACCGAGATTCGTTAATCCCACCCCAGCTAACATCAGAAACGCCCACCAACCCAGTAACCAGGTAATCCCTTCAACCCGTACCCAATATCGGGTGAGGACTACCATTGCGACTGTACCAATGACGCTGAGAATTGACCACCATTGCGCCTGATCGATCCAGCTAATGGGTACGAATTGAGCAACGGCAAAGATAACAAGAGTAATTAAGCCCCAGAGTAAGCACGCTTGATCCACTCTGGTATAAAAGCCGGAAAATAGCGTAATATCACCGATTTTCCAATGAATTTTTAGTAATCCTTCTATATCTTGAACATCTAAATAGGATTGTTTGGGGCGAAAGATGGGTTTCGCGGGTTGGGAAAATGTCATTTAAATTAGATGATATAAATTAAATTTGAAATACTTATGTTAAGCATAGTTTACAAAATTTAATAAGAAAACGCAAATTTTTTCAGAATTGTTTCATCTTTCGATAGATTCACAGGGAGCAACTGCGCCTCAAACTGAGATTGCATCCCTACTCAGGAGGATATTTTAATAAATTAATTATTTCTTAAACACTGGTAATCCACTGTAACGAAGGTTACGTTTAATCAGAAATCAGCAGAGTCATCTAAAACTGATAATCGAAGCATGACTACTGCCCGTCAGAGGTTCTCCCCTTTTGAATCATCTCTTGGATTGTTTCAGTTTCGCCAATTTCGTAAAGGCTAATCATACCTGACTCAATGGTAAAGATTTGCTGAATGGTTGCATCGGCTAGTATATTGCCTTGTAAATCTTTGATCACTTGATGGACGGTAACGACGTTTCGATTATTTTCATCCATCTCAAATTTTAGCGTCTCAAGTTCTGCTTGAATATCTTTAAATTGATTAGTCCAGTATTGACGAACTGCGTCGCGTCCGTAAATAAAACCGCCTTCGAGTCCATTCGCCCATTTCACATCCGGGTGCATCAACGAGATAATTGTTTCAATTTCACGGTTGTTAAAGGCATCGTATAAATTTTGCAGAAATTGTTGATTTGAACTCATTGTTATTACCTGACGCGCACGACTATTGTTAAAACAAGACTCGCAGCACAATGGTAGCCTCTTCGCCATTCATTATACATGACTCCTCCCCCTTCTATTGGTGTCAGCCATTGGCGATATTCTTAATATTTTAAGTCGGCTTGATAGTTGGAATTGAATTTCATAGCAAGTCCTCAAATTACCCGAATTTTTTAAGTGATTAAAGTCGTAATTTTAAGCTTC
Source organism: Microcoleaceae cyanobacterium (assembly GCA_049647265.1). Taxonomy (GTDB): domain Bacteria; phylum Cyanobacteriota; class Cyanobacteriia; order Cyanobacteriales; family Microcoleaceae; genus JAAURB01. Next base: position 9,102 of record JBARXJ010000034.1, read on the forward strand.
GTCTACTTAAGCGACTTGACAAACAGTGATGTTGTGATAATAATTGAAAAAAAACTTAAACTCCGCTTCAAAAACACAACTAATGGAAAATTCTGTACAATTCTTCAATTCCTGGTAGAGCGACTTGAAAGCGTTCATCAGAATGCGACTGAATGAGTGTTGAGTAAAACTAATCCGTTACGAGATCAATTTTTCCATCGCGATCAACTGGGAAAACCTAGAGCCAAAGAAAAACTCTTGCAATTAGCAGTCGTATTGATCAGATCGCGGTGGCTACAACGAATCACACTCTCGAGTTTGATGATAAAGATGATGTTCTAGGCTAATCTGGGCAATCTATTGAGAGGAGCTCTATTATAGAATCCTGACACTGTCTAATCGTTGACAAACATCTGAGCAATTTTAGGCTCATAGGGCAAAATGGTCATCACTCACCTAACAACAACTTAAGCGTCTTAGTATGCCCAGATGTGTAAGGCGTGTCTATCTTAGCCCAATGCGAACATTTAATGAGTCACAACGGGTTTTAGAATAATCAAAAAACTCAGTTTCCGAGCTGATTATACCGAGTCTTATCTCATGCAAGTCCCTGCCATCAGTCAAGCTATTAACCGTCATCCCTTAACTGTTGCCCCCGAAACACCGATTGAGGTCGTGGTGCAGTTAATGGCGAGTCACGGCGCGAGTGCTGTGCTGGTGATAGATACACCAAAACTGTCTGCTCAACTGCCAAAAATTATTGGTATCTTTACCGAAGAAGATTTAATTCAACTCAATGCCATTGGGGACTTTTTACGGGGTTTTGCCATTTCTCAGATTATGATTCGTTCTGTGATTACGGCTAAACTGTCTGAAGTGCCGAATATTTTCAGTTTATTTGCCCTACTGGATCAATATCAAATTAATCATCTCCCTATTGTTGATGAGGGGGAAGAATTAATCGGAATTATCACACCCCATTATTTACTACAAGCGACTCAAAAAACCCTCCTACCTCCCAGTGCCTTATCCCTACCGGATCACTTAATTCGCCTCAATCAAGTGATTCTTACCCCAGACTCTAAACTGGTTTATGCTCCTATTAGCGCATCAGCTCGTCGTTTAACCCAGTTGATGTATAAATACAAAGTGAATACGGTGGTAATCACGACCCCAGACCCTCAGCATCAACCCACCTTACCCACGGCGACCCATGGAAGTCGGCCTCAGCGTCGGATTTTGGGTGTGGTAACTCGTCGAGATTTGCTACAAATTCAAGCCATGGGATTGAGTTTAAATCAGGTTTGTGCCGAAGAGATTTATAATACTCCGGCGGTATTTGTGCGATCGCAAACGGCTCTCCAAAAAGCCTTGATATTAATGCAGCGATATTATAATCAATTGCCTTTGATTGTTGTCGATAAAAATAGTTCTCCCGTCCGATTAATTTCACCCAAGTTAATTTTAAAACAGGCATTATCGCCTCGTTCGATGCATGCCACCTTGTTAAATTGTCAGCAATCTACTCAAGAGGTTAAACCCACCCTTGGGGTGATTCATTCCACCTCACAATCAATGGCTCTACCTTCAGAACAGCAAGCCATACTCGCCTTAGAAGCCAATCAAGAGGGGATTTGGGATTGGAATTTTAAAACCCATCAAGTGTTTTATTCGAGTCGTTGGAAACAGCTCTTAGGGTTTGAGGAATCTGAAATTAATCAGACAATTGAGGAGTGGTTAAGCCGAATTCATATTAATGATCTTAATGGCTTTAAACAAGAGATTAAAGAACACGTTACCCAAAAAACCGATAGCTTTACCGTTGAATATCGGATGCGAAATAAATCCGGTGATTATCTATGGATGCTGACTCGCGGAAAAGCCATTTGGGATGCGATGGGAACTCCATTACGGATTGTTGGGACTCAAGCCAATATTACTCAAAGTAAACAAGAAATCACAATACAACAACAGCCGAAGTTTCTCTCGGAAGATGTGATTAATTGTATTAATGAAGTGGTGTTTAAAACGGATGCTTTGGGGAATTGGACGTTTTTAAATCCAGCCTGGACTGAATTAACCGGATATGCAGTAGAAGATTGCTTAGGATATCAGTTTTTGAACTTTATTCATCCAGATGAACAAGAAAAGTGTGCCGTTTTATTTGAGTCGATTATTTCGGGAGATTTAGAGTCTTATCAACAAGAATTACGGTTTACGGTGGCTTATCTTCGAGATGATAATACCAGTAGCTTTACCCACGATCAAGCATTAGCTGTTAAAAAAACGCTTTATCGGCGAGTTCTATTTTCAGCGCGTTTAATGTTGGATAAAAAAGGTCATGCAGTCGGAATCGCTGGTACATTAAATGATCGAATTGAACAACTACAAGTTCAAGAAGAACAACAAAATCGAGCCGATATTATTCGACAGCTTTATGAAGTCACCAGTAACCCCGATCTATCTTTAGAAGAACAGTTAAATCAGCTTTTAGTAATGGGATGCAATCATCTCAAAATGAATGTTGGTTTATTTGGAAAAATTCAAGCTAATCATTATGAAGTGATTGCGGCTTATGCCAGTGATGATTTTCCGTTTAGTTTAGCGTCTGGAGATACTTTATCTTTAGATAAAACTTTTGAACAAGAAGTTGTAAAAACAACTGAGATGATTTGTATCGAAGCGATTAAAATGTCTCCTTGGAAAAATCATCCAGCGGCAAAAACCAGACGAATTGAAGCGTATATCGGGATTCAAGTGAGTGTTAAAGGACGGCTATATGGCACACTAAGCTTTATGAGCCGTGCGCCTCGGGCTTCATTTAAACCCACAGAAATTGAAGTGGTACAACTGATTGCTAAATATCTCGGAAATGCCATTCAAAAATCTGAAGAATATACCATTTTAAAACGACAAAATCAGCATTTATTGTTGATGAAACAGATTACTCAAAAAGTCCGTTCTAAACTCGAAACAAAAGAAGTGTTTCAAACCACAGCCACTCAAGTCGGTCGAGTGTTTGGAGTCAATCGTTGCTCAATTTATACCTATATTCCCGAACCTTATCCCCATTTATCTTGTGTGGCAGAATACTTAGAATCTAACTATGATTCCACCTTAAATTTAGAGTTTTCGGTGCAATATAATCCCTATTTTGAACAGCTATTATCAGAAGATAAAGCGTTAGCTTCGGCGGATGTTTTTACCGATCATTTATTAGAATCTTTCGCGCCTATGTGTCGCCGCATGGAATTAAAATCAATGTTGGCGATTCGGACATCTTATCAAGATAAACCCAACGGTATCATTATGTTGCATCAATGCGATCAGATGCGAAAATGGACGGCGGAGGAAATTGAGTTTTTAGAAGATGTTGCCATTCAAGTGGGATTAACCATTGCTCAAGCTAAATTATTAGAAGCAGAAGTAGCCAGTAAACGAAAGCTATCTGAGCAAAATAAAGCCTTAGAAGAAGCGAGATTATCAGCCGAATTAGCAAGTAGAACTAAGAGTGAATTTCTAGCAACCATGAGTCATGAAATTCGTACTCCAATGAATGCTGTAATTGGTATGACTGGATTACTTCTCGATATGAATTTAACGCCAGAACAGCTTGATTTTGTCGAAACCATTCGCACCAGTGGAGATGCTTTACTGACGATTATTAATGATATTCTTGATTTTTCTAAGATAGAATCGGGTAAATTAGAACTAGAACAGCAGCCGTTTAAACTCAGAAGTTGTATTGAAGAATCCTTAGATTTACTCTCTGCAAAAGCATCAGAAAAAGAGTTAGAATTAGCTTATATTATTGATCCTTTGATTCCGGATATGATCTTAGGAGATGTTACCCGGCTCCGTCAAGTTTTAGTTAATTTACTTAGTAATGCGATTAAATTTACCACCGCCGGAGAAGTGATTGTTTCAGTCGAAGCTAAACCCATTTCATCAGACAATAATTCAATCAGTTCTGAACATAAACCCGGAGAATGGTATGAGATTCAATTTGCGGTAGCTGATACAGGAATTGGGATTCCACCTGAACGAATGGATCGATTATTTAAAGCTTTTTCTCAGGTTGATGCCTCCACCACTCGACAATATGGCGGAACCGGATTAGGGTTAGCGGTGAGCTTACGACTGAGTGAATTAATGAACGGACAAATGTGGGTGATCAGTCATACTTTAGTGGAACGAGATGCTCCAGGAGATGATATTATCTTAACCGGAAGTACGGGAAATATCCCCGCAGCGTTTGAGGTTTCAGAAGCACAAGAAACAGGCTCTACCTTTTATTTTACGATTAAAGTTCCGGCAATTGAACATTCAACGCTTCCGGAGAATGCCGACGACTTTTTCACAGGAAAACGGTTACTGGTGGTCGAAAGTCATAGTATTAATCAAATTGTGATTCTGCGGCAGGTAAAAGCCTGGGGAATGGAAGCAATGATCGCAACAACGGGTATCGATGCACTGCAAATTTTTCAAGATAATCCAGATTTAGATCTGGTGATGATTGGGATTAATTTACCCGATATGGATGAAATTGAACTCGCCAAAAAATTCCGTAAAGCAGAACAACAACTCTACAAACGCTTCCCGGAGCGTCAACCGATTAATTTAGTCATTTTTAACTATGCCAGTAATACTAATATTGTCAAACGGATTGAGAAAACCAATATTAATTGTGCTGGATTTATTAATAAGCCTTTGAAGCAATCTCAATTCTATAATACGTTGCTACAAATTTTCGCCAATCATGACATTCTCAATCAACAACTGCATGATTCGTTGAATGCTTCTCGGTTGGTCGTTAATGGCAATAAGCCTCAATCTTCTTTACGCATTCTCCTAGCTGAAGATAATGTTACCAATCAAAAAGTAGCGACTAAATTATTACAACGTTTAGGATATCGCGCCGATATTGCCGGTAATGGATTAGAAGTATTAGATGCCCTCAATCGACAATCTTATGATGTAATATTAATGGATGTACAAATGCCAGAAATGGATGGCTTAGAAACAGCCCGTTGTATTTGTATTGAATATGGCGATGGTAGCGATGATCGTCCCCGTAAACCCTGGATTATTGCGATGACCGCTAATGCGATGAAAGGCGATCGCGAAATGTGTCTGCAAGCCGGTATGGATGATTATGTGACAAAACCGGTGCGGCGGGAAGAATTAGCAAATGCTTTGGCTCGCTGTCAACCCCTAGAACCTTTGGCTACAATTAACAATAATGGAAATTCAGCCACTCAAACTGACAATCATCTTGTGACAGAAGAGCAATTAAACCCCGATCAACCCCAAATGGCCATCAATTTAGACGTGCTGGAAACCCTACGAGAATATGATGATGAGGACGATCCATTTGTGGATATCCTGATTACCACTTACCTCGAGGAAGCGCCTCAACATATAGATGCCATGCGCCATGGTGTGATTCATCAAGATGCCAAAGAACTCAAAGAAGCGGCTCATACTCTCAAGTCCAGTAGCGCCCAACTGGGGGCAATGACATTTTCTCAATATTGTAAAACTTTAGAATTGATGGGACGGGCAATTATGGATGGAGTTGATCCGGCACAAACCTGTTTTGTTTCTGGCACTGCCGCCGAACAACTGGCCGCCGCAGAAATTGAATGGCAACGAGTCGTCACGGAATTACAAGCCCAAATTAAATCTTAAGCCTTCTCAGCGGTCAATACTGCTTTTCGTAAATTCCCCTGGCATTGTTGGAGTAAATCTTGGCTGGCTTCGGGATCTAAACCCGTCCAGTGCATTAATAAAGCCAGTTTAACTGACTGGCCACTATTATTGAGTAAGGTTACTGCTTGTTCTCGACTGACTTCGGTTAAATCCATTAACATTCGTAAAGCTCGATCTTCTAACTTTTGGTTGGTGACCGCTACATCCACCATTCGGTTACCATAGACCTTACCCAACTGAACCATTACCCCGGTAGAAAGAATATTTAACACCATTTTGGTAACAGTCCCGGCTTTAAGACGAGTTGAACCGGCTAAAATTTCTGGCCCGACCAACAGACGAATATCAACATCGGCTTCGACCCGAACCTGTTGAGACGGCACACAAGCAATAAAAACAGTGGTTGCCCCCCGTTGCTGGGCTGCATCTAACGCTCCGTGAACAAACGGTGTCGTGCCGCCTGCGGTGATCCCCACGACTACATCTAAATCTGTCACTTGACGATGGGCGATCGCGGTTTTACCATCTTCGGCCCGATCTTCAAGATCTTCTGAACTCCTCACCAGCGCCCCTGCACCCCCTGCAATAATCCCTTGTACCAGCTCTGGAGCCGTACAGAAGGTGGGGGGACATTCTGCCGCATCCAACACCCCTAAACGGCCACTGGTACCCGCTCCGACGTAAAATAATCGCCCCCCTTGGGCTAAAGCCGCGCTGGTTAAATCAATGGCTTTGGCAATTGCCTCGCGGGAATGAGCGATCGCCAATAGGGTTTGGACATCTTCCCGGTTGAATAAATCCACCAACTCCAGCGAACTGAGTTGATCCAGGGTTTGACTACTGGCGTTATTTTGTTCCGTCAGTAGATGTCCCCGTGTTTGCAGTGGTTCCATGTCAGTCCTTTCAGGGTTTACAATAAGCCTTCTAGGCGGCGACGAATACTATCGAGTTCATCTGGCGGAAATTCTGACTCATCTTGCGACTCATTGTCGGCCGGGGAGTCTGGAGAATTATTAATATCCCAGTCGGTTTGTTCGACATTATCTTCTGGCGGAATGGCCAGATGACCTTCGGGAATCAATTCCCAATCATAATCTGCACTGCGGCAAAATTCTTTAATTTCCTCATCACTAATGGCCTCCACACTGGGTTCGGGAAAATCCTGGGCTTCTAGTAATACACTAAAGCGGGTGGCATCCTCTTCGCTTTCAAACATCAATACTTTGTTGCGATCGCGCATTTGAATGGTATGGATACCTTCATTTTCTGTTCCGGCATTAAATAGCAATACGTATACTCGCATAGCCTCTCATAAAGTTTATGCTTACTCAAAACTTGATAGTCTCTATCTTACCTGCCAGATTACCCTTTTGTACGATCCATTTTTAGAATTCTTCATCCCGTTGAGTGGAGGGTCGAGTCTCAACTGCTTTTGCTGTCACGGTTTGTGATAGAATTTCGAGTATTCTTTTTCCCTCAATTTATCCCGATCTCCATAGAGATAAAAATTGAATGTCATTGATTTATCCAGAAATCCTTAATCCAGCGCTACAGGACTTTTTTCAAGATCAACTTTCTCACCCTCATCAGTTTAATAGTATCATCCATTCTACTGATGAAATGTATCAGGTTGCCCTGCTCAATCAAAAAACTCCACAACAGGCAGCGTTACGATATTACTTTAATGGTAAGCGGATTTTTGATGCGGTTTCTCAAGTGATTCAATGGCATTTTGGAGATTTTAATACGGTATCCTCTTTTCTGGATTTTGCCAGTGGTTATGGCCGCTTTACTCGCTTTCTTACCCAATCCATCTCTCCTGATAAAATCTGGATTTCTGAGATTCATCCTACTGCTGTTGCCTTTCAAACTCAACAGTTTGGCGTTAATGGAATTCCGTCTTATTCTCAAAGCGATCGCTTTCACACCGATCGACAGTTTGATGCGATTTCAGCAATTTCTTTATTTAGTCATCTGCCGGAAGAAACCTTTAGTTTATGGCTGAAAAAGCTTTACGACTTACTCACCCGTGATGGTATCTTGATGTTTAGTGTTCATGACCGTTCATTATTACCCGATCATGCCGCGATCGCCACAGATGAAATTCTGTTTATCCCCGAAAGTGAAAGTCAGTCTTTAGATAAATTTGAATATGGGACAAGTTATGTCGGAGAAGTCTTTGTTAATCAGGCGATTCAGAATATTAGCGATAATCAAGCGATTATTTATCGTATTCCGCAAGGAATTTGCCGATATCAAGATTTGTATTTAGTTACCAAAAAATCTATTGCTGATTTTTCCGGCTTTCAATTTCGCCATCATCCTCACGGCAGATTAGAACAATGTTATCTTACCGATGATAATAATATTCAGTTTGAGGGATTTGTCTCTGAAATTAACTCAAATTGTCATATCGAAAAGATTATTGTTTTAAAAAATAGCCAAAATTTTTATCAATATTGTCCAGATTTTACTGAAGATTCGCATTTCCCAAATATCTGGAGTTTTACAATAAAAGAATCACAGATAAATTTGAAAGATAGTTTAGTGATAAAAGCAATCAATAGCTGCGGTTTAGAATGGGTATTTGAAGCGGCTGATTTAGAATTATTGCTCAAAACTAAAACCAAAAATTAATATTTTATTTGAGGAAGTATAAAAAAGTTATAAAGCCTCAATCTAAGTTTTACTGTAAGTTATAATCGACTCAATCACCTTGTCTATTGAGACACTCATATTTAGAATTATAATGTCTAGTTCAACACCGACTACAGAAATCCAAGTATTCACACAAGAAATCGATACGTTAGAAGGAGGAAATGGTAGGGATACATTTACCCTGCGAAATAATAGCGATCAGCTTCAAATTCTATTATTTAATCCGCCTGTAACAGCAGCAGGAACCCCTCAAGATAATGAATTACTGGGAACAATGAGGAACGATGCCATCTATGGCCGTCGGGGAGATGATACCCTGTCAGGCTTTAGGGGAGATGACTTTGTCGATGGAGAAACAGGAGATGACCTGATGTTTGCGGGTCGAGGGGATGATGGCTTAGTTGGAGATGCTGGTAATGATACAATGTTTGGCGATCGCGGTGCGGATACGCTATACGGCAATAATGATGCAGATGTTTTGTTTGGTAATGCTGAGTCTGATGTGCTTTATGGTGACGCTGGAGACGATAGCCTCTATGGCGGTCAAGGCAATGATACCTTAGTTGGGGGAAGTGATAGCGATTTTTTATCGGGGGATAGAGGAGACGATATCCTCAGCGGAATTAGCCGCCCTAATTTGGGGTATACTCGGATCGCAGACTTTAACCGTAACGAAGATACCCTATTGTTGCCGGGAAACGAGAATTTATACTCACTCACCGCTACCAATGAGTTGGACAATACACCCGATAGCTTTCCCCGTGGAACTGCTATACTTGCAGTCAATGAGGCTGACGGTAGCCAACAACTGATCGCTGTAATTGAAGGTGTGACAAACTTTGATCTCGCTCAAAGCTACGTTGAGTTTATCTAAAACCGTCCAAAATGTAGATGATACAGACACAAGAAACATTGTACTCTAGACTGAAATTAATAAAATTGTAGTCAACCGAGAGTATTAAACCAGCAGTGGGATCGACTCAACATCCAAAAGTTAAACTTCAAGATAAAATGACTGTCCCCCGAACTATCTGTTTGGGTTTTATCCTCGTCATTTTAACCGGAACTGTTCTACTCATGATGCCATTTTCAACCCAGGCAGAAGGCTGGAACAGTTTCATTACCGCTTTGTTTACATCCACCTCTGCTGTCTGTGTCACTGGGTTATCAGTGGTTGATGTTGGCAGATATTATACATTTTGGGGCCAGCTTGTTCTGTTATTGTTAGTAGAAATTGGTGCGCTGGGTTATATGAGTGCCACCACGATATTACTGGTCTTGCTGGGTCGAAAATTTGGCATTAAAGAAAAAGTTGCCTTGCAACAAACCCTTGATACTTCTGGCTTAGGCGGTGTGGTGGGTTTGGTCAAACACATTGTCAGCACGATGGTAGTGTTTCAAGTTGGCGGTGTATTATTACTCTTGTGGGTATTTCAATCCGACTACGGGCTGCAACAGGGGTTATGGTTAGCGATTTTTCATAGTGTTAATGGATTTAATAATGCCGGATTTAGTTTATTTTCAGATGGCTTAGTGGGCTATGTTACTTCTCCCTTGTTAAATCTCACCATGAGTATATTAATTATTTTTGGTGGACTGGGTTATCAAGTGATTATTGAGATGCTGCTATGGTTAAAAAATCAGTTTTCTAGACAAAGATCTCGAAGAGAATTTTCTCTTCACTTTAAAGTCGTCACCCGCATGACTATATTCTTATTAATTGCAGGAACAGTACTGATTTATATCACTGAATTTTACAATAATAAAACCTTGGCTAGCTTATCTTTTCCCCAACAATTGATGGCAGCTTGGTTTCAATCCGTTACCAGCAGAACAGCCGGCTTTAATACCATTGACATAGGAGAATTAGTTCCGGCTGGCTTATTTATTACCTCAATTTTAATGTTTATTGGGGCGAGTCCAGGTAGTACGGGAGGCGGTCTCAAAACAACCACGAGTCGTGTATTATTTAACTGTACGATTTCTGCTCTACAAGGTCGAGACGAAGTACTTTGTCATCAACGGCGAATTCCTGGTGCAATGATTCTTAAAGCAGTCGGGGTATTAGTGGGATCGATCTTTGTCATTGGCGTTGCAACTTTGTTAACGGTTGGAATGCAACCTGATCTCGGGTTTAGTCGAATCTTTTTTGAAATTATTTCTGCATTTGCTACCGTGGGATTATCAACGGGAATTACAGCAGATTTTTCTCCCCTGAGTCAGTTTGTGATTGTGATTACAATGTATATTGGACGAGTTGGGGTTTTACTATTAATTTCTGCGTTTGTGGGAGAAAGCAAGCCCAGTTCAGTTGACTATCCTGAAGCCAATTTATTAGTCGGATAAAACAAGAATAGATATGTCTGCTTTAAACTTTTTTCGGAACTTAAAAACAGAAAAACAACAATTTGCCGTTGTCGGTTTAGGACGGTTTGGTCGAGCGGTTTGTGCTGAACTTCATGATAGCGGCTACGAAGTTTTAGCCATAGATCAAGAAGAAAAAAAAGTCTGTCAAGCCCTACACGATCAAATTGCCTCTCACGCGGTACAACTGGATACAACCGAGATGGCAGCCTTAAAAGAATCTGGAATATTAGAGTTTGAAACCGTTATTGTTGCCATTGGAAATTTCTTAGCCGAAAGTATTACCACCACCCTTAATCTCAAAGAAGCAGGCGTTCAAAAAGTCGTCGCTAAAGCCTCCTCTAAAACCCATATGAAAATTTTACATAAAGTTGGGGCGGATTTAGTCGTGTTTCCTGAAGATGAAATGGGTCGAGAATTAGGACAACGTTTGATTACTCGCAACCGTATTATTGATTTATTTGAACTCGATCCGCAACACAGTGTGGTTGAAATGAAAGTTCCAGAGGAATTTTACGGTAAAACCATTATAGAATTAGATCTGAGAAAAAAATATGGTTTAAATTTATTAGCGATTCGAGAAGAAGAAGATAAAACGGAAATTAACCCATTAGCCAGTAAACGATTGTGTCCCGGCATGGTGATGGTTGTTTTAGGATCGAATAAGTCAATCGAACGATTATTTTGAAGAAGGAAGAAGGAAGAAGGAAGGAAGAAGGAGGAAGAGGGAACCCCATTTATAGATACAGGTTCATCCCATAAAATGTACTCATCTGAGATCGTCTCTGACAACGAGGTTTTGGGGTTATTGTTCACGCTCACAATTCTCACATCCAACACCCTACATCCAACGCCCCACACCAAATGATCAAAGCCTATACTCAAAAAGTGCAAGCAGAAAGATGGTTACGGCGATATCAGGGCTGTAAACCGACGTTTGCTTGTGTTTTGGGGTTTACAGAAACCGCCTTGATTCCAGGGATTTCTGCGGCGGGAGCTACACCAGAATCTCGCCAGTTTACAGCGATCGCCGATGCTGAATTTTTATATAACGGCCCTCAACCCACTCCTCAATATGCTTTACCCCCGCTGGATGCAGGCGCTTCTCCGGTGTTCATTTCCCGTGCTGTAATTGAGTCATTAGACATCCCTCTGTACCTGTTTAATGCGGGTTTAAAGCTTACCCCATCTGTTCCCCATATCGATTTAAATGGCGTTGCTGCAAGCTGTGTGAGTTCAGGCTGTGCCATGGATCGCACCATGGTTAATCACCTGTTTCAGCAAGGATTACACTGGGGAGAAAAATTAGCGGCTACACAACCCAACAGTTATCTGATTTTAAGTGAATGTGTTGTGGGAGGCACCACTACCGCTTTAGCCGTCTTACTCGGACTCGGTATTGATGCAGCGGGTAAAGTCAATAGCAGCCATGCCAATTGTAATCACACGCAAAAATTAGCGATCGCAACCACAGGTTTACAGCAGGCTGGGTTATGGCATCAAGATTTAAGTTTAGTCGATCCGTTCGATGTGGTTGCTGCCGTGGGTGATCCGATGCAAATTGTGGTTGCTGGGATGACGTTAGCAGCAAGTCAAACCGTCGGAATTTTGTTAGCAGGCGGCACTCAAATGCTAGCCGTTTATCGTTTAACTGAAGCGATCGCGACTCATATACGCCTCAAGTGGCAACCGGAAAATGTGGTGGTTGGCACAACTCGTTGGGTTGCAGAAGATTCAAGTGGCGATACCGTTGGCTTAGCAAATCTCATTGGGGGTGTTCCAATGTTAGCCACTCAACTCAATTTTACCAATACTCCCTACCCACAGCTTCAGGCTTATGAACGGGGATTTGTTAAAGAAGGGGTTGGCGCGGGGGGTTGTGCCATTGCAGCTCATTTATATCAGGGTTGGGAGTCTACTCAGTTATTACAAGCAATTGTTGCTTTATTCTGAGCGTTATTTGATGTTGACGAACTCACAACTGACAGAACAATACCCGTTAATTTAACTTGAATTGAGTCTAGAAGACTGATTGAGATGGATGTTAATCCGTTACGTCAATCAACTTTTAATCACGGGTGTTGTCTCTAAGAGATAGTCTGAGAACGTTGGGAAAGAAGACGTTCTTCTAAAGCCGCAATCCGATTATATGCCGCTGTGAGTTGAGCTGTCAGCCGTTGAATTTGAATATCTGCAGTAATGCTTTGTTCTTCATGATGAACCACAACACTCGTTTCTGTATAACTATCATCGAGCAAGATATCTTTATGTTCAAACTGACTTTGATATTGACTGGGTGGAGAAAACGCAATTCTATTGATCGGTTCTTCTAGCTGTGGAATCACGGTTTCTGTGGGTTCGGTAGAACCTTTCTGACTCGCTACTTCCGATAATTTTAGATTCGTTTCTTGAAGGATTTCATAGAGAACATCCACTTTGTGGTTGAGCAAAGTCACTTGCTGTTCGAGTGTATCCATAGTAATTTATACTCCGTTTTGTTCTGCTAGCTCTTAACTCTAGATCCTAAACAACAAATCACTAAAGTATGAATTTATTCTAAATAATTTAACCTTTGATCTCGGCTTAATATTTAACAATTTATTCATATTTATACTGATTTTTAAAATTGAGATCTCTCTTTTGCCCGATTAACCTAGGTTTTCCAGGAATAAGCATTCAATATTTACATAACTTAACCTTTAATTTTTCATTAAAACTCCGTCTTCCGGATGAGAGTTTCTTAAATAAATCCTTAAAATTGGATACGTTTCTCTATCATTTGACTAACAGATTTCTCTCATACTCCTGAACTCAAGCCGAATAATATTTCGTAGAAGATATGATCTAATTAACTTTGACTCAGTTTATCTTTTGTCACATTTTTTTTATCTAAGAAAGGTATTCAATGATACTAACTCTATCTAAATGAATAGCTGCTTATGTTAGCCTAAAATTATCAGGCGATGACAGTTTTCAATCAACTCAAACAAGTGATACTGTTCAATCAACTTACCCCAAAGCTGTAGCCAGTTCCAACGGTAATTGATCTAACTTCCCTCGTAATTGGTGTTAAATGGATAACAAACATATTATGACAAAGCTTTATCTATTATCGGCTCGATCCATTTCATCACGAAGCGTTCGGATATTTACCCCAATCAGACGGGAAACATAAAGCCAATAAAGCTCAACAGAATCGAGATTGTCATTTTCTGAGTTTTGTGATTATATTAAGAAATGTAACACTAATGACATCTCACCAACTCCTAGACGGTTTATCCACCCCCAGCAGTATCAACAAGGACGAATTTAGAATGACTCAAGACGTTCAATCAATTCAACTCAATAGTAGCGCTGCAATTTCAGCATTTTTCAAAAAATCAGAAGCACAATGGCATTCTCAACGACGCTACTACAGTTTGCCAGATGGAAAAGCTCAGGAGTATGTCAGCCAAATCACAGTGCGTTTTTTACCCCCAGGAAGTCCAGAACTGATTCAATTGGCTCAACTTCATCAACTTGATGATACACAAATTCTCACTTGTGGTTCAGCAGTAGACTGGGAAAGTAACAATACTAAAGCCAAAGGTAAACCGTCTGAAGGCAGTACCATTTTTGGAGTGCGGGATAATATTCTCTATCGCGATCGCGGTTTTGCCACCAAAGATCCAGTCACAGCCACCTTCTACTTACTCGATGCCGATACACTCTGCCTCAGAACTGAGTACAATAGTTCTGTGTTTGAAGAAGAAATTAAGCACATTGGCGATCGCTATCGGACTCGGCAATCGATTATCTCACGGGCTGGGGAACAGCAAATGATTGGCCAATATTTAGAAAAGCGAATTGATTAAAGACTTTGAGACGACGAAATTTTCTGTTAGGAACCAGTGCCATTACCCTGGGTACGGCTTTAGCCGGATGTCAAAATCAGGCAGCATTCACCGTGGAATTATTACAAAATTCTGTTCCCCCTCAGATGCTGCGGCAGTTTCGTCAAAATTTAGCCCAGGGAACAGCCCTTAATTTCGTCCCTCAACCCCAATTAAAAAATCTGTTTGGATTATTGCAGCGATCGCAAAATACAGAATCCGCGACAGCGAAAGCTGATTTGGTGATGATTGGGGATTATTGGTTAACCTCCGCCATTCAACAGCAACTGATCCAACCCCTACAGCCTCAGTATTTAGACAATTGGGAGCTATTACCCAAAAAATGGCAAAATTTAGTTCAACGTAACGCTCAAGGTCAACTGGATGCCGCAGGTTCGGTTTGGGCTGCCCCTTATCGTTGGGGAACAACGGTGATGATTTACCGCAAGGATAAGTTTAAAGCCTTGGGCTGGCAACCGCAAGACTGGCAGGATTTATGGCGAGAGGAATTGCGCGATCGCATTTCTTTGTTAGACCAACCGCGAGAAGTCATTGGCTTGACCTTAAAGAAGTTGGGATATTCTTATAATACAAGCGATCTTAATTCAGTACCCGATTTATTTTCCCAGCTTCAACAACTGCATCAAAACATTAAATTATACGATTCTAATACTTATCTCAAACCCTTAATTGTCGGCGATACATGGTTAGCCTTAGGATGGTCTACCGATATCCCCATTCAACTACAACGTCAACATAATCTAGGAGTGGTTGTACCCGCTTCAGGAACAGCCCTGTGGACAGATTTATGGGTGAAGCCAGCAGCAGCATCTATTGCCACAGAAACGGATACAGCCCATCAATGGATCGATTTTTGTTGGCAGCCTCAAATTGCCCAGCAGTTATCATTTTTAACCGAAGCCACGTCTCCTATTGTAGTCGGGTTAGACGCAAAAGATCGTTTACCCCAATGGAAAGATTATCCGATATTATTACCCAATTCAGAAACTTTAGAAAACAGTGACTTTTTACTGCCTTTCTCGATAGAGACTTTAGAACAATATCGTCGCCTCTGGCAGCAACTTCGCTTGTAGAATGAATGATCTTGTTTACAATTTTTAGCAATCAACGCCCGAACATTTGTCACAATAGAACTATAGTAATCTCCTAAGAGTTGTAGGAAAATCGAATTAGAGAAGGGAACAGTAAAAACAGTAAAGAGAATCATGAAACTCATCAAAGATCCTGAATGGGTGTCTCCTAACTCCTGACTCGCGCTCCTCGCTGACTCGGTGACTCCTAACTCCTAACTCCTGACTCCTAACTCCTGACTCGCAGACTCCTGACTCCTAACTCCTAACTCCTAACTCCTTATACTGTCCGGTCATTCACAGCGCTTATGTTAACCCTCTATATCTTCTGTCTGGTCATTGGTGGTGTTTTCGTTGCATTAGCTGCGATCGCAGGACTGGATGGAGTGGATTTTGATACTGATTTTGATACTGATATTGAACTTAGAGATCAATCTAAGCTGAAGTTAAGACTGCCGTTTCTGAGTATGCGGTTTTGGACATTTGGCGGCTGTTTCTTTGGGTTGACGGGAGTGATGTTATCCCTACTTGCTCCAACATTATCACCGTTTTGGATCGCAATGATTGCGATGATCATGGGCGGATTTTGTGGGACAGCTATTGTTTGGGTATTACGAAGTTTACAATACCAACAAGCAGATAGTTTAGTTCGTTCTCAAGATTTGTTAGGCTGTTCAGGAGTGGTAGAACTTCCCTTCGATCGCCATAGCAGAGGTAAAATTAGAATCGCTCTCAAAGGTTCCACTGTAGAAATGATGGCAATGACAACCGATGAAAGTAGTTTTAATCCAGGAGATAAAGTCTTTGTAGTGGGTCGAGAAAATAATAAAGTTTGGGTCGTTTCAGAACAAGCTTTCGGAAATCCATCGAACTGATTTGTAGCTATTCTTCAGAGCTTGATTCATCTATGGCGTGTTTACAATAACACCGATTCATATTCAATTTAATGTTAATCTGGGGGGCAAAATCATGGATCATTCTTATTGGGCTAAAGATGTTGATGATGTAACTACGGTAGAAGTGGCTCAAGCCAATACGAATCCAGTTAATTCGGCTGAAACTAATAATATAACCGGGCAAATTCTCACCAGTTTACCCATTGCTTTATCAATTTTTGGAGTGATTATAATTATTGGGTTTTTAAATACCTTTTTGCAAATTTGTAAACCCAGTGAAATTCTGATTTTATCGGGACGTAAACATCGCACCAAAGAAGGATTAGATGTCGGATATCGAGTTATTTTTGGCGGACGAACAATTTGTATTCCTATTTTAGAAACCGTTAAAACCATGGACTTACGCACCATGCCTGTTCCGGTTGAAGTCAAAAATGCTTATTCTAAAGGGGGTACACCGCTAAATATTCAGGCGATCGCCAATGTTAAAATCTCCAGTAACCCCGATATTGTCGGCAATGCCATTGAGCGATTTTTAGATCGCGATCGCTCCGAAATTATCCGCGTTGCCCGTGAAACCCTGGAAGGGAACCTCAGAGGGGTTGTAAGTACTTTAACCCCCGAACAACTGAATGAAGACCGTTTACGCTTCGCTGAGCGCATTGCTGAAGATGTGTCTCGGGACTTATCCAAACTGGGGCTACAACTGGATACGTTGAAAATTCAGAGCGTTTCGGATGATGTGAATTATCTCAGTTCAATTGGTCGTCGTCAAATTGCTTTTATTGCTCGGGATGCGGAAATTGCTGAGTCTAATGCGCTGGCTGAAGCCGAAGAAATTGAAGCTGACTGCAAACGACAAGCCGAAGTTGCCAAAACTCAAGCCCGTACCATTACAGTACAACAGGAAAACCAGCTTCGTAAAGTCAAAGCTCAACTCGAACAACAAGCCCGTTCTGAAGAAGAGCGTACCATCGCGGCGGCTAAAGAAGCTAGAGCCAGAGCCGAACAACTCCTGCAAACGGTACGGGCAGAATTAGAACGTTTACGCCTGCAAGCAGACCAAGTGTTACCCGCTGAAGCCGAACGACAAGCCAAAGAACTGCAAGCCCGAGGTGCTGCTGCTTCCCTGGCTGAAAATGCCCGCGCTGCGGCACAAGTGAATGATTTACTGGCTCAAGTTTGGCAGGAAATTGGGCCAGATGCAGGGGAACTATTCTATCTACAGCAAATTGAGATGATTCTCAAACAAGCAGCTCAAGTTCCCAGTCGGGTTGATTTACAGAATGTTAACGTCATTGATAACGGAGACGGCAAATCAATCGCCAGTTTAGTTCAAGCGTATCCTCAAATTTTCCATCAATTCCTCGACAGTGTCAACCAAATTTTAGGAATTAATGTCGCAGGTAGTTTAGAAGTCAAAAGTCAAAAGTCAAAAGTCAGAAGTTAGTAAGTCTGCAAGTCAGATTCTCAAACAACTAATAACTAATCAAAAACCATGGGTATTATCATCGCATTAGTTGCCGTTTTAGGTGCAGGTACAGGTGCTGGATTATTTATTATTCGCAATCTGTATTATATTTGTCAACCGAGTGAAGTTTTGATTTTTGCTGGGGGTCGTCATCCGGTTGAAGCAGAACGAGAAGTGGGTTACCGTTTAGTAAAAGGAGGCAGTAGTTTACGAGTGCCTTTGTTAGAACAAGCGTTTCGTATGGACTTAACCAATATAATTATTGAGTTAAAGGTGGTGAATGCTTATTCTAAAGGTGGAATTCCGTTAACTGTTGAAGGAGTCGCAAATATTAAAATTGCAGGAGAAGAACCGACTATTCATAATGCAATTGAACGGCTTTTAGGGAAATCTCGTCAACAAATTGAACAAATAGCGAAAGAAACATTAGAAGGGAATTTACGCGGTGTTTTAGCCAGTTTAACGCCTGAACAAGTGAATGGAGATAAGCTTGCTTTTGCCAAAAGTTTATTAGAAGAAGCCGAAGATGACTTAGAAAAATTAGGATTAATTTTGGATACGTTACAGATTCAAAATATATTTGATGAAGTGAGTTATCTAGATTCAATTGGGCGCAAACAACAAGCCGAATTATTACGAGATGCTCGGATTGCAGAAGCAGAAGCAGAAGCTCAAGCTGCAATTATAACAGCAGAAAATGAGAAACAAACAATACTGAAACAGTTAGAAACTGAAACAGAAATCGCTAAAGCTGAAGCCGAACGTCGGGTACAAGATGCCATCACTAAACGTAAAGCTGTGATCGCTGAGTCTGAATCGACAATTGCTTCAGAAGTTGCTAAAACACAAGCTGAAGTTTCAGTACAAAAAGAACGAATTAAGCAAGTTCAACAGCAGCTTATCGCCGATGTTGTGGCTCCGGCAGAAGCAAATTGTAAACAAGCGATTGAGCAAGCAAAAGGAAATGCTGCAAAAATTATTGAAGATGGTAAAGCCCAAGCCGAAGGAACCCGCAAATTAGCAGAATCTTGGCAAGCAGCAGGTACAAATGCACGGGAAATCTTTTTGTATCAAAAATTAGAGACGTTGTTGACAACTCTAGTTTCAACTGTTCCTAATGTAGAAGTGGATAACGTTACAGTGATTTCTGCAAGTAATGGCAGTGGCGCGACTAAAACCGCAAAATTCTTAGAAGAACTACGACAAACTACTGGAATTAATATTGCTGAAGCTATTAATAATTTGGGTGGTAATTCTCAGGCTGAGATAGTTTCACCAAAAACAATTAAATCAGCTCCTATTTCTCAACCTAAAGCAGGTTTAAATCCGGTTGATCCTCAATCATTACAATCCTTAAAAAGTGATGTCGAACAGTTCTTAGATAAAATTGCTGCTAATACTCAAACAAACATTGAAGCGGAACAAAAAGTTCAGCAAACCATCAAACAATCTCCTAAATTTAAACGTCAACTCCAAAAAGTACTACAAGTCGGCGGCCAGGAAACCCTCAAAGCCATATTCAACCATCCAACAGTCTATATTCCTAGCGCCATGTTAACTGCTTGGTTAACCGAAGAATAGGTGTAGGCTGCATCCCACGATGCAACACGATGCTGCAAGATAAACCTTATTACAAGGATAAGTACAAATTGTAGGGTGCGTCCCACGACGCACCACCCACACTGTAATATATAGCTGTTCCCCGTTCCCTAATTCTGCAAGAAGTACAAATTGTAGGGTACATCCTACGACGCACCACCCACACTGTAATATATAATCTCCTTACAGCAATATTACATACTCAAATCCCCTGATATCAATCGTTTCGCCGAATCTCAAAAAAAAAATTACTCAACCCCTTGACAGTTTTGTAGTATAAATGTATTATGAATATATCGAGTTAAACAAGAGTTCATCAGAGGAGGGGATAAAAATGGTACATATTCGGTTTGAAGGTCGTTCTTATGATATTGACGAAAACCAACTCGGAATTACAACTCAGATGAACGACAACACAGTTAAACAACGAGTCGCAAACTTTTTAGAAGTTAGACAAAATCGACTACAAATGTATATTATAGATCGCCCCCAAAGTGGAGATTTAATTATACGCCCTGAAGCGGTTTACGGTTAAATCATTTAGTTAGAAAAAATTCATTCCGCGCCCTTACTTTTAAAGCATACATACTTGTCTTCTTAGACAGAAAGTGTAGGTTCAATTCCTACCGTCGGCGCTATTCATGCCGATGTAGCTCAACTGGATAGAGCGCATAAACAGCTTTTAAAACTTGCGCGGGATGTAATTTAAACACCTCACTTCGTACCCCTACTCAAAAAGCTTACATACTAGCCAACTGGTAAGGCACTTGACTTAAGATCAATGATTTACAGGTTCGATTCCTGTGTATAAAACCCACAGCTTTTTTAACTTGTATGAGGTGATTCAAAAAAATTCCGTATTCTCACCTCTAAAGCTTACATACTTTCACCTGCAAACGTGAATACCATCCTGTTATAGCTTTTTGAACTTATACGGAATTTACCCAAACTGAAAAACCAGTTTTATACTTTATAAAAAAGGGGGATAATATGTCTAAAAATAAATTAAAATTTACCCCAAATACAATTCATTCACAACACAACTTAGGCAACAAAGGTATACGAACCTTAACGGGTTTAACCCTAGCTGAAGCTATTGCAGATAATGCTAAGTGGCGACTAGAAAAAACAATTGCCAAAACACAATAAACCTAAAAAATCATCTTTTGTTATTAGTCATTATTTCTGGGTTATTTCAGAACACTAGAATAATATCCACAAAAAATAGATAACTCATAACAAACAATTATAGCAGTACAAGATTTGGTGTAAGACATTCCTAAATTCTAAAACTCTCTGCTGAGTCTACTGTTCCCTGTCAGGCGTGCGCGTTCACTATGAGTGATTACGAAGGCCATCGCCTCTCCGCACGGAGATATCACGCGCCTGTGCACCGCTGTTCCCAACCCCCCTTCAAAGTCAAAGCGAAGCCTCCTTAGGTTTCCCCCTACCCCCCTTACTAAGGGGGGACTGAGGGGGGATGGGGGACGGAAGGGGGATATCTTCGGGGGGACTGAGGGGGGATTCAACCCTGTTCTAAGAGCGCGTAGCGCTATA
>JBARXJ010000035.1:0-196978 GCA_049647265.1 Microcoleaceae cyanobacterium
CCACAGTCACTATCAGCGTTGCAGATCCAACTGAAAACACTCCTCCTGTGGCCGATGATGACAACTACAGCACACCATTAGATACTCCTTTAACCATTAATACTCCAGGAGTTTTAGAGGGTGACACTGATGCAGATGGAGATGCTTTAACTGTTGCGATCGCAAACGAGCCCAGCAGTGGTAATGTGACTCTTAATCCCGATGGTTCGTTTAGCTATACTCCTAACCCTGGATTTATTGGTAATGATAGCTTTACCTATATTGCCAATGATGGTAATGGCGGCACAGATACAGCTACCGTTACGATTAATATTACAGAACCCAATGAGCCAACGCCACCCCCTGGCCCTTCACTGCCTCCGACGCTAGATTTAGATGGCAATGATAGTACGACTCTGGGAAGTGATTTTGCCATAACATTTACCTCCGGTGGAAATGCTGTTGCGGTTGGGGATACAGATGTAGCAATTGCAGATACTGATAGTCCGAATATGGTATCAGCGACTATTATCCTGACACAACGTCCTGATGGTAATAACTTTGAAAGTTTAGCCGTTAATGGGACTCTTCCAGAAACTATTACGGCTAGCGTTTATAACCCTGAAACAGGAATTATCACTTTAAGCGGTAGTGCAACTGTTGCAGACTATCAAACCGCCATTAGTCAAATTGTCTACAATAATACTTCCCCCACACCGACTACACAAGCACGGATTGTTTCCAGTAGCGTTAATGATGGTACAACTGATAGTAATATTGCCAACGCGGTGATTAGTGTGGTTCCGCCTGTTGGGTTAACCATAGACTTAGATGGCGATGATAGTACGACTGTTGGAAGTGATTTTACCACCACATTTACGGTTGGTGGAAATGCTGTTGCGGTTGGGGATACAGATGTAACAATTGCAGAGACTGAGAGTGAAAATATTGTTTCAGCCACTATTACTTTAACCAATCCTGTTGATGGCAATACTGTTGAAAGTTTAGCGGTTAACGGGACTCTGCCAGAAACTATTACGGCAAGTGAGTATAATCCTGAGAATGGAACAATTACTTTAAGCGGGAATGCAACTATTGCCGACTATCAAACCGCCATTAGCCAAATTGTCTACAATAATACTTCTGCCACACCCAATACAGAAGCGCGAATTGTTTCAACAACGGTTAATGATGGTACAACCGATAGTAATATTGCTAACGCTGTCATCTCGGTTAATTTAGGTAATACTGCGCCAAATGCTGAAGATGATATTCAGCCGACTCAAGTCAATACTGCGATTAATATCAATGTCCTCAGTAATGATAATGATCCTGATGGAGATGTATTGAGGATTACTGAAATCTCTTCTTCAGGTAATGGTACAGCAATTATTGATGACAACGGAACCCCTGACGATCCGAGTGACGATCAAATCACTTACACTCCCAATGCAGATTTTACTGGAATTGATCGCTTTACCTACACCGTTGGCGATGGTAATGGAGGAAGCGATACTGCTAGTGTGACAGTGGGTATACCCGAAGCTGTTCCAGTCCCAGTCCCTGTCCCAACACCTGTCCCAACACCTGTCCCGACTCCAGTCCCGACTCCAGTCCCGACTCCAGTCCCAACTCCTGTCCCTGTCCCAACTCCTGTCCCTGTCCCAACACCTGTCCCAACACCTGTCCCGACTCCTGTCCCAACACCTAGCCCGACTCCCAATCAGCCTCCAGTAGCCGAAGAATTAACTACCCAAGGCAGCAATACCGGCGATCAAATTCGGGTATCGACCTTAAGGGCCACCGATCCAGATGGGCCTAATAATGATTTAGTTTACCGCATCACCAAGTTACCGGAGAACGGCACTCTATTCTTAGATGGAGTTGAGGTAACCCGCCTGCAACAGGTGATGGAGTTAACCTCACAACAAACCGGTCAGTTAACCTTCTTGCCGACACCGGGTGCTTTCCCGCAAGGGGGTGAAGACCGTTTCTGCTATGTTGCTGTTGATACTGAGGGTGCAGTGTCGGACGAAGTCCCCGTGACGCTGAATATTGCACCACCCCCTTCTATTCCTCGTGAAGATGCCAATGAAGATGCTTGTTCTTGCCCGCCTATTCCAGTATTTGAAGGAATGGTACTGCCTCAACGGGTTGAAATTGACGCAAATGTTCCCCCAGATGCGATTTTCCGCACAGACGGAGACGATAGCGATGATGTGATGATGGGAACTGGGGAAAATGATATCATTCGAGGGGCCTTAGGCAATGACACCATTGAAGGGGCTGACGGCGATGATAGTCTATACGGCGGCGTTGATGATAGCTTTGAAGCAGCTTTAACGCGGGACGCAGACAACCCACTCATCCGGGACGTTTCTGGCCGTGATGCCATTGATGGCGCGGGGGGTAATGACTATATCTCAGCCAATGAAGGCAACGATACGGTGACTGGAAGTGATGGGAATGATACGGCTTATGGCGGTAAAGACGATGATCTGATGTTTGGTGATGACGGTAACGATGTTCTCTACGGAGACATGGGTAATGATACGGTTATCGGCGGCAATGGTATTAATGGCGCTATTCCTCGCAGTGAAGATCAAGACCCCGTTGAAGATAACGACACGTTACATGGTTACCGCAATGATGATGTCATGGTGGGTGGCCCAGGTAACGATATGATCTTCGCGGGTAAAGATCAGGACTTTATTTTCGCTGGAGGAGGAGATGATGCTGCATGGGGTGACCTGGGTGCAGATACGGTCTATGGCGATAAAGGATCGGATACCCTCTATGGCGATACAGGCAACCCGCAACAAAGCGATATTAATAGCCCTGATATCATGTGGGGGGGTTCGGGTGATGACTGGATGAATGGAAACCAGGGTGAAGATACCCTCAGTGGCGGTATGGGTAATGATATGGTTCGTGGGGGTCAACAAGATGATCTGCTGTTTGGGGATATCGGTAATGATATGCTTTACGGTGAAGAAGGTAATGATATGCTCTGCGGTAATGAAGGGGATGATACCTTATTTGGCGATGAATTGGGTCAAGTGGGGAATGATACCCTTTGTGGCGGCAGTGGCAATGATTTGTTACTGGGTAATGAAGCAGAAGATATTCTCTGTGGTCAAATGGGGAATGATACCCTCCATGGTGGTCAAGCCGCAGATACCCTGAAAGGCGGTTCTGGTGATGATTGGCTGTTTGGTGATGAAGGATCGGATTTGATTACCACTGGTAGTGGAGAAGATCGCGTTGTTCTCTTTTCTATGGAGAATAGCACTGATACTATTACTGATTTTACCATTGGTGAGGATATGATTCTACTGGGTGGTGGCTTAAGTTTCAATGATCTAAGCTTTACCAATAGTGGAACTTCAACCATTATTACTGCCAATGGTCAAGACTTAGCCATTCTGCAAAATATCACTACCAATAGCTTAAATAATGTCAATAACTTTGCCACATTGTAAGCTCAAGTTATAATCTTTTGTAGCCTGTAGGGTGTGTCAGTGATGCACCCTATTTTGTAAGGGCTCACTTCTACTATCATTACTGTGTGGAGTTAAAAGTTAGCTATCCTGCAAAATATTACTGCCAATAGCTTAAATAATATTAACAATTTTGCTACCTTGTCAGCTCAAGTTGTAATTATAGTAGTAGAGAGGTTTAAACAAACCGCTATACAAATTTTCAGGTTTGATCAAATTATGAGTTTATATCCTAGTTTCCAGAAACGCTTATTTTCCTATCTATTTCGGCTGGCTATTCTGGCGATGATCGTCATTTGGCTGTTAAGAGGTTTTGGTATTTTAGCGTTTTTACCCGGAATGATTTTATGGATATTACTCTTTGCTTCCATTGGATTTGGTGTTTTAGCACAGTTTAGTCGTTGAAATTTAACAAAAATCTCCATCTAGTCTTGAGATGGAGAAATTCACAAGTATTTGTTAATGTTATAAAAACAGAAAGCTAATGAAGTATTATACTTTAGCTCTACCCCCAGTAATTTGTTCAAAGAATGCTTGAAATTCTGCCGCTAATTCTTGACGATTAGACGCACGTAATAAGTAGCGGTAAACAAACCAAGCCGCATATCCAATACCAATTAACTCGAAGGTTGGGGCTAATAGGGGAATATCATTCAGGGCATCGACAACTGCAAACAGGACTTTTATCGTCACAATAGCAGAGATAATTAAAATCACTGTTATGATTGGTTTCTGGTACTCCCCAAAGAAACTAGACACATAACCCGGTAGTTCAGCTAGGACTTCAACCACTTTGGTTTTAACCTGTTCATACTGACTGGCTGTTGCCTCCGTTGTTGATACCGGTGTGAGTGGATCTTGTGATGCTGCTTTTACATCAACTGTCTTAGCTGTTGTTGTGTCAGTACTTTTAGGTTCTGGCATTCTTATCTCCTTATTCAGCGTGCAATTACAACAAATTGACATTTTTACCTATCAGCATTACGCTAATAGGAAATTCTTGCTTCATACCCTCTTAACCAGGATATCCCTGTCAGATCGAGTCCACAAGTGTTTTTGTCTGGCTTCTACTGGCTGAGTTGAGCGCAGAAGCTTCTCAATTTGCTTTATGGATAATAGCTTACCAGCAGAATTTAATATCCAACTGGTAGATCTACACCAGCGTAGCAGGCTTTTCACCTGAAAAAACATTGATTTTTGTTAAATTATGATGGGTCATTTGTTCTTTGTTATGGGTTGAGCGGTTGTTAGAGGGAATGGGGAATGGGGAATAGGGGCGTGACTCCTAACCAATAACCAATAACCAACAACTAACCACGAATAGCTAATAACCCTGCCCCATAAGCGGGTTGATAACGGGGCCAGATCACGGTCGCGTCAGGGGCGATCGCTTCAATTGCGATTTCAAATTGTTGACGCAGTTGTGATATACTCTTCCATACACCCCCAATCGTAACAATTTCAAAGGTTTCTGTGGGGTCAAATAAGTCTATCATCACCACTTCTGTAGCGAATGTTAATTCTTCTACGGCGGTTGTAATAATTGCGATCGCGATCGCATCTCCTTCTACTGCGGCTTGGTCTACAATGGGAGCAAGGGCGGCTATCTCTGCGACACTTAATCCTTGACGATAAACCACTTCAACTAAATTCTCTATTTTATCTATGTTTAAATGGTGTTTAAACCGTTCTATTAATACTGTCTCTCGCCCTCTACCGTCATAGGCTTTTAATGCTGCTTGTAAGCCTCGAATGGCAATATTATACCCACTGCCTTCATCACCTAAAATATATCCCCAACCGCCGACTCGTTTGGTTTTGCCTTGTTGATTTTGACCATATACTTGAGATCCGGTTCCGGCGATCGCCACGATTCCTACTGTATCACAACATCCCCCCATTAATGCAATTTCATTATCCCCTGTAATGGATAAATGTTGCGGTAAAATTTGCCAAGTGATTAATTCAGATAACTTTAATTGTAGGGGTTTTAATAGGTTTTTAACCGTTTGAATATCCTCGGGACGACCGACTCCAGCCAGTCCAATACCCATTGCTTCAATTGTTAGAGGAATTGATAGATTTGTGGCTTTGATGGCTTGAGTAATTGCCTCTTCTAATGAGTTTTGGGTGGCTTCTATTCCTATACTTTGATAGTTTGATGGCCCTCCTTCTCCTCGACCTAAAACTTGTCCGGTATCATCCATTAACACACAAACTGTTTTTGTGCCGCCGCCGTCTATTCCTAAAATGTACATTATTTAATTCGGCTCACCATCCAGTTTCGTAATTTCAGGAATGATTCTTCTACCCAATACATTGCCCCGTCTAACCATTCTAAGAGCTTCTCTAGGGGATGTTTGACATATTCTACTGCGGTGACTGGAGTCTCTAATATTTCAGGGCTTCCCTCCGAGTAGGCAGGCTGAAGCCGAGCACCCTCAAGCTGCTTATCAATTTCTATTATAGACTTTTTACCATAATTTTCGACGCTTGTCAACCCTAGAGGGCTGTTCCATTCTGTTTGAGGGTTTGAGGGGGGTTGAATGGGTGTTTGAGAGTCAGTTAATTTAACTTTGCTTGCAATGGCTTCATCTTCAAAGATATATTGACCTACGGTAGCAGCGATTAAAAATCCACCGACTCCAATTCCGGCAAATAAGGGAAAAGAGGAATGCTGCATTCTTTGCCAAATTCCTAGGGATAATTGCGCGGTTTGATTTTGAGATTGAGGTAAGATAGAAACTTGTTTTTCGTTACCTGCAATTGCACTTAAATTTTCGCTTGCATCTAAAACGGGATAATATTGTTCGTCTACACTATTCAAATCATCTGGATTATAAAAATAGCGGATAGCGGCTTGAATTAATCCTTGAATTTTTGATTGAGATTGACTATCCAAATCAGAAATAGTGGAATTTTGAGAGAATTCTGTAGAGGAAACAACAGATGTATTGTCTGGGGAGATCGGTTCAACTTTCGCTAAAGCAGATTCTCCGAATAAGTTCAGACCCATTGCAACGGGACTGGTTTGTACCCATCCCATGGCTTGAGACAGCATACAATAGACGGGTAAGATTAATCCCATTGCCGGAATTGCCGGTTGTAGCGCTGGGAAATAGGATGTTTTTTTGCTATTTTTTTGAAGAGTATTTTTAATTTGTTGTTGAAGAGTCTGTTGTTGAGAAGCGGTTAACGGATGCAGGGTTTGAGTATTTGCTGCAACTAAAACTAATTGTTGAGTATCGAGACGACTGGCAATACCTTGAACTTGAACGGGTGAAGTCAGAGTTGGCAGAATATCCTCGACAGTTATATCGGTTGAGTGAGGTGAATCATTCAGTTGGGGTATGCCGATATTAGTCTGAGCTTTAAGTTGTTTACCCACCCTCTTTGCCCCTTGAATCAGGACATAAATCGGATACAGTAAAATTTGAGTGGCATAACTGGTGGTGAGGCGGACTTGCCGGAATGTGCGTTGGCGTAGCCTTGCGGTAGCAGTATCGCATCCATCTAGAAATTGACGGTATTGTTGTGATACCGTATTGAAAATCCGACTTTTGTAAGGGTTGGGAGACGGAGCAGCCATAATTTCAAGCTCAGAGGAAATGGATAAGGCGATTCAGTTGATCGACAGAGTCTAATTATTTATTGTAATTCAAAATAGGATTGAATGACCGAGAATTATCCGATTGTTTCACAGAAAATTGCTACAACTCTAGAACATCTCCGTCGCTGTACTCGGAGGGATGTATTGTCGGATTGGCGAATAGCCGAGGGAAAGTTATCCCTGAGTGAAATAGCAAATTTTGATTCATTGCCGTGGGTTGAGGTGAATTCGCGATCGCATATTCCTTGGCAACGGGGGAAAGTCGCAATCTGGCTAACGCAAAATATTATAGTTCCGGCACATTTATCCAATTATCCGTTATCGGGTTTAAGTTTAAGATTGAGTTTGGCTTGGTGGGCAGAACAGGCTGAAATTTATCTCAATGGTGAATTGATACAATCTGGAGATTTATTTGATTGTTCTACACGTATTTTATTATCGGATAATATTATAGCGGGCAATCAGTTTTGGATAGCGATTCGTTTAGTCAGTCCCTATCATGATGAGGGTGCATTAGTTCGATCTATCTGTATTTATGAACGGGATAATATTGAACCGATCGATCCGGGTTTTTTTGCCGATGAAATCGAGGTTATCTATATAGGCTGTCAGACGAATCAACAGTTAACTGAAAACTTAGCGCAATCTTTAGATCAAATAGATTGGTCAGCCTTACCCGACCGAGAACAATTTGAGCGATCGCTCTCATCTATCCGAAATCAATTAATCCAATCGGGTGATTATTTCCCCACGGTTAAAATAGGATTATTAGGTCATGCTCATTTAGACTTAGCTTGGTTATGGCCGATTGCAGAAACTTGGGTGGCAGCGAAGCGAACATTTGAATCTGTCTTATCGTTACAACAGGAGTTTGAGGAATTAATTTTCTCTCATTCCACTCCGGCTTTATTTGCCTGGATAGAAGTTCATCGTCCGGATTTATTTGAAAAAATTATAGAGAAAGTCCGCCAAGGAAGTTGGGAAATTGCAGCGGGGTTATGGGTAGAACCGGAATTGAATATTATCAATGCTGAGTCTATTGTCCGACAGATTCTATATGGTCAGAATTACGTTAAGGAAAAGTTCGGTAATATTTCAGAAGTCGCTTGGTTACCCGATAGTTTCGGATTTTGTTGGCAACTTCCCCAATTGTTACGACAAGGCGGTATTCGGTATTTTGTAACTCAAAAGTTACGGTGGAATGATACAACCGATTTTCCCTATGAGCTGTTTTGGTGGGAAGGTTTAGATGGAACTAGAATTCTCAGTTATATGTCTGCTTTTATTGGGCAAGAAATCGATCCGATTAAAATGGCAAATTATGCCGCAGATTGGCAAAATAACACGGGAATTAATCAGGCGTTATGGTTACCGGGCGTAGGCGATCATGGTGGCGGGCCGACACGGGATATGTTAGAAGTAGCTCAACGTTGGCAGCAGTCTGATTTTTTCCCAGAAATGGGGTTTATCTCAGCTCAGGATTATTTACGGCAAATTGAAATAGCGGCAGAGTCGTTTCCGGTTTGGCAAGATGAACTGTATCTCGAGTTTCATCGCGGTTGCTATACAACGCACGCGGAGCAAAAACAATACTTACGTGATTGTGAGGGATTATTGTATCAGGCAGAATTATGGGCGGCGATCGCTACATTACGGACAGAGGCGGTTTATCCGAAGATGGAATTAGAGGCGGCGTGGAAGGATGTGTTATTTAATCAATTTCACGATATCTTACCCGGTTCTTCTATTACTGAGGTATATGAAGTGGTCAATCCCACCTGGCAGCAAGCAAAACAGACTGCCCAAATCATATTGCAATCTGCAATAACTGCGATCGCCAATCATATCTGTATACCGTCGCCGCCTGTTGGCATGAATGAAGCGATACCGATATTGGTATTTAATAGCTCAAATTGGCAGCGATCTGAAATTGTGTCATTAGGGGTGTCTCAACCGGGGCAAATTTATGATGCGGAGGGATATCCTATCGAGATGCAACTCGTTGGGGAAAACAGGGAAAATACGGTTAATGCTTTACGCTTCAAGGCTTCTCAGGTTCCCCCTATTGGCTATAAGCTATTCTGGTGGTTGCCAAAAGGAGCTTATAGGGCAGAATATACTCCCGATTATATCAAAACTATATCAGATTCGGTTTTGCCTGTCAAGTTAATAGAAAATAAAGGAAAAAGTTACGGTTTAGAGAATGAATTTATCCAGGTATTTGTGGATAGTGAAACGGGAGATATTAGCCAAATTTTTGATAAAGTTAATCATCGAGAAGTCTTACAACCGGGTGGAGGTAACCAATTACAATTCTTTGAAGATAGGGGACAATATTGGGATGCTTGGAATATCGATCCTGATTATAATAATAATCTGTTATCTCCAGCAAAACTAAAAGAGATTCGTTGGATCACACAAGGTAATTTGGAGTGGCGGTTACGAGTTATTCGAGTTTGGGGAAAGTCAGAGTTTTGTCAAGATTATGTATTGCAACAAGATGCAAAAATACTAAAAATTGAGACAACGGTAAATTGGCAAGACACTCATGTCTTGGTAAAAGTCGTATTTCCATTGACAGTAACATCAGATTTTGTTACAGCAGAAATCCCCGGCGGCGCGATGCAAAGAACAACAAAACCGCAAACGGATAGGGAGAAAGCAAAATGGGAAATTCCAGCATTAAATTGGGTGGATTTAAGCGATGAAGAATATGGTATTAGTATTTTGAATAACTGTAAGTATGGATATGATATTAAACCGGATCAAATACGTTTAACATTACTGCGAGGTTCAACCTGGCCGGATGCAACAGCAGATATTGGAACACATCAGTTTAGTTATGGTATTTATCCCCATGCTGGTAATTGGAAAAGTGCGAATGTTGTCCGGTTAGGGTATGAATTTAATCAGCCATTACAGGTGATGTTAAACCCACCGATTAACCCAAATAAAATGAATTCTCAATCTATGGGAGAAGATAGCTTTTTTGATTTACAATCTAACCATTTAATCTTAATGGCATTAAAGCAATCTGAAGCTAATCCCAAAGCATGGATTTTCCGTTGTTATGAATGTCACGGAGAAGCCGAAACCTTAAACTTAAAAAATCAGTTAAATTTGGCTATTGCAAAACCGATTAATTTACTCGAACAACCCATTGACTCATCTACTCAAATTCAACCGTGGCAAATTGCAAGTTTTCTGACTATGCAAAATTAAGATAGGAGAAAATAGGCTAAAATCATCTATTGTTGTCAGTCAATCACTATGACTGTATAGTAGTACAAAGTCAGATTATGACAAATAAGAAAAAGCAAAAATTGTTATAATCCTTCATTGACTCATAATGGAAATCAAGAATCCGCTAAATTTTTAATCCATATTGCTAGAGAATTAGCAAAAAAATTGGATTTATATCCTCAGCTTTCTTCTGAATATTCATCATAATAAAAGATGAAGTCATCTCTCTTAAATTACTGGATAGTTCTATGAAATCTCGTCGTCAGCTTCTTAAATTTATCCTCATTCTGAGTTGGGCAATTGCTGTTTCTATTAGTCTTCCAGGTTGTGTTGATAGCAGACAAAATACATCTTCTTCTGAATTACTGGTTTCTGCCGCAGCCAGTTTGAGTGAGGTGATGACAGCAATACAACCGCTTTATCTTCAACAATATCCTAATATTAAGTTAACCTATAATTTCGGTTCTTCTGGTTCTCTGCAACAACAAATTGAACAAGGCGCACCCGTGGATGTGTTTATTTCTGCTGATATTAAACACATGGATGCCTTAGAGCAAAAAGGACTATTATTACCAGAAACCAGAAATAAATTATTAATTAATAGTATGGTTTTAGTTGTACCAAAAGGGAAAAAAAATCTTAGCAGTTTAGCAGATTTAAATAATAATAATATCCGCAAAATTGCGATAGGTGAACCTGAAACGGTTCCGGCGGGAAAATATGCTAAAGAAATTCTAACTTCTCTAAATTTATGGGATTCACTTCAATCAAAAATCGTTTATGCTAAAAATGCTCGTCAGGTTTTAAATTACGTTGAAACAGGGAATGTTGATGCTGGAATTGTCTATCAAACGAATGCTAAATTTTCAGAAAAAGTAGATATTATAGCGATAGTACCCGATCATTATCATTCTCCTATTATTTATCCTATTGCTATCGTTAAAAATAGTAAAAACATAGAAATTGCCAAAAAATTTATTACCTTTGTTTCGGGTAATTCAACAAAGTTTGTATTTAAAGAATATGGCTTTAAAGTCATTTGATAGTTAAAAAAAATGATAATTGACTTTTCTCCGGCTTGGATATCTTTTAGGGCTGCAATTATTTCTACTATTATTACCTTTTTTTTAGGAGTAACCGCAGCACGTTTAATGCTAAACTATCGCGGAAAATATACAAGTATTATTGATACTATTTTAACAGCACCTTTAGTTTTACCCCCGACAGTTGTTGGTTTTTTACTATTGCTTTTGTTAGGAAGAAATAGCCCACTCGGTCAGTTATTATCTTTTTTGAATTTATCCGTTATTTTTACCTGGTATGCCACCGTTATTGCCGCTACAATTGTGGCTTTTCCATTGATGTATAAAACCGCTTTGGGGGCATTTAAACAAATTGATCAAACTCTAATTGCCGCTGCCCGAACTTTAGGCACTTCTGAATGGATGATTTTTTGGAAAATAATTCTTCCTTTAGCTAAACCTGGACTGATAGCAGGGACATTACTTGCCTTTGCGCGATCGCTTGGAGAATTTGGCGCTACATTAATGTTAGCAGGTAGTATTCCCGGTCAAACTCAAACCATTCCTATCGCCATTTTCTTTGCCGCAGAAGCCGGAAAAATGAACGAAGCTTTAGCTTGGGTTAGTATTATTTTAGTGATTTCTCTCG
Organism: Microcoleaceae cyanobacterium; assembly: GCA_049647265.1. Taxonomy (GTDB): domain Bacteria; phylum Cyanobacteriota; class Cyanobacteriia; order Cyanobacteriales; family Microcoleaceae; genus JAAURB01. The sequence continues at coordinate 12,004 of JBARXJ010000035.1, forward strand.
GAATTATTACAGCCGTTAATTGGGTGTCAAAAGAAGTTAAGTTAGTTCAAAATAAAAGCCATCAATTTAACCCTAAGTTATTTCGGCGTAAATTAGCAGAAAAATATTCATTTAATCAATACTCCGAAAAACAATTAATTGTAGATATTAAAAAGCAACTTCCTGGATTTTTTATCAATATTTCCTTTAATACTAACACTCAACCGTTAGGAATATTAGGTGCATCAGGGGCAGGAAAAAGCTTTATTTTAAGATGTATTGCCGGGTTAGAAACTCCCAATCAAGGTAAAATAATTCTGAATGGTAGAACTTTATTTGATTCAGAAAAAGGGATTAATTTACCCAGTCGCGATCGCAAAATAGGTTATCTATTTCAAAATTATGCTCTATTCCCTCATTTAAAAGTCGCTCAAAACATTGCCTTTGCTTTACCTAAAGGTTTATCAAATATTCAAATAAAACAACGCATTGAACAACAATTAATCGCCGTTGATTTAGCAGGTTTAGGTGATCGTTATCCCCAAGAATTGTCCGGTGGTCAACAGCAACGGGTGGCTTTAGCGAGGGTTTTAGCCAGTAAACCAGAAGTATTACTATTAGATGAACCGTTCTCAGCGTTGGATACTTATTTACGCGATCGCATGGAAAAGCTATTAAGATCAACTTTAAATTCTTACCCAGGAATTACCCTATTTATTACTCATAATTTAGAAGAAGCCTATCGAATTTGTGAGAACTTATTAATAATTGATGAAGGCAAGATTATCGATCAAGGTTCAAAGTACAATATTTTTGAACATCCCAGTTGTTTTAGAGCCGCACAAGTCACCGGGTGTAAGAATTTTTCCTTAGCGTTACCGTTAGAAAATAACCAAATTAAAGCAGTTGAATGGAATTGCATTTTAGAGACAATTGAACCCATTCCGCATCATTTAACACAAGTGGGAATTCGCGCGCATCAAATTACTTTTTTATCGGCTAATTATTCTATTAATTCCGATCATAATATTTTTCCTTGTTGGTTAGCGGCAATGAGTGAAACTCAGCATCGAGTTACTTTATATATTAAATTAAATTCTTCCCCTAACTCGGCTTCAGATTATCATTTACAAGCAGAAGTATTTAAGGAGAATTGGAGTTTGATAAAAGATGAGGCTTTTCCTTGGAAAGTTCAACTAAAGCCAACTCAGTTAATTTTAGTTTAAAGTGATTTGACCCTATCAGTATAGAAAGCATAGAGTAAATCGTTATATTTGATGTTAATAAGTATGCTTTGTTATATTTGAGTATTAGATTTGCTTCATCAAAGCTTTACAAAAACTCCGGTAATTTTTAAGAAACTGTATTGATTCACATCAGTAGATTGATGTATTCTTGCATTCAGGAACTTACATCAGTGAGTCATCCTGATTGATACCATCCTTACAAGCACCTATATTCTCTATATTCAGCGATTTAAGCTGGGTAACGTCTCATCTTTATTAAATATCCCATTTGGAATCTTTTGCCAAAAAGTTGACTTGCGAAAATCTTTGATCAGAATTAGCAAAGTCAAGAGATTCAAGATGCTTAATTTTTACTATTGTAATCTTGATTAATTTCTGCAATCTTTAACTCAATTAATGAGTGAGTTTCGGGAGACTTCTTATTCAAACTAACTATCAGGGAGAAAATCTAATGAGCGATAATTCTTTCCAAACTACCGCTGACAAAGATAAGGTTTTTGCTGACTCAGAAGATAACTTTATTGATGGGCAGGGCGAGAATGATATCCTGTTTGCCGGGGCAGGTGCAGATACCGTCTCAGGTTCAGCAGGAAATGATAAGGTATTTGGTGAGGATGGGAATGACTCCCTCGATGGCGGTGAAGGCAATGATTTAGTTAGGGCGGATGCTGGTGACGATACCCTGAATGGCGGTGTAGGCAACGATAAACTGCTAGCCGGTGAAGGCGATGATAACTTAGAAGGAGATGCAGGTAAAGACTTACTTAAAGGTGATGAGGGTAATGATACCCTGAGCGGTGGCGCAGATGGAGATAAGATTTTAGCTGGGGATGGGGATAATTTAGGGGATGGCGGTGAAGGTAACGATCTACTCACTGGAGAAGCGGGAAATGATACCTTTACTGGCGGTAGCGGTAATGATAACTTAATTGCGCGGGAAGGAGACGATAACCTCACAGGGGGGGATGGGAATGATTTTATCCGCGCCGATGAAGGCAATGATGTTGCGACTGGTGACGGGGGAAATGATAAGATAAAAGGCGGTGACGGGGAAGACTCCCTCGGTGGGGGTGACGGGAATGACCTCATTCGCGGAGAGGAAGGTAACGATGAGTTATTTGGGGATGCCAACGATGATAAATTGTTTGGTGGTAATGGAGACGATACCCTCAATGGCGGTGACGGTAACGACTTAATAAAGGGACAAGCCGGAAATGATATCCTCTTTGGTCAAAAAGACGATGATGAAGTCCTCGGGGGTGACGGTGATGATATTCTGTATGCAGGTCAAGGTAATGATTTAGCTAAGGGACAGTTTGGCAATGACCTCATCTTTGGGGATATTGGAGAGGATGAAGTATTGGGAGATGCAGGAGATGATACCGTCCTCGGTGGGGAAGGGAATGATTTAGTTAAAGGAGATGATGGCAATGATGCAGTCTTCGGCGGTAAAGGAGACGATCAATTATTTGGCGGTAACGGTATTGATACTTTGCGTGGAGATATAGGTAACGACCTGTTAAACGGAAAGGAAGGAGATGATATTCTTTTAGGCGGTGAAGGTGATGATATTCTTACCGGAGATTTAGGTTTCGATACGTTAACGGGTGGCAATGGCATAGATACATTTCTGTTAACACCTGAAGAAGGTACAGATATTATCACAGATTTTGAAACAGTTGATTTAATTGCCTTAGGTCGGGGTTTAGAATTTGAGGATGTCAGTTTTGTTGGGAGTGATGTAATCTTTACGTTGACGGGTGAAGTGTTAGCAACGTTAGCGGGTTTTGATGCAACCACATTAACCGAATCGGATTTTACATCGATTTAGGCGATACGGGCAAGCCCACGCTACGCGATACGGACAAGTCCACGCTACGCGAACGCATAATCTCCCATAATCGTATCTATAATTAGACTGAGACTATTTACTGAGGTGATAGTGATGGAATTGACATACTCTCCGGCGTGAACGCGCGGAGATTCTCCGGCAAACCCAGATTCTTGGTTCAACGAGTCCACTTAAACTAGATACCTTGCGACACCTAATCCAGAGATGGTTCTCATGCCTGCGCGTTCGCTTTATTTCAAAAGCCTGTTTTCGTATGCCCTACGATACAGTTTAAACCCAAAAAACTAGGTTCTCTGGTACTTGTTGCTTAGAGTTTTTACCCAATAAAGCTTTCCTTATTGGAACCCCATAACTCTAGTTTTCGCTTGTGCAATGCTATCGGCTAGATAGCTAGGTTTTTATAGCGGTTGAATACCTTTCCGCCTGCTTTATTATAACAGAAAGTCGCCTGATTAAAGGCAAGGCTTTAAACCCATTTTTTTGGTAAGTAGGCTTCAACGTCTGACTCATGGTTTAGATAAAAAGCAATAGTTGCGTAGACATCTGCCAGTTTTAAGGAAGGATAACGATACACTATTTCTTCTGCGGTTGCCCCTTGTTTAAACACTGCCACAACAGTATCGAGTGTGACACGAGTTTTTCCGACTCGGACAACACCATCAGCAGTTGTTTGTAGAGGCAAAGGTTCGGCGACAATTTATAGTGTCATTATTCAGACTCAGAGGTTTACCCTTATCATCTATTAAAATAGTCAATTTTTAATTGTATGTCATCCATCCTAACTGCGACAAAGCGGTATTGACTGCTATTTTAACATTGCTTGCACCCACTGAAATTTTATAGGGTTTTGCTGGATTTTTAGGGTTGGGATCTTTGGTAACGACGTTATTTTCCCATAATGGGCTATTTCTTGACCAGTCCAATTGTGCCAGTTGTGACACTTTCTCAGCATTAAAAGATTGATACTCTTGACTATAAGTATAGTAGAGTAATCGACCTAAAATTTCTAAGCCGATACTCACACCCAGTAAAGATTTTTCTTTAAATTGATCTATTTCTTCTACCGTTAAATTATCAGGATCTTGGTTAGCGATATATTGAGTTTGAGAACATTCATCAAAGAATTGGTTGAATGCTTTTACTAGTTCATTGGTTGCTTGTTCTACATTATAATCTTCTAAAGTTGCACTTTTATCATTTTCAAAAGCACAACCAACGGCATTAGCAATATAGTTACTGGTATAAATTAGCTTATACTTTGAAGCAGGCGTTCTTTTGATTTTTTCAATTTTTCCTTTGAACATCTTGACCTGTTCAAATAACTGCTTAGTAATACCCACTCTTCCTTCAAATTCTCCAAACGAAACCAATAAAGACTGATCCAGTTGTCTCGACTGCGCCATATCCCGAAAGTCTGTTTGACACTGATTAAAGTCTTCTTCTAAAACAAGGGTAATGGGAAAATCATTATCACCAATTAACTCACTGTGATGACTTTCTATTAATTCATGAATTGCTCTTTTTCGATGTTGCCCATCGGTAATATCGAGTTTAGTTCCTCTCGGGATAGAAACAAAACACACCCCTCGCCCTAAGTCTTGATATTCAATTTTATTGGGATCTACATTAGCGGTTAACGTACCCATAATCCAAGGTTTATTATGTTTAACTCGCTTAATAATATAATCCTTAATTTCTTCTGCATGACCTTTGACTTCAGGACGATTTTTCCCCGAATCTGGATCATTATTTTCAGAAGGTTTCGCTTGTAATAGTGTGGGTAAATCTTCAGCCGGAACATTGATTTGAATCATTTTCCGTTTTCCTTGCTGAAAACTTAGCCCTAAATAACATTTCTGACGATGATGTTGTGAGAAGAGGGGGGCAACTAAATCATTAACATTATAATTTTCTATCATTGTAATTATTATTGATTTCAACAGAAATTTGTAGAGTTCTATCAACCATTATAGAACTTTGATCCGTGCGCTGTACACCCCTAATATTGTTGATAAGCTTGTTTTCATTATAAAATATATATTTTGCGATCGCGTTATTTTACTCAAATAAATTCATCTGACTTCGATGATTAATTCTTTTATAAAAGATCTGATAACCCCACCTCTCTCAACTTAATAAAGTCTACTTCAAAACGAATCGTTTTATTCTCTACAATTTAGTAGGAAGTTGAGGGAGTACAAATCATTTGCATATTTTTGTATTTTTGTCAATCCTACCTCTCAACAAAGAGTTTCATCTCCATTTTTTGTCGCTGACTTTAAAATGACTTAAATTGAGTTTTGTGAGGGTAACTCAATCCAGATAATAAGGGTTTGAGGAGATGACAATCTAGAATTTGAGTTTGTAGGCAGTATTCTTCTCAATTATACTCTATATCTCATATCATACAGAACCGGATTTCCTTTTGTCAACCCCTCTCAAAGCCGTATAAACTCGTAACGTATATACCAATTACATTTGTTTACAATGTAGTCATTCTCTGACAGCTATATGAATTTTTAATAGTTTAACTTTGAGTTGCTAAGCAGAAATTATCAAACAGAGGACTTGAGTCTGATATTCAATTACAAAGTATCTGGCAAACCGATTTGTTTCGGCTTCACAAACCGTCCCTCAAAACTAATGGCTTTATTCTCAAACGTTCTGGCATTAATTAACGCTTGCCGTAATTCTGCCCGATCCATCGGTTCTTGAATTCCTCCTAACAAATATACTATTAATTTCGCTGCTAAATCTTTCCCCGCTACCCGAATTCTGCGTTTATTAGGATCATATAAAACTCCATACCATAACGACTCTGGGTATTCCATCCCGGCAAACCCACCTGCTTTGTCAAATAACCGTAATTTTTCGATAATTTCAATTAAAGAAAACTGTAAGCGAAATACCAATATTCCTAACGCGGTGGCGATCGCCACTTGCCCGACTGGACGAAATAAAATATTACCTTCTCCCCCATTATTCTCAAAGCTAAACCGCCGTAACGTTGGCGTTTCTACCCCTTGTTCTAAACGTTGATAACTGGGTAAACTCGCTAACCCATCCCACAACCGCCGTAATTCCTGGATACCTTCTTGTAACTCCTCATCGGCAGGACGCAAAGGAACTAAACCGGGTTTGGGGGCTGCCCAACGAGGAAAGCGATCGCCTAAATAGCGTTGACTAATCTCTTTTAATGCTTGTAAAGTAGTCAGTACAGTAGACTTGGTGGCAACTGTGGCACTATCCCAATTTACCCTCGGGTTGCGTCCGTCTTGTTCGATAAACAAAGGATGAGTCACCGCCACATGACGAGTAATAATAGAAAAACCATCATCTTCATCTAATAACGCCAACTGTCCTTTACTCAGTTTCACCGCCATTAAATTAACGTGAACAAAAATAGACCGAATACGTTGACGGGCTTGTTGTCGAGTTTCCCCCGCAACCACTGCCGGGATAAATTCAATGCCGATAGTTTCTGTTGCTAAAGCTTGTAATTGCGTTATCGATAAAGGAGAGACTGCCGCCATATCCGCTAAAGTAATAACATCTCCGACAGGTTTCTTAACTTTAGAATAGGGTTGCAATTCCCCCATTTGCAGCAACTGCATTAACCCCTGAATACCCATCAGGCGATGTTGTCCATCTAAAGCATAGATAGAAATATCGGAAGATACATTTAATAACCCTATCTTTCCCTGACTCTCTAACGGCTGAAATATTACCGCTGACTCAGTTGCCAGCCCGTTACTATCCCATTGCGTTGCCTCTGCATCATCCACCCAAGCCGGACTGATAACCACCAATAATGCCGGGAATTTATGGGCGGTATGAGTGGCGAGATATTGGGCAAGGGGCAATTGTCGCGACCAGTCCAGGGGCCGTTGTAAGATCTCTTCGACGGTATCGGCTACCCGTTCAATATTACCGCTTTGTTGTTCTCGAAACGGTTGAAATAGGGGGAGTTCTGAAGCAAACTGAACTTGCTGACTTAGCCATTCTAATGTGACAGACCCAAGAAACGCTTCTGTTCCTCCCATTTGGGTTTTTTGTACCAGGAGTTGAGTCGGGTTATTTAAAAGGGGTTGGAGGAGTTGGGCTAAATCAGTAGTTGCAGAAGTCATCAATTACGCCTAAGCTATTAGAGCAGGTTTTTAAAAACTTACTGATCTTACCTGAATCAGGGGAAATCTGGAATAGTCATCAGTCCATTGGGAAGGGGCAATGAGTCAGAAGCAGCAGTCTCGGGATAATAGAACAGTTATTGATTATTGCGATCGCTTTGCTGAGTTGAAGGTCAATCGGACTCGAAAGCGAGGCAATGCCCCATATAAACCTATTTTATTATTATCCATTATTGAGTTAATTGCACAAGGAAAAATCCAGGAGAATAAAATTTTAATCTCAGATTTACTGGTGGAGACATTTGATAAATATTGGAATATTCTAAACTCTGAAACCTTCAACGGTGGATTAGCTTTACCTTTTTTTCATCTTAAGAATGAAGAGCGGAGATTTTGGTATTTACAGTATTCTGAAGAATATGATGGAGGTCGCCCCCAAACCTTGAAGAAAATTAGGGAAGATGTAGAATATGCTTACATGGATGAAGAACTATTTGATTTAATACAAACATCAGAGAGTCGTAAAGAGTTAATTGACTCCCTCGTCTCAGCCTGGTTTTCTACAAAAGAAAGCGAACTTCAAGAAATTATAAAAGCAAATCAAGATTTTCAGGATTCATCGGAAGTTGAAATTAACGAACCCAGGTATAGTCTAAAAAAGTCATTAATTAGAAATGCTTTCTTCCGCAAAGCAGTTGTACATCTATATAATTATCATTGTGCCTTTTGTGGATTAAAAGTTTCTCGAACTCTATCTCAGAATATTGTAGATGGGGCACATATCAAGCCTTTATCAAAATTTTACGATAATCAACTGAATAACGGGATATCATTTTGTAAAAATCATCACTGGGCTTTTGATCGCGGCTTGTTTACTATAGATGAAAAATATAATATTGTCGTTTCTGATAATTTTGAAGAAATCTCACCCAATACAAAGCCTATTAAAGAGTTTCAAGGATTATCTATACAGTTGCCCAATGAAAAAAGTCACTATCCTAGATTAGAGGCGATTGAATGGCATCAAAATAACGTATTTATTTCATAACTATTTATAAGAGGATTAATTATTATGGTTGAAGTTAAAGAAAAAGATAAAAATCGTACTGTTGATGAATTTATCGAAGACTTAGAAATACTGACAGAAGAAATTCAAGAGTTTTACTGTGAAGATAAGATTCCCTTAGTGATAGGTTGGAGTGGCGGAAAAGACAGTACCGCAGTATTGCAGTTAATCTGGAATGCAGTTTCTCAATTACCAAAGGAAAAGCGAAAAAGAACAATTCATGTAATTAGTAACGATACTTTAGTTGAAAATCCGATTATTTCAACATGGGTACGTCGTTCTTTAGAACAGATGAAAGTAGCAGCTATTGAACAAGAAATACCTTTAGAAACTCATCTAACTTATCCTGATGTTAAACAAACCTTCTGGAGTTGTTTAATTGGAAAAGGATATCCAGCCCCAAGAAAAAAATTTAGATGGTGTACTGATCGTTTAAAAATTAATCCGACTGATTCATTTATTAGAGAAGTAATTAAAAGTCATGGTCAGGTTATTCTCACATTAGGAACTAGAAAAGCTGAGAGTAGTAGGCGAGCAGCTAGTATGGCTAAATATCGTCAATGGCGAGTCCGCGATCGCTTAAATACTAATCCTAATTGTCCTAACTGTTTAGTTTATAGTCCTATTGAAGATTGGCGAACTGATGAAGTTTGGTTATATTTAATGCAATGGGAAAACCCTTGGGGACAAAGTAACAAAGATTTGTTTGTGATGTATCGTGGGGCAACTGCAGATAATGAATGTCCTTTAGTGATCGATACTTCAACTCCTAGTTGTGGTGATTCTCGTTTTGGTTGTTGGGTTTGTACATTGGTAAATAAAGATAAATCAATGGAAGCTATGATTATAAACGATGAGGATAAAGAATGGATGCAACCCTTGTTAGATATTCGGAATGAACTCGATCAATTAGATGATCGCGATCGCAGAGATTTTAGAAGAATATTTGGTAAAGTTCAACTATTTGAAAGAAATGTCGATGGGGAAATATCTGTTGAACCTATTCCTGGTCCCTATACTAAAAAATGGCGAGAACATTGGTTACGCAGAGTGTTAGAAGCCCAAACTCAAATTCGTCAAACTGCCCCTGAAGAGTTTAAGGAGATTACATTGATACAGCCGGAAGAATTAAGCGAAATTAGAAGGATTTGGTTAGAAGAAAAACATGAATTTGATGATAGTCTACCTCGGATTTATCAAGATGTCACGGGAGAAGAATTTAAAGATTTACGGCGGGGTATAGGCAGTAGTTTATTGGGGTTAGATGAATGGAATACTTTAGAGGAGATTTGTGGTGAGGATGCCATGCATTTAGAATTGATGGCAAAACTGTTAGATACAGAACGTCAATATCATGTAAAATCTTATCGGGCAGGAATATTTCAAAGTTTAGAAAAGTGTTTTGAAAGTAGTTCTCGGTCGAAAGAAGAAGCGATTGAAAATGCCCATTTTAAGCGAGATTTAAAGACGGCGGTTGAAGAGAAGGATACAGATAAGGTGAAACAATTAACTTGGGCAAGTTTGAAGTTTACCTCGGATAATTCGACTGTAGATGAGGAGGAAGAATGATATTTCTTGAACTGGTTTTACAGAATTTCGGCCCCTATCAAGGACGACAAGTCCTGAATTTAAGACCTGACCAAGACCCTGAACTTCGCCCGATTATTTTATTGGGGGGAATGAATGGTGGGGGGAAAACAACGTTAATGGATGCAATTCGTTTAGCGTTATATGGCCCTCGCGCCCAATGTTCGACACGGGGAAATTTAAGTTATAGCGACTTTTTAAATCAATGTGTAAATAGTCATGCATCAACTTTTGAGAAGACTCGAATTGAGTTGGTTTTTGAACATTTAAAAGATGAAAAGTTAACGGAATTTAGGATAGTTAGAACCTGGGAGAATAATCCAAAAGATAATAAAGATCAGCTAGGTATTTTAATTAAAGATGAGGATTTAAACGAGGATTGGAAAGATGAGGGTTTAACGGCTATTTGGGATGAATATATCGAAAAGCTATTACCTTTAGGCATTTCTAATTTATTTTTATTTGATGGAGAACAGGTAAAAGAATTAGCAGATTTGGAAAAACCACCTGATGCTGTCATTAAGTCAATTTCTAGTTTATTGGGATTAGAATTAGCTGAAAGGTTAGGGATTGATTTAGATATTTTACAAGGTCGTAAGCGTAAAGAATTAGCCAGCGATAAACAGTTAGAAGAGTTAGAAGTTATTGAACAAAAGCTAAGTCAGCAGCAAGAAGAGGAAAGGAAAGCAAAAGAGAAGTTAGAAGGGTTAGAAAAGCAACTCAAAAAGGCTGAAAAGAAGCAAAAGCAGGCGGCTGAACAGTATATTTCTGAAGGGGGTAAAATCGCCCAAGAAAGTAAACAGCTTGAAAAACAGGTTGAACAATTAGAGGAAAATGTTAAGTTACAACGAGAATCTTTAGGTCAATTAGCAGAAGGAGTGTTACCTTTAGGATTAATTACACCATTATTAACTGCTGCGAAAACACAGTTAGAAACTGATTTAAATCGTCAGCAATCTTCAGCGGCAAGAGAGGTTTTGAAAGAACGCGATCGCCGTTTACTGAGTTACATCAAAGATTTATCATTATCGAATAAAAATATAGATCAAATTCAATCTTTTTTAGAACAGGAAGATCAAGTATTAGCAAAAACAATTGATTTCGGTGAAACAGTTTTTGAGGAGGCTAATTCTGAAGTATTAAATCAGTTGAAGAATACTTTAGATCATCAATTACCTGAACAAATCAATCAAGCAAATAGTTATATTAATAAAATTCAAGCAATAGAAACTGAAATTGATACTATTGAAGTGAAGTTAAAAACGGCTGCCCCTGAGGAATTGCAAAAACAGCTTGAAAGTAATTTAAAACAAGCCCAAGCGGAGTTTTTAAAAACTCAGACAGAGACGGAACACGCCCAAGAAGCTTTAGAGAAATTACGCCGAGAAATTGCTAAAACTCAAAAAGAGTTAGAAAGTTATAGTCAAAAATCGTTGAAATATAAAAATAGTGAACATATCGTTAATTCTATTGATAAAGTTCAGGAAACATTGAAGTTATTTAAAGAGAAACTAACCCTAAGAAAATTAAATAAATTAGAAGGAGAAGTGACTGAATGTTTTCGCTATTTATTACATAAATCAGATTTAGTTCATCGAGTAACAATTGATACCCATAATTTTAGTTTATCTCTATACGATCCGCAAGGAAAACCATTACCGAAACATCGTTTATCAGCCGGGGAAAAGCAACTATTAGCTATTGCCTTTTTATGGGGTTTGGCGCGGGTTTCTGGACGCAATTTACCCGTTGCTATTGATACTCCTTTAGGACGGTTAGATTCTTCTCATCGTCATAATTTAGTGGAACGTTATTTTCCAGCAGCGAGTCATCAGGTTATTCTATTATCAACGGATACTGAAATTGATCAAACTCAGGTAAATCAGTTAAGAGAAATGAATGCAATTTCTCAGGAATATTTATTAAAATATGATCCTAAACAACGTCAAACAACAGTAGAGAAAGGGTATTTTTGGTAAGTTTGTTTAATTATATAATTGAGATTTGAATGTTCTCAATGAAAAATACTTATTGTATTGAGTTAAGTCTTTTTATAGTGATATATTAAGCTTAGCCAGTAAAGGGAATCTTACTCCTAAATAAACTCGTATATTTGAAACCTGTAATACTACCTGGAATATTGGAATTGGGACAGTTTTCAGTTTATTAGGCAGTAAAGCAACGAATTTGTTATCTAATGATAAGGAAGATAATCTAGAATAAAATTACCCTTGGCGATCGCTAGTGTAACACTTTTAAGATTTATTCTTAAAAAATAGTTGTAGAGACGTTATATATAATATCTCTACAGAAAGGTGAATGTTGTCTCTATGATATTTAGTATAGAACAACACAGTAAAATATTTCCTTTAAGTTGAGTTTATACTACTGTATGGTTGAAGCATAATTGAGATTGATAGAGGTGTGTGTTGTGAAGGAATTTAAGAATTTTAGTATGGGTTTAGGTTTTATTCTTGTGAGTACAGTCTTCACAGTGGGTTGTGAATCTATTTCTAAAGCCTCTGGGAACCTGTTTAAGCGAACGCCAGCGGTCATTTTGACAAAACAGCCTAAACCGAAGCGATATACGACAGAGGCGGAATTAGTTGCGGTTGGGGACATTATGATGCATGGTTCTCAGATTAAATCGGGTTATAATTCTCAAACAAATACTTATAATTATGACCACTTTTTTACTGAAGTTCAACCGATTTTATCAGCGGGAGATTGGGTGATTGGAAATTTAGAAACCACTTTAGCAGGAGAGGCAGCAAAATATACAGGTTATCCCTTATTTAATGCACCGGATACGTTAGCAGATGCGATTAAACAGGCGGGATTTAATATTTTAACAACGGCGAATAATCATTCTTTAGATCGTAAAGAAGCGGGATTGTTAAAAACCTTAGAAAATGTTCGTCAAAGAGGATTAGAACCGGTGGGTACATCTGCCTCGGCTGAAGAAGCGCAAGAGATTTTAGTCATTGAGAAAAATGATATTTCGATGGCATTTTTAGCTTATACTTATGGGACAAATGGGATTCCGATTCCCAAAGGAAAGGATTATTTAGTGGCGTTAATTGATGAGGATAAAATTATTGCGGATATTAATAAAGCAGAACAATTAGGGGTAGATGTGATTACTGTTGCGCTACATTTTGGCAGTGAATATCAACGTCAACCGAATCAACAACAAAAACAGTTAGTGAAAAATTTAGTTATGGCAGGCGCGGATATTATTCTGGGAAGTCATCCTCATGTGGTTCAGCCTTATGAAGTTTTTGAATATGAAGAAATGGGAGAAGTTCGTCAAGCTGTAGCCATTTATTCCATGGGAAATTTTGTGTCTAATCAACGAGGGGATTATAAAGATTTAGGGGTCATTTTTACAGTGGAATTAACTAAGCATTTTCCGGATGAAACGGTAGAAATTACAAGGGTTGATGGGATTCCAACTTGGGTACATCGTTACTGGGAAAACAATAAATATCAGTTTCGGATTTTACCGATTGAAGCTACACTTGAAGCTAAAAATGATCCTTTGTTAACAGCGAGTCAATATAGACAATTGGCACAAGATTTAGAAAAAATGAACAATCATATTCATTCTTTCAATCAAGATGAAACAACGGCTCGTTCTCTCGTCAAATAAATGTTGTTTCTAGGGAGGAGGTAGAGGTCTGAGTGAAATGAGAGTTCCAAAGGCTTTGTGAGAGACGAACAATAGAAAAGAAGGTTCTGTTGGGAAAAATTAATGAGTCATAGCTAACTTGACATCATCAAAAAGCAGTCAATTTAGGGTTTAACGTTTGCGTTTAAGCAGTAAACCACTCGCGCTGCCCATGGCAAGCAGTCCTAAAACCGTTGCGGGTTCAGGAACTTTTGCTGTATATATTGTAGTGGTTCCGCTGACTTCATTAGCAACGACCAATAACGCTTCTCCGGTCGGACTATCTTCAGCGGCGATAAAGGTTAAACCTTCTGGGCCTAAATCTCCAACCGCTGCCAATTCTGCCGCAGTGGGGTCGGGGTCGCCGTCTTCATCGAGGGTGAATTCAACAGAAAAATCTCTATTGTTTTTGTAGGTGACAAAGAAAGGGTTATTGGGGTCGGTGATATTGTACACCATTTGCCCGCCAATTCGTTCTAAACCGATGAAAGCATAGGTTTGATCTTCAACCCTTCCGAGAACAACTCCTTCGGGTTCAATGGCTTTATTATCGCTACGGTTATCGAAGTTATTCTCATCATTAGTCGCATTGAAAAAGTCAGGGAATAATTCAGCGGTAATTTGTTCAAAATCATCCCCACTATCGAAGACTAATTCACCACTATCATTGAAGATAGAAAAACTACGACCACCGAAGGCATAGAGTTCATCAAAATCACCATCACCATCGGTATCGCCAAGGGTATTAGTAATTTCTAAACGACCGAGATTTTCATCGGCTTGTAACTCTTCCGCGTTGGGAAAAGCATCTGGGTCAAGTTCAACATCACCCACGGTTGTTTCTTCATCAAAAGCAACAATTTCTTCGCCGTTTTCATCTTCAAATTCATATTGACGACTGTCCCCTTCATTCGCCGTTACAAAGAAGGTTTCATCGCCAAAAGAATAAGCTTGTAATTCATCGGGTTGATAGATGCCAAATACCGGCCAATTTTGGATATTAATACCGCCATCTCTGTCACTGGCATCCAGCATATTTTCAGGTAGACTAAAGTCTTTAAAGCCTAAACCTACCACTTCATCAAACTCAAAAGTTTCTAAGTTTAAAATCCCGATTGCGTTATTTTCTTGTAGGGTAACATAGGCAACTGTTCCATCCTCAGAAACCGTAATATCTTCCGGTTCTAAATCTTGAGCCACACTGGCATTTGGCCCAAAAATCCGCACGCTATCATCCAATGTCGCGTCATTAAACGCTTGGAAATCCGCCGTCAAAACATTCCAATTATTAGTATCAATAATACTGACAGTTCCTAACGGATCAACAGTATAATCATCGCTGGGTTCGCCTTCGTTTGCCACTAAAACTTTACTCCCATCCGGTGTAAATGTTAGCGAATCTGGCAATGCGCCGACTGTGACCTGTTCTAGTAGCTCTCCGAAGGGATTAAAGAATAATACACTACCCGGATCGGTGACGGTTTCATTCTCTACAGAAACAGCAAATAAACTATTACCATAAGCAACATTGGTAACCTCACCAAAGGGATTTAAATCAATATTAAACGACAAAAATGGATTAGTTGGATCGCTAATATCAAGCGCATCAATTTGATTGGTGCTACCATTTGCGACAAATAAGGTTTGATTTAAAGGATCATAAGCCGAATGTAATGCCGCACCATCATCGAACGTTCCGGTTGAGAAAGTTCCTGTTTTAATTAAACTAAAAGCCGAAGCTGAAGTCGGAAAAGTCAGTAATCCCAGAAATAGTGTGGAAGGTAGAATTGCTCTTTGTATTTTGTTGATGAGAGTGGGTGAAGTCGATAGACCCTGAATAAATTTCATCGCTGTTGTAATCTCCTCTGTTTCGATACAGTTGTCTAAGAATTATTAACCATCTGAATATTGAAATACTCAGAGGTAGTGTGAGCTAGAGGGTGAGTATAAAGAATAAGATACTATAGAATATAAATAATTTCTAAAAATCTTAACCTTTTTGAGTATGAAAAGCTGATGTCTCTGTTCTTGATAAATTACAACTTCAACTTCAGTATCATAGACTTATTAACAGTTCAGACAGATCGAAGGACTGTCATCTAAGATAACTTTTTAGTATAAGTCAGTCGTAATTCTACTGAATTGTTGCATCTTTAGTATAAGGATGACAAGACCGTAAGTGAGACTCCGATCGAATCTTTACCGAATCTTTAAAAAACTTGTCCGGATCTCCGGATTAGAATCCGTTATATAAAGGAAATATAATAAAAGCAGACTGATGATTGAGAAGACGAATCTGCTAAGATTGGCATCAAGTCTTGTCAATCAAATTCTCTTAGAGAATACCCTGATGCGTCACCGAGCGCCGATTTAACATCTATAACATGACTGAGCTAAAACTTGAATCAAAATTTATCGTGCATATAATCCATCTGTGTATCTACTGATCCCATCGGCTGTGTATGATCAAGATATGAACCTGTAACTGGGTTAATTTACTGAGTCTCTGTAATAGAGTTAGATAATATGCTGCGTAATTTTCTGAGTCATATTCTCATTCTGAGTGTAGCTACAGTTTTGATGGGTTGTAGCCCTGAGGGATCAACGACCTCAACAACAAATCCAACCCCATCAGAACCCACAACCACCGACACCAATACAGAAACGATAGTGATCGCCGATATCTCCAATAATCCGGCTAAGAAAATCAAACGTTATCAACCCTTAGCAGATTATTTAGCCACCCGATTAAGTAAATTTGATATTGGAGTCGGGGAAGTTCAAATCGCCTCCGATATGCCAACCATGATTCAGTGGCTAAAAAACGGAGAAGTCGATCTGTATTTTGATAGTCCGTATCCGGCAATGTATATTACAGATCAATCGGGTGCAAAACCAATCTTACGACGTTGGAAAGGCGGACAAGCAGATTATTATACCGTCTTTTTTACCATGAAAGATCGAGACATTAATTCTATTGAGGATTTACAAGGAAAAATCGTTGCCTTCGATGAAATTAGTTCAACTTCGGGTTATATGTTGCCGATGGCTTATCTCAAACAGGTAAACCTCAAACCACAACAGAAAAGCTCTGTGAATGAAACCGTGGCAGAAGATGAAATTGGCTATATCTTCAGTGATGATGATGAAAATACCATTCAATGGGTGATTAGTGGCAAGGTCGATGCCGGAGCCGTTGATATTGGTACATTTTTGGAGATCCCTGAAGCCAATCGAGAAGCCATGAAAGTATTGGCAGAAACAGATAAAGTGGCTCGCCATGTGGTTATGATTCAACCCGAAATGGAACCTGAAAAACTGGAGGCGATTAAACAGATCTTGTTGGAGATGGATCAAACTGAAGAAGGGAAAGTTGTCCTAGAGGAGTTTGAGGAAACAGCCAAGTTTGATGACTTTCCACCTGAAGCAGATCTTGCAAAAATGCGAGAATTATATCAACAGGTACAAAATCAGTGAGCTGGATGGGTCAGTTCCAAATCAAACGAGTTTCGCTAGCAACGAAGTTAACCTTGGCCATGACAAGCTTGGTCATTGTTGCCGTGGCTGGCGTGACTTGGCTGTCTTTGCGACGTGAACAAGAAACCTTTCGCAACGAACTGCAACAGCAGGCACAAATTTTACTCGATGCCTTGGTTGTCACCACTTCCGATGCCTTGTATACCCTTGATGCTGACTTCATGGAAGAGATCATGCAACAGTTGGGTCAAGAAGACAAGGTGTTATCCGCCGGCCGCATTTATGAGCGTGATGGCCGAGTGGTGGCAGATGCTTACGGGAATGATGTGTTGGTGTATAGTGTCGAAGCCGACCCCTTTGGAAGAGAGTTACTTGACAGTGAGCAAACAACCTTTCGCTGGGAAGAAGACCAACTCTTAGCCGGTAAAGCGGTGAAAGTGGGAAATCAAACCTTAGGCGCGGTCAGTGTAGGGTTATCCACCGATAAACTGGAAGAAAAAATTGAAACAGTCCGTAACCAAGGCTTAGCTGCTGCCTTAGCTGCCGCCACAGCCGGGACATTCCTGGCGTTAGTCATGAGTCGCTCGGTGACTGAACCCCTGAAGCAAATGACCCACGCCACCAAACGCATTGCAGAAGGGAATTTGAGCCAAAGGGTCAATGTTCAAACTCAAGACGAATTGAAGCTATTAGCTGATGCTTTTAATAGCATGAATGATCAGCTTCAGGAGTTATTGGAAAGTAAAGAACAACTGATTCAAAGTTTAGAACACCGCGCCGAAGAACTGCGGCAAAGCGAGACTAAAAACCGCGCTTTACTGAATGCCATACCAGATTTAATGTTCCGTTTTAGTCATCATGGGGTGATGCTGGATTTTAAAGAATCTCGCCGAGGCGGTTTACGAGAATCCTTAGGCAAATATTTGAATAAAACGGTTTATGATTTATTACCGTATCAGGTGGCTCAACTCTATGTTTATTATTTAGAAGAAGCGCTCTCAACCCATCAAATTCAGATTTTTGAATACGAACTCTTTTTACAAGAAAAACGGCTACATTTTGAAGCTCGAATTGTGGTCAGTGGCGATGATGAAGTGTTGGCAATTGTGAGGGATATTACCGACAGTAAGTTCGCTCAAATTGAGCTACAGCAAGCCAAAGAAGCAGCAGAAGCAGCCAACCACGCTAAAAGTGAGTTTCTGGCAAGTATGAGTCATGAACTCCGTACACCTTTGAATGCTATTATTGGGTATAGTGATTTGTTAACAGAAGAAGCCGAAGAGGCTGAACTTCCTGAGTTTTTTGGTAAGGATTTACAGCAAATTAAGGCTTCAGGAATGCATTTATTAACCTTAATTCAGGATATTTTGGATTTATCTAAACTTGAATCAGGAGAGATGTCTTTAGCGTTAGAAGTATTTGATTTAACTATTTTAATTGATGAAGTTCGAGCCTTAGTTAAACCGCTAACCGATAAGAATAACAATACCTTTGAGGTGATCTGCGATCCACATATCGGCTCAATGACTGGCGATCGCACAAAAATTATACAAATCTTATTAAATTTATTGAGTAATGCGGCAAAGTTTACGAGCGAGGGATGTGTGACGCTGAAAGTCATGCGAAGTAACCCGATTGAAACTATCCCTAAAAATGGTCACTCTCATTCTATCTCTCAAGTAGACAGTGAACAAAATGGGAATAACGAGGGAGACGAAAGCTGGGTTATTTTTAGCGTATTAGATACAGGAATAGGGATGACACCTGAACAAGTTAATAAGGTTTTTGATCCCTTTGTTCAAGCTGATAATTCTACTAGCAGAAAATACGGCGGAACGGGACTGGGATTATCCATTAGTCAGCGCTTTTGTAACATGATGGGTGGAAAAATTTTAGTCAAAAGTGAGCCAGATGTCGGTTCAGAATTTACAGTATTTATCCCTTCAACAGTGAAAGAAATCAGCGAAGAAGATTATCAAGAAGCTGTTTCTGTAGAGTCATTACCCACAACTTCTTAAAAATGAGTGAATTATTTCAGTTTTCCATCTTCCATGTTAATAATCCGATCTGCAACATCTAAAATTCGATTATCATGGGTGACCAGTAAAATTGTACATCCTTGTTCTTTCGCTAAATGTTGCATTAAGTTAACCACATCTCGACCGGATTTACTATCTAATGCGGCTGTCGGTTCATCAGCTAGAACTAATTTAGGATGAGTGACTAAAGCGCGGGCGATGGCAACTCGTTGTTTCTGTCCACCGGAAAGATTATCCGGATAATAATGAATTCGTTCTGCTAAACCCACTTGTTTTAAGAGGTTTTCAGACTGACTTTTAGCTTCTTTTTTACTAATATTATTATGAAGTTCTATCGACATTTGTACATTTTGTACGGCTGTCATGAAGGGGAGTAAATTATGAGCCTGAAAAATATAGCCAATATGACGACGAACTTGAGATAACTTCGCTTCATTTGCTTGATTTAACTCAAAACTTAAGCTGCGGAGGTGACCTTCCTGAACCGATCTTAATCCACCAATTAAGGAGAGTAGGGTTGTTTTTCCGGAACCGGAAGGGCCTGTTAAAATGACAATTTCCCCTGAATGAATCTCGAGATTGATATCAAATAAAACCTGCTTTTTGAGGGGATTGCTTCCAAAGTAATGATTCAAATCACGAATTGAAATAACAGAAATCATAGAAAAATAGCTCCTAAAAAATATCAGCAGGATCGGCCGCTTTTAACTTATTGACCGCCGTTGCACCCGAAATAAAACACATTAAAACGGTGGCAACCAAAACAAATATCGCTCGACTAGAGGTCATGATGACGGGTAGTAATGTTGCCTGTTTCATAAAATAATATTGAATAATTGAAATTAAAAAGCCGGGAATATATCCCATGATGGCAATAAAAATAGCTTGCTGCAATACAATAGACAATAAATATTGATGTCGATAGCCAATCGCTTTTAGGGTTGCATATACCGCTAAATGTTCAGAAACATTGGTATAGAGAATTTGATAAACGACAACAATTCCGACAATAATTCCTAAGCTCACACCTAAGTTAAAAATAAATCCAATCGCTGTACTACTTTGCCAATAATTTTTTTCAAATTCTACAAACTCTTGTTTAGATAAAATTTTAACATCTTTGGATAACTGGCTTTTAAGCTTAGTAATAAAAGCCTCTGTATTCGTTCCTGAATTTAACTGAATTAAACCAATATCAATTAATCCTTTATCACGATTACTAAAAATTCTCAGAAAGTTGAGATGACTTGTGATTAAGTTACCATCTGAACCAAAAGAAGTCCCTAAATCAAATAATCCAGCAACTTTAACTTTACGATTAATTCCGCTATTTCCGACTTCTGTAATAATCGTTTGTCCTTGTTCAAAATCAGTCGCGATTGAGCCAAATTCAGACCGAGAACCTCGATCAAATAAGACCTGATTAGGAATTTTTAGTAGGTCGATATTTTCCTCAATACCCGGATAATTAAACACTCGATGTCTTAAATCAAATCCAATCACAAAAATATTACGCCAATAGTCTCTAGTTTCCGGATTTTTCCACTGTCCAAAATCGAGATAAATTGGACTGACTAACTTGACTTCATCAAATGCTAAAGCCTGAGATAAACGCCGTTCTGGAAAACTTTCCATTGCAATTAATGAAGTCGAACGGGGACTAATTAAAAATACATCACCTTCAAGTCCTTGATGAAACCGGACTGAACTATCAAACAATGCATCTCGAATTCCCAGTTGCATAAACACAATCACAACCGAAAAAATAACGCCAGACAAAGCCACTAATAAACGAATCTTTTGATGTCTCAGTTGTAACCAAGCAGTCGGCAGTTTTTGAAACATGATGTTCTCCTATCATCAGACTTGAAATATTAGGTGTTATTGGCTTAATTCTGAAACTTGCGAAGCCGTATCAATCACCACATTTACCTGTAAATTGGTCAACCCCGCAACTCGCTGACTATCTTCAGAATTGAGGCGAATTTTAACTTCAACAACTCTAGCATCAGCATCGGCCACCGGGTCTGTTCCTAATACATCTTTTGTACCAATTTGTAAACCCACTTCATCCACAATTCCAGTTAAATCACCTACAACACCATCACTTAAAATCTTCGCCGTTTGACCCGGATTAACTTGATGAATATCCGTTTCATAAACCTCTGCCGTCACATACATTTGATCGGTTTGCCCGATTTCAATAATGCCATTATTGCTAACAATTTCACCCGGCCAAGTTTGAATTTTGAGCACTTGACCCGAACGAGGCGATCGCACATAAGCCAAATCTAAATTAGCTTGCGCTTGTTGTACAGATGCTTTTGCTGTTGCCAATTCCGCCGCCGCCACAGCCACATCAACCGGACGAACTTCCGCAATTTCAGCCTGGGTGGCGATCGCTTCAGCCCGTTGTTTTTGTAAGGTGAGAATCGTTCGATTTAAGTTGGCTTGAGCCTCTTGAACTTGTTCCGATAAAGTGCTAACAATTCGGTTTAAGTTCGCTTGTGCTTCTTGAATTTGAGCATTTTGAGTGGTGACAATTCGGATTAAATTTGCCTCTGCTTCATTTAATTGTTTCCTAACCGTTTCCTCCTCCAAACATTGATCGTCGCGCTGAGATGCAGAAATAGCTCCATCTTGATATAACATCTCAAATCGTCTACAATCGGTTTCAGCATTGTTAACCTGAGCTTTTAACCGTTCAATCGTGGCATTCTGGGCCTGTCTTTCCCCAGACAGTTGAGCTTGTAACCGTTCAATCGCCGCTTCCTGGGCCTGTCTTTCCCCAGACAGTTGAGCCTGCAAACGGCCAATACTGGCTTTCTGAGCGCTAATTTGCCCCTCTAACTCCGCTTTCAGCCGTTCAACCGTTGCAGATTGGGCATCAATCGCTCCCTGCTTCGCCCCCGCCTTCACCTGGTCTAAACGAGCCCGCGCCACTTCAACTTGAGACTGTGCCTGGTCTAACGCGGCAGAGAGGCGACCTTGACTATCCAAAACCGCAATCACTTGTCCCGCTTCAATGCGATCGCCCCGTTGGACTAATAATTGATCCACTCGCGCCCCTTCTGCAAACGCCGGTGCTGAGACTTGAATCACTTCCCCTTTCGGTTCTAAATAGCCGATAGCCGCAACAGTATTGAGGGTGAGAGGACGAGCCTCTGAAATAGTAGTCGTGGCGAAAGAAGTCTTGGATTGATGCTGCTGTAAAATGCCATAGGTGGTCATCGATCCGGTGGCTAAAGCAGCGGTAACAATGAATGCAGAAGTTCCCAAGCCAATGGGAGTAAAAAAGAGCTGTGATTTCATTAAATATCCTCCAAATTAATCACTCTTGTTGCACAATTGCTCCGGAGAGCTTAGAAATGTATAGATAGATAAATCCTGGCTATGTAATATCAATTTGATTTTTATCTAACTTGCTCAACCATTTGACGAATCGAATCAATCACTAATTGAGGTTGATCGATGTGGATATTGTGACCACTCTTTTGAGCAATTTTTAGGCTACCGTTTGTCGAAAGCTGTGCAGTTTGGGCTTGCAAATCTTGCCAAATTTGTCCTGCTTTTTCAGCTTGTGCGGGGGGTAAACTGGAGAACATATTGACACCGTGAGACAGAACCACCAAAGGTAAATGGTCGGGCAATGGGCTGTGGTCAACGATATCAGCACTGCGCGACATTAACTGATTTTCAGCGATCGCGGTTTCAAAGGTTTTTGATGAGAAATTGGCTAAAATTAGGGGTTGAACCTCAGGGGGTAACTGCTGGACAAAATCGGGAGCGACTCGAGTGCCGAGAAGTTGCATTGACAGGCGCAATAATCCCAAGCGTGAAACCACAGACAACATTTGAAACATCTGTTGCGTTTCTGCCATACTCTGCTCAAAAGCGGGTGAGAGTTGAGTATAAACATTCCCCGGGACCGCATCGACTAACACTAAACCCAAAACTTCCTCTGGATATTGGCTGGCAAATTGACGCATATTTAATCCGCCCAAGGAATGACCCACCAGAATATACGGCCCTTCAACCCCAGCATTTGTCAGTAAGGTATGTAACTCTTCAACCATATACTCGCTGGTGCGAGGGTTAGGACTCGAGTCACTCCAACCGTATCCGGCTCTATCATAAGTACAAACTCGGGTAAATTTTGCCACTTCTGATTCAACTAAACTCCAGACAGGAGATAAACCGCCGAGTCCGTATTCCATCACAACCGTGGGATTGCCATTGCCTTTGCCTGTGACATTAATATGGAGTTGATACCCCCCAACATCGATTCGTTTGCCCATTGGAGGATAGCGTTTTTGGTCTTGGGCCGAACCCATTGCCTCATAACCCATTCCCAAAACCATTCCTAACAGCAAACATCCAACGAATCCGCCCAAGACCAGTTTCATCTCTTGACTCCAGTTCATATTAAGGTTGACGACAAGTACGAATCGCCGGGTGACCATTAACAACAGTTAGATAAAGGCAACGTTTCCCAGCTTCCTCTGATTCCCAGCAATAGATTGGCACCCCCGAACAACAGGCAGATTCTTGAACCGCTTTGGGTAAGTCGCCAAAAGTAATCTGTTTTTTAGGCTTGCTACCACTGAGGGGACAAACAGCAGATGCCATAATAAAAATGGAACCAATTTCACTGAGGGCGCGACTTTCTAAGGTAATGGTATTGCCCAGATTAAGCTCATACAGTTCTGGGTCAGAGAAATTGAGTCCAAGACGACCGAGTCCTTTTTTAATCTGTTGGACTTCAGGGATTTGTTGAGATTGAAATACAGTGACAGCTTCCATGTTTCTTGAGTTTAATGACAATAAAAATGATGATTTGCAGCCTAATTTTGTTTGAGGTGGGTAAAGGTCAGTAGAGGATAATCTTTACCCTGGGTATGGTTTGAGGCTAAAGTTCGGGTTGATACTTATAGCTTTTAAATTCTTGACGCATCGCTTCAACTTCGGTGTTGTGAGATAAACCGCGAGTTTTGAACTTGTAAATCAACTCCGCAATGGTTGCTTTGGCCGATAAACCCAACATTCTCAACACATAGTAGAGATGTCCAGGGGCGAGCACTCCTTTGAGACCAAAGGCTTTCCACTGGAACAGGATATACCACAGAGCAATATAGAAGTAAGTGGACTTCATGCTGGCAAATACATTACACCGTCGCGGTTCAAATTTAGTATTTTCCAGGAAATCATCAAAATGTTGTAGGGTGCTGTAATGACCGATGAGTTGGTCGGCGCGATAAGCATCCATTAAGCCAATATTAGCCCCTTGTTCAACCAGTTGATTAAACTGTTTACAGACATCAGCAAAGATGCCATCGACGTTATCATTGGCGATTTTGACATAACGAGGAACGAAGTTGACATCTAGATGCCATTTGCCAATGTAGGTGGGGATATGAACCCCAAACCACCACATATACTCGAAATAAATCCGCCAACTCATGACACTGGCATGACCCAATTGTTTGGCGTGGTCACGATACAGACAATTGACCGTGCGAGCATAAGCCTGATTAAAATCATTGTAAGCCACTCGTTTCTGTTCGACATCTGCTTCACCGGCTAACTGAGCGCGAATAATTTCTGTGACACTTTCAATCTCGAATGCCATCATTGTGGTGCCATAGGAATAAAAGGCATCGAAAATGTGAGCCGCATCTCCAATTACATACCAATTATCTTCAGAAAACAGAGTCTTACTCTTGTGGGCAATGCGCGGCCAGTAGTGAAAATCAACCAAGTCCCCACTGTCAATCAGACGGGCGAGAATATTATGATTGGCCTTGAGAAATGCCATGAACTTTTCCCGAGTATTCAGGGTTTTAGCCGATAACTCATCATGGTGATGAATAATTCCAATGGATAACTCTCCGGTTTCGGTATCTGTCGGAATCATCCATAGCCAATGACCATGACCAAAATAGTGATTGGTGGCATAGTAATGACTCGATGAGGAGCCAGTGGGGTGATATCCCGAGTGAAAAATGGTGCGGTCTGTATTTTTGACATGAATCCAAGCCGAGCCATTATTGAGTCCAAACATCTCTTCTGAGTCAAACACAACGTTATCGGTTTTGCGTCCCACAAGGAATTTACGACCCGCTGCATCAATTACGTGCTTGGTTTGCAGTTGAAGATATTGATTGTCACTTTTTACCGTAACAGTTTTAACGGCATCTTTGGGAGTCAGTTCAACATCAACTACTCGGCCCTGATGGAAAATGGCCCCTAACTTCAAATTCATTTGCAAGACATCGCGCTCAAACTTGGCACGATTGAGGTGAAATGAGGCAATTGGAGTCTGTCGGTTAGACCAGACATGATAGTAGTCGTCTATCGTATTAGTTTCGCTGGGTGTTTTCGGCCAGTGAAAGTTTAAGCCGGATTTGGGTGCATGATTTTCGATTAAATAGTCTTGCAGTCCTAGTTCTTTTCCGAGGAATAATGCAGCGACTTCAATCAAAGATTCACCCACTTTTAAGTCTTTATCAGTTCGTTCAATTGGACGGGGGTCAATTAATGCCACCTTGATGTTGGGAATATTGAGTAGTAGATGACGCGCTTGACAAAGACCGGCAAATCCGGCACCCATGATGACGACATCATATTCAAACTGTTGTAATTCAGTGGTCATTGTATTCATTAGTAACTCCTAAATTGAGAATCAAGTGTTTAGTGAAAGATTAGATTTGAGCCGTTTTTTCCGGGTGGGTTTCATCCAGGAAAGTTAAAGCCCGAAACCGTAATAGCATCAAAGAATCATAAACAGGATTCAAGTGACATAAAGGGGGAATTTGGAGAGTGTAACCCCACAACCGAATCTCTCGGGCAAATGGACAACTTGCAGGAATTTTGGATAAAACTTGAGCCACTTGAGGATGACTAATCTCAAAGGTTTCTATCCAGAGTCGAATTTGAAAAAGTAGTATTTTCATGGATTTGGATGAGCAGATTATCTCTGAAAATAGGATAAGAAGAAACAGAGTAGTGGAGAAGTTGGGGGATTGAATTGAACAAAACCGACCCAACTTAAAACATGGGATTGTTGACTTAATGGCTATCTAATGCAGATAATGCAGATGCAGTTTCCATCCAGGACTGAAGTTCAGCTTGATATTGATAACTCTTGAATTCTTCACGCATTTGTTCAACTTGACTATTCTCTGGTAAGCCCCAAGTTTTGAATTTATAAATCATTTCTCCCAGAGCCGTTTTAGCCGCCAATGCTAACAGTTGGAAAAAGTAATAGAGGTTCCGGGGTTTGAGTAAGCCAGCTAAACCAAATCCTTTCCATTGGAACATCGCATACCAAATTGCAATGTAGAATAATGTATGTTTCATGCTGCCTAAAATATTGCAACGTTGAGGTTCTAATTTGGCATTTTCTAAAAAATCGTCAAAGTGCTTAAAGGTGTAATAATTTCCAATCAGTTGATCGGCCCGAACCGCATCCATTAACCCAATATTAGTTCCGCGTTCAACTAAGGTATCAAATTGTTTGTAAACCTCTGGAATCAGCCCGTTTAAAAAGCCTTGAAAGGGTGCATTAAAATCTTTAAGAAAATCAAGATCTAAATGCCATTTACCGATATACATAGGCACAAGAATTCCAAACCACCACATATACTCGAAATAAATCCGCCAACTCATAATACTGGCATGACCTAACTGTTGACTGTGGTAACTCGCGAAAGTATTAACTGAACTCATATAAGTCAGGTTAAATTCATTGTAAGCCGCTCGTTTTTTCTCTGCATCTGCTTCCCCTGCCAACTTCGCCCGGATAATTTCTGTTGTGCTTTCAATCGCCAGTGCAATCATTGTTGTGCCGAGAGAATAGAAGGCATCAAAAATGCCAGCAGAATCACCCATGACATACCAGTTATCTGGGGACAACAGCATTTTACTGGTATAAGCAACCTTAGGTAAATAGTGGAAATCAATATTTTCTCCACTCTGAATTAAGTCATAAAGCATCCGGTGATTTGCCTTCAGAAATGCTTCAAACTTTTCTTTTGTATTCATTTCCTTGGCGGCAATAACATCATGATGATGAATAATTCCAATGGAAATTTCTTGATTATCTGAATCAATCGGAATCATCCATAACCAATGCCCTTTTCCGAAGAAATGATTAGTGGCATAATAATGACTAACAGAGGTTCCATAAGGGTCATAACCATTATGAAAAATCGTGCGATCGACATTTTTAACCCGAACCCAAGCTGAACCTGTATTTATCCCCATTACATGTTCCGGACCCGACAGAATATTATCTGTTTTACGACCCACAATAAACTTACGACCGGCTGCATCTACAACGTGTTTTGCTTTAAGTTCGATGTATTGATCTTTCAGTTTTACCTTGACTAAATGCTCAGCATCACCGGGAGTTAAATCAACATCAACGACTCGACCATTGTAAAATGTGGCTCCCATATCTTTGTTCATTTTGAGCAAATCTCGCTCAAATTTTTGCCGATTAATTTGGAAGGTGGGAATAGGGGGCTGACGATTAATCCAAACATGATAATAGTCGTCAATTGTATCGGTATTTTCAGCTTTTTTCGGCCAGTGAAAATTGAGACCGGCTTTAGGGGGATGATTCTCAATCATGTAATCATTTAAACCCAGTTCTTTACAAATCAATAGTGATGTTATTTCTACCGTTGACTCACCGATTTTGAGGTCTTTATTGGTTCGTTCTTCTGGACGCGGATCGATCAATGCTACCTTAATATTCGGAATATTGAGCATTAGATGTCGGGCTTGGCAGAGACCGGCAAATCCGGCACCCATGATCACAACATCATATTCTTGCTGTTGCAAAGTAGTGGTATTCATGAATATCTCCTAATGTTTTTTGAGAGAGTTATGGGTCGGGTTACTATATTTTTAAGTGCTTTAAACTCAGTAACCCAACGGAATAGAGAAAGAAAAAGTACAAGTTAGCTTTTGGTGGCATACACCCGCTTTTCTGGGGTAGAAGTTGTCATCCATGGCTGAAGTTTTGGCTGATATTGATAAGTCTTAAACCCTTGACGCATTTCCTCAACTTCTGTGTTATCTGATAACCGACGAGTGCGGAATTTATAAATCAATTCGGCTATTGCACCTTGAGCAGATATTGCCAGAAGTCGGAAGAAATGATACAGGTGACGAGGCTTCAAACAACCCGCTAAACCAAAGCCTTTCCATTGCAACATTACATACCAAATTGCGGCATAAAAACAGGTGGATTTCAAACCCGCAAAAACATTACAACGTAATGGCTCAAATTTAGTATTTTCGAGGAAATCATCAAAGTGTTTTAAGGTGTGATATTCACCCAGTAATTGATCGGCTCGATAGCAATCCATTAAGCCAATATTTTTGTCTTTTTCAACCAGTTGATTAAACTGTTGATAGATGTCTTCAAAGAGTCCATCGACATTGCTATTTAGAGTCTTTAAAAAGATGGGAATAAAGCTTAAATCTAAGTGCCATTTGCCAATATACATCGGTACTTCTACGCCAAACCACCACATATACTCGAAATAAATGCGCCAACTCATAACACTGGCATGACCGAGTTGTTGAGGATGATAGCGGTAAAGACAATTCACACTGCGAGCAAATGCTAAATTAAACTGATTATAAGCGGCTCGTTTTTGTTCAGCCTCTGCCTCACCTGCGAGTTTAGCACGAATAATTTCTGTTACTGATTCAATGGCTAAACTAATCGTCGTTGTACCATAAGAATAAAAGGCATCAAACAGATAAGCTGCATCCCCCATGACATACCAATTATCCTCAGAAAATAGGGTTTTACTGGTATGAGCAATCCGTTTCCAGTAGTTAAAATCTATCGGTTCACCGCTATCAATTAAACGGGATAAAATGGTATGATTTTCTTTGAGAAAATTACGAAACTTTTCTTCTGTATTCACCTGTTGTGCCGGAATCACATCATGGTGATGAATCACGCCAATAGAGAGTTCTCCCGATTGAGTATCTGTCGGAATCATCCACAACCAATGACCTTTTCCGAAGTAGTGATTCGTGCAGTAATATTTACTGGTAGAAAGGTCAGTGGGTGCATAACCCTGATCAAAGATTGTACGGTCTACATTCTTAATCCGCATCCAGGCTGAACCATTATTTAACCCCATTAAATCTTTAGAATCAAATAAGACATTATCGGTTTTCTTTCCGACAAGAAATTTACGACCCGCTGCATCAATCACGTGTTTGGCGGTTAGTTGGATCTTTTCTCCATCCAGCTTAACCTCAACCGTCTTAATCTCATCTTTGGGTGTCAAATCAACATCTATCACTGAACCATTGTAGAAATTGACTCCCATCTTTTTATTCATTTTCAACAAGTCTCGCTCAAACTTAGCGCGATTGATTTGGAAAGAGGGAATGGCAACTTGTCGGTTTGACCAAATATGATAGTAGTCCTCAATATTTTCAGTTTTCTGAGGATGCTTCGGCCAGTGAAAGTTTAATCCTTTCTTGGGTGCATGATGTTCAATCAAATAATCATGTAATCCCAATTCTTTTGAGAGAAACAGTGCCGCAATTTCAATGGTAGATTCACCAATTTTTAAATCTTTGTTCGAGCGCTCTTCCGGACGGGGGTCAATTAAAGCAATGCGGATATTTGGAACATTGAGCATGAGGTGACGGGCTTGGCATAAGCCGGCAAATCCAGCACCCATAATGACAACATCATACTCGAAATTAGGACTGTTATTCTGCATTTGTAACTCCTGTAAAAGTGTTGAAGGTGAGAGAAGTTAAAAAAGGGATTGTTGACTCTAAAAAAATGAAGGTTGAGAGGGGATGAAAATGACTGTGATTTCAGTTAAACTGGGTGAGAATTTACATCTTGACATCACCTCCCCACTGGGAACGCATCTGTGTAAACCACCGGGTCATTTGAGGCGCTTTCCACATCCAAACACCCGTTAAAGCCAACATCGGGAAGATACAAAAACTCATTGCCATCAGCATTGCCGGATGACTGCGCCAGGGAGAATAGATGAAGACACCTAAACCAAAAGCGGCAAGAATATGAATCAAACGCAGTTGGTCTCGAATCTGTTTGTTTCTATTACGCATCAGTAGTAATCCTGTTTGAGAAACTGTTTTTGAAGGGTGGAGAGAATTGTCAACTCAAACCCTGAGGTTGATTGATTTAAGTTGACAATTTTTGGTTAAGGTGGGAATTAATGCCGCAAAGAGTTTGCCATAACCGATACAGATTCTTCTGATGAAGATACCCCAGTTAAGACTTCCATCACTTTTGACGGCCAGGGTGTGGCAACGGCGCTGCCATCTTCTTGGCGGGTGACCCAAGCCACTTGTTGTTGTCCGACATGAAGCTTTTCAGAAGTCCCGTCAGCCTGATCTCGGAAAAACTCAAAGTTAAACACCGCACCGCATTCAGACACCGACTCCACATACAAGACTGTGCGAATTTGGTCGAATGGCATCGCCTCACGCAGGTAGTCCATCCGGGTATAGAGACAAACCATTTCACCACAGGGGTTAGAGACTCGTAGATATTCCGGTGCAACTGAATAGAGGAATAAATCTAAAGTGCGTCCTTGCCAAATGAAGTAATTGCCGTAGTAAACATTCCCGACTAAATTAGATTCTTCTAAAGTGGTTTGGAATTGTTGAGAATACAATAACTTGCCATAACGACCCTGTTGGAGTGAGGTTTGGTAAACCGTAACCCCCGTATCCAATTGACCCAACGGCGCGGGTAATGGCGGCAAAGGTAAGGTCTCAGGGCGCTTCAAATCAAGGGTGGCAGGGGTAGAGGCGGAAAATCGATCTAGATAGGTTTGCAGATACTCCGGGAATGGCATGGGTGAAGGTACCCCATAACTCACCAACCGTACCCAAGTGGCTTTGACTTCTGCGATCGCAATCCGTTCTAAAGTATCATCCGGTAATACCTTGCAAAATTCAATGTAGGTATCAAAAGAAGACCCCACTACATTCCCCACCCAGGCTCTTGCTTGTACAATATCGTAGGAGGTAGCCTCTCCTAAGACTCGTAAACTGACGGCGTTGGTAACCATTCCCCAATCTCCGGTGAGGAAATCCCCTAACATCTGGGAAGCAATACTTTCCATCGGTAACTCGCGAATTTTGCCCACCCAACGGAAATATTGAGCAAAATACACCCGACGACTAATACTGCCACTATCCTTGAAACTGACTTGATAGCGTTGTTCATATACCAGTTGTCCTTGGGGGCCATCTTGGGTATAACGGGTACGATGAGAACGGGAATGATCGGGGTGAGATTGATTATCCTGTTGAGGAATAATCGAATTTGAGGTTAAAGACGGTTGAGGACTGACTAAGATTGCAACCATCCGTTGCGGTGGCCGAGTCAGTTTAATCGGTACCGTCAGCACAAAATAGGTTCCGTTGGGTGTCTCGGTTTGTAACAGTACCCCATCTTCTTGTTTCGCCACAATTGAGAATTTAGGCTTAATACCGTTAACGGCTTTACGAACTGTTTCTGTTGCGGACCAAATACGGGTGGCTGCTACATCGAGGGTATCGCCTTGTTGGACTAACTGCTGGACAACTGCTATCGGAGAAGAACTTAATAAGGCTTCCCAATCTTCTAATGTCCGAGGTTGAATGGCTTCTATGTCGCAACCCTGGGGCGTTTCACCTACAACCGCTAAACAATAGCGATCGCAGTGAGACAAGGATAAATCTAATCCGGTTGTTGTTTTTCCGGTGAATTGGGGTTTACCGGTGGCAAGGGTTTTAATATTAAAGTCAATGTTTTCCGCAATAGATAAACCGAGTTGAGACTTAACGGCATTGGCAATAATCGGTTTTTCTTGTTGACGACGTTGTTTTTTCGATAGACTTTGTAAGTTGGGTGCATATCCGACCGAGATTGCGGGTAAGGTAACATCCAATTGGCTAGCGGTTTCTTGTACAATGCGATTAAAGGTCTCCTCGTCAGCGGCTTGAGGATTAGCCAATTGTTCGGCAGTCGGATTTTCGGGATGTTCTTCTAAAATCCTTAGGCGATAACCACTTAAGCGTTCGAGAATCACTCCAGCTTCATTAGTTGCTACGACTTGACTGATATATTCTTGGTCTTGTCGTTGTTGCAGAATTACCTGTACCCGTCGGCTAGTTTCATCGGCAGTCGGATTTTGGAAGAATTCAATGTTGCCAATTTCAACGGGTAAACAGATATGCTGAGGTATCGTCAACTGTACTGACTGTAACAATACATCCCGTAAATAAGGATCGCCGAGTAAGATAGTTTGACCCTGAGGATGATTAAAGCTATCTGAAACTAATTCATCTTTTGAACGGACTTGAGAACAGAATACAGCTTGTTTGGCGTTGAGGGATAAGATTTCACCCATCTGTTGGAAGCGTGGTCCTTGGAAGAGTAAATCTCCATACAGATCTTGTTTGGGTTGGAGGGTTAAACCTTGAGGCTTAAAGGTTTCGGGTGATAAGGTTTCTCCAACTTTGCGATTTCCTAAGATAAAAGTAGCTGAGAAATGATCGAGATTAAACCCAGTTTGTTCGGTACGAATGCCTAATTTAATCTGACGTTCGCCGTTATCGTCAGTTTCCATCACCTCGCCATGAATTTCAATCTCTACACCCTTTGTGGGGTCTACCACCACTGGCCGACGCAGGGAAATGTCAGAAATGCCGATAATGGAGGGTTGCGCCTCTGCGGTGACGTAGGCAACCGCTTGTGCCATCGCCTCTAAACCAAATACAGTGGGGAATAGATAAGACCCTCGCCAGATATGATCTGCGACATAGCGATCGCAATCTAAGCTTAGATGAATCCGTGCCTTCAGTTCAACATTGGGTTCAAAACTAATGACTTTTTCAATAAACCGCAGTTGAGATGGGGGTTTAACAGGGATGGGTGACCAGGTATCGAGTCCTCCGAGACGGGCTGCAATCACCACTTGGTCAACACCAGGATTAGATTCAAATAGCTTCAAGAAGCGACTGACTCCTTCTTGTTTTGAAATAGCATGAATTCCCATCTTTTCAAGATTTTTGACGCTACCCATCCGCGCCCCCATACCGACTTCATCCCAAACGCTGTAAGCCAAAGATAGAATTTGAGTATTGGGATGTTGATGTTGGAATTGACGTAATAAAATAGACAGACTTTCGTTGGCGAAGGCATACCAAGCATTTCCTGGCATTCCTGTGACACCGATAATTGAGGTAAATGCCAGGAACAATTTGGGTGGAGTTTGTTCTAAGGCTTGTAACAGATGATATGCTCCTAACAGTTTGGGTGAGACTTCAGTTTGGGCGGCTGCTAAACTGACTTGGTCAACCCGACGGGGTTTGTTCAACCCGGCCCCATGAATCACCCCTGTAATGCTTCCCAATTCAGTTGTGACTGTTTCTACTAATTGGGTGACTGCATCTGCATTGGCAATATCACAGCTATAGTAACGACCAGTTAAGCCTTTTGCTTGAAATCGGGCTAAGGTTTGGGCAATTTCTCCTTCTGTATTTGTGGGTAAAGCAGAACGTCCCACGAGTGCCATTTTCACCCCGGTTAACTCCGCCACCGCCAAGGCACATTCAGCAGTAATTCCTTTTGCACCGCCCGTGACTAAAATTACATCATTTTCTGACCAATTAATCCCACGCGGCAGATAATCAACGGGTTGTTGTAAACGGGACTGTGGCACAAAGCGAACTAAATCCCGATTATACCCTGCTGTAACAATTGCAGCATCATCAGCGATTTCCTCAATCACGCAATTTGCCACTTGTCGGGCGTTTAAAGTCTTGGCGACATCCACTACCCGTACCCGCAGGTCGGGACGTTCTAGATGGACGCTACGGGCAAATCCGGCAGCGCAACAGCGTTCGGGATGAACCCCTGCCTCACCAAATTGACCGCCTCCAAACTGAACATAAGTAATGCATTTCTCTTTCCCTGGTGTGGCAATACTATGAAGTCGTGTTGTCATTTCCCCTAAAGGAAATTCACGGGTTTCAATGTCATATTTTTGGGGCAGAATCGCGATATAGTGAGAGTAGTTAATTTTAGATAGATCGTCATCTGCCATTAAATTTTGGTAGGTGACTTTTTGTATTTCTGCCTGCAGTCCTAGCAGTTGTTTTGTCAGGGCAGTAACAAGAGGATGATTCATTGTATCAGCAACAATCAAAACTTTAGCTGCTGACCAATTTTCTGGGAAACATTCTTGTTTTTCTTGGGCTACATATTCGATGCTAAAGTTCCGTACCCAAGCAGGTGAAGCTTCTGCAACTGTTTCTGGCTTTATAACTGTTTGAGGTTTGACCTCAACGGGTTTTGCTAAACCCATGGCATCGACGACTTCTTGTAATGTAGCATTGGCAAGAGTTGAAGGATCGACTTGACCATTTAACCCGAGTTGTTTGGCAACACTAGCCACTAATTCACCGGCTTTAATCGAATCTAGATTTAAATCATCCAGTAAACGCAACTCCATTGATAAAGTGGATGAGGGAAATCCGGTGCGTTCTTCTACTTGTTGTAATAGCAGTTGAGGGATATCTAGGCTATCTGTTTGTGGTGTTGGGGATGAAACCGATAAGGATGTTTCTTCAGTTGAATTCGGTAACAGCTTTCCCAGAACATCCGCTACTTCTTTTAAAGTGGCATTGGCTAAGGTTGACGGATCAATTTCCCCTGCAACCCCACATTCTTTTGCTGCCATTGCTACTAATTCACCGGCTTTAATAGAATCGAGGTTTAAATCATCTAACAGTTTCAAATCGAGATCAATACTCTGTTCTGGATATCCGGTTTTCTCAACGACTAAATTGATTAAAATCGACTCTATATTTTTAGTCGGTTTAACAGGCTCTACGACTACGGATGAATCGGGTTTTACAGTGACAGGATGACCGTTACCATTCCCGTTTTGAAGGTAAATTGCACTTTTTCCATTGCCGTTACCATTTCCATTGCTATTGCCATTCAGGTTATGAGTTTTTGCTTTACCATTACCGTTACCATTACCGTTACCATTACCATTCAGGTTATGAGTTTTCCCATTACCATTGCTATTGTGATTCTTTTTAGTAAAATAGCGAGAGGTTTGTAAATCGGCTCGAATAACTTTTGCGAGAAAAGAACCGCGTTGAGAAAAATAAGTGGAAAGTAACTGAACCAATTCATCATTGGGCGGTAAATTGGAAGAATGTTGAGAAGATGTCATAGTTATGTTCCGTTGTAAGTTTGAATTTCTGAGCTGTGAATAGAATTTTTTCTGCTTTACAAGCTTTCTAAATCAGCCCGAATTAACTCGGCTAAAAATGCACCCCGTTCAGAGAAATATTCGGATAAGACCGACTCCAATAAATCCTCAGATCCTGGCATGAGTTGAGGTTGAGTTGGAACTAAATCAACAGCCATTGGCAAATTTTCAATATTGCCCAGAACTTGCAAGGGTTTTTCACAAGGATTAACCACAAACTGTTTTTGAGAAGCAGGAATAAAGGGACGCACTAAACGATTTTCATATAGTACCTTCCAATCAATATCACTCCCTTGAACAAACAAACTCGCCAGTAAGGTATTGAGATCGCGATCGCTTCCCGCTTTGGACTCTACCGGTAAACACATCGGATGATTTGTTGTGGCACTGACTAAACCCGACAACACTTTCCCAGGCCCGACTTCCACCATCACATCACATTGAGTGGCTAAAGTATTGACGAGGGAAATAAAATCCACTCTAGAAGTCATCTGTTGGGCGAAGTATTCTCGTAGCTGAATTCCCGGTTGAATTAACTCTCCATTCACACTAGAAAATAACGATAAACTGGTTTGAGATAAGGTATCAGGAATCGGTGCATTTGCCCGCAAAAATTCAGCCGAGGAAGCCACCATCTCAGAATGAAAAGCATTAGCCACACGGAGTGGACGGCTAGCAATACCTTCAGTTTCAGCCCGTTGAATCACTTCTGCAACACTCTTGGGTTCACCTGAAATTACGGTTTGTTTGGGACTATTAATATTCGCCACCACCACATAACCGTTAACCCCTTGAACCAGTTTTTCAGCCTCCGTTTGAGAACAAGCTAAACTTGCCATTGTCCCGGCTTTACCCTCAGTGGCTGCCATGGCTTTACCTCGCATAGCGGCAAACACTAACAAGGTTTTCTCGTCATAACCCCCTGCGGCTTGAAAAGCACTTAATTCCCCTAAACTATGTCCGCCAACCGCAACAGGTTGAATCCCTAAACGGTTGAGATAGCGTTTCCAAACTAAAGAGGCAAAACAGATAGCAGGAGGGGCAATATCTGCGCGGGTTAAGGCTTTCAACCAATCTTTAATTTGATCTTTATTGACAGCGCGATCTGCTTGACGATAAATTAAAGGACTAATAGCGCTAAATCCCGCTTCTTCTAACCAGTTGTCTGCTTCGCTTAAAAATTCCCGCGCCCAATCATACCGTTGTACTAAGGTTCGCACCATATTTAACCGTTGGGAACCTTGACCGGGAAACAAAAACGCTACACGACACTGTTTGATATTGTTCGCCACCCAAATCTGTTTTTGAGGAGAAACCCGCATTTCTCCCACCGCAGGGGGTTTATCATTTAAGATTTCTTCTAGTTGTTGCAGATTTTCCACCAACGCCATCGGAGTGTCTGCCACAATAGCTGCCCGCACTTTTCCAGATATCTCAGCTTGGGAGATCTCAACAGCTAAATCTACCATTTCCGCTAAACTGATATCCTCTACCACCGTTGCCAAACGTTGGGTTTTTTCTAGTAACGCTTCAACAGTATCTGCCAAAAGGACAAACACTTCTGTATCCTGGTTAGAAACCAACAAGGCTTCGGGTTTGAGAGTAGACTTTAACTTCTCGGAGGGTTGATCGCCAGACTCTAGGGTAACGTGGGAGTTAATTCCACCAAATCCCATGGCTGAAACACCCGCCCGTAGAATATCGCCTTGTTGACGGACTTCTCCTTGTAAAATAGGATAAATTGACTGAGCAGAACTGTCAAAGACGGGGTTAGGATCTTGACAACCACAGCTAGGAGGAATCACCCGTTGATTGACTGCCATCACCGCTTTAATCAATCCTCCGATACCCGCAGCAGCTTTAGTATGCCCCACAAGAGATTTAAAAGAAGTGACTCCAATTGAACGGGGGGCAATCTCTCCATCTGCGGCAACCGCCAGGGCAATTCCTTCTAATTCTGTGCGATCGCCAACTGGCGTACCGGTACCATGTCCTTCAATAAAGTCTAAATCATGGGTATTGTATTCAGCTTTATCGTAGGCGCGGCGTAAGGCTTTAGATTGACCGATTTTAGAAGGGGCTGTAATCCCCCCTTTACCATCAGAAGAAATACCCCAGCCTTGGATCACGGCATAGACATAATCTCCATCTCGGCGGGCATCTTCTAAGCGTTTGAGAACCGCAAACCCGCAGCCTTCACCGGGAATAAAACCACTGGCTTTACGGTCATAAACCGTCATATCTGTTGCAGTCAATGCCCCAGTTTTGGCAAAGCCAATCAGTTCAAAGGTATCAAGACTGATATCAACTCCACCCGCTAAGGCTAAATCGAGATCGCCACAAGCAAGGGATTTTGCAGCAGTTGTGACGGCAATCAGGGAAGAAGAACAAGCCCCATCAACGGTATAACCACCCCCATCGAGGTTAAAGAAATTACAAACTCGTCCAGCAATCGTATTAGAAAGTCCACCTGCTAGGGAATCTTCAGTAATGGTGGCAAAGGCTGATTTATAAATGCCTTCCATTGTGTTAATTAAAGATTCAGTGGCCGTGGCTGACATCCCTTTGGCTACGGCTGTTGTTTGTAATGCTTTGCGAACATAAGGCCACCGTAGACGCATTCCGGTTGCCCGAGTTTGTTCCCCGGTTAAGGTATTGCCTAAAATCACTCCGGTTTTTTCTGTGGGAATGGTTTGACGGCTGAAACCTGCATCTTCAATGGCTTTGTATGCGACTTCTAAGGCCAGCCAATGAACGATATCGGTTGATTCAACAGCGGTTTTGGGAATGCGTCGGTTTGCCCAGTCGAATTCAAAACCATCAATTACAGCCATCCGACTGCCATAGGTTTTGTCGGGAACTGTTGGGTCTGGATCGTAATATTCTGATAGGGGTAAACGAACATCGGGAGTACGTCGAAATTGACGACGACGAGTTAGAATATTTTCCCAAAGTTGTTGTAAATTATTGGCGCCTGGGTAATAGCAACCCATGCCAATTACTGCAATTTTTGAGGTTGGATAATTCATTGCTAAAGTTCAACAATGTTAGGTGATTGGGTTAAACGGTTCTTCAGCTTCAGCATCTACCCGAACATATTTCTCTCCTGTTCTAGCTTATGCACTCATCCAATCCATCTCTTTTGATGCGGCTTTAGTCAAAACCGGGTCAAACCTTGATGTATCGGGATCTTAAATGACGTAGAGTCATCGAGATTTTCTTGAGTAATCAAAGCAGTTGACAGGGGAAAATAGGTTCATTATCAATCAAATCAAAGCCATGGAAAAAAACTATCATGATCTGATGTCTTACGAGTTCAGATCGTTTTCTCCATTGTGTTTATTGGCGACCTATAACAGCATAGAATATGATCGAGATTGATTTAGGTATAATCACTCTTCACTCTAGATAGAGTCGCAATTCAGTTTTTCTCTGATCTCTATATCTATCTTTATAGATAACCTATAGCTGTGTGATCAGTAAGGTTACGGAAATCCTCATAGAAACCTTTTTACAAAATTGTTACGAATTAGTTAGCTCATTCGTCATCATTGAAAATATACAATCAGGTTAAAACCCTTAAAACTATACTCTTTACCCTTTTGCTATTAAATTTCTGATATAACTCAGATAGAACGGCTATAGAGTTTAGGGAATCGGTGATTTTACAGAAAGATTTAAAAACCTCCTCTGATTTTAGACAAAATCTAAGTTTTACATTTCTTATTAATGTTTGACCTGATACAAAATAATTGCTGACATCAAAGGATTGCACTGCGCCCATAGACTACCCGTCAACCCTTAATGTCTTTCAGAGTCCTATTGCCGAAAACTGTAGTAATATCTGGGTTTGAAGAGAGTCAAGTACTCAAAATCGGATTTTTTTTGCCCATTTTTGATAAAAGTATTGACAACCTCTGAGAATGAAAGTAACCTAGTGATTAGGTGTTCTTTCAGCTTCATATAAGTTATTTACCTGATGGGAATCACTTTATTATCAGTGTAATAACTTGGCATCGAATCAAAAAAATCAAACTGATTAGGAGCTTTTTTACTGTAATCGTTAATGTACATCATTTGGAATTACTCTTTTCTTTTCCCAGATGATGCAGAAATACATTAAGGGAAAACAGTACAAGTTCACGAAGGAAAAGGTAGAAGTTAAACCGCTTGACTTCTCTCAGGACTCGCCTGATTTTGCCTCAATTTAAAAGTTTAGGTCAACTCATCAAAGGCTATGATTCCATACAT
This sequence comes from Microcoleaceae cyanobacterium, assembly GCA_049647265.1. Classification (GTDB taxonomy): domain Bacteria; phylum Cyanobacteriota; class Cyanobacteriia; order Cyanobacteriales; family Microcoleaceae; genus JAAURB01. The sequence goes on from JBARXJ010000035.1 coordinate 51,597, forward strand.
CAGTAAGACCCTAAAAGTCTTGAATTGATGGGAGCAATAATGCAAATATTTAAGTCACTCAGGGCAATATTTGTAACGATTTTGTTCATTCTTATCACTGGATATAATCCCTCGGAGAAATAGTAAATTTCTTCTGATTTCACTGTGGGCTAAATTAATGATTTGATCTCATTTAAGAGAAATATTCACCCACTTGCAACAAAACACTTAATCTTATCACCTCACAAAAAGATGACACAGCAACTTAACTTTTTAAATTCCGTTACGATCGGTGTTAACTTTGGTTTTAACCCCAATAATCAACCCGATTTTACTGCTAATCTGACAGGTGAAACCACTTTATTATTTAGCGAGCCTGTTGATGGTTTAATTGATCATCCCTTACTGGAAAATGTGGGAACTGTCGATAACAATTTAGATGTTATAGAAATTGAAGTAGTCAGCAGCACTTCAACCGGCCCAACTCCTTTTGTACCCAGTATCACCTCAAATTCTGGCGATAATATTGCTGACTTTTCTCCCACTCCAAATGATTTAGATTTGCCTTTTGAATCCTTATATTCCGCAGGCGCAATTATTGCTAATGGAGAAGATGATACAGCTAACAGTTTCTTTAAGCTATTCATTGAAATTCAAGACACCCCAGAAGGAATCATCCGAAGTCAAGAAGCACTGACCTTAGAGGCAACTTCACCCCTGGCTAGTTTTTCTGCTGAAGCAGATTTCGAGCCAATTAATTATGTTACCAGCGATATTATTGAATTATATAGTGCCGGAGAAGATGGTATTTTCTGGACAGGTGATGAAATTGAAGTTGCCAGAATAGTTCCCGATACAAATGGTTTCTCTGCGGTGCTTAACCTGACTCCAACTGCATCAGAAAATTCATCAGGAAATACTTTTATTGGTAGCACAGATAGCGAAATTTTAGTCGGTACAAATGGCAATGATGTGATCTATGGTAACGGCGGTAACGACTATCTTGAAGGCCTGGCGGGCAATGACACCATTGTCAGTGGTGATGAGGATGATGCGCTCATTGGGGGTGATGATGATGACTTATTATTTGGCAACGGCGGTAACGACTATTTGGATGGTCAGGCGGGTAATGACCGACTTCTAGGGGGTGACAACGATGATATTCTCCTGGGTGGAGAGGGAGGCGACGCGCTCAATGCTGGAGGGGGTAATGATATTCTCAATGGCAATGATGGGGATGACACCCTCAGTGGTGGCAGTGGTAATGACGGAATTATTGGTAATGCTGGCAATGACCAAATGACCGGAGGAGATGGCGATGATGGCATGACAGGGGGTAGCGGCAATGATGGCATATTTGGCAATACTGGTAATGACGGTTTGCTGGGAAATATGGGTAATGATGTGCTGAATGGGGGTCAAGGTGACGATGCGCTGTTTGGTGGCAAAGGAGATGATATTCTCTTCGGCGATAAGGATAATGATGCTTTGTTTGGGGAAAATGGTAATGATGTTTTAATTGGTGGCGAGGGTAAAGATACGCTAACAGGCGGGCCTGGTAATGATGTCTTTGTCTTTCAAAATCTCCCAGGAGATATCGATGTGATTGAAGATTTCTCAGTGTTTGAGGATATTATTTCAGTTTCTGCTCGCAATTTTGGGGGTAACCTCACTCCAGGAACATTACTGATGCGCGATCAGTTTGTCCAGGGTACAGCGGCAGTGAATAGTAGCGATCGCTTTATTTATGATAGTGCTAGCGGTTCACTATTTTTTGATGTCGATGGTGTCGGAGGAATAGAACAAGTCCAGATTGCAATGTTCTCTCCTGAAACAACTTTAAGTGCCAATAACATTTTCGTTGATTAAGAGGAAAGATTTATGTTTAATTATCAAGGCAAAACCGCATTAGTGACAGGCGCCTCATCGGGAATGGGGGAGATATTTGCCCAAGAATTGGCTAAACGAGGCATGAATGTGATACTGTTGGCACGTTCAGAAGATAAACTGCGAGCCTTGGCCGCCATTCTTCAGCAAGAATATCATGTTCGCACTGAAGTTATTGTTGCTGATCTGAGTCAGGAGCATATTGCTCAAAAAATTTTTGATCGGGTTGAACAAATGGATTTGACCGTAGATTTACTGGTTAATAATGCGGGTTTTCTGAATTATGGACCGTTTGAGCACATTTCACCGCAACAGGATCATGCACAGGTGATGGTTAATGTTATGGCTTTAGTTGATTTAACTCACGCTTTTGTCCCCAAAATGCTGGCTCAAGGTGAGGGAGGGGTGATTAACGTCTCTTCTAGCGGTGGTTTTCAACCCATGCCTTACATTGCTGTTTATGGGGCGACTAAAGCATTTGTGCTTTCTTTTAGTGAAGCACTTTGGGGCGAATATAAAAATCGAGGTCTGCGAGTCCTAGCACTTTGTCCGGGGCCGACTGCAACAGGAGCATTAGCTAAAGTCTTTGACAATGGAAAGGCTACCCCGCCTCGTCAAGTCGTGACAACGGCATTGAAATCGTTAGAAGCTAAACGAAATTATGTTATTCCAGGAATGAATAATTATTTTCTGGCTAATATTGTTCCTCGCTTTTTACCCCGTAATATGGTGGTGCAAATCTTAAAACAAATCACTCATCCACGAGGGTAACTTTCATTCTTCTGTACGGGGTAACAAAAAAGTACTTAGGGTAGACTGAATCAGGGTTGCAGGTTATGAGATATTCTATCTACCTAATCAATCAAAAATCGCGACTACTCATGCTGAACTTTCCAATGGTGCATTTGCATAATAATCGGTTTTAGACTTACGCCTTTAGGTGTTAATGAATATTCAACGCGGGGTGGAACTTCTGCATAAACTTCTCGATGGATAATACCATCGGCTTCTAACTCCCTCAACTGTTGAGTTAAGACTTTATGAGTAATTCCGGTTAATGTTCTTTGTAATTGATTAAATCGCCGAATACCTTCAAATAATTCTCGTAAAATTAAGATTTTCCATCGTCCTGTTATCAGTTGTAAAGCTTCCTGAGCTGGACAAGTATCTTTATCCGGATTGACGGGAGAAATTGACATAGTTACTTATAGGATACTTTCTTACTTAAAAGTGCGTACTTTTCATTTTACTACAGTTTAAATTAAACTAAAAGTATGAAATAAAAATCATAATTTTAAGGAGGAATAAGTCATGATTACCATTAGAAAATCATCCTTTAGAGGACAAGCAAACTTTGGCTGGTTGGATAGTCGTCATACTTTTTCTTTCGGTCAATATTATGACCCCAATCACATGGGATTTAGCAGCCTTAGGGTGATTAACGAAGACAAAGTCAGTCCCGGTGCGGGGTTTGGCACTCATGGTCATCGAGATATGGAAATCATCACCTATGTCTTAGAAGGGGCGCTAGAACACAAAGATAGCATCGGTACAGGCTCAATTATTCGTCCCGGTGAAGTCCAACGAATGAGCGCAGGAACGGGTATTCTCCACAGTGAATTTAACCATTCCAACAATAGTCCGGTTCATTTTCTACAAATTTGGCTACTGCCTCAAACCAAAGGGTTAACCCCCAGTTATGAACAACAACAAACCCACCTGAGTTTAACGCCTGGACAACTTAAACTCATTGCCTCCCCTGAAGGCGGAGAGTCAACACTCAAAGTGCATCAGGATGTCAACTTATATGGCGCAGTCTTGTCAAAAGGCGATCGCATCCGTCATACTTTTAATAATTATCGTCAAGGTTGGCTACAAGTGGCTCGTGGAGAAGTCAAGCTGAATGAGACAACACTACAAGCAGGAGACGGAGCCGCCATCGGTGATGAATCTGATTTAGAGCTAAGCGCAACTGAGGATGCAGAAATTTTGTTGTTTGATTTAGCATAGTTCATGATTTGTTGTGGGTTGAGGGGTTATTCGTGGAGAAGATAGGGAGTGGGGAGTGGGGAGATAAGGGAGATAAGGGAGATAAGGGATTTTCTCTGTTCTCTGTTCTCTGTTCCCTATCGCCCTCCAACAACAAGTAACCCATGACCCAGAACAAATAAAATGACTGATTCAAACGTGACCATTTCCCCGTAAACTCATAGAATATTGTAAAGCTGTTATAACTTTCTTTTCTGTAATCCTGATTCAACTGATATCGCTATGGCTATTGGCTATCTTGCTCTGGTGCTTCACGCCCATCTCCCTTTTGTTCGACATCCTGAAAGTGACTATGTTTTAGAAGAAGAATGGTTATATGAAGCCATTATTGAAACCTATGTCCCTTTAATTAGAATGTTTGAGGGGTTAAAGCGAGATGGGGTCGAATTCAAGTTAACCATGAGTTTGACACCACCGTTAGTGTCGATGTTGCGTGACCCACTGCTTCAAGAACGGTTTGAACATCACCTCAACCAACTGCAAGAACTCACAGAAAAAGAAATCCAACGCCATCGCAAAAACCCTCATCTGCGTTATCTCGCCGAACACTATTACAACGAATGTGAGACCGTTCGAGAAACCTGGACAAAATATCAAGCTGACTTAATTACAGCCTTCAAACAGTTTCAAGAGAGCAATAACCTAGAAATTATCACCTGTGGGGCGACTCACGGGTATTTTCCGTTAATGGAAATGTATCCTGAGGCGGTTTGGGCGCAAATTCGAGTCGCTTGCGAACATTACGAAGACAACTTTGGTCGTCCCCCCAAAGGCATTTGGTTACCCGAATGCGGCTATTACAACGGCGTAGAACGTATGGTGGCTGATGCCGGGTTACGTTACTTTCTCAGCGATGGTCACGGGGTGCTTTATGCCCGTCCTCGGCCCCGGTTTGGCACTTATGCGCCCCTATTTACCGAAACAGGCGTTGCTGTGTTTGCCCGCGACCAAGAGTCCTCTCAGCAGGTGTGGTCATCTGAATTGGGTTATCCGGGTTCGCCAGAATATCGGGAATTTTATAAAGACTTAGGCTGGGAAGCTGAATATGAATATATTTTGCCCTACATCATGCCGGATGGTCAGCGGAAAAATACAGGGATTAAATATTATAAAATTACAGGTCGTGGCTTAGGCTTAAGTGATAAAGAACTATATGACCCGTATTGGGCAAAAGAAAAAGCCTCAGAACACGCGGGCAACTTCTTGTTCAACCGAGAACAGCAAGTGGAGCATCTCTACAATATTATGCAACAGCCCCCGATTATCGTCTCTCCTTACGACGCGGAATTATTTGGTCACTGGTGGTACGAAGGGCCCTGGTTTTTAGATAGCTTATTCCGTAAAACTTGGTCTGACCAAGATACATATGCCATGACTCATTTGGCAGACTATTTACAAGAACATACCACCCATCAAGTGAGTAGACCAGCCCAGTCTAGCTGGGGTTATAAAGGCTTTCATGAATATTGGCTTAATCATACCAACAGTTGGATTTATCCCCATCTGCATAAAGCCGTTGAACGCATGACGAAAATGGCCTGTCGAGAAGCAGCAGATGAATTGGAACGCCGCGCCCTCAACCAAGCGGCACGGGAATTGTTATTGGCTCAATCTTCTGACTGGGCGTTTATCATGAGTACTGGAACAATGGTTCCTTATGCCGTTCGCCGGACTCGTTCCCATTTAATGCGGTTTAATAAAATCTATGAAGACCTCAAAGTCGGTAAAGTAGATTCGGGTTGGCTGGAAAAAGTCGAAGCCATTGATAACATTTTCCCCAATATTGATTATCAGGTGTATCGACCGATGACATTACAGAATAATTCTTAGTTGTTTGTTCTTTGTTGTTTGAGAAAGTATGAAGTAGGAAATATAAATTAGCGATTGCTTCGATTGCCCATAGTGCCTTCTTCTGATTAATGACCAACGACTCACAACAAACGATAATTTGTCACTCAAATGAGCGATAACTCAAAAAAGTGACAAAAAAATAAGAATTATTCTGATAAATTTATCCGGAATAAATGAGTCGATGAAAGCAGATAAAAGTAAGTCAAGCAACTTTTTTATCAGTGCCATTAATTTACAAATCATTGAGTTAGGAGAAAATTATGACAACTTTAGAAGTCGTCTCTTCTGTCGCCAAAGTTCCTTCTATTCATTCAGCCTCTGAATCTTCAACACTTGAAGATAGAAAGCAAGAACTGATTCAAGAACTGACACAATATCAAGAAAAAACCCAAAAAGAACTGAGTGCCTATCGTAAAATTAATCGTTGGTCGATTGGACTGGGATTAGCATTATCGACTGCTTGTACAATTTCAACTGCTTACGAAGATACCCAAGATTTAACCTTAATTCTGGGAACATTATCTGTAACATTTCATAGTTGGATTGCTTCAGTACCGATGAGTAAAAAAACCGCGTTATATGAAAGAGTATTAGTAAAAAGTGATAATTTACACAGCGATTTACGATTTGCTGCGGAAGATTTAGCTGATTTAGAAATGATTCGAGATCAATTTAAAGCCTTAAAAGTAGAAATGATTGAAACAAATACTCAGTCAACTATTCCCCATAAACTTCATTCACAGACGGAGTGAAACATCTCTTCATTATAACCCCGCTTACCTCACAAGCGCCTCTGCTTTCAACAGAGAAAGGAATCATATTGCCCGTCTCTATAACAGTCATCAAACGCTTCATGATACGGTAGAACGGGCTTCAAAAATTGTCTTTGCTCTCAGAAGCTATAGTTGTTATAATCCCAACAAAACGATGCTGAATCTACCCTAGTACCCAGGTAACCGAGGGCATTAAAACCGGACTCATATTCCACCACAACTCTAATCAGAAAAGTATTGAAATGATTCGGAATTATCAAGAAATTATAGAGATTTTCTGCTATCGTGATCGATCAGTGTAAGTATGGATAAATATTATTTACAATACTATTGCGGGTAATCGATGAGAAAGGCATTCATCACAATCAGGGTGTATTCGGAAAGTCATGCATATTGTAGTCGGGATTACAGATTATGATTGTGGAATGTCTCCAGAGATTGAGAATAATATCATAAGCCTTTCTTTACGACTCAATCAGCCTGTGAAAGCCGTGGTTTAGAATAATAGATTGTGAGACATTAATCAATATCAGGGGCAAATACGGTTGAAAATCAGCCTGGACAAACAAGATTTAAATTAAAATTCCCGATTAATATTTAAGCTATCCTCAACTAAATTTTATTTCAAGTCAACCTTCTAAAATTCGTAACAGTTTTTATGAGCTTTTTGAATCATTATCAGTTAAACGAAACCCTCTACCAAGGCAGTCGTACCCTCGTTTATCGTGGCACAAGTCATCCGGACGGCAAAGGGGTGATTATCAAAGTTTTACGCAATCCTAACCCCACGTTTAATGAATTAGTACAGTTTCGGAATCAATATATTATTACTCATTCTCTAGAACATCCTGCAATTGTTCAACCCCTGGCTTTAGAACGGTATGGGAATGGATATGCCTTAATTAGTAGAGATGAAGGTGTAATTTCTCTGTCAGACTATTGGCAACAATCAACAAGAAGTTTAAAGGAATTTATCAGCGTTGCAATTCAACTCGCAGAGGCGTTAAATTATCTGATTCAAAAGCGGATTATTCATAAAGATATTAAACCTGCAAATATTCTAATACATCGGTCAACGCAACAGATTAAGCTGATTGACTTTAGTATTTCTAGTTTACTCCCCAAAGAACAACAGCAACTGATTAATCCAAATGTTTTAGAAGGCACTATAGCTTATATTTCTCCTGAACAAACCGGACGAATGAACCGAGGAATTGACTATCGTACAGATTTTTATTCTTTGGGTGTAACGTTGTTTGAACTATTAACGGGACAGTTACCGTTTCAAAGTTATGATCCCATGGAATTATTACATTGTCATATTGCTAGAATTCCAACTTTTCCCCAAACCCCAAAACTTCAGGAGTCAGGAGCCAGGAGGACCGAGTCAGGAGACACATCCAACACCTCACATCCTATTCCCGACATCCTAAAAGAAATTGTGATCAAATTGATGGCAAAGAATGCCGAAGATCGCTATCAAAGTGCGTTGGGATTAAAATATGATTTAGAACAGTGTTTACAACAAATTAATACAACAGGAGAAATCGGATTATTTGAATTAGCCACACGGGATATTTGCGATCGCTTTACAATTCCCGAAAAACTTTACGGAAGAGAATTTGAAGTTCAAGCCTTACTCAATGCTTTTGACCGCGTGGCTATCCCCCCTCAGTCCCCCATCCCCCCTCAGTCCCCCATCCCCCCTCAGTCCCCCCTTAGTAAGGGGGGTAAGGGTAAGGGGGGAAGATCAGAAATGATGCTGGTGGCGGGATTTTCTGGTATTGGAAAAACCGCTGTCGTCAATGAAGTTCACAAACCTATTGCCCGTCAACGCGGCTATTTTATCAAGGGAAAATTTGATCAGTTTAATCGTAATATTCCATTCAGTGCTTTTGTGCAAGCTTTCCGGGATTTAATGAAGCAGTTACTGGGGGAATCTAATACGGCTTTAGCCTCTTGGAAAGCTAAAATCTTAGAGGCAATTGCAGAAAACGGACAAATTATTATTGATGTAATTCCAGAATTAGAACAAATAATTGGTCAACAACCTCCTGCGCCTAAACTTGAAGGGAGTGCAGCACAAAATCGCTTTAATTTACTATTTGGAAAATTTATCAGGATTTTCACAACAAAAGAGCATCCTCTAGTGATGTTCCTCGACGATTTACAGTGGGCAGATTCGGCATCATTAAACCTGCTGAAATTATTAATCAAAGAGTCAGAAACGGGTTATTTGTTGGTGCTGGGGGCTTATCGCGATAACGAGGTATTTCCCGCCCATCCGTTGATGTTGACTTTGGGGGAATTGGATAAAACTCAAGCAGTCATTTCGACTATTACCTTAGCGCCATTAGAAATTCGTCATATCAATCAATTGGTGGCTGAAAGCCTCAATTGTAGCCCAGAAATTGCCAAACCTTTAACGGAATTAGTCTATCAAAAAACTCAAGGAAATCCTTTCTTTACCACGCAATTTTTGCAAGGGTTATATGAAGACAAACTGATTACTTTTAATCGGGATTTAGCGTATTGGGAATGCGATTTAGTACAGGTGGTTGATGCGGCGCTGAGTGATGATGTGGTGGAGTTTATGGCGCAGCGTTTGCAGAAATTGCCCCAGGCGACTCAGGAGGTATTAAAGTTAGCCGGTGCAATCGGTAATCGTTTTGAGTTAGAAACGTTGGCGATAGTGTGTGATTATTCCTCAGAAGCGGTAGCAACAGATATCTGGAGCGCATTACAAGAAGGGCTGATTTTACCGATTAATCAAACTTACAAATTTTTCCAAGGGAGTTTAGAAGAAACAACCGTTGAGACAGTCACAGTCGGCTATCGGTTTTTGCACGATCGCGTTCAACAAGCGGCTTATTTATTGATTCTAGATGAAGATAAGAAATCAACTCATCTTAAAATCGGACAGTTGTTACTGAGTCATTTTTCTAAAGCTCAGCAGGAAGAAAAAATCTTTGAGATTGTTAATCAATTAAATTTAGGAAAACAGTTAATCTCCGATCCAATTCAGCGAGAACAGTTAGCCGAATTAAATCGTAAAGCCGCTCAAAAAGCAAAGCTGTCTACGGCTTATATCGCAGCCGGAGAATATCTATCTACTGCGATTGAACTGTTAAAAGCAGACGCTTGGGAAACTCACTACGATTTAACTTTAAATCTTTATCTAGAAATGGCTGAAGTTGAATATATTAATACTCATTTCGAGCAATCTCACGCTTTGATACAAAAAATCTCTCAGCAAGCCAAACAAAAGATAGATCGAGTTAAAGTTTTGGAAATCAAAGTGCAAATCCAGACGGCGGAAAATCAACTTGAAGCAGCTATAGAGACAGGATTAAGTATTTTAGATTTATTAGAAATTGTCCTATTAGAATCAGCACCAACAGATTTTAATGTGAGGGATATGAATCACTTACCTGAGATGAAAGATCCCAGGATGTTGGCTGCCCTTAGAACTTTAATTAAAATTGCTGCTCCGGCTTATAATGCTAAGCCACAACTGATTCCATTCATTGCAGTCACGATGGTTGATCTTTGTCGTCGCCATGGCAATTCTTCTTTAGCTGCTTATGGCTACGCTTTTTATGGAATGATTTTATGTTCTGTTCTCAATAATATCCCCTTAGGCTATCAATTCGGCTGTTTAGCTTTACAAGTTCTAGATCGCTTCCCAGATCAAAGTCTGAAAGGGGAAGTGCATCATCTTTTTAATGTCGGAATTCGTCACTGGCAAGAACCGGCTTTATCGACTTTAGATGCTTGGAAACAAACGATTCAATTTAATCGAGACTCCGGCAATATTGGTTATGTCTGTTATGCTGCAATGGGATATTGTATTAACTTATTTTTAACCGGAATCCACTTAGATTTCATTGAAAAACAGAGTCAAATCTATTTAGATTTAATTAAAAAAGAAAAACAAGATTTCCCCTTTTTTGGAACTGTTGTTTGGATGCAATTTGTTCAAATCTTAAAGCAATCCAAACTAAACAATCTCAAGTTAAGTGGAAAACTGTTTAATGAAGCTGAGGAAATTCCTAGATTAAAACAGAGTCAAAATCTTCAAACTCTATTTTCAGTCTATTTAATTAAAGGAATACTTTGTTATCTCTTTGGAGATTATCAAAGGGCTGTTAATCATTTCAATTCCGCTCAAGAGTATCAACAAACAATGGCTGGACTCTTGGCGATTACTCAATATCCCTTTTATCAAGCGTTGGCTTTATTAGCACTATACCCAAAACAAGAAATTAGGGAACAAGAACAATCTTTACTAGCAATAGAAAAATATCAAAATATTATCAGTCAGTGGGCTAAAAATGCCCCGATGAACTATCAGCATAAATATGATTTAGTTGAAGCAGAACGCTGTCGAGTGATGGGTAAAAAGCTAGAAGCAATAGAACTTTATGACAAAGCCATTGCCGGAGCGCTCAAAAACGAATACATCCCTGAAGAAGCATTAGCAAATGAACTGGCTGCTAAATTTTACCTTAACTGGGGTAAAGAAAAAATTGCAGCGGTTTATATGACAGAAGCTTACTATTGTTATGCTCGTTGGGATGCCGCATCCAAAATAAATCAACTCGAAGAAACATATCCTCAACTGCTTGCAACCATTCTGCAACAACAGAAAGATACACCAATAGTTGAGATCAAACAAACAACTGTTAGTACCTCAATAGGAAAGTCAGATACCTTAGATTTAGCAACAATAATTAAAGCCTATCAAACCCTTTCAGAAGAAATAGAAATAGATAGTTTATTGTCTAAATTCATGCAGATTGTTCTAGAAAATGCAGGAGCAGATCAAGGTGCATTGATTTTAGAAAACGCCGGAACTTGGGAAATTGTCAGTGAATCTAATCATCACCAATGTTCTTTATTTTCTACACCCCTAGAAGAAGCTAACGATTTACCCCAACGAATTATTAATACCGTAACACGGCTAAAACAGCCCGTTGTGATTAATAATGTTCAGCAAGATCGTCATTTTACAACTGATCCCTACTTGCAGCAACAGCCCCCTAAAAGTTTATGTTGTCTTCCTATTCTTAACCAAGGAAAATTAATCGGTGTTCTTTATTTAGAAAATAAAACAACCATTGAAACCTTTACCTCTAACCGAGTGACCCTGCTCAATCTATTAACGTCTCAGGCTGCTATTTCAATTGAAAATGCCCGACTCTATAAGCATTTAGAAGCTTCTAACCAAACTTTAAAACAACAAAATACTCAACTTCAAGACAATGAGCGCAAACTCAGTCAAATTTTAGAAGCCATGCCAGTGGGTGTTACTGTTCATAATACAAATGGGCAAATGAATTATGCCAATGAGAAAGCAAAAGAATTACTGAAGTTAGAGATTTTACCTGAAACAAAAACTGAGCAACTTTCAACCTATTTTCAAGTTTATCAAGCAGAAAATAATGAATTATACCCGACAGAAAACTTGCCCATTGTTCGTTCTTTAGCCGGAGAAATCGTTTACACCGAAGATATTGAACTGCATTTTATGGGTCACGTTATTCCCTTAGAAGTGTCTAGTAGTCCGATTCGAGATCATACAGATGAAATTTCTCAAGTGATTGTAACATTTCAAGATATTAGTCAGCGCAAACAAGCCCAGAAAATTTTACAAGATTATAATCAAACTTTAGAACATCAAGTGACTGAACGAACGGAGGAATTAAACAATACATTGAATACGCTAAAAGCGACTCAAAATGAATTAATTCAATCAGAAAAAATGGCAGCTTTAGGTCAATTAGTGGCAGGAATTGCTCATGAAATTAATACACCCCTGGGGGCAATTCGGGCGGCAATTGGTAATACAGATAAAGCGTTATCGGCTTCTTTATTTCAACTGCCTCAGCTTTTACCTCAACTAAATTCTCAACAACAAACTGAATTTTTTATCTTTCTACAGGAAGCATTGAATGATCCTTCTCGTCTTAGTACTAGAGAAAAACGTCAAATCAAACGAACCCTGACTCAACAGCTTCAAGCTAATCAAATTGACAATGCAAAACAGCTTGCTCATTTACTTACAGAAGCTGGAATTCATCAAACAATTAATACTCATTTATCTCTCCTGCACATTCCTCAAGCCGAAGAAATTGTTCAAGTGGCTTATGATATTGCTCGGCTAAATACTAATAGTAAAAATATCAGTAATGCTGTAGAACGGGCTTCTAAAATTGTCTTTGCTCTTAAGAGTTATGCCCGTTATGACCAGACGGAAGTTAAACAGCTTAGTTCTGTCAAAGATGGGATTGAAACCGTATTAGAACTCTATCATAATTATTTGAAAAAAGGGGTTGAAATTGTTCGGAATTATCAAGACATTCCCAAAATTCCTTGCTATCCGGATGAACTGATACAAGTTTGGACAAATTTAGTCCACAATGCCATTCAAGCGATGGATGGACAAGGTACGATTGAAATTAGGATGTATCGAGACAATCAGAATATTGTAGTTGAGATAATAGATTCGGGTTGTGGAATTCCGACAGACATTCAGGACAATATTTTTCAGCCTTTCTTTACGACTAAATCCGCCGGAGAAGGCAGCGGTTTAGGATTAGATATTGTTAAAAAAATTATTGATAAACATCAGGGAAGTATTGAAGTTAACTCAATTCCAGGTCATACTACATTTACAATCTTTCTCCCCATTAATCTCTGATAAGTAATCGGAGTAACTCGGTTACAAAAATCCTAAATAATGAAACCCAACCCTATTAACAAAACATGACGACTAAAACACCTCTAGAAATGCCAGGCTATCAAATTATAGAGCCAATCTATGAAAGCATTAATTCTTTAGTTTATCGAGGAATTCGACAACAGGATAAGCAAGCAATCATCCTCAAAGTACTTAAAGAAGATTATCCCACACCCTCAGAACTGACTCGATATAAACAGGAATACGAAATTACTCGCAATCTGAATATTGATGGAGTGGTTAAGGCTTATGCCTTAGAAGCTTATCAGAGGACTTTAGTTATTATCTTAGAGGATTTTGGTGCATTATCGTTAGAGCAATTAATCAATGATTGTAGATGGGCAGATATTAGTACTAACCTACAGAAATTTCTCAATATTGCGATTAAAACGGCTGAGATTTTAGGAGAGATTCATAGCAGTAATATTATCCACAAAGATATTAACCCCGCTAATATTGTCCTCAACCCAGAAACGGGGCAACTTAAAATTATTGATTTTGGTATTTCTACCCAACTAAACAGCGAAAATCCGACGCTGAAAAATCCCAATGTTTTAGAAGGTACATTAGCCTATATGTCCCCAGAACAAACGGGACGAATGAATCGGGCTTTAGATTATCGCACAGATTTTTATTCTCTTGGTGTTACTTTCTATGAATTGCTGACCGGAAAACTGCCCTTTGAAACAACAGATGCACTCGAATTAGTTCATTGTCATATTGCGAAGATGCCAGCGGCGATAGGGAGAAGGGAAGAAGGGGAGATAGGGGGAAAAGTCATTCCTCAAATACTATCTAATATAGTGATGAAGTTGATGGCAAAAACAGCCGAAAATCGGTATCAAAGTGCCTGGGGAATTAAAGCAGATTTAGAAAAATGTCTTAAGCAATTAATTGAAACAGGAACAATTAAGGCGTTTCCTTTGGGGACTCAAGATATTTCTGATAAGTTTCAAATTCCTCAGAAACTCTATGGTAGAGAGGCGGAAGTTGAAATATTACTAACAGCTTTTGAAAGAGTCGCAGGGGGAAAAGACACGGGGACGCACAGACGCAAAAACGCGGAGATTGAGAAATCCAAAAGTGAACTGATGCTTGTTGCGGGTTATTCTGGGATTGGTAAATCAGCATTAGTTGCCGAAATTCATAAACTCAATACTCGACTGCGAGGCTATTTTACAGAGGGAAAATTCGATCAGTTTCAGCGTAATATTCCCTACTCAGCAATTGTTAGCGCCTTTAAAGGATTAATCCGGCAACTGTTAACAGAAAGTGAAGAACAACTGACTCAATGGCAAACAAAACTATTAGCCGCAGTAGGTAGCAATGGGCAAGTTCTTATTGATATAATTCCGGAAGTTGAACTGATTATTGGCAAGCAGCCAGCCGTGGCTGAGTTAGGGGCAACTGAGTCGCAAAATCGCTTTAATCGTGTTTTTAGTCAATTCATCCGAGCATTTTGTACAAAAAAGCATCCTCTAGTCATCTTTCTCGACGATTTGCAGTGGGCAGATTCAGCTACACTGAAATTAATTGAATTGATGATAACAGATAATGAAACGCAATATTTATTTTTAATTGGCGCATATCGAGATAACGAAGTCAGCCCCACACATCCTTTAATGATGACCCTTGAAGGATTGCAAAAACAAGGGACAATTATCAATTCGATTACCTTAGCACCGTTAGCACTCTTGTCTATTAGTCAGTTAATCGCAGATACATTACATAGTGAAATTCATCAGGTTAAACCGTTAGCAGAATTGGTGAAGCAAAAAACAGGCGGCAATCCTTTCTTTGCGAATCAATTTCTCAAAACTCTACATTCTGAAAATTTAATTACGTTTGATTTTCAACGTCACATTTTCGTGTGGGATATTGCTCATATTAAGGCACAGAATATTACGGATAACGTCGTAGAGTTGATGATTGGTAAGCTGAAGAAACTACCAGAATCGACTCAGGATATTTTACGTTTAGCTGCTTGTATTGGTGCTAATTTTGACTTAGATCTTCTTTCTGTTATTAGCCAACAAGCGCAGGTTGAGATTTTTCAACAAATCACTCCGGCTGTTGAGTCCGGGTTAATCCTGTCTACATCTGAGTTAAACGAAGACTTAATTATTTTAGAGTATAAATTCCTGCACGACCGAATACAACAAGCGGCTTATCGTTTAATTGACGAAGACAAAAAGCAATTGCTTCACTTGCAAATAGGTCGCTTGATGTTGCAGAATACTGCACCCGAGATATTACCCGAGAAAATATTTGAAATCGTCGATCATTTCAATGTTGGTGTTGAGCTTTTAACTCAACAAAAAGAGCGAGAAGAAATTGCTAGATTAAATTTGATAGCAGGTCGAAAAGCTAAATCAGCGACGGCCTATGCAGCAGCGAGTAATTATTTGCAGGTCGGACTAAAACTGCTGAATGCCGATGGTTGGCAGAGTCAATATGACCTTACTTTAAACCTATATTCAGAAGCCGTAGAGTCTGCGTATCTCAACGGAGATTTTGACGAAATGGAGCAGTTGGCTATTGCAGTAGAAAACAATGCTAAAACTGTTTTGGATAAAGTAAAAGTTTACGATAGTAAAATTCAAGCCGCTGTATCCCAAGGAAAACTAAAAGAAGCTATTAACATTGGGCTGCAAGTTCTGGAGCAATTAGGAGTCAGTTTCCCAGAAAATCCCAGCCCGTTGGATATTCAAACCGCATTGCAGGAAACAGCTTGCCTCTACGCTCTGCGAAACATCTCAGAACTGATTGACTTGCCTGCTATGACTGACCCAAAAGCGCAGGCATCTCTTTATATCTTATCTAGCATGGCGGCTGCCACCTATATGGCAAATCCAAACCTGTTGACACTGGTACTCTGCACGATGACTCAATTGTCAATGCAGTACGGTCATGCCATTTGGTCGCCCTTTAGTTATGCCGCCTATGGAGCGCTTTTAGTGGGAATCTGTCAGGAAATTGAGACGGCTTACCAGTTTGGTCAATTAAGCTTGTCCTTAAGTCATAAACTGAACGATAAACGAGGCAACGCCAAAACCTTTAATATTTTGTATGGCCATGTGATGCACTGGAAAGAACACCCAAAAGATCTACTTCCTATGTTGCTGAAAGGTTATCAAGATGGCATCGAAACAGGGGATGTTGAATATGCTTCTTATATCGCATTTCACTATGGCGAATTTGGCTATTGCTTAGGGCAAGAATTGACAGACCTCGAACAAACCTTAGCAACCTACAGCCACGCTATTGAGCAAATTCATCAAGAAAATCAATTTTATTGGTTAGCAACCATTTGGCAAACGGTCTTAAATTTGTTGGAAGCACCGGCAGACCCAACGAAGCTGATCGGGAAGGCTTATAACGAACAAGTTGATTTGCCCCGTGCTTTGCAAACCGGCCATCGTACTGAATTATTTTTGTTCTATATTAATAAAAGTATCCTAACTTATTTGTTCGGAAGCGAGCGCGAATCCCGAGAAAATATTAAACTAGCTGCCAACTATTTGGATAGCGTCATGGCGACGTTCGTGGTCGCTCTTTTTTATTTCTATGATTCGCTCATTTACTTACAGGGATTGAATCAGTGTTCTATAGCAGAATGGGGAAATCAGCTAGAAAGAATTGAGTCAAACCAAGAAAAGATGCGTCTTTGGGCAGACCATGCCCCTATGAATCATTTGCACAAATTCTATCTAATTGAGGCAGAAAAAGCACGAGTCTTAGGGCAAGTTCTTGAAGCTGAAGAATTTTATGAAAAAGCGATCGCAGGTGCTAGAGAAAACGAATATATTCATGAAGTTGCCCTGGCTTATGAACTGGCTGCTAAGTTTTATTTAGAGCGGGGTAGAGAGAGAATTGCCCAAACTTATATCAAAGAAGCCCATCATGCCTACACCTGCTGGGGAGCAAAGGCAAAAGTTAAGGATTTAGAAGCAAAATACCCACAGTTACTCCCTAAATCATCTCGGACTAAAAGCATTATCTCTTTCACTACAAATATTAGACACACCAGTGACACTCACTCCGGTGAAGCCTTGGACTTCGCCAGCGTCATGAAAGCATCTCTTGCTATTTCTGGGGAAATTGTATTAGATAAATTACTCGCTAACTTGATGAAAATTCTGATCGAAAATGCTGGGGCGCAAACCGGTTTTCTGCTTTTAGATAAAGCCGGAAAATGGGTGATTGAAGCTTCTAGGAAAGTGGATGTTGAAAAGATTACAGTCTTACAATCAATTCAATTCGAGCAACATTTACCCGGATCAATTATTAACTATGTCACCCGTACTAAAGAAACCGTTGTTGAGAACGATGCCGCACAACAGGGTAAATTTACACTTGATCCCTATATCAAAACGAATCAAACTAAATCTATCTTGTGTGCGCCACTGATTAATCAAGGTCAACTCAGTGGTATTATTTATCTGGAAAATAATCTCACCGCAGGAGCGTTTACTCCAGATCGCTTAGAAGTCCTGCAACTACTCTCTGGACAAGCGGCGATCGCCATTGATAATGCTCGACTTTACAATCATTTAGAGCAAAAAGTTGCCGAACGGACTCAGGAATTGTCTGATACTTTAACCGAACTTAAAACGACTCAAACCGAACTGATTCAGTCTGAAAAAATGGCAGCTTTAGGGCAATTAGTTGCAGGGGTTGCCCATGAAATTAATACTCCCCTTGGGGCAATTCGTGCCTCTATTAGTAACACCAACCAAGCCTTACAAGCATCTATATCTCAACTGCCACAACTGTTACCTCAACTAAATTCTCAACAGCAGATAGAGTTTTTTAACTTTTTAGAATGTACTTTGTCCAATTCATTTAACTTGAATACCCGAGAAAAACGGCAAATTAAACGGGCTATGACTCAACAGCTTCAATCCTATCATATTGATAATGCTCGACAAATAGCCGATTTACTGACACACAGCGGATTTAATCTCAATATTGAAACTTTCTTGCCCCTATTACAAACCCCTCAAGCCGAACAAATTGTTGACATTGCCTACAATATTGCCAGTCTCAATAGCAATAGCCAAAATATTAACGATGCAGTCAGACGCGCCTCTAAAATTGTCTTTGCTCTCAAGAGTTATGCCCGTTATGACCAAACCGGATCTCAACAGCTTAGTTCTGTGACAGATAGCATTGAAACTGTATTAGAACTTTATCAAAACTATTTGAAGAGCGGAATTGAAATTGTTCGGAATTATCAAGACATTCCCGAAATTTCCTGCTATCCTGATGAATTAGTTCAAGTTTGGACGAATTTAATCCACAATGCCATTCAAGCAATCGACGGTCAGGGTAGAATTGAAATTGGGGTGCATCAACAACATCAAAGCATTATCGTAGATATCACAGACTCTGGGGCAGGTATTCCCTTAGACATCCAAGAAAAAATCTTTCAACCCTTTTTTACCACAAAGTCAGCCGGAGAAGGCAGCGGTTTAGGATTAGATATCGTTAAAAAGATTGTTGATAAGCATCAGGGCAGCATTCAATTTACATCTCATCCCGGCCAGACGACCTTCAGCATTATTCTACCGATATCAAATCAGGTTTGAGGTATCAGAGGAATTTCATGGGTGGCTTGCACTCTGTGTACTTGTACTCTACGCTTCATTGTCAATTGCCCCAGGCTTACACCCAATTTTTTTGATGTGTGATGCGGCACAATAGTAAAACAATATTTGAGGATGTCATGTTTGTTATAAGCATTTACAATTTGTAGTAACATCCTGTTGAGTCAGATGCGGATAACTGCACAATCTCTTATCTAACAAGCCCTATAATCCCATAATCCCAGAGATATGACTGAAACAGCAATTTTGTGTGTTGATGATGAGACTGTCATCCTCGAAACCCTCCAAGAGCAAATTAGCCGTCATTTTGGCAGTCAATTTTTGTATGAAGCAGCAGAGAGTGCCGAGGAAGCATTAGAAATTCTGCAAGAACTTGATGAGGAGGGGGTCAAAATCGTTGTGATTGTGTCTGACTGGTTGATGCCGGGAATGCGAGGGGATGAGTTTTTAATTCAAGTTCATCAGCAATTTGGTGATGTCGCCACCATTATGTTAACAGGACAGGCGGATGAGTCAGCCATTGAGCGAGCCAAAGCAGAAGCAAACCTGAGTTGCTGTTTATTTAAGCCGTGGCGGGAAACAGAATTAATTCAAATTATCACACAAGCCTTGGAACTAGCATGAACGAACTGGCAATTCTTTTAGTTGATGACGAACCAATAGTGTTAGACAGCTTGTCAGAAGAGTTACTGCGTCACTTTGGTCACGAATATCATATCGAAGCGGCCGAAAGCGGTGAAGAAGCTTTAGAAATTATCACAGACTTGCAAGCCGATGGCATTGAAGTTGCTGTTGTTGTTTCCGACCACCTGATGCCGGGAATGAAAGGAGATCAACTCCTCAGTCAAATTCATGTTCAATATCCCAATGTCCTCAAAATTATGCTCACAGGTCAAGCCGGAGCAGAAGCCATTGGAAATGCAGTCAATTCAGCTAATTTATACCGTTATGTTGCCAAACCTTGGGATAGTACAGATTTATGTCTGACAGTAAAAGAAGCGCTCAAGAAATATCAGCAGTTTCAACAACTCGAACAAAAGAATGCTCAACTCCAAGAAAATGAGCGCCGTTTGACTCAATTTTTAGAAGCTATTCCCATTGGTGTGTCCGTTTATAATACCGCCGGCCAAATTATTTACGTTAATAACAAAGCCAAGGAATTATTGCAAATCGAAGATTTAACAGCGACACAAACCCCACAATTCTCAAGCCAGTTTGAGATTTATCGAGGGGGAACCAATGAGTTGTATCCCAACCCGCAATTACCCATCGTTCGTTCCCTGGCAGGGGAAACGGTTCATGTTGATGACTTAGAAATACGCTATCAAAATCAAACCATTCCCATTGAAATTTTAACGACTCCAATTCGGGATGAGACAGGGAATATTATTAAGGCAATTGCTGCTTTTCAGGATATTAGCGATCGCCGTATTGCTGAAGCTGAACGGGAACAGTTTACCCGAGAATTATTTTATCTTAATGAAGCGTTTTCTCGATTTGTTCCCCGGCAATTTCTTCAATCTTTATCTTGTAAAAGTATTGCTGAAATTCAACTGGGAGAATCGATTGAGAAAAAAATGTCAGTTTTATTTGCTGATATTCGTGCCTTTACCACTCGCTCTGAACAGATGACTCCTGAAGAGGCATTTAAGTTTATTAATGCCTATTTGCGGCGGATGGAACCGGCAATTATTGAAAATCAAGGGTTTATTGATAAGTATATTGGGGATGAAATTATGGCGCTGTTTGAAGGCAGTGCCGATGATGCTGTTGCGGCTGGGGTAGAGATGTTAAAACGCTTAGCTGAATATAATCTGACCCGACAACGTCCGCAGCGACGACCGATAGACATTGGTATTGGTATTAACACCGGAAATTTAATGTTGGGAACGGTTGGCGGAACTTCTCGAATTGATACAACAGTTATTGGAGATACGGTTAATTTAGGGTCTCGTTTACAACAGTTGACAAAGGTCTACAATACCCCTCTATTAATTTCTCATTATACTGTTGCTAACCTACAAGAACCGATGAAATATGCTCTACGTTTAATTGATCAAGTGCAAGTGAGAGGAAAAGCTGAAAAAGTTGCAGTGTTTGAGGTATTCGAGGCTGATACCCTTGAACAAAAACAGGCTAAGTTAGAAACTAAACCTCTATTTGAAGCCGCTTTACTGAGTTATTATCGGAGAGATATTGAAACCGCTAATTCTCTTTTGAGGCAATGCTTAAAAATGAATCCTTCCGATCGCGTGTTACAAGTTTATTTAGAACGTTGTCAATTTCAAAACAATCAAGAAAATACATATTATCTTCCCTCTACTCCTTCAAAAAATCAATATAATATGGATAGTTTATTACTCTCTCGTTGTTCTGGAAATGTTTAAATTGAGGGTTTGGTTTGACGTTTTCGAGTCGGACGTAAATCAGGATTAATCTGATAAAACTTTGCAGCTTGTATCGGATTAAATGTAAGTAATTCATCGTTTTTGAGCTTAATTTTTTCTTGTGGTTTTTTTAAATTCACCTCTAGTAATTTAATAATCTCAGCAGCAACAGATGCGGCTAAAAAGGGTGGTACAGAATTTCCCACTTGCCGAAAACCATGCCATTTTGTCACATGAAAACGAAACCAATCTGGATAAGAATGTAGCCGCGCTGCTTCTCGAACTGTAATACATCTAGGGGTAAATGGATGTATTGGACGGGCTGACGTATGAGCGCCTCTGCTGCTGGGTGTTCCAGCTCTTAAAGTATTACATAAACCATTCGGATCAAGTTTATGAAATCGACTGATGGGTTCTGTTTTTCCGGATAATGTTTGTTTAAATCGTTCAATAGATACGGAATTATGTTGTGTTCTTAAGCTAGAGGTTAATAGATTGTTTTGATAGATTCTTGAATAACTATAATCATCGTCTAAAAATCTTTTTCCTTGCATGATTTCACCATAATAACTTGCCGATTTAAACTCAGCCTCTACCCAATCTTGTTGGATTAATTCTGAATAATTCTCAACTTCTGGTAAATCTTGAATCGCTTGCCAAACCGTTGGGGTTTTCAGTGAATTAGATGATTTAAAACTATTCTGGGAAATCGGTTCAGGATATTTCGGTAATGGCAAACCGATTTTGCTGCCCATTAGAAATAACCGTTCTCGCTTCTGTGGAACACCATAATCTGCTGCATTCAATACTTGATAAGGAAGTTGTACATAATAGCCATAGTAGACAAATTTATCAATCAATTCTTGAATCAACTGATGATGCTTTGCTGCTGCCATTCCTTTAACATTTTCTAATACAAAATACTTCGGTTTTAGTTCAGCTACAAGTCGCATAAAATGAAAGACAAGCTGATTTCTAGAATCTTCTAACAGCCGTTTTCCCATTAGTGAAAACCCTTGACAAGGTGGCCCCCCAAACACAACATCAATTGAGCGATCGCCAATGTTTGAAGCGTCACGAATTTCATCAGCAGAAATTGTGGTAATATCACGACAAAAGATAGTAGAATAAGGGAAATTATATTGATGAACAGCACAATGTATTGGGTCTATTTCTACCGCTGCTAATACATTAAAACCAGCCTGTTCAAACCCTAAGCTCATTCCGCCTGCCCCTGCAAATAAATCAACTGCAATGGGTCTTGTATAATCTAGGTTAGAGGAATTTTGAAGCATTATGACTGCGGTTGAAGACTGTTAAGATTAAGCTTGTGTTGATTATAACATCAATGCAATCAGCTTACAGAAATCGAGACAAAGTACGGCATAATAAAGACTATAGTTTCAAGGTGATATTCAACGGATAAATCAGCGATGAAGCAAGGTTTTGGTATAATTAGTACGGTTATTCTCGTCACTCAAAGTTTAACAAGTTCGGTGACGGCTCAAATTCCAGATAATTTCGGGGCGATCGCCATCACTCCAGATGGTAATCGTTGGGGTTATGCTTACGATCACCCTAGCCGTGCCGAAGCAGAACGTCAAGCTTTAGAAGAGTGCGGCGAGTCAGACTGTCAGGTAAAACTATGGTTTAAGAATGCTTGCGGTGCGGTGGCAAAAGATGAGCAGGGGAATTTAGGCTGGGCCTGGGGAGATACCCAAACCCAAGCCGAAGCGGAAGCCATTTCAAGTTGTGGGACTGGCACCTGTAAGATTGAAACTTGGGTCTGTACGACTCGATATTAAGGAGTTGAGGAGACTGAAATAGGCTGTTGCCACTGTTTTGCTTTTTCTTTAAAGTTCTCACAACACAGCGACTCAATGCCGAGCCATGAGCCTAAAATCGCTAAATCTTCATCGAAAACTTCTTGTAAATATTTAATATTTTCAGCGGTTAATTCAGGCCGTTCTTGCATTGTCCACAGACCTCTAACCCATGTGCGAAAAGACTTAGGAATGAGCCACTGTCGAAGTTCGCGTAAACCCGGAGTTTCAACTAAAGCATCCCGCCATTTACTGGTAATTAAACGTTCATTGGATGCATTTTGAGCGCCTACTTCGACTTGCCATGTGGGTTGCCCCAGATAGCCCAAAAACTGACAAACCTGTTCGAGTTGAAGTTGGGGTTGTGCTAACAAATTCTCAAAGAAAATAGGTAAAACCTTATCTCTACCAAAGGTATCAAAATAGGGTTGAAGCTGCATTGTGTAACGGCTATAATCAATCAATTCGGGATGCTGAGAAATGGCTTGATTAATCTCAACTGAAATCACCCGCTGACTCCATTCATGAATATATTGAGAGACCAAACGATCAATTGGATGACGAATTACGTAAATAAATTTAGCATCCGGACAATGTTGTTGAATCCGTTCAATGGTTTTAGGATAAGTGGGTAACTTCGTATAATGTGTACTGGATTCTCCCCGCAGTATTGCGGCCTCAGAACCTTCAAATAAAGAACAATACCAATCCATTCCTTTGGCATATTCTTCATCATCACTAAAAAAATTAGGTTCCTTCAACTCGGTCATGAAGATTTCCGGTTGTTTCATCAGTTGGGTATGTAATGTACTCGTGGCACATTTCATCGCCCCAATAATCATGAAATTTGGATAATTTTTTGAGTTTGTCATGATTAAATATTAAGTTCAACTCCTCTTAAATACACAGGTAACAGTTTGATTCTCATGAACTCACAGGATGCTGTTTAGGATATTCAGGAGGCAATTCAAGCGGCTTCATTGGATCGCGCCAATTCATCCAAATATCAATTTCTTGAAATTGACAGGTATGAGGTTGTTTATGACCGATTAACTCTCGACCCCAGGCTAAACCTCGACCCAAAAACCACAGTAGATTTGCCAACCATAACCCCACCATGCCGTAAAATTTAGCAAAATAACGCGATCGCGATGCATACAGATAAGATCTAGGTCGTCGGCGGGAGGCGACATCTGATTTTACCGATCCACTGCCTCCCCGTAGATGTACCACTCTGGCTTTTGGCCAGTGGAGAATTTTCCAGCCTGCTTGTTGAGTCCGGCGACAATAATCAACATCATCGAAATACATAAAGTAGCCTTCATCCATCAGGCCAATTTCTTCGATCACCTCGCGCCGAATTAAGACACAAGCAAAACTCGTCCATTGGGGTTCAAAGGGAGTATCTGAGACCGAAATGGGAACATCAAACGGCTTTAACAGCGTAGTCACTGGCCCTGTGGCAGCAGCATCAATCAATTCACTCACGGGGGAGTGATAATGGAAACAACTAATTTGAGGCGTGGTATCAGGCCACTCTAGGCGAGGACTAATGATTCCAGCTTCTGGATGAGTTTGAAGTGCGGCTAGCAACGATTCAATTGCACCGGGTCTGACAATGGTGTCACTATTTAAGAGTAAGTAAGCCTCTGCTTCAACGGCTTTGATGCCGATATTATTCCCGGCAGAAAATCCCCCATTCACTTCAGACGGGATCAGTTGAACCCAATCTTGCCACTGATGATCTGCGATCGCGCCAGCGATTAAAGGAACAGAATCATCTCCTGATTGATTATCGACGACAATTACTTTTTGGCTGCCAATTTTTACTTCAGATTCTAGAGAAGCCAAACAGTCAATCACCAGTTGAGGGGTTCGATAATTTAAAATAACGATTGCAAGCTGCATCATATTACAAATTCCGCTAAACTGAGTCCGTTTTCATCACTCCTTTTACCAGTTATAATTTTGACCGACCATATCATAAAGTTTTTGATTGTAAGGAATAAAATATTCCTTTAACTGATCCATCACTGCTTGATCGTTGGGAGCAATTTCATATTTTCCGACGTTATGACGTTTTTGCTGAAACTGTTTTAAGGTTTCCGGTGAAAACGGTTCTATTTCTAAAAATTCACAGACTTGATTGAGTAAACCGGGTAAATCTTCTTTAAATTGAGCAAAGTTTAAAACCAGGATATTACTTTTATCAAAATGTTTGTAATATCGTTCGAGTTGTTCGGCGTATTTCCCTCGACCCACGTAATCATAGGGATATTTAGCGTCTTTGGCTTTTCCTTGTAACTCTTGTTCAACTGCTTCTGCAAAGCTGCGATCGTCGGCTGTCACGCGCAAATGATCGTTTGGGTTATTAAAAAAGCTTTGGTACATTTGCCAAGCCGAATAAGCACGTTTTACGGGTTCACGAAGAATAGCAATCATTTTAATCTCCCCTAAATCGGCTTTAATTCGGGCTGGGATATTATCAAAGTGCAGATAACTGGGAGAAGCATCAAATGTGAGGCGATCGCCTTTTTCCACCTTTGACGGAAAATGACCTAAATACCAACCATATCCTCGGCTGTAGTTTTGAGGTAAATCAAAATAACGAATTTCTTTCCAGCTTTTATTCCCAATCACTTGAGGATGCTGCGTTAAATAATTGTAGAGGGAAGTTGTGCCGGCTTTTTGTGCCCCAATGACTAAAAAGTCAGGCGGTGATTTGATGGCTGGGTAAATCGCTTTTTTTATCAGATCTTTAATCATACCCCTGGTTCCTTGCTGTTGATTGACAATTTCTTTGGAGAGGGAGGTCAAAAACGCTACATCACAACTCTCGGAGCTGTATTGCTATTAGTATATCATTGATTTCTCAAATTATATCATCAAGTTTTCATTTCATTTTTAACCCGATTAACCCTCAATTAATAGATAGATTTTTCTTGAATTGAACGCTTGAATTGAATGATTGTCAGATCTTTCAGTTGAGTGCATCTTTTAACGCATCATACTTGGGAGAATGGTCTTGCGTGACGTGTTCTAAAGCACCCCAACTGCCCCATTTAGTCGAACGAGTAATATCACTAAAGTGCATAAATACAGTTCTTACCCCCTCAGGATCTTGCCATGCCTCGAACATATCTTCATAGAGATCATAAAATTCTGGCCTGCGGTTCAACTCAATAAAATACTCTGTGAGTTTCTCATTATTTTGTACACCTTTGACCCCAACCACATGATTCCCCCCTTCATAAATCACCAACTTCAACCCTTTTGATTTGGCGAGTTCCGTATAGTGCTGAAATTTTTCTGCTAAACCAGATACATTGCTCTCTGTATCTAAAACGCTACCATCTTTTAATTGAGTAATTCCTTGCTTAAACTCATCAATATTCGGATCATCAATCCAAGATTCTATTGTTTTCTCATGTTTAGGTTGACCTAATTTTCCACTAAAATAAGAACTAATGGCAAATACATCAACACCATGTTGATAACAGGGCGCTTTACTCCAGCGATCGCAATCTAACACCTGTTTTGCCACCCAGCGGTTAGCCGTTTGAGTCGAAATTACACATTGAATTCGTTGGGTTTCCCCGGCAAAAACATCCTTCCAAATCTCACACATTTGAGCCGTTCGTACCCCATAAGGTTGAAAAGGATTACCTTCTCCCGATAGCGGCCCGTTATCTTTTACCCAATTAAATTGCTCAAATTGAGGATTCCAAACCTCATTAGAATATTCAACATAAGCGATTAAATTAGGGTCTAACGTTTCTTTAATTAACTCGGCGAAATTACGCATATATTCATCGGTCGCTTTGTGAGGCATATTAAACCATGGATCGACCTGTAAACGATTCGACAGTTCTACCATAATTTCAATCGGAACACCCCCGCCATAACTGTAAGATGCCTTTTGAATTTTCGGTCGATTTTCCCATTTACTTTGCTTAGAATGATTGGTTTGCATCCAATCCATAAACCGCAACGCTTGATAAGGTTTGGTTTTCTCAATAAACGTAGGATTAAATAAAACCGACTGATAATTTTGTTCGTATTCAGCCGGAATCACCCGAATATTACGAATATAATTTCCGGTTTTATTGGGATCTGTTTCTGTAATTTTTAATAAGATTCCCCGATCTGATGGATCGACTTGAAGGACATCTCGTCCGGGCGTTGAGGCGGTTTGATCTTTGTCGGCATCAAAGTCATATTCTAGGGTTCCAACACCATCGTAAAGCACGATATAAGTGCCTCCTGGATAGGGATCAACCCCTCGATACATTAGGGTAACGACTTGAGTATATTCGGGTGAATCTTCTGGGTCAGGAAGAGATTTGACCCAGCCCCACTCATCTAAATCCAGTTGATCAAATTCATTCGTACTCCAACTTTCACCACAATTGGGATCGCGATCTTTACTGCATTGAGTAATCCAACGACGAGAGGATTTGAATGCATCGACAAATGGCATTTGAGTCGAATAATCAGCAATCCCACTTAAGTTTGTTCCCAATTGCCGGGTTGGAGGAGCGGCTTTTGCTTGGGGGAGTTGTAGTTGATTAGGTGAGGGTAAATTCACCTGATTTAAGAAAATAGCTAGAGCAAATCCGAAGCTAATTAAACTCAAGTAAAGCACTGAATTCTTGAAATAACGCTGAAGATTTAATCCCAAAAAAGCAATCATGATTAATGAAATACAAGCTAAATTTGAATGAGAAAAATGACTAATTTTAACGACTAGCTAGAGCTAAGTTATGGCTAATTTGAGTCGTCATGGAAAAATGAAGACGACTGTGGGATAGGTCTTTTTAAGGAGGGGTTGGGTTGAGTTCGATTCGATTTGACCGAGACTTTTCGAGATCGGTTCAGGGGTTCAGGGGGATTGACTAATAATCCGGTTAGTCCACCGCAAGCCAGGGTATAGATGGGGTTAACCATCGCGTTTAATAAACAGTCAAACAAATACAACGCTATAACGACACTTAAAACAGCACCCGGTGCGATTTTGGGGTGGAACCAGGTATGGGGCTTGTAGCGCACTCCACAAAACATAATCACGGGGAACAGAAAACTTCCAATCAAGCCAAATAAGCCAACAACCCCCCGAGTCCCGAAAGCAATAATCCATAAACTATCGGTCACGCTGACATCTTCTAGTTCTCCCTCCCAGTTATATTCAAAGACTCGGTTGCGTCCCCATCCGCCCCAACCCCAAACCATTTGTTCTCTGGCTTTGTCTCCGAGGATTTCTTCGTTATCAAATCGAAACTCTAGAGACTGTGCCCGATCTTCACTAAAATTTTCAGTGAGAAATGAGACCACACTATCCCCATGAAAGCTGCCACTGACCCCCATTACAAGATAGATCACAATACTGCCCAGCACTATCCACAATAAGATGCCACTCCGCAGCCATTTAGCAGAATATAAAATCATTAAGCCAATGGCAAATAATCCCCAAGCCCCAGTAGACTTGACTAAAACAAACGTTGCGACCAGTACCATCAATAAGGGCAGAATGGGCATATTCCAGAATCGTTTTAAGACTCCAGATTGCCATAGCCACACCCCAATTAAACAGGCGGCTAACATCCAGACTCCCACTTCTAAGCCGTGTGCCATAAACACAGTTGGCCGAAATCCACCATAACGAATATTTTGGGAGAAAGCAGCCCTGGGGTGGTAGCCGTAAGCCATGTTGTGAAGTTGGGGAGAGATCCTGACTTCAATTAAACATAAGGGAATGTAAACCACGCCACCTGCGAACATGGCGATCGCCATTTGACGGAGTCCAGCCAGATTATTCAGATAAATTCGCCCGAGGTAGTAGGGGAAGCCCCAAGTCACAATTTGAGTTAAGGTTTGGGAAACCCCATCATAAGCCCCTAAGCCATTGACGAGAGAAGAAGGAAATGGACACAAACACCAAATCAGCATCGGTATGTCTAGCCAGCCGAATTTAAAGCTTTGAAATCGTTGGCTATCGAAGATAAATGTAGCCAGAAAAATGCTGTAACAGGTGGCCGAAATCCGCTCATAATCTGGCAAACCCAGGAACATAAAGGCTGTTCGGTGGGGTAAAAATAACCAAGCGATGATGAAACTGATGATGACTGCGCGTTGGTTAGAATATCGGATGAATAGAAAACAAACGATGAATGGCCAGATTAGAAGAACAAATTGTGCTTGAGGACTTCCAGTAAACATGGTGAGTGCAGCAGATTAATTGCAGGAGCGATCGGTGAGTTGATTCTATTAGCGAGGAAATAGAAAACGGCTTTAAGTTGCGATTCCAAGTCCGGCTAAATTCCATTGCAGTTCATCTAGGGGTAAACCCCATCCTAGAGAATAGCGAATGAACAGCACCCCAGTAATTAAACCCACTAATAATAGGGTAGCAATTAAATCTTGTCCGATGCAGCTTAGTTTTTCTCGCCACAAGCCGAAACTGATGGGAATGTAGAAGGGTAAGTCATTGAAAGCTACAACAATAATTGCACCAAAAATTCCCAACTGACTGTAGCCTAAGGGCAATAGGAACAGCATATAGCCGAATTTCAGAAAGTTCCCTAAGGCTGTAAATTTTGGATTACCAATGGCATAGAGTGCTTGATCGACGGTAATTGACAAGATTAACGGCCATAAACCCAAGGCAAGGACAGGCAGCATCCAAGACGCTTGACGATAGCGATCGTCATATAAGCTGAGAATTAAGAGATCTCCAAAGCAAACCAGTCCGGTCACCAGCAATGATAATCCCATCAACAAAAACCAACGTTTGTGCAGGATTTTTTGCCGTAAGCTTTGTCGATCTAATTCTTGAGCGTATTTGGAAATGACAGGAAAGATGATTTGACGAGACAGGCGTTGTACAATTTGACGGGGTAAATCGGCTAAGGTAAAGGCGACAACATAAATTCCAAGTAATTCTAATGTAAAGAGTTTTCCGAGAATCAGCCGATCCGCTTGGTTAGCCAGAAACATCATGGCGGTGGCAACAAACACCCAGACTCCAAAGGAGAGGATTTCTTTGACAGCGGGTTTGTCCCAGGTGAAGCGATTTTGATGGGTGCGATCGAGAAAATGACTCCCCACCATCTTTAGCACAGCCGTGATCAGATTTCCGGCCACTAACGCCCAAATACTCGGGCTGAGATAAGCCCAGACCACCATCACAATCAAGCCAATCGCTTGGATGACAAATTCAAAGATAGTCAGCTTAGCAACTTGTAGATCTCTGAGCAAAGTTGCCATCGCTGTCGAGTTAAATCCGGTTATAAAGCCCGTCATCCCCACTAACGGGACTAACCAGAGTAACCGAGGATCTCCATAAAATTGAGACACTGGCCAGGCAATCAGCCAACACCCCAACCAAATCCAACCACCCCGCAGCCCTTGTAGAGTCCAGGCTGTATTCAAAAAATCTGGATCTGTTGAACGGGGAGAGCGGATAATACTCGGACGAATACCGATATCGGAAAATAGAATTAAACCCATCTGGAATGTATTCACCAGAGCCATTAGACCGAATAACTCTGGGACAAGCAGGCGAGTCAGAATCAGATTACCGACAAATCGTAATCCTTGACTACCGCCATATCCAACAATTGTCCAGATTGTGCCGTTAACCGCTTGCTTTTTAATAGATGATGACATGATGACCTTGAGACAAAGGCGTGATGCACTGATTGATAATAATTCAAGGAAGTCCCTTAACCGACTGATTATCGGGGTTGTGTTGTGTTGAAATCGTTATATCTTTTGCGATCATTCAATTTCAACTTGATTACACTTAATGCTTTGGTCATGCACGCTTTCACCCATAAACTTAGACAATTATACTGCTTCGCATAGTTTAATTCACAACGTTAAACCACAAAATGACATAATTGTGAGCTTGATCAAAACTTTACATCAGTTTACAGGAATAATCAAGATATATTGTATCTCTATATACTCTTCTATATCTTAATGATTCTCACACGATGGAGGATTTTAACAAGTCTATCAAATATTTAATATTCAACATTTTGTAAAAAATCAGTGTGACGAGAGTCTATTACAGGCAATTCATTTTAAAGGCTTATTCAAACAGATTTCTGTTTCAATAAATGCTGATGTTGTTAAAATTATTCTGTGAGCTCAACAAACAGACTAAAATTTTTCCGGAGATATTAATAAAAGTTTATTATATGATTAAAATCCATCCCTTTTTTTAACCGACTCTATCGAAAGACATAGCTCCAATCAATGAATCATTTGTTATATTTATGTCAATAATTCTATCGTTAGAAAGACGCTATCAATCCATAAGAACTGTTAAATTAGACATACATAAGTAAGAATATTGTTTTTATAAAGTAGGAGATTTAACGATTATGGGAATCTTAGCTTGGTTAGCACTCGGACTGATTGCCGGAGCTTTAGCAAAATTAATTTATCCTGGACACCAAGGCGGTGGGATTTTTGCAACAATTGGATTAGGAATTTTAGGGGCGCTTGTTGGGGGTTATTTAGGTCAACTCTTGTTGGGGAGTGGGTCAGCCGCCGCCGCATCGGCTGGAGCTTTGACAATACCCAGTATTATCTTTGCCATTTTAGGCGCAATGTTATTAATCTTCATCTGGGGTTTAGTGGTTAAGAGCGCTTAATCCTTTAAAAATTAAATAGTTTTTCTTTAAAGCAACACATTTAAAGAAGAGATAATAAAGGTACATTTTTAGAGAGAAGATGTACCTATTTTTATGAAAATCAAGCTAATCTGGATTGATAAGAATTGAAAATCCTTTTGATTTTTTCTTTTTAGATTTACTCTTAGATTTCGAGCGACTCACCTGAGCCACCGCTTCTTGAAACAAATGATGTAAATGTAACGGCACGCTTGCCATTTCTGATAATTGCGGCTCCAGGGGTTTATTATATTCCTGCAACAACGGTTCTAAGTCAGATTCTAAATTAAAATCAGGACGTTCAAGCACTTGTCTGAGTAATGCTTCTAATTGTGAGGAATAATCGGTTTGCAGTTGCTGCCAAATGTAATAGTTAATGGTATTATCCTTTAAATATTTTTGTACTAAAGCCTCTGCATTCGGTTGTGTTTCCAAATCTTCTGCTTTTAATACATTCACAAATTGAGTATAAGACGGAATAAACATTTGACCCCAACGCGGATGAGAAAACGCCGTCACATTTTCTGCTTGTTTAATCTCATTTGGCAATTCAACTTTAGGGGTAATCATCGCTGAATTGGCTTTTTGACTCAAGGCTTGATCGAGTAATTCAGCATCTGCACCCACTGCCTCTGCGCCCGCTTTGACTTCTGTGGTATCACTTCCCATCTCTTGGATAATCTCTGACAAAGATTTAGATGGGTCAACTCCGGCTGCTTCTAATTGTTTTTGAGCCATTTTTTCTTGTAATTCAGCTATTTTTTGATTCAGTTTATAGCCGGGTAAAGTGATTTTATCGGAGCCAAAAAAGTCAACAAATTCCTGATGATATTGATAAACAGACTCCCAAGCTTGCTCTAATAGTTCAGGTGCATCACTATACAATGAATCTGGATAGTTTTGTTTAAATTCTCCAATGGCAACCGCTAACTTGGGCTGACTTAATGATCCTTTTGGCAAACTAGCACCAGAAAACATCCAATTGTCCGGAGTAAGAGGAGATAAACGAGTTAAGATTATTTCGCCGACTTTCCAACGTTGAATTTCCGACTCAGGGACTTCTAAGGTTGGCATAGCAACATAGTATTTTGCTGTCAGCCAATTAATTAATTTGACTTCACTAGATGAAGACTCAATCACTTCAAATAAACCGGTAAAACTTTGCTTCCAGTCTTGAATAATCTGACGTTCATCTGAAGATAAATGATCGCAATCTTCTAAAAATAAATCAATCGGTGTTTTATTCTCTACCTTGCCTTCTGTTAGAAAAGTATCAACCACTAAGTTTTGTTGTCGAATGTCTTGGCGGTCGCGACTTCCCTGGGCGGCAGCATACTTTTCTAAGGCAACAGCAAGCTCGTCTTCTGCATCGTAGACAAAATCAACCAGTTGTTGCTTGAGTTGAATGGCTTGCTCTAAAGTTGCACTCATTGAGAATTTCGCTAACTTAAAATGAATGTGAATATCTTACTCTAACTTAAGGAATATTTCTTCATCTATAAGATAGATAGATTTTTTTATCTCCTCTCTCGTTAGATAGACTTGAGCTAATTTTTGATGAATTTACAATTGATGTTTAAACAGCAGTGCCGTTTGACCAATACATCGTTGTTTAACAGGACGAGATTTCCAATTCTGCAAACAAATACACTGACTTTTTGTGAAGGCATTTTCAAAAAATTGTGTAATATCATCTCTTAACTGAGGTTGAGAAGTTGAAAGATTTAATTCATCATTTAATAAAAAACTACGAGGATCAACATTTCCACTGCCAATCACCACCCATTTTTGATCGACTAACATGACTTTACTATGCATCATACTGGGTTGATACTCATAAATATTAACTTGATTTAATAGCAGATCTTTATACATTTCTCGGGCAGCATAATAAACATAATTCTTGTCATTACTTGGCCCCATGGTTAAAATTCTAACATCTACACCTCGTCTTTTCGCTTCAATTAAAAGTTGACGAGTATTGGTTTGAGGGATAAAGTAAGGACTCCCAATCCAAAGTTGTTTTTGTGCTGCCTGAATCATCACTTGAGAAAGCGCACGAATAGCAGAATCGCGATGAGAAGGAGCCTCTCCTGGAGTAATTAAGACCAAGGGTTGATGAGTTGCAACAGAATGAGATAAGGATTGATCTGCTAAATCAGCCGTGCCGTCACAGTCTAACCAATGCTGAATAAAAATACTCTGAAGATGAGGCACAATACTTCCTTGAAATCGAACTTCAAAGTCTAACCAAGGTTCAGTATCATTCTGTTCTTCTACTCCATCCCAATCATCCGAAATTCCCGCCCCTCCGATTAATACCGTTTCATCATCTATTATTAAGAGTTTTCGATGATTTCGCTTTAAATTATCTGTCGGTGCGCGCCAACTAAAACGATTAAAAAACCGAATTTCTACCCCTGCTAGTTTTAATTGATGCCAATATTTTTTAGGGATTTTATGGCTGCCGTGACTATCTGCAATTAGTTGAACTTTGACCCCGGCAAGGGCACGTTCTGTTAATGCCATTGCAAACAAATCTGCTCGTTTTCCTGGAGTCATTTTATAGGTTTCAAACTGAATTAAGCGCTTTGCAGAACGTATCGCTTCTAAGCGTGCGGTTTGAATGGCTTCAGCTTGTAACCAAAACCCTGTATTTTCAGCCTGACTCAGTCTAGAATCTGATAAACCGGCAAGGGTAAAAGCAAAATTGGATGCTGTCGGTTCAGGTACATTATAAATTTTATAGTGGAGTTTGCGGCGAAATACTCCTTTTAAATATAAAACTAATAAAACACCCAATCCAATTCCTAACAGCAGCCATCCGAGGCTAATCATATTAAACTATATATTGATATTTGCTACTCTAATCACAATATAGCAAAGTCAGGGATAAATTCAAATTTCTCAATCAAATATCCTTCCCATATCTAAATCTGCTCAATCTCTGAGAGGACAGCACTATTTAAACTGAGAAGGAACAATGATTTAATGAGGCAGAGTAAGACGATGTATGAGCGATAGAGAAAGCCTATTTGCCATCAATTTTATCTTTAGCTGCTTGCTTAATATTCTCAACGGTATGTTGAGCCGCCGCCTCGGCTTGCTTCGCTTGACCTTCTGCTTGCTGTTTCGGATCTCCGGTAACCTCTCCCATCATTTCAGCCACTTTACCTTCGATATTTTTCAAGGTTGCGTCTACTTTTTTCTCAATACTCATGTTACTATAACTCCTAGATAAAACAATTAAAAAAGACTAAATAGTAAGACTTTCACTAAACAATAAAGTAGGTTTTGATCAAAAACATCTATCACGAGAAAGAGTTCAAGAGAATTAATTTTATATCTAAAGATAGAGAAAACCGTCAATTTATTATTGTTACCGCCTATCTTTAGGTAAATTCATAAGAAAAGTAATTATCGATGATCTTTAACAGTAGAGGCTTGAAGCAACTCAAGTTCTAAAGTTTGATTAATTTTACATATATTCTGAGTCCAGATAAATGTTCCGACTCCGACGGCAAAGTTGGCGATACAAGCAGCGAGAAAAACACCCATTATCCCTAAAACTAAGCTGCCAAGATACGCTAACGGAATATAAAGAAAGATCATTCGCGTTAAAGTCATGATTAAGGCTGGAATTGGTTTTCCTAAGGCATTAAATCCAGCGTTTCCGACTAGAAAAACACCTTGTGCGCCATAACTGAGGGGAACAAGTCTGAGGTATTGAGTTGCAGTTGCAACAACTTCTGGGTTACTATCAAAGCGAGTAATCATCCAGGGTGCAGCCAGCCAAAGAATAATGGCTAAAAAGAGTCCCCATCCTAAACAAAAGATAAACGATAAACGTAGGGCTAAATTCACTCTAGCATATTGTTTAGCACCCCAATTTTGCCCAACAAACGGCCCGATTGTGGCTGAAAGTGCCATCAAAACAATCAGAGAAAACGCTTCAATCCGAGAAGAAATTCCAAAACCCGCCACCGTTTCTGAGCCGTATTGAGCCAGTAAGCTAGTAATAATACCGATGGAAATTGGCGTAATAATATTAGTTCCGGCAGCCGGTAAACCGACTTTGAGAATTTCTTTCCAGCAACCCCAAACTTGCTTAAAACAAGATAGACTCCAGAGAATCATTCGTTCTCGATAATGAAGTACTAATAATGATGTAACTAATGTGATTGAGCGAGCAATAACAGTTGCAAATGCAGCACCTTTTAAACCGAGTGCAGGAATGTTACCCCAGCCAAAAATTAGTAACGGATCTAACCCAATATTAACTAAAGCTGCAAACGTCATAATTAAGCTGGGAATTTTAGTATCTCCAGCCGCTCTAATAGCACTATTTCCTACCATGGGAACCACTAAAAAAATCATTCCTAAATACCAAATTTCCATGTATTCATGAATGAAAGGAAATAACTGAGGCGGTGCTCCCAAAAGTTTAAATAATGGATCGATTGTTAATAATCCAAAAACAATAAATACCCCAACAATTAATACAGATAATGTTAAACTATTGGTGGTTAGATGCTTAACTTTATCGCGATCGCCTTCTCCAATTGCCCGCGCAATGACAGAGGAAGCACCAATTCCTAAGCCAATTGCTAGGCTACCGAATACCATCACAACTGGGAAAGTAAAGCTCATCGCTGCCAGTTGAGCGGTTCCCAATTGACCTACAAAATAAGTGTCAACTAAGTTAAATGCAATAACAGCAAATACACCCCAAACCATGGGTAGTGTGAGTTTTAAGAGCTGCCCTCCAACAGATCCCTGGGTGAGTTGATATCTCATGATTTGATAGTGATAAGGTTACGTTAGATCTGTTTCATACCGTAACATAATATCATTAAATTTTGTAAAAAAAGTCTTGTCATCGATAAGTTGGCGTTTATTTTGTTAATTAAAATTCTAGAGAATAAAAATTACTTCTATAGATAGATGGCGAGTGGTTAACATTCATCTAGTATACGGTAACTTCACGATCAACCCATAATAAAAAAAAGTTTATTTGAAATTTGTTGATTTTTAATCGTTATTGTAATTTCTTAAATGTATGACACTCGCTAAATGGATCGGGGTAATTGTTTTTGCTGTTTCATTATATATTGTTTCGCGAATTAGCCAAGTGCTTTTACTGGCTTTTGTTGCCATCACCGCTGCGACTGCAATTAATCGTTTAGTTCGTCAATTTCAAAAATTAGGAATCAAACGAATCATTGGGGTGATTATTTCAGTTGTGGGACTTTTAGTAATCTTAGGAGGCTGTATTGCTCTTGTCATTCCTGCTTTAGCAACACAATGGTCTGAACTACTTCAACAAGTGATAATTGCCGTTAATCAGCTTGAAGTTTGGTACAGTAACTTTAGAGGGACTATACCCAATCGGTTTATTGACGGGATGAGTAGTCCGAGTGGTTTAATTCAGCAATTGTCTAATTCTGCCTCTCAATGGTTTAGCCAATTTTATACTTTTTTCTCTGCTTCTCTTGGCACATTACTCAATACAGTTTTAATCATTGCCTTGACCGTTATGTTGTTGAGTAATCCTCAACCGTATCGAAAGGGATTTATCTTACTATTTCCTTCTTTTTATCGTCAACGAGTCGATGAAATTCTACAAGAATGTGAACATAATTTAGTCGGGTCTGTCTTAGGTCTACTGTTTAATATGGCTGTGATTACAATCCTCAGTGGCATCGGATTGTGGATACTCGGGGTTAAGTTAGCATTTGCCAATGCATTAATTGCAGGTTTCTTAACCTTTATTCCCAATATCGGCCCAGCGGTAAGTGTGATTCCACCTGCATTACTGGCGCTTTTAGATGCACCTTGGAAGGTACTCGCAGTGATTATTTTATATGTTCTTATCCAACAAATTGAAAGTAATATTTTAACGCCTTTAGTCATGCAAAATAATGTTTCTCTTTTACCTGCAATTACTTTAATTTCTCAAGTTATCTTTGCTTCATTTTTCGGATTCTTAGGCTTATTACTGGCAATTCCACTCGTTGCTGTATTACAAGTTTGGTTTAAAGAGCTGTTGATTCACGATATTCTCAACCAAATGAAGGAACCTTCTTAGCCAAATTGTAAAACGACGCAATCTTGTTAAATTTTCCTAAAGTGACACAACAGGGATAGTTATTGGTTATTAGTAATAAAGTTGAGTCTAAAAACTAACAACTAAAAACTAACAACTAAAAACTAAAAACTAACAACTAAAAACTAACAACTAAAAACTAAAAACTAAAAACTAAAAACTAAAAACTAAAAACTAAAAACTAAAAACTAAAAACTAAAAACTAAAAACTAAAAACTAAAAACTAAAAAGAGATGCTCATCTTGAACATCTCCTTCTTTGTTATTAAAACAGTAAACTGCTCTAAATTATAAAGACAATTTATAGCTTTTCCATTTCACTTTCTAAAGCGCGAACTAAATTTTCATCTCCCTTCGCTTTTGCAACGGCTAAGCGATGTTCTAAACGTTTTTGAATATTAGAACGATGAACTTCAGATAATTTATTAACAGTTTGACGACGGCTTTTGTTAATCATGGATTTTTAAAGTGATTTATTTTGCTTATCTTCAGTATAACGGGTTTATATCAAAAAGTACGCCTTGTTACCAAAAACTTAAGAAATTGTAACTTTCGATACGGTTTCTCTCTAGCTATAGTGCTGAGTATTTTTACGCATTAATCTCTGTTGACAAAATAATACTCCGCTTCACTCTATCCCAACTCAGGTAGTCCCAACCTTTAAGGGGGTAAGATTGGGAACTTATTGCTACATATACCAATCAATCAACCTAAGCAGAGGGAACTGCTTCTAACCCCAAGTGTCGTAGAAGTTGATTCAAATCAAAATGCTCACTCATCAACTGAGTAATGCACTGTGCCTGACTGGGTTGATGCAGACGAGTGTGACCAAAAGCGCGATCGATAATTTCTACTGTGGTTAAGGTGTCACGGTCAACCCAAAGCACGGGAATTTCCAGATCTTCAGCCCGGCTTAACACAATCTTATCCGTCGGACGGGGGCCTGTGAGGACTAAACAATGGGTAGACTTTTCCAACGCGGCTAACTGAATATCGGTTCGATCTCCCCCGGTTACCACCGCCATATTGACCGACTGATCGAAGTATTTCATGGCAGCACTGACATTCATTGCGCCGACACTGAGGCTTTCGACCATTAAATCTAAATGCTTACCACAGCACATCACCTCTGCTTGCAACTGCTGCACTAACTGTCCAACACTGACACTCCGTAATAAAGCACTTCTGGGGATGACTCCTAAAACTGAAATCCCCTGTTGCTTGAGAAACGCTGTGACATCCTCTAAAAAGGGTTGTTGATCTGGGGGAAAATCATTGATCACCACACCCAGGAGGCGATCGCCTAACTGTTGCCGCGCTAACATCAAATTATCTACTGTACTTTGAGGGTGTAAACGCTCAACCAAAATCACAGATGCATCCAAAGTCTGGGCAATTTCTGGCAAGGATAAGTTAAATAAATGGCCCTCTTGTACTGTTCCCGGCCCTTCTAACAGAATAAGTTCTGTGTCAAATCGCTGTAAGTTGTCTTGAAGAAGCTCAACATAGTTAGTTTGATCTTCACCACTCACGCGCTGATGTACAGATCCTGGAGTCAAGATTAATACAGGAGGCTGTACCTGCGCCTCAGATAACCCCAGCGTACGAGTAACAAACAGACTATCTGGATCTTGGAGATCTTGATGGGTTGACTGTTTCCCGACTCCCAAAGGTTTAGAATAGGCTAACTTAACGCCTTGGGCTTGAAGCTGATTCGCGATTCCCAGTGCAATGGTAGACTTTCCACTGTAAGGCTCAGTTGAGCCAATTAAAAGATATTTGGCAAACTTTGCCACGCAACAATCTCCCTTACTCGTACTCAAGTACTTGAACAATCATCCCTGTAATGGCAAAGATCAAGTTGTGGTTTTGAATCAAAACTTGCTTTTACACTATTTAAGACAAGGATGCAAAACTAAATCCGATCAAGCTCATTACGGGTTGATGGGGATTATCATACACTAATTGTTGACTGCAATACCTGATAGGGTGGACAAATATTTGAGCGGCTCAGGAAATTCAGCATGATCTGGCAGTTGTTATTCTAGGTGTAAGAGTCGGCGGTAAAAATCTTGACAAAAATCAATCGAGCGGGTTCGACTAAAACTTTGTAGAATAACAATTAAGTATTTGATAAATTCATTATTAGAAAGCATCACTTCGTAACTCAAGTCTGCATTTCCATCAAACTGGACTCGGCAGCGGGTTAAGTCTGCCGGTAAAGATGAGACATTCCACGTCGCGACAAAAGGAATATCCTCTCCTCCATCAATTTTACGAGCACCTTCTAAGTTCTTTTCCTTGTAGAGACTAATTGAGAACGGCAAATACTTTTTCATCTTATCGTCATAATAAGGCATATACAAGGCAACATCTCGTTTTTCGGCTGGCTTGAGTTGGGTAATGAGGTTGGCTGAGTCAGACATGGCTAAGGGGTTTATGAGTTGAGGTTTATCGTTTCTAATCTAACAAATCGATGAGTGATTCATTTGTTGTTTGTCGCTCGTTATTGGTTGTTTCTAGGGAACAGGCAAGTCGGCAAGTCGGCGAGCTGGCAACAGAGATAAGAAGATTCTCCTGACTACTGACTCGGTGACTACTGACTCCTGGATACTGACTCCTGGATACTGACTCCTAACTCGGTGACTCCTCCTCACACTTTTGAATGAATGCACTTTTCAATAATTTTCATCAATTCTTGCTTTAACCAAGGCTTGGTCATATAACCATTTGAACCTAACTGTTTGGCTAACTGACGATAGCGATCGCTAGTTCTTGAAGTTAAGATTAAAACGGGTAATTCTTTTGAGTCAAATTTCCGTCGGCAGCGACTGAGGAATTCAAAACCATTCATTTCTGGCATTTCTAGATCGCATAGTACAACTTGAATATCAGGATTTCTTTGCAGTTGTATTAATCCTTCTTTGCCTGTTGTTGCTTGTATGACTTGATAGCCAGATTGCTTTAAAATAGTATTGAGAGATTGACGAGTGGTAATAGAATCATCAATAATCAGAATTTTTGAAAGCTGTTGCGGTTGATCTTTTACCTGTTTCGGAAACAAGATCAATGGAGAGGGAGAAGATTGATATTTATTTTGCCAATATTCCAAAAGTTCAGAGCTATCAATCACAGGCACTAAGCGACCATCTCCTAAAATTGTACAGCCATAAAGATAGGAGGGTGCAGTTAAAGCTGGACTAAATGGCTTAATGGTGAGGTGTTGTTCCATAATCACTTGATCAATTTTCAAGGCAATTGTATTTAAGCCCTGAGAAATCACCAGCAGCATTGTTTTATCTGATGTATTACTTGGAGAATTTACTCGGTTTGGGGTATTTTTTTGCTGGCTTTGTCTTACTTCTTTACCATAGCTACATCGGTTTAACAGGGATTGTACTAGCGGGATTTTCTGTCCGCTCCAGTTATAAATATATCCTTTTGGAGTTCTTTTTATTTGTGTTTTGGAAACTGATAATATCGCGGTTAATGTATCTATTGAGATAGCAAAAATACTATTCTTAATTCTAAAAATTAAAAGTTTTGTAATCGTTAAATTCCAGGGGAGCCGAATAATAAATGTTGTTCCTTTCCCCACTTCAGATTGTAAAATTAATGTTCCTTTTAACGCTTCTATTTGCTGACGAGCAACGTCTAAGCCCACCCCTCGACCTGAAATCTGACTCACTTTGTTCTTAGTTGAAAATCCGGGATAAAATAAGAATTCATAGAGTTGAGATCTCGAGAGTCGAGCCGCATCTTGCTGTGAAATTAATCGCTTCTCAATGATTTTTTTACGAATCATTTTGGGATTAATTCCTCTGCCATTATCACTCACTTCTATATAAGTAGAGTTTCCTTGACTATAAGCTTTTATTTCTATTCTACCTTTTTGTTTTTTCTGTCTTTTCTGTCGTTCTGCTTC
The DNA here is from genome assembly GCA_049647265.1 of Microcoleaceae cyanobacterium. Taxonomy (GTDB): domain Bacteria; phylum Cyanobacteriota; class Cyanobacteriia; order Cyanobacteriales; family Microcoleaceae; genus JAAURB01. Next base: position 93,405 of record JBARXJ010000035.1, read on the forward strand.
AGATTCTATCCCATGATCAAAAGCATTTCTCACGAGATGAATTAAAGGATCATACAGTTTTTCTAAAATGGCTTTATCAACCAAAGTTTGTTTACCCGTTAGAATTAAATCAACAGGTTTCTGATATTGAACAGACAAATCTCGAATCATTCGTGGAAATCGATTCAGGATAGACTCAATCGGTAGCATCCGAGTTGCAATCAAATGCTGTTGCACCTGCTGTAGCGTTTGTTGACGAGTTTTGATCAGTTGTTTATTTTGCAAATTTTGCAATTTCATTTCATAAATAATATCTCCTGCTTCATTCATTTGCTGAGTGGTTTGCTGCAAAATTTCATTTAATGCATTAAAGTCATGGGGTTGAACCTGTAAATTTTGATCGTTCCCTTGGGGAAACTCAGTAAATTCTTGAACAATATTTAAAAATCGTTGAAAATTTTTCCAGCTTTTTTCTAATGTAACTAAAGCATGACGATTCTTTTGATTTTGTAGTACTAAGCTATTATCTTGAGTGGCTAAATCTCCAACAGATTGGTTAATGGCATCAAACCGTTCAACATCTATTCGTAAACCTAAAGCCGCTTCTGTTTTCCCAGAGACTGCCTGAGGTATTGGGTTTGGGGTGTGGGGTGTGGGATGTGGGGTGTGGGATGTGTCTCCTGAATTCTGACTCCTGACTCCTGTCTCCTGACTCCTGACTGCTGTCTCCTGACTCCTGACTCCTGACTCCTGACTCCTGACTGCTGTCTCCTGAGGCTGACTTAACTTCACTAACGCAGGACTTACAGATCCTCCCTGCACTCGATCTCCAGCCATCACAGCAGCGTGTCCGGCCCAAAAATCAGCTAACGCCAGTTGACCAATTTGTTGATAGGCAGCAGGACGAATTTGTAAGGCTTTCAGGGCTGTTTCGGCGATCGCACTAAACCCCGGTAAAGTCAGCATTCCTCCCAGGGTGGCAAAGACTTCAGCCTGAGTTTTTAATTCTACAATGGTATTGGGTTGGGGATGAGCTAATAACCCTTCCCAACGACGCAAACCTGCGGGAATTTCTTCTTCAAATAGGAACACCGTCATATCGGTTTCCATTGGCACTTCGGGAAGTTCGGCGGCTTCTTCTAAAGAACGTCCTAATTTCGTTTCAAGCTGCTTAAAGATCGGTTGTGAACGGGTGATGGCGGCTTGTTGTTCACAACTTCCTGTTTCAATTTGTTGTTGCAGAGGCGATCGCAAACAGTCATAAGCTTGTAAAAGTAGTTCTTCAAGTTCTACATCGAAGCTGACATCATCAGCGTATAATGCTCGAATGGCGTTTTCGAGATCGTGGGCAATATTACCAATGCCATTTAATCCCACACAAGCCGCCCCCCCTTTGATCGAATGAGCGGCGCGCATTAAATCGTGTAATTTTTCTAAGGCATGATCTTGACTGAGATTAATTAATCCGGTTTCTAATTTTTGCAGTAGATCGGATGATTCGGTGATAAAAAATTCGTAAGCCTGATCGTCAGTTTCAATTGTTGTCATGGATTGTTAGTTATTAGTTTTTAGTTTTTAGTTTTTAGTTTTTAGTTTTTAGTTTTTAGTTTTTAGTTTTTAGTTTTTAGTTTTTAGTTTTTAGTTTTTAGTTTTTAGTTATGTATACTGTTGACAAATAATAAATTATGGGTTGTTCGTCGGGGATGAGGAAAAATACACAATAATTGACAAACAACCCGTAAAAAATAACTCAATCCTAATCTTCTTGAGTCACACGGAATTGAGACACACCCGCTTCTAATTCTCCAGCTACGCCTAAGAGTCGATTAAAAGAACTGGCAACAATCAAAGATTGTTCGGAGGTTTCGTTAGAAATTGCGGCAATTTCCTGTACCGTTTCAGATAACTCACCGGCCGTTTCGGCTTGGGCAGTTGCAGAAGTTGCAATTTGTTCAACCCAGTCTCGAATTTGATGACTGACTTCCATTAAATCAGTCAAAGTCTCCCGAGTTCCTTTCACCAGCTTTGTACCGATAACAACTCGTTTCATGCCGATTTCCATTGCCTTCATTAATTCTTGGGTTTCGGCTTGAATTTCTTCAACAATTTGCTCAATTTCTTGAGTTGCCGTGGCCGACTGTTCGGCTAAAGTACGGACTTCCGTTGCAACTGTAGCAAACCCTTGATCCGAAGCACTGGCGCGACTGGCTTCAACGGAGGCATTCAACGCCAATACATTGGTTTGGTTGGCAAATTCACTAATCAAACTCACTACCCGTGAAATTTTCTTCGAGGCATCCCCTAAGTTTCTCACCTTACGAGCGGTTGCTTGCACGGTTTTGTGAATCACCACAATTCCCTCAACGGTACGGTTCATACCCGCATCACCCTTTTGCAAAATTTCATCAGCCAGACTAACTTTTGTTGCCGCTTGCTGAGCATTTTCTGCCACGGCTTGAATGGAATTTGCCATCACTTGAATTTGAGTCAGGGCGCTTGTAATAGCCTCAGCTTGGCGTAAAGATTCACTGGAGAGTTGTTTAATATCCTGTTCGCTGTTTTGCGCCGTTTGGGTGACCACAGTTGCCGCAGAATCAACCTGTAACACCAACCGCTGTAGGTTTTCAATCGTGGCATTAAAAAAGTCTGCTACCGTTCCCATCACCCCTTCTGTCACCCGCGCCCGTACTGTTAAATCTCCATTGAAAGATTGTTCAATTTCCGCCAGAAACGTTTCGATTTGTTGTTTGAGTTGTTCGTTTTGTTCTCGTTGTTCTTTAGATGCTTTTTCTGCCAGTTTGCGGGCTTGTTGCACCTGACGCAATAATAGGGCTTGTTCGAGGGCATAACCCACCTGTAATCCCACCTGTTTAAAGACTTCTACCTCAGACTCTTTCCAAGTGCGAGTTTGATCGCATTCGTATGCTGCCAATATCCCATACAGCTTTTGATTCAGCAGAATCGGAATCATAATTCCGGCTTTAATTTGCCATTTCTCTAACTGTTGGGGAGAATGCAAAAATAAGCTGTCAGCAGTTGAAAAATCGTTAATGATTTGAGTTTGCCCTTTCTGATACAGTTCTATCGCTTCTGGGTCAACTGCAAAAGATTCAGACTCGGTTTCGGCTAAAGGTGAATATTTCCCAGTGCTGGCTTCTGCTACAATTTGAGCCTGAATGGGATCGTCGTCGTTTTCTGAGTGAATCCGATAAATCACCACGCGCTGAGTTTTCATCAATGCTAAACCCGCTTCTGCTGTGGTTTGAAAGATCTGTTTCGGGTCAAGAGTTTCCCGGATACGGAAACTAATCTCACTCAGGAGTCGGGCTTGTTGGGTGGCAAATGTTTGTTGTTCTAACAGAAACGCTTGGTCAAGCGCATACCCTACTTGAATGGCAACTTGCCGAATCAGATCAATTTCTGCTTCTTTCCAATGACGGGGGCCAGAACATTGATGGGCAATGAGTAAACCATGCAATTTTTGATTGGCAATAATGGGGGCGACTAAATTGGCTTTAACTTCAAACGGTTCGAGTTGTTTGAGGTGACACTCGGTTAATTCGGCTTCGTAGATATTATCTGTGGCTTTCACCCGACCTTTCAGATAGGGACGAACGTAGTTTTTCGCAAAACAAGGATCGGCTATTTTAGCGCCTAACGCTTGGGGAAAACCCACATCCACCGCTTCTGCCACGACTGTTCCTTGCCAATTGCCATCAAATTGATAAACCACCACCCGGTCTGCTTCGATGGCTTCTTGAGTGTCTTCAACGGTGGCATTAAAGATATCTTCTGGGTTGAGAGATTCTCGAATATGGGAACTAATTTGATTCAGTTGAGTTGCCCGAAGTACCGCTTGTTTTTGTTGGTGAATTAAGTAAAGTTGATCGAGTGAAACCCCGACTTGGATGCCTAATTGTTGAATAAAATCAATCTCAGATGCATCCCATTTTCGCGGGGCGCTACATTGATGAGCAATTAACAACCCATGTAACCGCGTATCAGCAATAATCGGAGCGACGACATTGGCTTTAACTTCAAACGGTTCGAGTAGTTTGGTGTAGCATTCCGGTAAGCCACTTTTATAAATATCTTCATGAGAGGTAACGCGACCCCGAAAATAAGATTTAACGTACTGGCCGGAAAAACAAGGATCGGCTATTTTTTTACCAAAGGTCGGAGTCCATCCCTGGGCAATGGATTCAGCCATGACGGTTCCAATCCAATCTTGATCAAATTGATAAATAATCACCCGGTCGGCTTTTAGAGCGGTTCTTGCTCCTTCTACAATCGTATCGTAGACATCTTCGGGGTTACGGGCTTCCCGTAGTTTACCCGTAATTTCGTTAAGGAAACTGGCTCGAAATGCCGCCGCCTGTTGGGATTCTAACAGATAGGCTTGGTCGAGGGTGTAGCCCATTTGTACCGCGACGTTGCGAATTAAATCAATTTCTGTTTCACTCCAATTTCGCGGGGCGCTACATTGATGAGCAATTAACAATCCCATCAATTTCTGGTTGACTAAAATCGGCGCGACTAAGTTGGCTTTGACGGCAAAGGGTTCGAGTTGTTTGAGATGACACTCGGTTAACCCGGCTTCGTGGATATTATTTGTGGCTTTGACTCGTCCCCGTAAATAGGGTTGAATATAGCGGTTGGCAAAACAAGGATCGGTAATGTCGGCTCCTAATGCCACTGGCCAAGGACTGACAACGGATTCTGCAATAATTGTACCGCTCCAGTCAGCATCAAATTTGTACACCACGACCCGGTCAGCTTGCAGGGCCATCCGAGTTTCTTCGACTCCGGTGGTTAAGATATCATCTAGATTGAGGGATTTTCGCAATTCTGTATTGATCTGGTTGAGGCGAGTGGCGGCCTCACTTTTGTCGCGAGTTGAACGCAGGAGCAACGCTTGGTCAACGGCATAACCCACTTGAATTGCCAGTTGTCGGAAAAATTCAATTTCTGACTCACTCCAAACCCGAGGTTCGCCGCAGTGATGAGCAATGAGTAATCCCAAGAGTTTACCATTTGCCAGAATCGGAGCGGTTAAATTCGCGATCGCATCAAACGGTTCGAGTTGTCCAATATAACAATCAGTCAGTCCGGCTTCGTAGATATTACTGATGGCTCGGATACGTCCTTTTTGATAAAATTCTACATATCGATCCGCAAGGCAAGGGTCTGTTATTTCAGCCCCTAATGCTGCTGGCCATTGGGGATCAACTGATTCTGCAATCACAATTCCTTGCCAGTTTGTGTCAAATTGATACACCACAACCCGATCGGTTTGCAGGACTCCCCGAGCATCTTCAGTAACAGTTTTAAAGATATCTTCGACTTCGAGAGATTCACGAATATGAGAGGTAATTTCATTCAGCAGTTTTGCCCGTTCTGCTGCTGCTCCTTCTCGTTCAATTAAGCCTTGTAATTGATTGACGCGGGTATCAATATTGGCTCGTAAAATTGAAAGCTCTTTAGAAAGGGCAGTAGTTTTGGCTTTTAATCCCATTACGGATTGATTTGAGTTTGAAACAGAATCTAGTTCGCCTTCGACAGAAACAGAGGCTTCGACCGGAATAATGGTTGTATTTTCCGAGGTTAAACTATTTTCCTCAGCAATTTTATTAAAGCTTTGACGATCTGTTCTTTGATAACGACGTTCATTTTGACTCGGAACTCGATAATTATTTCTACTCATAATTGCTAAAATTCAATGATGGATGATTATTGCTTTGTGTTTTGATCTTTTGAGAGTTGGGATTGGGAACCGTGATGGCAATGGATTAAATTTGTATTGCTAATATCAATTTAGGGTGTATGCAAGCACGATCCATAGCTATTTTAAGAAGGAGAAAGGCTTAGCTTGAGAATTGATCGAGATATTCTTGTAAAATTTTTGCGCTCAGAGGGTGTAATAGATCTTGATACAGCCATAGTAACTGTTGTGATTAGTTTACCCACTCTCAGCAACAAAATCTTCCCAGTTTCCCCACTGAGTTTTTAGGTTTAAAATCGTTAATTGTTTAAATCGCTTTGTTACAGTCCGATCTCTAAATTGAGCTAACTCAATTAGCCATAATCGAACGTCCGAAACCGGATCAATTCTATGGATGGGGGTGAGTCCGCTCAGAATTTCAATCACTGCACTCCCAAACAGAAACGCCCAGCTCTCTGAATGGAGGGCAAAGCCGATTGATTTTTGCTCTCGTTGAGATCTCAAGGAGTTGATGCATTCAAGGTCAATGGGATAATGAATTGACTTACCTTTTATCATAGACTTTGATTCTCATATCGGGGGTAAGAATTTTTTATAAATTTTAGTGATTTGAGTGCCTCAGTAATTTCACATAATTTAAAAGAGAAATCCGGCTCTTAGACGCTTCAGGGGGTTTTATAGCATTGCATATATTGAGGCGATAAAAGTAGCCTTAATGCAGTACCCATCAACTCAGTAGAAGATCTCCAAATAGATCTCCTCACATCACTTTTTATAATAGTTTTTTGTGTGGGTTTATAAAAATGCTTTCAAAGATTAGGGGGGATTTTATCAATAATTAAAAATAGCAGCTCTAAGTATTTCGTTTTGATCGGTAAAATAGAAACTATCAATCGATTTATTTATATTTTTTTTCTAAGTTTCTACTTGATTTAGAACTGCTATTAGTAAGCTTTGATCGGATTTATTTGAAAGTATTTTGAGAACAAAAGTTGATTTTAAAACGGATTATGATTAATGAAAAATGCAAGCAAATAGATGATGGCTTGTTGTGAAACAAACACGAATGAATCAAACAGTGAGGTTAAACGAGGATTACATCGCTTGGGGATAGCGCCACAATTGGGGAAATTGATCGGCTAAATATTTCCGAGTCATGCGAACTGTGACTTTAGGATCGGCCGGCTTGGCTAAAAATTCGGACGCTCCTGCTAATTGAGCATAATTTCGATCAATAACCGTATCTCGACTGGTTAAAATGATCACAGGGGTTTGTTGAAATGCGATAGAGTTTCTCAAAAACTTACAGACAATATAGCCATTGGCATTCGGCATCACTAAATCTAGGAAAATTAAGTCTGGCTTATATTCTGCGACAGTCGCCAGTCCTTTAACCGGATCTTCGATATTCACCACTTGACACCCGAGTGGATCTAAAATTCGTCTCAGGGTAAACGAGGTCATCGGGTCATCATCGATACAAGCAATTAAGGGTCGCGATCGCCGCATCGGAATAGGGGATTTTCCAGGACGCTGAGGCACAGGTTTTGGTAGTCTCACCTGAGCGGGTTGGGTCACATCGGGTAAATAACGAAATTGCAGCAAACCTTTCTGCATTAACGGCTTGAGAGCTTTTGTGACACTCACCACCGACTTACCCATTTCTAAAGCAATATCCCATAATGTATAAGATCCATCCAGGTAGCGATACCAGCGAGTTAGTCGTTTTGACTTGACGCTCTGATCTAAGATGGGTGCTAAGTTGGGACTGAGATTACCTAAGTTGGCTTGTTGCCATTCAGCCTGCATTTGCATTACTTTGTCAAATAGGCTTTTAAGTTCTCGTCTCGATAAACTCAAATGACCCAGCAGTAAAGCGGGATTATCGGTATATTGAGGTTCCCAGTGGTTGGTGAGATCGATATAACAACTCAAAGACAATAATACTTCTAAGGTGACTCGACCGAGCACAGCTTTAGCCTGGGTTAAAGTCAGTTGTTTTTGGAGTACACCTTGATGGAGTAATTGATACTCCCACAGTTGGTCTTCCTGTAAAGGCATGACGGGTTCAACTTGCCAGTCTGGACAAAACCGCTCAATGGCTCGGTTCCAACGTCTTACCCGGTGATGTTGACAGACGGGATAGAGAAGTTGACCACTCAACAAGTGTAGCCTTGCAGTTTCTGCATGGGTTGTTAAAATCAGATCTCCAGCAATGGTTGGCTGGATTAAAGTTCTTAGGATTTCATTCAATCGTAACAACTGAATAGATTCTTTTGTGTTCATAGCCAGCATATTCTTGAATGGGACAATCAATTAAACAGCTCATCTGTTCTGTATAGTAGTCTGAAGATCGCTTTCGATGTAAACAATTGTTAATTTTTAACATTAAAGTCAACATTTGTTAACTTAACTTTGATCGAGATCTATCCGACTTCAAGACAGGATACAACTTAGATTTCAATCAATGTGCTGCGTCTTACAACACTTTAAGTCTGACTTCCTATCATCGTGCCGTAAAGCTAGAATTCCTCAAGCCTGAGTGAGTAGACTGACCGCCTTAGCGCTTTGAACCCAGGCTGTAAACCTAAAGTCCGCTATGCCGTTCATTTCAGTATTAGAATTATTTTGGCTACAGCAAATTCATGCTTTCGACTACAATTTGGGATATATTATTTGCTAGCATCACCCAGATTCTAGTCTTCCTTATTTTACTGGTTAGCCGCTGATTCAAGGAACAGATAGCTTGCAATTAAGCGGGTTATGGTGTCTGTTATAAAATACAGCAAGTCCTCAGGAATTCTTGTAGCTTGTTATACAAGCTGTTGATTTAAAAACAAATATTAACATATTATTAAATTGATTTACTACATCCTCGAGAAATAATTGATATTAAATACGCTACAAATTTTTTTGACAAATTTCAAAACTTATGAGTGAAATCTACTGTATTTCTGAATGAAGCGGAGTTGAAATCTCATCACTGTCTCTCCCTGGGTCGTAAACACAGGAAATCTTGCAGCCCAAATCGAATGATCCGTCATCGATCCAGGACACAGAATGTTCTCTATTTTAATCGCAAAGGAATTTAACGGGACTGGCCGGACTCGAACCGGCGACCTAGCGCTTCAGATTTGTGTGAGTTTCCCCACTCTCTGGACTATCCCTTCACCCTAGGCAATAAACCCTTAGGTGGTGGCCGTATTCAGTCTCTGCACCTTCTCTACTTACTCAGAAATAGAGCTTGGCTCAAGATTACCCTATCAACATCATTTAGTTAAGACTTAGGCTTCCTTGAGTTTGACCACATTCACGCACAGGGTTTCCCCCAGTGGTGCCCGATGTTTCAGGAGGCGCTTGCTCTATCCAACTGAGCCACAGCCCCAAATAAATATTCCGACACCATCTTAGCAAAAGAATCCGATTATTTCAGCCCAAAATTTGTAGCCCTTTGCGGCGAGGAAAAATAAACCAACAATTCAACCTGAGCTGGGAAGTGGTATTGTATAAGCCTCAGCCAATACTTTGTCTTAGAATTCGTTGCCAAAAGGCTCAAATTAACGATGGAAACGCCGACTATACAATCTTATAGATATTGTCAAAATCTGACGCTACACACCCCAGACGGGCAAGCAATCACCCTCTATATTGACAAAATCACCCTCTCTATCCAAGCGCAAGAATACATTGAATGTCGGATGATTGGATCGTTAAGCCGTGAAGTTTATGCAATTGTTGAAGCTAAAGCTTTATTCCATCTCAACCCAGAAGTGCGATCTCAGTCTACCCCTGAAGCTTTTACACCCGATCAAAATATTGAAGTAGAGATTTCTCTCAGCCCTCATCTTCTCCCCCATTTAACCGGTTATATGCACTCACAACAAGGGCATTTAGCAGCCATTGAATATATCGGCGATGTTTTGACTCAACTTAGCCAAAATACCCCAGATGATGCTTTATTACTCACAGAAAATTGGTATGCAATAGCTGTTCGGCAAGAAAAACCACTTCCCCCAGAGTTAGGCGGCGGCAGCGTTAAACAGGGGTACACGACTCAATGGGCAACTGACCCACCTCAAGACGAAACACAGACTGTATTATCTTCTAGTTCCGATCAAATTTATCCATTAATGATGACCTTTTTTACTCAAGAAGGGATTCCTTTTCAAGAAATGGATAATCATTTAATTTTACGCATTCCAATTAATGGCGAAAATGGCTTTTGGGATTGTTTTGTAGAAGCCAGAGAAGAAGATAGACAATGTTTAATTTATTCGGTTTACCGAGAACGAGTTCCTCAGTTTAAACGATTAGCCATGGCAGAGTTTATTACTCGTGCTAATTATGGTTTACCGATGGGATGCTTTGAGATGGAATTCGACGAGGGAGAAGTTCGTCTACGAACCAGTATTAACCTAGAGTCAGAACGATTTTCTTTTGGATTATTACGTCCTTTATTTTACGCTAATAATGCGATTATGGATCGCTATTTCAAAGGACTTACTTTAGTGTTGAACGGAAAAGCGATCGCTAAAGAGGCGATTACAATGATTGAAGACGAAATATAGCATTTATATTCGGCAACTCCTACACACAGGTTCAATGTGATAGATCAAAGGAATATTAATCAAAATACTATTATTCTTGTTCGTAACGAGCGCAAAAATATCTGTCAATCTTTCTGATTAACATTTTCTCGTAAACTTATTGAGGTGTTTTTCAGGTTTTCCTTATTTTTCGGATCGAGCATGAAAAAATCCTCTGGAGTTAACACAGAGGAAAAAATAGGAGAGAACAACGATTAATTAGGATTAAAAATATATTAATAAGAGGAAGAATTACTACTCGAATTCAATGAAATCTCCTCTCACCCAACCTTCTGCTTGAGAATTTTGAAATCGGACATAATACCAATAGTAATCATCCGATCCTAAGACTTCATTCAGGATCACAACTGGATCGCCATCGTAACCGTAATGAGGAGAATTGGATTGAGTGGTCGGGTTAGAACGAATATTGATTTCAGAACCTATATCCTGGGTAAACAATCTTGCTATTTCACCCGTAGGACTAGCTAATCCCGGTAATATAAATCCAATAGAAATTGTTACAAAAGAAGCGAGAGATAAGACAATATGTTTGAATTTCATCTCTTTTTACCTGATTGCTGAGCTTGTTCTCAGTCTAACTAAGCATTCAGATAAATGAGAGCGATAAATTTACTGATTTTTTCTAAGATTTAAAATCATTAGTTTGTGTAAAAATACAGAAATAATAAACTTGTTTTAGCATTGTTTATAATCAGCAATAAATCATTTTTCAATCTTTAAGTAAAATTGATAAAATATTATTTTGTAGAATACATTGAACGTTATGGGAGAAGCAGGCAATTAAAAAGAGTTAAGGGTTTTGATTGAAAATCCCAATAAAAATAAGATCACAACTGAAAATCTACATACTTATCAGTTATGGCAACAAACTTGTACAAAACTTTCTCTTTCCCCATCTCAACTTCCTAATTCTTGAGAACGTTGACTGGCGGCAATAACAGCTTGAATTAAAGCAGAACGTAACCCCGCTTGTTCGAGTTTTGCAATGCCTGCAATAGTGGTTCCTCCTGGACTGGTGACTCGATCTTTCAGTTCGGCTGGATGCATATGAGACTGCTGCAATAATTGCGCGGTTCCGAGAACTGTTTGTAACGCCAGTTGAGAAGCGATCGCCCGAGGGAGTCCCGCCGCAACACCCCCATCAGCTAAGGCTTCGATCATCACCGCGACATATCCTGGCCCCGAACCCGATAATCCAGTGACGGCATCCATTAACCGTTCTGGGACTTCCACAACTTCCCCAACCGCATTTAAAATTTGTTTGGCTTGCTGTAGATGATGGGGTTCGACTCTTTCTCCGGCTGAAATAGCGCTCATTCCTGCCCCCACAAGGGCGGGAGTATTGGGCATAACCCGAACGATAGGATGATGGGGAAAAGCGGCTTCTAACTGGGATAGAGGCACACCTGCGAGAATGGAAATAATTAACGTTTCAGTGGGAATTTTGGCAGTGGATAACTCACCCGCCACCGTCTGAAAAATTTGCGGTTTAATTGCCAATAACAACACTTCTGTGGCTGTCGCAGCGTCAGAATTTTGCCCTGTCACATTGACACCATATTGCTGGGCTAAGGTATCTTGTCGTTGAAGTTGGGGTTCGCTGACAGTGACTTCGGTGGGTTGATAAATTTGTTGTTCTATCAACCGCGATAGTAAAGCCTCTCCCATCACCCCGCCCCCAATTAAACCCAGTTTGACTGTTGAATGTGTCATACCTGAACTAACCCGTGAAAATGCCTCTAGTTAGTTTACAGGAGTTCTGGCATTCTCAGTCAATCTGCTATGGCTTCATACCATCAGTTCTCCGCTTTCTTGGAGTTGATGCAAACGATGATAAATTCCTTGATGGTTTAGCAGTTGCTGATGATTACCCACTTCAACAATTTTACCTTGGTCTAAAACCACAATTTTATCGGCTTCTCGCACCGTACTTAAACGGTGAGCAATAATAATTGTAGTCCGAGTGCCTGAAATATTGTGCATGGCTTGCTGAATGGATCGTTCCGACTCATAATCTAGGCTAGAAGTCGCCTCATCAAACATTAATACATCTGGGTTAACCAATAACGCCCGCGCAATGCCTAAACGTTGTTTCTGACCCCCGGAAAGACGCACGCCCCGTTCCCCAACAATTGTCTGATAGCCTTGGGGGAATAGATGGATAAATTCATCCACTCGGGCAATACGGCAAGCTTCCTCAACTTCAGCGCTACTGGCTTCTGGGTTACCATATTTCAGGTTAGATAATAATGTGCCGTTAAAAATATCTACATCTTGATGCACAATAGCAAGGCGACGACGATACTGAGTCACATCTAAATTGCGAATATCTTCCCCATCAATGAAAATTCGTCCTTGGTTGGGTTCAAAATAGCGAAACAACAGTTTAACTAAGGTTGATTTTCCAGAACCCGAACGCCCGACTAATGCTACCGTTTGATAGGGTTCGATCAATAAGTTGATATCCTGCAAAACAGGTTTATCGGCTAGATATGCAAAACTGACATCAGACAGTTCAATTTTCCCGGTAAATTTGTAAGGAACTGTATTAACCTGTGTTAAATTTACCGCGTCTTGACCAACAGATTCTTGCATAAATTCGTGCAAGCGAGACATCGAAGCATACCGACGGGCAAATACTTCTACAATTAGACCAATCGGAGTTAGCTCAGCATACGCCATACTGGCTAAGGTGTAAATGGTGATAAAGTATCCGAGAGAGATTCTTCCCCCCAATGTCGCGGCTAAGGTAAATCCTAGTACTAAAAATAGGCAAAACTTAACCACTGTCTCTTGATAAACACTCAGCCAAACATAGCCTTTATGCAATCGATAAATAACGAATTTTAATTCTCGATGCAGGCGAGTTGTTTGCCGTTTTAATTCTTGGCTTTCGGTGGCAAAGGCTTTGACTGTTTTGATATTGGTGATAATTTCGGAATTACGGCTATTGACACGTTCTTGGTAGCGATCCAAAACTTCTTCTTGAGCAATCAAGTTTATGATGGTTTTTGTTGTGAACCATAGAATAAACAAGAAAGAGATAATAAATAATACAGCAATTCGCCATTCAATTACAAGAATAACAATGAAAATTCCTATAATTCTGACGAGTTTAGGAATGAGTTGCTCTGCAATTTCTGGATAAGTCCAAACATGATTATCAATGCCTCTATTGATCCGACTGGCAACTCGTCCAGGGTTATTTTCATCATAATATTCTATCGGTAATGAGAGGATTTTTTTAATCGCTTTTTGTGATTGATCTCGTCGGGCTTCAAAGGAAATTAACCAATGAAACCAAGAACTTAACCATGGTTGAATGGGAGATTTTGCCACAGTGACAAGGAAAATAAAACCCAATAAAACAATTAATTCGAGTTGAGAAGTCACAGCCACTCCGGTAACCGAGGCGATCGCATTGATCAGCGGTTGCATCAGTTGATCGACGGGTTGACCGGAAACAACGTTTAAAATTTGTCCAATGGCATAGGGAACCACTAGATCAATTAGTTCAAAGGTACTCGAAGCACCAATACTAAAAATCGACAGCGGCAGATACGCTCGGTAGTAACTACAGATCTCTCTTAATGTTGCCATAATTCAGCGTTCAAGCACAGTTGATTTCTCGAGACTACAATTGTACTACAAACGACGCAAAAAATAAATGTCACTGATTTGTGTGACATCAATAAAATCTGTATCTACTCGTTCTGTATCAGACTAACGATTACTTAAAGCGGGTAACGTGATTCGAACACGCGACATCAACCTTGGCAAGGTTGCGCTCTACCACTGAGCTATACCCGCATTTCATTTATTTATGATGACAGAATTCTCACAACTTGTCAAGTCTTTTACAATTTTTTTTGCAAGCCGTATCGCGCTTCTTGAAACAAAACTGCCTCATTCCTCCGGCAAGTCAAGTGTGGCTGAGAGTAAACTATAGGCACAGGCAGGCTTACGCCGGATAAAGACTTTTCTCGTGTGGCTGCTTTCTCAGTAGAATGTGTCACTGTGCAACCCATGATTTCTGAAAAATATAGCAAATTACTCTCCGGTTACACCTATTTAAGTAATCGTGCTTCTGGCAATTTTGCCGCTGCCCTCACGCCACTTGGGGCAACTGCTTATCAAGACGATGACAGTAATATTAATTTTTTATATTTTGATACCCATCAAGGAAAAAGGCCACCCGAAGGGGTTGAAATTAATATCCAATTAATGGAGAGAAGAAAAACAGTTCCTTTAGATAATAAAGCCTTACTGGCGAAACGATTAATTAAGCAGGGAATATGCGATCCGATGGTTTATTTTGATGTGGCTGATGTGCCGAGAGATCAAAACACCCTTTGGTATATTAAAGATCCGTTATCTAGTGCAGGAAAATCGATACAAGTTGTTCAATATAACGAACTTCAAAGTGCTTTTAAAACAGGTCATATTATTCAAGCTGCAATTAAAGATATTTGTTTAGCTGAATCTAGAAAATTTACCCTCCGCGTCTATATTTTAGTACATCGAAATCAGATCTATTTATATCCAGATGGGATTATGGTGATTCATGGATTTAATTATGATCCTGAAAGTACCGATTATAGCGTTCAAGTCGATCATAGAGGATACGCAGATCCCGGTTCAAAAGTAGAAATGCGACAGTTTAGTAGCTATCATCTTTATCTACCGTTTATGATTAATATCGCAGAGACTGCTCCCCGCATTTTTCAAGCCTTTTCTGATTTACTCGATGGGGATAGTTCTCGTTATTGTTTATTTGGGCTAGATTATCTCAGCCGTAATAATAGAACAGTTGCACTCATCGAAATTAATGACAGACCCAATTTACTGCATACTCACGCAATTAACCAAAATATTAATATTGAAATGATCCGAGATATGGTGGTTTTAATCACACAAAAAAGATGGCATGATAGTCATGACTATCCGCAACGCTTTTTCTGGATTGGCAGTTTGTACAAGTAAGCGATCGGTTTATGGCTGTTGCTCACCTAACTCAGCAGGATAAAGCGGTTGAGCATCTAGACCGCCCAGACGATCTAACGGCCAGAAACGCACAATAGCCCGTCCAATAATATTTTCTCGAGGCACAAACCCCCAGGAATGACTATCAAAACTATTATTGCGGTTATCTCCTAAAACAAGATAACTATTTTCTGGAACAGTCTCAGGTCCCCAATCGTACTGAGGTTCTTCTGCGATATATTTTTCTGAGATTATTTCACCATCAACGCTCACTTGACCATTTTTGACTTCTACGGTTTCTCCTGGTAAGCCAATGATGCGTTTGATGAAAGCATCTTTATACTGTTGTTTTAATGCGTCTGTGGGTGAAAACACGACGACATCTCCCCGTTTGGGGTCAGTAAATTTGTAGCCTAGCTTATCAATAATCAGACGATCATTGATTTCTAAGGTGGGTAACATTGAGCCAGAAGGAATATAACGTGCTTCAGCGACGAACGTCCGAATTCCCAAAGCAAGGATAATACTCAGCCCAACAGTTTTAAATCCTTCAACCCAGGGATTCTCTGGCTCTGGGGCAGAATGGCGAGGGTGATTAGATTGATGAGGCACGCGGCTCATAGGCAATGATTTACCAAGTCCAACTCTAGATCAATATAACAGGTTCTCAAACCCATGATGATTCCGCATAGATGAATTTGAGTTGACCCAATAGTGTTATAGTGCTTATTTTACACTCTCGATTTACAACAGTGTGTGATTTGAATGGAACTGTTGCTCTAAGTACGCTTTAACGGCTGTGGCGGAGTCCAGTTGCAGGACATGATGGGCGATCGCGATCGCTGCTGGGCGAGTTAACTGAGAAATGGCGACTTTAATGGCGGGAATACAAGCGGGGTTGAGGCTAAGTTCATCAATCCCTAAGCCAACCAACACTGCAACAGCCAGGGGAGAAGCAGCCAACTCGCCACAGACTCCGACCCAAATCCCCGCCTGATGAGCCGCTTGAGTCACTTGCTGAATCATCCGTAATACAGCCGGATCGAAGCCATCAGCTAAGGTTGCGACTTTAGAATTATTGCGATCGGCTGCCATCACATATTGACTTAAATCATTCGTACCAATACTAAAAAAGTCCACCAGCCCGGCAAATTGATCTGCCATTGCCACAGCCGAGGGTACTTCTACCATCATCCCCACTTCCATCTGTTGATCAAAGGCAATTCCGGCTTGCTGTAAAGCATTTCGTTCTTGATTGAGAATCTCTAAAGCGGTGACCATTTCCTGAAGTTGAGCCACCATCGGAAACATCAGTTTAATGTTTTGTCCGGCACTGGCTCGTAAAATAGCCCGTAGCTGAGTTCGCAATAGATCGGGATAATCTAACAACACCCGAATTCCGCGCCATCCGAGGAAAGGATTTGCTTCTGGGGGAATTTTAACTTCCGGCACGGACTTATCTCCCCCTAAGTCTAATGTGCGAATAATTAAAGGATGAGGAGATAAAATTTTAGCAATGACGCGATACAATTCTGCTTGTTCGGCTTCTGTGGGGATGCGTCGCCGTGCCAAATAGAGAAATTCGCTTCGCAATAATCCCACCCCTTCTGCCCCTTCTTCTATGGCAATTTGGGCTTCTGCCACACCGCCAATATTTGCCATCACCTGAATTAAATGTCCATCTTGGGTACAGGCAGGACGTTGGGCAGCGGTTCGTAATTGGGTGAATGTGATTTGTTGATGCTGTTGTTGAGTGCGTAAGCGATCCATCACTTCTGCTTCTGGATCGATCCAAACTTGCCCGGTTGAACCATCCAGGGCTAGAGTCATGCCGTTACAGAGATTCAATAATTCTGTTCCGACTCCCATTACGGTGGGAATGCCCAGAGAACGGCCTAAAATGCCGCTATGAGAGGTGGCGCTCCCAGCAGCAGTACAGATGCCCAAGACTAAATTAAAGTCTAACTGAGCCGTTTCTGAGGGGGTGAGTTCTGTGGCGACTAAAATTCCCGGTTCGGTGAGGGTTAAACGGGGCGGTTCAATTCCGGTTAACAGACGTAACACCCGCTGTCCCACATCCAACACATCAGCCGAACGGGCTTTCAGATAAAGATCGTCTAAATGATTATAAGTTTCAATGGTTTGATCGATCACCTGTTTCCAGGCATAAGGGGCGCTGTAATGTTGTTCAAAAATTAAGGTTTGCGCCTGTTGTAATAAGATCGGATCGTCAAGATAAAGTAAATGCGCCTCAAAAATGGCTGCTTCTGCATCCCCAGCATAAGCCGATATTTCTTGACATAAAATAATAATTTCTGACTGGGCTTCGCTACAAGCCTCCTGTAATTGTTGCCATTCTTGGTCGGGATCGTGGCTATATTGGGCTTCGACTTCAATCGGTTGCGGTTCACAACGAACCACTGGCCCGATGGCAATCCCTTCAGCGGCAGGAATTCCGAAGATCTCAGAGGTTTCAGTGTTCAACGAACAATCTGGATTAATTAAACGAGGGGAAAATGAATCAGCCTGACTTAATTTTGTATTGACTAACCCTTGCAAGGCGCTCAAGGCAGCCGTGGCATCTTCTCCTGTGGCGGCGATCGCGATTTCATCCCCATTTCGTACCCCGATCATCAGCACCTGATTAATACTTTTGGCATTAATTTCATGACTCTCAGTGGAGCAATTTTGTAGAGTAATTTTCGCCTTATATTGATTGGCTAAACTGACAAATTGAGCCGCCGGACGGGCGTGTAACCCCATGGGATTATGAATCGTCAGATGAATTTTGGAAAGGGAAACCTCAGAGAGATTGACTTCTATTGGCTGGGAATTTGCCGTTGAAATTGGGCTAGATAAATGAGCCGCTTTCACCGCCAACGCCCCTTGTGCTTCTGCTAAAACTTGATCGAGTTTGGCTCCAGTTGCTGCTGTTACAGCGGCTGCTAATGTGCCTTCAACAATCGGAGCATCACAGAGTTTGATCTGAGTTTGTTGTTGAATGGGAAACAGTTCTACAGCCATTTCTGCACTCAGGACGGAACTGCCCAAATCCATCAAAACAATCACTCCCGCCTCAGTATAAACCGATTCTATGGCGTGATAAACTTGCATAACATCTGTTCCCAGGGGATTTTCAGGATCGTCAATACCCGCTGCTGTAGCAATATGCAGATTCCCCTGTACCATCTGGGTTGCTAACTCTCGAACTCCCGCTGCTAAGGATTGACTATGGGAGACAATGACGATTCCGACTGGGCTTTGAGCATTGGACATGAGTGATTTGAGTAAATACTCTAGAAATACGAGCAAAAAATTTAATTGTCACAGATCATTGCTGCAAATCGATTTCTCCAACCGCAATGGCAGGGTTGAGTTAATTGTTATTGTTTTTGGATAACGCTTAACAATCATCTCCCCTCACCGACCTGAGCTTCAGTATATGAGTTATTTTAATAATTTCCTAGTATTTTAATCGGAAAATTTTAGATCGGACTGTGCGATCGCCATTCCCTGATTGTCCGCTTAACAGTCATACCTGTTGCGCCGGGGGTTGTTGGGGGGTGAATGATTCTATCACTTCTGAGTAGTCTATTAAATTGAGATAGGCTGTGGAATTTTTAGATTGCAAATCATATCAAAATTTCAGGATTTTATAAACCAAGCTTTGTAGTAGCCCGTGATACCACAACAATATAGCTTTCAAAAAGTCAAGTATTGAGTCATGAATAATACTGTTATTTTGTCTATGAAAAAGTTAGGATTAAGTTTACTATTATTTTCTTTCGGATTAACCGGATGTGAATTGCAGTTTTCTTTAAATCCTCTGGAAGAGATACCATTACTCAATCAAACCGATCAAACTGAAATGGTAATGCAGGGGATGATAATCGGACAACAAGCGTATTATCAAGCCAATGGTTCTTTTGCCACTTCTACCGAAAGTCTTGCCATTGACTTTAAATTAGAAACCCCAGAATATCGTTATTCTTTGATTACAGAAGGAGAATTTGCCCAAACCGTCGTCATGAAAGCCGCCGCTAAAACAGCAGAATTACCCAGTTATACCGGAGTCGTTACAGTGAATTTAAGCGAAGGGGGAGCGTCTGCTTTAGCGAATCTTTGTAAAACAGATTTTCCCTCAACTCAACCCCCTCAGTTATCGACAAATCCTACTTTTGAAGACGGGTTAAACTGTCCGCCCGGATCGAGTCGGGTCCGATAAAGTTAGGAGTCACCGAGTAGGGGCGCATCGCAATGCGCCCGTACAGGAGTCAGGAGAAAGAAGGATAACAAATAACTCTCTAACTATATTCATAAATCTCAACTCATTACTCACTACTTCTCCCCGTTGCCCGTTCCCTGTTGCCTTTACAATAACAAATAACGCTCCAACAAATAAATAACAACTATACTATTCCCATTTTGGCGATTGTTTGAGTAAATTTTCCGCTGCTATTTTGTCTAGGGGTTTAGCAAATAAATATCCTTGGCTCATTTCACAATTGAGTTGCTTTAAATAATCCATTTGTTCGATTGTTTCTACTCCTTCTGCAATCACATTCATTTTGAGTTTATGAGCCAGAGTAATAATCGCTTCAACGATACCAAGATCTTCTGAGTGATTCTCAATCAAATTGACGAAAGAACGGTCTATTTTTAAAGTATTTAAGGGAAAGCGATGTAAATAACTCATAGAAGAATATCCTGTCCCAAAATCATCTAAGCTTAGTTGAATTTTTCGCTCTCTCAGTTGCTGTAAAATCTGCTTCACAGAACTCTGATTTCCAATAATTGCACTTTCTGTAATTTCTAATTTCAAATATTGCGGTTCTAACTTTGTATATTCTAAGACTCGATCAATTCCTTCAATGAGATTAGAGTGAGAAAATTGTTTGGCAGATAGATTAACACTAATGGTCATCTCAGAAGACACAATTTGTTGATTTTGCCATTCTTTTAGTTGACGGCAAGCTTCTTGTAATACCCAAAATCCCATCGGTTGAATTAAGCCCGTTTCTTCTGCAACCGAGATAAATTGTCCAGGCGGCATAAATCCTTTTTCTGGATGAGTCCATCTGACTAATGCTTCAAAACTGACAATTTTTCCTGTGCTTAAATTCACAATCGGTTGATAGTAAACAACAAATTCTTGCCGCTTAATCGCTCTTTGCATATCATTTTCAAGATTCATTAATTCTAAGACTTGATGATGCATTTCTGCATCAAACACTTGATATTGAGCCTTACCTAATGCTTTAGCTCGATACATGGCTGCATCTGCATCTCTTAAGATATCAACAGAATGGTCATAGCCCATACCGACACAAATTCCAATACTAAAATTAATAAAAACTTCCTGTTGTTTTAAATGAAAGGGTTGTAGCATTTTTTGATGAATTGTATTAGCCACTTTAATGGCTTTATCTAAGATATTATTTCCACTTACTAACACAGTAAATTCATCTCCGCCTAGCCGCGCTAAAATATCTCCAGATTCACAACAGGTTTCTAATCGACGAGCCACTAACATTAATAATTGATCGCCCAGAATATGACCCAGAGCATCATTAATATTCTTAAAGCGATCGCCATCTAAAAATAATACAGCAAATTGATAATTAGGATCAGTTTTTGACTGTTCAATCGCTTGTTCAAGGCGTTCTAAAAATAAAGTTCGGTTGGGTAATTCTGTCAACGGATCGTGGAGTGCTAAATAAGAGAGCTTAGCATTGGCTTGCTGCAATTCTAAGGTACGTTCAATCACTCGTTGTTCTAATTCATCATTTAGCGTTTCAATCTCTTTTTTAACGCGCTGTATCGTAAGCTGATGTTCGATTCTGGCTAATACTTCTTCAACTTTAAACGGTTTTGTAATATAATCCGATCCCCCAAGATTAAATGCTTTGACTTTATCTAAAGTATCATCTAAAGCACTAATAAATAAAATCGGAATTTCTTGAGTCTGAGGATTTGCTTTGAGTTGTTTACATACTTCGTAGCCATCAATATCCGGCATCATAATATCTAATAAAATTAGATCGGGTATAACTGCCTTAACTGCATTTAATGCTAATCTACCGTTAATAACTTTACGAGTTTTAAATCCATTTTCCCTCAGCATATCTGATAATAATCGTAAATTATCAGGATTATCATCAACAAGGAGAATATCTGCTTTAAGTGGCGTAGACAAGGAAGCATTAACCTGATTCATTGTGAGCAAGATAGCAATGTTACTTGATCTTAACTTTACTATTTTACTGCCTAATATTATTTGTCAATACAATAAACGATTGTCATCCCAAAGGGAAAGAACAGCTTTTGAGTGATCACTGTTAAACTGCGCCTCGGGTAATTTGTAATCGGATCAATGATTTGCCGCTTATTTCCAGAGATCGAGAAGATGCACCAATAATTTCAAATTGCTATATAATAATATGTTTGTTACATATCTTTAATTTCTTAAAAAGTATTGTTAGTGAATATGGCAAATCAGCCGACGATTGCGGTTTCCCACCTGGGTTGTGAAAAAAATAGAATAGATACAGAACATATCTTGGGTTTACTGGTGAAAGCCGGCTACTCGGTAGACTCCAATGAAGAATTGGCTGATTATGTGATTGTCAATACTTGCAGCTTTATTGAAGCGGCGCGAGAAGAATCTGTGCGGACATTAGTTGAATTAGCCGAAGCCGATAAAAAAATTGTCGTTACCGGTTGCATGGCGCAACATTTCCAAAATGAACTGTTAGAAGAATTACCCGAAGCAGTTGCAGTGGTGGGTACGGGAGATTATCATAAAATTGTGGATGTGATGGAACGGGTGCAAAATGGCGATCGCGTTACCGAAATCACTCCAGAACCGACTTATATCGCCGATGAAACCGTACCCCGTTATCGGACGACAAGCGAAGGGGTAGCTTATCTCAGAATTGCAGAAGGCTGCGATTATCGCTGTGCGTTTTGTATTATTCCTCATTTACGGGGAAATCAGCGATCGCGTTCGATTGAATCGATTGTAGCAGAAGCAGAGCAACTGGCTGAGCAAGGGGTACAGGAAATTGTCCTCATTTCTCAGATTACCACCAATTACGGAATGGATTTGTATGGTAAGCCACAGTTGGCGCAATTGTTACGGGCATTAGGAAAAGTTGATATTCCTTGGGTGCGGATGCATTATACCTATCCCACCGGACTCACGCCTGAAGTGTTAGCCGCGATTCAAGAAACCCCTAACATTTTACCTTATTTAGATTTACCTTTACAACATTCCCATCCTGAAATTTTACGGGCGATGAATCGACCTTGGCAAGGGCGTGTGAATGATGGAATTATTGAACATATTAAATTGGCTTTACCCAATGCCGTGTTAAGAACGACCTTTATTGTTGGGTTTCCGGGTGAAACCAATAGTCATTTTGAACATTTGCTTCAATTTATCAAGCGTCATCAATTTGACCATGTTGGGGTGTTTACCTTTTCTCCAGAAGAAGGAACCCCTGCCTATAGTTTAGCGAATCCTGTTCCTCAAGCAGTCATGGATGCGCGCCGAGATGCTTTAATGCAAGTTCAACAACCGATTTCTTTACAGAGAAATAAAGCTTGTGTTGGGGAGATTGTAGATGTTTTAATTGAACAAGAAAAGCCCACAACAGGTGAATTAATTGGACGATCTCCTCGGTTTGCACCAGACGTGGATGGTTTAGTTTATGTTCAGGGTAACGCTCGTTTAGGCAGTCTTGTACCTGTGAAAATTACTGACGCTGACGTTTACGATTTATACGGAGAGACGGTATGAAAAGGAGTCAGTAGTCAGGAGTCAGTAGTCAGAATGTATTCTGTTCCCTGTCCCGACCTTGAATACGGGAACTGTGCGGGAACAACTGCGTGACGGAGGTGAATTCTTCTTCGGTAAAAACTATATCCAATATATCCCTGAAATTGATTTATTTTTGATAGGGAGGTATTCAGTTGAATGTCTCTCTATTTTTTTAAGAACATTCATTATATTAAATCTAAGATTTGACCGTATTTATACAGAGATTATTGTATTTTTTATACTCTTTCCTTGCCAATTTCAAATTAAAGTTAAGCTTTTAATTTCATCACAGGTTTTTCATCTGATTTGGGTAGACTAGAACCCAGGGGTCATTCAGTCTGAGATAGAATCAAACCTTATAACTTGTGCTGGAGACATCAAATCATGTTAACACAAGAAAGCTTTAGTTCAAAAATTATTAAAGCAAGACGAGATTATAATAGCTGGGTAGCGACAGAAACCTTAGAAGATTATTCTCTACGGTTTGCACCCAAATCTTTTAGAAAATGGTCAGAAATTTTAGTTGCAAATACCGCACTTGGCGGCATTTCATTTCTCGCTTTAGAAGCCATTGGCGGTTCAATTGCGATTAGTTATGGCTTTGCTAATTCTTTTTGGGCAATATTAATTGTAGGCGGGATTATTTTCGCAGCAGGCGTTCCCATTTGCTATTATGCTGCTAAATATAATATTGATATGGATTTACTCACCCGAGGCGCTGGCTTTGGCTATATGGGTTCAACCATTACTTCATTAATTTATGCCTCTTTTACCTTTATTTTCTTTGCCTTAGAAGCCGCTATTATGGCGCAAGCCTTAGAACTTTATTTTCATCTCCCGCTACATTGGGGATATTTATTCTGTTCTTTAATTATTATTCCAATTGTATTTTTCGGGGTTACTTTAATTAATAAAATTCAGCTTTGGACACAACCTTTCTGGCTAATTTTAATGATTGCACCCTATTTATTTGTACTTCATAAAGAACCCGATGCTTTATCCAATTGGTTTCACTTTGCTGGGGTGTCCGAAAGTGGTGCAGCCTTTAGCCCCTTACTATTTGGTGCAGCCGCAACCGTTTCTTTTTCTTTAATTGCCCAATTAGGGGAACAAGTTGACTATTTAAGGTTTTTACCCGATAAACAAAAACATAATAAAATACAGTGGTGGTTAGCCGTTTTATTAGCTGGCCCCGGTTGGATTATTTTAGGTGCTGCTAAACAGTTAGGGGGTGCATTTCTTGCCTCTGTTGCCATCAGTCATGGCGTTAGTATAACGAAAGCCGTTGAACCGGTACAAATGTATTTAGCCGGGTTTTCTGATATCTTTTCTAACCCAGAAACCGTCTTAGCAGTTTGTACATTATTTGTAATTATTTCTCAAATTAAAATTAATATTACGAATGCTTATGCAGGTTCTCTCGCTTGGTCAAATTTCTTTTCTCGCTTAACCCATAACCACCCAGGGCGAGTCGTTTGGCTAGTATTTAATATTGCCATTGCTTTACTGTTAATGGAGTTAGGGGTATTTCAAACTTTAGAAACTGTATTAGGATTATATTCTAATGTTGCGATTGCTTGGGTAGGGGCATTAGTGGCGGATTTAGTCATCAATAAACCGTTAGGATTGAGTCCTTCTTATATTGAATTTAAACGGGCTTATCTGTATAACTTTAATCCTGTTGGTTTTGGTTCTATGATGATTGCTTCTATTATCTCAATCATTGCATTTATTGGAATATTTGGGATTTATGCTCAAGCTTATGCGCCGTTTATTGCCTTAGGTTTAGCATTTATTCTTTCTCCAATGATTGCTTGGATAACAAAAGGAAAATATTATATCGCTAGAACCAATCTTCACTTTAGAGACAACGCCAGTCTTAGTACGATTAATTGCTCAATTTGTGCCACAGATTATGAAATTCAAGATATGGCACATTGCCCAGTTTATGAGGGTCATATTTGCTCTTTGTGTTGTAGTTTAGAGGCACGGTGTCATGATCGTTGTAAACCAAAAAACCCAATTTCAAAATTTATAAGCTCAGGATTATTATTAATTAGTCATAATATTTTAAAGCAGAGAATATCTCCTAAGATTGGCAGAAGAATTATTAACTTTAGTATCGCTTTATTTTCTATCTCTGGGTTGGTAGCTGCGATATTTACTCTGGTTTATTATCAGGTTTCTCATAATCAATCTACGCTTTATCCTCTTATCACTGAGCAAATATATACTTTACTGATTAAACTCTTTACTTTACTGACTGTTATTATCGGCATTGGCTCTTGGTGGTTTATTCTTGCACAAGAAAGTCAGTTTATCGCAGAAGAAGAACTCTATAAACAAAACCAACAACTGCAACAAGAAATACAAGAACGTCAACTGATTGAAGATGCATTGCGGCAATCAGAGTCCCAGCTAAAAATTCAAACTCAAGAATTAGAATATACTTTACAAGAACTTAAACAGACTGAAGCACAACTCATTCAAAGTGAAAAGATGTCTAGCTTAGGTCAAATGGTGGGGGGAATTGCTCATGAAATTAATAATCCTGTGGGTTTTATTCATACTAATTTGACATATGCCAGTGATTATTCCAATGACTTACTAGAATTAATTGAATGTTATCAACAGTATTATCCAGAAGCTGTTCCAGAGATTCAGACTAAAATAGAAGAGATAGATTTAGAGTTTTTAACTGATGATTTTGGTAAAATTATTCAATCGATGAAAGTCGGAACTGAGCGGATTACTAATATTGTGCAATCTTTAAGAACCTTCTCGCGTTTAGATGAATCAGATCTAAAAGATATCAATATTCATGATGGAATTGAGAGTACTTTAATGATTTTACAAAATCGCTTAAACTCTGTTTCTCCCCACATCAAAGTCATCAAAGAATATGGTGAGTTACCCTTAGTTTATTGCTATGGCGGACAATTGAACCAGGTTTTGATGAATATTATTAATAATGCTATCGATGCGTTAAGTGAAACGCCTCACCCAAAGCAAAAGATTATCCGAATTCAGACAGAAATTCACCAGCAAAATTGGATTAGAATTGGGATTTCTGATAATGGTCATGGTATGAATGAGGACGTGTGTTCTAAAGTGTTTGACCCATTTTTTACGACAAAACCCGTTGGTAAAGGGACAGGACTGGGACTCTCAACCAGCTATCAGATTATTGTCGAAAATCACGGCGGTCAACTACAGTGTGATTCAACCTTGGGTAAAGGCACAGAATTTGTGATTCAAATTCCGATTAAATTGGATACAAATAGAGACGTTAGTGATAACGCCTCTACAGAAGTTATAGCAGTTGTAAAATGAGGTTTGATCATGCACCACAAATCACTGATAAACTTTAATTCTATTTAGAAATAAAGTGAACCCAAAAATTACCATCAGGAATACAAACTCGTCGAATTAAGCGATAGGAATAGTGCAGATATGCCCCACTTAGATCCGTACGATATCCAGTAGAAAACCATTCACCGAAAGGATCGTGAACAATAAAGCCATATTCGTCATATCCAACGACTACAACAATATGACCAAAAGAGGTAAAATATCCATGAATAACAGCCGGTTTTCCAGAGGAAACCCAGTCTTTAACATCTTCGATTAAGGCATTTTCAGTGAAGTAATCTTTGCAGCCATAATCTCTGACAAGATCAGCCAAATCATAGGGACTATGACGACTATATCCTCGCTCTAAAGCATAGCGATACAGTTCATCTTCAAACTGACTAATACTGGTTCGGGGCGGGGTCTCCAGATACTCCAAACACATGGCAATACTTGTCACATTACAAGCACCTGTGGGATTAAACCAATTATCAACTTGAGAGATATAAGGAACATCCAAGCGATAATTATTGGGGATTGGGGTAGGATAAACTAACAAGCCGTCTTCACAAATCTCAGCGTGTTCTCCCCAAACATAGACCATAGAACGACCGCCAAAGGTTTGATTTCGTAGCGCGACTCTAAGATGTCCTCGAATCGGATCATAGGCTAAAACTTCAAACTCTTTACCTGCTGGAACTGAAAATTTTTCAGATTCGGCTAATTGGGATGAAGCAATGGGCTTTAACTTAAAAATAGTGCTTTTTGTGGTTTTGAGAATGGGAACCGGGATGACTAATTGATCGGGAGTCGTTTCAATCAGTTTTTCGGCTGTGACTGCACCCAAATAACCCGCTTCTCCACAGTTGAGAATTTTTTGAAATCGGTGTAAAGCGGCGGTTGATTGGGGGCCAAAAATACCGTCGGCTGGGGGATCGAGTAGTCCGAGATCGATCAGTCTGATCTGAATTTGCCGACTTAATTCGGGGTCTTCATCAATTTGTCTGACATCATATTTGAGGTCGGTTCCAAGGAAATCCTGTAATTTCATAGTATTTTCGCTTCAGGGCAAAATCACAGCAATTTTACCGAATCTTGCTCCCTTATGGGGGAAGTAGGCAATTGGGGGAGAAGGGAATAGGGGGGAGAAGGCAACAGGCACGGGCGGTGCGGAAGTCATGCTTAATGAGCGCAAACTCATCAAAAATCTTGTAGAGACTTTCCATGGAACGTCTCTACCTATGACGGGCGTGTCCCACTGATATTCAAAAATAAACGATGTTAAGTTGCGGAAGGTTTGAGGGTGACTACGCCATAAGCCTTGCTGTTGAGATAGCGTTGAGCGGTTTGTTGCAGGGCTTCAGCGGTGAGGGATTGAATTTTAGCGGGATAATTCAACGCTGCGTTTAAATCCCCTACAATGGTTTGATAATAACCATACAATCCAGCGCGATCGCTTGGGGTTTCATTACCAAACACATATCGATTGGCCACTTGAGTTTGAATCCGGGCCACTTCAGCGGGTTTAATCGGTTCAGTGTGTAGCGCTTGAATATGTTCTGTAATGGCAGTTTCGACTTCTGCTAAATGTTCAACGGGTAGACGGGCGGCAATGTAAAATAGGCCTTGGTAACGCTGGGTCATGTGAGATACGGAGATAGAAGATACCAGTCGTCGTTGTTCGCGCAAATCTTGCACTAAACGAGAGGTTCGACCTTGACCTAAAATAGTGGCGAGTACATCTAAGCCGTAGGTTTCTTCGAGTTGATTTAAACCGGGTGTACGCCACAACAGCATTAACCGCGCTTGTTGCAGGGTGGGATCTTCAATTTCACGACGAACTACCTGAGTGTAACTGGCTTCTGGTTTGGCTTGGGGTAAGGTGGCGGCTTCTGGGGGGGCAAGTTCTATATTTGGCATTCCTGCTGCAACGGTTTCAATCAGTTGCTCAACGGGTAAATTCCCCACAACAGAGACAGTGGCCTGAGTCGGTTGATACCAACTGTGATGAAAATCATGCATTTGTTGACAGCTTACCGTCTCAATTACCGAAGCCGGGCCTAAGACGGGGCGCTTGTAGGGTAAACGCTCAAATGCGGTTTCCATCGCCTGCCGAAAGGAACGCCGAGAGGGGTTATCCTCACTGCGGCGAATTTCTTCTAATACGACGAATCTTTCCCGTTCAAAGGCATCTTCGGGCAGTTCAGGATTAAACACTACATCGAGTTGTAAAGGGGCTAAATCCGCGAAATCTTGCGGGGCTGTGGTGATGTAATAATGAGTATAATCTTGACTGGTGGCGGCGTTTGTAATTGCGCCTCGTTCTTCAATGCGCTGTTCAAATTCCCCCACCTGTAAATTAGGTGTGCCTTTGAATACCATATGCTCTAGAAAATGCGCCATGCCGTTGATGTTGTCGGGTTCAACTGCAGATCCAACATTGAGCCAAACACTGAGGTTAACCGCATCGACCGGTAACTGCTCGGCGACAATGGTTAAGCCATTAGACAATTGATGAATGGTGGGGGCGTTGAGGGGAAGCGTAGAAGTAGGATTAGTCAGAGTAGAGGTCATTCGACTGTGGTGCGTGGTTTGTTCTTTATCTATCTTAAAGGGATTAGATTTATTCTGGGATTTTATGACTCAATATTCTGACGGGCCTGTTCGCGTAGCGTCGCCTGTGGCGGTAGGAGGTGAATTCTAACCAAACAGTAGACAATGGAGTTGCCTTTAACATCTTCCGTCTTCCTTCTTCCGTCTTCCTTCGTTAA
The DNA here is from genome assembly GCA_049647265.1 of Microcoleaceae cyanobacterium. Taxonomy (GTDB): domain Bacteria; phylum Cyanobacteriota; class Cyanobacteriia; order Cyanobacteriales; family Microcoleaceae; genus JAAURB01. The sequence continues at coordinate 122,643 of JBARXJ010000035.1, forward strand.
CAGTAGACAATGGGGTTGCCTTCAACATCTTCCGTATCACCGTATCACCGTATCACTTCGTTAAGTTTGAAAACACGCCATAGTACAATATGCTCACAGGTCGGTTTATGCTCTGGCCGAACCTTGAATGAGGCGGTCGCCGTCTCTATAATTATGAATTACTCATCCTGTTTCATCCGCATGTTTCTTGCCCGACGACTTCACTCTTATTTGCCTCGGTTGGGGCTGATGCTGTTATTTCCTATCGCTGTTTGGGGGGGAATGACTTCAACAATTGCCTACAAACCGTTACCCGTACTTGCTCAAACCGCACCTCCCACTCAGGCAATGACAGTGCGGGCTGATGTGCAAGAAGCTGATGCCAATACGGGAATTGTGACCGCTCGGGGGAATGTTCAAATTAACTATCCGTCCCGTAATATTCAAGCGACTGCCGCTCAAGCTCAATATTTTAGTCGAGAACGACGTATTGTCTTAAGTGGAAATGTTTATATCCTGCAAGAAGGGAACAGTATTCGCGGAGAAACCGTCACTTATTTGATTGACGAAGGGCGGTTTATTGCCCTGCCAGAAGGTGGGGGACAAGTTGAATCAATTTATATCGTTCCAGAAGATGGAACAACAACAAACACAAATACACAATCCTCTAATCCCAAGCAACCGTTTAAAACCCCGTTTAATGAGCCGACAGAATCAATTAAATCAACCGTTCAGATTCAATCTTTGTGATTAGGTTTCGGTTCAAACTGCTATGAGAATGGTGTTAGAAAATATTCATAAGTCCTATGGCAAACGCACAGTGGTTAGCCGGGTCAATCTTTCTGTTGCTCAGGGAGAAATTGTCGGTTTACTCGGCCCTAATGGTGCAGGTAAAACAACAACGTTTTATATTGCCACAGGATTAGAAAAACCCAATCATGGCCGGGTTTATCTGGATCAAATTGATATTACGCCTTTACCGATTCATAAACGAGGACAATTGGGCATGGGTTATCTGGCTCAAGAACCCAGTATCTTTCGTCATTTAACGGTTCAGGATAATATCTTATTGGTTTTGCAGCAAACAAAGATTCCTCGCCATTTATGGCAACAGCGGTTAAATCATTTATTACGGGATTTTCGCTTAGAACAAGTGGCTCATACTTTGGGAAACCAAGTCTCTGGGGGAGAACGACGACGCACAGAACTCGCGCGCGCTTTGGCTGCTGGAACAGAATCACCCCAGTTTTTACTCTTAGATGAACCTTTTGCGGGAGTCGATCCCATTGCAGTATCTGAGATTCAACAAATTGTAGCAAATTTGCGCGATCGCAATATGGGAATTCTGATTACCGATCATAATGTCCGGGAAACCCTCGCCATTACAGATCGAGCGTATATTATGCGTGATGGACAAATTTTTGCCTCGGGTTCTGCCGAAGAACTTTACAACAATCCCTTAGTTAGACAATACTATTTAGGTGATAACTTTCAACTATGAAATTATCCATTAATCCTGCGTTTCATCCCCTAAAATCTCTACCGTTTAATCTCTCAATTTTAGATCGTTACATTATCACGGAGTTAATTCCTCCGTTTTTATTTGGGGTCGGTTTATTTACCTCTGTGGCGTTAACAGTGGGTACGGTGTTTGATCTGGTTCGACAAGTGGCAGACTCTGGCTTAGATGTGGGAATTGCCTTGCAGGTATTTCTATTAAAAATGCCTGAATTTATGGTATTGGCGTTTCCGATGTCGATGATTTTAACCACTTTAATGGTTTATGGTCGAATGTCGAGTGATAGTGAGATGATCGCTTTACGAAGCTGTGGAATTAGTCTCTATCGCCTAGTTATCCCCACGGTGATTTTTAGCTTATTCATTACCGTTTTAACTTTTGGTTTTAATGAATTAATTGTTCCGGCGGCCAATTATCAAGCCTCAATTACACTCGAAAAAGCATTAAAACAAGACCGTTTACCGATTCGCGAAGAACATATCTTTTACCCAGAATATCAAAAAGTAAAACGGGAAGGTTCAGATGATAAAGTCACTGTGTTAGCGAGATTATTTTATGCCGAAGAGTTTGATGGTAAACAAATGAATGGGATTACAATTCTAGATCGATCTCAAATTGATTTAACTCAAATTATTTCTTCAGACTCTGCTATTTGGAATGCGAAAGACAATATGTGGGATTTTTTTGATGGCACCATTTATGTGGTCGATCCTCAAGGGTCTTATCGCAATATTCTCCGATTTGATCATAAAGCGTTGCCGATTTCTCGCACTCCATTAGATTTAGCGACGAATAAACGGGGTTATGATGAAATGAATATTGCTCAAGCCAAAGAGTATTTAAAACTAATGGAAATGAGCGGAAATGAGCGGAAAATCCTCAAAACAAAGGTAAGAATTCAACAAAAATATGCTTTACCATCTGTCTGTGTTGTGTTTGGAATTTTAGGGGCGGCTTTAGGATCTCGACCTCAACGGACGAATAGGGCTACCAGTTTTGGTGTGAGTGTGATGGTGATTTTTGGATATTATTTACTGGCTTTCATCACCGGGGCAATTGGTCAGAAAGGATTAATTACACCCTTTTTAGCGGCTTGGTTACCCACAATGTTAGGTTTAGGAATTGCGGGATTTTTGTTAGTCAGAACTTCTCGTTGAGGATGAATTTCAAGGGGTTAAAAAAATTAAATAAAGGAATAAGAATGATAAGAGAAAAAGGGTGTATGGAGAAAGAGATTAATCTTAATAACTTCTACCCCATACCCCCATTTCTATCTCTCCTATTCCTTCCCGTAATTAATTTAAGTCACGATCCATTTCTACTGGGCGGGTTGAGTGGTCATTTCTGGCACAATAGACTCATCGTTTTCTGTGTCTTCCATGGGTGTCACTTCAATATGGTTTAATAGGGTTGTGACAAACGCAAATAGCAAAAATGGCAGAGACAATACTACAATTAAACCAACGGTGGCTAGTGCAAAGATTTGGCGGGCGCTACTCCATAATGCTAAGGCTGAAGCCAAAGCAATAAAAATAACAATTAGCCAGATCATAATTTGCCCGTAGATATCTCCAAAAGTGAGAGTGCAACGAATTTTATACTTTTGCAGGTTATCCATTTGAGATCTTGTGATAATACTTCTTTAGTTTTCTAGGGTAAAGGACTGATTCGACTTTGGCGGAATTTTACACAACATCTTAATAAGTCATTCATAAGTTGTTACTAAACTTCATATCTTCCGCTTCTATTGGATAGAAATACTGAGCAAATATTGAAAGATTTTGACTGAATTAAATGTGGTTAGCAATATCATATTTCTGTTTTTTTGTCAACCGAGGTTTGATGTTTGGGTTTCAAGTGGGTTGATTTTAGATTATTTGAATTGATGATATATTTTAGGCGTTTTATTCTGAATTACCGCCAATATGAATATCTTGCACCCGAACCGGAACACAAGCGTGAGTCATTTCAGCAATTTGAATCGGTTCTCCTTTACCACACATATTCGTACCATATTGTTGACGTTCAGATTCAGGTCCAATCGCATCAACCTTATTCCAAAATTCGGTTGTCATCGCGTGGTAGGTGACATCCTTTAACATTCCGGTAATTTTACCATTTTTCACTTGCCAAAATGCATCTCCACCAAATTGAAAATTACGTCGTTGTTGATCGATAGAAAAACTCCCAATACCATCAATTAAAATGCCATCTTTTGTATCTGCAATCATCTCTTCTAACGTAGCGGTATGACTGCCGCCAGCTTCACCCGGTTCTAAGCCTAAATTGGGAATTCTCACCATCGGAACACTCGACCAATTATCCGCAAAAGCACAACCATTACTCCTTTCTCTTCCGAGACGATAAGCCGTTTCTCGATCCGTTAAATAATCAACTAAAATCCCATCTTTAACCACATACCAATCTTGTGCAGGTACACCTTCGTCATCATAGGCTATTGTACTGCGTCCGCCTGGTTGGGTGCGATCGCATTTAAAATTAATCCAAGGCGCACCATATTGTAATTTATTCAATTGATCGGTTGTGGCAAAACTGGTGCCAGCAAAGTTAGATTCATAACCATAAACCCGATCTAATTCTGTTGGATGTCCGACAGATTCATGAATGGTTAAAAATAAATTACTAGGCTTTAAAATTAAAGTCGAACGAATTCCTGACGGCCCTTTAGGAGAATGCACTTTCTCAATCGCTTCTTCAGCCACCCGCTCAACTTGAGCGTATAAATCGGCTGCATCAATATGTTCGTAACCCGTATTTAAAGGAAAACGTTCATAACTGCGACTTTGAGCATCACCATTGGCGATCGCAGTACCAGAATACCCGGCATAACAGCGATAAATTGTTTGATCAATCATCGATCCAACTGTTGAGGCAAATAGCTTATCTTCTTGGCTTGCAAAAAAGTAAGACATAGCTTTTTTAATGCCCCGATCTTCGTATTCTAAAAGCTGTTCGTTTAAGTTTAATAATAATTCGGCTTTGTCTTGAATCGGAATCGTTAATGGATCAATTTGGATCGGTGTAACATAACGATCTTGAAACGCTTCAACCGGAACTAATTTAACCGGATGTTGTTGACATAATTGACTGCCTTTAGCAATTTCTACCGCTAAATTAACAAGACGTTTAATTTCTTCTGGGGTCTTACGATGACTGGCTGCAAATCCCCAAGCACCATTACGAAGAACTCGTACACCAAACCCCGAATTGACGTTATCTGCTAAACGACTTAGGGAGCGATCGCGTGCATATAAAGTTTGCTTGCGGTTACTACAGAGGCGAATTTCGCCATATTCACAACCGGCTTGACGAATTAAGTCTATCGCCTGAGTGGCTAATTCTGTGGTGGTTTGACGGGATGGTGCTTGTACCATAATGAATCATCGTCGATATCTGTAATCATACCAGTTTAGCGATTTTTAAGCCGTTATAGCGCGATCGCGCACGCCTGACAGGGAACAGAAGAGAGAAATACTGATAGTGCAAGGCTTTTAGCAATTGTTAAATATGACTATCTGTAACGATACTAGCGCGACCTGCTATATCTTAGATCGGAGTCGGTGATTCGAGAAAATCAATAACTTTAGTTTAATAAAAACTCATTAAATGATTAAAAATCAATATCACTGCTAAAAATGATGATTTCATAACAAATCATCTAAACCGCAAAAATGCTACGAATTCATTACGAATTTATTAGGGTTGACAGCTCAATCCTTCAGGAGGTAAAATTTCCTGTCAAGAGTTATAGTTAGGTCTATCTATGCCTAAAAATAATAAATATGAGTTTTAGGTGCTGAAAACCCTGATTTTATCGATAGAAAGCTTAAACTAGAAACGATTTACGATTGCTTTACAAAACTTTAGAATATATTTGTTTTAAAAATCAATTTTTTTATAGGATTGACAAAAGAGTAGAAGTATGGGTTAAAAAATTAAACGTTTGAGAAAGACGTTATCAAAAACGCCTCCAATTTAGAATATTTTATGACCAGAGAATAATTAACGCTCATCTGATAAAGTGAAGCGTCTCCTCATCTTAGGATCGAGCGTGTAAAGACATAGTATGGTACGTCTCTATTGATCACAATGTCTTCGCAGAACTTGACATCGCCTCTTTCATTTCACGCACAGCTTGATCCAAACCCACCAATACAGCGCGACTGATGATTGTATGACCGATATTAAGTTCCTCCATCCCTTCTATGCAGGCAACTGGGTAAACATTCCAGTAAGTTAAACCATGACCGGCATTAACTCGTAAACCCGCCTCTCGCGCCAGTTGACAGCCTTGAGTTAAAATCTCTAATTCTTTGGTTTGCTGCTCTCCCTTGGCTTCTGCATAACAGCCCGTATGTAGCTCAATAAACTTTGCCTCAACCTGGGCGGATGCTTCAATCTGAGCCGGACTGGCATCAATAAATAAACTGACAGGAATACTTGCTGCCTGTAACTGACTCACTACATCACTCATCCGAGAAACTTGACCGGCAATATCAAGACCGCCTTCTGTAGTGACTTCTTCCCGTCTTTCCGGCACGAGCGTAATATAATCGGGTTTAATTTCTAATGCGATCGCCACCATTTCATCTGTCGGAGCCATTTCTAAATTCAAATGAGTCATCACAGTTTCTCGCAGTAAGCGTACATCTCGCTCCTGAATATGACGGCGATCTTCGCGTAAATGTACTGTGATTCCATCTGCGCCTGCCAGTTCAGCAATCACTGCAGCGGCGACTGGGTCGGGTTCAACCGTTTGACGCGCTTGCCGTAATGTAGCAACATGATCGATATTCACACCCAATGTAGGCAACGTTTTGATCTCCTCAATTCCAGACTTACAGTCATAATAGTTTGACATACTTCATGACAGAAGTGAGGATCTAGACTGAGAACCTAGTCTTGATTACCGTCTCAAATGGGCTTATACTGACTATTTAGTAGAGTTTTATTACAGGGTATGAAATCTTAAATATATCGATCGCTAAATTTTAAGTCTTCGTTATCAAAAGTTAGCTAAACCTCTCCCTGACAGGCTTAATTATGTTAAGCAAAAATTGGATAAAACCACTCTTGTTTATTCTCAGGAAGAGGATAGGCTTCAGCCGTCGCCCGTCGCAGAATTTTATGAGACTTCTGTTAAACTGGGTTGACCAGAATCTTCTGGCTCAAAGTCAGATTTTTTGGCACCACAGACCGGGCATTGCCAATCATCAGGAATAGCTTCAAAGGGTGTACCGGGCTCAATACCGGAATCAGGATCGCCCTCAGCCGGATCGTAAATATATCCACACTTCTTACAAACATACTTACGCATGATTAGTGTTCTCCTATCTTCAGTTATTATCTCAGTCGCCAAGATATCAAAAATCACTGTCTAATTCATCTTTCTAAAGAAATAGTTAAGCCGTCAGAGAAAAATAACAACTCAAACTTTATCAATTCGTGGCCACAACTCACAGAGGTAAAATATAGCACTGATGTCACACTGATCTGGGTAGTATTATAAGTATGCTCTACAAGATCAAAAGTCTGTTGAGAGGAGTTGAGAGAGAGATACAAGGAATATTAAACACAAAAAAATATATTGTTATAGCGTATTTGCCCTATGTCGGAACTGCTCAAAAGTATATTTTCTCCTGACCAATATATGCCCCATGGCTCTTGCTATCTCTGGCAATCATCCTTGATTTGGTTACACGTCATTAGCGATCTTTTGATTGCTATTGCCTACTTTTCAATTCCAACAATGCTGGTTATTTTTGTCTGTAAACGTCAAGATGTTCCTTTTTTAAGAGTTTTTCTCCTATTTGGGTTATTTATTATTTCTTGTGGTTTAGGTCATGTAATAGATGTCTGGACATTATGGCATCCAGCCTATTGGTTATCCGGAGTTGAACGGGCTTTTACAGCTTTAATTTCTTGCTATACAGCCTTAGAATTAGTCACACTGTTACCCATCTTTTTAGCCTTAAAAACGCCTGAACAGCTTGCAGTAGTAGAGGCAGCAAATCAAGCGAAAAGTGAATTCTTAGCCAATATGAGTCATGAACTTCGTACACCGTTAAATTCTATTTTAGGGTTTACCAGTTTAATTGCTGAAGGCTCTAAGTTATCCCCAGAACATCAAAAATATATTGAAATTATTCATCAATCGGGTCAGCATCTGCTAAATTTGATCAACGATATTTTAGAAATGTCGAAAATAGAAGCAGGTCGAATCCTTGTCCAAGTCGAGCAATTTAATTTACCAAGCTTGCTTAACTCTATTGAACAGATGCTTTATATTAAAGCAGAAGAAAAAAACTTAAACTTTACGGTTGAATCTGATGATGATTTACCGATATTTATCGTTTCAGATTCTAAAAAAATACGTCAAGTTTTAATTAATTTGCTCGGTAACGCCATCAAGTTTACCGATTCTGGCTTTGTGACATTAAGGACTAAGTTAGTTCAAGATAAAACCCTATCTTCGGAGCAAGTCAGACTTCAATTTGAAGTAGAAGATAGCGGCTCAGGAATTGCACCAACAGAAATCGATTGTTTATTTCAACCTTTCGTACAAACTCAAAGTGGCTTGAGACAAAATAAAGGCACAGGACTCGGTTTAGCCATTAGTCAGAAATTTATACAACTGATGGGAGGAGAAATTCAAGTCGAATCAAAGCTAAATCAAGGAAGTCTATTTTACTTTAGTATTCCTGTTACCGTTGCTAATATTAATTATACAGAAAATTTAGAAAACCCAAAAGTAATTTTTAAGCTTGCTCCCGATCAACCCAAAGCTAAAGTCTTAGTGGTTGATGACGATTATAAAAATCGTTTACTGCTGCTTCAGTTACTAATAACGGTTGGATTTGAAACTCAAGAAGCATCGAACGGAAAAGAAGCAATCCAACAATTAAAGACTTGGCAACCCGATTTAATTTTAATGGATCTGCGGATGCCAATTATGGATGGTTATGAAGCCACTCAATACATTAAAGCGACAGCATCCAATCCTCCTCCTATCATTATCGCTTTAACCGCTCATGTATTTGAAGAAGAAAAACAAAAGATCATTGAGGTCGGTTGTGATGATTTAATCAGAAAGCCATTTAAAAAAGAAGAATTACTCCTAAAAATTGCTAATTTTTTAAATCTTAAATATATCTATTTAGAGGATCAGTTAGAAACCCAAAAAGATAATACCTCTATCGTCAAAACTAAAAATAATATTTCATCTTCGTCTCATCCAATTACATTAAAAGTGATGCCTCAAGATTGGATAGAGCAGTTATATCAATCAGCCAGCCAGTGTAGTGATTTATTAACCCATCAGCTCATTGAGCAAATTCCTCAACAATATTCTTCTTTAGCGGTCAAATTAACAACATTAGCAAATGAATATCGTTTTGATGAAATTATTAATTGGGTTGAACCCTATCGACTGACTCAGTAAATATTATTTAATAGGAATATTTTCTATATCTTTATGAAGTCTATTCACGCTGCCATCGCGCTAGGAAGTAATCTAGGAGACTCGCTCAACACCGTTAAAACAGCCGTAGAAATGCTCAACAATGCTAAAATTCTGACTGTAAAATCTGTTTCGAGTTGGTATCAAACGGCACCCGTTGGCCCGCCTCAACCCGACTATATTAATGGCACAGCCATTGTTGAACTTCAACCCCAATATAATACCCTCGAACAAAATGCTCACGCCTTACATCAAATCTTACTCCAGATAGAAGCGGAATTTGGCAGAGTGCGACGGGAAAGATGGGGGCCAAGAACCTTAGATTTAGATTTATTATTATTTGATCAACTGATATTAGACACCCCTTCCCTGCAAATTCCCCATCCTCGGATGGCAGAACGGGCATTTGTACTCATCCCATTAGCTGAAATAGCCCCAGACTGGACCCACCCGGTGAGTGGAAAAGCGATCGCGTTGATGCGAGAAACGGTAGACTGTACAGGAGTTAAAAAAATACACGATTAAAAACTGTCGCCAAAGCCTATGCAACCCGGTTCAGAACCGCCAACTGTCTTACAAAACCGTCTATTTTATCGAGGGCGGAAATTCAACTTCGATGTTAACCGTTTGCGCCTGCCAAATGGCGTTGAGGGGGACTGGGAATGCATTCGTCATCCGGGGGGTGCGTTAGTAGTTCCCGTCACTCCTGAGGGTAAATTAGTGCTGGTGAGACAATATCGCTTTGCGGTTCAAGGGCGAACTTTAGAGTTTCCGGCAGGCACTGTCGAACCGGATGAAGATCCAGCAGAAACTATTAAACGAGAAGTGGAAGAAGAAACGGGTTACCGGGCTCATAAATGGACAAATTTAGGGCAATTTATCTTAGCGCCCGGATATTCTGATGAAATAATATATGCCTTTTTAGCCGAAGAATTAGAACTGTTAGAACATCCCCCCGAACAAGATGAAGATGAAGATATTGATGTTGTATTAATGACTCCTGAAGAATTAGAAAAAGCCATAATAGCCGGATTTCCTGTTGATGCAAAATCTATTTCTAGTTTTTTACTGGCTAAACCCTATTTAAAATAAGCTAATTTCTATCTAAAGATTGATTCTAGTTATAGATGTACTCACCTTACAATCTTTTAACAGCAAATGAAAAATTACTATTAACCCATGACTGATTTAATTTTATTTTGGCATCGTCGAGATTTAAGAATTTCTGATAATATTGGGCTTTATCATGCCACTCAGCAAAGTTCAAAAGTCGTGGGTGTATTTTGTCTCGATCCGAATATTTTAGACAATGATGATGTGGCTCACGCGCGGGTAACTTATATGATCGGTTGCTTAGAAGCGTTACAACAACGTTATCAAGAAAAAGGCAGCCAACTATTAATTTTAAAAGGGAAACCCGAAAAAGCGATACCTGAGTTAGCAGCAGACTTAGAAGTAACAGCAGTATATTGGAATAAAGATGTTGAACCCTATGCAAAGGAACGAGATCGGCAAGTTCAAGACGCATTAGAAAAAGTAGATATAACAGTCAAAACTTATTGGGATCAACTGTTACACGCACCAGATACTATATTTACAAATGCAGGCGATCCTTACAAGGTTTATACACCCTATTGGAAGAAATGGAAGGATACAGAAAAAAGCGATCCGGTTCCTTCTTTTAATAAAAAAGCAGAAGGATTGAGTCAAGATGAACAAAAAACAGCAGAAAAAGCAGGCGTAATCAAATTACCCGCTGCTCAAGAATTAGGGTATGAATGGGACGGAGAATTAATTTTAGAACCCGGAGAAGCAGCCGCAATAGAACGTTTAGAAACCTTCTGCGAACGCGCTATTTCAGAATATGATGAACAACGAAACTTTCCTTATACTGATGGCACGTCTCAACTCAGTCCGGCTTTGAAATTTGGAGTAATTGGAATCAGGACAGTTTGGCAAAAAACGATTGAAGCGATGAAACAATCTCGCAGTGATGAAACTCGAAATAATATTGAAGTATGGCAAAAAGAATTAGCTTGGCGAGAATTTTATCAACAGGCAATGTATCATTTTCCTAAACTTGCAGAAGGCCCCTACCGAGACACATTTAAAGATTTTCCCTGGGAGAATAATGAAGATTATTTTAAGGCTTGGTGTGAAGGTAAAACTGGCTACCCTATTGTCGATGCTGCCATGCGACAATTAAATGAAATAGGCTGGATGCATAACCGCTGTCGAATGATTGTAGCAAGCTTTTTAACCAAAGATTTAATTGTTAATTGGCAATGGGGTGAAAAGTACTTTATGCAACACTTAGTAGATGGTGATTTATCCTCAAATAATGGGGGGTGGCAGTGGAGTGCTTCGAGTGGGATGGACCCGAAACCGTTGCGTATTTTTAATCCTGCCAGTCAAACGCAAAAATACGATGCTGAAGCGGAATATATTCGCCAATGGTTACCGGAATTACGCAATTTAGATACAGAAGTTTTAGTGACCGGTAAAATTAGTAGTGAGGATCGAGAAGCCTGTGATTATCCTGAACCTATTGTGAGTCATAAACAGCAACAACGTCAATTTAAACAACTCTATAAAGAGGAAAAATAATATAATATTCAGAATAAGTGATGAGGGTTTATTAATTGGGAAATAACAGAGCAGTATAATGATTAGAATACCCTATTCTAATTGGATACAAAAATAGTAATAATCTATTTAATAAAAAAGTGATGAATCAAACCTCTCAAACCGATGAAAAAGCTGACATATTAATTGTGGATGATACCCCTGATAATTTACGGGTTTTATCCAGTATGCTGATAGAAGCAGGATACAAAGTTCGTAAAGCAATTAATGGTACAATGGCGCTGCGTTCAATTCAGGCAGAACCTCCAGATTTAATTCTACTAGATATTAGAATGCCAGAACTGAGTGGTTATGAAGTTTGCGCTCAATTAAAAAATCAACCCGAAACCAAAAATATTCCCGTGATTTTCTTAAGTGCTTTAGATAATGAAAAAGATAAAGTCGCAGCCTTTGAAATAGGGGGAGTAGATTATGTCACCAAACCCTTACAGCTTCAGGAAGTATTAGTCCGAGTTAAAACTCATTTAACTTTACAGCAACAACAACAACAACTTCAACAACAAAATAATCGTTTACAACAGGAAGTTAAAGCCAGAGCCGCCGCCGAACTTGCCTTACAAAAAGCAAACAGTAAGCTACAACGTCTGGCTCATTTAGATAGCGTCACTCATGTTGCAAACCGTTTAAGATTTGAAGAATACTTACCACATTATTGGCAAAAACTGGCGAAAAAACAATTATCTCTCTCTTTGATTTTCTGTAAAGTCGATCATTTTGAGAACTATGTCGAAAGTCTAGATACTTCAGTCGTAGAAGAAAGTTTACGGACAATTGCTTGGGCAATAAACCGTAGTATTAAACCCCCGAAAGATTTGGTCGCCCGTTATAGTGATTTTAGATTTGCGATTATTTTACCGAATCAATCTTTAGATAAAGTGTTGCAATGGGCAGAGACTCTCAAAACCGAAATGGCTCAACTAGATTTAAGCTCTTTCTCTACGGCAAAAGCTGAAAATATTACCGTGAGTCTGGGAATTTCTCGACTCGTTTGCGATCAAAAGCTTGAACCTAAATTATTAGTGAGTCAAGCAGATCGTGCCTTACAAAATGCGCTTGAACAAGGCGGCGATCGTACCATTGTATTTGGTGAAACTGAATCATAAGCCGTTAAATATTATCTATAGCAATACTTCTTAGAGAAGGGAACAGGGTTAAATCCCCCCTTTGTCCCCCCGAAGATATCCCCCTTCCGTCCCCCATCCCCCCTAAGTCCCCCCGAAGTCCGGGGGGTAGGGGGAAACCTAAGGAGGCTTCGCTTTGACTTTGATGGGGGGTTAGGAACGGGGAACAGGGATTAAGTTGGTTCTTCTGACAGGCGATCAGGGGCGTGACTCCTAAAATAAAACTATTCCTGATTGCTATATCGTTAGAATCTGTGAAAATTGCCAATTCGGTGTAGCGTATATCCTAAGTAAAAATAAGAATTCTCCCGTAACTGATTCCCATGACCCAAAAAACTGCTGCTGCTATTGCTGCTGACTCTCCATTAACTGTTGCTGCGGGGGTTCAAATTGCTGAATTAGGAGGCAATGCTGTTGATATTGCAGTCGCCGCCGCCTTAGCTGCCACCCTATCCGAGATCCTCATGTGTTCTCTAGGGGGTTCGGCATTTTTAATGATTCAAATGCCCGGAAAAGCCGTAGAATTAATTGACGGAGCCGATGCGATGCCTTCGGGTCATCTCCAGACAAACCCGGCAGCAGCGGGGGCGCGAGAAGTCCATTTACCCTATGGAGACGGCATCACGGTTCGGGGGGGACACGCTACTGTAGCAGTACCTGGAATGTTAGCCGCCTTAGAAACCGCTTGGCAAAGACATGGTTCTTTACCCTGGCGAGAATTGGTTAACCCAGCCCTAGAATTGGCCCGTAATGGTTATCCCCTCAGTCCCATGACAGAACGGTGGCTGAGTATCGCGGGTGAATTGTTATTTTATCCTCAACTGGCCAGCAGAGAATGCTTTTTTCCTAACGGTTCTGATATAGCCCGAGGGGGAGAATGGTTTAAAGTACCATGTATGGAGCAAACCCTAGATGCGATCGCAACAGAGGGGGCCAAAGCATTCTATCAAGGAGACTTAGCGGCTGTATTTGCTGAAGAAATGGCAGCAAACGGTGGGTTTGTTACCCGAGAAGATTTAGCCAATTATCGCGCTCAAATTCGTCAACCGTTAAAGCTGCATTCGGCTGGGTTTGAACTGGATTTAAATCCGCCTCCAGCGGTGGGTGGTGCGGCTTTGGGCAGCTTAATTCGGCTGTTAGAACAAAATTGGAATTCTGATGCGACCCCGGCTGAGCGAGCGTTACAACAGGCTCAGGCACAACAGGTGTTGTTGCAACTGCGTCAAGGAAGCTTTAAAAATTTAGATCCGGCTCAAATTCAAGCGCTGTTAAAACAGGAGTATTTGCGAGAACATCTCACGGCGTTGCATTCTCCCCATACGACTCATTTATCTGTTGCCACTCGTGAGGGCGAGTTAGTGGCCTTAACCATGAGTAGCGGTTACGGGTCTGGCATCACCATTCCCGGTACAGGCATCGCTTGTAACAATACATTAGGAGAACCTGAACTCAACCCTTTAGGCTTTTTAACGGCTCCTGTGGGGTCTCGACTGGTTTCTAATATGGCTCCCACCATTGCCCGTCATCCAGATGGCCGCTGTTTAGCGTTTGGTACACCGGGGGCCAGCCGTATTACCACTTCCATGGCTCAGGTTTGGGTTAATTATGCTTTTGATGGACTCCCTCTGAGTGAGGCAGTCACAGCGCCCCGCCTCCACCTGGAACAGGCCGAAGCCGAATTACGATTTTTGTACGAACCCGGAATTATTCATAATTTAATCCCGAAAGAGTTTGTGCCTTACCCTTTTGGGGAAATGGATATGTTTTTCGGGGCGATTAAAATTGCGGGTTTAAACAGTCAAGGCCAGTTGCAAGCGCAGGCCGATTCTCGTCGTCAGGGAGCCAGTGAAATTGTTTGATAAAAGGCAATGATTGAGGGCACAAAAACAGAAACAGAAACAGAAACTTCTGAAGTTGTGAGAGTCAGATGTGTGAGCATGAAATTCTTTGTTTTAGATTCGGGGTTAAGTTTAATGTCTAAAATCTTAAACTCAACCAATTAAAGAGTGAGGAGCGAAGGTTTTAAACCCGTTTAATCGGGACAGAATGTGAGGTAGATTTCAGTTTTCCGGAAAGAAGGTAACCATTATGGGTTTAGCCGAACAAAGCAAGATGATTAATCTACTCGTTCTAATTGCCACAAAATTTGGTTGCCTTCTCGTCTAACTCGGGAAACTTCCCAATTGCGCCAAGCCCAGTTATCCCCACGACTGGTAACTGCACTGGCATTAACGTCCATCAAATCTGCTAATTCGGAACTACTAATTAAGTAGCCTCTATCAGCAATTTCGTCCGCGACGTGTAAGGTTTCAATCAGATTTCGTAACTGGTTTACCCTGACTTCACGGGGTAAGCTTTCCTGTGTATCAATGGTTGGTTCATTCATATCCGCAGAATCTAAGACAGCATGGTTAGAAGTAGAGTCTATCACACAGGATTGTATCGTTATGTGCTTGATCCTGCCAGTTTCCCATTCATTAATCCCAGAATAATTTAAGTATTATTTCTCAATCAACCTGTTATCATAGGCATTGCTAACCATTGGGAAACTCCGGTGAAACTCCGGGGCTGTGCGGCAACTGTAAGTTGGACGGTTGCAACCACCAACAAGCCAGAATGCCAATGAATTAGCCACAATACTCTCAATCCTACCTGTCATAGGAAAAAAGTTTAACTGTATGCAACTCAACATAGATCATTCTTTCGCCCCTTTACCCCTACAACGTCCGTTGCTGCTCATTGGTCATGGTACCCGTGACCCTCAAGGTCGTCAAACTTTTTTAGACTTCGCTACGGCTTACCAAAATTTAGATCAGTCTCGTCCTGTTATTCCCTGCTTCCTCGAATTAACCACGCCAACCATTAAAGACGGTGTCACAAAATGTTTAGAACAGGGTTATACCGATCTATCGGCATTACCGTTATTATTGTTTGCGGCCCGCCATAATAAATTTGATATTACCAACGAACTGGATCATGCTCGTGAACATTATCCTCAAGTTCAGTTTCATTATGGTCGTCATTTTGGCATTCACCCCAGAATCTTACAATTATGGCAAACGCGCTTAGCCGAGTTAGATACGCCTGAATATAATCCGCAGCAAATTCCTCGATCTAAAACGGTGTTGCTGTTTGTCGGACGAGGGGCAAGCGATCCGGATGCCAATGGGGATGTTTATAAACTGGCACGCATGGTGTGGGAAGGCAGCGGTTATTCAACGGTAGAAACCTGTTTCATTGGCATTACCCATCCTCGCCTCGAAGAAGGATTTCGACGGGCATTGTTGTATCAGCCTCAACGGATTATTGTCTTACCCTATTTTCTGTTTACCGGGGTATTGATGAAGAAAATCTTTGATATTACGGCCCAACAACAATCTCTTCACCCACAAGTGCAGATGGACTGTTTACCGGAAATGGGGATTCATTCAGAATTATTATATCTGTTGCGCGATCGCGAAATTGAAACCCAACTGGGACAGGTACAAATGAATTGTGAGGCTTGTAAGTTCCGTTTGGCGGCGGTTGGAAATGATTCTAATGGGCATCACCATCATCACGACCACAATCACGATCACCACCACAGTAGCGTCGATCCTTATGAAAAGTTAGAAGATTATCATCAACGCATCTGGCAAGTGCCTTAACTGAGTGATTATAGCGTTATTAGAGAGACACTATTTGTTCCCTCTCCATCATTAAACAGTCCCCAAGGGACACGATTTCCCTCTCCCCTCCTGGCTCCCCTCCTGGGAGGGGCGGGGGTGGGTTGGGCTAGGGGTGGGGTTGAGAGGGCTAGGGAGAGGTGAGAGGCTAGGTGAGGTCGAGAGGGCTAGGGAGAGGTTGGAGAGTGGGGGGTTGGGTCTAACGCTACAACAGTCCTGCGTTGGCTAATCCTAAAATCATACCCGCCCCCAGAAGATGTCCAAAGCTAGCCGTTGCGAGTAATTCTGTGAGACCAAACCCGGCAAATAAACCCGGTAGCTGCACAGGTAAATCTGGGCCCTTGCCACGGCTTGCCTTGGGAATGGCATAAAAGCCAACGGCGATCGCAAATAAATTACAAGTAATCATAATTGCAGCCACTTTAGGTGACCATTGCGGTGTATGGGGAACAGTTGATTGTACTGCCAGGAGGAAATTTGAATAAATCATGTTGATCCGGTTTGATTAAATGAGTAAATGTTAAAATTTGAGAGATTACTAGGAAAAATTATAGAGAGCAATTGATCAAAAATAGAAAAACGTTTTAATAATTTACATTGCTGTTAAAAAAAATTAATAGATTTTGAAAACAGTCAGAGTGATAAGAATTAATCATAATTTTGATGAGTTAAATGCACTTTAAAATCAAGAGGCGATCGCAGGCTTAAATAAAATGTGGGTCAAAATTTGTGGAATTACTCAACCGATTCAAGGACAAAAAATTGCTAAACTGGGAGCATCGGCTTTAGGGTTTATTTGTGTACCTGCCTCGCCTCGATATGTGACAATCAGTCAAATTCAAGCCATCATAGCCGCCTTAACAGCGTCAGTAGAATGTATTGGGGTATTTGCGAATACAACAGTTGAAAATATTGTAGAAGTTGTGAAGCAAACCGAATTAACGGGTGTTCAACTTCACGGCAACGAGTCCCCAGAATTTGGCGATCGCATTCGTCAATTATTACCTAAAATTAAATTAATTAAAGCTTTACGAATTAGAACAACTAATGATCTACAGCAAGCAATGAGTTATGTTAATGTTGTAGATAAATTATTATTAGATGCATATCATCCGCAACAATTAGGAGGTACGGGTAAAACCTTAAATTGGCAAAGTTTACAGCAATTTCGTCCCAATTGTCCGTGGTTACTCGCAGGAGGACTCACACCCGATAATATTCAGCAAGCATTAAATATTATTCATCCTGATGGTATTGATTTATCCAGTGGGGTTGAACATTCTCCGGGGGATAAAGATTTAACCAAAGTTGCACAGTTATTTGACCAACTGCATCGGATGTTGGGGGAAGAAGGCGATAGGGAAGAAGTGTAACCCGCGTTTGTATTTTAACTCTTTCTTGATCAAATTTCCTTAATTTATTAATCAGATTCCCACTTCGGTTATTCCTTCATTAAAACCTGAAAAGACTTAAATAATCTATAGTTGATTTCCTAAAATAATATGAACTTATCTACTGATAAAAAAACAGAATATCCTTTACCACCGGGTAGCTTGGGTTTACCGATTATCGGAGAAACCGTTAGTTTTTTACGGGATAAAAACTTTGCCAAAAAACGACAACAACAGTATGGATCTATTTTTAAAACTAAAATTTTAGGTCGTCCAACTGTGGTGATGATAGGGCCAGAAGCAAACCAATTTATTTTATCCACTCACATGGATTGTTTTTCCTGGCGCGATGGTTGGCCACAAAGCTTTAAAGAACTATTAGGACGCTCATTATTTTTACAAGAAGGAGAAGAACATAAACGAAATCGTAAATTATTAATGCCAGCATTTCATGGAGTTGCATTAGCCAGTTATATTGCAACCATGGAAGCCATTATTCAGCGTTATTTACAACGTTGGGATAATTTAGAAACTTTAACTTTATTTCCTGAGTTAAAGCAAATGACATTTGAAATAGCCAGTTGTTTGTTGATGGGAAGTGAACCAGGAACTTTAACGAATCAATTAAGCCAATGGTTTACAGAGTTAACAGCCGGATTATTTACATTACCCATTCGTTTACCGGGAACAACATATAATAAAGCCATTATAGCTCGGAATCGCCTGTTAGAACATTTAGAAAAAGTGATTCAACAACGGCAGAAAAATCCAACTCAAGATGCATTAGGATTGTTAGTTCAAAGCAGAGATGAAGACGGAAACGGACTGAGTTTAGAAGAACTTAAAGTTCAGGCATTATTGTTATTATTTGCCGGACATGAAACCACCACATCGATGTTAGCTTCATTTTGTATGAGTTTGGCTCAAAACCCTGAAATATTAGAGAAATTACGCATAGAACAGCAAAATATAGCAAAAGAAACATCAGAGTTAAATTTAGAAACGCTTAAAAAAATGACTCAACTTGACCTAGTTTTAAAAGAAGTTGAGCGCTTATATCCTCCAATTGGCGGAGGATTTCGGGGTGTAATTAAACCTTTTGAATTTAAAGGATATCGAGTTCCGGCTGGATGGATGGCACTGTATCAAATGGGTGCAACTCATCAAGATCCACAGGTTTATTCTAATGTCACACAGTTTGATCCAGAACGATTTAGTCCGCAAAGAGCCGAGAATAAAACACAGGAATTTAGCTTAGTTGGATTTGGTGGGGGCCCGAGAATCTGTTTAGGAATTGCATTTGCAAAATTAGAAATGAAGATTTTTGCAGCACATTTATTACGCAATTATCAATGGAAACTTTTACCGAATCAAAGTCTTGAACTCGATGCTATTCCGACCCTTCATCCTCGAGATGGACTCAAAGTTAAATTTGAACAATGGGGAGAGAATTGATGAAAAAGTTAGGAATTTCGGCGACTGCGGTAGTCAGCTTATTATTACTAATCGGATTTTTCTTTTTAGGAGAAACTGTTTTAATTAGTGTTTTGTATGGTTTAATTGGAGGACTTTCTGTCTATTACATAATATCTTGGTGGCAAAATGATGAAAAATCAGAAACAGAACAAGAGCCGGATTTAATCCCGTTTTCAAAAGACCTGAATAAAATGTTAGTCAAAACTAAAATTGTTAAGCCAGAGAATACTAAAGCTGAACGTACAAATCAACCCACCTCAATTTTAGAGTGGTTAATAAAAGAAGATAAATCACCGCCGTCGCGATAGTTGCTTGTGCTGGAGATGAAGTTTAAAGTAAGATAATTCCAAACTCGTAGATTAAAGAATGACAAACTCACTGTTTAAGCTTCCTTATTTTAATTTTTTGCTAGATCAGTTTCAGGACGGGAATAATCCGCTAGAAAAAGCATTTGGTCGTCATGTTCATTGGGGATATTGGCAAAATCCGCAAACCGCAGATGGAACATTAGAAGATTTTGCAGAAGCCACAGAAGCCTTGTCTAAACTGATTGTAGATGCAGCGAATATTCAATCGGGTATGAAAGTTTTAGATGTCGGTTGTGGCTTTGGTGGCACCATTGCCAGTATGAGTGAACGGTTTTCTCCGATAGAATTAGTCGGAGTTAATATCGATCAACGGCAATTACAACGCGCCCGAGAAACGGTTATCGCCAAAAACGATAATATCCACAAATTTATTCAAGGTAACGCTTGTGAACTTCCCTTCGCGGATGAATCATTTGATGCAGTCACTGCAGTAGAATGTATTTTTCATTTTCCCAGCCGAGAAACGTTTTTTAAAGAAGCAGCAAGAGTCTTAAAACCCGGCGGAAGATTAGCCCTATCTGACTTTGTTGAACCTCAAAAACAACCCTTATGGATGAGTTCTTCAAGAGATTTAGTTGGGAAATTTATCAGCTTATTGTACGGTGAAGTTAACACTTGTAGTTTGACAGATTACGCTGCGATCGCAGAAAAAGCCGGATTAAATCTTTGTGTTGAAAAAGATATCACAGTCGAAACCTTACCCACCTATGACATTCTTTCGTTAGTGACGAAAAAACAAGGAATGAAAGGTTTAATTGCCAACTGGGTTAACCAAGCCACCGCTTCAGCCCAGGAAGCAGGCAGTATTTTGTATCAAGTGTTGGCTTATGAAAAACAAGGATAGTCATTAATTATTTGTTGGCGCGTTGTTTGTTCTTCGTTAATACTGCTGAGGTGCCAGAGAGAACTTGGTAAGCATTTTATTAGGATAGCTGTTATCTCCCATAGTCTGAATCTGGCTATCTGCTTACAGTAAAGTTAGATGAGATTAAAATAGGCAAAAAAAAGCAAACGCCCGACCCTGTAGGAGTTTCAAGTCTTTAAAAAGGCTGATATTGTGCCAATAGCGTTCCTGTCTGTGTCACAATTGTTGACAGTTTCGTGAAGGAATATAAAGTACCTGTACGTTATGGAAACTCTTTATCAATATGCCTGGTTGATTCCAGTCCTTCCGCTAGCGGGCGCAATGATTGTCGGCATTGGACTGATTGCTTTCGGCCAATTTACCAATAAACTCCGGCAAGGTGTTGCAGTCTTTCTAGTCTCTCTTCTAGGGGCTGCGATGGTGTTATCCTTCGGTATTCTCTGGAGTCAAATTAACGGTCATGAGTCCTACACCAAGATGATTGAATGGGCCGCAGCCGGTGACTTTAAACTCACCATGGGCTATAGCATCGATCATCTGACAGCGGTGATGCTCGCCATCGTCACAACCGTTGCCTTTTTGGTGATGATTTATACCGATGGTTACATGGCTCATGATCCAGGATATGTTAGGTTTTATGCCTATTTAAGCCTGTTCAGTTCCTCGATGTTAGGCTTGGTGGTTTGTCCGAACCTGATCCAAGTTTATATTTTCTGGGAATTGGTGGGGATGTGTTCTTATCTCCTCATCGGGTTTTGGTATGACCGTAAACCCGCCGCTGATGCTTGTCAAAAAGCCTTTGTGACCAACCGCGTCGGTGACTTTGGTTTGCTGTTGGGGATGTTAGGGCTATATTGGGCAACCAATACCTTTGAATTTGACCTAATGGGAGAACGGCTAGAAGGGCTAGTTAATTCCGGTTCAATTAGCGTTTTCCTCGCCAGTCTATTCGCTATTTTAGTATTTTTGGGGCCAGTCGCTAAATCTGCCCAATTCCCCTTACACGTTTGGTTACCAGACGCAATGGAAGGGCCGACCCCCATTTCTGCCCTCATTCACGCGGCAACAATGGTAGCGGCAGGTGTATTCCTAATTGCCCGGATGTATCCGGTATTTGAAGGCTTGCCAGCAGTAATGACGGTGATTGCTTGGACAGGATGCTTTACAGCGTTTCTAGGGGCAACCATTGCTATTACACAGAACGATATCAAGAAAGGTCTAGCCTATTCGACGATTTCTCAGTTGGGATATATGGTGATGGCGATGGGCGTGGGTGCATATAGCGCCGGACTATTTCACCTGATGACCCATGCTTACTTTAAAGCAATGTTATTCCTTTGTTCTGGATCTGTGATTCATGGCATGGAAGAAGTCGTCGGTCACGATCCCGTACTGGCCCAAGATATGCGACTGATGGGGGGACTGCGGAAATATATGCCCATCACCTCCACTTGCTTCTTAATTGGAACTTTAGCAATTTCAGGAATACCACCGTTTGCGGGATTTTGGTCAAAAGATGAAATTCTTGGGAATGCGTTTTCTGCTAACCCAGCGTTATGGTTTGTCGGTTGGTTAACCGCCGGAATGACCGCATTTTATATGTTCCGGATGTATTTTAGTACATTTGAAGGAGAATTTCGCGGTAACGATACCACCATTCGCAACGAGTTATCCATGGCGGCCGCAAACCCTCAACCCGTATTTGGGCCAGGGGCAATGGACCCAGAAGAATTAGATCATGACCACGATAGTCACGGACATGGACATAGTGAATCTCCTCACGAGTCTCCTCTAACCATGACGTTTCCGTTGATGGCGTTAGCAGTTCCTTCTGTTTTAATTGGGTTACTCGGAACACCCTTTAATAATCTGTTTGAAGCCTTTATTCATGCCCCCAGTGAAACTTTAGCTGAAATTAGCGAACACGCCGCTGAATTTGAGTTAACAGAATTTTTAATTATGGCGGGGAATTCTGTGGGAATTGCTTTAATTGGGATTACGTTAGCATCTTTAATGTATCTCAGACATAAAATTGATGCAGGGGCGATCGCAGAAAAAATCAAACCGTTGTATTTATTCTCCCTGAATAAATGGTATCTTGACGAGATTAATGACTTCTTGTTTGTTAAAGGGCTGCGTCGTCTTGCCCGTCAGGTGTTAGAAGTCGATTATCGCGTTGTTGATGGGGCCGTTAACCTTACGGGTTTAGTCACATTGGTCACGGGTGAAGGCTTAAAATACTTTGAAAGTGGCCGCGCCCAATTTTATGCCTTGATTGTATTTGTTGCAGTTTTGGGCTTTGTGGTCTTTTCTGGCGTGAGTTAAGTTAATCCTTAAAAACGTGAAGCGCGACTTTGGAGAAAAACCCCTCTCCACACCTCTCCCCTAATAGGAGAGAGGCTTCAAAACTCTAATTTCTCGTCATTTTTCAAAGATATAATTGTTCCCTCTCCATCATTAAACAGTCCCCAAGGGACACGATTTCCCTCTCCCCTCCTGGGAGGGGCTAGGGGTGGGGTTGAGAGGGCTAGGGAGAGGTGAGAGGGCTAGGGAGAGGTTCCAAGCGCCTCACACATTAAAAAGGGAATGGGAATGATTTAGATATTTTCTAAACACCCATTTCCCTTAATCTAAACCACGATAGAGTTTAGCAACGGCAAATTCTAAGTTAATGCTATCGAGAAAAATAGAATTATTAAATTTATAAATAATAGTTTCCAAAGTATTGTTATCGGTACGGCGACGACATTTTACCTGTTGTTTCTCTTGATAAATTAGAATATATTCTTGTAAGGTTTCAAGCTGTTGATAATCTTCAAACTTTTCGCTTAAGTCGAACGCTTCTGTACTTGGGGAAAGCACCTCAGCTATCAGTTTAGGATAACGCTTGATGTAGCGGTGCGACCCCGGCGATATCTCCGAAGGAGAGGCTACGCCAACGCAATCGACGAGCGTACGCGCACCAAGAAAGCGGTGTGATCGATCACGCTCATCACAGGTTACAAAGGCATCGGGATAATAATAAAACTGATCCTGATAGTTTACCTTGACATTGCCAGAATATAAACGGCATTCTGTGTCATCACCCAGATGGTTATCAATTAACTTGAGAAAATTAAACGCAATACGATCATGATTATCACTTCCGCCAGACATCGCATAGACTAAACCCCGGCGATATTCGTGACGAAGAGGGTTCTGGTATTCGATCTCTAGATACTCTTCAGGGCTAATGTAGTTTGGGACGGCTATCATCGATTTCGTCTGGGACGGCACTCAACTAAAGCTTGATTTCGACCGGAGTGAGGTTGCACTTATAACTTATTGTGATTAAAACTGATTATAGCATTCAGCATAATTAACAAAAATCCGAAGAAAAGCTGAAGTATCAGCACTCTCCTTCAAATTATGCGGATCTATAGAGATAGTACTAACCTAACCCCTAAAAATGACTCTCGAACACTTTCCTTGGTTAACCATTATCATATTGTTGCCGATTGTGGCAGCATTGTTTATCCCCCTCATTCCAGATAAAGATGGCCGGACTGTTCGGTGGTACGCCTTGATAGTGGGACTGATTGACTTTGCCATTATTATTTATGCATTTTGTACCGAGTATGAACTGGGAACACCCGGTTTACAATTGGTAGAACGGTATGCTTGGGTTCCTCAACTGGACTTAAATTGGTCGTTGGGGGCCGATGGGTTATCGATGCCCCTGATTATCCTCACCGGGTTTATTAGTACTTTGGCTATTTTAGCCGCGTGGCCCGTTACCTTTAAGCCGAAATTCTTCTATTTCCTGATGTTACTGATGTACGGGGGTCAAATTGCCGTATTTGCAGTCCAGGATATGCTGCTATTCTTCCTGGTTTGGGAATTAGAATTAGTCCCGGTTTATCTCATCCTGTCAATTTGGGGTGGGAAAAAACGCCTGTATGCCGCAACGAAATTTATCCTCTATACAGCCGGAGGGTCACTGTTTATCTTAGTCGCCGCCTTAACGATGGCGTTTTATGGCGATACCGTAACTTTTGATATGCAGGCGATCGCAGCAAAAGCCTATCCAATTAAATTACAACTGTTATTGTACGGGGGCTTTTTAATCGCTTACGGGGTGAAATTACCAATTTTCCCCTTACATACCTGGCTACCGGATGCCCACGGAGAAGCCACCGCCCCAGCCCATATGTTGCTAGCGGGTATTTTGTTAAAAATGGGAGGTTATGCCCTACTGCGGATGAATGTGGGGATGTTACCGGATGCCCATGCAACGTTTGCCCCTATTCTAGTGATATTGGGTGTGGTGAATATTGTGTATGCTGCCCTCACGTCCTTTGCCCAGCGAAACCTCAAACGAAAAATTGCCTATTCGTCTATTTCCCACATGGGGTTTGTGTTAATTGGGATGGCATCCTTTACCAGTATTGGTATGAGTGGGGCAATGCTGCAAATGATATCCCACGGGTTAATTGGGGCAAGTTTATTCTTCCTGGTGGGTTGTACGTATGACCGAACCCATACCCTAATGTTAGATGAAATGGGCGGCGTGGGACTGAAGATGAAGAAAGTCTTCGCCATGTGGACCACTTGTTCGATGGCATCTTTAGCCTTACCCGGAATGAGTGGGTTTGTGGCTGAATTAATGGTCTTTATTGGTTTTGCTACCAGCGATGCTTATTCCTCTACATTTAAAGTATTGGTGATATTCCTCGCCGCTGTTGGGGTAATTTTAACGCCAATATATCTACTTTCAATGTTACGGGAAATTCTTTACGGGCCAGAGAATAAAGAACTCACTTCTCATGAAAAACTCGTCGATGCCGAACCGCGTGAAGTGTTCATTATTGCCTGTTTATTGATTCCCATTATTGGGGTTGGGTTGTATCCTAAAATTGTGACTGAAATGTATGATTCTACTACAACTCAATTAACGGCATTAATTCGTCAGTCTGTACCGACATTAGCCAAAGATTCATCTGTGGCAAAAGCGGATGAAAAACTGCTCTCGTTTACGGCCCCCAGTCTTGACTAAAGATAGATTCAAGATTGAATTTTCTTGATTGTAGGGTGTGTCTGTCGGATGCACCCTATTTTAATTGTGATTAATTACTTTTTATTTGTTATTTGTGATTAGAGATATTGTTATATTCTTGCAAAGAATTGATTTGAAGTTTATCCTCTGTTTATCGTAGTCACGAATCAATTCAGCCATTAAATTTTCTTGATTGTAAGGTGTGTCAGTAACGCATCAATATTGCTGTGAGTTGTTAATTAGCAGTGTCTATCAATCATCAAGCCTTTACTACTCCCTACATCCGTCTTAAGTCGCGCAATCAAATTCAGTAAAAATACTGACTTTTGGCGGAAAATGCACTCAACCCTCAGAAATTGCTATAAAGAATGGGTAAGACCCTACAAAAAGGATAAACAGAGCGCACAGTTATGACAAACAGCGATAACCCGCTACTGGTGGGTAAAGGACTTCCTCCCTTTGAAACAATTAAACCAGACCATGTGGTTCCGGGCATCACTCAATTGTTGAGTGATCTTGAAACAGAACTCACTCAGCTAGAAGCCAATGTTCAACCGACTTGGACAGGCTTAGTTGAACCCTTACAACAATTAGAAGAACGTTTTAGTTGGAGTTGGGGTATTGTCGGTCATTTAATGGGAGTGAAAAATAGCCCAGAATTACGAACTGCCCACGAAACCGTACAACCGAAAGTGGTTCAGTTTGTCAATCAATTAAATCAAAGCAAACCTCTATATGAGGGCTTTAAAGACTTACGTCATTCTCAACAATGGGATAAACTAGAATCGGCTCAGCAGCGTATTGTTGAAAGCGCTATTCGGAGTGCGGAACTCTCAGGCGTAGGCTTAGAAGGAGAGACTCGCGAACAGTTCAATAAAATTCAACTGGAATTAGCGGAACTTTCGACTAAGTTTTCTAACCATGTTCTCGATGCCACTAAAGCCTTCAGTTTGACCCTAAAAGACAAAGAAGAAGTCGTTGGCTTACCCCCGAGTCTATTGAGTTTAGCGGCTGCTTCAGCGCGTTCTGAAGGGGCTGAGGAAGCTACACCCGAACAAGGCCCTTGGCGAATTACCTTAGATTTTCCCAGTTTTGGCCCGTTCTTGAAATATAGCAAGCGACGAGATTTACGAGAAACCATTTATAAAGCGTTTATTAGTCGGGCATCGAGTGGGGAGTTAAACAATTATCCGTTAATTGAACGTATCCTAGAATTACGTCAGGAAAAGGCTAAAATTCTTGGGTTTAAGAGTTTTGCTGAACTCAGTTTAGCCAGTAAAATGGCTCCCGGTGTAGATGCAGTTGAGGGGTTACTGGAAGAATTGCGCGGGGCAAGTTATGATGCAGCGGTTGATGAATTTGAAGAATTAAAAGCGTTTGCAGCTTCTAAAAATGCGCCTGAAGCGGAAGATTTAAAACATTGGGATATTAGCTATTGGGCGGAACATCAACGAGAAGAAAAGTTTGCGTTTACCGCAGAAGAATTACGGCCTTATTTCCCGTTACCGCAAGTGTTAGATGGGTTATTTGGACTAGTTAAACGCATCTTCGGTATTAATATTACACCTGCTGATGGGCAAGCGCCTGTTTGGCATGAAGATGTTCGTTATTTCAAAGTTGAAGATGAGAAAAATAATCCCATTGCCTACTTCTATTTAGACCCCTATAGTCGTCCGGCCGAAAAGCGAGGCGGGGCATGGATGGATGAATGTATTACTCGCGGTAAAGTTGTTGAAAATGGCGCAGAAACAGTACGCTTACCTGTGGCATATTTACAGTGTAATCAAACGCCACCAGTAGATGATAAACCCAGTTTAATGACCTTTGGAGAAGTGGAAACGTTGTTCCATGAATTTGGTCACGGTTTACAACATATGTTGACCACAGTCAATTATCCGGGTGCTGCGGGTATTAATAATGTGGAATGGGATGCAGTGGAATTACCCAGTCAATTTATGGAAAATTGGTGTTATGATCGTGCCACTTTGTTTGGTATGGCAAAACATTATAAAACTGGGGAAGCTTTACCGGAACATTATTATCAAAAGCTAAAAGATGCCCGCACTTATATGAGTGGAACTTCGATGTTACGGCAACTTCATTTTAGCTTAGTGGATATCGAATTACATCATCGTTATCAACCGAATGGAAATGAAACTGTTAGTGATGTTCGCAATAAAATTGCAGAAAAAACTACGATTTTAAAACCGTTACCAGAAGACTCTTTCCTCTGTGCATTTGGACATATTTTCGCGGGCGGTTATGCAGCGGGATATTATAGTTATAAATGGGCAGAAGTCTTAAGTGCAGATGCATTTGCTGCATTTGAAGAAGCCGGTTTAGAGGATGAAAAATCCGTCGCAGAAACAGGTCAGCGGTTCCGAGATACAGTATTATCTTTAGGCGGTAGTTTGCATCCAATGGAAGTATTTAAAGCCTTCCGAGGACGCGAACCTAATACAAAACCATTGCTGATTCATTCTGGGTTAGTTGCTGCTTAAGACAGTTTCGAGTTGAGATAGTAGTTGAGACAGTAGGGTGCGTCAAATTGCAAGAATTTAACTTAGATAATTCGAGTCGCTGTTTGACGCACCTCACCTACAGAATTGAGTATAAAAAATATGGATAATAATTCTGAAATAAACGAAAAGTATCATTCATAAAAATCTATAAAAAAGGCTATTTCCGAAAATAGTTCAGAGGTTGGAATTGATTTATTAGAAGTATTGATAGATGATTTAACTCAAGATTTGCTTAATGAGGTTGCAAATAATATTCCCATCACTAAAATAATAAACTCTCTTAGAAAAACGGGTTTATCTATTAGCGATTATGTCTTCATGAGAAAATTAGCTCAATTCTTAACAGGAGTTCAAGATATTGACGAATCAATCAGAAAAAAAATACAAAAATCAAGCTTTGATGAAAAAGCAAAAAAAGAATTAATAGAGAAAATAGTTCTAGCGATTGAACGACTGGATGAAATCAAAAAAGCTGATGCACTGTTTAAAATATTTATAGCATATACGACGGGTAAAATTAACAAATCTGAATTTAATGCGTTTTGCCATGCACTTGATAGAATTAACGATGATGATATTACTAAACTTAGAGAGTTTTACTTATCTAGACAGAATCAGGAGCAACCACTAATCATCAAAGCAGGTGAGCAAGAAGATCCTAGCTTACAAAGCTTTGCATTTGTAGGTTTAATACAACTTAGACCAGTCGGAGGTGCATTGACTATTGAGCGAGAAAATAGTAGTTTATATCTGACAAATGATAGAGGTCGATGCTTTTTGAAGGTTTTAGGATTAATTGATAAGAATGAAACTGAATAAAGTTATAAAATAAAGATTACAAAGGATGTGGAGGATGGGTTAAATTGGAGACGTTTAACTATGAATCTATCAAGTAGATATACAAATGGATGGAAAGTCATTCTGGCGGAGGAATTGAGATAGACTGCGTTTATTGCGGGGAAGTAGTTGTGATGAGAAGACAAAAGTGGCTTTTTGCCTGTTTCGATTTAACAGCGCTGCTGAAGTCACTTTTGGCCCAAGCGCATCAAACACCATCTTGTAAGCGATCGGATACAATGATCGGGTGAAGTGTGAATAAGTCCCTGTGTGATTTCACAGAATTAATAATCGCACAATATCTTTCGTCATTTGAATACTGTTAATTGTTAGAAGGAGTTTCAGTTTTGAAACGAGCAGAACCCCAACAAGGTTTACCCGCCATTCTTCTTGGCGGTTTAATTGCGGCAGTGGTCCTAGTGGCACTTAACTGCTTTATTATCATTAATCCAGGACAGGCTGGTGTTTTAAGCATTTTAGGGAAAGCCCAACCCGGAGCGTTGCTCGAAGGAATACATTTTAAACCGCCATTAGTGTCTGCGGTTGATGTTTATGATGTCACGGTGCAAAAATTTGAAGTCCCGGCTCAAAGTTCCACGAAAGATTTACAAGAACTGTCGGCTAGTTTTGCGATTAACTTTCGTTTAGACCCAGTACAAGTGGTGCAAATTCGCCGAGAACAAGGAACCTTACAAAATGTGGTTTCAAAGGTAATTGCACCTCAAACCCAGGAATCTTTCAAGGTAGCCGCCGCTAAACGAACGATTGAAGAAGCGGTAACCAAACGGATTGAGCTGAAAGCGGATTTTGATGCCGCTCTAGAACAGCGCTTACAAAAGTATGGCATTATAGTCCTCGATACCAGTGTAATCGATTTAGCATTTTCCCCTGAATTTGCGCGAGCCGTTGAAGAAAAACAAATTGCTGAACAACGTTCTCGTCGTGCTATTTACGTGGCTCAAGAAGCCGAACAACAGGCGCAAGCGGATATTAACCGCGCTCAAGGTAAAGCAGAAGCACAACGGTTGCTCGCTGAAACCTTAAAAGCCCAGGGGGGTGAATTAGTACTGCAAAAAGAAGCCATTGAAGCCTGGAAATCAGGTGGGGCGCAAATGCCGAGAGTATTGGTGATGGGGGGAGATTCTCAAAGTAGTGTTCCTTTCCTGTTTAACCTCAGCAATACAGAAGAATTTGCTAATCCATAATCACTGATTAACCCTGTAGAGGCGTTTTGTTACCAACAAATTGTGTAATATTATCAAGCGTCTCTACACTCAAAAGACACCGAGTTAGGAGTCAGGAGTCAGCGAGGAGCGCGAGTCAGGAGTCAGTAGTCAGTAGTCAGGAGATAAACTATAGCAAGATTGCCTTCTTGCCTTTTCTAAGAAGTATTGCGATATCAGTAAAGTCCTGATAGTTGAACTAAATTGCTGATTTTATATTTAAAGTGACCAGTTATTGACTGATTTTGGGTGTAATGAGATTAAGCGACTCATTTCGTAGGGGGAACCATAACCTTGAACCAGCGTCAATTGCCTAAAACTCGCTTTCTATGGTGCTTTTTGGAAATCTTTTCCTGCGAAGGAGGGATTCAATCTTATGTCAAAGATATTTTCGATGCCTACGTCGATGTCGCTTCCCCTCAAATGTATAGCGATGTCTTTTTACTACGAGATGGCTCTGAATGCATTAATCCTTATGGTCAATCCGATCAAATCAAGTTTCATTATCTGAAGTCCCCGTCTTTAGCTTTAGGGCGTTTTAAACTGGCGATTAGCTTATTAAATCATTTAATCATGCATCGACCTTCACAGGTCTTTTGTGGTCATATCAACTTAGCGCCTCTGGTTCAGACTCTGTGTCAACCCTTCGGTATTCCTTATACGGTATTGACCTATGGTAAAGAAGTTTGGGAACCTTTACCCACCAAATATCGCCAAGCCCTGCAACAAGCCGATCAAATTTGGACGATTAGCCGATATAGTCGAGACCAAGCCTGTGCTGCCAATCAACTTGACCCCAATCAGTTTAAAATGGTTCCTTGTATGGTGGATGGCGATCGCTTTACACCCGGTGCTAAACCCCAACATCTAATCGAACGCTATGGCTTAGCGGATGCTAAAGTGTTAATGACCGTTGCCCGTTTATGGTCGGGAGATATCTATAAAGGGGTTGATGTCACCATCCGAGCCTTACCGAAGATTACACAAGTGTTTCCCGATGTCAAGTATTTGGTGATTGGTCGAGGAGATGACCAGCCCCGTTTAGCGCAATTAGCAAAAGACTTAGAAGTAGCCGATCAAGTGATTTTTGCCGGGTTTGTGCCAACGGTTGAGTTAGTCGAACATTATCGCGTGGCTGATGCTTATGTGATGCCGTCTCAGGAAGGGTTTGGTATCGTTTACCTAGAGGCGATGGCAAGTGGTATTCCTGTACTGTCTGGAGATGCAGATGGCTCAGCCGATCCAGTTCAAGATGGTCAATTAGGCTGGCAAGTGCCTCACCGAGATCCAGAAGCCGTGGCTCACGCTTGTATTCAAATGCTACAAGGTAGCGATGAGCGCTGTCAAGGGGAATGGCTCAGGCAACAAACTCTGGCTAAATTTGGACGGGCGGCATTCCGAACTCAACTGCAAGATTTGCTCAAAGATGAAGTTGTATCATAGAAACTAAGAAGAGAAAAACTCATTCATTATTCAACGCTTGTCGAGGAAAAGATCGTGAATCAGGGACAACCCAAACTACAAATTAACCTAAGCCGTCTGAGCAATTGGTTACTCATTATCGCCATCATCGGGTTATTGGGTTCAGTTGGGTTGGGCTGGCTGGTCAAATCGATTGTGATTTTTATTGGCATATTGCTATTCGCCCCTATAATTATAGTTATAGGTATGCGGTGGTGGTTAAATCGAAATCTAATCCAAGATCAATGTCCCGTCTGTCAAAATGAATTCACAGCATTGAATCAAACCCAGTGCCAATGTCCAAGTTGTGGTGAGCCGCTCAAAGTTGAACAGGGTCATTTTTCTCGCCTAACCCCACCCGGAACCATTGATGTTCAGGCTGTGAATGTATCGGCTCAAGCGACGGAAGAATAATTGGCTCGTACAACCATAACAGATTATTCAATATGTCTGAAACAAAAGCAACTGTTCTTGTTACAGGGGGAGCAGGTTATATTGGTTCCCACGCTGTCAAAGCCCTCAAGAGTTCTGGTTATGAAGTTGTTATTTTAGATAATCTTGTCTATGGTCACCCGGAGATTGCAGAAGACGTTCTCAAGACAGAATTAATTGTCGGAGACACCAATGATCGAGAACTATTAGATCAGTTATTTGCGTCTCGTTCTATCGATGCGGTAATGCATTTCGCCGCTTATGCTTACGTTGGAGAATCTGTTAGCCAGCCTGATAAATATTATCGCAATAATGTGGTTGGAACACTAACACTGCTCGAAGCAATGAATAAAGCCGGGATCAATAAGTTTGTGTTTTCTTCGACTTGTGCAACTTATGGTGTTCCCGATATAGTCCCTATCCCAGAAGATCATCCGCAAAATCCGATTAATCCTTATGGGATGAGTAAATTAATGGTCGAGCAGATCTTAGCAGATTTCGATCATGCTTACGATTTTCGCTCTGTGCGGTTCCGCTATTTTAACGCAGCCGGAGCCGATCCAAGCGGAGAATTAGGAGAAGATCATGCGCCTGAAACTCACTTGATTCCTTTAACATTATATGCAGCTTTAGGCAAACGCGATGCGATCTCAATTTTTGGTACAGATTATCCCACACCCGATGGTACCTGTATTCGAGATTATATTCATGTTTCCGATTTAGCCAGTGCTCATGTTTTAGGCTTAGAATATTTACTTAATGGCGGGAAAACCGATAAGTTTAACTTGGGTAATGGCAATGGGTTTTCCGTTAAAGAAGTAATTGAAACCGCCCGCGAAGTCACCGGACGAGATATTATTGCGATAGAATGCGATCGCCGTCCTGGAGATCCACCCAGTTTAGTGGGGAGTGGTGAAAAAGCCAAGAAAATATTAGGTTGGAACCCAGAATATCCTGATATTAAAGATATTATTTCCCACGCTTGGCAATGGCATCTGAAACGCCATGACATGAATTAGTTTTGATCCCGTAGAGACGTTACATGTAACGTCTCCACAACATTATCTACTAATTAACCTCTCATTTTTTCAGACCAGATGCGGGTGGGTAAACCCCAAACATAGATAAACCCTTCAGCGGCTTTGTGATCGAATTCATCTTCAGCCCCATAAGTCGCTAAATCAAAGCTGTAGAGAGAATTGTTAGATTTGCGACCAACAATCACAATATTGCCTTTAAATAATTTAACTCGGACTGTACCATTAACTCGTTCTTGAGTATTGGCGATAAAGGCATCAACTGCTGCTTTCAAAGGACTAAACCATAAACCATTATAAACCAATTGAGTATAGGTTTCTTCTATGCCGCGCTTGTAACGGGTGACATCAGCGGTCAAAACTAAACTTTCTAAGTCGCGATGAGCATGAATCAAGACTAACATGGCGGGACATTCATAAATCTCTCTAGATTTAATCCCAACCAGGCGGTTTTCCATCATATCAAGACGGCCTATACCATGAGTCCCGGCTATTTGATTGAGGCGACGAATTAATTCTACACCGCCGAGCGTTTCCCCGTTTAAACTCACCGGAATTCCCTGTTCAAATCCAATTTCAACATACTCTGGTTCGTCAGGAGTCTCTTCAATCGATTTTGTTAACAGATAAATTTCTTCTAAGGGTTCTGTCCAAGGATCTTCTAAATGTCCCGCTTCAACAGCCATACCTAATAAATTGCGGTCAATACTATAGGGAGAAGACTTTTTCACGGCAAACTCAATCCCGTATTTTTCCCCATAAGCGATCGCTTCAGACCGACTCATACCCCATTCTCGGGCTGGCGTTAAGATTTTTAAGTTAGGATTAAGGGCAGCAATCGAAACATCAAACCGCACTTGGTCATTCCCTTTACCCGTACAACCGTGGGCGATCGCATCTGCCCCGTATTTCTCGGCTGCTTCGACTAAGATTTTAGCAATTAATGGACGAGCCAAAGCCGTTGACAAGGGATAACGATTTTCATATAAAGCATTAGCTTGAATTGCCGGGAAAGCATAATCACGGACAAACTCCTCTTGGACATCCATCACTAAAGATTCACTCGCCCCAGAATCTAAAGCCTTTTGTTTAATTGGCCCAAGTTCATCTCCTTGTCCCAAATCGGCGGCCAAGGTAATGACTTCTTCGACTCCATACTCATTTTTGAGATAGGGAATACACACAGACGTATCAACACCGCCAGAATAAGCGAGTACAGCTTTAGTAGCGCGACCCATATTTCGTTTACTCCTTTCTACAGATTCACAGACTTTCCATTATCCACTGATTGTTCCACATTTGTTGTCACGGATCGTGCATATTGTTGAGGTGGTATGGTGATATGCCCGAAGTTATGACTACCGATGAGCCGGAAAATCAGTGACAAATTAATAATCAGGTGCAAAAGAATATGCACCCGACTCTTTGATATATTTGATATCAGACGCTAGAGCGCAACTGAGTGATTAACTTTTGCGTTTACATATTGAAGCAGCACCGAGGACAGAAAACGCGAATAAACTCAGTGTTACTCTAGGTTCAGGAACTGATTGTAAGCGGTTTGTTGCTCTCCATTGACCCGATCCGGATAAGGATTGACCGATTGTAAAATCAAATCCATCGGAGGTCCAGTCTCCCATTCCTAGAGTGTCAGAAACCTGTTCAAAATCATCCATAAACAAGATAGCAGTTGCATCTCTAACGTCACTATTAAGAAAAGTCCAGGAATTATCACGGATATCAGGCTCACCCCGTCTGTTAACAAATTGTTGGCCTGGATCGCGATCGCTTTCAAACCACCAAGTCAGATTGCCAGCCGGAACAAATCCTTGCCCGAATACATTGAAGGATGCGGTTTCTAAAGCCGTTTGAACTTCAAAACCCTCAGGAGGGATTGACAAGAAGTCTGGAGTTGTATTCACAAATGTTGTTGTTGTTGGATCGTAGGAAAACTCACCCTCCCCAACCACAACGCCAGATTCATCCAAAAATTCTACATCCCAAAATACAGCGTCTTGCGCGATCGCCGATCTGGCTCCGACTATCCCCACACTTAATGCAACACTAGAAGCAGTTAATGCTAAACCTTTAACTAAATTGGTAATATTCAACATGATTGTGTTATTTCTCCTATTTTAAAGAGGAGTATTTATCAGGATTTGACATTCACCATATGCGATAACACCTGTTAAAAACAGCAAGCTATTGTAAAATTTGAGGATATTTCTATGAAGAGATAATAAAGAAAATGTATCATGAAGCTATTGTAAAATTTGAGGATATTTCTATGAAAATATAATAAAGAAAATGCATCATGAAGCTATTGTAAAATTTGAGGTATTTATATGAAAATATAATAAAGCGGGTGCCTCCGACAGACACACCCGACTCTTTTACTTATTAATATTGCACGCTAAAACGTTTCAAGTTGATTAATTTTTACGTTTGAGTGCCACTGCGATACTGAAGGCAGAAAACGCGAATACACTCAATGTGGCTGTGGGTTCAGGAACAGATTGTGATTGTAAAATTTGAGGATATTTCTATGAAAATATAATAAAGAGGGCGCGTCTGATAGACACACCCTACAAAATATTGAGCTATAAATAATTAGGATCTAAGCGGTTTGGGTTGATGCTTTCAGGGCTAAATAGCCGAGTCCCAAACATAACAGAGCATTGACCCCCAAAAAGCCTTGAGCCAGGAAATTACAGCCAAAGCCCCATACAGCCGGGGAAACAACAGCACTGACGGCTAAACAACTCGCAACTCCAAGGGTGGTGCCAATGGCGAGCCATTTCCATTGTTGATGTCCCAGCAATAGTAAAATTAACAGTCCCGGAATCAATACACTGGCAAATATCGGGTTTAAGATGTTATTACCTGCGATCGTATTGCCTAATTCTGGAATAGAACTTCCCATGACGCGCATCGGCCATTGAGGTAAATCAAATACATACAAACCTCGCAGGAAGAATAAACCACTGCTACCGGCAATTAAGCCTGCATTTAACCAACCGCCCCACATAAAGGGAAAATAGTTGCGTAAGAAGAAGGCTAATAAATAAGATCCCAATACCATGGCAACTTTGGGTAAGAGGGCAACTGCACCACCATCTACCCAAAAACGGGGGTTAAGATAGCCGTTATCCCGTAACCAGCCAAAGAAGTCTCGGAAGGTAATTTGACCGCGTAAGGCTAATTGTACGGCTGCTCCGGCATCAAGTTGACCTGCACCATAATGATTTAAGGGATCATCTTGGACTTGACGGGCAGATTCTTTGAGGATTTTAACAATCTCTTCGGGTTCAGTTACACCGGATGCTTTAATCAATGCAGCAACCCCAGCAACGTGAGGCGATGCCATACTAGTACCTTGCAACGCTTTAAATTGAGATCCGCCGTTTTCCGGATCGATGGTTTCTTGTAAAATACCACCGTCTAAGTGTCCCCTTTGCGTTAGTCCACCGGGTGCAGCAATATCTACGCCAGCGCCAAAATTAGAATAGGGGGTTTTCTTACCCGTGGTATCGAGGGCAGAAACCCCAATCACATGAGGATAACGCGCCGGATAACCTGCGGAATTCTGACCGGAGTTACCCGCAGCAGCGACGACGACTACGCCTTTATCTGTGGCATAGTCAATGGCTTCTTTCATCAGATGACTTTCACCCGCGCCACCTAAACTGAGGTTAATCACATCAGCGCCATTATCAGCGGCAAATTTTATTGCTTCGGCAATATCAGAAACGGTACCGCCACCACTACCGCCAAGAACTTTCAACGGCATGATTTTCGCTTGATTTGCGATGCCCGCTACGCCATAATTATTATTAGTTGATTGGGCAATGGTTCCGGCAACATGAGTCCCGTGACCGTTATCATCTAACGCATCGACGGTATCATTAACGAAATCGTATCCGGCGACAAATTCGGTTTCTTTTAAATCGGGGACTTTGCTGACCCCGGTATCAATCACCGCAACGGTTATCCCTTCACCTTTAGTATTTTCCCAGGCTTTCTCTATATTAATGCTGCGGAAATTCCACTGTCGATTGTAGTAAGGATCGTTAGCAGTAGCGCCCGGAACATCATAAACAAGGCAGCTGAAAAAATTTAAGTCATCGTCAGTTGAGTACAAATAATTAGGTTCAGTTGAGTACAAATAATTGGGTTCAATTGATTCTGTACTTTTACCCCAAGATTTTTTTAGAGATTTTAGGAGTTTGCGATCGCCACGAACAATGTAAATATGATCTTGCCCCGAAAATTCACTATTGAGTGTGGGAACAACTTGATATTTTTGAGCGATCGCTTGAACTTGATCGTTAATCTTTTCTGTCCCTAATGTTTCTCGAAAGTCTAGTACAATTGAGTCGTATGTGCCTTGGGTCGCTAAGCCGGAGAAATTTGATACGGCCCAACAACACCCAACTAAGAACAAGCACAGTAAAAAAAATCGTTTCATAGTTCTTCAGGAGTGCGATGCGAGGGTTATTATCCAAAAATGGATAAATCGCCCCGTCAGTGATCCCATTGTATCGAGCTTACTGGTAAGTTGGGATCTGAAACATTTAAATCAACAGGGGTAGCAATGGAACGAGGTTTGATTTGGTTACCATTATTAATTATTTTCTTTTGGCTTGCCTGGGCGGGTTGGAATGAATATCGAAAAGTCGAAGCTTACCAAACTTGGGAGTTAGGATTTGAGAAAGCGAAATATGATGTCTTAGCCGTTTTAGGATATAAACAGGATGAATTGACCTGGGGAAAACCGAGTCGTCAAGGGCCAGTGGATCTAAAAACCTTTTCGTTACAAGAGGTTCAGTCTATTTGGCTGTTGGTGGATAAAAAATCCGTTGATATGGATAATCCACCCGACAAAGGGGGAGAAGTTGAATTAGAATTTCAACTCGAAGATGCCAGTACCCCCGTTAAAGTTCCTTTTACTGAAATTGCATTGGCGGCAAAATGGGGAAAATATTTACGGTATGAACTGGAGAAAGTTCAAGGATTGATTGAAGGATGATGAACTGCTTGTCTATTGTCTATTGTCTGTCTTCTGTCGCCTTTAACAACCCAGAACAAATGACTTGGGACGAATGACCCATAACTAACCGCGATTTTGGCTATCTCGTCGCCCTAATTCATAGATACCGAAGGTCATACAGGCAATCATACCCATACTGACGGCCCAACTGCGTCCGAGTCCCGTTTCAATCCCCCAATTACACAATGCCCCGACTAATAAAAAGGGCACAATACTGAGTAGAGAAGCGTAGAATGCATTTTGGGATTCTCTGGCTTTACGGGTGCGTTCATACTCTTTAGTGGAAGTGTACAGCGATCGCTCGGCGTAGTCAAACCACCGACTGAGTTGTTCCATTAACCAGTCACTCACTGGAGACAAACCCCAGTACAATGCTAATGACCACAAGGCTGCACCTGCTATTGTTGTGGCATCGATGGAGAATCTGAAGGGAAAAATATCAAAGAACATTATGTACTGAGGTTGGGAGAAAGGGGCAAAAAATTGATAGAGAAGATAAAAATCTATCAGTTTTGGTTTATAGTATCTAAAACTGCTGAGAAGTTCAACTCGAGGACTATTTTCCTCAGTGATTGTCAGTACAATTTAAATGCTCGCAGGTTAAAGGTTTAACTGAGTGCTTCCCAATTACTGAAAATGAATTATTGTTGCTGTTGAGTTTTGAACCGGCATCAGTTCAGATTGAATTGTCGGAATTCTCATTTGATTCATTTGAGAGTACTTGAGCTAGAGGAAAATCAATGTATAAATTCTGATCGCTTCAAACTATTGCAAAGGGTTAATAAGATTATACATTAGTTCTTTTTGCTTTATTTGATATAAAGTATATCAGAACAGTTTCTGTCAACTCTCATGGCTCAATCTAGTAAAATATATTGTTTTCGTGCCAGTTACGAACACTCTACCCAAATAGACCCTCAAAGCTTACCCGAATGGATTTCAGTCAGTGTCAATTGGCAAGGATACCGTATTTCTACTAAGCCTTGGATAGCCAGTGTTGCTCAAGTTTTAGGGACTTTAGAATTAGAAGATACGGATGAAGGTTGGCAAGTTTATCTTGAAAGTTTGGGCTTTAAAGAAGTAAGGTTAGTGGGGTGTGAAGACCTATTTGAGGATACGCTATATTGTTGAACGTAACGTTTTATTATTCTTCTGAGAAGAGATCTTCTTGTTCTTGCTGATAGGGAGAAGGAGGGCGATCGCTACTCCATCCCCACCAACCACTACCACAACTACAGCGATAGAATTCTTGCCATTTACGGCGATGATTTTCTCCATAAACTGGAGATCGGCGATTTATCCAGACTTGTTCGGCTTCTCGACTACTGGCAGAACATTGGGGACAACAAAATTGCTCGGCATGGACTGCGTCAACTGTCCATTTGGGCGGGGTGGGCTGAAAAGCTTCCATTGGCGAAGGCGGACATCTTCAAAACAGTGATGTTCATATTGTAGGGGGTTCTTTGCTTTTTTCCCATGGCCCTGTTAACAATTTTGTCATTTTCTCCTTT
Source organism: Microcoleaceae cyanobacterium (assembly GCA_049647265.1). Classification (GTDB taxonomy): domain Bacteria; phylum Cyanobacteriota; class Cyanobacteriia; order Cyanobacteriales; family Microcoleaceae; genus JAAURB01. The sequence continues at coordinate 162,261 of JBARXJ010000035.1, forward strand.
TTATCATTAGTCATCAGTTATTTTTCATTTTTTTAAACTGAGGATAAAGGACTAATAACAAACAATAAAGCATCAATTCCAATCAAATTTTCGGTTTAAAAGTTCTTCTAGTTTTTGATTGTGTGGCTGATAAAATGCTGATAGTTTTTCTCTAATTTTCGGGGAAGTTTGAGTATATGATCCGGCTGTATATTTTCGATACTGTTGCAGTTTTAATGGTTCTATTTCTAAAAAATTAAATACCTCCTGCATGGTCTTTTCGGGGTTAATATACAAGTCTTCGCTTTGCATAATTAAAAATTGTTCTGACGGAAATACTTGCATCCATTTTTCTATAAAATAGATGTACATTCCACGCCATACATGACCTTTTTGGGTTTTCCAAAAGGGAGAGTTTATTGTAATGTCTGTCGGATGATTTAATTGATTTAAGTATTCAATTTCAGAATCGATTGCTTCTTGCAAAGAGCGTTTTTCCCGTCCTAACCAATTAAAGTTATCGTAATATTGTGAAATGGCTCTATCAATGGGATTTCTTAATATAATTAATAATTTAATATTAGGAAAATGCTGATAAACTCGTTCCATTGTTTTAAGATCGAGTAAATAAGTGGGGCTAGCTTCTCCGGTTAAAAATTTACCGTTTTGAGGGAGAGAAGGAAAGTGAGAAATATACCAATCTAAACCTAAGTTATATTGATAATTGAAAAAATCAATCTCTTTTTGTAAGCTGGGAACAATTTGAGGATGTTTTACTAAATATTCATAGAGTGATGTGGTTCCCCCTTTCATTACCCCAATCATTAAAAATTGAGGACCTTTTGTTGTTTTCTGCTGTTGGGGGTATTGTAGTAATTCTGGACGGAATTTGAGGACATTTTGATGAATACCCTGTTGATAGATATTAATTGCTTCTGTTTTTAATCCTTGTTTTGTTAATAAATTTCCTAGATTAATATAGGCTTCTATTTGCTGAGGATGAGTTTGAATAATTTGATGATAATGATCAGCAATTTCTGTGTATTGTTCAGGGGTATGATAGACACTATGAAAGGTTTCAAGATGTCTGAGTTTGATATAAGGAGTTAGCCAGTCGGGTTGTAAATCAATGGCGCGTAGATAAGCTGTAATAGCGGGATGATATTGATTTTGTCGCACTAAAATATCTGCTAAGTAAGTATAGCTGGCGGGAATATCAGGATTGATTTCTATTGCTTGGTGATAAGCGGCGATCGCGCTCTTGTATTGACTGAGCTGAAAGTAACAATATCCTAAATGGCAATAAGACCAACCACAATCAGGATTGAGTTCAATGGCTTGTTTAAAACTGAGAATTGCTGTTTCCCATTGTTTTTGTTTCAGTTGAGCATATCCTAATCCGTAATGATACCAAGAATGGTCAGGGTTGAGTTGAATGGCTTCTTGATAGGCGGCGATCGCTGCACACCATTGATGTTGCTGGAGTAAATAATCTCCCTGTTGTTGTTGAGATAATTGGGCTTCTTTGAGTCGTTGATGGGCTTCGGGTTGATGGGGATTGAGATCGATAGCTTGTTGAAAGATGGCGATCGCTGTTTGAGGTTGATTGGTTTTTAGGAGTAAGTCGCCTAGATGTAAGTAAGACCAATAAAATTGCGGATTTAAATGTAGTTCTTGACGGTAAGCTGCAATGGCTTCGGTATAGCGCTGTTGCTGTTTGAAAAGTTGTGCTAAATGATGATAAGCCCAGGGAAAACTCGGGTTGAGTTGAATGGCTGTTTGATAGGCGCTAATGGCATCATCCCATTGTTGTTGTTGAGACAGCGCCCGGCCTAAACCGACATAATGTATGAATGCTTCTGGACTGAGTTGAATGGCTGTTTGATAGGCTGCGATCGCGGCTTCGATGTCTGGAACCTCTAGCAGGGCTTCTCCCAATCGAAAGTAAGCCGATGCCCACTGAGGAGTTTGTGCGATGGCTATTTCGTACAGAGCGATCGCGTCGAGATGTTGCTTGTGTTGATATAAGGTATCCCCTGCCTGCAAACAATCTTGAGCATTAATAACTTGCTGCTGTTCTACGGCTAATTTGTACAACTGCTGTGCCTGCTCTATCTCCATCTGCACTTACGACTGATCACCTATAAATGGGTTTAGAAAAAAGGCAAAACCCTTTCCCCACTTACCTTAGCAGATTATTGGTTTGACCTTATTTTTAAACTTGTTTCACAGCCTTTAAAATTGGGCTTCGGATTTAACCTGTGACTGCCTTATTCTATTGTTTAAATATTATAGGGGAAAAGTGACTTAAATGTATAGATATTCAGGCTTTACAGCTTTCTAATTTTCTGCCATTTCTATTCAAAACAATAAAAATTGGTATGAAAAGCCATAGTTACCCTTGGAATGTCATGCTTCTATGATATCCTTTTGCGTTTCTTCTGTCAACTTCTATTTATTTTTTGGCGATCGCCAAAACTTGAATATTTAGCGATTTTATTCGTTTGTTTAAATCTTAGGGAAAAAGTGACTTAAATGTATATCTATTGAAGCTTTACGGCTTTCTAATTCTCTGCCATTTCTATTCAAAACAATAAAAATTGGTATGAAAAGCCATGGTTAGCCTTGGAATGTTATGCTTTAATGATATCCTTTTGCGTTTCTCCTGTCAACTCTTATTCGTTTTTTGGCGATCGCCAAAACTTGAATATTTAGCGATTTTATTCGTTGCTAGTTTTGTATCGGTAGAGTTATAGAAATCTTTGCAACGTTTACAGGATATAGATTTAAGTGGGATACTATCCGAGATGAAGCGGGGGTAGCATTTTTATTTTTTGCGTTTGTGGGCATACCTGTAGCAACCTTAGCATAGTATAAATATTTACCAGATTTAGAAGAAATTGTCAATCCTAATAATAATTCCAGTCAAATTTCATTCCTAAAAAAGCTTCTAACTTCTGATTATAAGGCGTAAAAAACTGATGAAGTTGCTGTCGCATTTCTTCAGAGATAGGTTGATAAAATCCTTGATTGTAAGGTTTAAAGTCTATTTCAGAAGTCTGAGGTAAATTTAGAAACTCAAACACCTTGTTTAAGGTGAATTCAGGAGAGTTGTAAAAGTCTTCACTGCGTAAAATCAAAAACTGTTCACGCGGAAATATATTCATCCATCGTCGTAAAAACAGAATATAACAACCGCGCCAAAGATAACGAGATGTCTCTGTCCAATAACGTTGATCGATTGATTGTTGTTTAAGATCGCAACTAAGCCATTCTAACTCTAACTGAAATGCGGTTTCTAAAGATTGTTGTTCTCGATTTAATCGTATCCAATGATAATATTGAGACACTGCTCTATCCACTGGGTTTCGTAAGAGCACGATAAATTTCATCTGGGGAAAAACTTGAAAGAGACGACTTGGAGTTTGCTTGTCTTCGAGATAGTTAGGACTGGCTTCTCCAGTGAAGTAATTTTGATAGGTAGAGAAGCGGGGAAAATGTGCTAAATACCAATCTAATCCTCGACGATAATGATAATTCCAGAAGTAAATTTCTTTACGAATGGCAGGAAAAATTTGGGGATGTTGTTCAAGATAACGATATAAAGATGTTGTGCCACCTTTTTGTGTGCCGATAATTATAAATTGAGGGGAAATCACTTGTTCAGATGACCAGTATTGTTGGACTATCTCTGGATAAGATTGTTTCAGTTTTTTGTAAGTGGCTTGTTGATAATGGTGAGTTGCTGCTTTGAGTTTGCCAAGACGAGTTAAAATTTCAGCTAAGTTTAATTCTACTAAGGGTACATTCGGCAATTTTTCTACGGCAGATTGATAGTATTGCAGTGCTGTTTCCAGTTGATGATGTTTTGCTAAATATTGCCATAAGTTTAAATAAGACCATTGAAAGTAAGGTTTTAATTCAATGGCTTTGAGATAAGCAGCGATGGCTTGTTCATGACACTGTTCTTGTTGTAAAAGCTGAGCTAGTTTTTGATAAGTTTCAAATGAGCTAGGAAATAGTTCAACTGTTTTTTGATAAACAGCAATTGCTTTATTCCATTCTTTTAGTTGACTCCAAGTCTCTCCTAAGCGTTGATAGGTAATCAGAGTGTTATAGTTTAGATCGATAGCCCGTTGATAATAACTGATTGCCTGTTCAAATTCGTGGTTTTTACTGGCAACTTCTCCTAAGTTATGGTAGGCTTCGGCATAGTTAGGTTGCTGTTGTAAGGCTTGTTGATAACAGTGTTTTGCGGCTATTAGCTGTTGTTGTTTAAATAGTCGGTTTCCTAAAGTTAAATGTTCTTCTGCTGTTCCCCAACTCGGTTCTAATTGAAAGGCTTTATACCAATATTCTGTTGCTTTGTCTGATTGGTCGGTTTGAGAAAAAATTCGAGCTAAGTTTCGGTATAGTCCTGCCATTTGAGGTTGTAACTGAATGGCATTTTCGTAGGCAGAGATAGCGCTTTCCCAGTTTTCTTCTTTGGCATATAAGCTACCTAAGTTAGCATAGACTTCTGGAAACTGAGGCTGATATTCTAATGCTTTTTGATAATAAGATTTTGCTATCTCTTGTTTACCTTGAAGTTGAAATGCTGTTCCCATAATTTTGTAGGCTGGCGCAAATTCAGGATCTAGTTTTAAGATTTGCTCACAAGTTGTAATGGCTGCTGCAATTTGATTTTGATTTAGATAATGAAGGGCTTGTTGCTGGAGTTGAATAACAGCGGCTTGAGACATATAACAATCTAATTTAAAGGGTGTATGAAATTGTGTTAAAAGAGGTAGCTATTAATAAAGAAACTAATTTTATATTTTTGAGATTTTTTAGGATTCATTTTAGGTGACTGTCTTTATAAAGTAATAGTTTAAAGATGATCTTAAAGAGTAGATTCAGTTGAGTCCCATCCAAATTGTATTCCGAGATATTCTTCTAACTGTTGATTGAAAGGTTGATAAAATTGAGATAATGTTTGGAATATACCCGGAGAAATAGGAGGATATTTACCGACATTAAGCTGAGTATAATGGCAATTGGGGAAGTTTGGCAATCCTAAAAAAGAGAAAACTTGCTGCATTGTTGCTTCTGGATTATCCGCTAAATCTTGAGAATGAAGAATCAGTAATTGTTCTGGGGGAAAAACAGCCATCCATTGTTGAATAAATCCAATATAAACGCCTCGAGCAATATAGTTTATCGATTGATACCAATGTTGATATTGAATGGGAAATTGTAAAACTGTATCGATTGTTTTTAGTTCAGTTTCAACCACTTCTTCTAAACTCCGATATTCTAAACCGAGTCTTACCCAATGATAATAATGAGAGATAGCCCGTTCTATCGGGTTTCTGAGGATAATGATGAGTTTCATCTGGGGAAAACATTGATAGACTCGTTGTGCTGTTTCTGGTAAGTCTAAATAGTTTGGACTGGCTTCTCCTGTTAAATAATTTAAATAATGTGTTGTGTCAGGTGAAGGAAGAAAATGAGATAAATACCAATCTAAGCCTTGTTTTAAATCATCATGCCAAAACTTAATTTCTTTTTTCAAAGCGGGAAGAATTTGGGGATGTTCAATTAAGTTATGATAGAGAGAGGTAGTTCCACATTTAGAAGCGCCAATAATTAAAAAGTTAGGGCAATTGCAAGGTTTTAAATAACGATCTGTTTCTATAAAATGCGGATAGTTTTCAAGAATTGTTTGATAGCCCGCTTGCTGATATGCGGTTGTTGCTGCCTGAAAATTTTCTATTTGAGTATATAGGTTTCCTAAGTTAATCGATATCCAGGCAGAATTCAGCCCTAATTTTATCCCTTGCTGATAAGCATCAATTGCTGCTTCTAATTGATTATCTTGTTGTAAAGTTTCAGCCAGTAATGTGTAAAGCCAAGGCTTTCGAGGTTGACGGTTAATCGCGTGTTGATAACAAATAATAGCCTGTTTATATTCTTTCTGCTCACGATAAGCTTTAGCAAACTGGACGAAGTGAAAATAATTTAAATGGGATTGATAATTTAGTTCTTTAATTTGACAATAAACTGATATAACATCTTGCCAGCGCCCTAACTGAATCAGTGCCTCTGCTAAATTAATATAAATTTTAGGATTAGCAGAATTTGAATCAATTCTGAGTCTAGCTTTAAACAGACTCGTAGCTTTTTCCCAAGCTTTTAATTTCATGTATACTCTGCCTAACTCTTGATAAAATTGAGGAATCTCAGAATTAATTGTAATTGCTTGTTCAAACGCTTGAGCAGCATCATTCCATTGTTCTAAATCGATATAAGCTTTACCGAGGTGATAATAAGACCAACAGAAGTTAGGATTGAGTTGAATGGCTTTTTGATAAGCTGTAATAGACTCTTGCCATTCTCCTAACTTTACTAAAGTTTGTCCTAAACCCTGGTAAGACCAACAGAAGTTAGGATTGAGTTGAATGGCTTTTTGATAAGCTGTAATTGCCTCTTGCCACTGCTTTAAATCTGCTAAAACTGAAGCCAGTTTATGATAACTTTTGAAAAAATTAGGATTGAGTTTAATAGCTTGCTGATAACAGTTATATGCTTGATCTAGTTTTTGCTGTTGACAGAATATATCTCCTACGGTGATGTAATCTACTTCAAAGCTTAAATTAGATTGATAGGTTAAAGCTTGATTTAAGTAATTAAAAGCTGCTAATGGTTGATTTAATTCTATAAAAGCTTTTGCTAAACTTTGATAAACTTCGATGAGATTGGGCTGAAGCTTAATTGCTATTTGATAAACGGCTATGGCATCTGACCAATAAGATTGATGGATATAAAGATTTCCTAAATAAACATAAACTTCTACAGCATCCGGTTGTTTTTCTAATGCCTTTTTATACCAATATTCAGCAGCAGACAGTTGATTTTGCGCTTGGTGAATTATCCCTAATATTTTATCAGCTCTGTCACAATTAGGATTTAACTTCAATGATTGCTGGCAGAGATCCTTTGCCACTAACAATTGCTTTTGACTCACCAGTTTTTCTGCTTCAATACAAAGCTGTAATGCTAATTGTTTAGAGTGAATTAAAGCTTTCATATGACGTTTAAACTTTCTTGATTCATATCACCTGAGCAAGCTGCATTAATTGCTGAAGTTTTTGTATATTAACATAATAGTCCTGATATTGAGCAAACTCCGATGAACTTTCGCTTGAATCGAATCCTGCTAAACAAAAATAGTCTAATTGACAGGTTTGACTCAGTATCCAATAACAAGAATTAAACCAGTTTGGACTTAAAATTTCTATAACTTTTGTACCGGGTTGGCAAAAGACTAAATTAGTCAGTCCTGAACCATGGGGAGCAATCACAACTTTTGCAGTTGCCATACAATGAGCTTGTTCTGTAACTGACATTAACTCAAAATCAACTATTTTAAATTTATATTTTATTAACAGATCAATTATTACTTCCTCATTAAGCATTTTACGTTTCTTTGCTTTAGTTCGACTAATATAAACTTGACTACTTTCAGATGTATTATCACTATAACTACCTAAAAAATATTGTCTTAAAGATTGAACTGCTCCCTGTTGGGGTGCTGCAAAATCTTGAATTCTGGAAGGAACAATTAAATCAGAAGCTTTGATATGAGGAATTTGAATACTTTCAATAATTTTATCGGTAGGAATATTCAACATCTTTAACGTTTCTTTTTCATATGCTGTTTGATGTCTATTGACTATAAAATAATCAATATTTTTATAGTTCTCTTTTTGTTGTAATAAAATAATTCGAGGAATTAAATCAAGCATCCAGTGATAATAAACAAAACCAAATTGAACGGATAAAAATGCAACTGTGCCTTTTATATCTCGAGGAATAGGAAGATTTTTTGAAGTCAGTATTAACTCCGGACAACCTTCAGATAAATCTGATATAATCTGATGATTAGAAGTGATTACAGCATTTGTTAATGAATCAGACCAAATTCGTCCGTTTTGCAGAGTCGCGATAAAAACTGTTTTCAGATTAACTAATTTAGTATTAAACCCAGCCGGAATATTATTCTCTAAAGTTTTAGGAGGTTTAAACTGGATTGTTGATTCAGGATAAATCACATCGCGCTGAATCTTTAAGTTGGAGTCAGTATCCGTGATAGCGTGATTGGGAATATTGAAGTATTGCTTAATCCAAAAGTTAGGAATTTTAATTAAACATTGGCATTGTAGACTTTCAAAGATGAAGCCTTGCTGCTTTAAAATATCTCCAAGTAAGACAAAAACTGGATATTGATTGGGTTGAAACAAAAGAGCATTAATGAGTGCTTCAATCGCTGGCTTTAATTGCTGCTGTTGTATTAAAAGCTTTCCTAGATTTATATAATAACTACTACATGGATTTAATTGAATTGCTGCTTGATACATTTCAATCGCTTCAGCGTCTTTTTTCTGATGCTGTAAAATATAGGCTAACGATTGATAAAATAGATGGTAATTAGAATCAATCTCAATTCCTTTTTTTAGTATTTTCTCTGCATTTTGCCATTGGTCTAACTCAATAAAACATTGACCGAGATGATAGTAAGACCAACAAAAATGGGGATTGAGTTGAATTGCCGCTAGATAAGCATAAGTTGCTTCTTTCCACTGCTTCCGCTTGATTAATGCTTTACCGAGATGGTGATAAAACCAACTCACTTGAGGACTGAGCTGAATTAACTTACGATATATATTTACAGCAGCATCCCAATCTTGTAATTGTACAAATATTTGACCTAAACGGCGATAAGCAGTGATATAATCTGGTTGAAGCCGAATTGCGATTTGATAACTAGAAATGGCATCTTGCCACTGCTGCTGCTGTTGATAAATATTCCCTAATTCTAGATAAATTTCACTGTTATCGGGTTGAAGCGTTAAAGCATGAATATAACATTCAATTGCGGCTTGAAACTTTCCTTGCTGTTGCAGTGCTTTTCCCAAAATTAAATAAGCTTGAATATTAGAAGGTTGCTGAGTTAAAACCTGCTGACAAATCGAAATTGCAGTCTTAAAATCACCCTGATTAATAAAATGTATCGCTGCTTGATTCCACTGCATCTTCTTGTTACACTAATCCCAATCGAACTTTCGACCTAAAAATTCTTCTAATTCAGTATTATAAGGTTTAAAGTAAGCTTGAAGCTGTTTAATAATGGAAGTATCAATCGAAGAATAAGAGCCTGAATTATATTGTTTATACTCTTCTATTTTGCGATTGGGTATGTCTAAAAATTGATAAACTTGAGATAAAGTTTTAGCGGGTTTTTCATAAAAGTCTTCACTTTTAATAATTAAAAATTGTTCTTTCGGAAAAAGACTCATCCATTTCTTTAAAAACCGAATATAAATTCCTCGTCCTACATAACTATGAGGCTGATTCCAATAATCATTCTCAGGATTTTCTAACTGTTGAATATCCTGCTCAATTCCATCTTTTAATGAATTCGATGTCCAATTTTCTCTTTGCCAGTGATAGTAATGTGAAATCGCTCGATTAACGGGATTTCTGAGTAAAATAATTAATTTTATATTGGGAAAAGCTTGAGAGAGCCGTTCGGGTGCTTCTCTTGTATTTAGATAGCTAGGACTGGCTTCTCCAGTTAATAGTTTTCGTCGCTTTGGAGAGGGTGGAAATTGTGCTAAATACCAATCCAGACCTTTGTCAAAATCTTTTGACCAAAAATTAATTTCTTTCACAATAGAAGAAATCACTTTAGGATGCTGGGAGAGATAATGATAAAGAGAAGTTGTTCCACTTTTTTGAGCACCTATAATAATGAAATCAGGAGATTGAACAGGATTTAGTTTTAACTTAGATGTATCATTTAAATTAGGTAACTTATCGAGTGTCATTTGACGACCGGCTTCTCGGTAACAGTCAATGGCTGCTTCGGGTTTATCTTGTAATGAAAGTGCTTTGCCTAAATGCACATGACAGTTCACTAAATGAGGTTTTTCTTGTAAAACTTGACGATAAATCTCAACAACACGATCCAATTTATTTTGATGTTGTGCTAAGTTCCAAAGCTCTTTTTCATAATACCAAGAACCCGTTTCTGGCTTTAACTCTAATGCTTTTAAATAAGCCTCTATCGATTCATTCCAATAATTTTTTTGCAGTAAAAGCCCTCCCAATTCACGATAACCTTGAAAAGATTTGGGATGTTTCTTAACTTGATTTTTAGCTTTCTTAATTTTTTGATTGATATTTTGCTCTAAATTTATAGCTTGTTCAATTTTTTCTAAAACTTCTTGATTATTAGTATTAAAATGACATGAAATATTATAGATAAAAATAGCAGCTTCAGTATAGTAATGATGGGCGAGTTGATCGCCTAGCTGAATTAAAAATGTATAGAATTCTTGCCGATTGCTCTCTTCTTTAATAAAATGATTTTGAAGAACAGAGTCTATAGAAAGCTCAGATTTATCTTTAAGTAACTCTCCTAACTGATGGATAAACAAAGCCTCATCGGGTTGTAATCTAATCGCTTGGATATAGGCAGCAACAGCATCTTCCCATTGCTGCATTTGCCACAGAGATAAACCTAAGTTATAGTAGATAGAACCCAAGTTAGGATTAAGTTGAATTGCTTTAGAATAAGCAGCAATTGATTCTTGACATTTCTGCTGCTTTGATAATGCTTTACCTTGTTGATATAGAGCTTTTCCTAGGTTTTGATGGGCTGCAAATGAATCCGGCTCTAATTCAACTAATTTTTGATAAACTTCTGCCGCCTCTTGCCATTTTTCTTGTTCTAATAAAATTTCTCCGAGTTTTTGGTATGAGGTGGGTGCGGTTGGATTAAGTTCAATTGATTTTTGATAAACTGTCCTGGCTTTTTCCCATTCTTTTTTATGGGCTAAAGCTGTTGCTAAACGATGGTAACTCCAAGAATACTCCGGGTTACATTCTATTGCTTTTTCATAATTTTGAATCGCTTCATCCCACTGCGCTTTTTCTACTAATATATTACCTAATCCAATATAAGCCCGTTCAAAGGTTGGATTTAATTTTATCACCCGATCATAAGCAAGCTTTGCCTCTTCCCAATCCTTCAAGTGAGTTAATGATTCTGCTAAATTATAATGTGCTTCAAAAAAATCTGGCTGCTTATTAATGGCTTGTTTATAACAATTAGCTGCTTCTCTCAGTTTTTGCTGTTTCCATAACAAGTTTCCCACTTGAAAAGACTGCTGAGCTGTGGCGGAATGAGGCTCTAATTCTAAAACTTGATATTCATGCTCTGCTGCTAGTTCAAGTTGCTCCATTTGGTAGAAAATTTTAGCCAAATTTCGGTGGGCTTGAACTAAATTAGGCTGTAACTTCAGAGCAGATTGATAGGCATTGATTGCTTGCTCAAATTGTTCTTGTTGAGCATATAGACTACCTAAATTAACGTAAACTTCTGCTAAATCGGGCTGCTGTTCTAATATTTTTAAATACCATTGCTTAGCCTCTTCTAACTGACCTTTTAACTGTAGTGAAACGCCGAGTCCGTGATAAGCAATTAACTCATTTTGATTTTGCTGTAAAGCTTGCTGACAAATATCAATGACCTCGTCTAGTTTTCCTTGATTTAAATACTGTTCTACCTGTTGCTTGAATTGAGCCATTGTATTAGCAAAATTGAATGAATAGTAAAATCTATGGATAGACTGTAACCGTTAAAAATATTTTTTGTTTGCCAGTTAATTGATATTTTAGCACAAAACTTAATTTTTTAAAACTCTCCATTTAGCCTTTCCAATTAAAGTTTTGACCTAAATATTCCTCTAATGCCTGATTATGAGGTTTAAAATAGTTGATTAAAAGCTTCTTCGTTTCTTGATTAACTTCAGGATAGCTTCGGGCATTGTAAGGCTTATATTCTGGCAACGTACAATTGGGTAAACCGAGAAAATGAAACACTTGTGTCAATACTTGAGCCGGATTTTGATAAAAGTCTTCACTCGGTAAAATTAACACTTGTTCTCTCGGAAAAATATCCAACCATTTTTTAATGAACTCTATATAAACTCCTCGAGCTAAATAACTATTGGGTTGATTCCAAACACTCTCTCTATACTGATTAATTTCTCTATTCATGGCTTCCTGTAAAGAACGAGATTCCCATCTTAAACTGAACCATTGATAATAGTGAGAAATGGCTCTATCGGTGGGATCTCTTAATAAAATAATGAGCTTAATATCTGGAAAAGCTTGATAAATGCTTTCTGCTACACCTGAATGATCTAAATAACTCGGCGTAGCTTCTCCTGTGATAAAATTACCCTGTTTAAGTTGAGGTAAGAAATGAGATAAATACCACTCTAACCCTCGCTTTTGCTTATGAGACCAAAATTCAATTTCTTTAATTAAAGAGGGGACAATTTGAGGATGTTGAGCTAAATAATAATACAGAGAAGTTGTTCCCCCTTTTTGAGTACCAATCACTAAAAAATTAGGTTTTTTAACAGGAATGAGTTGATCGATTTGATTCATCCAATCTGGATAAACCTGTTGAATTTTCTGATAAGCTGCGGCTTGATAACACTGAATGGCTTCCTCAAATTGACCCTGACGGCTGAAGATTTCTCCTAAATTAACGTAACACCAAACTGAATGAGGCTGTAGAGAAATCGCGTTTCTATATAATTGAATTAACTCTTCTAAACGTCCTTGCTGCTCTAAATTTTCCCACAACCCTTGATACAGCCATAAAGGTTGTTCAGGTTGTAGTTGAATGGCTTTGAGATAAGCAGAAATTGCAGCATCCGACTGTTGTTGTTGCGATAATATAACGCCTAATTCGTAATTTGCTTGATAAGAATTCTGATGATTTTCTGCTACTTTCCGCGCTGATATTAACTGATTTTCTAATTCAGCTTGCTTTGCTAAAACTCTTTTTAAAGATTGATCAGTTTGAGAAAGATTCGGCTTAAACTGTAATGCAATTTGATATAAAATAGCAGCTCCTAAAAAATACTCTTCTGCCTCCAATGTATTTGCTAAATGGGTATAAATTGTAAAATCTTCAAGACAAAATTGATAGATATCCTGAGTTTTGTCTATATTTTCTAATACTTCACAGCTCTTTATATACTGCTGAGTAACTAATTTTAACCCTTTTTTCTGAACGTGTTGATGTAAAACTTGTCCCAACCGTTGAGATAATCCGGGCAAATCTTGCTGTAATTTCTCTGCTTGAATATAAGCCTTGACTGCCTGTTGCCACTGTTGTTTTTGGGCAAAAGCATCTCCTAAATTATAATAAGACCAACAGAAATCTGGCTTAATTTGAATTGCCTGAGTGTAAGCGCTAATTGCAGGCTTCCACCGTTGCAGTTGAGACAGAGCATTCCCTAAATTGTGATAAGACCAAAAAAAATCAGATTTCAATTCAATGGCTTGGCGATAAGCTTTTATTGCAAACTGCCAACGTTGCAATTTAGATAAGCTATCTCCTAACTTATGATAAGCCCAGAAAAATTTAGGGTTACTTTGTGTTGCTTTTTGATAGCAAGTTTTTGCCTGTTCTAAATCTCCATCACAGACCGCTTTTTCCCCTTTTTTATACCATTCCATGGCAATTTGGTGAGGGGTGGAATTGCTGATAGATTGAGGTTGCGGTTGAGACATTCAGTTACAAGTATTATAAATCTTTAGTCATTAAATGAATAAAGTAAAAAATAGCCCCAATCACAATGGGAGTACCGACCATTAAACTGGTTATTATAGGAGAAATAGAACTGAGAATATAAATTAATGCCCCATAGGGAACCATAAATATTAATGTGCAAATGATGACTTTAAGGGGAGTCCACTTAATATCATCTTTCAAAGGTTTATTAACGAATTCCGTACTGCCAAAAGGAGTAAAACGTCCTCCAGACACTTTAGTCTTACTAAAGCGCTTATCCATGCCTGTAGCAGAACTTTTAGCATAGCTATTAATGTCCCCTTTTAAAGGCGTAAAACGACCTCCCGAACTGGCAGCAGAAGTCATTTTGTTATCTCCTTTTTGATTCCCTTTCCCCATAATATAGTCCTCGCTGTCAATTAAACTACAACTTACAATCAATCAACCGTAACCCAACCGGACAAAATTTTAGCAGATGATTTGATGCTCTGATGGTGCATTATATATAAGCATAGCAAGAACTTCAGAAAAAAGAAATTAATCAATCTACAATGGTCAATCCTCTGGTTAGCGTCATTATCCCCGCTTATAATGGCGATCGCTATATTGCTGAAGCGGTTAAAAGTGTTCTGATTCAGAATTACTCTAGCTTTGAGATTATTGTAGTCGATGATGGCTCTACAGACCGCACCCCTGAAGTTCTACAACCTTACCAGTCTCAAATTCGCTATCTGTCTCAACCCAACCAAGGTGTAGCCGCTGCCCGTAACCGAGGGATTGAAGCAGCCGTTGGAGAATTAATTGCCCTATTGGATCAAGATGATTGCTTCAGAGCAGATAAATTGACTGCCCAAGTGGCTATCTTTACAGCTAACCCCACTGTGGCCATTGTCAATAGTGGCTGGCAATTAATCGATACAGATGGCAACCCGATTTCTCAAATTGAACCTTGGCACAATTTACCCAATCTTACCATAGAAACCTGGCTGACTCGCACTCCGATTTTACCGAGTGCTTTGATGTTTCGACGAGAGGCATGGGAAACAGTCGGAGGGTTTAACTCTCGCTTCGATGGCGTTGATGATGTTGAGTTTATTTGGCGGGTGGCGTTGGCGGGATATAAGGCAATGTGGTTGCCACAAATTACGGTTAATTATCGTCAACATTCTCAGACAGTTTCTGAACAAAAAGCGGTTGAAAGAGCAAATCTTTTTATCACTGCTCAAAATCACTTTTTTAGTCAGTCTAATCTACCCGATGAAATCCGTCAATTAGAAGCAGCTAGCTACTATGAAGGTTACACTTGGATGGCGTGGCATTTGTATCATACGAGCCATTTTTCCCAGATGGCTAATTATCTCTTAAAGTCTTTATCTTATACTTCTTATACCGTTGCAATTACAATTACAGATTGGTTACAACGCTTCTGGGGATATTGTCAATCCTATGGTTATGAATTTGATCTTACATCTTTTAGAAAATTACCCGAATGGCAAAATTTAATCCAACAGATTTTACAGAAAAAACAGCCCAGAGTGAGTGTAATTATTCCGGCTTATAATAGCGAAAATTATATTGAACGAGCCGTTAAAAGTGTTCTCGAACAAACGTATACTGATTACGAAGTGATTGTAATTGATGATGGATCGACGGATAATACGAAACAGATTTTAAGTTTATATGATGATGTGATTCACTATTTTTATCAACTAAATCAAGGGGCTGCGATCGCGCGGAATCAAGGCTGTAAAATCGCTCAAGGAAAGTTACTTGCTTTTCTCGATGCGGATGACTTTTTCTTACCCAATAAACTCAAAGAACAAATAGCAGTTTTTGATGCAGATTGTACTATTGATTTAGTCCAAAGTGGCTGGATTATTGTCGATAAAAATGGCAAAGGGTTAACGGATGTCACCCCCTGGAAAGTTGCGCCAGAATTAAATTTAGAAACCTGGCTGCTGCATAAATGTGTGCGTCCTAGCGCGTTAATTCTGCGTAAGATATGGTGGGAAAAAGTCGGCGGCTTCGATCATTGTTATCCCCCCACAGAAGATTTAGATTTTGTTTTAAAATTGGGATTAATGGGGTGTAAATCGGTTTGGTTAAAACAGGTCCATGCCTGTTATCGTCAACATGAATCTAATTTAATGTCGGGAGGAAAACGGGTAATTGAGAATACAGAAAAGGTAATGAATTTATTTTTTAATCGTCCAGATTTACCTGAATCTATTTTAAGCTTAAAACAGAAAGAACAGTATCAACGTTGGGTATGGCTGGGTTGGCGAATGTATCGAGATGGTTATCCAGATTTGATGTTAAATTGCTTGATAAAATCTATTCAATATGCCTCTAACTTTCCCACAGAAATATTATTACATTGGACAGAAGCATTTAAGAATATTTCTCATGAATATGGCGAAAATATTAGTATTCCAGCGCTAACAAAAACACCCGAATGGCAACAGGCAGTTAATTGTTTATTTTCAAAAATTTCGGTTAGAGATGCTGAAGAAAAACCCCATATTCTATTAATGAATACAGACGATCCAGGCATTGGTGGCTTAGCTCAATATGACCATTTAATCATGTGTCAATTAGCGAATATGGGGTATAAAGTAACAGCGGTTCGTCCCTATCATCAAAGTCCGTTAGCCGAGAGGGAAAAAGCATTAGGAATTCAACAATATTGGCTGAATTATAGCACCAGCAAAGACTTATGTCGTATTCTTCGTAATACATTAGATGCTGAGGCATTATATCGCGAAATACAGCCAGATTTTATTATATTTAGTGATGGTTGGCCTTACTCTCATTTTGCGGCAAAACAAGTGGCAATTCAGCAGAATATTCCTTATATGACAGCCATTGGACTTGCCACACCAGAACATATTAATTTCTCTTTAGGTGATAATATTCCTTATGCAAAAGGAGTACTCTATCAATATGGTTTAGCCCGTACTTTTAATACCGCAGCGATTGAACATTTAGACATTTTACAACAACAATTTAAACTACCTAAAAATAAAGGAAATGTGATTTATTATGGACGTTCAGAACAATATTTTGCAGCGCCTAATTTAACGATTCGTCAACAACTTCGAGAGTCTTTAGACATTCCAAAAGATGGAATTATGTGTTTGACAACGGCTAGACTTGCCCCCATTAAAGGACATCAATATCAACTCGATGCGATCGCGCAACTCAAACAGACTCCAATCTGGTCTAAATTATACTTTGTTTGGGCCGGAACCGGCAAGGGTAGCGATCGCGATCTTGAACCAGAACTTGAGGCTCGAATTAAGCAAATGGGCGTAACAAATCAGGTAAAATTAATTGGGCAACAGTGGAATATTCCGGACTGGTTGGATGCCTGTGATATCTTTGTGTTAACCTCTTTAGCCGAAGCCGCCCCTTCTTTTGCGGTGATGGAAGCGATGGCAAAAGGCTTACCCATTGTGGCTTCAGCAGCAGGCGGTATCCCAGAAGGGTTAGGAAACACGGGGCAATTATTACCCGATCCTAATGTAAATCCTGAAGAAACGGTTAAAGTCTTAGTCAAAACGCTACAAGAATGGGCGATAAACGAGAAATTACGGCGTAAAATAGGTCAAAATTGTAAACGCCGGGCAGAACAGTTATTTAAAGAAGAGCGAATGTTGAAAGAAACAATTGAGGTAATTCAACAGGCAATTACGACAGAAAATAATGATGAATTTGCTCAACTGAATTCGATTAAAACAGGAGTTCAAAGTTTGAATCAACGTTTACATTATGCCGCGTTAGTGTGGAATGCTTGGAATTGTTATTGTCAGGGAAATGAAGCCGAAATGGTCAGGTTTTTACAGCAAGCGTTTTGCCATTCTCCATTTAGATTAACCAGCGAAACCATATTAGATTGGGTGAATGATTTTGTCCGGCTTTCTCAACAACAAGGAGAGACGTTTGATAGTGTGGCATTAACTCAATCTGCTGCTTGGAAACAAGTCTTGCAACAAGGGTTAGGTGTAGGTTAAGAAACGCTTGAGAAGGGGAGGCGTGGCGACGTACCATGGTACGTCTCTACCACATTTGTGCTTTCCTCATACCCCTGTTAACATTAACTCTCTTCAGGAGTTTCTGGAGCAGGTTCTGCGGGGGATACAGCCTCTTCTTGGGGTTGTTCTGAACTCTCCATTACAGCGGCACCATCGCGTAATTTTACCACCCCTTCTGTGACAATGCGATCGCCAGCATTCACCCCAGAAATCACCTGATAACTTTGATCTTGAATGCTACCCAACTCTACTGGTTTTTGCTTTGCCACGAGGGCTGACTCTCCATTACTGCTATCTTCTTCAACCACAAAAACAAAGCTTTGATCGCCAATTCGACTAATAGCGGTTGTGGGAACAGTTACACCGGGCTGTTGATCCCAAATCACTTTAGCCCGAACAATTTGATCGGTTCTAAGCTGGTTATTCCGGTTATTGTAAATTGCTTTAACTAAAATAGTTTGAGTCCCCGTCCCCGCAGCAGGAGAAATAAAAGAGACTCGACTCGTTCCGATTAACTCACCCGTATCTTGCCTGAGTAATTCAACCGGAGTCCCGACTTTAATTTGGGATAAATTGTCAACCGGAATATTAATATTAACCTCTAACTGATCGTTTTGACGAATCGATGTAATCGTGGTTTGACTATTAACTAAATCTCCCACTTTAACGGGTACATCTCCAACAATACCGGCAATCGGCGCATTAATATTGTAATAATCCAGTTCAACTTGTTGAGCCACAGCTTGAGCTTGAGCGCTTTCAATATCCCGTTCAATTAAAACAATTTGAGCTTGTTGGGCTTCAATACTACTATTTTGGCTTTCAATTTGTGCTTGTAAAGTTGAAACTTGTCGAGCTAAATCTTGTCCAGCGCTATCAATATTTGCTTCAGCCGATTGAATCGTCCGATCTTGACGATCTAACTCTTTTTCAGCACTTTGAATCCGAGCTTGAGCGGCACGGACTTCCTTTTCTTGGTTAGCCACTTCTGCTTGACTTGTTTCTTTATCTCGCAGTCTTTGATCGAAAACCTCTGCTGAAATTACCCCTTCTTCTTGTAAGCTTCGGTAACGCTCAAATGTAGCGTCTCGTTCTTTGGCGATCGCCTGTCGTCGCTTCAATTCTTCATTGGCAGCCTCTAAATTTTCTTTGGCATTTTCTACCTCAAATTGGAGTCGTTCTTTTTCAGCCACTTCTGCTTCAAAATCTTGTTCAGCCTGTTGTTGAGCCGCCGCTTGAGATTGAAATTCTAATTCTGCTTGAATGCGGCGTAATTCTGCTTGTTGGGCTTTCAATTCAGCTTTAGCCCGTTGTAAATCGGCTCGTCTCGACTCTACCACCGCCAGTTGGCTTTCATAGTTGGCTTGTTGCTGAGCCGGATCAATTAACAGTAACGGATCGCCTGCCGCAACGCGATCGCCCAGTTTGACGTATACCTGCTTTACCCAACCACTGACGCGGGGTTGAATGACAGAATTGTCCACCCCTTCTAAGCGAGCGACGTATTCTGTGCTTCGTTTAACTTGAGTGGTTTCAACCCGATCCATCTCAACAGCAACGGGTGGTGGCCCTCCGCCGGGAGATTCGCCCCCGCAAGCTTGAAGAATGAGTGGACTGAGCAGGATTAATAAAGATTTTCGCCAATAGATTGAGTAATCATTCATTTGTCTAAGTTTTTACTCGGGTTGATTCAATTTATACTCAGAGTTTACCGATATTTTACCGAGTTGACTTAAAATTATAAAGATTATCAGTTAAGCGGTTGAGAATGTTATCAGAATGAGTATAGCAGTTGCTACAGATATCAAATATACTCCCCCATGGCTAACAAAGCCCGACTTTAGACCAAGAGCGCTCACAGAGCCTGTTATCGTTGAGTATTGTGCGATGGCACTGACGGGGTGAAGTCGCCCCGCCGCCGATGAATTGCGAGTCGCTACATCTAATCAGTCGAAACAGAGCAGTAGAAATCGCTTATTTAATTAATTTAAATCGTTGTAATAATTCAATATTTTCTGGGAGTAAAAATTGTTGTAATTTAGAAATTTCATTGAGGAGTTGAATTTCTTTTTGACATTCTTCTTGTAAAATACTGAGATATTGCTGCCGTTGTTCTTCTTTGCTCGCATTTTTTAACATTTTGAGCGCTAAATTAATACTTGAAATCGGAGAGGTTAATTCTTCAATTAAATTATTCAGTAGTTGATCTTTGACATCTAACATTTGCTGACGCTTATCCAAATCTAGCTGAATTTTTTGAACTTCTTTTTGTGAATCTTGGGTCTTTTGTTGTTCAGTTTGCACTTGAGACTGATACATTGCCTGTCGTTTCAAACGAGCCTCAATCGCCTTCAATAATTCTTCCGGCAGAAAAGGCTTAGTTAAATAATCATCTGCACCTAATTCCATTCCCATCCGTCGATCCGAATGTTCCACTTTAGCCGTTAAAAAAATAACTGGAATTTTTTCTGTTGTTGGCTGTTCTCGTAATGCTTTAACCACGCCATAGCCATCTAATTCCGGCATCATAATATCACAAAGAATCAGATCGGGAGAGTGTGATTGAGCCGATTTTAAACCGATTTTTCCATTGGCGGCGGCAAATACTTGATACTCAGATAACTCTAAAATATCCTCAATATTTTCCCGAATATCTTCTTCATCTTCAATTACTAAAATTTTGGGTGTAGTTAATTTCATAATTATTCCTCAAAAGTTAAAGGTAATCTAATAGTAAAAGTAGTCCCCTGATTAAGTTCACTGGTTATATTAATATTTCCAGTATGAAGATCAACACATTTTTTAACAATAGATAAACCCAATCCGGCTCCCTGAATTGTCCCGACATTTTGAGCGCGATAGAAAGACTCAAATATCTGATGAAGATCGAATTTAGGAATACCAATTCCCCGATCTTGAACCTGGAAACAGATTTGGTTATTTGAACAAGTGATACTCAAATTAATCAAACTCTGACTCGTAGAAAATTTAATGGCATTAGACAATAATTCAGTTATGATATTTCGTAATAGAGTTCGATCGACCGTTGCGATGAAAGAGCGATGATGCCGAGGATAGTCTAACCTAACTTGATGAGAATCACCATGATTGAGTTGAATCTCTTGGACTAAAGTTTGACAGAAATGAACAATATCAAGCTGTTGGGGGTTAAACGTGAGTTGACGAGTTTCAGCTTGATGAATCAAAAGAATCTCATTGAGTAACTCAGTGGTATGCTGTACTTGCGTAATAATTTTGCGAAGGTGTTTTTGTTTCTTCTCCGGTGAGAGTCGATCAGCAAACGTTTCTAGAATACCCGCTGAGGACGAAATTACTGACAGAGGCGTGCGAAATTCATGGGACATTAACGTAATAAACCGAGATTTAAGTTTGTTGAGTTCTTGTTCAGTTTGTAATACTTTAAAAATCTCTGTTTCAGCCTGCTTACGTTGAGTAATATCTCGACAAACACAAATTAACGTTCCGTTGGGAGTTAAGGTTAAAGACACTTCTTCGTTGAAAGTACTGCCATCTTTACGAGTCGCAACCGCTTCTCCTTGCCAAGCCTGGGTTTGTGCTAAAACAGGGAATACATCCTGTTGAAACCGTTCAATTTCGGCAGCGCTATACATACACGTCCAAGGCTTACCAATTAACTCTTCTGAACGCTGATAACCCAATAGCTTAACATGAGCCGGATTGAGATAAATATAGCGATTATCCTTGAGTATAGCAATCCCATCAATGGCCGTTTCAATCGCAGTCCATTGTTGTTGTAACTTCTCTTCAGCAATGCGGCGATCGCTAATATCACGAGCAATCACACAATTATATTCTTGCTGATTATATTGAAAATAGTTAATACTCACCTCAACCGGAAACTCTTCTCCTTGGTGGTTGATGTAAATACTTTCGCGAGTCAGGGAATGCTGTTGTTTGAGTCGATGCCAGTGTTTTTGCCAAACCGACGGGGTTAATATTGGATCAATCTCACTAATAGTTTTTTGCAGGAGTTGTTTGGGGGTATATCCTAACTTTTGACAAGCGGCATGGTTAACATAACAAAATTGACCATTGGCATTCACCAAAAAAATCTTATCTCTGGCTTGATCTAAGGTAAACTGAGTTAACTTTAGCCGTTCTTCAGTGAGGCGACGCTCTGTAATATCTTCATAAGTGCCTAAAATCCCGATCACTTCACCTTGTTGATTGTGGAGGGGAACTTTACAAATATCCAGCCAGACTGGTTTACCTAAAGCCGTTTGTTGAGTTTCTGCGATATGATATTCAGGCTGATTAGTTTCCATTACCCGGCGATCGCATTGGCGATACTGATCTGACTCTGCTGTTGTCCAGGGTAAATCATAATCGTTTTTACCGATAATCTCTTCTGGAGTCTCCAACCCAGCAACAGTGGCAAAATTTTGATTACAGCCTAAATAAACACCATCGCGATCTTTCCAAAAGATATGAGTCTGGATATTATCCATCACCAACTGTAAAAACTGTTGAGAGTCGCGCAGTTGATCGGAGGCTTGTTTAGCTGCTGTGATATCCTGTCCCACCCATAATACCTCCGTCTCAGATAATGGTGAAATATCAGCGCTAAACCAGAATTGAGCGCAGTCAAGGGTGAGGCTATATTCTATATTAATAGTGGTTTGAGTCGAGAGCGATCGCGCCGTTGCATCTAACATCACTTGAGACGGTGTTTCACCCATGAATAAATCTAGGGTGTGATTAAGAATTTCTGTTTTAATTGGATCATCGAGGGTAAAACGAGTCGGAATCACTTGAATATTATTTGCCGTTGCGTCTATTATTAAAACCACATCATTAATCGCTTCTACAACCCGTTGCATTTGTGCTTGAGTCGTCTGGAGTCGTTGTTCAAACAGTTGATGTTCCCTCAATTGAGCTTCAGTTTGTTTCAATTGCTGTTGTAACTTTTGGCACGTTTGAATATGGTACAAACTCCGTGCAAATAATTCTTGAGTCAAGGGAATTTCTGCGGGTTGGGTGGGTTGTATCCAATAATCTATTGCACCCTGCTGTAAGCATTGACGAGCCAGATCCAGTGCTTCTGGGGTAGTAGTATTGATAATAATTGGAAGATGGGGAACTGTTGCCTGAAGCTGATGAAACGTTTCGAGTCCTTGACTATCGGGTAAAAATAGGTTAACCACAACCAAATCAAAATTCTGAGTTTGCAGCAGATTTAACCCCGTTTGTAGGCTGGTGGCATGAGTCCAGCGCCAATTGAGTCTAAACGGGTTTTGTTCCAAGGTTAACGGTTCGATCCATTGAGGCAGTCGAGAGATATCCTCAATATACAGCAGGCGGTGAGGTTGAGAGATTGTCTGGACTGGAGTTAGATGATTGAATAAGCGTTGAGTATTGCGATACATTTTTTGAGGTTCCATAGCCAGGAAAAAGGCAAGCTAGAGGTGTATTGGGGGATTGAGTCTGTTCCTCCTACGTCCTGCATAGAAACGAGTCCGGAGTGAGTCTCTATTTTCTACCCTTTCTCTGAGTCCAGACAAATAGGGTAAGCGCGAAAATCAATCTCTCTTAAGGAGGATGACAACTGTAGAGTTTGTTATATTAATTCTGTATTATAAGCTTATATTTAATTGTGATCCAAGTTAGGGCAAAACACAACCGTAGAATAGAGCATTTTGTCCTATTTCTCATTCAAGTAATTCTTCTATCCAGAGAGAGAGTAATAGGGGAAATCACGGATCAGTATTCCTCCGTAAAATCTCGTAGATGAAAATACGGAGTACTCAATATTTTAACAAAAATTCATTGCCTGCAATCCCCTTTAATCAAGATTTAACAATAATCAATTCTGATTCGTCTGGCTCATCTTAAAATCAACTCCGTATAATTCCCTAAAGCGTCAAGATTTCACCGAGAACATTTACGGAAAATTATCCGTATTTAAAATTCCGCATCTTTCACGATGTTATTTAACCCGAAAAAGCCGAAAATAGAAGCAAGAAAGATTGAGCCGTATGAATTTAAATCATTAAAAATCTTTCTGAATGACCCAGTAATTTCTGACAAAATTTAGGATTCAACCGCAGATGCAAAGCCGCTTTGTGTATTTTGCCGTGCCTAACTTTTATAAAAAAGGAGTCTTTTAATATGATTTTAATCAACACTCAATCCGTTATTGTCTCCGTTACGCAATTTATTAATTCATTGACATTATCTGGAGAAGTTAAAATGTATTCTAAAATTTTATTTATTGATGCTCAAGTCGAAGACTATCAAAGCTTAATTTCCGAAGTTATTCCTGAAGCGATTGTTGTTGTTCTCGATGCCACACAAGACGGAATCGGACAAATTACCCAATGTTTAACTCGCCATCCATTCTCAGAAATTCATATTGTTTCTCACGGTGCGCCGGGTTGCTTATATCTAGGAAATCGTCAGTTAAATCTTGATACCTTAAATCAATATACTGCTCAACTGAGGAGTTGGTCAGCCGATTCAATTTTGCTTTATGGTTGTAACGTTGCCGCTGGAGATGCAGGATCTGAATTTGTTGAGAAACTGCATCAAATTACTAGAGCAGAAATTGCCGCTTCTACAACTAAAATTGGTCATATTTCTCAGGGCGGAAACTGGGAATTAGACGTTAAAACAAGTGAATTTGAAGCGGTTTTAGCGTTTAATTCTAGGGTTAAAACTCAGTGGAATCATACCCTCGGCGACCCGTTTGATGCAGAACCCGGTTACTATCAAGTATTATCTGGACAGTTAAATGCCCTCAATATCTTTACCGGGCAATATGAACCCATTGGTAACGCACAATCTCCTGCCTATAACGCAACAGGTTACAACCCAGTTGATAACTATATTTATGCTTTACAAGGCGGTAAGGTAATTCGTGTTAGTGCCGATGGTTCAATTGAAAATGTCAAAGATGCTAGTGGGGCAGATATTGAACCCCCAACTGACGTTAAATTTGCGGGTGATATTGATGCTGATGGTAACTATTGGCTGCGCTCAACTAACACTGAATTTGTTAAAGTTGACCTGACAACAGGTGCCAGCGAAACTTACAGCTTTACAGGGTCTGGGGGAGGAGTCGCTGATATTGTTGCTCGCAAACAAGCCAACGGCGACACCATTTTCTATGGCTTTGTCGGGGATACAATGTATGAATGGGTGCTACCTAACGGAGCAACTTCCGGTACAGTCAGCCGAAAAACTGTGACGGGTCTCACTGGTAGTGGCGGCTATGGTGCTGCTTGGACTGGCTTAGATGGTTCAATTCATGCCTTCAATAATGCGAATGGCAAAATCTACGAGATTACTGACTATCTAGGGGCAACCCCCAGCGCAGCCGAAGTGTTGCAGTCTACTCCTAATAGTAGCAACGACGGTATGAGCAGCGTCCTACAGAACACCATTTTCATTGTTCCGATGGTGGATTTAGACGGGGATAACAGTTCTGGCGCAACAGGCTACGACTATCAAACCACCTTTACTGAAGGAGATGGTGGTGTTACTATTACATCTCCCAATGATGGTGATGAAGACACAGATACCCGCATTCGTGATTACGATCAAGGTATTGTTTCTAGCGGTACTGTTACCCTCACCAATCCTCAAGCGGGTGACGAACTTGTTGTCGATACGGCTGCATTACCCAGTACGATAACGGCTAACGTCAGTACAAATGGCAGTGGCGAAATTGTTGTTACCCTAACCACAGCATCAGGTACAACTGAAGCTGACTTTGAACAGGCACTCGAAGCCATCACCTTTAACAATACCAGTGATAATCCCGATACAACCCCTCGTAATATTGATGTTGTTCTAACAGACCCGAATGGTTTCTCGGGGAATATCGCCACCACAACGATTGATATTATTCCAGTCAACGATGAACCCGTTGCCACAGACGACAGCTTCAACACCACTGAGGATACAGTTTTCACTGCCACTCTAGGGGTAGATGACCTGTTACTGAATGACACCGACATAGATGGTGACACCCTCACCGTCAACACAACCCCGGTGACAGACCCGACCAATGGGACTCTCACCCTCAATAATGATGGTACTTTCAGCTACACTCCCGCTCCCGGTTTCAGCGGCACTGACACCTTTGTTTACGAAGTGTCTGACGGCAATGGGGGTTTTGCAACTGCGACGGTTACCCTTAATGTCGGTGCAGTCAATGATGACCCGGTTGCCACAGATGACAACTTCGGCACCAACGAAGATACCACCTCTGCTGCAATTAACTTACTGGGTAACGACACCGACGATGATGGCGACACTCTCAGCCTAGAGTCCATTGACGGCACAGCTATCACTCCAGGCACTCCCCAAAGTATCCCCGTTACCAACGGTACTGTTAATGTTGATGCGGAGGGTGTCGTTACTTTTACACCCGATGCCAACTATAACGGCCCAATTGCTTTTGACTACGTGGTTAGCGACGGTAATGGAAGCAGCGATACAGCAACCGTTAACGGCACAGTTACCCCAGTTAATGATGACCCCGTTGCCACCGACAACAGCAACAGCGTTGATGAAGATGCAGTCACTGCTACGAGTGGAAATGTAATCGCAGATGATAATGGTAGTGGCGTTGATAGCGATATTGATGGAAATAGTCTAACCGTCAGCGATGTTAATGGCACAACGGTTACCACGGATACTGATATTACAGGAACCTACGGCACACTGACGATCAATGATGATGGTAGTTATGAATATAGCGTTGATAATACCAACTCCGATGTTCAAGCCTTGGGAGTGGGCGATAGCGTGATCGAGACTTTCACCTACACTGTTTCTGATGGTAATGGCGGTACAGATACAGCCACCATAGAAATCACAGTTAATGGGATGAATGATAACCCTGTTGCCACCGACAACAGCAATGGTGTAACCAAAACAGCAACCACCCCAGCCACCGGAAATGTAATTGATGATAATGATGGGGATGGAGTTGATAGTGATATTGATGGCGACAGCATTAATATTACGGATGTGAATGGCACTCCTGTCACCACAGGTACAACTGTTACAGGAACTTTTGGTACACTCACTATCAATGATGACGGCAGTTATAGCTATAGCGTTGATACTACTAACACAGATGTTCAAGCGTTGGGTGATAGTGATACTTTAGATGAAATCTTCACCTACACCCTCACAGACAGTCAAGGGGGTACAGATACAGCGGATTTAACGTTTACCGTAAGCGGCAGCAACGACGCACCTGTTGCCACCGATAATAGTAACAGCGTTGATGAAGATGCTACTACTCCTGTGACAGGAAATGTAATTGATGATGATAATGGTAGCGGCGTTGATAGTGACCTGAATAATGACCCCCTAACGGTTAGCGAAGTTAACGGTGAAGATGTTGCAGGTGCAACGACCATTGACGGAACCTATGGCACAATTACGATTAACCCCGATGGTAGCTACGAATATAGCGTTGATACCACTAACCCAGATGTAAAAGGCTTAGGAAGTAGTGAAACTTTAACAGAGACTATTACCTATGTTGTTAGTGATGGCAAAGGCGGTGAAGATGCAGCCGAATTAAGCATCACTATTAATGGTATTAATGATACGCCTGTTGCTGAAAATGATAATACGACAACAGGAGAAGATACCCCAGTTACGATTGATGTCACGGGTAACGATACTGATGATGAAGATGGGACTCCGACAGGAGTAATTACCATTACCACTCAGCCGACAAGTGGGACTGTCACAGTTGATGATAATGATACGCCAACTGACCCAAGTGATGACCAGGTTATCTATACCCCTAACCCTGACTATGTTGGAGATGATACTTTTGCTTACACCGTTACAGACAGCGAAGGTTCAGTCTCAGACCCCGCAACTGTCAGTGTAACTGTTAGTCCAGTCAACGATACTCCTATCGCAATAGATGATAGTACGACAACAGATGAAGAAACTCCTGTCACAATTGATGTCAGGGGTAATGATACCGATGTAGAAGATACGACTCCCACAGGTGACATTACGATTATCGGTCAACCGGAAAATGGGACGATTGAAATTGATGATAATGGCACACCGACTGACCCGAGTGATGACCAGGTCATTTATACCCCAGATGAAGACTTTGTTGGGGATGATACGTTTACTTACACCGTTACAGATAGTGAAGGCGTTACTTCAGAACAAGCCACCGTTACGGTTAGTGTAGGCGGCGTTAATGATGTTCCGGTAGCCAATGATGATGGGGCGACAACCGATGAAGATACACCCGTCACTGTGAATGTGCGTGAGAATGACACAGACGTTGAGGATACGACTCCCACAGGTGACATTACGATTACCACTCCACCCACAAACGGTACAGTCACAGTTGATAATAATGATACCCCCGATGATACGAGTGATGACACTGTAGTTTATACGCCTAACCCTGACTATGTTGGTACAGACAGCTTTAGCTACACAATAACCGATAGTGACGGAACTCCCTCAAACCCTGCAACCGTTACTTTAAGTGTGGGTGGGGTGAATGACCAACCCGTTGCAGTCGATGATGCTGTAACAACTGGCGAAGATACTCCGATAACAGTTGATGTCAGCGAAAACGATACAGATACAGAAGATACCATTCCCACTGGAGTGATTACCATCATTGACGAACCTGAAAACGGAACGGTCAGTATTGATGATAATGATACGCCTGATGATACCAGTGATGACCAGGTTCTTTATACCCCAGATGAAAACTATGTTGGGGATGATAGCTTTTCTTACACTATTACAGACAGCGAAGGTTTACCCTCCAATACAGGAACCGTCAGTGTCACTGTTGGGCCAAACGTTAACGATGTTCCAGTCGGTAATGATGATGGTGTCGTTACAGTTGAAGATACACCCGTCACTATTGATGTGCGTGAGAATGATACCGACGTTGAAGATGGTATTCCTCCCACAGGTGGTATTACGATTACCTCTCAACCGACTAACGGTACAGTCACCATTGATGATAATGGGACTCCCGATGACAAGAGTGATGACCAGGTGGTTTATACTCCCAACCCAGAATTTAACGGTACAGACACCTTTACTTACACCGTTGATGATAGTGAAGGGACTCCTACTGAACCGACAAATGTCAATGTTGATGTTGCCAGTATTAACGATACCCCCGTTGCCAATGAAGATGAAGTTATAACCCCAGAAAATACTCCCGTTACGATTGATGTGGCGGAAAACGATACTGATGTTGAGGATGGTATTCCGACTGGAGTCATTAATATCATCGACCAACCCACTAACGGAACAGTCACCATTGATGATAAGGGAACCCCTGATACCAGCGATGATGAGGTTCTGTACACCCCAAACCCTGACTTCGACGGAACCGATACTTTCACCTATACGATTGAAGATAGTGAGGGTCAACCTTCCAGTGTGGCTACGGTTACTGTAACCGTTGATGACCCTGGTATCCCCGTTGCTGAAGATGATGGCACAACTACCCCGGCTGAAACTCCCGTCACTATCAATGTTCTCGAAAATGATACTGATAATGTAGAAATACTTCCCGAAACTGTTGCTATTGTCGATAATCCCGGAAACGGAACAGTGACTGTTAATCCTGATGGTACTGTTGAATATACGCCTAATCCTGGATTTGTTGGGGAAGAAACATTCACCTATACGGTTACCGATGATGAAGGGAATGTCTCCGAACCTGCTACTGTTAGTGTTATTGTTCAAGATCCTGACACCGATACTGACGGTGATGGTATCCCGGATGTGGATGACCTTGATGATGATAATGATGGTATTCTCGATACCGAAGATGGCCCTGGAGATACAGATGGGGATGGAATTCCTGATATCGTTGATCTCGATAGTGATAATGATGGTATTGCTGATATTGTTGAAAGTGGTTTAACTCCAGAACAAATAGCAGAATTAGATACCGACGGCGATGGAGTAATTGACCCGACAAACGAATTCGGTGATAACGGTGTTGTTGATACAGTTGAAACTACCCCAGACTCAGGCGAATTAGACCTTGACGGGGATGGAGTTGCCGATGAACCCGTTGATACCGATAACGATGGTACACCGGACTTCCAAGACTTAGACTCTGATAATGATGGGTTAAATGATATCGTTGAAGCGGGTAACCCAGATGTTGATGGTAACGGTATCATTGATGACCCGACTGATACGGATGGCGATGGTTTGGCCGATAGCGTTGATCCTGATAACGGCGGTACTTTAACCACTCCTCCCGATATTGATAACGATGGTGCTGTAGACTACCGTGACCTAGACTCTGATAATGATGGTATCCCAGATTTAGTCGAAGGCGGTCTTGACCCAGAAGTGGTTGACCCGGATGGTAACGGTATTATTGATACACCGGATAACGATGGGGATGGTATTCCTGATATTGTTGATGGTAACCCTGATGGCGTAGGTGATGAGGGTAACGAACCTGCCCCGGATACCGACTCGGATGGGACTCCCGACTACCAAGAATTAGATAGTGATGGAGATGGGACTCCTGACCGGGTTGAAGCTGGACTGCCAACTGGAGAAGGAACGCCAGATGTTGATGGGGATGGTTTAATTGATGACCCAACTGATATTGATAACGATGGTGTCCCCGATGCTATTGACAGCGCCCCTGGAACTGAGGGTGGCTTTGAGTCAGGAAGTGATACTGATGGCGATGGTATCCCGGATGCGGTTGACCTCGATGATGATAATGACGGCATCCTCGATGAACTTGAAGGTTCGGGTGATACCGACGGCGATGGTATTCCTGATATTATTGATCTCGATAGTGATAATGATGGTATCTCTGACCTAGATGAAAGTGGTCTAACTCCTGAAACTATTGCGGCTTTAGATACTAATAACGATGGTGTGATTGACCCGACTAACGAGTTTGGTGATAACGGTGTCGTTGATAGCGTTGAAACCACTCCCGACTCCGGTGAATTAGACCTTGATGGGGATGGTATCGCAGATGAACCTGTTGATACTGATGGTGATGGTGTTGCTGACTTCCAAGACCTCGACAGTGATAATGATGGAATTGATGACATTATCGAAGGCGGGTTAGATGACCCTGAAGGCGATGGTGTTGTTAACGGCCCTGATAGCGATGGTGATGGTGTCCTTGACCCAGTTGATGCTACCGTTGGGTTTGGTGATGAAAATCCGCTAGAACCTGATACAGACGGTGATAATGTCCCTGACTACCGTGACCTCGACTCTGATAATGATGGTGTCAACGATATCATTGAAGCGGGTATTGATGACCCTGAAGGTGATGGGGTTGTTAACGGCCCTGATAGCGATGGTGATGGTATCCCCGATGCGGTTGACGAAAATCCGGATACTTTCGGAGACAACCAAACTGAACCAGTTCCTGACAGCGATAATGATGGAACGCCAGACTATCAAGATTTAGACTCTGATGGAGATGGAACCAACGATATTGAAGAGGCAGGTATTGATGACCCCGATGGAGATGGGGTTGTTGGTGGGCCGGACACAGATGGTGATGGTATCCCCGATGTGGTTGATGAAAATCCCGCTGGATTTGGAGATAATCCCGTTGATACTGATAATGATGGTATCCTCGATGCGGTTGACCTTGATGATGATAATGATGGCATCCTGGATGAATTAGAAGGTTCGGGTGATACAGACGGCGATGGTATACCCGATATCATTGACCTCGATAGTGATAATGATGGTATTGCTGATATTGTTGAAAGTGGTCTAACTCCAGAACAAATAGCAGAATTAGATACTGATGGTGATGGCGTTATTGACCCGACAAACGAGTTTGGTGATAACGGTGTTGTTGATACAGTTGAAACCACTCCCGACTCAGGTGAATTAGACCTCGATGGCGATGGAGTTGCGGATAACCCAGTTGATACTGACGGCGATAATGTTCCTGACTTCCAAGACCTTGATTCTGATAATGATGGAATTAATGATATTGTTGAGGCGGGTAACCCGGATGTTGATGGAGATGGTCAAATTGATGACCCGACTGATAGCGATGGGGATGGTTTAGCTGATGCAGTTGACCCGGATAACGGCGGTACATTAACCACTCCGGCTGATACTGACGGAGACAACGCCCCAGACTTCCGTGACCTCGACAGTGATAATGATGGAATTAACGATATCGTTGAGGCCGGTATTGATGACCCCGAAGGCGATGGTATTGTTAACGGCCCTGATAATGACGGTGACGGTATTCTATCCCAAGCTGACCCCAACGATAACAGTTTTGGCGATCGCGGTGAAGGAGTTGTTCGGGATACTGATAATGATGGTATCCCTGACTTCCGTGACCTCGACAGTGACGGCGACGGTAAAAATGATATCGAAGAAGCAGGCTTAGCTGACCCCGATGGCGATGGTATGGTTAATGGCCCCGACAGCGATGGTGATGGTATCCCTGATGCAGTTGACCTGAATAACGGCGGGTTTGGTGATATCCCCAGCGATGATATTTTACCGGATACTGATAATGATGGTATCCCTGACTTCCAAGACCTTAGCGGTTCTCCTGTGGCGGTAGATGATGAAGTCACTGTTCCAGCCAATGCCATCCTCAATGTCAAAGTGTTGAATAATGACACTGACCCCGATGGTGACCCTCTCAACTTACTGGAGTTTGACTCAACTTCAAATAACGGCGGTACTGTTACTCTCGATGGCGACACTCTGCTATATATCCCGGCTGCTGATTTTACCGGAGTTGATACCTTTACATACACTATCAGTGATGGCAAGGGCGGAACAGATACAGCCACCGTAACTATTACGGTAACAGAGGTAATTCCCTTTACACCTTCCCCAGTCGTTGCGGAACCTTCTACACCACCCACGCCTCAACCCGAAACCAATAGCGCCCCGATGGCGATGGATGATAACCAAACTTTAATTGCTGATACCAACGTCACAATTGATGTGTTGGGGAATGACTCCGACCCCGATGGGGACTCGTTTAGCCTCGACCAATTTGATGCAGTCTCAGCTAACGGCGGAACTGTTACGCTTGAGGGTGACCAACTGGTTTATACTCCTGCTGCGGGTTTTGAAGGAACCGATACCTTTACTTACACCATTGTCGATAGTAACGGCGAAACCGGAACCGCAACAGTTACCCTAAGCGTTGAAGCAGAAGGCACAAACCTTGATGAAACCCTCTGCTGTGGTAGCTGTCCGACAGTTCCCACTCCTGAACCTGTTGTCTTACCCGAAGAACCCACTATTGAACCTGTTGTCTTACCTGAACCTCCCGATGCAATTGATGCCAATATCAACGGTAGCGATGCAGACGATATTCTGGAAGGAACAGAAGAAGCAGACTTAGTCAATGCTGGGGCAGGAGACGATATTACCCTGATGTTTGCCAGTAATGATACCCTGTTAGCGGGCGCAGGAGACGATATGGGCTTTGCGGGTCAAGGGGATGACCTGATGTTCGGAGATACCGGAAATGACCTGTTATGGGGCGATTTAGACAACGATACGTTAATCGGTAGCCCCAGTGGATATCAACCCCTCGGTGATGCGGGTGAAAAAGATACCCTGTTTGGTAATGTCGGAGATGACTTACTCGCCGGTAGCCTGGGTCAAGACAATATCCACGGGGGTCAAGGAAATGACCGCGCCCACGGTGGTAAAGATGATGACATGGTCTTTGGTGAGTTGGGTAATGATACCCTGATGGGTGAACAAGGAGATGACACTATCCTGGGAGGAACTAGCAACGCCACCACTGAGGATATTGGCGGCCGTGACCTCCTATTTGGTGGGGCGGGTGAAGACTTCCTTGAAGGTAACCAGGGTAATGATACCTTAGTCGCAGGAGTTGGAAATGACACAGCCCATGGCGGTAAAGATGATGACCTGGTTTACGGTAACGCTGGGGATGATATGCTTTACGGTGAGTTAGGCAATGACACCTTAATTGGTGGCCCCAGTGGTGCTGAACCTCTCGGTGAAATGGGTGACCAAGATATTCTCTATGGTCTCGATGGAGATGACTGGCTAGCTGGAAACCTGGGTCGAGATACCTTATTCGGTGGGATTGGAAATGATATCGCCCACGGTGGTAAGGATGATGACTGGGTTGCAGGTGAAATCGGTAATGATACTCTTCTGGGTGAACAAGGTAACGATACTATTATTGGTGGGACTGCTAATAATGCTGATAACCTAGTTCGTGACTTCAACGGCGCTGACTTGCTATTCGGTAACGGCGGTGATGACTGGATGGAAGGAAACGAAGGAATGGATACCCTCGCTGGCGGTGACGGAAACGATACCACTTACGGCGGTCAAGGTAATGACCTGTTATTCGGTGAAGCAGGCAATGACTGGATGTGGGGGGATGCTGGAGATGATACCCTTTGTGGTGGCACGGGTAATGATACCTTAATCGGTGGTATGGGTAATGATACTTTGCTGGCTGGAGATGGCAATGATACCTTTATTCTCAGCGCTGATATGGGGATTGATTTAATTAGTGACTTCCAAATGGGTCAGGATGTGTTGCTGTTAGAAGGTATTGATTTCAACCAGTTAGACATGGTTCAGCAAGGCAATAATACTCAAATTTCCTTGAATAATCAACTCATCGCTGTCTTGGAACAAGTTAATGTCGATGAAATTACCAACGATAGCTTTATCTAAGTTCTCGGACTAATACAACAAATTAAGTCTAAAGAGTTTGATACTCCCCGTTGATATATTGACGGGGATTCTTTTTTTATGCCGAACCCTGACTTAATGGGCTGAAGTGACAATTATCAGTCCGTCCTTGATTGATTAAAACACATAGGGGACAGAAAGAGGAAGAGATAGCCGACTCATCACTCCCTAGACAAACCAAAGGGAATTCCGTACACTGCTATCGAAAACTGACATAACGCGGTATAAACCGTATTAACGTTCCGTTCCTGCTTCCTTCCAGATAACTGGGATTGCGTGAGGTGTCGGCACTTCTCACTAACACAGGCTCAAACCGAATAGCC
>JBARXJ010000036.1:0-85300 GCA_049647265.1 Microcoleaceae cyanobacterium
TTATGCCTCAGGTGGAGAATTCCTCAGAGTTGGCAGCAACGGCGATACAGGCACAGCAACTCACACTTGGAATGGGTTAGGGGGAAGCTACGAATTAACCATGGCTTACTTTGATGAAAGTGATGGTGAGTCCACTGCCACAGTCACAGTTGATGGAGTCGAAGTTGACGCTTGGACATGGAACCAAAGCGGAGGAGGAACTCGCGCCAATGCCAATAACCGAGTCGAACGCAGCTTCGACGTTAATCTTAACTCCGGCAGTGTGATTGAAATTACGACAAACCGTCACACCGGAGAAAATGGTCGCTGGGACTATCTTGAACTGGCTGCAACTCATACTGAACCCGATGTTACGCCACCCACTGCCAGTTTAGAGGCTGAGACATTCACAGTGGGGTTAGGTTCTAACCTCAACTACAACTTCACCGCTAGCTTTACAGATGAGGCCGGAGTTGATGTTAATAGTCTCGATAGTAATGATATTCAGGTTACAGGCCCCGATGGCTTCAGTCAAACCGCAACGCTGTTAAATGTTATAGATAATCAGGCAACTTATCAAATTCAAGCACCGACTAACGGTTGGCAAGAGAATAATTTAGGCAGTTATGCTGTTACCGTTCAGTCTAATGAAGTGAGTGATATTAATAGTAATTTCATGGCTGAAACAATGCTTGGTAATTTCCAAGTCAATGTCGGTGAAACGGTCAGTTATGCTATCTCAGATCAAGCGATTATTGCACGCTTAGATCAAGATTTTGTCTTCACGCCAGAGTTTGAAGATACCTTAGAAATTATGTTATTGGGGGATTCAATTACCCAAGGTAAGGTGAGTAATTTATTCCCTGAAGCAGACCGAGAAGGCTATCGTCGCTTCCTTTGGGATGCCTTAAATGATTTAGGGTTAGACGTTGATTTTGTTGGGTCTGAATCAAACGGAACAGGCGGTTTTGATCAAGATCACCAAGGACATTCCGGCTGGAAAATTGAGAATTTAACTTACGGTAAAGATAGTACTCCCAACAGCGGTATTGATAATTGGATTTCAGCAGAACAATCACAGCCTGACTTAGTTTTAGCAATGGCAGGAACCAATAATGCCAGCAGTAGCGCTACTACAATGGCTTGGCATTTGGATAATTTAATTGAGGGTATTTTTGAGAATCCTGTCTTTAATGGTGATTTAATTGTCTCAACTATTGCACCCATTCATCCGAATAGTTCTTATTATGATTCTCGCTTTCCTAATGTTATAGATTATAATAATTTAATTCCTGACGTGGTTGAAACCTTTGCGAACCAGGGAGAAGATATTCACTTTGTTGATATTTGGTCTGGAGAGTATGCGATCGCAGAAAATGATATGACGGCTCCCCCGGATGATAATGGTTTACACCCCAGTGTAAATGGTTATTATAATATGGCGCAAAGCTTCTACAATGCCATCTTAGATGCAGTGGGTGTGAGTGAGTCTGTTAATGATTTTAGTAATGTAATTGGAACAGACTTTGATGATATTATCGTCGGTAATAATAGCAGCAACGAAATTACAGGTGGCGTTGGCGCAGATGAAATTACGGGTAATGATGGCGCTGATTTATTTATCTATGAAACAGCTAATGAGGGTGAGGATCTCTTAACAGATTTTGGCGCAATTGAAGGGGATCAAATTCAAATTTCGGCTGCGGGTTTCGGTGGCGGTTTAGAAGCTGGAGTCAGCCTCAGTGATAGTATTGCCGCCGCAACAGGTGTATTTGTGAGTGGTTCAAATCCACAGCCAGTTGGTAATAGCGCTAACGTCCTTTATGATAGCACCAGCGGAGTTCTCAGCTTCGATGTCGATGGAGAAGGAATTGAAAATGCAGTTACATTAGCAACGTTATCCGGCGCACCTGCACTAACTTCTAGTGACTTGATGATTGCTTAATTGAATATTAATAACATTTTAATCAGGTAGTTTGACACTCTAATTCAGCTATGTTATATACTATAACATAGCTGAAATTTATTAATCCATATGGAGAAAAAACTTGAGTTTTAATCCCGCATTATGCCGTAATGAAAGGGAAGTTGAAAGTAAATTAATTGTTAGTTATTTATTACCACAGTTAGGATATACTCCTGAAACATGGCATCAGGAAGTGACGTTTGGGAATATTCGTTTAGACTTTTTATCTTTTGCTGCACAAACGATTCCATTTACTTTGAATGCTGATTCTCCATCCGGTGTTGTAATAGAGGCGAAACATCCTAATCAAAATTTGAATCGTCATGTTTATAAACTGCGGCGTTATTTAACCAGTTTAAGCGTTAGATACGGACTACTGACGAATGGAAAAGAAATCCGAATTTATGAACGGGTTGCTGAAAACATAAAGTTAGTGTTTCAATGTCAAGGGGAGGAGATTGAAGCCAAAATAAAGACTATTAGAGATTTAATTGGTCGAGAGTTTATTCAGCCTAGATATCATCCTACTGCTTTATTAGTACCTTCTCCAACTTGTTCGGTTGATCCCAATCCAGTTCAAACCATTCAACCCTTTCAAAATACTACAATAAATCATCTGAACAACCAGAAAGCTGTGTCATCAGCTTACCCTCAAACTACTCTAACAAAAAATCAAAATAAAATGAAAGTTATTGCTGTTTATCATAATAAAGGCGGCGTAGGTAAAACCACCACTGTGGTCAATTTAGCGGCTGCTTTCAGTAAAAAGGGTTACCGAGTTCTTGTAATTGATCTAGATAGTCAAGCCAACACAACTTTTGCTACAGGGTTAGTTAAATTTCAATTTGATGAAGATGATAATATTAAAGATGCTTACGTTTATCACTTACTAAAATCTGGAGAACTAGACTTTATCCCGGATCTTGCTAGAAAGTCTGATGGGTTTAATGATCCTGAAATTGATGTAATTCCTTCTCATATTAACTTACTAGAATATCAAGATATTCTTAAAAATATTCAAGCCACTCCCTTTCGGTTACCCAGTAAACTAAAGCAAGCAGAAGATAATTATGATATCGTTATTATTGATACCCCTCCCTCCCGTGACTTATATGCACAACTGCCTCTCATTGCTGCTGATTATTTAATTATTCCATCAGATCTAAAACCCTTTGCTAATCAAGGATTATCCAATGTTAAAAATATGATTAAAGATGTGAATGAAGTTCGCAATTCAACCGGACGAAATCCTATCAATATTTTAGGTGTTTTACCTTCTAAAGTCTCAACGAATTCTCGATATATTAAATATGTGTTGGAACGACAAAAGAAAGTTATCACTGAAAAATATGATTTTCCTTTAATGAATAGTACTATTTTTGAAAGAACGGCTTTATCTCAATGCTTAAATGAGACTATTATTGTAGGAGAATTAGAAATAGCAGAACCTCAGTCTATTTTTAAATATGCAGATAAAAATGCTAATGCAGGTCAATCTGTTGAAGAGTTTGAAGCATTAGCAACAGAAGTCTTAAGCAAAATGGAGAGCTAACGGTGATTAAATTTTCTTATGTTGATGTTAAATCAATTGTTTCAGATATTCCTCGTTCAGAGTTTTCTGAAAGTAAAATAGATACTTTGGCTGATATGATTTTAGAGTGTGAGGGAGTTTTAAAACCTATATTTTTACAACAGATAGATATAGAAAAATTTAAAGTAGTTGATGGAAATTTAGAATATTACGCAGCAGTAAGAGCAAAGGAAAAAAACTTACGTCAAGGTGAGATGATTAATGCAATTATTATCTCTGCTGATAAAGAAAGTTCAATAAAGCAACAACTTTATTTTTTTAATCAGTTGGATACTGCAACTTCAAATACACCTCAGACAACAGACAATTATAATAGTAATAATCAATATGACTCACGTTTGACTAATTTAGAATTACGTTTAGAGAAGTTTAGTAATGATTTTACAAAAGAAATAAGAGATTCTCAACGTAAAATAGAAGAGAGATTAAAAGCTGTTGAAGGAGAACAGAAAAAGCAAATAACTCCTCTGGAAATTCTTAATACTTATGAACAAGCAGAACTGTTTAAACTATTAAAACGAAGAGGGATAAGAAAGGCTAATCAACTGGCGGAAGTAATTTGTCAAGTTCGCGATAAAAATACTAATTGCTTTACCGATTTTACTGATGTATGCGAGTCAGTTAAGTCTTTTAAAAAAGGCTTATTAGGTGAAAAGACAATGATATTAATTATTGATGCTTTATCTAATTTCTGAATGGATCAAAATCTAAAAATTAAGCTAATTGCCTAAGTTACCTCCTGATATTAATGCCATCGCTCGATCAATAATTTCTAATTGATTCACCCGCTGTTCTAATTCTTTCACATCATAACGTCCTTCTTCGACTTCTAAAGACGCTTGATCAATTGCGTTTAGATATGCTTCTTCTAAGGTTTCTAGTAATTCTTCTGCTTTAAGATAATAACCACCTGCTTTGCGTCGTTTATTTTTACGTTGAATTTCTCGAACAGAATTGCGAATTGAAACATCCCAGGAACGAGTCGTGCGATTTTCTGCTTGTTGTTTAATGATGTGAATTAATAAAATAATAGCATGGCTACGAATATTATTAATAATATCATCTCGACTCATTTCTTCCAATTCCTCAACAATGGCAAGCGATCCTTGAAGATCTCCTTTCAGTAATAATTCCTTCAACTCTAGAATTTCTTCCATCATCCAAACAGTCATAAAGGATAATGATATTGTAGCTTGTGTCTAAAAAATAGTTGAACTCTTACCCGCTTTCGAGTACAATTCAGGACGATATCATTGACTCAATTCTGCTCAGCATTGAAAAGACTACAACACTTCAGGCAAAATCGCCAACTTTTCTGGTTTGTAGCCAGCCTGATTGTATCACTCATTTGTAGCCTCTGGGCGCTTTCAAAGGTGATTAATCTTGAGTATGCGATTCATGATGATGCGCGATCGCACGTTGTTTGGATGTGGCGATTTATCGATCCAGAATTATTTCCAAATGATATTATTTTTGACTACTTTCAATCCGTTGCACCTCCAGGATACACTACTTTTTATCAAGCATTCGCTACACTTGGAATTAATCCCCTAATTGTTAATCAATTACTACCCACTCTGTTAGGATTAATTGCTACAGGTTATTGTTTTAAATTGTGTTTACAGATTTTACCGATTCCTGCGGCTGGATTTTTATCAACCTTATTTCTCAATCAAAATATTTGGCTAAGAGATGATTTGATTTCCGCTACACCGAGAGCTTTTTTTTACCCATTCTTTCTCGCATTTTTATATTACACATTAAGGAAATCTCCTATAGGAATTGGTATTACTATTGCTTTGTTAGGTGGATTTTACCCTCAAGCTGTATTACTTGCAGTATGTCTTCTAATTATTCAAACTATTTGGAATATTTGTCTATTTTCTAAAACTATTAAATCTCAATATATCTGTTTAAGTATTGGCTTAATTATCGGCTTTCTAGTCTTACTTCCCTATGCCATCCATACTTCAGAATATGGTTCAGTGATTAGTTTAACAGAAGCTAAAACCTTGCCCGATTTTTATCCTGGTGGACGTGCTTCTTTTTTTACTAATAATTTTTTTGATTTTTGGATGATTGGCGATCGCTCTGGTTTTTTACCTCAAGAATGGTTTAGAAAAGACTTTCCACCGCCTCAATTTTTTTTAGGATTATTACTACCCATTTTACTATTATTTCCTCAATATTCTTTCATTACATATCAGAAAAATCGAAATATTGCTATTCTTCCACAGTTACTCATTGCATCAACAGGCTTATTTACTTTCGCTCATATTCTCTTATTTAAATTACATCATCCTAGCCGCTACAGCCAACATAGTTTACGGATAATTTTTGCAATTGCAGCCGCTATTTCAGTTATGATTATTTTTGATAAGTTTCGCTATAAAATGAATTGGAAAAAAATCAAAGCTCCTATAAAATACTTTTTAATATTATTAGTAATATTTTTATTATGTTATCCCAGTATTTTACAAGGCTTTCCAAAAACCAATTATATTGTCGGTAAATATCCATCACTTTATCAGTTTTTTGCTCAACAACCGAAAGATATTCGCGTTGCTTCTTTTATCCGAGAAGTTAATAATATTCCCGCTTTCTCTCAACGTTCAATTTTAATTGGTTCTGAATACTTCTTACCTTATCATAAAAATTACTACTTAGAACTGAGTCAACGCGGAAAAGACTTAATCTTAGCGCAATATAGTCCTAATATTGAAACAGTTCAGCAATTTATCCAACAATATAATATTGATTTTTGGATGATTCAAGATAACGCCTTTTCTTCAGACTATATTAGGCAAACAAACCAAATTTCGCAACTCAACTCAGAGGCGGCTAAAGTTGTTCAGGCTCAACTACAAGCAGGTATAGAACCGATTCTCTCAACTTTTGTAAATACTTGTACAGTTATGCAAATTAACGATATTATTATTTTAGAAACAGACTGCATTTTAAATAATAGCTAATTAAATTAATGTGGATTAATCAATTTCATTCCTTTCTCATTTCTCCGCTTACAAAAACACCCCGATCCCGTCTCAATTTTTGGTTCAATCTTAGTTTAATATTTGCTTCAATATACGCTATTTTATCCCTAAAACAGGCTTTTGAGCAACCGAATTTAGTACAAGATGATGCTCGACAACACGTTTCCTGGATGTTGCGGTTTGTCGATAATAATTTATTTCCAAATGATTTAATTGCAGATTATTTTCAATCCGTTGCACCTGCCGGATACACAACTGTCTATAGAATAGCTGCTTTTATTGGAATTAACCCGTTAGTATTTTGTCGAATTGTTCCAGTTATTTTAACTTTAATTTCTACCGTTTACTTTTTTTGGTTTTGTCTTGAACTTTTACCAATTCCACTAACTGGATTTGTCGGTTCATTACTGTTAAATCAAGTCATGTGGCTCAAAGATGATTTAGCTTCCGGCACACCTAGAGCCTTTATTTATCCTATTTTTATTGCCTTTTTATATTATTTGGCGCGACAGTCAATTTTAGGGACTGGAATTTCAATGATATTAATAGGATTATTTTATCCTCAATATATTTTTGTCGCTTCAGGAATGCTAATTCTAAGAATTATTTATAAACCTTCATTATCTAATATAAAAATTAGTTTGACTGGCTTAGTTACAGCTTTTATCATTATTCTGGCTTATGCAATGAAAACCTCAGATTTTGGGCCTGCAATTACCCGCGCCGAAGCCATGCAATCTTTAGAATTTTTTCCCAATGGTAGAAGTATGTTTTTTCATGCAAACCCTCTAGATTTTTGGCTAACAGGAAGACGCAGCGGTATGTTCCCAAAATCATTATTAACACCTGTTACTCAATGTTTAGGATTATTGCTTCCTGTTTTTATTGCAATTCGTTCTACTTTTACTTTAGCTCATTCTATTACTGTAAAAATATGGATTCTGATTCAATTATTGATTTCTGCCGTTACAATGTTTTTCATTGCTCACGGGATGCTATTTAGACTACATCTTCCCAGTCGTTACACGGGGTTAAGCTTGAGACTGATTATCACAACTGCTACTGCAATTTCTATTGTTATCCTGATTGATTTTATACTGATTAAACTAGCAAGCTGGAAGTCTACAAAACTGAGTCTATTTCAGTTCTTAAAATCCAGTCTGTCTATCGGGTTGATGGGTGTTATTTTAGCTAGCTTATTGTTTTATCCCAGTTGGGTTCCGTTCTTTCCCCTTGTCAAATATAAAGAAGGTGAAGCGGTTGAAGTTTATCGTTTTTTTCAGCAGCAGCCCAAAGATATTATGATTGCCTCGTTGTCAGGAGAAGTAAATCAAATCCCGACATTTGCTAAACGTTCAATTTTAGTCGGACGAGAATATATGATTCCCTATCAAGTGGGTTATTATCGTCAAATGAATCAAAGATTGGTTGATTTAATGAACGCTCATTATAGTCCGAATTTTCAGGAGGTGAAGGAATTTATTCAAACTTATGATATTGATTTTTTCTTAATGGAACGATATGCTTTTACCCCAGACTATTTTGAGAATAATGACTGGATGCTGGAGTTTGAGGCAGGACAACAAGCAATTCAACAACTCAAAGCCGGAACAATTCCGGGATTGCTAACGACTATAGATCAATGTTCTGCGTTTGAGAACCAGATTTGGATTGTGTTA
Organism: Microcoleaceae cyanobacterium; assembly: GCA_049647265.1. GTDB lineage: Bacteria > Cyanobacteriota > Cyanobacteriia > Cyanobacteriales > Microcoleaceae > JAAURB01. The sequence goes on from JBARXJ010000036.1 coordinate 8,209, forward strand.
GATGCGAACTGTTTGCTAAAGCTGTAATCCCTTTCCCTGTAAGCAGTGTGGACTACAGTAGAGGAGATTGAATTAAGATTCAGGGGTTGACAATAAAATCAAAATAATAAAATTTGACCCATAACGTCAAAAACTTAACGTGATTTAATATTTGATCTTGTTCCAATCTGGAAAAATTGCGTTACCTTACAAGGTAGGGACAGGCATTGTCGTGTTAAATTTTCTGCCAAGAGATCGGCTTTTCCTTGATTTGGAATAAATTTGAAGAACACTAACATTGCCCCATCCAGACAAATATTACCTCTTACGCGCAAGCTCAGTACTCAATATAGAGTTTTGACCTCTATTCAACGATCTTAACTTCTGTTAACTGGCAACTGCTGTGTAGACAGCCCGTCAGCGATCGCTGGCAGAGCTAAGCTGAAAACTTGTTTTTAGCCTGTACTGTCATCTAAACGCTACAGGGAATAAAAACTGAGAAAATAGACCACAGGGGTGGGTTTTCAAAGAATGAAGTTTACCAAAAGTGATTGTGTTGTTGAAGCGATCGGTTAAGCTATTGTAAAGGAGTGAAATTAAGCCACTTGCGGCAACATTCACACAGACTATGAAATAGCTTTTCATTCATGGCAACAACTTCATTCAGGTTCATGGTCAAGGTGTTAGGGTACTCGCGCTGTCAACTTTAGAAGCGTCTGGAAGTAAGAGGCTGTGGCAAGTCGTCCTTCTTCTCTCAATCTATGTTGATAGCCCACTGCGGCAGTTATTTTATGAGTGTGTGGAATAGAGCCTCCTGATGATGCTATCAGCACTCATCAGCGCTCTTACGATTGGGCATTGTTGCAGTTTAGAATATTCTTGATTACACTAAAACATTAGTAACGACTAATACTAAATTGCACTAATGACTGAATTTCAGTTCAATCCAACTGGCTTGAGATGATTTATTCTTGGTAACACAAATAAAGTATGCTGCAATCAACTGAGGCTTTTGAACAAATTGAGTCGTCTTTAATTGATGCACAACCTGGTTTGTGACTCGTAAACTTTATCTCTTACCCAACGCCGGAATGTTTTCAGTCATTGAATGAGCCGATCGTGAGTATTGTCAGTTAACATAGTTAATTAGGAGCGCTCAAAAAGCTTTAACATTATCTCCCCCATGGGAATATTTCCATCCTTCATGGAAGGAAAAACTCGGAGTTCATAATATGCAGTCTTTTAGCAACTGTATGAACTCTAAGCTATCCAACAGTAAAACAATTGCCCGAGCAATAGTTTTTGATATTATGTGCATTTTTGGCAAAGAAAGCTAAAATTTAGGAAAATGTGGGACATATTTCACGATTTCCCCTAAATGGTTTTCTAGTTTACACCCCTATTTTTGAATGGCACTTCAGTCATTCGATTTGTTGAAACAGGTATGCCACAACCTGTACGATCGTTAACTTTAAAGAATTCTTGCATTGAGGAGCACGAGGAACGCGGCATGATCCAGACGAATAACGGACTCGCAACCACCATCGAGCCTGACATGAAAGCTCTACTTCAGAACTCATCAGCATCTGAAAATGGATTAGATTTATTGATCAGCGATGATGACATTGACGCAAACGATGACGATCTAGATTCTTCTACAGAAGCATCAGAGAGTAAATCCGGAAAAGCGGCAAAATCTCGTCGTCGCACTCAAACCAAAAAGAAACATTACACAGAAGATTCAATTCGACTGTATCTACAAGAAATCGGTAGAATTCGTTTACTCAGAGCCGATGAAGAAATTGAACTGGCTCGTAAAATTGCTGATTTACTGGAGTTAGAGCGGATTCGGGAAAGATGGATAGAGCATAATCACCGCCATCCCAGCACCCAAGAATGGGCGGAGACTGTGGATATGCGGCATAGTGAGTTTCGCCGCCGCCTCTATCACGGTAGACGCGCCAAAGACAAAATGGTGCAGTCTAACTTACGTTTGGTCGTGTCGATTGCCAAAAAGTACATGAACCGAGGCTTGTCTTTCCAAGACTTGATTCAAGAAGGCAGTTTAGGACTGATTCGAGCCGCTGAGAAATTCGATCACGAAAAAGGTTATAAGTTTAGTACTTATGCTACATGGTGGATTCGTCAAGCCATTACTCGGGCAATTGCCGATCAATCTCGCACCATTCGGCTCCCGGTTCACTTGTATGAGACGATTTCTCGCATCAAGAAAACCACAAAGCTATTATCTCAGGAAATGGGTCGTAAGCCCACTGAGGAAGAAATTGCCACTCGAATGGAAATGACCATCGAGAAGCTGAGATTTATTGCAAAATCAGCTCAATTACCTATTTCTTTGGAAACACCCATTGGTAAAGAAGAAGACTCTCGTTTAGGAGACTTTATTGAGTCCGATGGCGAAACTCCTGAAGATCAAGTTTCTAAGAATCTACTACGCGAAGATCTTGAAAGTGTACTTGATACTTTAAGCCCTCGCGAACGCGATGTCCTCCGTCTACGGTATGGCTTAGATGATGGTCGGATGAAAACATTAGAAGAAATTGGTCAAATCTTCAATGTAACCCGAGAACGGATTCGTCAAATCGAAGCTAAAGCCCTGCGGAAACTGCGTCATCCCAATCGCAATAGCATCTTGAAAGAGTATATTCGCTAAGATCGTCATAAATGATATGACATCCGTTGAATGAACCGATATTAAAAATCAGTTCTCTCGCTAGAGACGTTACATATAACGTCTCTACACAGCATCCGTCCCGCAACCGAATATCAAATGACTGGGGACAAATCAGCAGTGACGTAGCTTCCCCATCTAAAATCACCCTTTGGGCGAATGAATTTACGATTCGTTACAATTTATAATGTAAATTCTGAGTTAAAAATAAAAAATTATGGTATTATTCGGTTTCGGTAAAAAATCAGCAATGCCTTCAGCGGAAGAAGCCCTACCCGGTCGGCAAACTGAAATGCCTGTTCCTAAACGTCATTTTGTCAATGGAAATCCCCTCAAACCTCCTTTTCCAGAAGGCATGGAAATGGCAATATTTGGTTTAGGGTGTTTTTGGGGAGCAGAGCGGAAGTTTTGGCAGCAGGAAGGTGTGTTTTCCACTGCAGTGGGATATGCAGCCGGACACACTCCTAACCCCACCTACAAAGAAGTTTGTAGCGGTATGACGGGTCATAATGAAGTCGTGCTGGTTGTGTATGATCCGAATGTGATTAGCTACGAACAACTGTTAAAAGTCTTTTGGGAAAGCCATAACCCCACTCAGGGAATGCGCCAGGGAAATGATACAGGGACTCAGTATCGTTCTGGAATTTATGTCTATTCTGAGGCACAACGTCAGCTTGCAGAAGCATCAAAAACAACTTATCAAGATGCTTTGAAGGCACAAGGATATAGTGAAATTACCACCGAAATTTTGGATGCACCAGAATTTTACTACGCTGAAGATTATCACCAACAATATTTAGCCAAAAATCCAGGGGGTTATTGTGGTCTTGGCGGAACTTCTGTAGAACTGCCTGATTTTTCGACTGCTTCTGCTTAATTTCTGTATCCTAATTTACAATTAAGTAGGATTTTTTGAGATATTCAATGGATGGATATCTCTTTTTTATACGCTTTGATATTCTCTTTTTAGCGATTACCTGCTACCGTCAGTAATATTCCGGATTACCCACATCCGCTATCTGTAAGAAGAGGTAAATAAAAATTACTGTCCATTTGGGCTGGTAACATATGTACTATGACGTTACAATAAAGTCAATTGACCGATACAAAACTTAAAGGAGGTGACACACATGGTGAAGCTACAACAAAATCACTCCAAAAAAGTTCAACTGAGTGAAAATGTGATGGTGCTCACACCTCTCGATGAAAACTGTATCCCGGCATTGCGAGCGGGATTTGCTGGATATACCGCCAATCCGCGTTGGAATGCAGTTAAGTTTCACGCTTGGAAAATGGGTCGTCAGTGGCGACTGGCTTATGCTCAAGGAACAATGGTAGTCCGTTCAATAGACTCATTGTTAGTTCCAATTGAAGAAGCAGAAAATATTCCTCAACCCCAGGAAACAACCCAGTCTACTAATTCACCCAAATGGTATAAGCGGATTTCATTCCCTTTATCGTCTCGAAACCATCAACAATCTGAGGAGTTAACCATTGCGTAAACGATTAATAAGATTTCCCCAGCTTCACTGTCTGGGGATTTTTCTTTAAACGGGTTGATATCTCTATGACTTGGGATGAAGCAAGACACGACAATTAGAAGGTTCCCAACAGATATAAATGGGTGTTTCAAAATCAGGTATAGACTCTGTCCCGGCGGGTTGTTGAACCATCACCTGTCCTCCAGAGGGTAACTGCACGATATATTGGATATGAGTTCCTAAATACATCGCATTACTAAGCCGACCCTCCAAACAATTTAGCTTACCCCCCATTGGGTATAAACTCAAAGACATTTTTTCAGGTCGTACACTCACCACTACCTTCATTCCAGACCTGAGTTCTATCTGAGAAGAATGACTCTCCTGACGACGGTCTGGTTCGACTTGAATTTTCAATCCAGTTGTGGTCACAATTAATTGACTCGAACCCTCAACCGATTCAACTTCACCTTCAAACAAGTTTGTATCCCCAATAAAATCAGCGATAAACGCCGTTTGAGGATACTCATAAATGTCATGGGGTGTACCAATTTGTTCAATTCGACCCTCTTGCATCACCGCAATTCGGTCTGATAAACTCATCGCCTCCTCTTGGTCATGGGTCACCATCACAAATGTTAACCCTAAGTTGCGGTGTAGATTGGATAATTCCATCTGCATCTGTTTTCGCAGCTTCAAATCCAACGCCCCTAATGGTTCGTCTAATAACAGTACCGCTGGACGGTTCACCAATGCCCGCGCTAATGCCACCCGTTGCTGTTGTCCTCCTGACATCTGATTCGGGTAGCGATTGGCAAACTTCTCCATTTTAACCAGGTTTAAAGCTTGCTGAATCTGATCTTCAATTTCTGCTTTACCAAGTCGTTTAATCTTTAAACCAAAAGCAATATTTTCTCGAACGTTGAGATGATTAAACAGCGCATAACTTTGAAACACCGTATTTACAGGGCGACGATAAGGAGGAACTTGATTCATTGATAAACCCTGAATCAACACTTCACCGGCTGATGGCGTTTCAAACCCTGCAATTAAGCGTAATGTGGTTGTTTTTCCACATCCCGAAGGCCCGAGAATACTGAAAAATTCACCCCGCTTGATATTCAGGTCAACGCCTCGAACAGCAGTTTCACCGTTAAATACTTTGAAAACTTTACGGAGTTCTACATCAAGTTCAGTTTCACTTCCACTTGCACCTGAATTATGGGGATGTTGGGTTGCCGCTTGCAGCATGATTGCAACTATTTGAGGAAATATCTTTACCTTAAAGCTTATCCGATGAAATCTACAGTGACAAGGTATCTTTTGTGATGGGTCTGTGATTATTTGTCATTATACCTCTTGCATCAATAGTTAGATCAGCAGAAAAGTAGCATAATTATGAGATAGCGCCACCCAAGCCTGAGCTACGAAAAAATCAAAAAGCTGAGGCGCAAGAGAGTTGAAACGCTTATCTGGAGTCACACCACAACTATTTAAAGTTTAGGATACAAATATTACAGCAAGAATTACCTCAGCCAAAATAGTCCGGGGGACAACCCAAGCAGAGTATTGAAGACCAATTATTGATTGTCCTGGAATATTGGCGGGAGTATCGTCCTTATTTTTATATCGGGCAATCCTGGGGAATTGATGAGTCGAGAGTGGAAAATAGAAAAGCCATACTTTAAAATCTCAAGTAGCCATTGTAATAGAAAGTCTCAAAGTTATTTGTATGATATATAGCAATTCATTTATGGTTTGTGACAGACAAGAAGTCAGGTAGACACGTATCATGCTACGTCTGTACACCAGATCAGCAATTGCCGAATATTTTACTGTTCCATGAACTCAGAATATTTTCGGATAACGAAGAAATATTACTATATTGGATCGCCAAATATCATCGCTTTTAATTATTCAAAAATATATAAAAAAAATATGATAAATAGTTATATTTTTACTAGATAAAATAAACACATTAACTCATTAAACGGTAAATAGAACAAGACACGTTGAGTTACAAATAGATTGATAAAAGCGGAACATGAGTAATTTAACAGATGCGCTCAATCGAATCATGGCTTGGCTGGAAGAGCATCAACCGGAGTATACTGCTTCATATTTGCCCGGTTTATCTCGATCCGAAATAGATCAACTTATTGAGCCTTTCAATATTGTCATCCCCGAAGAAATATACGAATTATATCAATGGCGTAACGGTAGAGATATTGAACCATTTAATAATAATGATATGTGTTTGTCTATTCATGATTTTTTACCCATACATGATGCGCTGAAAGATGATTTAATAGGATGAATTAATGAGTTAGCAATAGATGGAGGTTGCTCAACTCCAGAATATAAACGTCAAGGTATAGTTCTCTTTCCCTTTCTTGGATATTTTGATCCTTGCCTATATGTTATTGCTGTTAGTAATAAACGAGAAAAGCGCTATTTTGTAATGGAAATAGTAACCGAAGATCACAATCCTCAACCTGCTTGTCCGAGTATTACTACCATGATGTCTATACTTGCAGAAGCTTATGAAACAGGAGCTTATTATCTTAATGATGAAAAATGTACCTGTTCAGATTTCGATAAGTTATGGGATATCGTAGAAAAATATGGCGCTGCCCATATCTTTGGTTAGTACACTGTTCGTCTAATGAACGCGCTGATCACATTAGAATTCACATATCTTCAATAATAGATTGTGAGTCTATAGGTTAAAATAATAAATTACTCAATTCCAGCAAATCGTATTTTAGTACGATGACAGACCATGTCTAACGCTGATTTTACCGATCAACTCCAGTGGCAACCGGAAGCCCAGGTGAAACTGAAAAATATCCCCTATTTTGTTCGGGCTCAAGCGCGTAAACGGATTGAACAGTTGGCACGAGAAGCCGAACAGGAGATTGTAACGGTAGAGATAGTCGAACAAGCACGGCAGGAATTTGGTCAGTAACGAATTGCTATTGCTATCTAGAGTATTCCTAAGCTGATTGGACAGCAGTACGATAGAGATGTGATAGAGGATAATTATCTATTTCTGTCGCTAATGGGGTGATGGTGGCATTGATCAGTTTGAACCCATTCGCTACGGTATGATTGATTGGGATCATTGCTTTAGTATTTTGAAGTTTGCTATTTGCCGATGTTAATTTTTAGAAAAAATCTTAGATGTAATCTATCTTTGCAACAAATTGTTTGATCAAAAATGCCCCCAGACAATATACACTAGAGTTCTGCATCCAAAATTGTATTGTGTGGTTATTGAGTTGAACAGTGAGAAAACAGATTATTGCAGGAAACTGGAAGATGTACAAGACTCAAGCCGAGGCGGCTGAGTTTCTGTTGGGGTTTACAACAAAGTTAGATGAGACTCCTGAAGATCGCGAGATTATTCTGTGTGTCCCCTTTACAGATTTATGGAGTCTATCGAAAAGTTTACATGGCAGTCGGGTGAGATTGGGAGCGCAGAATATTCACTGGGAAGATCAAGGAGCTTACACCGGAGAAATAGCTGGGGCAATGTTAACAGAAATCGGTGTTCGTTATGTGATTGTCGGCCATAGTGAACGGCGACAATATTTCGGTGAAACGGATAAAACGGTTAATTTACGATTGAAAGCGGCTCAACGTCATGGCTTAACTCCGATTTTATGTGTAGGAGAGTCTATTCAGCAGCGGGATGCTGGAGAAACAGAGAATCATATTTTTGCTCAACTCAAAGAAGATTTAGACGGCATCGATCAAAATAATTTAGTGATTGCTTATGAACCAATTTGGGCAATCGGGACAGGAAAGACTTGCGAAGCAACAGAAGCTAACCGGGTTATTGGTTTAATTCGTAGCAAGTTAACGAACCCCGATGTTTCTATTCAATATGGCGGTTCAGTGAAACCGAATAATGTTGATGAAATTATGTCTCAACCTGAAATTGACGGAGCATTAGTGGGGGGTGCGAGTTTAGAACCTGATAGTTTTGCCCGTTTGGTTAATTTTCAGTAGGGTATAGGGTGTAGAGTGTGGGCAATAGGCAACACCTGATTATCCCCGCCTCCCTATACCCTCGTCTCCCGATCTCCAGTATCTCTCGCGCTTTCCCAGAGTGACTGTATGACCCAACCTCTAACTATCCGCAATCAACGTTTTGACTGGGGTAGTCGAACTTACCTCATGGGCATTCTTAATGTTACACCCGATAGCTTTAGTGACGGGGGAGAATTTTCTACTGTAGAGAAGGCGATCGCGCAAGCTCAACGCATGGTTAAAGCTGGAGTTGATATTATTGATATTGGCGGACAATCTACTCGACCAGGCGCAGAGACTATTCCCATAGAAGAAGAAATTCGGCGGGTTGTTCCTATGATTGAAGCCATCCGTCAACAGCCTCAACCTTTATCGCAAGTTCCCATTTCTGTCGATACGACTCGGGCAAGTGTTGCAGAAGCGGCTATTTCTGCGGGTGCTGATTGGGTGAACGATATTTCCGGTGCAAAATTTGATCCGGCTATGTTATCCACTGTTGCTCGGTTGAAAGTTCCGATTGTACTCATGCATATCCGAGGAACTCCTCAAACGATGCAAACTCTGACAGACTATTCAGATTTGATGGTAGACATCGCTCAGTTTCTCAAAGATAGAGTCGTAGCCAGTCAACAAGCCGGAATTGACCGCTCTAATATTATTCTTGATCCAGGAATTGGCTTTGCCAAAACTTATCAGCACAATATCACAATTTTACAGCAACTGCCTCAATTGCGTGCTTTAGGTTATCCCCTATTAGTGGGAGTTTCCCGTAAAAGCTTTATCGGTCATCTGCTGAATCAACCCGACCCTAAACAAAGAGTATGGGGAACAGCGGCGGCAAGTTCTGCTGCTATTGCCAACGGTGCAGACATTCTTCGAGTCCATGACGTAAAAGAAATGTATGACGTTTGTCGCGTTAGCGATGCAATTTATCGCTGAAACCGAGAGCGATTTTGTACTGTTAGTAATCCAGCCACTAAACCGAGTCCGAGTAATGTCGCCGGTTCTGGTACAGATTCAGGATCATCTGCGGCTAGACCAATAATTTTGAGGTCAGGGCCATTATATTCTGTGCCTCGGCTAATTAATCGAATTCCTGCTATCCCAGTTTTAGTCGTACCAAACTCTGTTAAGTCCAAACCCAAAGAACTTACAGACTGAGCCTCGTCAATCTCTAGGGTATCTAAGCTATAACCTGCAAAATCCCAATCGGCAGAATTCAAACTCAATAAATTACCGACGAGGTTACCCTCTGTATCGAGAGCTTGAACATCAACGCGGCTATTACCACCCCGTTCCCACAGTAAAACATGATCTGCTGCTTCTGTAAAAAACAAGTCAATCGCAAACCGACCGTCTTCTTCTACATCTAGAATACTGCTGAGATAAGGATTTCCCAGCGCTTCAACCACCTGTTCATCAGTGATATTTTCTTCGCTGAGACCAACGGTTGCTAAGTCTCCTTTGTCTGCGCTTGCACCGCCGCTTTGGCTATCTCCTGTGAAGATATCGTTACTGACGACTGTCGCCTGGTTAATGAAGACAAAATCAGAGAATACTTCGCCGTCATATTCAACTGACTTGAGCAGAATATCCCCTTTGGCTTCATCCGCACCAGTCAGAGCAGCTTCATAGTTCGTGGTAAAGGAAATGGCATGAGCCGCGCTCGAAAAAACCCCAGTACAAGCTAGAGCACTCAATATGCTCCGAATACATAATTGGTTCATGTTGATTATTCTAATTTCTGCAAGTCAAAATTCAGCCTTGAGTCGGCGGATTTGAGGGTTTGTGACTAGACTTCGCACGAACATAGATGTATTGCTCTTACTTTAATTTTAAGGGTTTATACTGACATCGTCCAGAAAAAAGTTCAGAGCGGTGAATGCATACTATAGTTATTTTGTCAAATTCAACCCAATTTTTAGTTACATTTTGCAATAAAATTTGTGCATCGAAGAAGCTTATAATCCGGTTTGTCAAGCCCCTTAACTTACGAAAAACTTATACTTGAGGCGGATAAAAAAGCAACTACCTATAAAAATGCCTTAGATTATTAAAATAATACTTGAACCGCAAACCCTTGTCAATCCGTTAAATGTAAAGAAAATTTTCTAAATAATTAAGTTTTATGAATTGAGTAAATTTAAAATTTCTGATTATATTCATAAAAATATATTAGTGAAGTCAATAATATAACAGAAATCTCCAAGCTGCGATACTATCAAAATGATCTGCATGATTGCCAAAGAATCTATCACCTATGATCGAAGTTGAAAACCTCTGTAAAATTTATGGTTCTACCTCGGCGTTGCAGAATGTATCATTTTCAGTCAAACCGGGGGAAATCTTAGGCTTTTTAGGGCCAAATGGAGCCGGAAAAACCACAACATTACGGATTTTATCAGGCTATTTACCCGCCTCTAGCGGCACTGCAACCGTAGCTGGATATGATGTTCATGAACAATCTATGGCAGTCAGACAACGGATTGGTTATCTGCCAGAAACACCACCATTGTATCCCGATATGACAGTGGAAGGTTTTTTGTATTTTGTCTCGCGAATTAAACAAGTTAAAGGCAGTCTGCGTAAACGTAGTGTAGAATCAGCGATGGTTCGGTGTGGACTAGAAGATCGGCGCAATCAACATATTCGTAAACTCTCTAAAGGTTATCGACAACGGGTGGGAATTGCTCAAGCTATTGTTCACGATCCCGATGTGATTGTATTAGATGAACCCACGGTCGGTTTAGATCCGAGGCAAATTATTGAAGTGCGTAATTTGATTAAAAGCTTAGCCGGAGATCATACCATTATTCTTTCAACTCATATTTTGCCAGAAGTGAGTATGACCTGCGATCGCGTTGCCATTATTAATCGTGGTCAAGTAGTAGCAACGGGATTGTTAGATGAGTTGATGGCAGAATTAACCGCAGGTTCTGGGTATGAATTGGAAATAGAAGGAGAACTGAGTCCGCAAAAATTGAATAGTTTAGAACAGATTAAAGGAGTACGAACAATACAACCGTTAGAAGGCTTATCTGTTGACTCTTCCCGTCATCATTTACAAGTTTTTTGTGAACCGCAAACAGAACCAGGGCCAGAAATAGTATCGGCGTTAGTTTTAGCGGGATTAAATTTATATGAAATGCGCCGAACTCGCGCCAGTTTAGAAGAAGTGTTCTTACAACTTACTACTCAACAAGATACTGTTACAACTGAATCTGAAATAGAATCCGAAGAAACAGTTAATTCGATAGAAGAAAATCCAGATAATATTGAAAAGACGGAAGTATCGCCAACCGACTCGGAATTACCAGAAGGAGATGAGGAGATGAAATGAGGGGAAAATATATTCTTTAGTTGTGCTGTTGTTATTGCTGAAGATTTCTAATATTACCGAGGATAGTAGCCTCCAAAGTTGGATTACCCACTGCCTGCGATATTGGTAAAGCTTGGTTGAAATAGTCTAAAGCTTTCTGATATTCTCCTAAACCCGAGTAGACCAAACCAATATTATTAAGAGTGATTGCTTCTCCACGGCGATCGCCAACTGCTCTTCTCAAAGGTAAAGCCTGGTTATAATACTCTAAAGCCTTCTGCTTTTCCCCTAAAGCATTGTAGACAATACCAATATTATTAAGAGTGATTGCTTCTCCACGGCGATCGCCAACTGCCCGTCTCAAAGGTAAAGCCTGGTTATAATACTCTAAAGCTTTCTGGTTTTCTCCTAAATCTGAGTAGACCCCACCAATATTACTGAGAGTGGTTGCTTCTCCACGGCGATCGCCAACTGCCCGTCTCAAAGGTAAAGCCTGGTTATAATACTCTAAAGCTTTCTGGCTTTCTCCTAAAGCATTGTAGACAACACCAATATTACTGAGAGTGGTTGCTTCTCCACGGCGATCGCGCAGCGTGTCGTCAGACGTATAGCCGACTGCCTGAAATATAGATAAAGCTTGGTTGTAATAATCTAACGCTTTCTGTTTTTCTGCTAAATCTGAGTAGACTCTACCTAGTAAAACTAAAGCGGCAGCTTGCCCAACATCAATACCTATCTGTTCATACAACGTTGCTGCCTTATCCAAATAGGGAATTGCAGCCGGTAAAGATTCTGCTGTTCGTTCTTGAAATAGTTCATATCCTCGCATCAAGCTGGCTTCTGCTTCCTCTTCGGGGGACTGTTGAGCAATAACTTGCGGTGGGGTGAGTTGTAGGGGTTGGGCAATGGCTGGGATATTGTATAGGCAGAGTGCTATGGCAATGATCGATCCAGTCGGTATCCTCATTATCTGACGAATCTCCTTGAGTTGCTTCTTACAAAGTTGAACGGGACGGCAAACCACTCCGCCACGGCAGTTCCTCTACGCAGGCGAACCCCCTAGCGTAAGCCTGATTCGTAGCCATGGGCTTTAGCCCTATAGCCCTACGGGCAATAGACCGGACTACCTCCACTTTGCGCTTCTAGTTTATATCTATTTCGGTGGGAGCGGAACTTATGTAGTTTTGGGAGTGGGATGTAGGGATGGTTTTGAAGAGTTGCTCATAGATTGAGTGAGGTATGACATGATTAAAATGTAAGAGTTTCAGAGCCACAAAAGCGATGTCAGAGAAAACATTAGATATCAGTCAGTTATCCGATCACTTGTTAGATTTATTATCAGATATTCAGAATCAGATCGAAGTGACATTAACTCGCGAGGGTGTACCATTGGCAAAAGTTATTCCTTTAACTGTTGAACCCAAAACAATTCCTCAAGCCGGATTAAATCGAGGATCAATGGTCATGAGTGACGATTTTGATCAACCGTTACCTGATTCATTTTGGGGCGTATAAAAATTTTATTAGATACCCATGCTTTTATTTGGTGGGATAGTGAACCAGAACGTTTGTCAGCCGATGTTCTAGCGTTGTTACTGCAACCAGATACTGTGCGAGTTGTGAGTGTTGTGAGTTTGTGGGAAATTCAAATTAAAAGTCAGTTGGGAAAATTAACTCTAAACCAATCCTTAGAAGATATCTACAAAAAACAAGTTAAAAATGGGATATCTTTTTTATTAGTTAATCCTTCTCATGTTTTAAGATTAGGTGTGTTACCATTACACCATAAAGATCCTTTTGATCGGTTATTAATTGCTCAGGCAATGACAGAAGGGTTGACCATTTTGACACGAGATGAAATGTTTAAGTTATACAGCGTGCAATTGTTATCGGTTTGATAATTTGTGCGTTGCTACTACCACAATGCGACCTGTTAGCGTAGCCTATAAGTAGCACGTATTGCCAATCTCTCATTGCTGGAGCGGAACTTATGTAATTTTGGGATTAGGGAGTAGGAAGGGTCTTCAATAGTTCCTGGAGGTTAGAGAGCGATCGCTGTTATCCGCTAAGATATTATTCGGTACATGGTTCAACATTACCATTCCCCCGTCATAAAACATGACAAACAACGAATCACGAATTTTATGTTTACTGTTTTAAGTAATATCTTTGCGATTTATCGCCGAGAACTGCAAGGTTATTTTGCCTCTCCCTTGGCCTATGCCGTTGCGGGTATCTTTTGGCTATTAACCGGATACTTTTTTGTCGCCCTTTTACTCGGGCCAGAAGGACTGATACAACAAGCCGCTTATCGAGACCAACTCGGTATTACTGACCCGCCCATCGATTTACCCTATCAATTCTTACAGGTTTACTTGAGTTTGCTGGGTTCAATGGCGCTATTCATTTTACCCATGTTATCCATGGGACTGTATACCGAAGAACGTAAACAGAAAACCCTAGAACTTCTCGCCACATCCCCGATTACAAACTGGGTAGTTGCTGTCGGTAAACTCTTAGGTGTCGCTACATTTTTCCTGACAATTATCTTACCGTTAATGCTACTCGAAGCGATCGCCTTAAATACCGCCACCCCCAATTTCTCCCCAACGATCTTTCTGACTGCCCATATCGGCTTAATTTTATTGGCAACTGCGGTACTATCTCTGGGAATGTTTATTTCTTCCCTGACTGAAAGTACTATTCTTTCTGCTATTCTCACCTTTGCCCTAGTTTTGTTTCTGTGGGTGGTTGATTTAATTGGAAATAATATCGGGGGCGGTTTGGGTGATGCCCTGACTCATATTTCTCTAATTTCTAACTATACGAACTTCGTTCAAGGTATTATCGATAGCAGTAGTATCGTCTTACTTGTGAGTTACATTATTCTTGGCATTTTTCTGACTGCCCAGTCTATCGATGCCTTGAGGTTTCAGCGGTCATAATATGAATCAGCGCAGCAAAACACAGCAGCAATTTCTCAAATTTTTATTTTGGCTTGGCCCCATCTTAATGATTATGGGACTATCAGCCGGTGTCGTCTCTCGAACTTGGCAACCTCTGCCATTGGGATTAATTATTGCTGGAGTCGTCATTACTGGGTTATGGCTACTGTTTCGTGGCTATCTTCAACCCAAAGATAATAGTAAATCTCCCTACTGGAGTCGTCGTTCAACTCAAGCGGGAACTAATGCCATTGCTGCGACGGTTTCTGTGTTAGTCATTTTAGGCTTAATTAATTTTCTGGCAGTTCGAGATGCCCTGCGACTAGATTTAACTGAAAACCAACAATTTACCCTATCTCCTCAAACTCAAACTTTAATTACAAATTTAGAACAACCTGTAAAGGTATGGATTTTTGACGGGCGTAAAGATCCTCAAACTCAAGATCTATTAAATAATTATCGTCGCCTTCAACCGGGAAATTTCAGCTACGAATTTATCGACCCGCAATTACAACCCGGTGTGGCAGAGTCATTTGGCATCCAAGATTTTGGAGAAGTTTACCTAGAGTCAGGAGAGAAACGTCAGGCAGTTCGTAAAGAAGGAGTTGTTCCCTTAACAGAAGTTCAACTCACTAATAGCATCGAACAATTAATTTCTGAACGAACACCAACAGTATATTTTCTACAAGGACATGGTGAACGATCATTAGAAGATGAACAAGGCGGGTTTGCTGAAGCTGTTAATAGCCTCAGTCAGAAAAACGTGACAACCGAAACTTTAACTTTAGCCCAACAATCTACTATTCCAGATGATGCCGATGTGATTATTATTGCTGGCCCCAAACGGCCACTGTTGGAAGGAGAAGTCGAAGCATTAACCGCTTTTGTTAATCAAGGCAAAGGACTGATGTTAATGTTAGACCCAGAGATAGATGCGGGTTTAGAAGAACTGTTAGAACAATGGGGTATAAAATTAGATGATCGTCTGGCGATTGATGCTACCGGCAGAGGTCGGTTGGTGGGGTTAGGGCCGACGGTGATTATTGCCCAGGAATACGGAGAACATCCCATTACCCGAGAATTTGCCAATGGTATTTCTTTTTATCCGTCTGTACGTCCTGTTGAAACTCGCCCCATTGAAGGAATATTAGAAAGTCCTCTAATTTGGAGTGATAGCCAAAGCTGGGCAGAAGCGAATCTAGAACAACCCGAATTACAATTTGATCCGCAGGTAGACCGTCAAGGGCCGTTATCATTGGGAGTGGCATTGAGTCGGAATTCTCAAGAAACTGTTACCTCTACAACTCCTGAAAATAGTAATGAAACAGTAGCGGAAAATACAGACGCAACCGCAACAGAAGACGGTGAAACTCCCACAGAAACAACCCCTCAGGAGAATAACATAGAAGAGGCTGAAACTCCTACAGAAACGGTAGCAGAGAATACAGACACAACCACAATAGCAGCACCCGCAGAACCCGATAACGAAACACCTGTAACGGAGTCTAGGTTAGTCGTTTTTGGTACATCCCAATTCGCAGCCAATGGTTGGTTTGACCAACAACTCAACGGAGATGTGTTTCTCAATGCCGTCAGTTGGCTAACTCAGTCCGATGCAGAGTCATTATCTATTCGTCCCAGACCTGCTACGAACCGCCGCTTAGCGATGACACCGATACTCGCGCGATCGCTGAGTTGGCTAGCAATTGTTATTTTACCATTGTTTGGTTTTGTGATGGCAGGCATTGTTTGGTGGCGTAAACGATGAGGTATTGTGATTCGTCATGTTTCTAATCATTTGTTTACTTTTAGAGGGAATGAGGTGTCGGGTGTTGACAATTAGAAATAGGAAAAATAACGAATAACCAATGGACTTACAACGAATAACTAATCTTTTATGAAATTACAACGATCTACATTAATTTTACTCTTAGTTGCCTTGGGTTTAGCTGGGACAGTTTATATTTTTGAAATTAGAGAATCTGAAAAACAAGAACAAATTGCTATCCAAAAAGAGCAAATTTTTACCTTTTCAGCCGATGATATCCAGTCACTCACTGTTACCGTCCCCAGTCAAACCATTACAATTGAACGAATAGAAGAAAATAATACACGGGCAGCTTCTCCTTGGCGGTTAACTAGCCCTCTTCAAACTTTAGCTAACCCTGCATCTGTTAATGAGTTAATCACTCAATTAATCAAAAGTCAAACTGATCCCACAACCAATACAGGAATTCGACAGTTAAATATCTCAGGATCTGAATTATCTGATTATGGTTTAGATAACTCTGAAAAAACAGTGGAAGTCAAACTAAAGAATAATCAAACCTATCGTTTAAGTTTTGGTAAATTAGATTTTAATCAGCGTTCTGTTTATGCTCAAATTGATCCGAAAATAGATACAGAATCTACTTCTATTTTAGTGATTCCAAAAGAGATATTAACAACAATTGAAAAACCTTTAGAAGATTGGAAATTTGCTGAACTTGAGCCAGACCCTCAAGAATAGAATAACATCGCTATCATAATCTATTAAATTAATTCAGTTTAATTTTATTGCTTCACTCTTGAATCTTTATAGAACTTTCTAATGCGCTAGCTTGTTGATAAATTTTTAATGCGTTTGATTCAATTAATTTTATGGTTTCTATCGATAATTCTTCCTTAGCGCTATTAACTTCTCCTTTTCTAAAGAAGTTTTTGTATCCTCCTACTTCGTTAAAACCTAAGATAGAATCTTTTTCTAAACTTGCTTTTTTCTTGAGTTTTTCAAATTTTTGATGTTGAACAGCTTGTTTACACATCATTCGGCTAACTTTTAATCCGATGAAATGAGCAACTAATTGTAAAGCTGCAATGGGACGCTGTTTCATAGTCTCATAAGACAGAAATAATAAATCAGATGATGCTTCCTCTTGAGCTTGAATATAGCTTTTAACGTGTGTACACCATTGATCCATAGAGTGCTGACAGTATTGATCTAGCCCTATACCTCGATCAATAAATTTTTGAACTCTGTCAAGCTGATAATAGTAAAAAGAACATAAAGAATCTGCGGGGTTACGGAATAGATAAATGATTTTCCGATAGCTCTCCTCGTAATGTTCGTGAGTTTTAATAATCCGAAAATCGAGTTGACGGGTTCGATCATCTTGATTCCACTGTTCAATATCTACTTTATAAATATCGGGTATAATATTACCTCCAGTCTTAGTCAAAAAACCCTGTATCTGTAAAATAAGGTCACTCAGCAATAGTCGCATCCACGTATTACCCGAACGAGGGAAAGATGCCAAAAAAATATCCTGGCTATTCAACAAGCTTTTGTTGCTTTGGTAGATTTTGCTACGGGGACACATCTATACTAAAAATTAGAGAGCTTAGGATGTCTAGTTTTCACGAGTTGATGAAAGGAGTTCGGTAAAGTGAGTGGCAATCATTCAATCTTCATTGCCAAATATCGGTAATAGTATTTTAAGTTAAAAAACACTAAAACTTAACGGCAATTTCCGATTAAGACGAGGGTAACAACGACTTAATTTTATCAACAAATTCTTGATGATCGATCACAGGTTTCGAGATGTAATCATCCGCGCCACTCTGAGCCAAGAAGTCCTCGCGATCGCCAGCCATTGCATGAGCCGTCACCAGAATAATCGGAAGTTTTGCAGTTTCTGGCTGAGCTTTCAGGAGCTGAGTAATCTTGATCCCGTCTACAGATTGACCTTGATAAACGCTTCTGGCCAAGGAAACGTCCATTAAAATTAAATCAGCTTCCTTATTTTGAGCGATTTGAATCACCTCTTCAACGTTTTCTGTATGTTTAACGCTTAATCCTCCTCGTTTTGTCAATATCTTTGAAAAAACACGAGCATTTACCGGATCATCTTCTACAATCAACACAGTCTTCATCTCTATCTCCCACTGGACAAATTCTCCAGTTACGATGTGCCATCATAACATGCTCTCTCTATGGAGCGGGTTTGCGGTTGAATCGGACCGAGACAAAATTACGCCTAGATCATCATCAGCCTACTTTATGCTACCCTACTTCTCTCCACAGATCAGTCTAAATTCCTCGCTATTGGGGGATACCTCACACAGACAGTCTGGCGATAATCCTTGCCAATGAAGCTAATAGAAGGCTATCTGTGCATCATGGGTGAGTTCTCCGCGATCGCTGCGGACGACTGAATTCTAAAAGTGATACAAATAAATTATTGGCATATTTCAATTGACTGAGCTTAAGGATCTCAATTAAACAGATCGAATGTCAGAATAAAAAAACTGATAAGGTGAAATAAGAGCAGCTTTGGCTATCAATCCAATTCTGATCATGGTAGAGGCGATTCTCCTGTGGAGAGGCAACGCCAACGCGGAGTCGAAGCGCTTATGCTGGAGAATCTAGAGTCCTAAGCGACAGCAGGGCTGTTACTGCCAGTGGTGATGCCAAACTAGGAATAACCCACATAGATGATTGATAGAGTATTACCTTTGTCGTAAGTCTCTGAAGATCTCTTAATTACCTCTACTCCACTCAATACTGAATTCAAACAAACTCATGGCTAGACAGTTAAACCTCCTCTCCGGGCAAGTGATCGCAACTGCACTTCACACTGAGATGCAGCAGTCATACTTAGAATATGCCATGAGTGTGATTGTGGGCCGGGCGTTGCCGGATGTGCGTGATGGCCTTAAACCCGTGCATCGTCGGATCATGTATGCAATGCATGAACTCGGACTGACTCCAGACCGACCTTATCGCAAGTGTGCCAGAGTGGTGGGGGATGTGTTGGGTAAATATCATCCCCATGGCGATCAGTCGGTGTATGATGCCTTAGTGAGGCTGGTTCAAGACTTTTCGAGTCGTTATCCGTTATTGTCGGGACATGGTAATTTTGGGTCGGTGGATAACGATCCGGCCGCTGCTATGCGTTACACTGAAACCCGTTTATCTGCCATTGGACAAGGCGGTTTACTCAGCCAGGTGGGAGAAGCGACGGTTGATTTTGTCAGTAATTTTGATAATTCTCAACAAGAACCGACTGTCTTACCCGCACAATTACCGATTTTACTGCTGAATGGCAGTTCTGGAATTGCGGTTGGAATGGCAACCAATGTGCCGCCCCATAATTTGGGGGAAGTGGTGGATGGAATAATCGCTTTAATTGATAAACCCGAATTATCAGATCAGAAGCTATTAACCATTATCCCAGGGCCAGACTTTCCCACCGGGGGCGAAATGATCAAGACAGATGGAATTGTGGATGCTTATACCCAAGGAAAAGGCAGTATTACGGTTCGGGGTGTAGCGAAAATCGAACAAGTTCCTACTGCCCAACGTCGCCGAATGAAAACCGCTATTGTGGTGACAGAATTGCCTTTTCAGGTGAATAAAGCCAGTTGGATTGAAAAAATGGCTGGATTTGTTAATTCGGGACGTTTAGAGGGAATTTCTGATATCCGCGATGAAAGCGATCGCGAAGGCATTCGGGTTGTGATTGAATTAAAACGGGAGGCTGTCCCGGAAATTGTTTTACATCATCTGTATCAACAAACCGATTTAATGACGCGGTTTGGGGCAATTTTCCTGGCGTTGGTGGATGGACAGCCTCGGCAGTTGAGTTTGAAGCAGATTTTACAGGAGTTTCTGAGTTTTCGCGAACAAACCCTAATTCGTCAATATACCCATGAGTTGGAAGCCGCCGAACGTCGCGCCCATGTGGTAGAAGGGTTATTGATGGCGTTAACCAATCTTGATGATGTGATTGAGACTTTGCGTCATTCTCCGGATGGCAGTACGGCAAAAGTGGCTTTACAAGAGAATTTAGGATTGAGTGAGTCTCAGTCTGATGCGATTTTGGCTATGCCGATGCGGCGCTTAACTGGACTCGAACAACAAAAGTTACAGGAAGAATTTGAAAGCTTAATTGCCCAAATTGAACATTTACGGCGGTTAATTGAACAACGTCCGGAATTGTTAAAGGCTTTGAAAAAGGAATTGCGATCGCTAAAACGTCAATTTGGCGATCAACGCCGGACTCGCATTGTTGAACCCAATCCTGAAGTCGATTCTAGCGCTGCATCGGGTAAAAGTAAATCTTCTCGTCGGGGTAAATCTAAGACTCAGTCTGGGGAAACGTTACAACCGTTGGTTCCTCAAGCCGAAGATACGGTGGTAGAATTTAGCGATCGCGGTTATGTGCGGCGACTGTCTGGGAAAGCGGCGGAGAATAAGTCTGCTAATATTCCGAAAAAGGTGACGGTTGAAACGGCAGAAGATTTTACGGTTAATCGTTACGATACGAAAACAGATCGCAGTGTGGTGATTTTAACCCGTACTGGAAAGGCTTATCCGTTGAATGTGGCCGATATCCCATCGGGTTCAAGTCGGTCTCGCGGAACCCCGTTAATTACATTATTACCGTCTTCGGCAGCAAAAGATGAATCTGTCAGTCGTCAAGAATTGGTGTTAAAGCAATTTATTGTAGCGGAACATCCCAACTCTAGCGATATTATTACTCTGACTCAACAAGGTAAAATTAAACGCCTGCCGTTGACTGAATTTGCCGAGTTAACCAACCGGGGAATGACGGTGGTGAAGTTAAAAGAGGAAGATGAGTTAAGTTATGCGGCGTTATGCAAACCCCAAGATCAGGTTTTGATTGCCACTTCTGGCGGCCGACTGCTACGATTACCGATTAATGATGAACAGTTACCGATTATGGGACGTACTGCCCAAGGTTCCCAGGTTACCCGACTGCGAAAACAAGAATCTCTCGTGGGTTTGGCAACGGCGAGAGTTAAAGGCAGTGTATTGTTATTTTCTGCCATGGGCGATGTTAAACGCATTGGGATTAATCAATTACGCAGTAGTCGTCGCGGGGCTATTGGGACACAGGTGTTTCAATTTAAACAACCAACCGATCAATTAGTGGGAATTGCTACGGCACAACCCGATCAAGTGATTCATTTGGTTACGAGTGAAAACCGATTGGTTAATTTTAGCAGTGAAAGTATCAAGCTGAAAGATAAAGATCAGACAGGCGATCGCATCTTTAAACTCACCAAAGGAGAAACAATTATAGACGTTAAAATCGAGTCATAACGGAATGAAACTTCTTCAGTTGTCTTGTTACAATTTATTCCAAATTCTCTAAAACCTGTTAGATTAAAAGGTTAATTGAGTAATGATTAAGTATCCGGTATGAAGAAACAGCATTTATGGCAACCATTTCCTTTCCTATTATGGGGCGTTTCTTGTATCGGATTATTATTAATCTGTGGCTTAGTCTTCCTGTGGAATTTAGGCAGCGTGGGTTTAGTGGATGAAACTGAACCCTTGTTTGCTGAAGCCGCCCGTCAAATGACCATTACAGGAAATTGGATTACCCCTTATTTTAATCAAGACACTCGCTTTGATAAACCACCATTAGTCTATTGGTTAATGGCAGTCGGTTATCAACTGTTAGGGGTGAATGAATGGGCAGTCCGTTTACCCTCTGCAATGGCTGCTATTCTCCTCACGGTTGCTGTTTTTTTAGTCTTACGTTTCTTTGGATTTTTACCGGGTTATTCTGCTAATAAAACTCAACAATTATGGCTATCTGCCTGGATCGGCGCAGCCCTCGCAGCATTAAACTTAGAAACGATTGTTTGGGCGCGTCAAGGGGTTTCTGATATGCTATTAAATGGCTGTATGGGAACCGGATTAATTTGCTTTTTTTGGGGATACGCCGCTTCTGAAAAAGCCCCTCAGCCGCCTCGTTTAATTCCTCATATCGGCTATTTATTATTTTATATTCTCACCGCATTAGCTGTTTTAACAAAGGGGCCAGTGGGTCTTGTTTTGCCCGGAATTATTATTCTATCTTTTTTACTCTATCTCAACCAATTAAAAGTAGTAATCCAAGAAAGTAATCTATTATTAGGTAGCTTTATTTTTTCGGCGATTACTATTCCTTGGTTTGTTTTAGTGACTCTAGAAAACGGTAACACTTATATTAATTCTTTCTTCGGATATCACAATGTTGAACGATTTACTCAAGTCGTTAATGGTCATTCCGCCCCCTGGTATTTCTATTTTTTAGTTATTTTAATAGGCTTTTTACCTTGGTCAATTTATTTACCGATTTCTATTCATCGTTTACAGTTTTGGAGACGATCTTTTTGGATTAACCAAAATCGTTCTACTCAACTGGGTTTATTTGCGTTTTTCTGGTTTGTAAGTATATTCATTTTCTTCTCTATTTCTGTTACTAAACTGCCCAGTTATGTTTTACCCTTGATGCCAGCCGCAGCGATTTTAGTAGCTCTATTTTGGAGTAATCTTATCCTCTCTAAACCTTCCATAAATAAAGGTATTTTCTGGAGTATTATTTTTAATATTATTATTCTAGTTAGTATTGCTATTTTCTGCTTTTATAGTCCTCGCTTAATTAGTACAGATCCAGCCATAGTTAATCTACCCGAAGCCATAGCTAAATCTAATTTACCAGAAATTGCCGGATTAATTTGGTTAACTACGGCATTAGCAATTGCATTTACTATTTTTATTAAAAAGCGAATTAATTGGATCATTAATATTAATGTTATTGGATTTATTGCCTTTTTTATCTTTGTAATTAATCCCGCCCTATTTTTTATTGATGATATTCGTCAACTACCCTTAAGACAACTCTCTTTACAAATTCCTCAAGTCCAACAACCCCACGAACAAATAATTATGATTGGCTTTAAAAAGCCTAGTGTTGTTTTTTATAGTCAGCAACCCGTTGAGTACTTGACAACCCGAAACTTTTTGAAACCCAATAATCAACCGATTGAATATCTAAAAGATGCTGTTTTGAATTCACCCCAAACATTTAATGCCTTGGTGATGAGTCGGCAAAAAGACTTAAATAAAATCGGACTACAATCTCAAGATTATCAAGTCATAAATCAACAAGGTTCTTATATACTGGTTCGTATTGATAAACGGATGATTCTCAATCGAGTTTTAAATTTATATCCTTCCTAAAAATCAGTCAGCTTCAGCACAATTATCAAATAAACGCTAAGATATTGTAGAGGTTAAGTTTTGTAAAGAACATTGACTGCTCATTTAGAACTCACAGAACCCATTCAACGTCCCTTGGCTTGGCATCGCTTACACTCTCAATGGCAAGGGGGAGAAGCTGCTATCCGCCAAGGGTTACCCCATTCTCAACTGTCACCGCCCTGGCAAATATTGCTATTGGGAGATGGTTCACCGACGCGACATTTACAACTGTTGACGGGAGAACCCACAGAAGTTGATGTGATTGATATGTCCCCGGTGGGAATGGATACAGATGGGGCACCCGACTTAATTCAGGCTGTCCCTGGCCCTCGGTTACGTCGTCAGGTTTGGTTAAGGACTGCTTCTGGCCAACGCTTGGCTTATGCCACGTCCTGGTGGGAAGCCAGTCATGTAGACGAATATCTACAAAATCGTTCAATTCCCATTTGGGCGAGTTTAGCCCGGCTACGAACAGAACTTTATCGGGATGTTCAAGGCTTATATCATGGCAATTCTAAAGCATTAGAATCAGCCTTTGAATATACCGGGCCGTTTTGGGGTCGCCATTACTTGTTTTGGCATCATGGTAAACCTTTAACCTTAATTTATGAAGTTTTTTCTCCTTACTTAACCCAGTATTTAGGGCCAATGCAACTTCTGGAATCAAAGGTTAACAAAGCTTAAAGTTGTGCTTGCGATCATTAGCTTACTTCTGCCATAATCGCTCCTGAAGTATCAGAGTAATATGATGGCACTTTCAGAGTATGAATTTAGTACTAGCCAAAATGAGCTAATTGGCGATTTAGGGAAAAAGATGAGTTTTGTGGCAACTTTATCGATTGTTGCCGGAATACTGGTCTTAATTTTTGGCGTTATTATACTAATTTCAGCGTTTGCACAACCCCAAGGTTTCGCAGAAGCATTTAATGCTTTAGTTCAAGGTATTTTCTTTTTACTAATCGGGATATGGACAAGAAATGCTGGCTTAGCCTTTAAACGAATTGTAACAACATCTGGTGCAGATATTGAGAATTTAATGGGGGCATTGGGAGAACTGCGTAAGCTTTATACGCTGCAATATTGGTTAGTGATTTTAGTCTTAGTGTTTATGGTTTTGGCAATTGTTGCTGGCATTGTGATAGGATTTCTTTCGGCTGGAGTATAAGAAAACTATAAAGTTAAGCCAGTTACAACTTTCTCACTATTTTTAGATTGACTTGTTTTAGCAAAGGTGCGTTAAGTGACATACCCTACAGTTTTGATGATTTTAAGGAGATTAGTGATTTTCTTCAGGTAAATTTGTGAAAAAATTAGCTCAATAAAAACAGAATAACAAGCTAAAATAAAGTTTATTTTTCTAACTGTTGTAAGCCATCTAATATGCCATTGCGAACTAATGGTTCGACTTCAGTGCGTAACATTAAACGGAAACATTCTGCCAATTGCGATCGCGTTAAAATAGTTGTAGAAGTTTTAGAGGGTGTATTAGACTCATAACGCAGGGTCAGTTGGGTGAGTTTGCGGACGGCAATTAAACGGTGTAATGCCTCTTGATGGGTTAATTCTGTGAGTAATTGATGACGACTGCTTTGGGTTTGATGGGTTTGTTGTTGTAAAAGTTGCCAAATTAACAGTGCAGCGATCGCGAAAATCCCACCATTTTGTAAAATTAAACTTAAAACCACCCAAATATTTTCACCCGATGAAAGCAGAGACATCATCCAATAACTCCCAACAGCAACTAAACCGCCACTGAGAACAGCACCCGTTAACAGGCGATTGGCTGGGCTAAAAAGTTGGTAAAATAAAGACCTGTATTGCTGCCAGTTGGAGCGAGGCAGTTGATAAACTGTAATCATCGTTCCCATACCCAGTATTGTCGCCAGTAACAAAATGCCATTCCACTTTGCCCAAAAGACAATCACGGTTAATCCCAGAAACCACAGTCCAGGACGAGTGAAACGTTGAACTTCCAGGCGCGACCCCCACTGGCTAACAGTAGAATGCTCAGAGGATATATGGCTTGAAACGATAGCAGCTTCAGGGTTTTGGGTAGAATAAAATAATTTAGCAATACTGGCAGGTTGATTAGGTTCAGCAGGGGGTGAGGTCTTAATACGGCTCATGCTAAGTGCGTGACTGACTATGCATTAAATACTATCTCACGTCTATTGCTCTTGGGGTTTAGATTTGGGATCAACAACTCAACCGCACTACAGATTACGGCTCTCCTCACTGCCATCTGTTGCACAATAAAGGTACAGTAGAAGTACTAAAATACATAAAAGTTTACATCTCTGAGGTGTCGTGAGACTTTGTCCCACATCTCCCAAGAAGAGACTAAAGTAGATAAAACCGTTATTACGAGGCAGTAGGAGACGATGTTTGAATATTTCTCAGACAAAGCAATAAAGGTGGTGATGTTGTCTCAGGAAGAGGCTCGTCGCCTAGGACATAATTTTGTAGGAACCGAGCAATTGTTGCTAGGAATATTAGGGGAAGGGACTAGCGTTGCTGCGAAACTATTATCTGAAAAGGGAATTACCCTAGAAGATGCCCGTCAAGAAGTCGAAGCCATTATAGGCAGAGGCTCAGGGATGATGCCACCCGAAATACCTTTTACGCCACGAGCAAAACGGGTATTTGAGTCAGCCTTGAAAGAAGGCCGTCAACTGGGAGATAACTACATTACTCCCGAACATATCTTACTGGGTTTACTGGCTGATGGGGAAGGGGTTGCCGCCAAAGTCTTAGAAAACTTTGATGTAGACTCAGCCAACCTGCGTAATGATGTCATTCGCTCCTTAGGTGAAGTTGCCGCTGCTATTCCAGGAGGCGCACGCACCAGTGGAGAACGTCAAAAATCAGTTACTCTCGATGAGTTTGGCCGTAATTTAACGCAAATGGCCACAGAAGGCAAACTTGACCCTATTGTCGGCCGGGAAAAAGAAATTGAACGAGTGATTCAAATTCTTGGCCGTCGCACAAAGAATAATCCGGTGTTGGTCGGGGAACCCGGTGTCGGTAAAACTGCGATCGCCGAAGGTTTGGCCCAACGCATTACCCATAATAACGTCCCTGAATTATTGATCGATAAGCAAGTTTATAGCTTAGATATGGGGGCATTGGTTTCTGGGACTCGCTTCCGAGGCGAATTTGAAGAACGTCTCAAGAAGATTGTTGAGGAAGTCCAGACAGCCGGAAATATTATTCTTGTCATCGACGAAATTCATACTCTGGTCGGGGCAGGAGCCGTTGAAGGCAGTATGGATGCCGCGAACTTGCTGAAACCTGCTTTAGCGCGGGGTGAATTGCAATGTTTAGGGGCAACCACCCTCGATGAATACCGCAAGTATATCGAACGTGATGCGGCTTTAGAACGTCGTTTTCAGCCCGTTATGGTGGGTGAACCTAGCGTCACTGATACCATTGAGATTCTGTTTGGTTTACGTTCGGCTTACGAAGATCATCACCAGTTAACGATTTTGGATGAAGCGTTGTATGCTGCGGCACAACTGTCTGCTCGTTATATCTCAGATCGGTTCTTACCCGATAAAGCGATTGATTTAGTTGATGAAGCGGGTTCTCGGGTACGAGTACGCAATTCTAAGCCTTCTGAAGCTACACGGGCGTTAAAGCAAGAGTTAACCGCAGTCATTAAAGAAAAAGAAATGGCGGTGGGATCTCAAGATTTTGAGAAAGCGGCCCAACTGCGGGATCAAGAACTTGAATTGAAGGAAGAAATTGAGGCTGTTAAAGGGAACAACTCCACAGAAAAGACTTCGTTATCGGTAACAGAAGAAGACATTGCTGATGTTCTTTCTGCTTGGACTGGAATTCCGGTGAATAAAATGACGGAATCTGAAGCCGAGAAACTGATACACATGGAAGATACCCTGCACCAGCGGATTATTGGTCAAGATGAGGCTGTTACCGCCGTTTCTAAGGCAATTCGCCGGGCGCGAGTGGGCTTACAGAACCCCAACCGTCCGATTGCTAGTTTTATCTTCTCAGGGCCGACTGGGGTGGGTAAAACAGAATTAACCAAAGCGTTGGCTTCTTATTTCTTTGGTTCAGAAGAAGCGATGGTGCGGCTGGATATGTCCGAATTTATGGAACGCCACACCGTTTCTAAGTTAGTGGGTTCTCCTCCTGGATTTGTGGGTTATGATGAAGGCGGTCAATTAACTGAAGCAGTACGCCGTCGTCCATATACCGTGGTGTTGTTTGATGAGATTGAAAAGGCTCACCCCGATGTGTTCAACACCATGTTACAAATCCTAGAAGATGGTCGGTTAACGGATTCTAAAGGTCGCACGGTTAGCTTTAAAAATACCTTAATTATCATGACTTCCAATATCGGATCAAAAGTGATTGAGAAAGGGGGCGGCGGTTTAGGATTTGAATTCGCAGGCGACGGGGAAGATTTACAATATAACCGGATTCGGAATCTGGTGAATGAGGAATTGAAGCAATATTTCCGTCCGGAGTTTCTTAACCGTTTGGATGAGATTATTGTCTTCCGTCAATTACAGAAATCAGAGATTAAAGAAATTGCTGATATTCTGTTAAAAGATGTCTTCCAACGTTTAAGTGAAAAAGGTATTACTCTACAAGTGAGTGAAGCGTTTAAGGATCATTTAGTTGAAGTCGGATACGACCCCAGTTATGGCGCGCGTCCCCTGCGTCGAGCCATTATGAACCTGTTAGAAGATGCTTTAGCTGAGGCGATGTTGGCGGGTGATATTGCCGAAGGCGATGCGGCTGTAGTTGATGTTGACGAGGATAAAAAAGTTAAGTTTGTTCCAGCCTCTGAACATCCCGAAGCCGTTTCTGAATTCGTCCTCACGAAAAGTTAATCACAACTAAAAGTTATCGGTTATGATTCAAAGAGGGTGTGTGAGTCACGCATCCTCTTTTGATGATTTAATAAATCCAAAGCGATTGACAATTCCTTTTAACAATTACCATGAGTCAACCCCCACCTAAACTCAATATCGATCCGGGTACTTTACTGTTTATTATTATTGCCTTATTGTTTATTCCCCTGATTATCTCTGGATTTTTACCGTAATATTCTCTTCGTCAAATTCACATTCACAAAAAATAGCGATCGCCACTGTTTGAAATTATAGCGATCGCCATTATTATCAGTAGAAGATAGAGAAAGATTAATTAGCTAAGAGACTCTAAGTAATCGCGAACTCGGTTACGACGTTTGGGTTGACGCAGTTTTTGTAGTGCTTTGGCTTCAATTTGACGAACTCGTTCCCGAGATAGTTCTAACGCCCGACCAATTTCAGCTAAAGAATAAGGATGACCATCTCCTAAACCGTAACGCATGAGAATCACATCCCGTTCTCGACTGGTTAAATCCGCTAAAAGATGTTGTAAATCGCGTTGAAGAGATTCTCGCATCAAGATTTCTTCTGGGGAAATTTCTTCAGTTTCCAGTAAATCCCCGAGTTCAGTATCTTTATCGCTACCGACTTTTGTTTCTAATGAAACAGAACGAGGAACCCGTAACAAGACTTCCCGAACCTGAGCGGGTGTCATATCCAACTCTACACCAATATCATCAATCGTTGCAGTCCGGCCTTTTTCTTGAGAAATTTTACGTTGGGCTTTCTTGATTTTGTTGAGTTTTTCAGTAATATGTACAGGTAAGCGAATGGTACGGCTTTGAGTGGCGATCGCCCGTGTAATTCCTTGACGAATCCACCAATAAGAATAAGTACTAAAACGATAACCTCGAGTAGGGTCAAATTTTTCAACTGCCCGCTCTAAACCTAAAGTCCCTTCCTGAATTAAATCTAAGAGTTCTAATCCACGATTTTGATATTTCTTGGCAACAGAGACAACTAAACGAAGGTTTGCCTTGATCATATGATCTTTAGCGCGAATTCCTTCGGTTTGAATCTTTTCTAGTTCGGTGGTGCTAATACTGGCAAGTTCTGCCCAGCAGCGTTTACCAACGGCTAACATGGGTTTGAGTTGAGCATTTTCAATCTCTGCGGTTTTTGCCCATCGTTCAAAAGAAGGTCGATGTCCTAGCTGAGCCGCCAGTTGATCTCGTGTCTGAATGAGTTTAACATAGATACGAAGAGTGATTAAACCAACACAAAGCGATAGATTTGAGTTAAACGCATACCACATTAAACGGCTACTCACAGAAAACTGAGCAAGCTGACTATAAAGCTGGCAAAGGCTTTCATCTTGCTCAGTAATCGCATCGCGTAATTCAATTAGTTTAAGGTAGCGCTGAACTTTTTGAGCTTCCGCAACTTCTTCATCCCGTCCTAGTAAACGAACACGACCAATTTCTTGTAGGTATAAGCGCACCATATCCGTCGTCCGACGGTTAGAAGTAGTGGTAGATTTCGTCTTTTCAGATGCGTCGCTGGTTGAGTTACCGGTTTGGTGAGCATCAAAGTCAGTCGTAGAATCCATTTCATCTAATGATTGGGAATCGGCTAACTTCTGGTTCATATCGGTTTCAATAAGCATTTTGTTGGTGGCTGGCATAGTTATTCTCTCGATTGCTCCAGTAACGTGAGACTGCACGTACAGGGGTCTGTTGTAATTTAAGATGCCCACAAATGATAGAGTCTCTATCATTGCTTCCTGCTTTACCCTGAAATATAAGCTGTTAATCGTGTTTCCCCTGCCGTACGCCTAAGCTGTCTAGGCGTTACCTATAACAAGTGTTGTTAGACGGTAGGCATCAAATTTAGGCACATGGTTGCTGTTCACTGTGACTCTCTCTAGCTGTTTGCTAGTATATCGGGATTGAAGCCACAAAGAAGTGACTTTTATCAGGCTCTAAATTAATCTTTATCACCTTAGATATGGGTTCGAGATCACTGCGGTGAAATCTGGAAATTTTATTTAAAAGTTACACGATGCTAGATTGATGAAATTTTGATAGGGTCTAAAATTGTGGGTGAATCTTGCCATTGAAACTGTTGAGGTGGTTCAGTATTTTGGCGAGATCAGCGCAGATTGATATAACAATAATTTAGCGATTGAGACCCGGTTTTGTTGTGACGACGATCACTGCAATCATTTAAAATATTGAGGCTAAAGTCCTTTAAGCAAGGTTATTAATGACGTTTTGTACTTTTTCCCAGCCATAACCCGTTATAAATGTTCACTCTGATACAGAATATTAGTTTCCATAAAATCATGATTGTGTGTAAGCACAGTCAAGTTGAAAATTTTTGGATTAGAGTAGATATTAGTAGTAGAACAGCAATTATTTTGGATTGGCTCCCCTATTCCATTGCCGGTCATTTTTTTCGGCGTTGATGAGGAGAAACTCACCTTAACCATGAGTTTAGCGATATTCTATACCCCATCACAAAAGCAAGTCATGAGCAGATCTTAAGACTGTTGATCCGATGATAGGGTTAAGTTAAATAGCAGGTATCCTAACCTGGTCGCTTTTCCCGGTACACTGAACTCATGACAACTTTGGCGAATATTTTAAGAGGAATTACCTGATTTAACTAGAAACGCAGATGAACTTATCTCTGAAACAGTTAACCGTTTACTTATCTTTACTTTCGATTGGGGGGGGCAGTGGATGGCTGGGAAATCGCTATCTTTATACCCAAAATCAACTGAAACAATCGACCGCTGTTCCGGTTGTGCGGCCTGTTGCCCCCAATCAACCCCCTCGAATTCGGGAAAATCGGGTAATTGTTCGTCACAGTTCTAATTTTATTGCCGAAGCGGCGGAAAAAGTAGGGCCAGCAGTCGTCCGAATTGACGCGACAAAGCGACTAAAAAACTCTTCTAATACACTGAATAATCCTTTGTTAAAACGGTTCTTTGGCGACCAGTTACCCACCCCCAAAGAAAGAGTTCGTCATGGCACCGGATCGGGCTTTATTATTTCTGCTGACGGCCAAGTATTGACCAATGCTCATGTGGTAAATGGGGCGGATGTAGTTCAGGTCACTTTAAAAGATGGTCGTCGGTTTGAAGGCAAGGTGAAAGGGATTGATGATGTGACAGATATTGCCGCAGTCAAACTTGATTTAAAGGAAGAATTACCTTCTACTCCCATTGGTCGCTCTGATATCATTGTACCGGGTCAGTGGGCGATCGCCATTGGTAATCCATTAGGATTAGATAATACGATTACGGTCGGAATTATTAGTGCCACGGGTCGTTCTAGCTCACAAGTGGGGATTCCCGATAAACGAGTTCGTTTTATTCAAACCGATGCCGCAATTAATCCAGGTAATTCGGGTGGGCCGTTGCTGAATGATGAAGGAAAAGTGATCGGGATTAACACCGCCATTCGAGCTAATGCCCAGGGGCTTGGATTTGCGATACCGATTGAAACGGCATTACGAATTGGGACTCAGCTTTTTGATAAAGGCAAAGCCGATCATCCTTTTCTCGGTGTGCAAATGATGGAGTTGAGTGCTGCTAATGTTGAAGATATGGCAGAACAACTCGAAGTTAATATTGTCCAAACTCAAGGAGTACTGGTGGTAAGGGTTGTCGAAGACTCTCCGGCTGCGGTTTCCGGCATTGAAAAAGGAGATGTTTTACAAAAAATTGGAGGTATACCCGTCAATACGCCGACTCAGGTGCAAGAAGTTGTAGAAATGAGTTTAATTGGTGAGGAACTTGAAATTGAAGTGAATCGTTCCGGTGAAGTTAAACGTTTGAAAGTGAAGCCAACTCCATTTCCCGAATCAGCCCTGGCAACAGAAAATTAAACTTCGCACATCATTTTTAGCCATCATGGACTAGAGAGAATTTGGGATAGGTTAATAATCTGAGTGTTTTCGTTCTCTCCTAGTCCCTTCAGACTCAGGAATTTGGATAACGCTTCTGTTAAAGTCGATCAACCTGCATCCATTGACCCTGTTTTGGACAGGTTATGATCTAAATGCATCCGCCGTTCCATTTGACTGAGAAAATATCCCGTCATCATTGCTGAGGCTAATAAACCAGCTAAATTTTCCCGGTTTGTGGTAATTTGTACATCAAAGTCTTCTGTGGGCAATACACCAATTAAACCTTGGACATTTCGAGAGATTATCTCTTTCACCTCCGAGCTAGCTGACTGAGCTACATGAGTCAGAACCTCAGGATGCTGATGCTGAAGGTAATCCAAAAGAGAATTTTCCGAAATTTCGCGATCATTGGATTTAAGAAAATCGGGGTTAAATACCATGAGGTGAGCCTGAATATCTGACTGTGTACTTCTAGTGTAGTCTATTGTGTCCAAGAGTCGTGAAATGAATTTGTAAAGATATCCGATCTAGCCGCTAAATCAGAATAAAATGCGCGCAAATCTACTACAATTATCAATGAATTCAACCGGATATACTGATTGTTTGTTAAAACAGCTACACTTTATTTAACCTTTATACTTCTAGTTCTTCATTTTCAGCTTCAGAAATGGATGGATCTATTTTTGTAGTTTGATCTACATCACGAGTTTCAAATTTTAAGGCTAATTGATGGGGAAGTTGATCGACTTGAAAATACTGATGAAATTTTTTAGTAACTTGCAACCAATAAGAACGAGTTTCTGCTTGTTTGCGTTTATGAATAAATCCTTGTTCGACCAATTCCTGCACCTGTTGATAAGCCCCTGAACCTCGGAGTTCGACGAGTTGGGTTTGTGCCATACCTTTATTAAGAGCGATCGCAGCCAGGGTTCTTAATGCTCCCACCCCCAACTCAGGCGGAATTAAAGTATCAATTAGTTCTCGATAAGTTTCTCTCAATTGTAATGTATATTTGCCCTTAATTTCTATCACTTCTAAGGCAGTTTCTCGTTGAGCATAATCAGACATGATCTGTGTCAAAGCAAGTTTCACCACTTTGCGATCTGCTTGAACCCGTTCAACAATTTCTTTTAGCTCTAAGGGTTCACCTTTAAGATACAAAATCGCTTCAATTTTAGCAATCAAACTCATATTTTCTACAATATTTTAATTTTATATAACCTGTCATTCGCGATTTACGCGATCGCGTTATTGCATCACACAGTTAGTCCGCTCATCTAGTAGAGTTAAATGGCTCGATCAAACACTACCAATAAGCACATCAATATTTATATACTAAGTTAAAGTTGTCGTAAAAAAGAATTTAACTAATTTTTTATATCGTATTTCTCTATCTATAAATAAAGAAGAGACGCACAGAATTGAACGTCTCTACATTGCAACTAACAGTTTATGAGGCTACCCGTGCCGCTGTACGAGTTCGCCGCCGTCCTGTTGGGGTGGGAGAATTTGTTGAATCCGTTGAAGCAGAAGAATTCGTTGAAGTAGAAGAATCCGTTGAATTTGTTGAATTTGTTGAAGAAGAGGTGGCCCCCTCATCTGGGGTATTTACAAGTAACACCAGTAATGGATTACTTTGCATTTCCCGTCGCAGCAGTCGCTGTAATGAACGTTCGATTTCTGTTTTGACTCCAACCCAATCAATTTCTTTCTCACCATTCTCAAACGAACGTGCTAACTCTGACCAACGGTCATTTAAGGTTTGTTCGATGGCTTGAGTCATGAGCTTTTGTAACAATGCTGCATCGGCACTACTGACCACCCCTTTGAGATGAACTTGAGGTTGAGTTAACAATTGACCCTCTAAACCAATCGCAGCGGCAACCGTGACTACGCCATCTTCTGCCAGTTGTTGCCGTTCTTTGAGGACATCATCTCGAACAAAACCAGAGCGAGACGAGTCAACCGGTTCAATTCCCGATTGAACTTTATCCCCGATACAAATAGAATCTTCGGTCAATTCCACCACATCCCCATTATCAATAATGATCATATTTTCTGGGGGAACACCCATACTTTGAGCGGTTTGAGAATGCTTAATTAACATCCGGTGTTCGCCATGGACCGGGACGAAAAAGCGAGGGCGAGTCAAAGCCAGCATGAGTTTGTGGTCTTCTTGACAACCATGTCCAGAAACGTGAATCCCTTGATGACGGCCATAGACCACGTTTGCTCCGAGCATCATCAATTTATCAATTGTCCGAACTACCGCAATGGTATTACCAGGAATGGGGTTGGCAGAAAAGACAACCGTATCCCCTTGTTTGATGCGAATTTGACGGTGTGCGCCGTTAGCAATGCGAGTTAAAGCCGATAAGGGTTCTCCTTGGGAACCTGTGGTGAGAATCAAGACTTTTTCATCCGGTAAATCTCGAATGGCATTGAGGGGAACAAACAGGTGATCTGGACATTTAACATATCCCAAGTTCCGAGCATGGGCAATTACATTTAACATTGAACGTCCGACGACTGCCACAGAACGTCCGATTTTTTCCGCAATCCCTAATATGATATTTAAACGGTGAACCGAAGAAGCGAAAGTTGTGACTAAAACCCGTCCCGATGCTTGAGTAAAGACCCGTTCTAGGTTGGGTGCAACGGAGGCTTCTGAAGGGGTAAAGCCAGGGGTTTCAGCATTTGTCGAATCACTTAATAAACAGTGAACGCCTTTTTCGCCATATTCTGCTAAACGTTGTAAATCAAACCGTTCGCCATCAACGGGAGTATGGTCTATCTTGAAGTCTCCGCTATGAATAACTACACCAATCGGGGTATTAATGGCAACGGTAAAACTATCTGCCATGGAGTGGGTATTGCGGATATATTCGACTAAGAAATGCTTCCCAATCCGGACAATATCGCGAGGACGAACCGATCTTAATTCTGTGCGGTCAGATACTCCTGCTTCTTCTAATTTCCCTTGCAACAATGCCATCGCTAGACGGGGGCCATAAATCACTGGAATATCAAATTGTTTGAGGTGAAATGCAATCCCACCAATATGATCTTCGTGACCGTGAGTCACAATCATGCCTTTAATTTTGTCGGCGTTTTCTCGCAGATAGGCAACATCAGGCAGAACAATATTGACCCCATGCATCCCATCGGTTGGAAATCCTAAACCTGCATCTAAAAGGATAATTTCATCCTCATATTCAAACACACAGGTGTTTTTACCAATTTCATGGAGTCCGCCTAAGGGAATAATTTTTAATGTAGGTTGATTGGAAGGTGTTTTAATCACTTTACGGTTAGAGTTACGAGTTTTGAGAATGGGTGCAGTTTTACTTGTGACCATGTTTATTTCGAGTTAAGTTGACAATGTGAGCGCTAACAATTGGATAGACAAACCTTGATATAAAGCTCTAAGTTTTAGTGAAGTTAGCAAAAACTGTAAGACTAGTGATTCACTTTGATTCGTATTTTGTGAGGTTATTTCAAACTGGAAAACAGATTAAGTTTGAATTAAATTCAGTTCACTCAAAATATTTTTCAGGGTTTGGATAACATCTGTTGAAGGTGGAGTTAAAGGAAGACGAGTCTCACCCACATTCCAACCTTGTAACTGTAGTGCTGCCTTGACAGGAATTGGATTGGCTACGACAAATAGCGCTTTAAACAATCCAAATAGCTTGAGATGAATTTGGCTTGCCGTCTGTACCTGGCCTGCTTCAAAGGCTTGAATCATCTGCTGTAGCTGCATTCCGACAAGATGACTGGCTACACTAACTACACCGCTGGCGCCAACAGCGAGCATGGGTAATGTCAAAGAATCATCTCCAGAGTAAATCTTAAATTCAGGAGGTGTCAAGCGTCGAATCTGACTGACTTGATCGAGGCTACCACTTGCTTCTTTAACGGCAACAACATTCGGCACCTCTGCCAAACGTGCAACCGTTTCGGGTTGAAGATTGCATCCAGTTCGCCCAGGTACATTGTAAAGCATAATTGGAAAATCTGCCGCAGCCATCGCGATCGCCTTAAAATGTTCGTAAAGGCCATCTTGGGGAGGCTTATTGTAATAAGGGGTGACTTGCAACGAACCATCTAACCCTAGATGAGCGGCTTTTTGAGTGGCTTCAATTGCTTCTTGAGTAGAATTTGAACCCGTTCCCGCCATCACTTTGGCTTTGGTTCCGACTGCCTTTTTCACCACCTGAAATAGTTCGTATTCTTCATCCCAAGTTAGGGTGGGAGATTCACCGGTTGTCCCACAGACAACTAAAGTATCTGTACCATGATCTGCCAAATAAGCCGCGAATTGTTCAGCCACGGCATAATTGACCATTCCTTCTTCTGTAAACGGCGTAATCATTGCCGTCATCACCGATCCAAAACTTACCATCTGTCTTCTATAACATTGTGCCAGTTGCTCAGCCACTCAACTGAGAGGTTGATCGTGAGCGTGAATAATCCTCAAACCTGTAAAATTTTAATGATGGGTTGCTAATGCAGGGCGATTGACAAGCCAATTTCGATTCACTAACAGTTCTGCAATTTGAACCGCATTTAAGGCAGCGCCTTTACGCACTTGATCGCCACTGAGCCATAATTCTAACCCACAAGGGTGAGATAGATCTTGACGAATACGACCCACTAAAACGGGATCTTGTCCCGTCGCATCAATGGGCATGGGAAAATAATTGGCATCCCAATCTTCAACTAATTTGACCCCAGGTGAAGCCGCTAAAATTTCCTTTGCCTGGGCGACATCAAACGGTTGAGCAAATTCTAAGTTAATCGCTTCTGAATGCGCCCGTAGCACAGGAACCCTAACACAGGTGGCAGACACTCGCAAATCTTCTACCCCGAAAATTTTACGAGTCTCGTTGACCATTTTCATCTCTTCTTGACAATATCCCGCCTCATTCAAGGGAGAATTATGGGGAAACAGATTAAAGGCTAAGGGATAAGGAAATAACTCGGCTTTAGGATCTTCTCCATTGAGAATAGCTCTGGCTTGAGTTTTAACCTCTTCCATTGCCCGTGCCCCAGCACCACTCGCGGATTGATAAGTCGCCACAACAATTCGTTGTATGGGTTGTACCTGATACAACGGCCACACTGCAACGGCCATCAAAATTGTGGTGCAATTGGGGTTAGCAATAATACCTTGATGCTGGGCGGCGGCTTCTGGGTTAACCTCCGGCACCACTAAAGGCACATTGGGTTCCATTCTAAAGGCACTGGAATTGTCAATCACCACAGCCCCCGCTTCTACCGCAATGGGAGCCCAGGCTTTAGAGGTAGACCCGCCGGCAGAGGCTAACACTAAGTCAATATTGTCAAAGGCTTTGTCATTGACAGCTTCAACGCTAAGAGACTCTCCTTTAAAGTTTAAAGGGGTTCCCGCCGAGCGGGGAGAGGCTAACAGTTTTAACTCCGCGACTGGAAAGTTACGGCTCTCCAATAACTCCAGCAGCTCGGCTCCCACTGCCCCAGTGGCTCCTAAAATGGCGACCCGATAAGATTTTGACAAGTTGGTTTCCTCCACACAAAGATGATTTTTTTAAATAAAGTTGAAATTTATAATTTTATCGATGCAATCGGTGCATTCTGTAACTTAGAATAAATAGGTTGTTCCTCATTAAAAATGATCATAACTGTCCGTTTCAGGAGGGTTGACACGGACACCACTGCCCATAATAATCAACAAGGCGCTTGAACTGGCGTAGGATACCCTTGAACAACGAACGTCAAATCCTCTTAATCTCAAATTATAGTCCCCCAGAATCAATTCGTGCTGGGGGTGATTAAATTCAGCATATCACGACTATGAAAGTAACCCAGGAAAAACTTCCCAAGAGCCAAATTGGTATCGATATTGAAATCCCACCCGAACAGTCTAAAACTGCTTACGAACAGGTTATTCGCAACTATGCCAGAAACGTGAATATTCCTGGGTTTCGTAAAGGGAAAGTTCCCCGTCATATCCTGGTGCAGCGCCTCGGGGCAGAACGCATCAAAGCCGCAGCCCTCGATGATCTGATGCAACAATGTCTCCCCAAAGCCGTTGAACAGGAGAAGATTGAACCTATTGGTGAGTTTGAGTTACGGGGAGATGTCGATCAACTCGTTCAACAGTTTGAACCGGGTAAGCCCATTACCATTCAAGCGGCGGTTGATGTCAAACCGGAGGCGAATCTAGAAACCTATACAGGGTGGACTGTGCAAGCCGAGGAAGTGGCTTATGATCCTGAGCAAGTCAATCAAGTCTTAGAACAAGAACGGGCTAAACTGTCTACGTTAATTCCGATTGAAAATAGACCCGCTCAGGAAGGAGATGTGGCTTTTATTGATTTTAAAGGGGTTTTCGCCGACGGGGCTGAAGGAGAAGAACCTACAGAAATTCCGGGCGGACAGGCAGAAAATTTTGAGGTTGAGATTACTGAAGGACAATTTATTCCAGGGTTTACCGAAGGCGTTGTGGGAATGAATCCTGGGGAAACTAAAGAATTAAATTTGAGTTTTCCTGAAGATTACGGTAACGAAGATTTGGCAGGACAAGCGGCAGTTTTTACCATTACTTTAAATGAAATTAAGGAAAAAGAACTTCCCGAACTCGATGATGATTTTGCCCAAGAAGCAAGCGAATTTGAAACCATTGCAGAACTTCGAGAATCTCTAGAAAAACGCTATAAAGAAGAGGCAGAAGAGAAAACTCGTGCTAACAAAGAAAAGGCATTAGCGAAAGTCTTGGTGGAGAGCATGGAGGTAGAATTACCCGAAACCC
This sequence comes from Microcoleaceae cyanobacterium, assembly GCA_049647265.1. Taxonomy (GTDB): domain Bacteria; phylum Cyanobacteriota; class Cyanobacteriia; order Cyanobacteriales; family Microcoleaceae; genus JAAURB01. Next base: position 47,249 of record JBARXJ010000036.1, read on the forward strand.
TAATTCGTCAAGAAGTGGATCAAATGCTGACCCAACAAGCGATGCAGCTTAGCCAAATGGGAATTGATGTCAAACGGTTTTTTACCAGTGATATGGTTCCTAAAATGCGAGAAAATGCTCGCCCTGAAGCCATTCAACAGCTTAAACAATCTTTGGGAATTCAACAGGTGGCGAAACTTGAATCGATTAGCGTTGATGAAGAAGAAATTAAGGCAGAAGAAGCTAAAATTCGTGAGCAACTTAAAGATCAAGAAGTCGATCCACAACGGCTACGGGAAGTGGTTGAAAATGATCTCATCACCAAGAAAACTTTTGCTTGGTTAGAGGAACATTCTACCGTTGAGTTAGTCCCTGAAGGCAGTTTGAGTGAGTCTGATGAAGAAGAAATCGATGAGGGGGAAACTGTTGAACCTGAAGTGAGCGCCGAGACGGCGACTGTTGATGTTGAAGCAGTAGCCTCAACCGAGGAAGAGTAAGGATGGGTTATTGGTCATTCGTTCTTTGAGGTTCGCGTTGAAGCAGGGTGAGGGGGAAATCAATTTTTCCTGATTCCCTTTCATCAATGGGAATAACACTTGAGTCTTTCAAATAACAAATGACTTGGGACGAATAACCAATACCCCCATTTCCTTAAAAGTACGCCATAATTAAAGACAATATTAAATTAAAGATAATCGCTCATGCATCCGCGATCTATCTTTAGAAATTAGCAATATTGATCTAGAGGGTCGGATACCCACCCCATACGAGAGACCTAAAATTTGTCTACAATTGCTCCAAAAGTCGTTAAAAATTTAGTATTTTCTTGATTTTTGTGTTTTATGATTTGGTCTGAATCTTTCCATCGCCCAATTCGGAGTTATTCCGAGCACGACATCGCTAGCAACCGTCAAGTTGATGTCAACTTAGGCCCATCGAACGTCGTTCCGATGGTGGTAGAACAATCTGGCATGGGAGAACGGGCATTTGACCTGTATTCTCGCTTATTGCGAGAGCATATCATCTTTCTGGGAACTGCCATTGATGATGATGTTGCCAATGCTGTTAGCGCTCAGATGTTGTTTCTAGAAGCTGAAAACCCAGAAAAAGATATTCAGCTCTATATCAATTCCCCAGGGGGTTCTGTCACGGCTGGGATGGGCATTTATGACACGATGCAACAGATTCGCCCCGACGTTGTTACCATATGTTATGGTTTAGCGGCTAGTATGGGAGCGTTTTTGTTAGCCGCAGGTACAGCCGGAAAGCGGATGTCTCTACCCAACTCCCGAATTATGATTCACCAACCCCTAGGTGGGGCGCAAGGGCAAGCGGTGGATATTGAAATTCAAGCTAAAGAAATCCTGTATCATAAGCAAACTCTCAATCAGCTCCTGGCTAATCATACCGGTCAGCCTATAGAACGAATTGAGGTAGATACTGAACGGGACTTCTTTATGGCTGCCCAAGAGGCAAAGGAATATGGTCTAATAGATCAAGTGATCACTAAACAGAATTTCCCTGTGCCTGGAGAATCTGTTCCCGCAGTCTAAAAATGAGGCAAATATGTCTAAGTACGACTCCTATCTAAAATGTTCTTTCTGTGGAAAATCCCAGGAGCAAGTTCGTAAGCTAATTGCAGGCCCGGGCGTTTATATTTGCGATGAATGTGTCGAACTGTGCAACGAAATTTTAGATGAGGAGTTGTTCGACTCTACCTCTACATCTTCCCCAACGTCTACAAACCGACCCCAAGCAGCCCCGGCGGTTCAGAAGCGACGTTCTCGTCCGAGCCGTGTCGCCCTCAATCAAGTTCCTAAACCCCGAGAAATTAAAACCTATCTCGACCAACACGTTATAGGTCAAGATGATGCTAAAAAAGTCTTGTCTGTTGCGGTTTATAACCACTACAAGCGCTTAGGATTTATTCAAGGCAAAGCCAACAGGACTTCGCCTGATGAAAATATTGAACTGCAAAAATCAAATATTCTTCTCGTCGGGCCAACCGGTTCTGGTAAAACCCTATTAGCCGAAACCCTAGCAAAAATGCTGGATGTTCCCTTTGCCGTTGCCGATGCCACGACTTTAACCGAAGCGGGATATGTGGGGGAAGATGTAGAAAATATTCTGTTACGGTTGCTACAAGTTGCCGATTTTGATGTGGAAGAGGCACAGCGAGGCATTGTTTATATCGACGAACTCGATAAAATTGCCCGTAAAAGTGAAAATCCCTCCATTACCCGTGATGTCTCTGGGGAAGGAGTGCAACAAGCGTTACTCAAAATGCTAGAGGGGACTGTCGCCAATGTTCCCCCTCAAGGCGGCAGAAAACATCCTTATCAAGACTGTATCCAAATTGATACCAGTAATATTCTATTCGTCTGTGGTGGGGCATTTGTAGGATTAGAAAAAATTATTGACCAGAGAACGGGTAAAAAGTCAATGGGCTTTATTCAATCTGGGGAAGAAAAACCGATAGAGAAAGAGAGTAGCGAGTTAGTTAAAGGAATGGAACCTGATGACCTGGTGAAATTTGGCTTAATTCCCGAATTAATTGGCCGAATTCCCGTGGTTGCGGTTCTAGAACCCCTAGACGAAAAAGCATTAATGGCAATTTTAACCGAACCTCGCAGCGCATTAGTGAAGCAATATCAAAAGTTACTGCGGATGGATAATGTTCAGTTAGAATTTGATCCAGAAGCCATTGAAGCGATCGCTGCTGAAGCTTATCGCCGTAAAACAGGCGCACGGGCATTACGAGGTATTGTAGAAGAACTCATGCTCGATGTCATGTATGAACTTCCCTCCCGTAAAGATGTTAAACGCTGCCGAGTCACCAAAGAAATGGTAGAAAAACGTTCAACGGCAGAATTACTCGTACATCCCTCCTCTTTACCCAAACCTGAATCTGCTTAAGGTTTAGAGACAGCAGGAGAGTCTGTTAAATACCATCGCCAGGGAATCTCAGTTCCTTGAGAAATCCCAATTCGGGTGGTTTGGGTTAATTGTATCGTATTTTGGGCGATCGCCGTCTGAAATTCAACGCTACGATGCTCTAACCACAACGGTTGACCCGGACGCAATGGTAAAGCTGTTAAACTGCGATCAATTTCCATCACCCGACACAATTTACCCGGCCCTGCTGCTAAACGGTCTATTTGTTTTTTCGAGAATTTTTTATCGGGTTGGCGTTGAGTCACAAATGTTGTTGAGGCTGCATCTAATTGTAGCGCCCGAATAAGCACCGCACTGGCTACCCCATCTACATCAGTCACAATATTCAAACAGTGGTAAATGCCATAAATTAAGTAAACATAACTCATCCCCGCCGGCCCAAACATGACTGCATTGCGAGGCGTTTGACGGCGATAAGCATGACAAGCCGGATCTCCGGTTTCATAAGCTTCTGTTTCTACAATTATTGCTCGAAGTTGTTCTCCATTCGGTAATTGTCGGACAAGGGTGCAACCCATTAATTCTGGCGCTACCCTAGGAGATGGACGCGCTAACCAAGATGCGTCTACAATCTCATTGATCGAACCTGAAATCATTCAATAGGAGATATTTTGTAAATGGACATCAAACTCATTTTAGCTGGGTTAACCGTACTGTTTACCGTTGCTTGCCTCTTCTTTGGCACAAAGAACGGTTTTTATGACACAGACGACTATCACGGCAACGGTTGCGCTCACTAAGTGTAGCAGAAAGCCGATTCTATTCAAAATGAAATTACCGACAGTATCGATAGAATTAGAGACTATCTTCTGACGGCAGAGTTAGGTTATAGGCAAACCCTGAATTTCATATTCAGCAAACCTATAGCCTTTTTTGATCGATAAAGTATTCACAGGGTTATATTTTTATCTCTCTGCAACCTACTATCACGATATAGCGCCACAACACTAACTGCAATAATTTTTATAAAGTTTATTTAAAATCCGGCTGAATATACTATCTGATAAATCGTCTAAAAGCTTGATAATCAAAGATAAAGTATGAAGATAGTCAACCGGATTGATCGTCAAAAAATGGCTTGACATTTCGATAAAAAAACTGTGACAATTAAGCTATAAGCTAAAAATAAAAGCGCTTCAAATCAGGGTGGATTATCGAATTAATTGACACAGAAAGGCTAGAAAAAAGCCTGCTTGGCGAGCGGATACATTACCCAACAATAGAGCGAAATCGTATGAAATTTACATACAGAGGTAGTAAGTATAATTACAGTCCTACCGTAGAACCTTTACGGAAAGAAGTAAAGAACGAAAGATTTACTTATCGGGGCATTACGTATAACTACAGCCCGCTTAAAGATACTCAGAACGTTACTGCATTAACCATTCATATTCTCTTTGTGACAGAAAAGCGGCATCCCATTATTAACCCAGAACTTGAAAAACGCTTAAAAGAACTGACCTCTAGAATTTGTATTAAGCGTAATTGCTCATTGTTGAAGTGTCAGGCAGACTTAGGTAAACCCGATCATATTCATCTGATTATTGATAAAAGTCCTAATGTCACGGAGTCCGATTTGGCAATGCTGTTGAAAACCACCACAGACAGAGAAATTAAACGGGAGTTTGCTCAATACTTAAAATCTTATTATCCCAGACCCACTCTTTGGCAACGAGGCTACTGTATTGTTTCGGGAGGCGGTTCAAATCTCCACAAATTGACCGAATATCTTAGTCAGTAAGCTTTTAAATGCTGTTTATTAGCTTTGTTTGAAAGTGAGCGGTTTTCGAGAGATGAAGACCGCTTTTTTATGTTTATTCATTATCAAACATCCTATGATACAAAGCTTTTAGTCACCTGCTCTCAACTCAACGACCTCACTCCATCGGATGAACTTATCAGAGATACTTGACATGGATTTTAAAAAAATAGCAATAGATACAGAAAAAATATTTATCTTTGATTTTTTAGAATATCGATTTAGATTAACTCGCAAGCTTAGGACGGAAGTAGGGAGAATACCCGAAGAAATGCGCCTCTATCAATCGATTTACAGATTATTTAGGGCTTGCTGAAGAGTTAAGGAAACTAGCCGTCTTAAGGCTTTGAGAAGCCAATGCTAATGCTCAAGAGAGGCAATTGGAGTTAAAATAGTATAAAATCCTTGCATCATCCTGAGGAAAATGTATCGCTTAGTTGAATGTCCAATCAATTCTGAGGCAGATTTTGAACGACCCTTTGAGAGAAAATTGTCCCCTGAGAATCGTGTTTGTAGTGATGGCGAGCCTAATTCCTTGGTCAGAATTTGAGTCAGCAAGCCCTATCTATTTTATTGTCAAAATACTAAACTATTCCTTAACTATTGCCCCTCGTTTTTTTAAATCAAATTTTGCAGAATTAGATAATCCGATCACACCAACAAACAGAGTATTACTCACCTGGGCGTGACTTAAATAAACACCACTCAAGTTAGCCCCTGTGAAATTAACTCCCGTCAAATCCGCATCAATAAAGTTAGCCCCGATTAAGTTAGCTCCACTTAAATTAGCGTAACTTAAGTTTCTCCCTTTTGCGCCTTTGGTAACAATCTCCCGCACTAACCGCCACTTTTTACTCATTACTGTCGTCTCATCAATAATAGTACCACTAAAATTGACACTGGTTAAATCCGCATGACTTAAGTCTGCACCTCTGAGGTCGGCTCCGATCAGATTAACACCTGTTAAGTTTGCATATTTTAGATTAACTAATCTTAAGTTAGCACTAATTAATTTAGCTTTTGTTAAATTAGCCCACTTTAAATTAGCATCTACCAGTTGAGCATGAATTAGATTGGCATCGTTTAAATAAGCCTTCATTAGTAAAGTTTTTGTTAAATCTGCACCAATTAATTTAGCTCCTGTGAGGTAGGCTGTTGTTAAATCTGCACCTCTAAAATTAGTATTAGTTAAATTCGCATTAATTAAGTTGACGTTTGTTAAATGAGATGACTGTAAGTTTGCTTGGCTTAAGTCAGCATTGATCAGATTGGCTCGACTGAGATTAATTCTGCTTAAATTTACTCTTTTTAGTTTAGCACCAATCAAAATTGCACCCGGAAAATTGCGTTCTCCTTGAGCATAGCTTTCTAACAATTGTTTGGTATTCATAGAAACTATTGTATTTCAAAACAGATTAAGTTGTTGTTGTATCCAACTTAAAAGCTAGCTCACCGCTTGAGAGAATTGAAAACGACTGAGCAGTTTAGGCGGTTGGTCGAGTCCGAAGCAACTACCCTAACAACAGACAACCCACCCTATCTGGGTCGGTTGCTAGGGTAAGACTGTTAATGATAGTACACTCACGACTGAACCCCAGAGCCTAGGGTGAGGTTGCGATACGGGGCAAGCCCACGCTACGCGACCGCGAATCTCATGCTCTCTATCTTATCTGTTTAAACGACACTTGAAATCACTCAAGATCCAATTTTTATCCAATCTTCAAGATGAAGTCAGTCCTATAGATCTTAAACTAACCTGATTCAGCGGGTAGCCTGTATCATTTTATAATTTTACCCAAAGGGTATATCACAAAGATGATAACTAACCCGGATGAGGTGTATTATTCTGCGAGTCATGATGTGAGAATAATCATTTCTCGATCTTACATCCAACTCAATCCTCTAACCGCTACATGACTCGCAAGCAAGTGATAGGGTAGACTTTCAAGGATTTTGCTCGGGTTTGTGTTGGACTGCAAATTATTATTGTTACAGATCTAATTATAATTCAATTTCTCATCATTAGCTCACCATCAAATTAGCTGAGTTTCTGATCAGACTGATAACTTCTAAATGATTTCTAAACAGTTGATATGAACTAACGCTTGAACTCACCAGAGTGGGTAGTGCAGGAGTGGGCATTAAGGTTGTCAAAAAAGTATGAATGACAGACCATAATAATGCAACGGCGAAACATGAAAAAACAGGAACTAAGACAATATCACTGGAGTTTGGGCGCAGGAAAGATATCCACGTCGCCTTCTCAGAACGCGCAATCAAAAACAGAGGTATTCTGGGTGTCATGGGAAGCTATTTAGGGCCTGGGGGGGTACAACAAATTAGACCAATTCAAATTAAGGATACTGAATCGACAATCACTTCTTTTATTCAGTTAGAAGGTTGCGCTTCAGCCTCCCCTCAATGCTGACGGAGTTAGCTGACGGACTAGGGTTGAGAGATACCCTTCTCTTCCGCTTGAGTGTTGATTTCAACCGCTTCTCAAGCACGGATGTATCAGAGATTCGCCCCAAAAATTGGTTCCTCCGCTTCAGCAGCACTTCTATCGCTTCATCAATGAACTAAATTCATTAGTTCTCAACAGAAGAACTTTAACTTTCGCTGAATTAAGCAGGCTGTTTTTGTCGTTGAATTTATTATAAGTTTATACTCATTAAAATGTCAACAATTTTTACAAAGTTTTTTAAGCGATTTTAGACGATAGATAGTTCGATCAAATCCCCCTTCAAAATATCGCGATTAATGACTTTGATGTGACAGTAATTCAAGTGGCTATTTGAGAAACTATTTCTCTTTTTCTGTAAAAAAAAATACCAAAAAGCTGTATCATCTGATTACAATCTCACTAGACAATTGAGTATCTGTCTAAAATTACTGACTCATTTTTTCTAAATTATGATATACTAGAAAGTTGTGCTCAATTTTTTAATCTTATGCCTGCGTCCATCGACGCTCCACGGATTACGGTATTCCCCTTAACAGCCGTTGTGGGGCAAGAAGCTATCAAACTCGCCTTACTGTTGGCTGCGGTTGATCCAGAGTTAGGGGGGGTCGTGATAGCAGGACGCAGAGGCACTGCAAAATCGGTGATGGCTCGGGCGCTTCATGCTTTATTACCACCGATAGAAGTAATAGAAAATGCGATATGGCAAGAGCCACGCTTCGCGAACGCCAATCTTGAACCTAACCCGGAAGACCCCACCGTTGCGAGTCAAGTTATTCCAGCCCCTTTTATTCAGATTCCTCTGGGAACCACCGAAGATCGACTCATTGGGTCAGTAGACGTAGAAAAATCGGTTCAAACCGGGGAAACCATCTTTCAGCCGGGACTGCTTGCCGCTGCCAACCGAGGCGTACTTTATATTGATGAAATCAACCTGCTGGATGATAATATTGCCAACTTGTTATTAACCGTTCTAACCGAAGGACGTAATTTAATCGAACGAGAAGGCATTAGTTTTTCTCATCCCTGCAAACCATTATTTATTGCTACCTATAATCCAGAAGAAGGTAACCTTCGACCCCACTTATTAGATCGGATTGCTATTGCTTTGTCGGCTGATAGTTTACTTAATTTAGAACAGCGAGTAGAGGCTGTCGATCAAGTTCTGAATTATGCCCGTTCCCCAGAAGAATTTCTCAATCAATATAGTGAAGATATTGATAACCTCAAAACTCAAATTCTACTCGCCCGTGAATGGCTTAAAGATGTCACCATCCAACATAAACAAATTCTCTATTTAGTTGAAGAAGCCGTTCGAGGTGGAGTGCAGGGTCATCGGGCTGAACTATTTGCCGTTCGAGTGGCAAAGGCTGCGGCGGCTTTAGAAGGACGTACAGAAGTTAATGCAGAAGACTTACGCACAGCAGTAGAATTAGTGATTGTTCCCCGCGCCACTATTCTAGAACAACCCCCCGAAGAACAACAGCCCCCCCCGCCACCGCCACCGCCTCAAGAACAGATGGAGGAAGAACCAAACGAAGATGAGGATGAAGACGAAGATAATACCGAACCGCCAGAGGAAGAGGAACAAAGCATTCCTGAAGAATTTGTCTTCGATCCAGAAGGGGTAGTACTCGATCCGACTGTGTTACAATTTGCTCAGATGGCAAACCGCCAGGGCAAAACCGGAAGCCGCAGTTTAATTTTCTCTGAAGATCGGGGTCGCTACGTTAAACCGATGTTGCCGAAGGGAAAAGTCAAACGAATTGCAGTCGATGCCACTTTAAGGGCGGCTGCCCCCTATCAGAAAGCACGACGGTTACGCAACCCTGAGAAAAAGGTGATTATAGAACAAGGGGATATTCGTTCTAAACGTTTAGCCCGTAAAGCTGGGGCATTGGTGGTGTTTGTGGTAGATGCTTCTGGATCGATGGCGCTAAACCGGATGCAGTCTGCTAAAGGGGCAGTGATGCAACTGTTAACCGAAGCCTATCAAAGCCGAGATCAGGTAAGTGTAATTCCGTTTCGCGGAGAACAAGCCGAAGTATTGTTACCGCCGACTCGTTCTATTGCCGCTGCCCGCCGACGCTTAGAAAAGATGCCCTGTGGGGGTGGATCTCCTTTAGCCCATGGGTTAACTCAGGCGGTACGAGTGGGAGTCAATGCCAGACAGTCGGGAGATGTGGGACAAGTGGTGATTGTGGCTATTACCGATGGACGGGGGAATATTCCGTTAGCGCGATCTTTAGGTGAACCAATTTTAGACGATGAAAAGCCAGATATTAAAGCTGAATTATTAGACATTGCCGCAAAAATTCGGGGCTTAGGAATACAATTACTCGTGATAGATACGGAAAGTAAGTTTATTTCTACGGGGTTTGCTAAAGAGTTAGCAAAAACAGCGGGAGGGAAATATTATCATCTTCCCAAAGCAACGGATCAAGCCATTGCAGCCATGACTCAAAATGCATTAAAAGATGCCATGAGTTAGATGATAGCGCGTCTGGGTCGAGACGTTATATATAACGTTTCTAGGATTTGTAAGAATACCAGTACAACCTCCTATAATTTAGAGATTATTGGCAGACACATCAGTTGATTTATAATCTATACTAGCTGGGCCTGCCCCGAAATAAGCAATATAAAACATTGCTCCAACGAAGCCTATATTTTTTATAAAGGGAATGGTTTCGCTGGGGTCAGCCAGGAAGTTATGAAAGATGAAAGTTGTGGGAAGTAAGAATATAATTAGTAATATTGCTCCCCATCGAATTTTAAATCCTAAAACGAGAGAAATTGCCCCCAGTAAACAACAAATAATATTACCAATTAAAGCGATATCCGGAAACGGTAACATCTCAGCCAGTCGCTCTCGTGTGGCTGCGTAGCCGAGTAAATTGTTAATGCCGCCATAAAAGAAGGTTAAAGATAAAAGAATACGACCGATCAAAGGAAAGAATGATGGAAATTTCATAGGTTACGCTCCTAAATAGTTTAAATTAGACGATTAATGGTTTTGTTTACGGAAACGATCGAGAGATATTAAGTTATAAGGATAACCGATTAATAATACGAAAAGAATCAGACAATATGTTAGTTGTGAGCCAGCAATATCCCATTTTTGCAATAAACAAACCCCAAACATTAACGGCATCATTAATAAAGATCCGGCAATTAAGGCTTTACGAGTTTCTAATCCAACAATCATTAATAAGCCAATCATAAATTCAACAATTGGAATTAAGAAAGCTGGCCCCGCAATCAAAAATCAAGGTACAGGTAATCCTTCGTACAGCCCAACTTGAGACTGAACAAATCCTGGGATATTACCAATTCTAACTAATCCATGTACAAACATATTTATCCCAAACACAATCCTCAAAAAAGTGTAAGCTAGAATAATATCTTCTGAGCGAAGCTTGATTTCTGACGGATATTTTTGAGTCATAGTTCAGGTTTAGTAAGTTTTAGAGGCTGGATGAGTATTAGAAGATTGTAAATTAGCAGGTAATTGTTCTCGTAGAATTAAGCGATTTGTTCCTTCTCCAAAAAGATAACATTTTAACCAGTTAAATAATACACCGAAGCGATTGCGAATGCCCGGTAAATAAAACCAGTGAACTTCTAACCAGAGGAACCAGGCTAGCCAACCGGTGAATGCAAACTTACCAATGCGTCCGACACCAGCATGACGACCAATAATAGCTAACGTTCCTTTATCGTAATAGTTAAATTCTTGAGGAGATTGACCTTTAATTTGCTTTAAAATATTCTTGGCTGCCGTTTGACCCTGTTGTATGGCTTCTTGGGCAACACCTGTCATCGACTCTTTTTGAACTTCTGCTAAGTCTCCCACAGCGTAAATATTCGGCAGATTTTGCACTTGTAAAGTCGGCTGGGCAATAATTTCCTGTCGTTTTGTGGTTTCTGGTTTGGGGTTCAAATTTGGGGTCGCCCCCTCAACCCCTGCCGTCCAAATCACCGTTTGAGTGGCCAGAGTGGTTTGATCTTCTAATTCTACGGTTTCTGCCGTCACCTGACTCACCCGAGTCCCTAAATAAACCTCGACTTGATGCCGCCGTAACCATCGGGCTGTATAATCTCCTAAACGTTGAGGATATCCTTTTAATAGGCGATCGCTAGATTGAACTAAAACCACTTGAGTTTCAGATTGCTTTAATGTGGGATAATCTCGTTTTAAAGCCGTTTGAATTAACTCACTCAACGCCCCGGCTAACTCAACTCCCGTCGGCCCACCGCCCACAATCACAAATCGCAGTAACTTACGCCGAAGTTCAATATCTGTTGTTTTTACAGCTTGTTCAAAACAGGATAATATTTGATGACGTATCGCGATCGCTTCGGGTAAAGATCGCATCGGCCAGGAATGTTGCGGTGCGCCAGAAACCCCTAAATATTGAGATTGGCTACCTGTGGCTAAAATTAAATACTGATAATCTAAGGTTAAACCTTCACTTGTTTGAACCGACTGGCGATCAAAATCAATTGCAGTCACTTCTGCCTGTAAAATCTTTACAGAACCGCGTCCGCGAAACATCCGCCGCAGGGGATAAACGACGTGTTGGGGGTCAATGACTGCTGTTGCGACTTGATACAGCATCGGAATAAACGTATGATAGGTATTGCGATCAATTAACACTACCTCGACGTTAGATTTCCCTAATATTTTGGCGGCTTCAACTCCAGCAAACCCCGCCCCAACAATCACAACCCGAGGATTTGAGGATGAGTTCAAACGCTGAAGTTTGGTAGGATTGGAGAACACGTTAATTTCCTTGAGTTAACCTTTTTGAGCGACCTTCTTAAATTTAGATCAAGTTAATCTGAAGGCTTGATAAAAGTATTTTAATAAATTTTTTAGATTTTTGTGTCAATTGATGATAAATCCAGATATTTTGATATTTGGCAAGTTTTCAGGAAACCTTGATCAGCGCCCTGTAGTCATCATTACAGCTCATTTGAAGTTCAGTATCAGTATGTTGCAATTGAGCTAGATAGATAAAAGTACTGAACCACAAAATGCTAGAAGAGAAGAACGAGTCTCTTTAATCGCACTACGTTCAAGCATCGTTTAATTATTTGATTGCAGCGGGAACGTTAATACTGTTTACAATTTTAATTTTTTACTCTGAAAAAATCATGGTGACATACAGACAAGATCAATTTAACCCTGCCGTTATTCTTGGCGGTATGGCGGTTGCATTTTTAGGGATTCTGGCTTGGAATTCTAAATATATTGTTCAACCCGGATATACCGGCGTGGCAATTGTGTTAGGAAATGCCCAGGAAGAACCGATGACAGAAGGTTTAAACTATAAAGCCCCTTTTGTTACCAGTGTGCATTCAGTTTCAGTCCAACCTCAAACCTATAGCCCTAATGAACGCATCGCCGCAGGTTCAAGTGACTTACAATCTTTATTATCTGAAATTCAGGTAGAATGGCGCGTGAAAGAAGATCGCGTTGTTGAATTCTGGCGAGAATTTCGCTCCCCTGAAGCGTTTCAAAAACGTATTCTTCAAAGTATTGTAACAGAAACTTATAATACCAGTGCAGCCCAATTTACGGCGGCTGATGCGGTCAAGAAACGGACTGAATTATCCAGTCAATTTGCTGAATTAGTTACAGAAAAAACCCAACGTTATCCGATTACAATTTTGCGGGCAACGGTTACAGATATTGACTTTCAGCCAGAATTTGCTAAAGCCATTGAACAAAAGCAAATTGCCCAACAAAAAGCCCAAGAAGCGGCTTATCGCGCTGAAGAAGCCCAACAGGATGCCCTAGCCAAAGTAAACCTTGCTAAAGGAGAAGCAGAAGCCGCACGGTTACGGGCAAAAGCCTTACAAGAAAGAGGCGGCAGTTTATTTTTACAGCAACAAGCCATTGAGAAATGGGACGGCCGAGTACCGACTATTATGGTAACCGGTGATGAGACTCCGGGTAACTTTATCTTCGATCTCAACAGTTTACCGAATTCTCGAGATTAATTTTGTCATTCGTCCAGGGTCATTTGTCATTTGTGCTTACAGTATCTAGTTAACGAATCACAAGTAAGGAATGACCCATAACCAATTAAGATGTTTGACTGAGTAAAAAGGCTTCCACTTCTGATGCTGTCGGTTGTGCAGCGATCGCCCCCGGTTGAGTTACAGTTAATGCCGCCACAGCCGTTGCGTATCGAACTAAGCCCGTCACAGCTTCAGGAGTTGAAAAAGCACTAATTCCTTGTTGGCACAATTGATGTAAAATACCCGCTGTAAACCCATCCCCTGCCCCTGTAGTATCCACGACTGCAACGCTAAAAGCAGCCATTGTACCAGAATGTCCCATCATCCAATAATGACAGCCTTGTTCTGCTGCCGTGACAAATACTCCCAGAAGTTTACGTGAGGTTGAGGCAATTGCAGCCGGATCGGTTGTGTGAAATAACCATTCAGCCTCAGCTTCGGTTAATTTTAGAAAGTTCGCAAATTGGATTAAATCTCGAATCACCTGAATAGAAGATTCTCCTTCTGGCCAAAATACATCTCGACGATTAATATCAATACAAATCCGGGTTCCATATTGAGCCGCAGATAATATCGCTTGAGCCAGCGCTTCTCGACTGCTGGGATAAGCTAAACTGAGGGTTCCTGTGACTAAGAATTCTGCTTGCTGCAAAGCCTTCATCGGTAGGCGAGTTGCTTGTAGTTGAGCATCGGCAAAACCGTCAGGCGGGTTATTTCCAAATCCAGCAAACGTGGGATTTCCTTTAAAGTCTGGAGTCACATAAACCACGCGAGTTGGTGCGCTCAGATGACGTTGTACTCCGCTTTGATCGACCCCAACCGTTTGTAATACTTCAATTAAACCGTCTCCTGCTGAGTCTTGTCCGATACAACTGATTAATCCCGCAGGCGTTCCTAATTTAACCACACCACAAACCACATTTGCAGGCGCTCCACCAGGATAATCTGTCCAAGACTCAACTTCATCTAATGATTTTCCGGGTTGATTGGAGAGTCGATCCCACAACATTTCTCCAATCGATAGTACACGAGGAATTCTCATCGAATCGCCTGGGAATCAGGATTTGACTCGATCAGAGGATATTGTTCTAAATGCTTTAAACCGACTGATGATAAAAACTCTTTCCAAACCTGAGGATGAGTCGAGCGTAGTTGAGTTAAAACATCTAAGGTTTCATGCCAAATCCCTGCTTCAGCATAAAACTGAGCCACTGCTAGAGGTTTTTTAAGTTGCTGTAATTCAGCTTGTGTGTCTGTCGGTAAACTGACTCGTTCGAGCCAGCCATCAACATACTGAGAGACTACAGTTGAGTTAGAATCACAATAAAGGCTGAGATTCCAAGCATAAGTTTGGTTTGCTTCTAAGGCCACAGTCTCAGGAAGCGTAATTTTAACAATCCCTGGAGTTGAGTCTAAAGTCAGTTGAGTTTGATACACTGGAGTGCGATCGCGATTAGTCCAGTTATAAATCGTTAATTCCGCTGGGGTTGATTCAGTTATCGGGATATAAAAATATAATGTTGGATTAGGATTAACGGTGGTGCTGATATTATTGAGCGGAGTTAATGCGGTTAGTTTCTTATCCTTAGAATCGCTTGCTGCCGCACATTGATCTCGGCTACCTGAGCCAGTGGTTCGAGAGGGAGCGCCTCGATCCTCTGTCGGCGGATAAACTATTTTTGCGACGGGTTCTGATTTGATCGGGATTTGAGCTGCGGTCGGTTGCTGTCTAGCTACAAAGATAGCAGAGAACATCCATAGAAGGAACACAAAGAATCTAACGGAAGGTAGTAGCTTGCTCATATGACTTGATCTTATGCGCGATATACATCTTTTCAATATAGCTGATGAGATACAGTGTGTTTCTGATCTGACTAATCCTTAATTCTCCATAATTCTGTTAAATAGGATACAAATTGTCACTCATTTGAGAACAAACGGAGTGGATACCTGTCTAATCCTAGATTTAAAGCCATTGACCAAAAAAAGTAGGTTTCAAGCCCCGTCGTAAACGACGGTTAACCCCATTCTGCAAGGGGGTAGGCTCTTTAAAATATAACTCCCATATCGTTAAGTGTGCTATGATGCTACCAGGCTTTTGAGTGGCAGCCATGTTTGTACGCTTAGTTTAAAGTTAATCCCAACCCCCATCAAGTATCCGCCATAGAGGAAGCAATTCGGACAACACAGTTCGTCAGAAATAAAGCACTCCGCTACTGGATTGATAATCGTGGTGTTGGGAAAAAAGAACTTTTTAGATACAACACGTTACTACGATGCATAGTTTAAGTTTGTTGAAGATTTAAACTCTCACGCTTGTCAGGTTGGAATTGAAAGAATTCTTAGAGCTATTAATCGCTTCTTTGATAACTGTAAACAAAACCGACCTGGGAAGAAAGGTTACCCACGGTTTAAAAAGAATTCTCGCTCAGTTGAATATAAAATTTCAGGCTGGAAGTTGTCTCAAAACCGTAAACATATTACCTTTACTGATAAAAAAGCAATAGGTAAATTAAAACTTATAGGTTCAAGAGATTTAAACTACTTCCAACTGCAGCAAATTAAACGAGTCATCGGTACTCCGGATGTAAAATCCGGAGCCTGCGATGACCGCCTTCCGCGGTGAGAATTATTAGACGCGCGGACGGTTATTATGTGCAGTTTTGTATAAACTTAGATCCAAGAGATATTGTTCCTAGACTAGAACCTTCTCATAAAGCTGTAGGACTCGATTTAGGGATTAAGTATTTCCTTGCTTTAAGCAATGGAAAAACTGAGTCTAACCCGCAGTTTTACAGGAAGTCTGAGAGACAACTCAGCCGCGCTAACCGTAAAAAGTCTAAGAAATTCCGAAAAGGAAAAAAGCAAACTCAGAACTATATTAAGGCGCGTAGGCGATATGCCCGTAAACATTTAAGAGTAAGTCGGCAGCGAGAAGAGTTCGCCAAGAAAGTGGCACTCCGTCTAATCCAGTCTAACGACTTGGTTGCCTATGAAGATTTGAATGTTTTAGGCTTAGTTAAAAAGCGGTGCGACCCTGCGGCTTCGCAAGCCGCCAAGGAACGCGCACCAAGAGATCGTCATCTGTCTAAAAGTATTAGTGATGCAGGATGGTCAACATTTCGTCGTTGGTTAGAATATTTTGGTTATAAGTATGGTAAGGCGACAGTTGCAGTACCGCCTCAAAACACGTCTCAAAATTGTTCTAGCTGTGGGGAAAAAGTGCAGAAATCACTGAGCACAAGAACTCATATTTGTCCTCATTGTCATTATGTAGAGGATAGAGACATTAATGCTGCAAAAAACATCCTGCAACTGGGTTTAAGTACCGTAGGGCATACGGGAACTCATAAGCTATAGCCTGACGGCATGGCTGGCGCTAAGGGGAGAGATTCCCTCTAGCTGGGTTGGTGAGTGCAGTGCGGTCTTGGGATTCTCCCAAGTAGAGCAACTGCCGAACCCGAAGGGATACATCCTGCTCAGTTACGGAGCCTCGATGAACCAAGAATCCCCGCCGTTTCACGGCGCGGGAGTGTCAACCGCTAAAATACTCTTAACACCTGTCGCAATTCGCCCCAAATCCTCCCGCAGTAGCGGCGGCCATTGCACCCCTTGCTCTTTTCCCACTTCAAATTTTTGATGCCCTTCAAGAGCCAATAAATAGAGGGCGAGAACCAATTCCCGCTCAAGAGTGGGTTTTTGTTTCAATTCCTCGAATGTTATTTTGAGCGCCAGTAAAATCGCAGTGACTTGTCCGGGAATGGGAGGTTGACCTTGTTCGAGATGAACCAGGAAAGCTTCTGTTTGGTTGCGGGTTTCTAGTGCGGTTCCTTGCTCAATGAGAAACTGACGAGCGGTTTTGTAGTCCATCGTAATTTATGATTGATATTATCTAATAAAAACGGCAAGAATTCTAGTTCAACTTGATCAATTCTAGAATAGTTTTCCACATTGATTGGTAGTTTTTCCACATTAATCGGCAGTTTTTCCACAGATTACTGCATAAATTTAAACTTTCGATTAAAAAACGATAACCTAGACTCTCGGAAACAGTCACTCAAATTGTCTGTACAGCAATAGAAAGTAGAATATGAAACGACGCAATTGATCTCTACCGATTCTCCGTTTCCGCTAGGATAACAGGGGGCAAGTTTTGAGATTTGGGGCGAATTATTTCTATTGACAACCACCCTTCCAACGATGGAAGACAAAGGACACATGATGAAAATCGTTTTTTTTGGTACACCTCAATTTGCTGTTGCCACACTACAGGCTTTGCTACAACATCCCCAATTTGAAGTCGTTGCAGTGGTGACTCAACCAGATAAACGACGAGGACGAGGAAATAAGCTGATTCCTTCCCCCGTAAAAACTATTGCGGTTGAACACAATATACCCGTTTGGCAACCGAAACGGATTAAAAAAGATCAATCTACTTTAGCGTTGCTTCGAGAAACTCAGGCGGATGCGTTTGTTGTGGTTGCTTATGGTCAGATTTTATCCCCAGAAATTTTAGAAATGCCACAGTTGGGATGCATTAATGGACATGGTTCAATTTTACCGAAATATCGCGGCGCAGCGCCGATTCAATGGTGTCTGTATCACGGAGAATCTCAAACGGGAATGACCACCATGTTAATGGATGCAGGCATGGATACAGGCCCCATGTTGTTAAAGCAAACCCTCAACATCGATATTTTAGAGACTGCCACAGAATTAGGGCAACGGATGGCAGATTTAGGCGGGGCATTAATGGTCGAAACAGTGTTACAGCTTCAACAAAAACAGATTTCACCCACACCACAAGACAATAGTCAAGCCACTTATGCCCCCTTAATTCAACCCTCAGATTACCAGTTAGATTGGTCAAAATCAGCAATTGACTTGCATCATCAAATTCGTGGGTTTTATCCGAATTGTGTAACGCAATTTCGAGAAACAGCCTTGAAAGTCACTCGGACAATACCCCTGGCTTCAGAATATCTCGACCGACTCAAGAGTGATTATTCATCCTTGAAACAACAACAAGCTCAAATTAACGCCTTATCTGGACAACCTGGGGAAGTGGTGTCTGTCATCAAACGTTGGGGGCCCGTGGTACAAACCGGAGACGGACTGTTACTCCTGCAAGAAGTAAAACTTGCCGGGAAACCTTTACGCTCAGGCTGGGATTTTGCCAACGGTACACGTATAGCCATTGCAGAGATTTTAGGTTAAGATTAGAGTCAGACACTCATATTTATAAAATTTTAGTTAGGGTGCAGCTCCAATCGGTATCAGACCATGAGCCTCATATTTTCTGAGCGAGCCGTTCACTCTAAATTCGGTTTAGTTTCAAGTCTTTTTTATTTCAATAAGAAATAACATCTAGCTTAGGATTCAAGGTGTGATTAGAAATATGTCTTCTTTTTTTGATAAAGGGGTATGTTTTTCTTAAAGGTCTGTCCTAGACTATAATCAAGCCAAAATAGAAATATAGTATCTATTGGAATATTGCAATGATCAGCCAAACTCCGGAAGTTAATTTTCAAGTTCACTGGCAAACAAATCAGGCGAGTGTGTCTTTACCGAATCGTTTAAGTGTTTTAGAAGCAGTTGCCTTTAAAACGACTTGTCATCAATTAATCCGTTCTGAGCCAGTGCCTGAAAAGATACTATTAGACTTTGGACAAACCACATTTATCGATAGTAGTGGAATAGGTGCACTGGTTAGTGTTGTCAAAACAGCAAAAGCTGAGAATATTGAACTGATCTTACAGCAGGTCAATTCCCAGGTGATGGCGGTCTTTTCCCTCACCTCTTTAGATCAAATCTTGGTGATTGAACAACCCACCCACGAAACCGTCCTAATTGGTGCTGAAGGGGCAAATAAACAGCTTCCCGTCACTCATCCGTCCGTGAAATCATGGATTAAACGAGCTATAGATATTGTCGGTTCTATTGTCGGTTTGGTGATTACGGGAGCATTATTTATTCCACTGGTAATTGCAATTAAATTAGATAGTTCAGGGCCGCTTTTCTTTGGTCAAATTCGTTGTGGTTGGATGGGGAAACACTTCCGGATGTGGAAATTTCGTTCGATGGTTCCTGATGCAGAAGCCCGTAAACATGAAGTCAAAAATGAAGCAGAAGGAGCTATTTTTAAAAGTAAAAATGATCCTCGAATTACCAAAGTAGGGCGTTTTTTACGGAAAACCAGTTTAGATGAACTCCCTCAATTTTGGAATGTATTAAAAGGGGAAATGAGCTTAGTTGGGACTCGGCCACCAACACCCGATGAAGTAGAACGTTACGAAGTTCCTCAATGGCAACGACTGGATGTGAAACCGGGGATGACGGGGGAATGGCAAGTTAATGGTCGTTCTGAAGTAAAAAGCTTTGAAGATATTATTCGCTTAGATTTAAAATATCAACAAAACTGGAGCTTAATGTATGACATAAAATTGATTGTTCGGACTGTTTTGGTTTTATTCAACAAAAATAGTGGCGCAATGTAAAGTTCATGAAAAATGAGACAATCGTGACACAATCTTCTTTGCAAGTTCCAACGGATTTAAATGCCTTGGAAGATATTTTAAGATGGTTTGAAACTGTTACTATGACTCGTCTTCCAGAAGAATCATTGGAAAAATGCAAAATTGTACTGACAGAAGCATTCACTAATACAGTTCGTCATGCTCATCGGCAACTGGCTCGAACAACTCCCATTGATATGGAAGTCATGATATTATCAGACTCTATTGAAATGCGGGTTTGGGATTCTGGGGAACCTTTTGATATAGAAGCCACCCTAGATTATGTTCGCGACTTGCACGAAAAAGACCCACTAAAATACGAGGGTAAGCGCGGACTGTTGTTTATGTCAAAGCTGACGGATGAACTTTCCTATCAACGCACTCCCGATCAGCGTAATTGTACCATTATGAAAAAACGCATTCTCCACTAACAGATGAATGTCATACAAAAATAATAGCAATTCGAGTCAAAGTGCTCGGATTTTTTTTGGGTGATTTTTATATAATTTGTTTAAAACTGACCCTCAACAGTCATGAAAATTTATGAAGTTTGAGTCAACTCATCCTTACTTTGTTATCCTTTACTCAACCTAGCCCACTGGATTACGTTACAATAATACTAAAGCAAAGCTCGAATCGCTACAAACATTTAGGCTGATATCCCATCCTGACAGTCTGAACTGATTTCAGTAAAGCCTTGAGGAGGTGATGTTTGAAGATGAAACGGTTAAAAAATCGACCAGAAGCAGGACATTTATTAGCAGCAAAACTGCAAGATTATGCCCACAAATCTGATGGGTTGGTATTAGGATTACCTCGGGGCGGCGTTCCAGTCGCATCTGAAATTGCGATCGCCCTTGATTTACCGTTAGATATCTGTATTGTCCGCAAAATAGGGGTTCCCAATCGCAAAGAATTAGCAATGGGCGCAATCGGCCCGGGTGAAGTGATGACAGTGAATCAAGAAATCATTGATAATTGGGAGATTTCTGACTCTGCTTTCCAACAAGTTGTCGAGCAAGAACGAATTGAATTGCAACGCCGCGATCGCTTATACCGAGGTACAAAATCCCCTTTAAATGTTAAAAATCGTACCGTGATTTTAGTTGATGATGGGATTGCGACAGGCTCAACAATACTTGCTGCGATCGCGACTTTACGTCAGCAAAAACCCAGTCAGATTATTGTCGCAGTTCCTGTTGCCCCTCGTTCATTCTGTCTGACATTACAACATCAAGTGGATCGATTGATTTGTTTAATTGCGCCGATAGTCTTTTCTGCCATTAGTTGTTGGTACGAGGACTTTAGCCAAACATCCGACGAGGAAGTTCAAACTTTACTCACAATGCAAAAACTCAACTCAACTTCATCATCAATTTCTCAAACCACTGATTAAGAGGTTGCCATAGAATATGCCCCTCAATTCCAACTCAAATCCTACCCCTTCCAATTCTCCCCCAGAATCTCAGTCTGGGGCTTAAACAATTCTGATATTTTTAGTTTGGATAGTCGAGGCAGCCCTAATAGTACGCCCACTACTTTTAATATGGGTAAAATTACAATCAATTAAGCCACAAATAAATTTAACGGTTGACTCGGACGATAGCCTAAAAACACTTGATCGACTTTATTGGGTTTAACTCGTAATTGATCGGTTAATACCTCCGTCATTACATCCCGAAAGTCTGTAGTGATGGCTAAGTCTCGACCTTCATATAATTCTGACTCTGATAAACCCGGCCATTGACCATACACTTGTCCGCCGCGAACATTTCCGCCGAGTAACCACAATACATTCCCATGACCGTGATCCGTACCGCCATTACCGTTTTCTTTCACAGTTCGACCAAACTCAGACATCACCACAATGGTTGTATTTTGATACACTGAACCCAAGCGTTGAACTAACGCCGCCAGTCCTTCTCCTAATGGCTTTAAACGGTTTGCCAATTGACCTTTACTGCTGCCTTGGTTAACGTGAGTATCCCAACCGCCTAAGTCCATAAACGCTAACTGTATCATTGGGTCACGGGCAATTAAACTGGCTAATTGTTGGGCTTCTCCCGCAAAACCATTGGGTAAGGGTGCCCCTTGACTGGCTGCATCCATTTCTGCTTCTAATTCTTTCAGGAGTTGTTCTCGGGCGGCCCGACCTTCGCGATATGCTGAACTCATGGGATTATCAGCGGTATAAAGCTGATCGAAGGCGGTTTGAACTTGTTCTCTATCGATGGGTAATTTACGGGCAGAATGACGACCTAACGACACATTAGCAACGGATTCTGGCCCCACCAACGCCCGTGGAATCGATTCACCGACACTTATACCTTCTACAGGGGTTTGTCCCGGTAAGGCGGCTAAGAGACGGTTCATCCAACCTTCAGAGATCTTCTTATCTCCCGGTACTCCCGTTTCCATGTAATATTGTGCATCAAAGTGAGAACGGGTGGCATCGCTTGACCCGCAACTCTGAACAAAGGCTAAATTCTTGTCTTTCCACAGCGGCAGTAAGGGACTTAGGGCGGGATGTAAGCCAAAAAATCCATCGAGATCTAATGCGCCTTGATCTTCTCCCGGTTTCGGAATGGCGATCACAGGCCGGGCTTCATAATACTCCGGTTCACCATAGGGAACAACGACATTTAATCCATCTACAGCCCCCCGTAAGAAAATTACAATCAGGCGTTTGGGGTTAGCTGTCTGGGCAGAAGTCCGGGCAACCCAGCTATGACTGCCGACTGTAGCGACAGCAGAAGTCCCAACCAGTCCCAGTAATTTCAGAAATTGCCGTCTATCCATAGGAGGTGTGAGTTTAAGGGAGGATGATTAGATAGAATTGAGAAAGTTTTGTTTCTTCGTACTATTATAGAGTATTGATCCAAACTCATCGGGTAGAACGGCTACGGATGTTGAGAATTTATTTTTCATCCGTATTCTCAACCCACAAACCCAATCAATTAGGATACTAAAATATCTCTCATTTCTTCTAACTCAATTAAATTACCATCTGGATCGCGAAAACAGGTAGAAATAAATCCTCGATCTGGATAATTGGTTGGGACATTTAACATTTCTATCCCTTTGGACTGAAGATAAGTTGTGGCTTCTTCGAGGTTAGGAACTTGAAAGGCTAGCACAATGCGGGCGCTATTCTTGTCATAGGTTAAGGAATCTTGCTCGGCAATAAATTCACCCAGCTTTTCACGATTAAATAATGTGATCAAAATATGACCCGTATCCAATTCTACATATTCATCTTGCTCATCTTCAAACTTAATATTGAATCCTAATACATCTTGATAAAAGGTTTTGCATTCTTTAAAATTTTCGACATTCAGCCGGGTATAAACGTATCTAAAATTCATAGGAGATCTTGGAATGATTCGGTACAACTTCAGTCCCACTGACCAGGGATAGGGATCTAACAGACTCTCTGACTCTAATCTGGGGAGTGAGTTAGAATGATTGCGTACGCTCATATCATATCATTAACAGTGATTCTAATTTTCCCATTAATCGAGATCAATTTTCTGAGATGATTCCTGGTATAATCTAAATTCTGTTCTCTGTTGAAAACTCAATTATTTTTGAGTGAAGATTTTTGTATAATATTATGCTCAACAAGATCTTTTTAACCCAGTAACAATTACTCAGTTATCTTGCCGTCATATTCAGGAACACAATCAAGAGATCTGAATCTTCAAATCAAACAGTTCTGTCAGACTGATCTTACTGTTAAAACACTTCCCTCAAGCATCAATGATCGTGGTATTTGTAATGCCCTAAGTTCACTTTAATTTTCTATGGATAAACCAGTCATTTTCACAATAGATGATGATCCGGCGGTTCTACAAACCATTGCCCGAGATTTACGGCAGCAATATGGCGATCGCTTTCGGATTATGCGGGCAGATTCCGGTAAAAAGGCAATTGAAGCCACTCAACAACTTAAACTCAAAGGAAATACGGTGGCTGTATTCCTCGCCGATCAACGAATGCCGGAAATGAGCGGGGTAGAATTTTTACAACAAGCAAGTACTATTTTTCCCGAGGCAAAGCGAGCGTTACTGACGGCTTACGCCGATACAAATGCCGCGATTGATGCAATTAATAAAGCTCAACTGGATTACTATTTATTGAAGCCTTGGGACCCGCCAGAGGAAAAGCTGTATCCCATGTTAGATGACTTAATTGGTGATTGGCAAGCAACCTATAAACCTCAATTTCAAGGGGTAAAAATTATTAGCGATCGCTGGTCTCCGAATTCCCACGCCCTGAGGGATTTTTTAGCCCGTAACCAAATTCCTTATCGTTGGTTAGATATCGAACAAAATACAGAAGCCCAACAGCTTGTTAATTATGCGGGTGAAGCAGATAACCCTTGTTTGCCATTGGTTTTATTGCCCGATGGCGAAAAGTTAGTCAAGCCAGACACATCAGAATTAGCCCAAAAAGTGGGGATGCAAACCGAAGCCAGTAACCCCTTTTATGATTTAGTGATCGTGGGTGGGGGGCCAGCCGGACTCGCAGCAGCGGTATATGGCGCTTCTGAAGGCTTACGGACTGTGATGATTGAGCGCGAAGCCCCAGGGGGACAAGCCGGAACCAGTTCTCGGATTGAAAATTATCTCGGGTTTCCAGTGGGTTTAAGTGGTGGAGATCTGGCGCGACGGGCTGTAACTCAAGCCAAACGGTTTGGGGTAGAAATTCTCACCCCGCAAGAAGCGAAAACCCTGCAAACTCAGGATAACTACCACAAGGTTACCCTCTCAGACGATAGTGAAATTAGCTGCCATACCGTTATTCTGGCGATGGGTGTATCGTGGCGACGGCTGAAAGTTCCCGGAATTGAACAGTTTACGGGTGCAGGGGTCTATTATGGGGCTGCCCAAACCGAAGCCGCAGCCTGCAAAGATGAGGAGGTTTATGTTGTGGGGGGGGCAAATTCTGCGGGTCAAGCCGCAATGTATTTTTCTAAATATGCCCGCAAAGTCACAATGTTAGTTCGAGGTGACTCTCTGGCGAAAAGTATGTCACAGTATCTAATCGATCAAATTGATCAAACCGATAATATCGAGGTTTTATGTTTTCATAGTGTCATCGAAGGACAAGGGGGCGAAAGGCTTGAGAAGATTTTAGTTGAAGACTCTCAAACAAATGAAGTCAAGACCTTTGAAACCAATTCTTTGTTTATTTTTATTGGGGCAACTCCTCGCACAGAATGGTTAGAGGGAATAGTCACGCGAGATCAACGAGGCTTTGTTTACACTGGATCTGATCTGCCGAAAAATACTCCCTGGCCATTAGAACGCGATCGCTATTTACTTGAAACCAATGTACCGGGTATTTTTGCCGTGGGGGATGTCCGTCAGGGTTCAGTAAAACGAGTGGCTTCCGGTGTCGGTGAAGGCTCTATTTGTGTACAATTTGTTCACAATTATTTGGCTCAATTATAGGAGGAGACAGCTCATCTGGTAACAGGGTAATTTCTTTTCTGACTTGCAGACTTTTGACTTGCAGACTTTTGACTTTAAACTACCATGCTTTGTCCTCAAGCTTTAACACAGATAGAACCCTTTCAACTCTTACCCCCTGAACGTTTAGAATGGATATGCGATCGCAGTGAATACATTCAGCTTAAGCCTGGGGAAGTTTTAGTCCGAGAAAGCGAACCCGCCAAAGG
The DNA here is from genome assembly GCA_049647265.1 of Microcoleaceae cyanobacterium. Taxonomy (GTDB): domain Bacteria; phylum Cyanobacteriota; class Cyanobacteriia; order Cyanobacteriales; family Microcoleaceae; genus JAAURB01. The sequence continues at coordinate 72,631 of JBARXJ010000036.1, forward strand.
CTTTTTTATCCAGTTGAATGGTTTAATTACGGTGACTCGTCTTAGTAATGGGATTGATATTCCCGTTGGTCGTCACGAAGGCTACTCTTTTTTTGGAGAAATTCAAGTCTTAACAGAAGACTTAGTTCCGGTCACTTTGACAGCGGATGTAAAAACGGATCTTTTCCGTTTAAATTGTCCTGATTTTTTAGATTTACTTCACAGTTGCCGTGAGTTTGAAAAAGAGATTTTCCGGCTGGTGGCTAAACGTTTGCGGGGTTTAGAATCTTTTATTAGAAATCGCGAAAAAATGGCAGCTTTAGGAACACTAGCGGCAGGTTTAGCCCATGAATTAAATAATCCAGCAGCGGCTTTAGTCCGGGTATTAAAAGATGTACAGCCCGCTATTTTAGAACTGCAACGGATGAATTTAGTCTATGGTCAACAACAGGTGGATGAAGACCATACTCAAGAATGGTTAGATTTACGAGATCGAGGGTATGAGGCGATCGCCAAGCCAAAAAATGATCCGATGATACAAGCAGACTATGAAGATGCATTGGGAGAATGGTTAGAAGACTATGGGGTTAAAGAACCCTGGAAGTTAGCTGAACCTTTAGCGGCGGGGGAAGTACAGCCAGAGACGTTAGAGAAATTAACTGAACGTTGGCAGGATCATTCGACAGAGTTACGAGATATGGGAATTCGTTGGTTAGCCCTGTCTTTTGATGTGATGAATATGGTTAAAAACGGTTTAGATGGGGCAGAACGGATCTCGACGCTAGTGCAGTCGATGAAATCCTATTCTTATATGGATCGTAGCGCCCAACAACAGGTTAATATTCATGATGGCATTGAAGATACATTACGGTTGTTTGGTTTTAAGTTGAAATATGGAATTAAAGTTGAACGCCATTATACTCAAGATCTACCAGAAATTACAGCATTTGGCAGTGAATTAAACCAGGTTTGGACAAATTTAATTGATAATGCGATTGATGCCTTAAATGAGGGTACACCGGATAATATCCCCCCGAAAATTATCATTCGTACTTGTCAGAAGAACAATGATTTACGAGTTGAAATTGAAGATAATGGCCCCGGTATCCCAGAAGAGATTAAAAACCGTATTCTTGAACCCTTTTTCACCACAAAGCCCATGGGTAAAGGATCGGGGCTAGGGTTAGATTTAGTCCGACGAATTATCGAAAATCGCCATCGGGGGAGTTTGATGATTGAGTCTCAACCCGGAAAAACCTGTTTTGTGGTGTTATTGCCGATCAAAACTCAATGAAGTCTGAAACCCTTCAAGCTTAAATACAGTCGATAAAGTATCCTGAATGGGTGTCAAGATCGATGTCAAATTGATAATAAAACACTCTTAAGATTTGGAGCTTGATAATCCTATGAGAAAAGGTCAATATATTATTCTCTGCGATACTCTACAAGCCGACTTAGGCGATCCATTTTCGGGACGTTCATCTGCCCCGGTTGCAGTGCCTTTTAGTATGGGGACAACTGCGGGTTTAGGCGGTTTTGGAATGCGGGTAGAAGTTGAAGAGTTAGAACCTGCTGATATTGCAGATTTACGTCGTAACCCGGAAGTAGTCAGTATTGCCCCCTCGATGCCGGTACAGTTAATTCAACCCACGGCCACTGAGTCTGCTGAAACTCGAAGCCAAAGCGGTACAACTTGGGGCGTTGAAGTTACAGGGGCGGCTTCTAGTCCTTTTAGCGGTAAAGGAATAACTGTTGCCGTTCTTGATACTGGAATTGATGCGACCCACGAAGCGTTTAATGGAGTTCAACTGGTACAGCGAGATTTTACCGGAGAAGGTGATGGGGATGGTAACGGTCATGGTACTCATTGTGCGGGTACTATCTTCGGACAAGCGGTAAATGGTTATCGGTTTGGGGTTGCCCCAGGTGTTGAAAAAGCGGTTATTGGTAAAGTGTTGGGAAGCCAAGGGGGCGGTTCGACCCAACAAATTTATGAAGCGATTTTGTGGGCGATGGAAGAAGGGGCACATATTGTCTCGATGTCCCTGGGATTAGATTTTCCCGGTTTAGTTAAGCGGTTGGTAGATAGCAATTATCCCGTTGATTTAGCCACTTCTCTGGCGCTAGAAGACTACCGGGCAAACGTCAAGCTGTTTGAACGTTTAGCCGCGTTAGCACAGGCTAGAGGGGCATTTTTCCAAGGCTCATTAATGATTGCGGCGGCGGGGAATGAAAGCAAACGGGATATTGATCCCAACTACGAATTGGCTGTTGCACCTCCGGCAGCGGCTGAAGGCATTCTCTCAGTTGGGGCATTACAAACCCCAGGAGTTCCTCATAATAACTTAACGGTGGGTAGTTTTTCCAACACCGGCCCCAATATTTCTGGCCCTGGAGTGAATATTTACTCAGCACAAACTGGGGGAGGATATGTAGAATTGACAGGAACCAGTATGGCAACCCCTCATGTCGCCGGAATTGCAGCCCTGTGGGGAGAAAAGTTATTATCCATTCGTAATACAGTTCCTATCTCTCAACTGAGTGCTTTACTGGTGGGTCAAGCCACACTGGGTCCTATCGCTAGTGGTTTCGATCCCCTTGATGTGGGGGCAGGTTTGGTACAAGCGCCTTTAGTTTAGGGAGTTATTGGTTGTTGGTGTTTCCTTATTCGTTAAGTGCAAATGACCAACAATTAAGGACAAATGACTAATTCTCTTGCGCGTTATCAACGCCACAACAACTGGGATAAGCAGACTGATAAGTGCTGGAACGTTGACCAAATATAGTATAGCGATGATCGCGAACTTGTTCATACAGCTGATCGCCCATCCATTTTAAACCCGGTAAGGTTTGGTAAGCGGTGACAAATATATCTCCTCCCGGTAACCGTTTACCAATTTCTTCAGCCGCATCGCTTCCTTGCCAACGGCGAGTCGGGTTATTGCCATCGACTAAAATCATCCCCAATTCACACTCAGTTGATGTTACGCCCAGTTGACTCAGTCCGGCTACATCTTGCATCGGCGTATACTGAAACTGTTGGCCTTGATCCAAGCCTTCCAAGAGTTGAACCAGGGTCACACAAAGATTACAATTTCCATCATAAATAACGTGATCTTTCATAGAAAAATAATGATAACTTAGTTAACAGATTACATCTAATTTATTTATCATAGAATGAGTCGTCAATTTGTTTTAGATTTACCGCCTAACTTAGAAGCCTATCGTCCTTTACTGGAAAAAACTGTTAAGCCCTTCGTCGAAATTGAACTTGAATCTGGCGATCAACTGACATTATGGCAAAGTAAATTTGGTGGAGTTCCTTATTTTCCCAAAGATCTGGACTATCCTCATACTCCAGAAGGCAAACCTCTTTATCTTTTAGCACAAATCAATTTCTTAGATGTTCCCCCAATAGACGGATTTCCGCAAAAAGGAATTTTACAATTTTATATTGCTGACGATGATTTATATGGCGCAAATTTTTCACAATTAAATGAACAAAACGGATTTCGAGTTTTATATTTTGAAGACCCCAGTTTAAATCCTAAACATTTAATTCAGGATTTTGATTTCCTCCCCGAAGCAGAAGATTTACCGATTAATCAATGTTATAGTCTCAAATTTACTGTACAGCATGAACCGATTAGTCCTCATGATTATCGCTGTCCTGAATTATTAGGAGATGAATTAGATAATAAAATAGCCGATTATATTGATGAACATTGGAATGAAGAGGATGATTTATTTAATTCTTGTGGTCATAAAATAGGCGGATACCCTTGTTTCACGCAAGATGATCCCCGTGAAAGCCTCGATAATTCTGAAGAACCTTACGAATTACTATTACAAATTGATTCAGAAGAGGAAATTATGTGGGGAGATGTAGGGGTTTGCAATTTCTTTATAAAACATTCAGATCTCAAACAGAAAAACTTTAGTAATATTTTATATACTTGGGATTGTGGTTAGCTCAGTCATTTCCTCTTTTTGCGTTTGTACTTAATATCTTCACAAAATAACAGTTACGGCAATAAACCCGGAACCTGTAATATTGAACTGATAAAATGAAGATAATCCCTTATTAAATTATTTCATAAGTCGCTTATGTCCTCACCTGCTATTACTACAATTGTAAAGATGGTTGAATCCTTGCCAGATGAACTGCAAGAGCAAGTTGCAGAGCATATTCGGGAGTATATCGCTGATTTGGAGGAAGAAAAACGTTGGGATACATCATTTAAGCAAACTCAGGATAAATTAGTCGCTGCGGCAAGGAAAGCCAAGCAAGACATTGCAGCAGGTCAATCCATGCCAATGGACTATGAGCAATTATGAAGTCTGCGACTTTGCCGTCGTTTTGGTCTAAATACCGAAAATTAAGCGATCCTGTAAGGGCGGCAGCGCGAAAAGCATATCGTCTGTGGGCAGAAAACCCATTTCATCCATCATTACACTTCAAATGCATTAATAGCAAAGAGGGAATTTGGTCAGTGCGAGTGACGCGAAGTTATCGTGCGATTGGAGTATTAGAAAATGACACAGTGACGTGGTTTTGGATTGGCGACCATGATGAGTACGAAGAATTTTACTCGTAGTAATGGTTTAACGATGAAAGTCCTAAATCTAGTTAATTTTGTGTTAGAGATAGGTAGCAATGGTTGAGGTTAAAAGTGAGCAACAAGTCTGATAAGCACAGTAAACTTATATCTAGTTATAATATTAGCAGAATCGCTTAGAAGGTTTTATATGCTAGCTTCTATCATGCAAATGCGCTTACAGCAGTTGGAAGACAACGTTGTTCGAGTCCTACAATTGCTAAATGATTATGAAGTTGAACTGCTAGATGAGTCTGACCCAGGAACAAAAAATAAATATAGTCGCCGCATTGAACAATTGAAACAACAACGAGATAACTATGAAAGGGAGTTAACAGCTATCGAAAAACAATTGATGAGTGAGCCGCAAGAAGAACAACTCTCAAAGATTACCAGCCAACTACAGCAAATAGATAAGAAACTGGATTGGCTTACCGATAGCCAAGCTGCCATACATCAAGCTATTTTAGTACACTTCACTACTGAAGAAAAAGCTCTAATTTATCCTATAGCAAGACAGCTTCAAGAAACTCAGAGAGTTGAAGTAGAATCTGTGTTAGAGGCAGTTGAGTCTAATCAAGTTAGCGAGGAAGAAACAAAACTGATAGTTGACCAATTAAAACAAGCTTTGGTATTGCTGAAAAAAGAAGGTTTAGAACTGCCAAGTGATAATAAAGAAATCATCGAAATCTTAAATTCTCCTACCCTAGATGCGAAGCACGCATTAAAAGTTTCTATTCCAATTATCCCTTTCATTCTTTCATATGAAGGTGAGTTAGGATTAGGAACTGGAATAAAACTGAAGGAAACATGGAATCAATGGAAAGAAAAATTCTTGAATAAATAATATCGGATATTATGGATTGGAAGTCAAAACGAGCTGAAGATATCAATACGAGGATTTTTAACAAAGTAGAACTACTCGCAGAATATGAGAAAAAATTTGACTATGAGAGTGAACCGACTGAAAAGAGAAAGCTTAAAGATACTATTCAAAAACTTAAAGAAGAAATTGAGAATATCAGTAGTGAAATTAAACAACTTCAAACGACTCAGGACTCTGAAGAACTAGACAGGTTTTCTTCTAGCATTACTCCTGACTTAGATCAAATACGACAACAATACTATGACGAATACATCAAACGAAAAAGTAAAGAAAAAAATTAAATCTTTTATTTACCTAGATGAGTACAAGATGTACTCTATATCTTCTCAAATTTTTGAGGGACTGACAGAGTATGTTACCAATCGTTCTTATGATTCTAGTAAAGAGCAAGAAACCCAGAAAGGTCCGTTAGGAAGTGGTAGAGTTCTGGCTGATATTATTACTAATGAATCATCTGTTGAAGAACGTAAATTCTTGCATGATTATTCCTATGCTCTATTTGAAGATAAACTTTTTAAAGATAATCGAGTCTTGCAAATTGATGCTGATAATATTAGTGAAGTTATTGACAACATTCAAGATTATGATTTTATTAAAGTGAAGGGCAGGTTGTTATTTAATGATTTTAAGCTAATTTCTGAAACAATCAATAATTTTAATAAGCTAGGTGAAGCTTTATATTATATCACCAATTTTTCTGATATAGACACCTCAAAGTATGAGCATGAAAGTAATATTTCAGCTCAAGCCAAAAGTAAGAGTGGTAAAGGTTTTTCAAATCAACCGTCTAAAAATATGAATAACGTATCTAGCTTAGCAGAAGAGGCAGGCTTAAATATGGATCAGGGCTTTTTAGATAGACTTAAACTTGTCCTTAAGTATGGATACAGGGAGCAATTTGAAGTAATATCTTATCTTTTAGAAGCAGATGAAGAGTTCAACTTCTTTAGTGCTTTCTTAAAAAGACATTATCTTAGAGAAGCAGAGAACTTGATAATTAGTAAGTATTCTAGGTACTCAGAAAAAGAATTTGTTGTCTTTGGAATAGTCACTCAAAGTGCCAAAATAGAGATTGATTTACCTATATCTGAAACATCTAATCCTGAAAATATGAAACAAGCTATATCTATATTAATGTTAAGTATTTTAGGAATAGAAAAACAGTTTACTGGTAAAACTAAGAATGAGGTTATGATTGATCCAATTGCTGTATATAGAGAATTTTAGTTTAAATATGTGTGGTTTTTACTATTCCATTTTTAGTAAAAACAAAGTTATATGAATTTCTGACTCAAGCAGCCGTTGATGAAATTGCAGCAGAACAACAGTTGCGACAATGGATCGTGAACTTGTAAACTTTAAAATGCTATCGAAGTATTCGACATACTTTAATAAAGCAACAGTTTATCTAAAGCAATGGCAATTTGCGGAAAAGCTAAAGGAGAAACTGTTCCTGCTGTATATTCTTTAATTCTGGCATAACTATCTTGATCTACCTGAGTGTGAACGATTAGTTTTTTATTAACTAAATCGATGACCCAATATTCAGGAATACCATTACAAGCATAGATAGTAGATTTTTGATTAAGATCTATTTTTAAAGTTCGATTGGATATTTCTATTAACCAATAAATATCTTGGGGGTAGGGATGATGGTTGCGATAAATCGTTTCTGGCAAGCGAACGATAGCAACATCTGGCTCAGGTTCGCTATTATTAAGAGTAATAGGATGAGATTCTTTAACACAAGCCAAATTATTTAATACACCCCGTAAATAATTAGCCACGCTGTCATTGGTGTAACTATGTTCGACACCTTCAGGACTCATAGAAATGATTTCTCCTGATAAAAATTCAACGGGTTTCCCCTCTAATAATCCAGAATTCACAATCTCGTGCCATTCTTCAATCGACCATTTATAAGTAGTGAATGCCATAATATTAATCCAGCTTAACAAGCATAAATTTAGGTAGAGACATTAAATTTAACGTCTTTATATAATAACGAATTATCCGAAGGCAAAAACATTGCAGCAGAACAACAGTTGCGACAGTGGACACGGAACCTGTAGACTCTAGAGTGCTATTGCTGCATTTTCTGCTAACTTATGCAACTGATTGATTGGCTGATTGTTCTGATTTACCTTGTCCTGACAATGGGGATGGGGTTATACCTGTCTCGACAAGGATCGAAAAGTTTGGCAGACTTTTTTGTATCAGGGCGATCGCTTCCTTGGTGGTTAGCGGGCATCAGTATGGCTGCCACTACGTTTTCCATTGATACACCGCTGTATATTACCGGAGTAGTGGCTAACCGAGGCATTGCGGGAAACTGGGAATGGTGGACGTTTGGCATTTCCCATGTGATTATGATTTATATCTTTGCCCGAATGTGGCGACGTTCAGAAGTACTCACCGATGCAGAGTTAACTGAATTGCGGTATGGCGGTAATACGGGGGCAGTTTTACGCGGGGTAAAAGCGTTTATTTTTGCCGTCCCCATGAATTGTATTGCCATTGGATATGCGATGTTAGCGATGGTAAAAGTGGTGGATGCGTTGGAAATTTGGCAAACATTAGGATTTGCGGCAGATGAAACCAATTTAAAGCTTTTTAGTGTAGTTGGTGTCAGTATATTTGTCTTAATTTATGCGGGTTTAGCGGGATTATGGGGGGTTGTTGCGACTGATTTCTTTCAATTTTTCCTAGCATTATTTGGCGCAATTGTTGTTGCCTTTTTTGCTTTAAGTAGTGTGGGAGGAATTGAGGCGTTAGTGGAAAAAGTCGCTATTGTTTCTCCAGATAAAGATATTTTATCGTTATTTCCGGTAACTTTTGGCGAAGAAAATAGCTTCATTAGTTTTAGTAAAGCAGCCGGAATTACAGCCAGTACCTTTTTTGCTTATATTGCAGTTCAATGGTGGTCTTGGCGACGTAGTGATGGCGGTGGGGAATTTGTTCAACGATTTGCCGCAGCGAAAAATGAAGTCGAAGCAGAAAAAGCCGCCTGGACGTTTAATATCATGCATTATGTTATCCGGACTTGGCCGTGGATTTTAGTCGCTTTAGCCTCGATTGTTTTGTATCCAGATTTAGCGGATAAAGAGTTAGGTTATCCCAAATTAATGATGGATTTTTTGCCGCCCGGAATATTAGGAATTGTTGTTGCTTCATTACTCGCTGCCTTCATGAGTACGGTTTCGACTTCAATTAATTGGGGCGCTTCTTTTATTACCAATGACTTATATTTACGCTTTATTAAACCCGATGCTAGTCAATCAGAATTAGTATTTATCGGGCGCTTATCTTCTGTTATTGTCACCGCTTTAGGGGCTGTTGCTGCCTTTTTTGCTACCGATGTTGCGACTGTTTTCCGCCTTGTTATTGCCATCGGAACGGGTTCAGGACTGATTTTGATGTTGCGCTGGTTTTGGTGGAGAATCAACGCTGCGGCTGAATTAACCGCGATTGTGGCGAGCTTTTTGGTGGGGATGGCAACCAGTTTAATTCCAGCATTAACTATCGAAGATTTTGGTTCACGGATTTTATTTATTACCATCTGTGTCACCACGTTATGGGTGATTGTCCTATTTTTAACGCCACCAGAATCTCCAGAAACCTTAGAAGCTTTTTATCGTTTAGCCCGTCCGGGGGGTATCGGGTGGCAAACCCAACGCCTACAAACGGGGATATTACCCGCCCAAGATTTAACCACAGATATTCAGAAAGTATTAGCCGCGATTTTGTTACTGTTTGGCGCATTATTTGCCGTGGGGGGTTTTCTACTTCTGCAACCCATTGTCGGCTGGGTGGCTTTAATTTTTGCTGTTATTGGCGGCGTGAGTTTGCGTCAATTAAATAAAGCCAGAATTCGTCCAATGCCTCGTCCCGGATTGGAAGACGAAGATCTTTACTAAATCGATAAATTTATCCTCAAAAAGTTTATCTAAAACTGTTATTTGGGAATCCTGACTGAGGTAGACAGCCAACAGCAGAAAGGAGAATCATAAGATGTTTCAAACTGAACAACTGTCAGAATTTCAGAATTATAAAATTGTTGACTGTCTACACAGCGGTTCAAAGACTCTAGTTTATCGTGCAAAACGCATTGCAGACGCTAAACTTGTCATCCTCAAGCTTTTACGCAATCAGTATCCTAGCTTTCACGAATTGCTACAATTTCGCAATCAATATATTATTACTAAAAATTTAAATATCCCAGGTATTGTTCATCCAGAAAGCTTAGAACCTTACAGAAATAGCGCTATCTTGGTGATGGAAGATTATGGCGGAATTTCTCTACAACAGTATGTTAAAAAACAATCTCTCTCCCTCGTAGATATACTGAATCTTGCAATTCAACTGGCTCAGAGTCTACACGAATTACATCAATCTCGTGTGATTCACAAAGATATTAAACCGGCTAATATTCTGATTCATCCTCAGTCAAAACTGGTTAAATTGATTGATTTTAGTATTGCTTCACTGTTGCCAAAAGAAACTCAAGAAATCCAAAATCCCAATATATTAGAAGGAACATTAGCATACATTTCTCCAGAACAAACCGGGCGAATGAATCGGGGAATTGATTATCGAACTGATTTCTATTCTTTAGGCATTACTTTATATGAATTACTGACAGGAGAATTGCCCTTTAAAAGTAATGATCCGATGAAATTAGTACATTGTCACTTAGCGAAAATTCCTGCGGAATTAGGGAACAGGGAACAGGGAACAGGGAACAGAGAAGGGATTCCGGGAGTTGTTTCTGATATCGTGATAAAGTTGATGGCGAAGAATGCTGAAGAACGTTATCAAAGTAGTTTGGGGTTAAAGTTTGATTTAGAACAATGTTTAATTCAGTGGAAAAATACTGGAAAAATTAATAGCTTTGAATTAGGACAGCGGGATATAAGTGATCGGTTTTTAATTCCAGAAAAGCTATATGGACGGGACTCTGAAGTTAATCAATTATTAAATACTTTTCAAAGAATTAGCCAAGAAGCCATAGTAACAGAAGCAAACGAGAATAATATTTGTAACTCAGAGATGATGCTAGTGGCAGGATTTTCTGGAATTGGGAAAACAGCAGTTGTAAATGTTGTTCATAAACCCATTACTCGTGACTCAGGTTATTTTATTAAAGGAAAATTCGATCAATTTAATCGTGATATTCCTCTGTCTGCATTTGTGCAAGCCTTACGAGATTTAATCGGGCAATTATCTAGTGAAAATGATATAAATTTACAACAATGGAAAAATAAAATTTTAGCCGCCGTTGGGGAAAACGGACAAGTTTTAATTGAAGTGATTCCCGAACTCGAAAATATTATAGGTGTTCAACCGGATGCATCAGAACTATCTGGGAGTGCGGCACAAAATCGATTCAATTTATTATTTAAAAATTTTATTAAAGTTTTTACAACAGTAGAACATCCATTAGTTATCTTTTTAGATGATTTACAATGGGCGGATTTAGCCTCGCTCGAGTTAATTAAACTCTTAATGAATGATAGTAGTCATTTACTAATATTAGGCGCTTATCGAGATAACGAGGTTTCACCTATCCATCCATTTATCATGACAGTAGAAGAGCTTAAAACAGCAGAAGTAGTTGTTAATACAATCACCCTTAAACCGCTCAAATATAATGAAATTAATCATTTAGTCTCAGATACATTAAATTGTTCGTTAGAAATCGCTCAACCGCTGAGTCAACTCGTTTATCAAAAAACAAAAGGAAATCCCTTTTTTACAACGCAGTTTCTCAAAGCTTTGTATGAAGATGGACAAATTAAATTTAATCCAGATCGCCGCTATTGGGAATGTGATATTGCTGAGATTAATGCCTTATCTCTGACTGATGATGTGGTGGAATTTATGGCGTTGCAGTTGCAGAAATTGCCATCAGAAACCCAAGATATTTTAAAGTTAGCCGGTGCAATCGGTAACCAATTTGATTTAAATACCTTAGCAATAGTTTCAGAACAATTACCCACCGATACCGCAACAATACTGTGGAAAGCATTGCAAGAGGGTTTAATTTTACCCACAACTCAGGTTTATAAGTTTTTTCAAGATGCAGAACAATCCAATGCAGAAGAGACAGTTAATCCACAATATCGATTTTTGCATGATCGGGTTCAACAAGCGGCTTATTCTTTAATTCCTGAAAATCAGAAGCAAGAAACTCATCTGAAAATTGGTCAACTATTACTTCAGAATACTTCAGAATTAGATCGTCAAGAAAAGCTATTTGATATTGTCAGGCATTTGAATTTAGCGATTGAATTAATCACTCAAGCAGAAAATCGAGAAGATTTAGCCCGACTGAACTTAGCCGCCGCAGAGAAAGCCAGAAATACAACAGCATACGCAACAGCCAAAAATTTTGTGCAAACAGGACTTGAGCTACTGAGTACAAATTGCTGGCAAACTCAATATGAATTAACCCTAAATCTTCATGTAGTTGCGGCAGAAACGGCTTACTTAAATGGTGACTTTGAGAGTATGGAAGTCATGGTGGTGAAGGTGTTACAAGCAGCTCAAACTATCCTAGATAAAGTCAAGATTTATGAGATTAAAATCAATGCCCTGACAAGCCAGAGTCAGATGTCTGAAGCGATCGCAGTGGGTGAAAATGTCCTGAGACAACTGGGGGTTGAATTCTCATCTGAAGCCGATGATGCCTTGACGGGCAAAGCACTACAAACTCTTGCCTCACAACTCCAAGGCAAGCAGATCGAAGAATTAATTGATTTGCCGGTGATGAGCGATCAACGGATAATTGCAGCGATGCAACTGTTAGCAATGTTATTTGCCCCCATTTTTCTAGCAAAGCCTACTTTGCTGCCGCTACTGTGCTCGACAATGGTGAGTTTATCACTGCAATATGGCAATACACCCGCATCAATCGTTGGATATGCCGGTTATGGCATGGTGCTATCTGCCTTTTTAGGAGAAGTAGAAACAGGTTATCGCTTTGGGCAAGTTGCACTGAACTTACTCGCTCGCTTCAATGCGCGAGAATTTAAGTCTATTACTTTACTTCTATTTAGTACTTTTATTCATCATCGTCAAAAAGCATTGAGGACGACAATTCCAACTATAAAAGAAGCCTATCTAGCGGGAATGGAAACCGGTAATTTCCTTTATGCTGGCTGCTGTCTTTCTGAATATTTATACGATCATTTTTTCGCTGGAGTCT
>JBARXJ010000037.1:0-80611 GCA_049647265.1 Microcoleaceae cyanobacterium
GTGTATAAGGCGGGTGAGAAAAATCAGTTAACGTTCAGTGGAAAAAGGGTAAAACGAGGTTTATATCGCACAGCCTGTGGACGATTGATTAATGCCGATGTTAACGGTTCTCTGAATATTATGAGAAAAGCAATCCCAAATGCTTTTAGCTATGGGATGGAGGGTGTTGTAGTTCACCCCGTTCGGGTAACACCGACAAAATGAAGGTGTGTCATATTTGACTATATTTTTATGAACTATTTTGACATATTGTACGCTTACCCTGGTTTAAAGACGCGGGGCATTAGCCCTATGAGAGCAGTTTGGCAGCTAAGAAAAAAACTCTCCGCGATCGCGACACTGTTGCAAATGATATTGCACAGATACTGATACCCTCTGAAAGAATTACCGTAATTAGAGCAGTTTGGCAGCTAGAAAAAAACTCTCCGCGATCGCGACAGTGTTGCAAATGATATTGCACAGATACTGAATGCTGAGGTAATGTATCTTCTTTTTAACTACGCAGACTGCTATCCTTAATAGAGATCTCAAGAAATGTTCAAAATTAGGATGAAACTGTTTTCAGTCGATGGCTGAAACTTAAACCATCTCATTTGATTTTACGTTAATAAACCTATGGATTTTGCTAGTCTTGCTGCCCAGTTACACGCGGGCATTATATGGCCAGAAGGGATTGTGATTATTACCCTGATGGTAGTGTTAGTTGGGGATCTCATTGTCGGGCGTACTGCTTCGTCTAAATGGACTCCTTATGCTGCGATCGCCGGGTTACTGGCGGCCGTGGTCAATTTATATTTTCAGTGGCAAAAAACCGATACTGTCGCGTTTTTAGGCAGTTTTGATGGGGATGCCCTGAGTGTGGTTTTCCGGGGTATTATTGCCCTGTCAGCAGCCGTTACCATCTTAATGTCGGTGCGTTATGTCCAACAAACCGGAACCGCCTTAGCGGAATTTATCGGCATTCTCCTTACGGCAACTTTAGGGGGAATGTTCCTTTGTGGATCGACGGAATTAACTATGATTTTCGTCTCCCTCGAAACCCTGAGTATCTCAAGTTATTTGCTGACAGGATACACCAAACGCGATCCTCGTTCTAATGAAGCAGCATTAAAATATCTGTTAATTGGGGCTGCCAGTTCGGCTGTATTCTTATATGGTTTATCCTTACTGTATGGACTCTCTGGTGGACAAACCAATTTAACCGCGATCGCCACAGCCATTACCGCATCGGGTACGGGAGAATCTTTAGGGTTAGTCATTGCTTTAGTATTCGTCATTGCCGGAATTTCATTTAAAATTTCTGCGGTTCCGTTTCACCAATGGACACCCGATGTTTATGAAGGTTCTCCCACTCCGGTTGTTGCCTTCTTATCCGTCGGTTCAAAAGCAGCGGGTTTTGCCCTGGCTATTCGCTTACTCGTCAATGCTTTCCCTATCGTGACGGATCAATGGCGGTTTGTGTTTACTGCCCTCGCTATTCTCAGTATGATACTTGGGAATGTGGTGGCGCTAGCCCAAACCAGCATGAAACGGATGTTAGCCTATTCTTCTATTGCCCAAGCTGGGTTTGTGATGATTGGGTTAATTGCCGGAACTGAAGCGGGATATTCCAGTATGATCTTTTATCTATTGGTGTATCTGTTTATGAATTTGGGTGGTTTTACCTGCGTGATTTTGTTCTCTCTACGAACCGGAACCGATCAAATCAGCGAATACAGTGGTTTATACCAGAAAGATCCGTTATTAACCTTAGGACTGAGTATTTGTTTACTGTCTTTAGGTGGAATTCCGCCTCTAGCTGGATTCTTTGGTAAAATTTATCTATTCTGGGCCGGTTGGCAAGCGGGATTATATAGCTTAGTATTGCTTGGACTCGTCACCAGTGTGATCTCAATTTACTACTATATTCGAGTCGTAAAAATGATGGTGGTGAAAGAACCTCATGAAATGTCTAATGCGGTGAAAAACTATCCTGAAATTCAGTGGAATTTACCCGGAATGCGACCGTTACAAGTGGGGTTAATTTTGTCATTAGTTGCCACTTCATTAGCGGGGATTTTATCCAATCCATTGTTTACCTTAGCCAATGATTCGGTGAGCCGCACACCAATGTTACAAGCAGCAATTATATCGAGTCAAAAAGTGGCTGCTGTTAATCCTAAATCTAGTTTTTCTAAGGTACAAGAAAAGCAATAATGTAGATTAACAAGATTAGTTTTGACATTGAGGGGTATAGCTGTGCTGTACCTCTTTTTTATATACCAGGTCGTAAAGACTTTATATATAACGTCTCTACATAGCGCACTGGGTTGGCGCTAATTTGGGAGAGACAGACAAAGGTAAAGATGATGCGATTGCCTGTCTCCCAACTTATGCTATTTTAAGCGGCTTCACTTACCTTTAGATCTCGTAAAGCGCTAATATCAACCTCAATGGCTGGCCCCATTGTTGCGGAGATATAAACACTCCGCCAGAAACGACCCTTCGCACCTGAAGGACGATTTCGGTCAATACATTCTTGTAATGCAGATAAATTGGTTAATAAATCTTCTGCTGAAAAGGTAGCTTTGCCAAACAGAACATGGACAATACCTGTACGATCTGCTCGGAATTCCAGTTTACCCGCTTTGAATTCTTCTACAGCCTGGGCTAAATCAACTCGAACCGTACCCCCTTTAGGAGACGGCATTAATCCTTTTGGCCCTAACATCCGACCTAATTTCGCGACCTGAGGCATCATATCCGGTGTCGCGATCAGTCGGTCAAAGTCGAGGTTTCCTTTCTGAATTTCTTCAATTAAATCTTCTGAACCGACCACATCTGCCCCGGCTTCTTGGGCTTCGGTGACTTTTTCCCCTTTTGCTAAGACCGCCACTCGAACCTCTTGACCGGTTCCTTTGGGCAAACTCACAGTGGTTCTCAGTTGTTGATCGGTGTATTTGGGGTCAATTCCCAAGCGAATATGAGCTTCTGCCGATTCTGCAAACTTGGCATTTGCGGTTTCTTTGAGCAGATTAATCGCTTCTAATGGCTCATAGGGTCGCTCTTCGACCTTTTTCTGTAATTCTTGTAAACGTTTTGAGACTTTTTTCGACATATTTTTCTCCTGGGGTGTATAACGAAGTTATCCTTCTCCCCCGAAATCGGGTTTATTCAGTAATGGTGACACCCATATTGCGGGCTGTGCCAGCAATGATATTCATCGCCGCATCAATATCATTCGCGTTGAGATCGGGAAGTTTAGTTTGGGCAATTTCCCGTAATTGATCTCGGCTAATGGAACCCACTTTAACGTCTTTCGGCTGACCCGAACCTTTATCAATTCCGGCAGCTTTTTTGATTAAAACCGCAGCGGGTGGGGTTTTGAGAATAAAGGTAAAACTCCGATCTTCATAAACCGAAATTTCAACCGGAATCACCAATCCAGCTTGGTCTGCGGTTTTGGCATTGTATTCTTTACAAAATGCCATGATGTTTACCCCATGTTGACCCAAGGCTGGGCCAATCGGAGGGGCTGGGTTGGCTTTGCCCGCAGAAATTGCCAACTTAATCTGTGCTACAACTTTCTTTGCCATTCGTTAGTTTTGTTTTTCAACTTGATTAAACTCCAGTTCAACAGGAGTATCTCGTCCAAAAATAGATAGCAATGCTTTCAGCTTGCTCCGTTCTGGACTGACCTCAATCACGTCCCCTTCAAAGTCTTTGAATGGGCCAGAGAGCACAATAATGTGATCTCCTGTTGCCATAGAGACTTGTACAACTGCTTCTTGCTCCTGGGTTTGTCTAAAGATCCGTTCCACCTCAGATGGACTCAAGGGTAAAGGTTTAACGTGACCTCGACCGCGTCCCACACTGCGTTTTTGTTCGGCTCCCACAAAGTTAATCACATGGGGTGTATTTTTAACAGCCTGCCAAGCTTCGTCATCAATATCCCAGCGGTTTAACTCTTTATTCCAGTTCAGCTTCATTTGAATCAAAACATAGCCCGGAAATACTTTTTCTTCGCTATGTTGACGCGATCCATCTTTACGCAGCTTAATGGCTGGAGTGTGAGGAATCTCAACTTTGAGAATCCGATCGGTTACGTCTAAGGTTTGTCTGCGCTGTTCGAGGTTCGCTTTGACCCGCTTTTCACAGCCGGATGCTACCTGAACGGCATACCAACGGACTTGTCCAGGAGCAAACTCTTGGGTATCCTCTAGTAATTCTGTCATTGTTCTAGACGATTACAACAAATTTGCGATTCCAAATACTTGCCCTGATGCCCAACGAAAGAAGTTATCAACTAGATAGATGATAGAGGCTGAGAGAATGACCATCAACAATACCCCTGCTGATTCGCTCAACAGTTGCTGCCGACTCGGCCAAACGACTTTTTGGAGTTCTTCTTTCGTCTCTTGCAAGAAGTTGGCAACATTAAACCCATTGGAGGGTTGTTGAATTTCCGCTTCTTCCTTCTTCGCCACGACGATCTCCCCTTGCAACTTTAAATAAACTGATGATTATCAGTGGGTCTGAGCGATTGTTAATGAGCTCAAACTACTTATCATAGCATTCTTGGAGCGTCGGTGATGACTGGGCTTATTGACTAAACTCAGGGTCATTCTCAGTATTCTAAAATTATTAAAAAAAAGTCCAGACGAACGTCAGCCCGCCTGAACTTTCTATAACTTTAGCGCGCCCTGGAGGACTCGAACCCCCGACATCAGGTTTTGGAGACCTGCGTTCTACCAACTGAACTAAGAGCGCATGACTGAGATCAAAAGTTTTTTAATCCCTGATCTAGTTTAACACAGTGCGCCTCCAATCCAACATAAATTCTGAAACATCTTCAGTTGTCAGTCGAGCGACGATCCGTTAAAAGCTTATAGAGAGCGATCAAACCGTTGCTTGATCCGAGTGGCTTTACCGACGCGATCGCGTAAGTAGTAGAGTTTAGCCCGCCGCACTTTACCCCGACGAACCACTTTAATACTGGCAATTCGAGGAGAGTGGATGAGGAAAACCCGTTCTACACCGACTCCTTGAAAGATTTTACGAACGGTAATGGTTTCGTTAATCCCGCCGTTACGCATGGCGATCACAGTGCCTTCATAGGGCTGTACCCGTTCTTTACCGCCTTCAATAATTCTCACCCCCACTTTAATGGTGTCACCCACATAGATTTGGGGAAGTTTTTTCTTCTTTTGTTCGGATTGAAGCCGGGCGATTTCTTCCGCTTCAATTTCTTGGACAATGGCTTTCGTTAGCATGACACTGGTTTAAACTCACAATCTCTTATAATAAATCAATTTTTAGTCATTTGTCATTAGTAATTTGCCCGATTAGTCCCCACACCGAAGCACACGCGATCAATCAAGCACTTTGAATCCCCAACAGCAGCAATACTGTAGGCTAGAATAGTCTGTACTGAGAGTATCTATCGCTTCATTTAGCCTCAACAGTAAGCGATGCCAATGAATAAATACATAAGTTCCCTCTCCCCAGAAATATGTACTGGTAGATGGAAGTTCACCTCTAACTTAACGCCCCACCTATGCTATTTGACTTAGCGAACCTACCTTATTGGATTGTTTTAGGAATGGGTATATTACTATTCCTGATTGTGATTCTTGGGGGCGCAGCCAATGAAGAGATTGACTTAGATTTAGAGAGCGATATTGATGTTGATGCTGGGGCCGACTTCAGTTCAGTGCAACTGTTGGGATGGTTAGGATTTGGTAATGTACCGTTGCTGTTATTGCTGGCAACAGACCTAAGTTTGGTGGGACTGTTGGGCTGGATGTTTAACGTGATTATAGGGGAACTCACAGGCAGCCTACCGAGTAAAGGATTGAGCGGCATCGTTTTGTGTATCAGCGCGATTATCTTGGGTTTATGTCTCGGTGCGATGATTTCACGGCCCCTCGGTCAAATGTTTTCAGCCTTTGGGGAAGATACCCGTGCAGATCGCTTGGTGGGTCGTCTGGGAACGGTCACTTCAGCTTATATTCCCAAGGAAAAAATCGGTCAGATAGATGTTCTCGATGCCGATAGCAACCGGGTCACCATCAGCGCCACTTTACCCCAATGGGCAACAGTCATTCCTCAGCGTGGTGAAGAAGTTCTGGTGATTGAGCGCGCTGAGGAGGCTTACGTTGTTGTTGCTAAAGACAGTCCTGACGCAGAGCGGTGGACTTCTAATTGATCTAACCCGCAAATATTAATCCAATTGGAGTGCAATTTATGTTATTTTGGCTTACATTTTTACAATCTTTACCCTCAATTAATACTTCAAAAACGGATTCAATCGCGACTTATATTGAAACGACACCCGCCCCTTTAACAGCTCAAATTTTGCCCTTAACGTCTAAAGTTAATCAACCTGTCGTTGGACAACTTGGCGGTGGCTTGACGATATTTGCTGGATTTTTTGCCGGAATTATTTTTTTAATCCTGTTTGCTGGTTTAGTGTATTCACGCCTCTATCAAGTGACTCCGGCAAACGAAGCGTTTGTTAAAACGGGTGGGGTTTTGCGTAAACGTAGAACTGTGATTAAGCATGGGGGTTCTTTAGTTTTACCTGTGTTTGATCGTTTAACTCGTGTTCCGCTCAAAGAGATTTCGATTGATGTTGAACGGACGGGGAAGCTGGCAGTTCGGACTCAAGACTATTTACGGGCAGATATGCGGGTGACCTTTTTTGTCTGTATTAATGCGATTGATGAAGATATCAAAACCGCAACTGAACGGCTCTCGCAAAATAGTAAAATTACAACAGAAGATATTAAAAATGCGATTGAAAAACGAGCCGATGATGCAATTCGGGCAGCGGCAAAAAGTAAGAAACTTGCAGATATTGATTCGGATAAGTTAGGGTTTGCTCAAGAAGTATTGAATTTAATTGAACCGGATCTGAAAAAGGTGGGTTTGACGCTGAATAATATTGCGATTTCTGAAATTGAAGAAAGCGATACTTACGATACGAATAATTTCTTCGATGCCCAAGGGGTAAAATTGCGGACAGAAACGATTCAGAAATCGATCAAACAAAAAGAAGAGGTTGAACTGACGACAGAACGAGAACGGCGGGAAATTGCCCTGGCAACTCAAGTGGCAATCGATCAAAAAGAACTGGCGGCACGCAAGCAATCATTAGAGATTGAAAAAGAGAAACAAAGCGCTGAACTGGCACAACAGCTTGAAGTTGAAACCTTGAAAGCCCAACAAGCGCGGGAAATTCAGGAAGCTAAAGATAAAGAAGCCGCTAATCAAGAACGCAATAAAATCTTGCAAGCTAAAGCTGTTGAAGAGGAAGAAATCAGAAAAAAATTAGCGATTCAGCACAGCCAAATTACTGCTGATATTGCTTTAGAAGAACAGCAGAAAAAACTGAAAGTGGCTCAAGCATTGCAACAACGAGAAGCAGAAATGGCGGAGATTGAACGTCAGAAAACGACTGATTCTAAGCGTCTAACGGCTCAAGTTGAGATTGCAGAAGCTGAACGTTTATCTGAAATTGCGAAACAAGAAGCGGCTATTGCGATCGCGGCGAAAGAACAGGAACGTTTAATTGCAGAAGCTGAACGGGCTAAGGCTGAATCAGCGGTCATGACAGCAACGGAAATTGAACAAGCCGAACGTAAACAACGCTTGTCTATGATTGTGGCTCAACAGGAAGCTGAGCGGGAACGAATTACAGAACAAAATGTGATTGAAATTGATGTATTTCGTCGCCAACGGCAAGCAGAAATTGCTCGTCAAGCCGCAGATTTGGAAGCCGAATCAATTCGGACTTTAGCCGCAGCCAATCGGGATAAAGATTTAGCTGAAGCAGACGGAATTGAAGCGAAAGTTGAGGCGGAAAATGCGATTAGTGATGCTAACCGCATTGCCCAAGTGATTACTGCACTGGCTCCGCAATTGATTGAGAAACTGCCAGAAATTACCACCGCCTTAGCGCCGCAACCGGGTGTTTTGGGTGATGCTAAAATTTATGCGTTTCCAGGGGCGAATGGCAGCAACGGAGGCGGTACTGAAGACATTACTAAATTGATGTTGACCACCAGTGGCATGACGCTACTGACTTCGCTATTGGAAGAAGGGAAATTAACCTCGTTACTCGCGGGTGCAACTCAACTCATACGCGGCAATGGTAGCCCGATACCTTATGAGTTAGAACAATTAACAGAGTTAATCGCTTCACAGGGATTAGATGAACAGAAAAACAAAGCCATTGCTGCTAAAAAATCAAGCAAGTCTAGTCAAATCGCCTCTGAAGGATTAGACCCGCAGAAAAACAAAGCGATACCGCAAGTGCAAGGCGCAGCCAACACTGCTAAAAAATCGGGCAAGTCTAGTCAAGCTGTTCCTCCTGCCTCTACCTCACAAGCTGCTCCAAACAACCCAAACAATCGATCTGAAGCAACGGGCAGCTAGGCACAGATCTCAGCCACAGATCTCAGGCACAAAATCTATTATTAAATCAATTCACAATATTATCCATAAGAGCGATAATCTAAACTGTAAGTGCCTGACGTGGAAGAGATTAAATGAGCCCACTGTTAAATTTCATCTCCCTGATCGGAATGATCTGTCTCTGCTTTATTGCTTGGCTTGGTTCGGAAAACAAGCGCGTCATTCCCTGGAGTGTAATTGTCTGGGGAATTGGCTTACAAATGCTGATTGGACTGGTGGTGTTTGTTCTGGGCAGTCAATTGGTTGAAGGACTCAGTACCTTACTCAATGCCATTCTGGATGCCTCAGAAGCAGGCGCTAGATTTCTGTTTGGGGGGGGTGCATCTCCAATTGTGCCTGACCCCAGTCGGAGTCCAGGCCCTGGTATTGCGGGCCGTTGGATTGCCCGAGCGGTTGGTACACCTTATGTTAATGTTCCCGGCGATCGCCTAGGCCCAGATAATCTCAATTTGGGCTATATTTTGGCATTCCGAGCCTTACCCCAGGTGATCTTTTTTGCGGGTTTAGTGAGTTTACTGTATCGGCTCAATATCATTCAACCGATCATCTCTATCTTTGCCCAAATTTTTCAAACAACAATGCGAATTAGTGGGGCGGAAGCTTTAGCGGGTGCGGCTAATATTTTTGTGGGAATTGAATCTGCGATCGCGGTTAAACCGTTTTTAGCACAAATGACTCGGAGCGAATTGTGCGCGATTTTATCCAGTTGTTTTGGTTCGATTGCCTCTTCAGTTTTAGCCCTATATGCGGGTTTTCTCCGTCCGACTTTTCCAACTATTACCGGACACTTGGTTTCTGCTTCAATTATGACGATTCCGGCTTGTTTTGTCATGTCAAAGCTATTAGTCCCGGAAACAGAACGCCCTGAAACTTTAGGAGGTTTACCAAAAGAAGCAAAAGTTCTACCTGAAAAACAACCTAATCCAATTGATAGCTTAATTGGTGGGGCTTTAGAGGGGGTGAAAATGGCGGTTGGAATTGCAGCAGCACTGATTGCGATTTTAGGAATGGTGGCATTAATTAATCTGGTGTTTGGCACTTTAGCCAATTTCTCAGAGAGTGAGTTAGCCATTCTCCGTCCCATTGGTCAAGTTTTCCAAGTGATCACGTTACAAAATATTGCGGGAGTTTTATTTTTACCGTTAACATTTTTAACGGGAGTTTCTTTAAGTTGGCAAGAATTATGGCAAGCTTCTACCCTGATTGGCAGACGATTATTAGAAACAAATGTTCCTCCCTATCAAGCCTTAGCCAGACTGAATCAAGCGGGGGAACTGAGTAATCGCGCTCTATTAATTGTTAGTTATGTGCTGTGTGGTTTTACCCATTTTGCCTCCTATGGTATCTTTATCGGCGGATTATCTGCGTTGATTCCTAGCCGAAGTTCTGAAGTGTCTTCTTTGGGGTTAAAAGCTTTGTGGGCAGGAACTTTAGCCACATTAATGACAGGTTGTATTGCCGGAGTCTTTGATTTTGGAAATCCAGCGATTTTCGGGAAATAAAATCATCATGAAACGAAAACAAATCAGCTTAATTTTGTTCGGTTTATTTATCCCTTTGATCATTAGTTTAAGCCCGAGCGTGGGAATATTTTCTGCTAAATTGGGGATATCTTCGGTTCAAGCACAGCAAGCCTCTCCCACTCCCACTCCCCAAGCGACTCCTCAAGCCACACCCACCCCTCAAGCCACTCCCAGTCCTGAAACAACACCAACTCCTGAAGTTGAAACACCTCCGGCTTCTGAGCCTTCTTTAACATTGAGTGAGAGTAATTATCTCGATCCATTAGGACGGTTTCAAGTCGGAATCTTACAAGGATATAATGTCGGGACTGCCGGAAATTGGCCGTTAATTGAAGCCAATGATGGGAATTTAGCCTATACAGTGGTGGTGAAAGCCAGAGAAAGCGATCGCATTATTCCCAGTCCTAGTTTGGCACAAATTGCCATCGAAACCTTTGAACGCGGGGAAGGCTTTCAACCCGGAACCTATCAAGTGATTTCACAAGATGAAATTTCTATTCCTTGGACAGGAACAGTACAAGTCGGTCGAGCCACTCAACCGATTCAAGGTAAAATTCGAGTACGTCAAGATGGATCGCGTCTTTTCTTGATCCTCGTTTCGGCAACTGAATCATCCTTTCCAGAGATCGATCCTGCAATTATTACCATCTCTGATAGCTTACAAGCCTTGTAACGTGTCATATACAGCGCTACGCGATCGCGGCAATCGGTATTCTTGCAATCGGCAATAGGGGAGAAAAATGCTTGTTTTATAAGGCTTTTTGCATTTTTTTGATCGCACAAGCCCGTAAACAGACGACTTGCGAACTGCTATAGCCTTCGAGATCAGGTGCAAATATTTCTTATGTCTACCCACACGATTGCCCCAGACAATGTTGTAATTCTTAACGCAAAAATTGGTTTTCTAGCGGTTGAGGTTGATAGACTGGAGGGCATGAAAAGAATCGGGGCTTACCTGTACAAAATCAGATTTGTACTCTCAAAATCCCTTAAACAACTTGTATTAAGATCATTTAATTAACTTATGGTAGATTCTCTAAAAAAACCCACTTTTGAAGAAATTCGGCCAGGAGTCAAAGTTCCGGCTCAAGAAACCATTCTGACTCCTCGGTTCTACACCACAGACTTTGACGCGATGGGAGAGATGTCTGTATCTGCCAACGAAGAAGAGTTAAGAGCGATTATAGAAGAATTCCGCATCGATTATAACCGTCATCACTTTGTCCGTAACGAGGAATTTGATCAATCCTGGGATCATATTGATGGGGAAACCCGCCGTTTATTTATTGAATTTCTAGAACGTTCTTGTACGGCTGAATTTTCCGGTTTCCTACTCTACAAAGAATTAAGCCGTCGCATTAAAGACAAAAATCCCTTACTGGCTGAAGGTTTCCTGTTGATGTCTCGGGATGAAGCCCGTCATGCAGGATTTTTGAATAAAGCCTTATCCGATTTTAGCCTATCACTCGATTTAGGATTTCTGACTAAGTCTCGGGATTATACTTATTTTGAACCCGAGTTTATTTTCTACGCCACTTATCTCTCGGAAAAAATTGGCTATTGGCGCTACATCACCATTTATCGTCACTTAGAAAAACATCCCGAAGATCGAATTTATCCGATTTTCCGCTTCTTTGAAAACTGGTGTCAGGATGAAAACCGTCACGGCGACTTCTTTGATGCTGTGATGCGGGCTAAGCCGGAAATGTTAAATCAGCCCAAAACTTGGCTAGAAAAGCTCAAAGCATTCCCAAAAAGCCTCTCCGGTAAAGCTTGGAGTCGTTACTTCATGGTAACGTTAGTGCCGCCGAAACTGTGGTGTCGTTTCTTCCTGTTGTCGGTATTTGCCACCATGTACCTCAACGATATTCAACGTTCTGGCTTCTATGCTTGCCTTGGTTTAGATGCGCGGGAATATGACAAAGAAGTTATTCTACAAACCAATAAAACCTCTGCCCGTGTTTTCCCAATTATTTTAGATGTGGAAAATCCAGAGTTTTATGAACGGTTAGAAGCTTGTGTTGAGAATAACAAGAAGTTAACTGAAATTGCCGAGTCACAGGGTTCTAAATTCTCTAAATTGTTGAAGAAATTACCCCATTATTTTGCGAATGCTGGGCAATTCATAAAGCTGTATTTCATGAAACCCATTGACGTGGAAGATCAAATGAATACAGTTCGTTAATTTATCGTCGGGGCGTATTGCATACGCCCTTTCTTTTTTGTGTGTAACGTAATCGCATTCGGTGTCCAACGGAGCAGCTATCTATTCCCTATCCCAGTCGGGAAAATCATGTTCAAACATAGCTCTTGCATATTGGGACAAGCCCTGTGGGTTATCAACTGACAATTCTAGTATTGACTTTAATTCATAACCATCTGACGTATTGTAGAAATGATAAATCTCTAATTCAGGTGTAGTCTCTTTTAAGTATTGTTTTTGAAAATCCAAGTATGACCAAATTACAGGATTGAATCCGGCTGCAATTTCATAGCCATGACCACCACATACGATTAATTTCCATGAATTGAAGCTACAGATAGCTTCCCCTCCGATAACTTCAGTTTTTTCTGCATCTGCATATTCTGTATTTTCATCACTTGTTCTACACAGGATTGCATCGTAAATGCTTTGAATATCACCAGTAACTTCACCAGAACCTTCTTCTAATTTTGTGCAGAATCTTCCATAAAGCTCATTCCATGGTTCTGTCGTGAATAAAAAGTCGTATAGCATTAATTGGCCGAAGAATTTTCCAGTGTTCAGTTCATTACTACCCAACTTTTTTAATTCCCATAAATGGAAATTATACTCTCGGTCAACTTCTACAATGTCAAGCTCACAATCTGGCATTCCCAAGACTTTTCCCCCGTAATACTTACCGATTTCATACTTTAACGGCAGCTTAGAGAAGAAGGTACTATCTCGCATATTTCCGGATAGCCACTTCAGCAATTCTTGTTGATACTCGTTTTCTGTCATGGACTATCTGTGCGCCTAACTTATAATTGTGCCAGAATTCCTAGATAATACCTGATTAATGACATTTAACTGCAAAACAGTTTCCGATTTCTCCACCCACATAATCTGTTTCTCTATCTTTGTTTAGAGTAATATAAAAATCCCCTATTGAGTCATTGATTTCATTACATAATCGCAAATTCTGTATCTTGCCGAAGTTCAGGAGACTTAAATCCTAAGACAATTTGATCTTTTGCCACACCCACCTCTACTAATTCATTGGCAATTTCGGCTTCTGTTCCATCTCGTTAAATCCAAATTTTGCCATCAATAATATTAATATGAATCAAACAACCATGATTATATTTTTTATTTTGTCGTCCTACAATCATGAGTAGATAACGGTCAGATTCACTATCAAAAACTGTTTCAAAGTTATACAAGTTAATTGTAAGGTGCGTTACTAACGCACCCTACGGAATTAAGATTGTTGGACGGGAATGTCTGAGATTGATGTTTCTGTGGGTTGAGACTCTGGCTGAGTTGGAGTAGGGAGTTGCTTTTTATATTTAATCGCTGTTACTAATACAAATAACAAATCTAAGCCAACAATACTACCGACAATTAATTCTGAACCGCCTGTACTAAAGCCATAGCTATGTAAGCCTGTTCCGAGAACGAAATTAACGCCATACCACGCCATCAATACTGCGTTAAAACAGACCACGCTGACTACTGCCATCCCGAAGTTTTTTAGCCATCCCACTAACCGTCCATGTAAGGGCGCAAGATAACAGAGTAATGCAATTAATGCCCAGGTTTCTTTCGGGTCCCATCCCCAAAACCGTCCCCAAGAAAAGTGCGCCCAAATACCACCAAGAATGATTCCGGTTGTCAGTAATAGTACGCCGATTTGAATCACCCGATAATTCAGTTGAGATAGTTGATTAATCCGTTCTTTTGCATTAGATGAAAACAGGTAATTGCCGAGGATAATATGTCCGAGTCCGAGAGAAAGGGCAAAACTAGCGTAACTTAAAGTAATGGTGGGGACGTGAATACTCAACCAAAAGTTATCTCGTAAAACAGGAACTAATGGTTTAATACTGGGGTCTAAAATGGCGGGTAATTTATCGGATAAAACTAAACAAATGACTGATAATGGCGCTGCGGCTAATAGATAATATTTTGCCCGATATATGAGTTCAAAAAGTAGGGCAACGGCGGCAATGCCAAACCCGACCCAAATGACGGATTCATACATATTAGTAACAGGTGGACGACCCGCGATCGCCATCCGTTCAATAAAGCCATATCCTTGTATTAATAGTCCGGAAGTAAATAGCCCAATCCCTGTCCAGTAGTAATTAAAGGATTTAATCCAGAGAACCGCTAACATCACAATAAAGGCAATTCCATACAATATCCAGGCTTTACCAAAGGGATGAAAGGCATAAAAGCAGACTTCACGTTTGAGGATATTATTAGCAGGATAAATAGCAGGACTGAGGGCAGTTAATTGGGTTTTTAACTTAGCGGCGATGGGTTCTAAATTAGCTAAATTATCGGGATGAGAACGATACAGTTGTCGTAAGCTTTGATATTGATTTTGAACTAGTTCTGCTTGTTCTGTCGGATAATATTCTGAGGCTGTATTGATCCCTATCCATTTTCCTTTAATATCTGTTGGATGAGGAACAATTGGTAAGCTTTGATTGCCTACCGTTGCCATCATTAACGCTAGTCTATCTTCGATGGTTAATGCTTCCCGTTCATTGCGGGTTAAATCTTCGTCTTGGGCTTGTTTTTGGCGGGCAGTTAATCCTAAAGACCCTAAGGGAGATTGCATTAACTCTTGGAAGGAAAAATACTTCTGTTCTTCGTCTAATTCAATCGCAGCTTTCAAGGGGCGATAATTGACTAAAATAAACGGTTCTTGATTCCAGTCTCGATTATTCCACCATAGAGATAAATAGGTTTGTAAATAATCTAATTTTTCTCCGGTTTGTAATGTGTAACTTTCTTTGCCATGAATTTCTGTAATCGTTTCTCTGGCAACAGTATCTAAGGGTTTTTTACGACCGTCCAGTTGAACCGCTAAAGTTTTGAGGGAATTAATATTTAGATTGGGAGACTGAGTCATCGGAATCAGTATAATCAGCAAACTTAAACATAAACCGAGAATGAATTTTAATGGTTTCATGGTGTCAAAAAAAGGATATTTCTGCTAATTTTTATTTATATAGAATGCGTCATTGACGCACCAATAAGCTATGAAACAGACACTTTCTCTGGTGTTGAATCTTCGACTTCTATTACCTCTGGATGTGGTTCAACTGAGGCAGTTTTAGCCTTTGAAGAACGGAACTGTTTGGCAATTCCGGGGCCATAAAACATCACCCCAATACCCCCAATAACTAAAGCTGAACCTGTCCAAGTTAAGGCGGTAACCCAAGCGGGTTCTCGTTTTACCTGTAAAGTCGATTGATTTAAATCTCCGGGGTTCCAGGAGGCTTGGGCTAGCTTCCAGCCACGATACCAGGTGGGGTGGTTCATCCAAACGTTACGTTGACTGATTTCGCCTGTTTCAGGGTCAAGAATTTCAATTTGACTCGTCCACATTGCCACGGACTCTGACCCTTCGTTACGTTCAACAATAAAATCTTCTAACGCCACGGCAAAGGGTAATTGCAATATCTTCGGACTAAAGACTGCAAAAATATCTCCATTTGTATCATCAATAGTCGTGGGTTCAGCCCAAGGTAAAGCGGCTTCTGTTCCGTTTTCGGTTTGAACAAATAAGGCAGGAACTCCTTCTATATTATTGCCAACAGTATTAGAAACCGGGACAATTTGACGTTGAATTTTACCGTGAGGTATCCATTCGTCTAAGGTAATTTGAAAATCTGCCCAACCGGGACTCACCGCTTCTCCTAATTTCAATTCTCCTGATTTAAAACCTTTGGAAGAATGGGCAGTATAGAATAGTTGATTGTCTGGAGTCGCTAATACATGAAAATAATCTTCAGCGGTTTGAGGTAATACTTGATAACTGATATCAATTCCTGCAATAGATTCACCTGAAATAACCGTCCGAATAGGCGGAAAATAACCTTTTGCAAACACAAACCAGCGTTCTGTTGTTGTGGGTGTGGTGGCTTGCAGTTGAACAACGGGATTATTGAATTGTTGCGATGCGGTTGTCGGTTGGTTATCGCGGTTGAGGATAAAATCCGGCCAGAAATTAACCACTTCAACGGTGAGATTATCTTGAGGAATTTTACGAGATTTTTTATTAGAAGCAAAAGTCTTGGCTACGTCAATATTAATCGTTTTGTTTGCCGTTTTAACTTCAACAGTTCCCCAAGGATGACTATTATTTTCAATCGGTGGCGTTAACAGTTTTTGCAGTTGATTGTTATCTTCGACCGCAATAATTTCTAATTCAGCAGGCCCCACAGGAACTTTAGCATAAGCAACTGGCGCTACTCCTAACCACCGTTCCAAAGTTTGACCCATGCGTTGACTATTCAAGCGCAATTTTACCGCTGGGTTATTAACGCTTGCTTCGTCCGTAAATGAAACCGTTTTAATCGTATTTTCGCTGTAACCAACAATTGATAAATTCCCAACAGATTGAGGATAAACGGAACCATCCGACTTAATAAATAAGTCTTGATGTTGAAGTGAACCGTCTGCATTCATCACATCTAATAATTCGCCTTCGACCCGAATTTGACTGTTAGGGGGATTATCAATTCGGAGTAATAACATCCCTTCTACCCCTAAATGAATCACAGCGGCAGACCCAGCAATAATGACAATTAAGCCTAAATGAGTTAGGGCAAAACCGACTTTTCGCGCCCCTCGCCAGGGATAACGACTGAGGGCAGAAATGCCTAAATTGAGGGCAAGCAGAAACATTAATCCGCCAAACCACGGACTTTTATATACAGTCTGCTGAACAGTACTAGAACCGACTTGAGATTCATAAAAAGTAGCCCATATTAATATCCCAATAATCCCACTCAGCAGTGGGACGGCAAATTTAATCGAACCTAGAAATCGAATGATCCGTTCAGACATGGGGAGAGGAACGTATTTCAAAATAAATTTGATGACATAATTTACCTTGGATCATATCATAAAGGCTAATTTTATACTTTTTGTAGTTAAAGTTACCGTTTATTGTTAAGAAAAGTCCAACTTCCCTATGACTCTAATTTTTTTTCAGTTCATTAAAAAAGTAGTTGCTTAAGAAGTCAGTAAATTGTATTATAATGAATGATTTAAGTAAAAGATTAGTCATTAATCTAATAAGTGAAATTACTTATATTAAATTAATGAAATATTGAGGATATATCTATAATGTCATTGAAAATAGAAACGTTAGAGCAGAGTTTTGAGAAAGTCAAACCTCACGCAAATGAGTTTGTCGAGGGTTTTTATGAGAATCTGTTTACCCAAAATCCGGAAGCCCAACTATTGTTTGCTCATACAAATATGGTAAAGCAAAAGACTATGTTATTGAGTTCTCTTGTCTTTGTGGTAGAAAATCTCCGTCACCCTAACGCTCTATCAGAAGCTTTGAAAGGTTTGGGGGCAAGACACGTTAAATATGGTGCATTGCCGGAACATTATCCCTTAGTTGGCAGTGCATTACTGACTACATTTGAACAGTTTTTACAAGCGGATTGGACTCCCGAAACCAAACAGGCTTGGCTAGAAGCCTATGGTGCAATTACAGAGTTGATGTTAGAAGGAGCGGATTATTCGCCAGCAGAAGTTCAGTGACCTGCAACAGAGGCTGAGCCGGATAACCCGGTTGAATTGTTAGAAGCAAGTTTTGGTAAAGTTAAGCCGCAAGCGGTCGAATTTGCTCAGCAATTCTACAATAATTTGTTTACAATGTATCCAGAGGCAAAGCCTTTATTTAAGACAACAGACCTAAAAGAACAACAGAAAAAGCTTTTAGCGTCTTTGGTATTTGTCGTCGAGAATCTGCGAAAACCAGATGCATTAGAGGGTGCGCTCAAAGGATTGGGTGCAAGACACGTTAAATATGGCGTATTGCCGGAACATTATCCCTTGGTAGGGAATGCATTACTGACAACATTTGAGCAATTTTTAAAAGGAGATTGGACTCCCGAAACCAAACAGGCTTGGGTGAATGCTTACGGCGATATCACCAAAATTATGTTATCAGGGGCGGATTATTCAGAGGAAGTCGTTAAGTTAGATGGGGCTTCTGTCAAGCCTAATGCACCCGGTAAACAAATGGCTCCCATTCCCCATACAGCTCCTGAAAGTTCTGTCAACTGGCCGATGTTTGGGGGTACATTCGCCGGGGTTAGTATTTTAGCGATTCTTCTATTGCTACTTTAGAAAAATAAATCATGGCAAGGTCTAGAAGATCTCGATTCAAATTTAGCAAGTTCTTACAATCAGGTATTGTTATTATTAGCGTTGGTATCATTTCAGCGCTATGGTTAGGGTCTGCATTTGCGTTTGATTACAAGACTGTTTTCTTACCCGGTGAAACCTCCGTGGGTCACGCTTTAGTGGAAGCCTCTTGTAGTTCTTGTCATGAAGGATTTAAGCCCGTTTCCAATGAAACCTGTAACCGCTGCCACGAAGCAGAATTAGCGGCTGATGTGCATGGGGCTAAAAAGTTTCGTGACCCTCGCTGGGCGGAGTTACTGACTCGACTGGATGTCTTAACCTGTACCGCTTGTCATGAAGAACACGTTCATATGTTTGGTCGGGGAGTTCACTTAAAACCTGACCTGTGTATGGCTTGTCATCAAGGCATTATTGAAGGGGATTTAGCCAGTCATAACGGCTTTTCACCCGATGCTTGTTGGACAGCGGGCTGTCATAATTTCCATGACCATCGTTCAATTTCAACCGGATTTTTGCGGGAAAATCTTGACCAACCACCGATGTTACCGCAACCCGAATTACCCGAACTAGAAATAACCCAAACCCTAAATATTGCACCGCAACCGGATTTAAGTCAGCAGTTTTTGGGAGGTGCGTCATGAAAAAACTGCTAACTATTTTCATGATTGTTATTATTCTTTTAGCGGGTAATAGTTATGCTGTTCGTTCACAAACGGTTGAACCAACTCAATTAGAAGAAATTAATCAACAATGGCAAAGTAGCGCCCATGCTTTAGCCGAGGTTAACTGTTCTAGTTGTCATATTGAGGAAGAAAGCCAGAAATTTATTGCTCAACCGACCCTCGAAAGTTGCCGCAGTTGTCATGAAGAACACGTTGAGACTTTTCTACTGGGAAAACATGGCATCCGCACATTAGAAGGGTTATCTCCTTTGACTCCTAAAATGGCAGATTTACCGATGAAAGAATCTGCTAAAAATAAGCAGATGAACTGTAATACTTGCCATAATGTTCATACGGTCAATACCCATATTGCTGCGGTGGATTCTTGTTTGAGTTGTCATAATGATACCCATTCTTTAAATTACAAAAACTCTCAACACGCTCAACTGTTTGCGGCTGAAGGAAACCTACCTCGACCGTCTCCGGAGTCCGTGACTTGTTCGGCTTGTCATTTGCCGCGTCAGGAACAGAATGGTACAGTTTTTGTTAACCATAATAATACCTATACATTGTTACCCCGAGACCGGATAGTGAAGGAAGTTTGTATCAATTGTCACGGCGTAGAGTATGGCTATGAGAGTATCTTTGATGATGCGTTAGTTGACAATAACTTTGCTGCCGCTCCGACTCAAGAAATGGAAACATTCGAGATGATACGAGCGTTAGAGGTGCAGCGTTCAGGGTATAAAAAACCTTAAGCAAAGAAAAAATAGCAACCTCCTGGAAAATCCTTAAATGAAATGACAGAAGCAGAACTGTTTGCCGTCCAAGATGCATTATATAACGCTGGTTTTGATGTTTATGTAGATGGATTTTATGGTGAGGGAACTGAGGCTGCATTGCAAGAGTTTCAACAGCAAAATAAAATTAATGAAGGAGGAAAAGTGGGTGCAAAAACCCGTAGCGCATTAGGACTACAATAAATATTTTTGTTCAGGGGTGGGTGGGTAGATTGGGCAAGGTTCAGAGATGATGTTAAGGGTAAAATTAATTGAGTTTCAATTGTTTTTTTAACATCATGATTACGGTTAAAAATTAGATCATTACTCTAGAGAGGAGACACATTATTTATGTTCGGATTTCAGGGTTGGATAAAAGGTATAAAAGCGAGAGCCATTGCTTTAATTTCACTCGCATTAGCGGTTTGCTTAACGGCTGTAGCTTGTGCCGGAGGCGGTTCTCAACAAGCGCAAACTTCAACGCAAACAGCCAGTGTTGGAGTGCCTCCAGAACAGGTGGTAGATTATATTCATACGGTGTTATTAGCGGATAGAACAGCTTACACCAAACACGTCGTTAACCGCTTACAAATATTAGAAGGAAAAGCAAATGATACTGGAGAAGTTCCGGCAGAAGCAACGGAAGCTTGGCAAGAAGCCGCCGGAGTTCCGTTACCGGCACAAATGTTCCGTTTAGGTTCAGAAATTGTCTCAGAAAATGGTGTGTTTACTTATAACTTAATTTCCCCATGGAATATTAACGATAACCAAGCACCAAAATCTGAATTTGAACGGACTGCTATGCAGCAAGTTATCGACACGGGTGAACCTTATAAAGCTTATCAACAAGTCGGCGGACAAACTTATTTCTCTGCACTTTACCCCGATAAAGCAGTAGCGGAAGCTTGTGTAACTTGCCACAATACTCATCCGATTCACCTCGAACGTTTTCCCGATAAACAGTTTGAGATGAATGAAGTCATGGGCGGAATTATTATTAACCTTCCGATCGATCCAACCTAAATTGTTTAAACTAAAAGGAGGTATTTTTAAATTTGAAGTATCTCCTTTTTTTGAAAGAATAGATAGAATATATCTAACAAATCATGTTACTGATTCAGTTCGTCAAAGATTCACTTTTTCACCGAGAACACTATGATTAAACCTGCGTTCTCTACCTTAATTGTACTCACTTTTGTTTCAGTCTTTTTGCTGCTTCCTTTTGCCTTGAGTCCGCTTTATATACCCGCGTTAAGAGAGCAAGCATTTGAACTGTATTTACTGTTACAAGGTGATATTTATAAACAAATCACTGGCTATTCCTCTTTAATCTTTGTGATTTTAGAGATGATTTTTACCCTGAGAAAACGCGGTAGAGGCTGGAAACTACCCTTTAAAATTCCAGGAGATATGCAGTTTTGGAGAAAGCTTCATATTTTTCTCGGGGTTGGATTATTGGCAACAACATTAATTCATACCGTAGGAGTAACTGGATTAAATTTTAACGCCATTTTTCTTTGGGTATTTTTTGGCGTAACGTTATCGGCGTTAGTCGGTGTTGTGGCAGAAACTGGAGTGTTAGAATCTTCAAATAGATATTTTGGTAAACCACCTACAAAAGAGGCTTCTGGGGTTAAAGGTTCAATCCTACAACTACCCACTTTAACCAAAGGGGAACTAATTCGAGGATTAAGAAAAGTTTGGTTAACCACTCATATTTTACTCGTTAGTGCCTTTTTAGTCATGTTAGGATTTCATATTTTTCTAACTTATTACTATGTTTAAAGGAATTAAAAGATTATGAAAATTTCATGGTATGGAATCATTGCAATTCTTATCAGTTTGGTGGCGGGTACAATTATAGTCACGCAGCCCGATGTCTCGGCTCAAAGTGCAATTTCAGTAACTGGATTGGCAACATTACAACAAACAGCACAGGATTCTATGGCTTATTCTGTCGCCGTAGCAGACGATAAACCTGCTTTTGTAGAGTTCTACGCGAATTGGTGTACAACCTGTCAAGCGATGGCTCCAATTATCAGTCAACTCCATCAAGAGTATAATGATACGGTTAACTTTGTGATGGTGAATATTGATGATCCAGAATATACAAATATTATACAGCAATATCATGTCACCGGTGTACCTCAAATTACACTTTTAGATGCCGATCATCAGGTAAGCTGGAGTGAAGTGGGTAAAGTTCCAGCCAGTATTTTAAATTCACTTTTAGCAACACAATCATCTACTTAAAACAGAGTCAAATCTATGGCTTTAAATATTGAACTTCTAGAATCTAGCTTTAACCAAATTCGACCGCAAGCGCTTGAGTTTTCTGCCAGCTTTTATCAAGCTTTATTTGAACATTATCCCGAACTCAAAAAAATGTTTAAAGAAGTCGATCAAGCGGCAATGGAAAATAAATTGATTGCTTCTCTGGCTTTAATTGTTGAAAATTTAAGAAACCCAAAAGAGCTAACCTATGCATTAAAAAGTTTAGGGGCGCGTCATGTACAAATCGGTACTATAGGGTCTCATTATCCGATGATTGGGAATATTTTAATCTATACCTTTTCACAATATTTAGGTAAAAATTGGACGTTAGAACTGGCAGAGGCGTGGGAAGAAGCCTATAACTTAATTGCTGATTTAATGTTATCAGGCGCAGAAACACCTGAAAAATATCTCAATGGTGAATTAACCTTTTATGAATGGTTAGATTTATATGGAGAGTCGAGTCCGAAAGTCCGAGACATGATTTCTTCTACAACTCATTTTCACTATCGCACGTAAAAGTATGTAAGATATTACTTATCTTAAATTTCTCAAAATTAAATACAAATGACGCTCTTAACTCCATCACAGGTGCTATCTTCTATCCAGCAAGGAGAATCTCTTAACTTGGCTGAACTCAGCCACATTAGCCTAACACAGAATCTACTCGATCAGGCTCATTTTGTCGAAGCGTATTTACGCAAAGCCGACTTATCGGGCTCTTCCTGTCAAGAAGCAGATTTTACCTCCGCACAATTGATGTGGGCGAATTTAACGGAAACGAATTTCATTCGGGCTAAATTGTCTTTAGCCTGTTTAAGTAATTCCTGTCTCAGGGGTGCTAACTTGAGAGAAGTTGATGGATTTAAGGCACAATTTTATGAAGCTTGCTTAGATGATCTTGAAGCCTGTTTAGCTAATTTAGAACAAACAGATTTCAGATACGCCAAGGGAAATTATTCTAATTTTACAAAGTCAAATTTAAATAAAGCAAACCTCAGTCACGCTAATTTTAATCAGGCTAATTTTAATCACGCTACCCTACGTCATAGCCATCTCAACAATGCTCGTTTCACTCAAAGTTATTTGATTCAAGCCAATTTAGAACAAGCTGATTTATCCAGGGTTTATATGGAAGCCTCGGACTTAACAGATGCAGATTTAATTGCGGCTAATCTTCAAGCCATTCAACTGATTAATGTTGTATTGAAACTGGCTGATTTTACAGATGCCTCTTTGCAGCAAGCAAACCTGAATCAAGTTGACTTTACCAATGCTTTTCTATTTTCTGCTAATTTAGAAGGCGCTACCTTCACCGAGGTCAATTTTACCGGAGCCAATTTACAGTATGCTAACTTTGAAAATACAGTTTGGCATGGAGTGAATTTCTCTGATTGTCAGGTGGGAGATGCTGTTTTTACAGATGCTAAAGGTTTAACGCCGCAACAGATTGAACAGCTTCACCAAGGAGGTGCATTGAATGTGGGTTAAGCCTCAACAATTACGGTAAAGCAACCGTTTGTAAAAGCTGATTAACGATAGATTTAGCTTGTTTTCCACCCGTTGGAATTAAGCGATGAGCCAAGACATGAGGCGCTAAAAATTTAACATCATCCGGCACAGTGTAATCTCTGCCCGATAGAAATGCATAGGCTTGTGCGCCTCGATAAAGTGCAATTGCCCCTCTAGGACTCACACCTAAAGTGATGTCTTCATGTTCTCGGGTAGTTCTAACTAAATCCAGAATATATTGTTGTAAAGAAGCCTCTACTTTCACCTGAGTACAAAGGCGTTGTAATTCGATCACATCTTCTAACTGTAAGCAAGGTTTAAGTTCTTCTACACTAATGGTATGACTCAAACGTTGTAGCATTTGCAATTCTTCTGCTTCGGTGGGATAACCAATCGTTAAAGACAGCAAAAATCGATCCATCTGCGCTTCGGGTAGGGGAAACGTTCCTTGATATTCAATCGGGTTTTGAGTGGCAATTACAAAAAACGGTTGCGGCAGTTGTCGAGACTGGCCATCGACTGTGACTTGCTTTTCTTCCATCACCTCTAATAAAGCCGACTGAGTCCGAGGCGTTGCCCGATTAATTTCATCGGTGAGTAAAATATTGGTAAAAACTGGCCCCGCCATAAATTCAAACTGGCCGTTTTGAGGGTTCCAGATATTCGTCCCGGTCACATCAGTGGGTAATAAATCTGGGGTACATTGAATCCGCTTAAATTGCCCCGCAATTGAACGGGCCAGAGATTTAGCCAATAGGGTTTTACCCACACCGGGAACATCTTCAAGTAAGGCATGACCCCCTGAGAGTAAGGCAACGAGAGTCAGTTGAATGGCATCTGCTTTGCCAACGATAGTTTGACTTAAATTCTGTTTGAGTTGCTCAATACGGTCTCTCATGGTCAGAGTCTGGGTAAGGGTAAGGGTAAAGGAGTCAGCGAGTCTTCGAGTCTGGTAGGGGCGCATCGCAATGCGCCCGTACACGCCCATCAGAAGTTCATTTATCTAACAGGACTGATTATCCTGGAGGATT
Organism: Microcoleaceae cyanobacterium; assembly: GCA_049647265.1. GTDB lineage: Bacteria > Cyanobacteriota > Cyanobacteriia > Cyanobacteriales > Microcoleaceae > JAAURB01. Next base: position 24,604 of record JBARXJ010000037.1, read on the forward strand.
TTTGTCGCCTTGAGACAATCTAACTCAATTTGAGATTTAAGTTGTTCAACAGAAGCAAACTTTTGTTCGGGCCTCAAGAATTCAACCAAATCTACCGCTAAAGTTTTACCATATAAGTCTCCCGACCAATCAAGTAAATGAACTTCTACCGTGGGATGTTCTCCGGCAACAGTGGGACGGCAACCAATATTCATTACTCCCATCTGAGGAGAAGAGTCTGCTTGTTGTTGGGACTGTTGTTTCACCCAAACGGCATAAACCCCATACCGGGGTAAAAACTTATCTTGCGGTAACTGTAAATTCGCTGTGGGAAACCCAATCGTTCGACCTAGCTGTTGACCTGTCACCACTTCACCGACTAATTGATAGTATCGGCCGAGTAAGTGTGTAGCGCGTTGAATCTCGCCTTGTTGGAGGGCCTGACGAATTAAAGAACTACTAATACGTTCGCCTTGTTCACAGGGATAACGGGACACGATAATCACCTCTACGCCAAACTGGGCTGCAATCTCTTGTAAGTCTACCGCAGTTCCCGCTCGATTTTTACCAAATTGAAAATCAAACCCTACACTGACTCGACGAGCGTGTAATTGTTCGACTATAATCTTTTCAACAAATTGACGGGGAGTTAAAGCCGCTAAATCATGGTTAAACGGCAGCAATACAAGCTGTTCTACGCCTAATTGTTTCAACTGTTCCACTTTCTCATCGTGGGGCGTTAACAATGGCTTTGTTCGTCCCGTAAAAAATTGTTGGGGATGGGGATGAAAGGTAACGACTGTTGAGTAACAGTGTTCGGCTTCTGTAGAATTAGGAATAGAGGTTGAAGTTCTACAGGAAGATAGCTCAACTGAGGATGAAAAATCTGTCTGCGAAAACTGCCGGGAGGAAACTTGCTGCTGAGAAGATGCCGACTGATTTAAAGTCGGAGTAATCACCTGCTGATGGCCTCGATGTAAACCATCAAAGTTTCCTAAAGCGATCGCAGTGGGGGTTAAAACGATGTCTAGTGATGATGTTGTCCACACGCTTTACATTTTGACATATTATTGATGATTAGTCATTAGTTCTTAGAGGGAACAGGGAACGGGTGTCGGGTAACGGGGAACAAGCAACAGGGGTAAAAAGGCTTTCTTTACTCCTGTACAGACGTTCCATGGCAATCTCTACTGACTCCTGACTACTGACTTCTTCCGCTCTAATAAACCTACCTAAATCTACTCATGAGTAAATTTAGAGTTATTTTCTTGCTTCACTCCCAGCAGTGTCGGCACTGGCTACTCCACAAGCTGACACGGGCGTTGCTCGCCGCCAAAGACTTCAAATTTATAGCTGCGTTTAAGTCTCTTTCAATTTCAACTCCGCAGCTTTCACACTTAAAGACCCGTTCACTTAAACTCAATTTCTCTTTCTTATGACCACAATTGGAACAAGTTTTTGAACTGGCAAACCATCTATCCGCAATTATGAGTTTAGACCCATACAACTGACATTTATATTCTAATTGCCGTCTAAACTCGTAAAATCCCATGTCTTGAACGGCTTTTGCCAGTTTTCTATTGGCCAACATTCCTGATACATTCAAATCCTCAATCACAACAGTGCTGTGGTTCTTAGCCAAATAAGTGGTGAGCTTGTGTAATGTGTCAGAGCGGATGTTAGCAACCTTAGAATGTAGCTTAGCTATTTTTTTTTGAGCCTTCTGCCAATTACTCGATCCTTTCTCCTTATGGCGGCTCAAATACTGTAATCTAGATAATTTAGCCTCATACTTTTTATAACTTTTAGCTCCCTTAAATGACATTCCTGATGATAAAGTTGCCAGAGTCTTGATTCCTAAATCTACTCCTACTACTTCGTTTGAATAGTTTTGATAGGGTTCGACTTCTATTTTAAAACTAATAAACCATCTATCTGCCTTCTGGGAAACTGTAACAGATTTCGGCTGACAACCATAAGGCAATTTCTCATGAGTTTTTAACCATCCTATTTTGGGAATTTTTATTTTTTGATGTTCTACTCTAATGGCTCCATCTAGGGTAAAACTGTCTCTTTTACCTTTTTTCTTAAATCTAGGGGGTTTTGCTTGCTTTTTGAATGCACGTTTCCAAGATTGAGATAGATGTCTTAACACCCATTGAGGCGCACACTTGGAACAGGAATAGTACCAACTGTTCGAGGGTTTAACTAACGCGACTAACCATTTGTGCAGATCAATTGCTGTGGGAAATTTGATTTTGTTGTCAGGGTTGTCTTTATTGTGATCTAATATTTGTTTTGTTAAAGCTAGTCCCCAATTTGCTTGCGTGACGAGCTGTACCTGCGTGTTGGGCTAGTGCTGAACGCTGTTTATTGTTAATTTTGAGTTCAGTTTTAAAGCCGAGTAGCAACGTCTTTTAAATCCTCTACCATTAACTTACTTATTTGTCTATAATAGCGTATTTTTTAGGCAGTTTTAGAAAAAATTAGTTAGATTTTCGGCAACTGTTACAAACCCTCTTCCTTCTTCCTCCTTCCTTCTTCCTTCCTTAAGAATTTGAGTTTCGAGGTAAATTAATAGCGCATTAACATCGGCTGGGTTAACGCCACCAATACGAGAGGCTTGACCAACAGTTGCAGGACGAACTTTAGTCAGTTTTTCCCGAGATTCCATAGATAAAGTAGTGATGGTCATGTAATCTAAATCTTGGGGTAATTTCCGATTAGCATGACGGCTAACTTGATCGATTTGATTTTGTTGACGTTGGAGATAACCGGAATATTTAATCTCAATTTCTGCTCCTTCTTTTTCCGGTTTATTTAACTCAGAATTGCCTAAACCATATTGTTCTAAATTAGGATAATGAAATCCAGGACGGCGCAATAAATCGGCTAAAGTAATTGAACCTTTAATCCGTTGTTGAGTATCCGCTAAAATTTGAATCCCGACTTCGTCCCGTTCTTTAATTCGAGTTGTATATAACCGTTCTTTTTCTGCGGTAATATTGGCTTGTTTTTGTTGGAATAATTCCCAACGGCGGTCATCAATTAAACCAATATCTCGACCTAACGGGGTCAGACGTTGATCGGCATTATCAGACCGTAATAATAGCCGATATTCCGAACGACTGGTTAACATCCGATAGGGTTCCCGTAAATCTTTTGTACATAAATCATCGATTAAAGTGCCGAGATAACTTTGTTCGCGAGGGAAGACAATCATCTCTTTATTTTGTACAAATCTTACCGCATTAATTCCGGCGACAATTCCTTGCGCTGCTGCTTCTTCATATCCTGTGGTTCCATTCACTTGACCCGCACAAAATAGCCCTTCAATTTTCTTAGTCATCAACGTCGGATAACATTGAGTGGCGGGTAAATAATCATATTCGACTGCATAAGCCGGGCGCAACATAATACACTGTTCTAAACCGGGAAGCGATCGCAACATTTGCAGTTGTAAATTTTCCGGTAAACCCGTAGAAAATCCTTGAATATATAATTCTGGAATCTTACGACCTTCCGGTTCAATAAATATTTGATGACTTTCTTTTTCGGCAAATCGAACTATTTTATCTTCAATACTCGGGCAGTAACGGGGACCTTTGGCATCCACCCAACCACCATAAACAGGAGATAAATGTAGATTATCTCTAATTAACCGATGAGTTTCTGAGGTCGTTCGGGTTAGATAACAACACATTTGTTCCCGTTCGACCCATACTTTTGGATCGAAACTAAACCAGCGAACGTCTTCATCTCCCGGTTGCGGTTCTAGGTTACTATAATTAACAGAACGTTTGTCTACTCTTGCCGGAGTTCCTGTTTTTAACCGTCCGGTTTCAAAGCCTAAACGGTTTAACGTTTCAGTTAACCCTGTTGCAGCAAATTCTCCCGCCCGTCCGGCTGCCATTGACTTCTTGCCAACCCAAATAATACCGCCTAAAAAAGTACCTGTTGTCAGAATAACTGCCCGACATTTAAAGGCAACACCGAAGTAAGTTTCTACCCCGATAATTTCATCATTTTTACCTAAAATTAAATCGGTAACCATGCCTTCACGGATGGCAAGATTTTCTTGATTTTCTACAATATCCCGCATCACCGCTGAATATTCCCGCTTGTCGGTTTGGGCGCGTAATGCCCACACAGCAGGCCCTCGCGAGGCATTTAACACCCGTTTCTGTAAATAGGTTCGATCCGCCATTTTGCCAATTTCACCGCCCAATGCATCGATTTCGTGGGTGAGTTGAGACTTTGCGGGGGCACCGACTGCCGGGTTACAAGGCTGCCAAGCAATTTTATCTAAATTTAACGTTAACATTAGCGTCCGACACCCCAAACGGGCGGCAGCTAAGGCGGCTTCACAACCGGAGTGTCCAGCACCGACAATAATAATATCAAATTCGTCTTGAAAGTCTACGGTCGAAGTAATGGTCATTGTTTTATAAAAACGACAAATTGAAAAAAATCTTGTAAGATCAACGATGGCAGAAAAAGCGTTTATTGAGAGGGGAGACGGGGCAGTCTGCCTGATTCAATTAATTATACAATATTTCAAGATTCTGAGTGATACAGCCATCAACTCGATTAATATTTGAGTTATTCTTAATCTTTACTGTCAATATTATAGACAGCATTTTTTCAATCCGTGGGAAATGGCTGCGGGATCTATTGGCAAAGTTGGAATATCAGGAGAATTAAACAACAATGGCAACTTATTTAATTACGGGTGCAAACCGAGGAATTGGCTTAGAATATTGTCGGCAATTGCAACAACGGGGAGATCGGGTAATTGCGGTTTGTCGTTCGGTTTCAGATGAATTAAAAGATTTAGGCGTAGAAATTGAAGCTGATATTGATATTACTAAAGACGACTCGGTGCAAGATTTAGTGCAGCGCTTGAATAATCAAACCATTGATGTATTAATTAATAATGCAGGGATTATTGAACGAGTCAGTTTAGATGCGTTGGATTTTGATAGTATTCAGCGGCAATTTGAAGTCAATGCCATGGGGCCGCTACGGGTGACTCATGCCCTATTAAATCATCTCAAAGATGGCTCTAAAATTATCATTATGACCAGCCGTATGGGTTCAATTGATGATAATACTTCGGGTGGTTCTTATGGTTATCGGATGTCAAAAGTAGCTGTTTCGATGGCGGGTAAATCGTTATCAGTTGATTTGAAATCCAAAGGAATTGCTGTGGCTATTTTACATCCAGGTTTAGTTAAAACTCGAATGACTAACTTTACAGATTCTGGTATTACCACTGAACAATCCGTTAAAGGTTTACTGGCTAGAATCGATCAATTAAATCTAGAGAATACAGGTACATTTTGGCATTCTAACGGCGAAGTATTGCCTTGGTAATCGTTTTAATCTGAGGATTTATTAATCTCAATTCCTAACTTTAATGCTGGGTTATTTTCCCAGCGATCGCCAACATGAGCATAGATACAAGTGGTTCTAGGATCGGCGTGTCCGAGTAAGTCTTGAACCTGGCGTAATTCTGCCCCAGAACGCAATGCTAAAGTTCCGGCTGTATGCCTTAAACTATGAGTAGAAAGGGTTCTTCCTGCACTATATTTAAGTTCTGCTTGATTAAGATATCCATCCACAATCAATCGAATTCCTCGCCGAGATAACCGTTGTCCTTTTGCCCGATTTCCCACAGCAATAAATAAGGGATAACTGGGTTTAATCTTACCCATTGTATCTTCTCGTAAATCCAAATATTGTAATAATAATTGTGCTAAATCTGGGGTTAAAGGAACGACTCGAATACTGCGTTTACCTTCGACTCGAATTCCCCAATTATTACCTTGTCTGACAATATCAGAAAAGTTAGCCCGATGTAATTCTACTGTGCGGGGGCCTTCTAATGCTAAAATAGCCAATAAAGCGCGATCTCTTGCTGATTTTAAACTCCCATCTTGAGGTACAATAGCTAATAATTGTTCAACTTCTGTAGCTTCTAAATAAGTAATTTTTTCAGCCGGATCTCGTTTTTCTCGGGGTGGTTTTACGCCTGTTGCTGGATTAAAAGATAACAGTCCTTTATCCACTGCCGCTTGATAAAATCGCCGCACAACTGATAATTTTAATGCTATTGTTGCGGGTTTAAATTTTTTCTTGTCAATCATCCACCGCCGATATCGTTTAATATCTTCTTTTGTGATAGTGGCTGAGTGTAATTGTTGATGATCGCACCAATCTAAAAATTGAATTAATTGACGGCGATAAGTTATAATCGTATCGTTTGCCGCATCTCCTGCACCCACATCAATTTCTAAGAAATCTGCAAAGGCTTCTATCAGCGTTGCTGTCGGCACTAGCTGAGAAGTTGATGAAGGGGTTAATGCAGGAACAGTTGAGATCATTAGTTAAAGAATTGGTGAATGATTCACTATTTTATCTTATTATATTCTGATGGATAATACTGATTTGTCAACCTACTATTATCCGCATCATTATAAAGTTTTAGGCGCAATTTATCTTTATATTCTGTTCAATCCGTTAATTTTTGCATAACTTGGGCTGTGTAGTGTCAGCTTTTACAAAAATTGGGATATTTTTATATAGCTTAAATTACTAAGATTAAATGATTAACCAGATCTATAGCAATCCTATCTAAGTTGTAAAAAAATATTGTTGAACAAGGGAACAGAATTAGGCTTTTTATTTTTTTTTAGACTATTCATGAATCATGTATGATTGCTATATAATAAAAAAATTATACTTGTTAAAGTCATAGCGCAAAGCCAAAGTTATCAATCTCTATTTTGGCATAATTTAACAGTCCAATTTTACTAAGACAGCGGTTAAAATCTCTGCTAAATTCTCTGTTAATACTTCTAAACTGGCATTGAGTTTCCAGTCTTCTATTATTTTAGGGACTAGAAAACCATGAGTTGTGGTATTTCTAAATACTTTTGCGATCGCGAATGCATCTGTCCAATTATCAATCGGCTGAGATTTAACCATCCAACGTTGAATTACTTCTGCATCTTTACCACTTAATCCTAAAAACTTACCCATTGCTAGTTCTTCTCGACTCAACCATTTTTCTAAATTTTTACTATTGTCACTACCTGGATGTTTGAGAGAGGAATAACGGGGAAGATTACATTTATCTAGCATTTTTTTAAACACAGGAAACCGAATAGAATTATCCTTATAGCAATTCATCAATCCTTTTGTGGTAATCTCAAAGCCGCTGTAAGCAATGACTAATCTCCATTGAATGCCTCTATGTTTACCTGTATTATTGCGAGGAGATCCACAAATTGCAGGATTTTCCCAATCTATCGCTGCTTGAGTTAAATTAACACCGCGACTGATAAATTTATAAACTTGATCGATATGTTCAGGACGACTATTATGATTAGAATTAAAATAAGATAGCTTTTTTTGTATTGTTTTGCATTTCGTCTGATTCGTTAACCAAGAATTATTCGGTAGAAAAATAGCATCTACTTTTTCCCAAGCTGCTGCCAATCTTTGCGAAATAGGTAAAGAGTCTGACATGATAAAAATCTACTTTATTTTTTCCAGCGGCTTGTAGATTTTACCCACAGAATGATCGGCGTTAATCTCAATTACTAAATCTGTTAACTCTGGCTTTTCAACTAATGGCAAAATAAATAACTCAGGATGTAAAGCTTTCCAAAAATAATCAACAAATTGTTCAATTTCTGTATCCTTCATTCCCGACTTTCCTGTTGCTATCATTTCCTGTTCAGCTTGTTTACGCCATTGTTTGGATAAGCGATAATCTATAGGATTCAGTACAATTAATCGATCCAAATACTGCCATAATGGTGTATAATTTTTTAATTGAGAATTGATATCCTGGGCAAAAGCCTTGTCAGCGTCAGTTCTAATCGGTGGTGGTGCAGCTTTAAACGCTTCTATATCAACAGGTTGACAACCCACAAACCACCCTTCAAACAGAATAATATCAATCTCTGTAACCGTTTGAGATTCAATGCGACCGCCTGCGCCATTCCATAAAGATTTGTCAAAGCGAGGAATAGCCACAGACTCCCCAGAGACAGGGTGGCGCAATTGATCCAACACCTGTAAACCTAATTCTACATCGTGAGTTCCAGGAGGGCCACGCCAAATCATCCGAGGATCAGCTTGTCGCAAATGTTCTCGTTCAATATACGTTTTGTAGAGATCGTCAATCGATAAACTCAGGGTACGATGACCGAGATGTTCTAAAATAGCCGTTAACGCTGTTGCTAAAGTGGTTTTACCTGTTCCTTGTCCGCCTAAAATTCCTTGAATAATAGGACGATTTAACGCTTGAAAATCGCTACTGAGTTGAATCGCTAACGGTAACCACAACTTCCATAATAATTCTAAACGGTTAGCAATATTGGGTAAAGCTGCGTCTTGTTGTAATAAAGATAAAAATAATTGCGATCGCCACTCTATCACATCCGTAACAGTTTCTGGCGTAATCTGAAACGCGGCGGCGCGAGAAATATCTGCTAATTCTGCTGTGGCTAATTGCTGTAGTTCCTCTACTGTCGGTTGATTTCCCGCAACCCAAGTTTGTAGAATCTGTTTCATTCCGTCTAAGATCCCAGCAAAAACGCTAATAAAAATAGACTGTAACTTAAGCCAATTTTAAGCGCATTCAAACTTTCAATCCAAATTGATTTGGGAGAATTGCGAGGTCGTTTACGATAAGTAACCGCACTGATTAACTCTGTTAATAATAGTAAAACAAACGCCACACTAATATCCCAACTTGCTTCTTGTCCGGCTATCGTAGAAATAGCAATCCCTAAAAATGTACCGAACAATAAGCTAATCACTAGCACAGATATCCGTCGCCAGGGATTTTGTAGCCATTGTCCCAGTCGTGCTAAGAAAATATCAAATAGTCGATTTAGACGAGTGTTCTGCATCGCTTCAGGGATAAAATTCAACCCTCACTATGTCTTTAAGATACATGATTTGAAACCATGAAATCCAGAGTTTATCTAGTTTTTGGGATAATCGGGGTCATTCTACTGGCTATATTTAGTATTAAGCCTATTTTACTCAGAACCTGTATTGCCTTATTTCCTCCCAATTCTCCCTCTAGTCCGGTTTCAGCATCCCCCGATCAGACTTCTGTTGAGCCTTCTAGCCCTGAGTCTGAGCCACCAGGAGTGGTTCAACCGACTATTTCGACTTCACCCCCCCAAACGACAACCGCAGCCACTACAGGCGCATTAAGAGTGAGTAACCCCACCCAGCATCCCGTGCGCATTGCGCTTTTAAGCAGCTCAGAAGATACTTTTAAGACACTTTACCCCGTTCATTGGGATTTCGCGCCTCAGGAGGGCAGCCAGACGGGTCTCCTGCTGTCTTTACCCGAACAAAGCTTAGATTTGCAACCTGGGGATATTTTAGTCGGTTTTGCTCAAGATGGTTCTCGCCGCTATTGGGGGCCATATATTGTGGGAGAAACAGATTTACCGTTATGGGTTGCAGAAGGCAAAGAATGGCAATTGATTTTACAACCTTAAAGCAATAGAGACGCTCTGGCAAAACGTCTCTATCAAAATCAACTCAGGTAAGATTAACCCTTATTCGGCGGGATTAACTTCTAATGATCCTGAAGGTTGAAAAGTCACGTTGAACTCGGCAAAAGCAGGAGTTGCAGTGGTTCCAGAAGAAGCTAACCCAGGTAAAGGAGTATTGTCAACGTTATCAGTGGCAACGGTTGACTTGGGTTCAAACCCAATAATTGAGCCATTTTGATCGACTTTCACCAAATAAACTGATTCTCCCGTGACTGGGGTTGTTGTCCAGGCTTGGTCAATAGTTTGGAAAACCGTCTGATTTAATTGTTGTAAAGTTGCAGCATCCGGAGGAGTAGCCGCAGCAATTTCTGGTGTTGTCGTCAGAGGAGAGGGATCGACGGAAGTGGTTGTTTCTGGAGTCGTTGTTTCAATGTCTGGCAAAGACGATCCAGTGGTGGTTGGGGGCGTTGTTGTTGTTGGGGAAGTTGTGGTAACAGGTGCAATACTTTCTGCTTCAACCGGTTCTGTTGTTGTTCCCACATCAGCAGTAGAAGGAGTTGAAGTCACTGCGTTACCAGTATTGATCGTCGGATCGGTGGTTGTGATAGTAGACGGCGTGGAGGTTATATCTGTTGAGGAAGTTCCAGACGTTGTTACCGGAGGAGTTATCTCTGTGGTAGAAGATTCAAAAGTCGTTTCCGGTTCAGAAGCTAACTCAGTGGTTGTGATCATTTCCGGTTCGTCTTGTTCAGCAATTTCGCTGGGATCGGGACTGGCCAAGAGTGAACCGAGTAAAGTTCCCAGGATGACAGCAATTAACCCGACCAGAGAAGCTGTTTTCACAGCAGCCGGTAAGTCGGGTTCATAAATAGACTCGTGCTCTACATTAGGGTGAGCATAAGGATTTTGAGAAGATTCATCTTTAATCTGCATCTGCAATGACCTCAGGTTAAACAATTAATTTAAATAATATTGTGATATCTTAGCATTCGCCACTCTCAAGAGAGTGAAACTGAGAATACTAAATTGTGCAGAAAATTCAAGCGGTCGATCGAGATTGTCAATTTTTTGATAGTCCATAATTTCGCAAAATTTGAGAATCTTGATCGAGTCGGGTTGCAAATCAGCTTTCACGATTTGATTGATTTTAAGCGGTTAGACAAATGGATTGACACGCGCGATCGCGCACCGCGTGGGCTTGCCCGTATCGCCTCAATTTATGCTTCTACTTTTACCCCTCTCCAGAAAGCAATATAACCCGCAATATTTTGAGCAGCAGTTTTGGGTTCAGCATAGTACCAAGCCGCATCTTTATTGGTTTGTCCATCCACGACGATATTATAATAATTTGCGACTCCTTTCCAACCACAGGTGGTTTGAGTCTCACTCGGTTGAAAATATTCTTTGTTGATGGCATCGGCTGGAAAATATTGCTTCCCTTCAACCACTTCGCACTGATTACTTTCGGCTAAAACGGCTCCATTCCAAGTGGCTTTTGGCATTGATTGTTTCCAGATTCACTAACGTTTGATTCATTTTAATATTATCATCAATGACGATTTACTAAAATTTCTACTAATTCACAAAAGCCAGCGACTTCGGGTTGAGTGGTGATAAAAGTCGGTTTATGGGTTAATTGTTCGGTATATTTGAGTAAATTTGCTACGCCTACCGATTGTGGAAACAGCTTCTGATCAAATAAACTCTCATCATTCGGACTATCCCCAATTGTCATAATTTGCTCGGGAGATAACTGGGGAAAATATTGTGATAAAACCTGTTTTAATCCTGTTGCTTTATCTTGAGAACGGGGTTTAATATGACATTGAACGGTACTATAAGTAAATCCAAAACCTTGTGCTGAAGAGCGTTTTGCTAAGATTTGAATCGTCTCTAAATCCAGTCCGGCTACATCGAATGTCCAATCTGTTAAACGAAACGGATTATCTGTGGCGGCTTGTAAGTTGGGAAAGTCTACGGTTAAAGATTGAAACATATCCGCCAACTTTTGACGGTGTTGATCTGGGTTGTTGATGGATGTTAAATAATCAGGTTGAGATTGATTTTTCGGGTAGAAAATTCCTCCATTTTCGGCAATGGCTCCTGCTACCGGAAAATAAGTATTTAAAGCTTGTACCCATCCCGCAGAACGACCCGTAATTAATAATACATCGATATTAATTTTAGCGAGTTGATGGATTGCTTGAATTAATTCAGGCGTAAATTTATCATTTTGAGTTAAAGTGCCATCGACATCCGTGGCAACTAAGCGAATATTAGACCAAACTGAATCTGCAACTGTTGTATTAATGGGAGTTAAAACCATTTTTATTCTCGAAAAAAATAGACTGAATTTAAGTGTTTTTTTACCATCCTGTTTCTGCTTGTTGAACCACATAAGCCGCAACCGCTTTTATATCTGCTGGATTTAAATAGCCTTCAAAAGCGGGCATGGCATTTTTCCCATGGGTGACTTGATTGATTACGGCTGCCTTTGGATCTTGATTAAACCCGTTTAAATATTTCCCTAATGCATCATTTTTCAAGGTTTTACTCGCAATAATAACGTTTTTACCTTGTTTATGGCAAATCGCACAATTAGCGGCAAAAATTTTAGCTCCCTCTGTCTGATTGGCGGCAAACACAGGAGAATAAATGATAATATTTAATATGATAAAATTCAACAAAGTTATTAATAAAACTTTCTTCAACTGACTTTTCCTCAGATTATTTTAAATCTTTAAATCCGGCAATACTGACTCAACTTACTATCTTGATTTTTTATAACTCATATTTAGGGTTTCAGTGAGGTAAGAAAACCCTCGATCATCAACAACTCATAACGAACTCCCATACTATTAAACCTCCCCTTTTAAGAAGAGTGCCAATCCTTTTACTTTCATGAGAAATCAAATCGTTGACAGTCTTCTTTTATCAGAGAGGAATATTAAATAATTCGTTGCGCTAATCGCACTCGCAGAACTTTTATTTAACAATAAGTTGACCCGCCATACCTGCACCCCGGTGAGGTGTGCAGTAAAAGTCATACTTTCCAGCAGGGGTATCGCTCGGGATATTCACTTCGTAAGTATCACCCGGCTTATAGAGTAACTTAGCCTGTGCCATACCCGCAGATTTTAACGGATCTTGCTGGAATACTACGTTATGAGGAGCAAGCTTGTTATTCTCAAATTTAATCGTATCGCCCGGTTGAGCTGTAATAGTCTTGGGTTCAAAAGCTAATTGAAAGCCATCCGTTCCCATTGTAACGCTATAGGTTTCGGCCGCAGCAGGAGCAGCATTAAATACGAAGCTGCTAGCCACTAATAAAGCAATAGAAATCCCGAGAACAATTCGTTTGGATAAAGACAGAATAAAATTCATATTTTCCTCTTAGATGTCCGATTTAATTACACTTTTGCTAAGATTGAACCCGTCAGTCATGAACGATTGTACAAAAAGGGTAAATCAAAACCACTTGATTATACAAGTTTGACAGGCCGTCAAACATTGTAACAAGCAATTGCCTCATCCAGCAAGAAATCAATCCGAAGTGGGAGAGACTTCGTCTCGTCGTTAGTCATTGGTCGTTGGTTGTAGATTGACTCAAAAATCACTAACAATACTTCGAGACATCTTCGCCACAGTCATCTGCCAAATAAGATAACGCTCGGAAACGCAACCCGACAAGCTGTTCATAGAGGGGGTTAATTTGGCACATGGGGGGAATATGAACAATTTTGCGGCCAAACAACTTAACGTCTCGTTCAAACGGACATTGAGGCGGGATCATTTTACAAACAAAACGAGCCACTTTAGGATCGTGGACTTCCCAGTCATCCAACCAATGTTTAACGGGTGATAAGACATTGAGGCTATGGTGCTGATCTTTATGCGGTTGGGAGATATTGCTAGCGCTTGAGGGAGATTGATCGGAGGTTTCGCCAAAGTCTTCTATTGTATGTTTCAGGGAGTCTAAAGCCTCGATTTTCAACTCCATTGCTTCGCAGAATTGATGCAGCAACACATCTTCTTCAGCGGAATAAACCCCATCGGCTAATGCCACCATCACAGCGGTTCTTAAAAAATTTTCAGCCGTATCTGTCTGATGTCCTAGAACTTCTGCCAATTCTTCAGGAGAAATGGGATCTAATACAGAAACGTCTTGTTCGGTTTCCAACTCTTCATGAGTTAAAGCGGTAATCAGTTCTTGTTCTTCGGGATCAAAATGGCCATCAGCCCAGGCTAAAGCCAGTAAACCCCGTAGCCAAGCAGTGGTTTGTTCAGGAGTATAGGGGGTTTGAGTGGTTTGGATCATGATTTATGAATAGAAATGTTAATTCACTTACTTTGATCTTAATCTGCCCAACTGCGAAGATATACCTATCAAATAGCAGAATTAACCGTACACACACCGTTTATAACAGCATTACCTATGGATCTGTAGGATTTCTCAACGGGTTTTGTGAAATAGTACCCCGCAGACAGGTATGATGACGTTACTTAGCATCTTTTAAGGGAACGCAACTTAATCATGCGAATTTTATTTGTAGCAGCAGAAGCGGCTCCTCTTGCCAAAGTCGGTGGCATGGGGGACGTGGTCGGCGCTTTACCAAAAGTATTACGGGCGATGGGGCATGATGTGCGGATATTTATGCCCTATTATGGCTTTCTCCCCGATAAACTCGATATTCCCAGCGAACCGATCTGGTGGGGAAATGCAATGTACCAGAAGTTCGCCGTTTATGAAACCAAGCTGCCCAAATCAGATGTTCCTCTGTATCTCTTTGGACATCCCTCTTTTATGCCTCGCCGAGTTTATTATGGTGAGGATGAACAATGGCGGTTTACCTTGTTTTCCAGTGGCGCATCTGAGTTTGCCTGGAATTATTGGAAACCTCATGTGATCCATTGTCATGATTGGCATACGGGTATGATTCCCGTCTGGATGCATGAAACCCCCGATATCAAGACAATTTACACCATTCATAACTTAGCCTATCAAGGGCCGTGGCGTTGGTATCTCGAACGCATTACCTGGTGTCCTTGGTATATGGAAGGCCATAATGCCATGGCGGCAGCGATACAGTTTGCCGATCGCGTTACCACGGTATCCCCGACTTATGCCCAACAAATTCAAACCTCAGCCTATGGGGAAACCCTAGAAGGATTACTCTCTTATGTCAGTGGTAAGATGAGTGGAATTCTCAATGGAATTGACACTGAAGGGTATAACCCACAAACGGATCGCTTTATCGTTGAAAATTACAACGCAGATACAGTCGAAAAACGTAAAACCAATAAAGTCGCCCTCCAAGAAGAACTGGGGTTAGAAGTCAACTCAGGGGCGTTTATGATGGGAATGGTCAGCCGCCTGGTAGATCAAAAGGGGCTAGACCTGGTGATCCAAATTATGGATCAATTTATGTCCTACACTGATGCTCAATTTGTGATGTTGGGTACAGGCGATCGCTATTATGAAACTCAAATGTGGCAGATGGCCTCCCGTTATCCCGGTCGAATGACCACACAGATTTTGTTTAATGAAGCCTTGTCTCGTCGGATTTATTCGGGTTGTGATGCCCTGCTGATGCCCAGCCGATTTGAACCCTGTGGGATTAGTCAACTGTTGGCAATGCGCTATGGTTGTATACCCATTGTTCGTAATACTGGGGGACTGGTGGATACGGTGTCCTATCATGACCCGGTTAATAATACGGGAACGGGTTACGGTTTTGATCGCTATGAACCGATGGACTTCCTGACGGCAATGATTCGAGCCGCTGAAGGCTATCGTTATAAAGATAAATGGCGTGCTTTGCAGCAACGGGGAATGGAGACAAATTTCAGTTGGAAGCGCTCTGCGGCAGAATACATCAAAGTCTATCAGGAGGTTACCGGAATCACTGAAGAAGAAGATGTTTCGGCTGAGCCTAAAAAAGCATCAAGTGCGACTGTTTAGCGGTTTTGAGTTGAGCCGTGAACTGTTATCCGCTCAATTCTACAAGATTTATTTGTGTCAACTCTTATCGGTAGAGATGTTCTTACAGGATGTCTCTACTGTCTTTATATCAGCCTGATTTAAAATCATGATCATTTGCCGTGGCAATGTTAAATAATATACCATACACAACAGAGACTGCCCGCATAAGCTGTTTACAGCAGTTTGATGGGTAGCAACTTCTGTCTCACTGACTGAATTAATATTAGGTGTGTGCCTGGGAAAATGACATCATTCAGGAGGTTCTGTGGTTAAAAACAATCCGACCAACAGTCCGGATGGCGGGCGAATACAGTTGTTTGTTTATTTAATCCCTGTGATTGGTTTTTTACCCGCATTATGGATCTTGTACAAAAAACAGGGAACCTCAACTCAACAAGCCGTCAGCCGCTTAGCTGTGACATTAGCACTCAGTTGGCTATTGGGGCAAGTATTGCTCGCGACAAGCTTTCAGGCAACGTCATCTTTAACTTTACCCGTGTTGTTGATCAGTAGCGTTTTGACTACAAGTTATTTTATAGTCAATTTTGGACTCATGATTCGCATTTGGCAACGTCAGTCTATCTGGCTGCCTGGGTTGAGCCAAATTGCAGAGCGAGTATTCAGAAAGCATCTATCCTAGTCTTAGACATTCTAGCGAGCGGGTAGAATGTCTTTGTCAAAGACATTGATAACATGAACATAAATTGTGTGTGAGGAAGCCTGTGTCAACCGATAAAATGAGGAAGCAAAAATTACTGCAAAAACCCACGTCTCAACCCGCCTGGAAAAAATGGGCGCAATCTGTCCCAGGACGTTGGTTTGGATTAGCATTGGGTTTGGGGGGTGTTGCCACGATTTCAGCCACCGCAGGGGCGCTATTGGCGGTTTCTCTGTCCTCAACTCCCTTGATGCAGCGACAATTAACCCCCGAAGAAGCAGCGGTATTTTCTCGTAGTGAGATGGCACGAGTGAATATGCGCTTACCGGAGTTAACTCGCCCGGTTAATATTTTAGTCTTAGGGATTAAAGTTCTGACTTCGGATTTAGAAGAACCTCCCGAAGAAGATTTAGGTTACCATGCCTTGGTCGATTCATTTAAGGGACTTTCAGACACCATGTTATTGGTGCGGTTTGATCCTAAAAATAACAAGTTAAAACTTCTTTCTATTCCTCGAGATACTCGCACTTATGTCGAAGGAGAAGGGATGACTAAAATTAATGATGCTAATTATCAAGGGGGGCCAGCTTTAAGTGCAATGGCAACCAGTGAACTTCTGGGTGGTGTGGGAATTGATCGTTATGTGCGGGTTAATGTTCAAGGAGTTGAAAAGTTAATTGATGCCATTGGCGGGGTGCAGGTTTATATTCCCAAAGATATGGAATATACTGATGAAAGCCAACATTTATATATTAAGTTGGAGCAGGGAGAACAAACTTTAAATGGTGACGAAGCCCTACAGTTTCTTAGATTTCGCTATGATAATTTAGGGGATATTGGTCGAGTACAGCGACAACAAATGTTAATGCGAGCATTTGTGGAACAGGCTTTAAATGTAAAAACAGTCGCTCGTTTACCCCAACTGGTTTCTATTATTCAATCTCATATTGATACCAATTTAAATTTAGAAGAACTGGTGGCGTTAGTCAGTTTTGCTTCTAAAGTTAAACGGGAAGAGGTAGATATGTTAATGGTTCCTGGAGAATTTAGTGAACCGGGAAATTATGATGCCAGCTATTGGTTACCGGATTATAATCGTTTAGATGCCTTAATTACTCAGCATTTTGACTTTGGTGAAGAGGCTTGGGAATTTGAGGATATTGACCCCAGAGATCTAAGAATTGCCATTCAAGATAGCACCGAGAATTGGGAGGCTGTTGATGGAATAGTGGAATATCTTAGCGATCAGGGTTTTTGGAATGTTTCTATTTCTAATCCTTGGGGTCAACCTTTACAAGTGACTCGAATTATTGCTCAGGATGGAGACACCGAAGGAGCAGAAGCCATTCAAAAAATGTTAGGTTTTGGAGAAATTCTTGTAGAAAGTACTGGCTCAATTCGCTCAGATGTTACCCTACAAATAGGAGAGGACTGGTTAGAACAATATGCAATTCAACAACAATTTGATTCATTAGAAAATGAAGATTCCTTTGAGGACTGGAATGATATTGAACCTGACGAGTTTGATTTAGAACCTCAACCGATTCGATTAAGAAGCTAACCCTTGATTGGATTGATAATTCTAATGTTATTGGAAGTCTACCTAATTTTATTGACAATTAGGTAGATTTTTTTGAGTCTAGCGTGTGGCACTATCATCTTAGTCTGACTGAGTTGGGCTAGGAAAAGCCACCCCAGGAACCTGAACTTCTAAAAACTGACAAATTTTATCCCAATTATTTTCTTGAAAGAGATTGATTTTTAAGAGTTTATCTTTCGGTTTATCATGGAAAAACCGCTGAACTCGTTGATCAAATGAACGATACGCGCTTTTCCAATTCACATGATGTGCATACAAATTCGCGATCGCATGACGATAAGTCGTATCACAATTTAAACATCCTCTTTGTAATACACTAGATTGAGATTGAGTCAGCCAATTTCTCATATCTTTGGGTGTACTAAAACCATAGAGTTTTGTATAATATCGAGAAATGGATTCCACCCAGTGATTTAAATCTCTTTGTAAGTAAATGAACTGAGCGTTTGGAAAGGCGAAAAATAGCTCTTCAAATCGAAATGAAACTGAGATATCTGTGAAAGCATCAAAATATAAAAAGTCTTTTGAATCTAAAATACTTTGGGTAATGGGATTAATTAAATGGACTGAAGTATACCCTAGTGTGGTCAGGACTTCATTGAGTAAGTGAGTTCCTGTTTTGCTTAAACCAATCCCAAAAATTTTAGGTTGATTAAAGTCAAAGCCTTGTTTATAATACTTTTGCCAGGTTTTTAAAAACTTAACTTCCTGGTAATTACAATCTTGAAAATCGGGTAAACTTTCAATTCTAATGCTTGCCTGATTGAAAGATTTGATTCCAATCAGAGCTGAAATTAATAAGACTTTGACGGGTAATAATTCTTGATCGATCTGAGGCAAACGATTAATTTCTTCTATTGCTGCTGCAAAGTTTTGAGTCAGAACTAATAATTTAGCCTTCTCCAAAATCATTTCTAAATCACTCGGATTTCTGGCAATAAAGTAACTAATTAAGTTAAAGGCTTGCTCCGGTTGATCTAAGTTAATTAATAGTCTGGCTTTGCCTAAGTAGCTTGATTTTGCCTGGGTTCTTTCTATAGAAATATCCCAGTATTGGAGGGCTTGCTCCGGTTGATGGGCATACTGCGCTAAACGTGCCAAGCCTTCGTATCCTTGGGGCTTATAAGGATAATTTTTGACTAAATCTTGAAAAATCATTTCCGCTCGATCTAGCTGGTTTAACTCGATTAAAATATTACCTAAAGCTACTCTTGCCGGAATTCTATCCGGAAAAAGCTGTATCACTTTTGCCCAGCGTTTAAGTGCTAGTTCCCATTTTTGAGAACGCATCGCAACACGTGCTAACCCTTCATAACCTTGAGGTTTGCCGGGGTGGTGTAGTGAAAGATGGTGAAAAACTTTTTCTGATTCAGTGAGGTAATTGTTTTGTAGAAATTGATATCCTAAGTTTTGATTAAATTTTATCGTTTTACTCAGCTCAATCACTCTTGATTTTTGAGATACACTCATCTTACTCTTACTCCGATTAAAAATTAATCATTATTGATCCCTTGGGAGGAAGTCGATCAATCTAATTTGTCAAAAAAGACAGCTATAATTGACGAACAATTCAATACCCAGAATATTTAAAGATTATTAACAACTTAGCTTGTATCTAATGGAAAAGCATTTAATACTTATTACCATTAAATCATCAAGCTATAGATATTATTTGACACCGAAAAATTATAAATGGACTGAAACAGTAATTGATTTATCCTCCATTATTGAATAAAAGGATATTTTCAACCGTATCACAGTCAAGAGTTTCAAAACAATTCTCTTTACCTAATCTTTACATGTTTTTGAACTTTAAGTAAAATTTTTAAGTAAGATATTATATCAAATTAGAAGTATTAAAAGATTTGAAATAATTATTTAAGAACAAGAGAGATTCACAACAGAATATCTCCCGTTCTATAGAGGGTTATACCCCTGTTAGGCGATCGTCAGAATCTTGATTGATTCAATAAGACTTTAGCCTGTTGCCAAAGTTTTTCTAACTCCTCAATAGAATAGTCAGATAAGGGGCGATCGCTCATTTGTTCGACTTGAGAAAAGCGGCTAACAAAGCGATGATTAGTCCCTCGTAACGCAGCTTCTGGGTCTAAATCATACCAACGGGCTATATTGATTAATGTAAATAAAACATCACCCAGTTCAGCTTGTTGATGGCTCTTGTCATCTTGCTGAAGTGCCTCTTCAAATTCTCCCATTTCTTCATGAAACTTTTGCCAAATTCCCTCAACATTATCCCATTCAAAGCCGACACCCGCCGCTTTTTTTGAGATTTTCATCCCGGCTAACAGAGGCGGCAATTGACGAGCATAACGGCTTAACTTGTGACTGAGAAAATCACTCGCCTCAGATAGGCCCTGTTCTTGGGCTTTGATTTGTTCCCAATTTTGGCGAACTTGCTCAACGTTATCTACTTTGACTGTACCAAAAACATGAGGATGGCGACGAATCAGTTTTTCTGTAATCTTTTGAGCAACGGTGGCGAGGGAAAATTGTTGGTATTCTAGGGCAATTTGCGCCTGCAATACCACCTGCAGGAGCAAATCTCCTAATTCATCAGCAATGGCTTCAGCATCTCCTGTTTCCAGGGCATCAACCACTTCATAGGCTTCTTCAATAATGTAAGGAATCAAAGTTTGAGGGGTTTGTGCCAGATCCCAAGGACACCCGCCATCGGGCGATCGCAATTGCGCTACCACCTCAATTAAATCTTGTAAAGCGCTTAAGGTTTGACTGATATCATGATTTTCCAGAGATTGAGGCACAGCAGCATTAGAGTCAGACATGATTAGATGATATAAATCTTCATGTTCTATTATTAGTGATTTGTTCTGTGTTGTTGGTTATCCGTTATCTGTCAGTCGCTTGAACAACAAATAACTCACGACCCATCAGGCTAAGGGTTGTGTCAACTCTTGACAAAACTTGTTAAATTGTCGTAAAACTTAGGGTTATCTGTGGAATTATCTCAAAGAAAATGTCAAAATAGAAAGAGCGGAGACGTATGTTTCCGTTCACTCCTCACACCACACTCCGCCTGAGCAATTGTTCGGGCGGTTTCTTATTATACCTGAGGGGGTTGAGCCAGACTCAACTCTAGGCAAGATTGAGATCTTCAGCTCAAACGTAAACTCGCCCGTCTCAGGAGTTGTAAGATCAAACAGCGAGCCTCAACTGAATCATGAGTTACAGTCTTAATTGACGAGACAAACAAGACCGATGTTTCCGATAGTCCTGAATCAATTATTGCGGTGGCTAGATCGCGCTGTAATAGTTTTACAAGCTCAGTTCATGTCAATCTGGAGTAAAATCAAGATTACACGATAAAAAAAATCAAACTCTAAAAGCAAACAAGCGTTTAGGGTGATTCGGGTTGGTGTAAGATCCAACTCGGAGATCTGATAGCTCCACCGTTTTTTGGTTTATGAGTTATTTTTAACTCATGAGAACGGAGGGAGTCTGTCGGGGTAATATGAAGATCTCTCATCAGAGTCAGGGCAGCCGGCCGGCTTGTCAAACCTCTAGGGGCTGTAAACAGTTCTATGTTTGATTCTCTGTTGTTAATAGAGAAATACAGATAGATATATCACTCAGCCCATAAACCCAGCAGCCTACATAAGTACGGCAAATTGCCTATACTTGTGTACTACCTCATAAATATACGATGTGTAAAAGGATTGTAAAGCATGTCCACTACTGATAAATGCCAAGCTGTTACTGATGCAAGCTTTAAGGATGATGTACTCGAAAGCAAAATTCCAGTTCTCGTTGATTTTTGGGCCCCTTGGTGTGGCCCTTGCCGAATGGTAGGCCCTGTGGTTGAAGAAATTGCAGACCAGTATGAAGGGAAAGTTAAAGTTGTCAAAGTGAATACAGATGAAAACCCACAGATAGCGGGTCAGTATGGAATTCGTAGTATTCCGACTTTGATGGTTTTTAAAGACGGTCAGAGAGTTGATATGGTAGTCGGTGCAGTTCCTAAAACAACTCTATCCAATACCTTAGAGAAATACCTCTAATCAGCTTCACCTCTAACTGATTCAAATGCCGTTGATGTTAGATCAACCGCCCCGTAGTGATGGGCTATTATCTGTCAGTTCTCTCGACTAGTGGCGGTGACTCAACGGTATTACCCTAAAAGCTGATGGGTTATAAATTTCAGCTCATTTAGACTAAATATTTGTTGTGATCGTAAATTTTTGTGAATACTTTTGGTACTGACCCGAGTATGGAGTCTCTTCAAATTGAGCTAATGCAGTTGCTCCGCAAGCTGCCTCATTTGAAGCACAAAAAATGGATTGCTCGATCGCTTTCTAGTGTGGCTCGGATGGCGGGAGAGGAATTTGAAACCCTGGACTGGAAAATAATTTCAGCGGCGTTGTTGGATATGGAACGGGGGTTTCAAGTTTTTTACCCCTATCGTCATGTCCGCAAAATTTGTGTGTTTGGCTCGGCTCGAACTTCCAGTAACGCAGGTGAATATCAACTGGCTGCTGATTTTGCCCAGAGTGTCACCCAACAAGGGTTTATGGTGCTAACCGGTGGGGGTGGCGGCATTATGGAAGCGGGTAACCGAGGGGCGGGTACAGAACATTCTTTTGGGTTGAATATTCAGCTTCCGTTTGAACAATCTTCTAACCCTTACATAGAAGGGGATGAGAAACTAATTAACTTCAAATACTTCTTTACTCGGAAATTGTTCTTTCTGCGGGAAAGTGATGCTTTAGCCATGTTTCCAGGGGGATTTGGTACGTTAGATGAAACCTTTGAATGCTTGACCTTGGCTCAAACGGGTAAGTTTGGCCCAGCTCCGGTGGTATTGATGGATTATCCTGGGGGAGATTATTGGTATGACTGGGATGAATTTGTTAAAAAACAACTGTTGCGTCGCGGTTTAATTTCTCCGGATGATTCTAGTATCTATACCATTACAGATAATATCCCTGATGCAATTGAGGCGATCGCGAACTTTTATCGGATTTATCACTCCTGTCGCTACGTCGATCAGTTATTGGTGATTCGCCTCAAATCTGAGTTATCCCAGGAAGATGTAGAAATTCTCAATCAAGAATTTAGCGATGTTTTGCTAAAAGGACGCATTGAAAAAATTCAGACTTTGCCGCGAGAATACGGGGATGAAACGGAAGATTTACCGCGCTTGGGATTATATTTTAATCAACGCAATATTGGCAAGCTCTATCAACTGATTGAGATGATTAATCAAATGGGGGCTACTTCACCAGAGGCTGCTCATCCGGAACAAAAGTAAAGTGGGTTATGGGTCATTTCATTTATTGTTGGTCTGGAGAATCCAACGTTTGCGCTGCAGCTAGAGTGCATAATACTGCACACAGGCGATCAATCAGGTTGATATAACTAACGTGATAACAAAGGCAACTGTCTTTAAAATCGTTTACAATTATTAATATATTTAATATTTCGGTTTCACTAATTCGCTGAAAAGCGGTTAATTGAGCTGAAAATCCAATAAGATTTAATTTTTCTAACTCCTGACCCCCGCACTGATTATAATATGTCAAACTTTCATCTCTCGGCTTGGTCGATTAAAAAGCCTGTTCCCACACTGGTTTTATTCTTAGTTTTAAGTTTAGTGGGAATCATGTCATTCTTTCAACTGGGAATTGATGACACTCCCAATATTGATATTCCGGTGGTTAGTGTTACGGTGACTCAACCGGGGGCGGGGCCTGCCGAATTGGAAACCCAGGTAACCAAGAAAGTAGAAGATGTGGTGGCGGGGTTAGGGAATATCGATCAACTTAATTCGACGGTGCGAGATGGGAGTTCTACCACAACTGTTAGCTTTATTTTAGGCACAGATAGCGATCGCGCCACAAATGATGTCCGTAATGCAATTGCTCAAATTCGCCAAGATTTACCCCAGGACGTTAACGATCCGATTGTACAACGGTTGCGGTTTGCCGGCGGGCCGATTATGACTTATGCGGTGACTTCCGATCAACGTAGCGTTGAAGAATTAAGTGACATCGTAGACCGTAAAATTAGCCGTGCTTTACTCAGTGTAACGGGAGTGGCGCAAATTCAACGGGTGGGCGGGGTAGATCGAGAAATTCGGATTGAATTAAACCCAGATCGACTCCAGGGTTTAGGAATAACAGC
Organism: Microcoleaceae cyanobacterium; assembly: GCA_049647265.1. Lineage (GTDB taxonomy): Bacteria > Cyanobacteriota > Cyanobacteriia > Cyanobacteriales > Microcoleaceae > JAAURB01. Next base: position 48,513 of record JBARXJ010000037.1, read on the forward strand.
AACTGAAGTCAATAATCAAATTCGGGCGTATAACATTAATTTACCCGGCGGACGGTCTAATGCTGGAGGCAGTGAAACCAGTATTCGGACGTTAGGGAGTGCCGAAACGGTTAGTGCATTAAGGGATGCACCGATTATATTACCGTCGGGAGATTCTGTACCGTTATCGAGTATTGGAAATGTGATTGATGGCTTCGCTGAAGTCCGTCAACTGGCTCGTTATTATAACTTTCAAAGTAATAATAATAGCGAACTTTCTAACTTAGAACTCGGACAAAAAGTCGTTGGTTTTTCGGTTATTCGTAGTAGTGGCAGTACGCTTGTAACCGTTGAAGAACAAGTACAGGAAGAAGTTGTAGAACTGAATGAAACTTTACCGGAAGATGTTAAGATTCAACTGATTTTTACCCGTGCTACTGAAATTAGAGACTCTTATCAAGCCTCTGTGGATGCGTTAGTGATTGGGTCGCTTTTAACGGTTATTGTTGTAGGTGCATTCTTGCGAGATTGGCGACCGACATTAATTACAGCGGTGGCTTTACCTTTGTCTATTTTACCCACATTCATGGTGATGAAATGGTTTAATTACACCTTGAATGGCATGACGTTATTGGCGTTAGCTTTGGCAATGGGGAACCTGGTAGATGATGCCATTTGTATGATGGAAAACATCGATCAACACGTTAGACAAGGTAAAAAACCCTTTCAGGCGGCGTTGGATGCTTCTGAAGAAATAGGCTTAGCCATTGTTGCGACAACGGCTACTATTGTGGCTGTATTTATACCTGTAGCATTCATGGGAGGAATTCCCGGTCAATTCTTTCAACCATTTGGGGTTACTGTTGCGGCTTCGACGATGTTTTCTACTTTGGTGGCTTGTACGATGACACCGATGTTGGGGGCGCGTTTATTAAAAGTTAAGCCTCAAGATAAACCTCGAAAATCTCGTCTTGCGGCTGGATTAAGTCCTTCTAAAGCTTCGGGTCGAATTCGTCCTTATCGTGGTTTATTAACGTGGGCATTACGCCATAAAATTATTACGTTATTGTTAGCTGTTGCTTTCTTCATTGGTAGTTTACAACTTGTTCCTTTAATTCCAAAAGGATTATTTAGTAGTAATGATACAGGTTTAAGTACAGTATTATTGGAATTACCCCCCGGTTCAACTTTACAAGACATGGATGAAGTTGCCCAACAGGTGGCTAATTTAACCGGGGAACATATTGCAGTTGATAATGCTTTAGCGGTCATTGGCGGTAATGGCAATTCAGAAGTGAATAAAGGATCACTTTATGTGAATTTATTACCTCAGGATCAAAGAGAGATTTCGCAGCAACAATTTGAACAACAAATGCGGGTTCAATTTGAACAAGTTCCGGGGGCAAGAATTGGATTTCAAGCCGACGGTGGCGGGGGTAGTAATAAGGATTTAACGATTGTATTAAATAGTGAAAATCCAGAGGCTTTACAGCAAACTGCATTAGCACTTGAACGGCAAATGCGCGAAATTCAAGGGTTAGTTGAAGTTAATTCTAGCGCCAGTTTAGTCAAGCCTGAATTGTTAATTAAACCTGACCCGAAACGGGCCGGAGATTTGGGGGTTTCGGTTCAATCTATTGCCCGGACGGCGCGACTCGCAACATTAGGAGATAATGAATCTAACTTGGCTAAATTTGATTTAGCTGACCGACAAATTCCGATTCGAGTGCAATTATCAGAAGAATTTCGCAATGATTTTGATGCCATTCGGAACTTACAAATTCCCAGCCAAACAGGTCAACTTGTGCCGTTATCGGCAGTAGCAGAGATTACCTTAGGTAGCGGCCCTGCCACAATTGAACGGTTTGATCGGGCGCGAAAAGTATCAATTGAAGCTAATTTACAAGGGTTATCTTTAGGACAGGCTTTAGACAAGGTGAGTGCGTTACCGGCGATGAATCCAATGCCTGCTGATGTGCGCCAACAGTCGGATGGAAATGCCGATATTATGATTGAAGTGTTTACCCGATTTCTAACCGCTTTAGGGTTAGCAGTTTTGGGAATTTATGCCATTTTAGTGTTGTTATACAACAACTTTATTATTCCTTTGACTATTTTGATGGCGTTACCGTTATCGTTGGGCGGTGCGTTACTCGCGTTGCTACTGACTCAAAAAGAATTGGGTTTATTTGCCTTAATTGGAATTGTCTTATTAATGGGGTTAGTCACGAAAAATGCAATTCTATTAGTCGATTCTTCTCTGAGTAATCAAAAAGCAGGGATGCCTCAATTTCACTCGGTTGTGAATGCCGGGGTCTCTCGTTTACGACCGATTTTGATGACGACATTATCGACCATTGCTGGGATGACACCCATTGCTTTAGAATGGGGAGCAGGCGCACAGACTCGTAGTCCGATGGCGATCGCAGTCATTGGCGGCATGACAACATCGACGCTGTTAACTTTAATTGTAGTCCCGGTTTGGTTTACTTATGTTGATAGTTTTCAGTATGGATTAAGACATGGTTTCCGCCGTAAGAAACGTCAATCTAAGTCAGAATCTAGTAATCCTCAATTACCGATTTCTTAGTGAGAGGTTTGATTGAGTGCGATCGCGTCCTCTGTTTACAATTTGGGTTTTTGGTGCGTTGAGTAACGCACCCTACAATCTCTAATTCATACTGGTGAGAATTGATAAATTTGTGGAGACGTTGTATATAACGTCCCTACGATTTATGCCATCATAAGATTAGCTAAAATCCCGCAACATTTTCTTGATTTCGATGTTGTGTAATTCTTCCTGTCCAATCATTGTTCTCGCATATTCTTCTAGATAAATAGATGCATCTTCTACTGTATCTAATAATTCTTTGTACAGCGTCAAAGATTTTTTTTCATGATTTGAACTTTCTTCTAATAAATCTTGAGTGGAGTGTTGATTTGTTTCTAAAATTGGAGCAATTTTCTGACTGGGATGTCCTTCTAAACCGGTAATAATTTCTCCAGCTTTTTGAGCATGAGTCAGGGATTCTGTTGCTTGTGTTTTGAAAAAATCAACAATGGGAATCCGATTTGGCCCGGTTACCATCAAGGAGTAATGAGTATATCGAACTACCCCGGCTAATTCAAACTCTAAAATCGAATTAAGCAAATCAATTGTTTTTGTTGTATCTAAGTCTTTCATTCTATTTTAATTTGGGTAGACATATTCACCTTATTATTACAAAGGTTAACTCATTTTACAAATTATCAACAAAACTTTTCGATTTACTACATTTTTCAAAAAATACCCCTACAGGGGATTGGCAAGTATTAGAAAAACCGATATTGATTAACAGTAGGCAACCAATCAAAATGATTTTTTCACAATGGGAAAACAACAAAGAAAATTGAGATATTTTGTGCTACTGTTTGCGATCGCTTTATCGGGTTGTCAAACTTCAGACTCACTAACGAGTGAACCACAAAGTTCAGAAGCAGAGGTGAGTGCGTCGGGTACAGGGACTTTACAACTTCGGGCGAATGGAGAAGATTTTATTCGTCAAGGGTTTGTGTCTAAAGATGGTTGGCAAATTGAGTTCGATCATGCCTACGTTAATCTGGTAGAAGCAAAAGCGTATCAAACCGAGCCGCCTTTTAATCCAGAAGCGGGTGATTCCCTGCAAGCCAGTCAAACGGTAGAATTAATTGATGCCAAAACAGTAGATTTAGCGGCAGGAGATGAGAATGCTGAAACGATTTTAGTCAGTGAAATCGTTGTTCCAGCCGGCCACTACAATGCTTTATCTTGGAAAATGACTCCGGCTGAGTCTGGTGTGATAAGCGGTCAAGTGATTGTTTTGCAGGGAACTGCAATTAAGGATAATCAAACCATTCCATTTACCCTGAATATCGATCAACCTTTAGAATTTACCTGTGGTGATTTTGTTGGGGACGCTCGTAAAGGAATTTTGCAACCGGACGAAACCACTGATATTGAAGCAACCTTTCATTTTGATCATTTATTTGGCGATGGCGAAGCTGAGCCGACGGATGAGATTAATACGGGGGCGTTAGGATTTGAACCCATTGCGACTTTAGCAGAAAATGGCACTGTTGAGGCGGACTGGCAAACTTTAACAACTCAACTTTCAGCCGAAGAGGTGGAAAAATTAAACGAAATTTTACCCAGTTTAGGTCATGTGGGAGAAGGACATTGTGAAGAATCTCAGTTAGGGGTGGCTCAAAATTAAAATTTTGGCTAGAGGCAAAAATTGTAGTATTTGTGTTAAAAAATTAAAGCAGCTTTGAATTAACAAAATCATAAGAAATTGTAAAGCTCGTAGGAGAAAATTTAAATGAAGTCTTTATTACTTCTGCCCCTCTGTTTAGCTGCTAATTTTGTTAGTATTAATCGAGCTAATGCTCATGGTGCAATCATTAATTACCAAACCACAAAAACAGTTGAAATTCAAAGCCGCTATGATACGGGTGAGCCTCTAGCGAATGCTCAGGTTAGTATTTATACTCCTAATAATCCGAATACACCTTGGCAAACTGGAGTCACTGATGAGACGGGTAAATTTGTGTTTACACCCGATACAAATCTTGAGGGATATTGGGAGGTAAAAGTCAGACAAGCGGGTCATGGAGGGTTGGTTAGTATTCCAATCAATGCTGAGATTCAGACCGATAATTCAAATACATTTCAAAACTCAACTTCTCTTAATTCTTGGCAACGGGGATTGATGATAGGAACGGTGATTTGGGGTTGTATTGGCACTGCTTTATTCTTTATGAAATCTCCCAAACAAACCGTCGAAGCATCACATCATTCTCAACCTTAATTTTATGCATATTTCTGAAGGAATTCTACCTGCTAAAATTTGTCTGATGGGTTATGGAATTACGGGTTTAGCTACCTGGTATTCTTTGCGTCAAATTCATCGTCAACCCAATCCCACAGCGGGAATTCCCAAAGCTTCATTGTTAACCGCTGCTTTTTTTGTTGCCTCTAGTATTCATATTCCAATTCCACCGGCGAGTGTTCATTTAGTCTTAAATGGATTGTTAGGCGCTGTATTGGGTTATTATGCTTTTCCTGCTATTTTGATTGGTTTATTATTTCAAGCGGTGATGTTTGGACATGGAGGACTATCTACACTCGGAATTAATGCTGTAATTATGGGAATTCCTGCCATGTTAGCCGCTCAAATCTTTTTACTCCATCGCCGCACAAATGAAGCATCCGGCTCAATAGTTTATCGTAATTTATATGGATTTTTAGCAGGTGCAGTGGGGTTAGGATTAGCAGCAGCTCTATTTTTTACTCTCACCATTTTAAATCTTCCTTCAGGACTAGATCAAACGATAGAGAATAAAGCGATTTATGGATTAATTATGGCGCACATTCCTTTAATGATCATTGAAGGGATTTTTACAGTTATGGTAATTAATTTCCTCGAAAAAGTTAAACCAGAACTCTTAAAGCTTCATCAAGATTAACCGAGCAATTGATCATTATGAAATGTTAAAGAATTGATATCGAAACTGAAATAATATGATACAGTACCTTTGGATAAAAGAGATGCTTAATAGCCTTAGCCACCTCTTTACAAATTAAGTCATGAAAATTGTATTAGATGAGTATGCTTACTTAGATTCTCCGATTCATCGCTGGGATGTTCGAGGTAAATTAATTGGATTACTCGCCATTATTTTTGCCTACGCTTGGGTTGAAGATTTACGTCTGATTCCCGGAATGCTCGCGATCACAATCGGGCTTTATTTTATCTCTAAACTGCCTGTTTCTTTTTTATTGAGTCGATTAACGTATCCGGGTTTATTTCTACTGGGAATTATTGCCTTACTCCCTTTCACTTCAGGTGAAACGATTTTGCTCAAGTGGGGAGTATTTTCTCTGTATCAAGAGGGCTGTATTGCTGTTGTCCTAATTGTGAGTCGCTTTTTAGCAATGTTTACAACAGCGCTGATTTTATTCGGGACTCACCCTTTTATTACGACGATTAAAGGAATGCGATCGCTGGGATTATCTCCGATTTTAGCCGATATGATCTTATTATCTTATCGTTATCTAGTTGAGCTAGGATATCAGTTCAAAATGATGCAGCGTTCGACTCAATTAAGAGGATTTAAACCGGGAAAAATAACCCGCAGAAATTTACAAATTTATGCAGCTTTAGCGGGTAGTTTATTGGTGCGTAGCTATCAACAAGCTGAAGAGGTTTATAAAGCAATGCAGCTTCGAGGTTACAGCACATCGATTCCCAAAAAAGAACAATTTCGCCTAGACCGCTATAGTGTTTTTGCCCTCATTTTTGCCCTCAGTATTGCTATCACTTTTGTTAGCTTAGAAATCTTCGTATAAAGGATCTTGAAAGTTTGAGTTATTCACCCACTAATTCTATTTCTTCTCTGCCGTCGTTTCCCTCCCCATCCGTTTCCCCACAAGCGGGTGTAATGGTGCGAGATTTAACCTTTCAATACGATAGTAAAACCCCTATTTTAAACAATATTTCTTTCACGTTAAATTTAGGAGAACGCATCGCATTATTAGGTCGGACAGGTACTGGAAAAAGTACCTTGATGGAAAATTTAGTTGGCTTAAAACGGGCAAATTCTGGAGAAGTTCAGATATTAGGAACGCCTCTTAATTCTAAGACATTAAGTCATATTCGTCGTCAAATTGGATTTTGTTTTCAAGATCCAAACGATCAATTATTTATGCCAACTATTCTAGAAGATGTGAGTTTCGGCCCCCAAAATTACGGCGTTTCATCAGAAGTTGCCACAGAACAAGCCCATCAATTATTGGCTGATTTTGGATTAGCAGATGTGGCAAATCGTTCAGTTTATGAACTCTCTGGCGGACAAAAAAGGTTGGCCGCTTTAGCGTCTGTTTTAGCGTTAAAACCAGAGATATTAATCTTAGATGAACCCACTAATGGATTAGATCCCTGGTGGCGACGGCATCTAGCGCAACTGTTACCTCAACTTCCGGTTAAAGTCTTATTAATTGCTTCCCATGACTTACATTGGGTGAGTCGAGTTGCAGAACGAGCAATGGTTTTACAAGGGGGTCAAATTGTAGTTGATATGCCAACAGAAGATCTACTGCGAAATCATGCCACATTAGATACTTATGGTTTACCGTTAGATTATTAATTTTCCCCCCTTAAACATGAATTAAGGACGTTGAATCGTCTCTTCTACCACCCGCCGCTTTGCTTTTGGATCAATTCCCAATAAGCGAATATAGTCTTGGGGATGATTGACGAAACACATTTCTATTGAATGAATGATATCTGCTTGTTGATTACTTTCATTTAATGGATAACTTTTCCAAGAACCTGTTTTAAATCGTCGTTTGTCGGCATATTCTAAGCCCACCCGATAGCCTTGTTCTAAGATTTGTTCGATTTGTTGGACAATCTCTAAACTGAGTTTTGTATGCATCGCTTGTCCATCACTAACAACCGTTGTTCCGGTTTCATTCCCTTGCATGACAGCGGTGGCTTTACTGTTAATACTGTGGGGTGGCATGATGGGATTATAGGGTAAATGCTGAATGGGGGGAGAGGCTTTTAAAGCAGAATTTTCTACAGGTTTTGCTTTTTTGTTTTCGGTAGAATTAAACGTGCGGAATTGATTGTATTCTTCAACTAAACGTAATTCTTGAATCCGTTTTTGTTCTCCCACCATCAGTTCACCAAATTCGATTAATTGATTTAAATTAAATTTTGGTTTGTTAAATTTTGGTGGTGCTTCTGTACTATTAACTAAGCGTTTAGAGATTTTATCAATACCAATTTGATGAATAAAATTCTGAATTTGTTGATCATAAAGTCGGGAACGAACGGCACTAAAAAAGTCAATGGCTTGATTGGAAAAATGATTGACAAACTGTTCGATATTTTGAGAAGATAAACCGTCATCTTGGAAAATTGCCTTGACAATTTCAACCCGTTCTGTTTTTGTCGGTTCCCAGAAAAACTTCGACATTCTACCATCCCGAACTAAAGGGGCATATAGGGTAGAAAAGTCATTTCCTGTGACAATAATTGGAATTCTGGGCAATGGTGTTTCATCATAACTTCCCGGTAGTTGCACATTACTCGGGTTATCGGCAATATTCATTAATGTTGCATTGACTAACTGAGTATTAACGGTATATTGAGTCCCAGAGTCAAACCGTCCAGCCCCGGCATCTAAGTCATTAATAAATATCACACACATTCGACCCTGAACTTTGATTTGTTCGGCTGCTTCACGATAGCGTAACCGCAACAAACGGGAGGGATCGCCTGCATCTGGGCTTTCTAATTCTCCCCCAGAAATTGTCACGGGATCGATTCCCATTTTATCAAAAACCCGTTCACATTGAAAGGTTTTTCCTTCCCCTTTGCGTCCATGAATTCCTAAAATTAAAGGGACTCGAACACGGGGTAAATCTAAGAAATTCTTTGTAATATGAACGGCAATAGTATCTAAAAACCGGGGAGAAATATAATAGGGCATAAAAACAAAGTAAACGGTTATATGGATTAATCTTATGACTTTTCGGGTGGGGATGCAAACAAGTCAAATAATTCTGACCCGGTCATTTTCTTAGTATCGTTGGCAAAAGCGTAATATTTTGGTTTTTCCTCAATAAATACCTGGAGATCGAAAACAAAATTTTCATCATTCTCAAAAATTCCAGCCGGGATGAAGTAGTGATTCTTGTCTTTCAATTTATAAAATAAATGACTGCCGCATTGTTTACAAAATCCCCGTTCTGCCCATTCTGAAGAGTTATAAATACTAATATTTTCTTCACCCTCAAAACTCACCTCGCCTTCACATTCCACGCCAAACAAAGCACCGCCACCCCATTTACGGCACGTACTACAATGACAGGCTGAGACATGATAATTAATGTTGGTTGTAGAAAGCTTAACGGCTCCGCATAAGCAGTGACCTTTTACAAGATTTGGTTCAGTCATTTTTATTTTTTATATGATCAAGTTGTATTTATTTTAGGATGGACTAATTATATCATTATTTCTTACAATTGATGACATTTTAATCGGAGACAAACAACTTAGAAAATTGTCCAATAATTAAAGGAACAAAACTCATGCCGATGATGAGTAACCACCCTTCAAAACTTGGTTTAGCTGTTTCCAAAACGTTAGAAAGCCCAGGCAAATAAACGGCTAATAATAATAACCCACTACAAAGAATTAATGCCGCCCAAACATAGGGATTTTGAGTAATTTCATTGCGAAATAGTCCAGACCCCCGGTTACGCATATTAAAGACGTGCCATAAACGGGTAAAGCCTAATGTCATAAATGATACTGTGATCGCTTCGGTTTCACTCATGCCAAGCCCCTGCCAAGCCCACATAAACGCCCCTAAAATCACACCCATGATCACCACCCCATACCCCAGGATTTCAAGCCAATGACGGCGCGTTAACACGGATTCCTGTGCATTTCTGGGTGGACGATCCATAATTTTCGGCGAGCCTTCTCCCACTCCCAAGGCTAAAGCCGGAAAGGCATCATTCACAAAATTAATGTATAAAATTTGCAGCGGCAACAACGGTAACGGGGCATTGAGAAACGCCATAATTCCCACGGCTAATATTTCCCCAACATTACCAGAGAGTAAATAAATGGTGAACTTACGAATATTATCAAATATTGCCCGGCCTTGGGCGACGGCTTCTACAATAGTCGAAAACGCATCATCCTGTAACACCATATCTGCGGCTTCTTGGGCGACTTGTGTCCCTCGCTGTCCCATCGCCACCCCAATATCAGCTTTTTTGAGGGCAGGGGCATCATTTACGCCATCTCCCGTCATCGCCACAACAGCATTATTACTTTGATGTAACGCAATTAAATTTAACTTTTGTTCAGGAGAAACACGGGCAAAAATAGAGGTATTTAGTAAGCGTTGACGTTGAGAATTTGATAATTCATCAATCGATTTTAACTCTTTTCCTTGGACGACATCAACCGTTTCTTCATCAGTTAAACCCACTGCTTTACCAATATTACAAGCCGTCATCGGTTGATCTCCGGTGACCATAATCACTCGAATACCTGCTTTTTGACATTGTTTAATAGCTTCACAAACATCCTGGCGAGGCGGGTCAAGTAAACCAACTAAACCGACAAAAACTAAATCTTCATAAGCAGAAACTCGATCATTTAATGTTGTTTTTTCGGCTAACCCTAAAATTCGTAATCCTTCACTGGCTAATTTTTCACTACGTTGTTGCCAAGAATTTCGCAGAGATTGATCGATTAATTTTATCCCTTCTGAAGTTAAAATTTGAGTCGCATAATCTAACACAGATTCAGGCGCACCTTTGACCACAACCCGATATTTATCTTCTATTTGATGCCAAGTTGCCATCATTTTTAAATCGGGATCAAAGGCATCTTCTTTAACTTCTGGTAAAGTTTTCAATAATTCATTTCGAGATAAATTGGCTTTTGCCCCCGCCACTAATAACGCCACTTCCATTGGATCGCCCACGACTCGGCTTTCATTACAATTTTGCGGTTGTAAAGCCGCGTTATTACACAAGACACCTATTTCTAAAGCCGCCTTTAACAGTTCATTTTCTAACGGTTTAACCGTTTGTTTGTCGTGATAAAACTGTCCTTTGACTTCTAAACCTTCCCCTTCTATTTCAATCTCTCCTGAAGCCGTAATTAAATAGCTTGCCGTCATTTGATTTTCCGTCAACGTCCCCGTTTTATCCGTACAAATAACCCCCGTTGCCCCCAATGTTTCCACGGCTGATAAGCGATTAATTAACGCCTGACGCTTTGCCATTCGCCACATTCCCCGCGCTAAAGCCACCGTTGCTACAATGGGTAACCCTTCTGGGACTGCCCCCACCGCTAAGGCGATCGCCGTTTGTACCATTAAGATTAAATCCCGGCCGCCAATAATCCCAGAAATGGCAACAAAAACAACAATTAATAAGGTTAATTGAATTAGTCTTTTACCTAATTGATCGAGGCGTTTTTCTAAAGGGGTTTGTTCAGAATGTGTTCCTTGAGTCGTTAATTCAGAAATACGACCTAATTCTGTTTTCATCCCCGTTGCCACCACAATTCCTTCCCCCGATCCTTGAGTAATAGCAGTGCCTTTGTATAACATATTGTGGCGATCGGCTAAGGCAATATCGGCATCTAAAAGCTGAGTTTTCTTAGTAACAGGAACAGACTCCCCCGTTAAAGAAGATTCATTTACATTAAGAGAATTCGCCTCAATAATGCGTAAGTCAGCGGCAATAATATCCCCACTATCAAGAATAATAATATCTCCCGGCACTAATTCTTCCGATGGGATTTCTTGTAAATTGCGATCGCGCCGAACTTTTGTAGTCGTATGACTCAACTGTTGCAAGGCTTCCATCGAACGAGTTGCTTGCCATTCTGTAACAAATCCGATAACAGTATTAACTAAAATTGCCACAATAATGGCGATCGCTTCAACCCAATCTTGAAGCACAAATGACAGCACCGCAGCACCCGCCAGTAGCCCAATAATCGGACTTTTGAACTGATCGATCAAAATCTGCGTTGCGCCCCGTTGTTTAGCCTGCTGAAGGCGATTCATGCCATATTTTTGACGGGACTGTTCTACTTTCTCCTCGGATAATCCGGTTTCACGGTCAACTTCGAGGGAGTTGAGAATGTCTTGAGAGGAAATACTCCAAGGGGCATTAGGTAACTGAGTCATGGCGTTTTAATTGCAGTCTTTTAAAAAAGAATTGCTTTATCCAAGCGGTATGTTTTTGTCTATATTGTTTTACTTTAAGACAAAAATTACCGAATTTACGAATCAGTAAACAAGGCTTAATAGTTGTTAGTCATTCGTTATTTGTTGTTAGTGATGATTTCTCCTAACCCCTGCTACAATAGTGGCGATCGCGAAAAATATCTTATCTGTTGTTGCAAGTCGGTAATCAGCAATATAGCCATATGCGTCGCGCTATATCATTGAAATCATCTAAAACAGTAAAATAATAAATTGATTAAAATAATAATAGTTGAAAAATAATGGATTAAATTTGGTAAAAGAGGAACTTTATTATAAAATCTAACTATTCTAATTCTGCCTAGAAGTATGTCTCGTTCTAAAGCGCTACAATCTTATATTTTGGTTCGTTTATTACTCGCGCCATTAATGTTATGGACAATTACAACCATTGTTTTCTTATTATTACGGGCAACACCAGGCGATCCGGTTGATGCCATTCTCGGCCCCCGCGCACCTCTAGCCGCAAAAAATGCATTGCGAGAACAATTAGGACTCGATCAATCCTTAATTCAACAATATTTTGATTATTTAGGAGATTTATTACAGTTCGATTTAGGCACATCCTTAACCACACAAGGACAGTCAGTTTGGTCAATTATTCAAAGTCATTTTCCCGCTACCGTAGAGTTAGCAATACTAAGTTTATTAATAGCATTATTCCTGGGAATTAGTATCGGATCAATTGCTGCTTCTAAACCTAATACTATTTGGGATACAGGGGGGCGATTATTTGGAATTATTACTTATGCTGTACCGCCCTTTTGGATAGGGATGGTATTTCAACTGATTTTTGCTGTACAACTGGGTTGGTTTCCTTTAGGAACAAGATTTCCAATTAATGTACCACCGCCTCAAGGATGGACAGGATTATATTTAGTCGATAGTTTATTATCGGGAAATTTAAATCTATTTTTAATTACGATTTATTATCTATGTTTACCCAGCCTCACATTAGGATTATTATTAAGTGGAATATTTGAACGAATTGTGCGGGTAAATTTACGACAAACCTTACAAGCTGATTATGTCGAAGCTGCGAGGGCGCGAGGCATTCCAGACATTAAAATTGTTGTCAATCATGCCTTGAAAAATGCGATGATTCCTGTTATTACCGTCTTAGGATTAACCTTCGCTGCATTACTAGGAGGCGCAATTTTAACGGAAGTCACATTCTCTTGGCCAGGCTTAGCAAATCGACTGTATGAAGCCATTACCGTTCGAGATTATCCCACCGTTCAAGGAATTGTTGTATTTTTTGCTAGTATTGTTGTCTTAGCCAGTATTGTGATTGATATTTTAAATGCCTATATCGATCCTCGAATTCGCTATTAAAATTAGGGTTAAATGTGAGGGAAACGAAATTTAAGCTGACCTCTCCCCAACCCCTCTCCTAATAGTAGAGGGACTTAAGATATTTGATTTATCGTTAACTTATTGCGGTGTTTTTCCAATTCCCCTCCTTTTAGGAGGGGTTAGGGGAGGTTATCCAACTTACTGTAGTTAAGCACAAGTTTTAGCAATGAAAAAATATAACTGCTATCGCACTACGTTCTATAGTATTTGAGATTTCGATCATCCTCAAGACGAAATTCAACCTGACCTCTCCCCTGTCTTGGTGCGCGTTCCTTGGCTGCTTGAAAAGCAGCAGGGTCGCACCGCAACCCCTCTCACCTCTCCCTAGCCCTCTCAACCCCACCCCTAGCCCAACCCACCCCCGCCCCTCCCAGGAGGGGAGCCAGGAGGGGAGAGGGAAACTGTGTCCCTAAGGGACTATTTATTAATCGAGAGGGGCTTAAAATCTCTGATTTATTGTTGAGTTGTTTAGGAAATATGCCTTCTTCTCACTCATCCACAATAAACTCTAACGTTTGTCCTTGATCGCTGCCAAACCTTAACTGAGTTCCTGATAATAATACAACTTCTTGGTTGAAAATCTTTTGCCATCCTTCATTTGTTGAAATCCAAGTACCATAACGAGAATAATCTTGTAAAAAATAAGTTTGGGTTTTATTATTATCTTCTCCATCCCGACAAAAAATATTAGCGTGTTTACTCGAAACCCACTCTTGTGAAACCACAACATCATTATCAGCCGAACGTCCCACCCGGACTGTTCCCACACCAATTGGCCATAAATAAGGAGAACTCTGGGACTCGGGACGATCAACTAACCGTAACCAAGCCTTCGGTACCATCTGATGATGGGGGATAATCGTTGTACCCCGTAACGGTTGGACTAAAACCCCATCAAATTGAGGATGCATATACAATACCGGTAACGTCCAGGCTGGCTGGTTAAATTTATATAAAGTCAATAACTGTTGTCTAGCCACTGCTACGGCTTGATCGATATACATCCGTTTGGCTAAAGCTTGAGTTAACGCCTGAATAAAACTTAAAGCCTCTTGATCGGTAATGGAGTCCCGCATCCCCAATACAGCCGGAACCCCATGATGAATTAAGACTTTTGCTAAACTACTGCTAGGAATAGCTTGAAACGATCCCCAAGTGGTTGGATCTGTTTTTAAAGAGGCCGGTTGCGCCCCCCAACAAGCGTTAAATACTGCTAAAGTTACCCCACAGCGTACCAAAACTTGCGCCAGTTCTGTGCCATTAATGGTTGTGCCTGCACTTAAGAACAGTAAACCCCCATCCGGTGCAGGTTGACCATGGCCGCCATAAAATAACACATTATAAGTATTGGTTTCAAGTTGAGCAATCAATTCAGCCACGGTGGGTTGAACTAAGGTTGTTACCTGACAGCGAACGCCTGCCTCTCCTAGATTTCCCAGGGGATAACCGTTAGACCGTTCTAAAACCTGTTTGAGTTGATCGGCTTGTTGTTCAAGTTGTATCGGTTCGAGATTGGGATCGGTGGCTGAAGTGGGATCAATTTGATCGTCCCCCAACACTAACAGAATATTTAACGTTTGCGCGGGTTCGGGTTGAATGAGCGGGTTAACATCATACGTTGTCCGGCTAAAGGGTAATAGTTGACTCAGAGAAATTGCCGGTTGACCCGCCTGAGGTTGCATAATCTCCCAGGGTAGGGGAATTAAATCCGGTTCGCGGATATCAAGACGAATTCGCAGGGGTTGATCCTGGCCAATGGCAATCCCTTGACTGCGGTAAAAGCTAGATTGAACCGGTTCTTCAAACAGCCATTGCCATAAACTAATGCCTAATTGTTGCATCAGACGGCTACTATAACTGAGTTCACGTCCAGGGTCAGGCACCGGATTAAATGCAACGGTTTTCGGGAACGGTTTTGTCGTAGATAAGCGTTCAGATAGGCTATGGGGTGAAAACATCTCTAGCCACGCTTGACAGACATGAGACAGAGAATCAGGCCAGGGACAGTCATGATGGACGTAGCTATTGGGTAAGGAGGAGTTTAATACCCAAATGGCAAAATAGTTACTCTCGGGAATATTGAGGCGTTTTAGTGCAAGACTCAGGCAAGGAGTGTCAGAACCCAACATTCTATTATTTTAAAATGAGATAAATTATGAATTGAACTGTGTTGGATTTCTCCAGGGTTTGTTTCAATCCTTATTTGGGATTATAGAATATTGAGATAGTGTGTGATTTTGTCATTTGTCCGAAGTTATTGGTGATTTGGGTGACGGGCGCATGCAATGCGCCCCTACGGGGGTGTTTGCGTTGCTAAGGCATATTCTCGAAACCGTTCCATATCTTTTTCTAAGGTAGATTCTACAATTCTCCCGAGAAACAGATTATCCATTAATTTACCTAAAAATCCAGGAATACCATAAGCCACGGTGAGGCGTACAATACTACTACCATGACGATCATAAAACCGGATAGCGCCTCGATTGGGTAAACCATCCACTGATTCCCATTGAATAATTTGATTCGGTATTTGTTTAAGGATACGCGATCGCCAACTAAACTCTAAACTGCCTGTTGCGAGTTTCCAGCGAGACAGTTCGGGATTATCTTCTAATACAGAAACAGAATCAATCCATTTCATCCAACGAGGCATTTGTTCAAGATCTGACCATAAACCCCAGACAACCTCAATGGGTACTGGAATTTCAACTTGAACGGTATGTTCTAACCAATCTGTCATGGTAGTTGAGAAGCTAAAATAAACAGGTTAACGAGTTGCCATTACAGATGGCGGTTGGGTGAATTTTTCTGTATTTTCTAAGATGGCTTGAGCCGCTTGAGTCCCAGAAATGGTTGCCCCTTCCATACTATCGATATAATCCTGTTGGGTATAACTTCCGGCGAGGAAAAAGTTGACAACGGGGGTTTTTTGTGCAGGACGATAAGGGTCCATTCCGGGGGCTTCTCGATATAATGATTGCGCCAGTTTAACCACACTATACCAAGTCATGTTGAGTTCCCGTGAGGAGGGGAATAATTCATGAACTTGTTTAAGGACGTGTTGGGCGATCGCCTCGTTATTCTGTTTAATAAACGGATCTCCCGGTGTTAATACCAGTTGCAATAATGAGCCTTCACCCGGCTTATAATAATCCCCAGGACTGGCTAAAGCTAAGTCTGCAAAACAGGAAAAGTCTGCATCTGCGGTATAGAGTAAATTATCAATTCCGGCGGCTTCTTGAAGTTGTTGGCGTTTCTGGGGATCGTTGAGTTCTGTTACCCAACCATCAAACCGTAACTGTACTGTGGCAACTGGAACGGTATCGAGTTTGTAGATATTATCAAATTGGGGCCATTTGCGCCAAGTCTCAGGGATCATTTTCTTCACCCCCGGCACATCACAGGCACAAATATAACCATCTGCCGTAACAGTTTCTTCAGTGTCTCCATTGGCAACAACCATACCCGTAACAACTGTTTCCCCTTCAGTTTCGCTAAACTGAATTTCTCTAACTCGTCGTCGAGTATAAATTTTTGCGCCCCGTTCTTCTAAATAATTAATAATCGGTTTATGCAAATATTCATGGGGAGACCCTTCCAACATTCGCAATACAGAAGCCTCTGTTTTTGCCGCAAACAATTGAAAAATGGTTAACATACAGCGGGCGGAGATATTTTCAGTATCAATAAAACCCAACGCATAAGCAATCGGATTCCACATCCGCTTCAGGCTACCATTGGAACCGCCATGACTACGAAACCAATCGGCAAAACTAATCCGATCTAAATCTCGAATCGTTTTCATTGCCCCTTCAAAATCAACCAAACCCCAAACTAAAGGGCTAGTTCCCAAAGCAACCGCATTAAAGGCTTTATCGGCTGCAGACAGTTGAGAGGTGGTAAAAAATGCCTTCAGACCATTAAACGGCGCACCTGTAATAAAGCGAAAATCTAAACTCCCGGTTTTGCCACCTTTATTAATAAAAGTGTGAGTATGCTGCTTGAGGCGTAAATTATCAAATGCCCCCACCTTTTTCATCAAATCAAATAGATGGTAGTAGCAGCCAAAAAAGACGTGTAACCCCATTTCTAGATGGTTACCATCGTTGTCTACCCAACTGCCCACCTTACCGCCCACAAACGGACGAGATTCAAAAATTTCTACTTCATGCCCCGCATCGACGAGATGAACCGCCGTTGCCATTCCTGCTAGTCCTGCTCCTGCGATCGCAAAGCGCATTGCTCATGTCCCTTAATGTATCGTTTACAGATTGTAACAAAGATTAGAGCATTTTTGTTATGGGTTATTTGTTACTCGTTGTTTGAGGAGGTAGAGTATGGATAATTCTATTTCCCTATCGCCCTCTTCCCTATCGGCCTCTTCCTTCGTTACAAGACCAACAACCCAAATAAATCCGCCACATGATAAATGGCTTCACCCATAAACTGCGGCATTGGCAAAATAGCTTCTGGTTCATCTAATACTTCCACCTCTTGCCCAGGCTGATAGACAAACACTCCTCGATCTTCTGGATCGATCAACCAGCCCATCTGCGCCCCATTTTTGAGGCAGCGAAGAATCTTTTTAGTCACCTTCGTTGGGCGTTGGTCGGGTGATAAAATTTCAATAATCCAGTCCGGTGCAAGCGGAAACACATTTGCAATTTCTCCATTCTCATCCGTTGGAATTCGCGCCCAGGTAAAAACAGCAATATCCGGTACGATAGATGATCCGTCAAAAGTGCAGCGTAGTTCGGGAAAGGCACGCGCAATTTGCTTGGGTCTGACAATTGTATTAATTAGTGTTGCAAGTTCCAACTGCAATGTACTGTGTTTTCCTTGAGGCATGGGTTTTTGAATAATATGACCATTGATATACTCACGGGCTGGCTTCGTTTCTGGTAAGTCCAGAAAGGCATCTAGGGTAATTGGCTTCGGTGGAGTTTGAACCATTTTGTACTAACCTCCGGTTGTGATGGGTAGGGGGGGAATGGGTATAGGGTAAAGGGTGTAGGGTAAAGGGTAAAGGGTAAAAAGTCATCTCTTAGTATGACTTATTCTCGAATGAGGAATAACTAACAACTAATAACCCATAACCCATTGCTATAACATGGCACAATAAATCCAGATTGAGCGCGTGAGTCTTGAACCAAACCAGGAATTTTTATGACTAAGTTTGTATTTGTCACAGGTGGAGTTGTCTCGAGTATCGGTAAAGGTATTGTTGCGGCGAGTTTAGGACGCTTACTGAAGTCGCGAGATTATTCGGTGTCGATCCTGAAACTCGATCCTTATATTAATGTTGACCCCGGTACAATGAGTCCGTTTCAACATGGCGAAGTATTTGTCACCGAAGATGGGGCAGAAACGGATCTAGATTTAGGTCATTACGAACGATTTACCGATACTTCTATGTCTCGTCTTAATAGTGTGACGGCAGGGTCAATTTATCAAGCCGTGATTAACAAAGAACGTCGCGGAGACTATCAAGGGGGAACCGTTCAAGTGATTCCCCATATTACCACTGAGTGTAAAGAACGAATTCATCGCGTCGCCCAGAATACTAATTCTGATGTGGTGATTATTGAAGTCGGCGGTACAGTAGGAGATATTGAATCTTTACCGTTTTTAGAGGCTATTCGACAATTTCGTAAAGATGTGGGTCGTAATAACGTGATTTATCTGCACGTTACCTTGGTTCCTTATATTGCCTCGGCTGGGGAAATGAAAACCAAACCCACACAACATTCAGTTAAAGAATTACGTTCAATTGGTATTCAACCCGATATTTTAGTCTGTCGTTGCGATCGCCCATTGGCATCAGGATTAAAAGATAAAGTCTCAGAATTTTGTAATGTTGAAGTTGATTGCGTGATTACAGCTCAAGATGCCAATAGTATCTATGAAGTTCCTTTAACTTTAGAACAAGAAGGCTTAGCAGAACAAGCCCTAAAACTATTACAACTTGAACAGCGTCAACCCGACTTAAAAGCCTGGCAAACCCTAGTCAACAAACTCTATCGCCGAGATCAAGATGGGTCATCTTCTGCTACGGTAGAAATTGCCATTGTCGGTAAATATGTGCAGTTAAGTGATGCCTATCTTTCTGTGGTCGAAGCATTGCGTCATGCCGCTATTGCAGACGGCACAGAGGTTAATTTACGCTGGATTAATTCTGAGACCCTTAACCCAGATAATGTCGGATCTCAGTTGAATTCAGTTGATGGAATTCTTGTCCCCGGCGGCTTTGGGGTAAGGGGAATAGAAGGAAAAGTAGCTGCCATTGAGTATGCTCGCCAAGAGCAAATTCCCTTTTTAGGATTATGCTTAGGAATGCAATGTGGTGTGATTGAATGGGCGCAAAATCTGGCTCAGCTAAGCCACGCCAATAGTGCCGAGTTTGATCCCGAAACCCCTCATCCAGTGATTAACTTACTCCCCGAACAACAAGATGTTGTAGACTTGGGAGGAACTTTACGTTTAGGACTTTATCCTTGTCGGCTACAGCAAAATACTTTAGCGTTTAAACTCTATCAGCAAGAGGTGATTTATGAGCGTCACCGCCATCGCTATGAATTTAATAATGCCTATCGTAATCTGCTGTTAGAAACAGGTTATGCTATTAGTGGAACATCCCCAGATAGTCGGTTAGTTGAAATTATTGAGTTGCCGAGTCATCCCTTTTTTATTGCGACTCAATTTCATCCTGAGTTTCAATCTCGACCCAATAGTCCTCACCCCCTATTCCTGGGATTGATTCAAGCGGCCAGTGGTGTAGAAGCCCATCGCCTTCAAATGGCAACATCTACCCCAACAGAAGTCAGCGAGACTCAATCAACTGTTTCTTCTCCGGCTGAAGTCTCTTAACTTTCTGCGGCAAAGTAAACCCGTCAAGTCGGTTGTCAGTCTTTATTCACACCCGCTAATTATTTTTGAATGCTGAAATGATTAGTTCATCTGATAAGAGTGAGTACAGCAGAGTGAGGTGGCACAGTATATAATGAAATCTGCTCATGTTCGGTATGACTAAAAGATTCATGTTGTGCCACTTCGTTTATCATCAACTATTAGAAATTGGTGTGAGTTGATGGACTACCTAGGGCAAAAAATTATCATGCGAGGACTTAAAGGTTTGGGGTAGTCTTGTGGCCTACTGGATTAAAATTCTGCATGAAAGAAACGTTTATGTGGTGGATCTCGATAGCCTCAGTGCTTTTTGTATTGAGGATAACAAGCGTGTTCAATTTTGGTTACCTGACAGCGGTCAAGCCATTGTGATCAATCCTCACAGTAACCCGGATGTTTATTATAAAATTGTTGATTATATCAAAAAAACAACTAGCCAATCTTCAGAAAAATTCTGGGTAAAGATTGCTTATCAGCGACATCAATATGTGATTGATTTAACTCGAATTAATACATTTAGTTGTGATTGTAGTCAACGAATTATTTTTTGGTTGCCGAATAGTCAAGAATCTATTGTTGTCAATCCTAAAAGTAATCCTCATGACTATGAGAAGGTTCAAGAGTATATTCGCAAAACTACAGGTTTTTCTTTACCGTGAGTTTTAGGAATTTATGGCACTGTACTGAACAGTTTACACTAACTTGGTGCATTACAAAAATGAGCTTAACTGCGCCAATTGTCATTCCCATACAGACGGGAATCCACAAATCCCGCTATTCTATTGCCTGATTTGAACTGAAATAGTCCAGTACAGGAGTCACTAAAAAGGGGCAAATTGCCCCCACTATTATGCTATTAAATGAATGACTAACTGTTTTTAAACCAGAGCATAATCAATCTCACTGGCACTGACAGCAACACTCTCAAGAACTGCCAGGGTTTCATCACCGAATGCAATTGTAGTGCTACCAGAAGTGGTAACAGTTAAATCTTCAACCGTCAAACCATCGGCTAAACCGATAATATCTACCCCAACTTCAAAGTCAAAAATAGTATCGCTTCCTTCCCCTGCGGCGAGTACAAAGGTATCTGCCCCCGCACCACCAGAGAAGTCATCCCCAAAGAGGAGATCATTGCCTAAACCGCCGCGAATGAGATCGTCGCCATCATCCCCAAACAGGATATCATCGCCTTCATCACCAAACAGTTCATCATCGCCTGCTTTACCACCAATACGGTCATTACCCGCACCGCCGCGTAGGGTATCATTGCCGCCGACTGTACCACCGGAAGAACGACTATTGAGGTCACCCCGCAAGACATCATCCCCACCTGCGCCTGTGATTTCGTCATTTCCGAGGCCCCCTGCAATCAGGTTATCACTGTCATTTCCTTCCAGAATATTGTCACCATCATCACCAACAATTGTGTCATTTCCAGTTGAAGTATCAAGGATAGTAAAGCTAGCTGCATTTACATCGGAGTCTACGGTATATCCTTCGACTTCAGCTAAGGCAAAACTAACGCTTTCCGGGCCTTCAGTGGTGTTATCCGCGATAATATCACTAACTAAAGTGGCGGATGTTGCGCCCGGGGCTAAAGTGACAACGGCTTTGTCAATTAAACCTGTACTTTCATCAATGACTAATTCAAAGTCAGTAATATTCTCACTGCCTTCGACGAAGTATGTGATATCTCCCGGTAAGGGGTCAGTATCTTCTACTAAGTCTAAGTCAACAGCTAAACCACCAGAGGGTACAGCTTCAGTTAAGCTGAAATTCCACAACAGTTGAGACCCTTCTTCGACTTCTGTGGGTTCTGCAAATACGCTAATTGTGGGTTCGCTAGTTGAAGTATCAAGGATAGTAAAGCTAGCTGCATTTACATCTCCATCAATACTGTATCCCTCTACTTCAGCTAAAGCAAAACTGACACTTTCCGGCCCTTCGGTGGCATTGTCGGCAATAATATCACTGACTAAAGTAGCACTGGTTGCGCCTGGGGCTAAAGTGACAACGGCTTTGTCAATTAAACCTGTACTTTCATCAATGACTAATTCAAAATCCGTGATATTTTCACTCCCTTCGACGAAGTAAGTGATATCTCCCGGTAAGGGGTCAGTATCTTCGACTAAGTCTAAGTCAACTGCTAAACCACCGGAGGGTACAGCTTCAGTTAAATCAAAATTCCACAACAGTTGAGACCCTTCTTCGACTTCTGTGGGTTCGGCGAATACGCTAATTGTGGGTGATGAATCTTGTTCAACAATTGTTGTTACCACTTCCTTACTTAAAGGATTAGATCTGTAATTGTCCCCGTCGTTTAAAATAGTGGTGAAAATCTCGTCGAATTCTTCAAGATCATCTGCAACAGCTTGGGAAACTAATGTTGCTTCTGTTTCACCTTCAGCAATAGTTAGGGTAAAACCAACAGATATATCATCTACCACTAAGAAATCAAAGTCGGTAATATTAGAACTACCATTCACGTTATAAATGACATCTCCGGGTTCTGGATCGTTATTGAAAGTAATGGGTAACGACAGAGTTAATCCACCAACGGGGGCAGGTTTATTTAAACTGAAATTCCATGCGAATGTTTCTCCTTCGGCAACGTTAACTTGTTCTGGGGTGAAGCTGACGACTGTTTGTCCGGTAATAAACGTTTGGACTTCGTTACTGTCAGGATTTGCCCTGTAGTCTACCCCGTCGGCTAAAACAGTGGTAAAAATCTCGTCGGCGAATTCTTCAAGGTCGTTATCATCAACAACCGCTTCAGATACTAATGTTGCACTGGTTATACCTTCTTCTAAAGTAACGCTAAAACCAATCGAGATATCATCTTCGACAATGAAATCAAAATCGGTAATACCGATGCTCCCTTCAACGTTGTAAATGACATCCCCAGGTGCTGGATCGTTATTTTGAGTAATGGGTAAACTGAGAGTTAACCCTCCTTCAGGTACGGGTTGATCTAATGTGAAATCCCAAGCAAATGTCTCTCCTTCAGTGGAAATTAATGCGGATGGAGTGATGCTAACAACGGGTACAGAAGATGAATCTGGCTCTACAGTTGATGAATCTGGATCGACAATCGTTGTTACCACTTGATTGCTTGCAGGGTTAGCAATATAATTTACTCCGTCTGCCAAAACAGTGGTGAAAATTTCGTCGAATTCTGCCCCATCATCTGCAACAGCTTGGGAAACTAATGTTGCTTCTGTTTCCCCTTCTGGAATAGTTAAGGTAAAACCAATGGAGACATCATCTTGAGTGATGAAACCAAAGTCTGAGATATTAGTACTTCCCTCTACGTTATAAATTACATCCCCCGGTGCTGGGTCGTTATTTTGAGTAATGGGTAACGAGAGTGTTAATCCACCTTCGGGGGCGGGTCGATTTAAACTAAAATTCCATGCGAATGTTTCTCCTTCGGCAACGTTTAGTTGTTCGGAGGTAAAAGTAACGACTGGTTGGTCGGTTAAGATGAGATTAAGGCTATTTTGATTGGGATTTGCGCGATAATCCTCCCCATCAGCTATTGTTAAGATGCTAATTTCGTCAGTTTCTTGAATATTATTGACAACTGTATCTAAAATCAACTGCGCTTCAGTTACACCCTCAGCTAAGGTAAGGGCAAAACCAAGAATGATTCCGCCATCTCCCAAAAGCGTAGTACGATTGGTAACACCAGTGCTAGCTTCAATATTGGATATTACATCCCCTGGTTTTGGCTCAGTATTTTGAGTAAATACTACATTTATAGTTAAACCACCATTCGGAACAGGTTGATCTAAACTAAGATTCCAAGCAAATTGATCTCCTTCTGTGGCAAATGCAATTTCTTCGGAAAAGCTAAGTGTAGGTATCATGGTAGATGAATCTCCGCTATCTAATAAATTGGTAATAACTTGGTTTTGAGTGGGGTCAATGCGATAGGTTTCGCTCTCGGCGATCGCTGTGGTGAAGGTTTCTAAGCCTTCTTCGATATCATCAGCAACGACTTCTGAGACTAGAGTTGCCTCCGTTGCGCCTTCGGCAATGGTTAAGTTAAAGCCAACCGAAACGTCATCATCCTCAATTTCAGAGTTGACGAAACTGGCCATATCTTCGCCAATAATTTCATGGACGCGACGGGTGGGATGATACTCGTCCCAGAAGTAATATTCGTCAGGTGATCCGGGTGCTGGGGGTTCAACCGGAAACACAGGTTGATAAGGATCGTCTACATTCGTTAGACCAAAGTCTTGAGGGTTAGAACGAATCTCATCACTAATGGCAACATGGTCATAGAGGGCAATTTCAACCCCTAATTCCTGACTAATGGCTGCCAAGGCTTCGGGAAGCAGTTCGTTTACTTCGTCGGTAAATACAGTGGCTTCTTCAACTTGTCCAAATTCGATCACACCGGGTAAAATATCGAGGTCTGAAGAATTAACAATCAGAAACTGTTGCGCTCCTAATTCAGAGAGGTCAGTCACGCCTTCGACAATATTCTCTACAGTTTGGGCGGCTAATTCTTCAACAGTTCCCGGTAAACCAAAATCAGTGTATTCAAACAGGTCATTGGCAGAAGCAAAGATAAAGTACAGTGCATCCGGGTCAGCAGATGCCCCTGCAAGTTCTGTAGAATACTGATCGATTTGACCGAATACCCCTGTATCTTGGAAAGAATCTAGCCAACTGTAATAGTTTCCAGCACCACTTTTTGCCCCACCGACGGCATAATCGGTTAACGCTACATCGAGGGTGTCAGACAAAACTTCAACGGCTGTCGGCCCGTTTGTCCAGCGTCCTTCGGGATCATAAAGTCCGCGATCGGGGTCGGCGGGTAAAATAAAGGAATCCTCCACACCTGCCGCTACTGCATCGGTTGAAATCTCAAAGGATAATCCATCATCTGAATAACTATCTCCGAATGCATAAATTTGAGAAATTGATGAAGTTGTCACAAACTCAAAATCTGAGATATTATTGCTACCTTCAACAAAGTATTCAACATCTCCAGGGGCGGGATCGCTATTTTCAGTAATGGGCAAGAATAAAGATAAACCCCCGGATGGTGCAGGTTGGTCTAAACTTAAATTCCATGCGAATGTTTCTCCCTCTGTAGCAGTGACAGTGGCGGGAGTCAGGCTAACAACGGGTGTAGAAGATGAATCTTGTTCAACAATTGTTGTTACCACTTCCTTACTTAAAGGGTTAGATCTGTAACCTGCCCCATCATTTAAAATAGTGGTGAAAATCTCCGAGACTTCTGCAATATCATCAGCAACCGCTTCAGACACTAATGTTGCTTCTGTTTCACCTTCAGCAATCGTGACATTAAAACCAATGGAGATATCATTTTCGATTATGAAACTAAAGTCCGAGATATTAGTACTTCCCTCTACGTTGTAAATTACATCCCCAGGTTCGGGATCGTTATTGAAAGTAATGGGTAACGACAGATTTAATCCACCTTCGGGGGCGGGTTGATTTAAACTAAAATTCCAAGCAAAAGTATCTCCTTCGGTAACATTAACTTGTTCGGGGGTGAAGGATACTACTGTTTCTCTGGTAAGAATCGTTTGTACTTCGTTACTGTCGGGATTGGCCCTGTAGTCATTCCCGTCAGCTAAAACAGTGGTAAAAATCTCGTCGGCGGCTTCTTCTATATCGTCATCATCAGCAACAGCTTCAGATACTAATGTTGCGCTCGTTACACCTTCTTCTAAAGTCACGCTAAAACCAATCGAGATATCATCTTCAACAATGAACTCAAAATCGCTAATACCCGTGCTACCCTCGACGTTGTAAATTACATCTCCAGGTAAGGGATCGTTATTTTGAGTAATGGGTAATGAGAGCGTTAACCCACCAACGGGCACGGGTTGATCTAATGTGATATCCCAAGCAAATGTCTCTCCTTCAGTGGAAATGACTGCTTCGGGAGTGATGCTAACAACGGGTGCAGAAGAAGGAGGTGCAACACCATCCTCAACAATGGTTGTTACCACTTGATTACCAACAGGGTTCGCAACATAATCATTCCCGTCTGCTAAAACAGTGGTAAAAATTTCATCGAATTCTGCAATATCATCTACAACAGCTTCGGACACTAATGTTGCTTCAGTTTCGCCTTCTGGAATGGTTAGGGTAAAACCAACGGAGACATCATCTTGAGTGATGAAACCAAAGTCTGAGATATTAGTACTTCCTTCAACATCGTAAATAACATCTCCAGGTTCTGGATCATTATTAAAAGTAATGGGTAAACTGAGAGTTAATCCACCTTCGGGGGCGGGTCGATTTAAACTGAAATTCCAAGCAAAGGTTTCTCCTTCAGTAACGCTAACTTCATCTGTGGTTAAAGTAACGACTGTTCGATCGGTGAAGATGTTAGTCAGGCTATTTTGATTGGGATTTACCCGATAATCCTCCCCATCAGCTATTGCTATGGTGCTGATTTCATCGGTTTCTAGAATATCATCGGCAACTGTATCTATAACTAATGACGCTTCAGTTATACCAGGCACCAAAGGAAGGGTAAAACCAAGAATGGTTCCGTTTTCTCCGAAAAGCAAATTACCTTCGCTAACACCGCTGCTCGCTTCAAAGTTAGGGCTTCCATCGTCTAGTGATGACTCACTCTCTTGAGTAATTATCAAATTCAGAGTTAATCCATCAGGGGGAACAGGTTGATCTAAACTAAAGTTCCAAACATATGAATCTCCTTCAGTCGTAACAACAGTTTCAGGGGAAATGCTAACTGTCGGTATCATAAATTCCTCGATGGTCGTTGTAATAGTGGTAGAAGCTGGGTCAACGATGTAATTTTCGTTTTCAAGTAAAGTCAGCGAATAGGTTTCCGAACCTTCTACTTGATTATCTGCAAGTGCTTTAATTCCAATGGTTGCTTCTGTTTCCCCTTCAGCAATGGTGATATTGGCAACGAAAACGCCATTTTCTATCGCGTCACCAAAGTCCGTAATATTACTGAAAAGTTCTAAGGCATTATCCGTATCTCCGGGTTCGCCGTCGGGGTCATCGATTCGCAATTTTATCGGTAAACCACCGGCTGGCGCGGGTTGGCTGAGATTAAAGGTTGTAAGCTGTGGGTCTCCCCCTTCGATAATTACAGTTTTATCAACACCAAAGCTGACTGTAGGTAAGTCATCAAAAATTAAAGGAGTCGGTGCATCTGTATTAAAAATTTCAATCGTATTTTCAATTGAGTTTTCTGGATTTTCCATTACTTCGATTATGCCTTTTGAATGGATTGTTGAATGTGACTTTTTAATCGTCAAATCTAATTACAGCTTTACGAAGGTTTCAAATCAAATTGTTATTGAGTGAGTTGCAATATGGGGTTGCAAAAAACA
The DNA here is from genome assembly GCA_049647265.1 of Microcoleaceae cyanobacterium. Taxonomy (GTDB): domain Bacteria; phylum Cyanobacteriota; class Cyanobacteriia; order Cyanobacteriales; family Microcoleaceae; genus JAAURB01. The sequence goes on from JBARXJ010000037.1 coordinate 75,947, forward strand.
CTACTATTCATCGGCAATATATGATTAGCCATGAAAACTCGATCACTGCTAAATCAGGAGCGATAAAGCTCAAAAGCTAATTAGTCACAGGCTCCTAGATACGTTAACTAGCATCAAGACTCGCATAGTTAAGGAGCTTCACAAAATAAATTTTCTTGCTTAAATCTAGTTATAACACTATACTATATGTATCAAAAATATTTGATTATTCAGTATTTTTACTTGGCTAGATTTAATATTTCATATACTAATTGACTTAGATTTACTCTGTCAATAGCTTTACTGAAGCTTTACACTTTTTTGAAAATAATAAATTGATATATTTTAAACACTTTTAGTATTAATTAATGACCGCTTTGAATCAGCATTTGTAACAGTAAGTTAACAAACTACTTCTATTAGTTCAATTAATACTACAAATTACATGAGTGACCTATATACTTTTATTATACTTTGAGTAGAAATTCGTCTCTTTCGCGTTGTAAAGTATATATATTTGCGCTACAAAATTATTGGATAATTATTCTTATGCTTTGTTACTGTGTTGCATTTCTCTGCAAAACTGTGTATAAGATCTGTTCCTATCTTCGCTTATTTGATATACGTGTATTATTTGTATCTAATTCGTCTAAAAATAAATAGGCTGAAATCTTCATCTAAAAGCCAAAAGGATAAAAGTCTCCGTATTTCCTTCTCAAACGAATGTTCGATATGTAACAGATTCAGAATAAATTAAGTCTTTTGTTTCAGCAGAATACATCGGTACGAATGGCTATATTCACTCGCACACTATAAAATTAAAGTCCGCAAATTTACTGAGTGGCTCAACAGAAACACTCAATTCTTCCTTTCTATTCTTCTGTCGTCCAACTATAAAAAGTCATGACGAAGGAAGAGGGAAGAGGGAAGAGGGAAGAGGGAAGAAGTTTTCTTGGAGTGGAAGAAGCTTGTACTCCTCCCAAACTATGTATCCCCTTTTAAGGGGAGGCTTGTATCCAAAGGAAGAAGGTAGAGGTAAGATAGTTTGAGCTTACCAAGTTGGGTCAATATATAAATTAACTGTTATTTCTTCATATCCATCTGGAACTGCACTAATACAAGCACAAATGGTTTCTTCATCATTAATTTCCACTTCACAGGCATGACAAGACCCCATTAAACATCCTGTTGGAATTGATACACCCGCCCGTTCTGCTACTTCTAAAAAGGGTTCTCCAGGCTGTGCTTCTGTTGTGACTTTATCAGGTAAAAAATGTATTTTCATATGATTAGTAATTAGTAATTAGTCATTGGTTCTTGTCATTGAGCTCAATAACACTTGCAGAACGCGAAGTATTATTTTAGCAGTATTATTTTGAGTCACAAATAACAGAGAAAAAATGACTATGTTTTAATCATAGCTCTGTTAACAACTGCCTTTTTTTATGTTAAAGTTAAACATCAAGGATTCGTTTGACATCTAAGTTTTCTGCGACCATCTCTGCCATAGAAGACAGTATTAATTCCCGTTGATCGCGGTAGTTTGGAATGCCTGTCGGTAAGGTGGGTAAGCCTCTAGATTTCCGCAAATGGTTTAGCCAAGTTCGTCGCCACGGGCTATTATCAAAAATGCCATGTAAATAATGACCCCAGACAGAATATTGAGTATTAACCACTCCTAATTTAGCATCATCAAATAAAGGTAATGTTTCTTCTGGGTTGAGATTTTGAGTCCGTCCATGATGAATTTCATAGCCTTCTATTGGGAAGCCGGATTGAGGATTTTCAGAGGAAACCAGCCGCTTTTGGGATGTTTTTTGGCGATTAATTAATGTCCGAGTCGGTAATAGCCCCAGACCGGAATGTTCTCCCATTTCTCCTTCTATACCAGCCGAATCAATAATAGTTTTTCCTAGCATTTGATAACCTCCACAAATTCCCATGATTTGTCCACCGGCTGCGACATAATCTTTGAGGGCTGCTGCCATTCCGGTTTCTTTTAAAGTTAATAGATCGGAAATGGTTGTTTTAGATCCCGGTAAGATCACCGCATCGGGATGTCCGAGATAATCTTGAGGATTAATGTAATAAAGATTAACGCTGGATTCTGCATCTAAAGGATCAAAATCAGTAAAGTTTGAAATGCGAGGCAAACGAATCACTGCGATATTAAGATCAGCGCCAGATCGGCTGGACTGGCGATCTAATAAACTCAAAGAATCTTCTGCCGGAAATGCCATTTCTGTCCAAGGAATCACACCTACCACGGGAATTCCGGTGTATTCTTCTAGCCATTGAATCCCGGATTCTAATAGCGATCGCTGTCCGCGAAATTTATTAATAATAATTCCTTTAATTAAAGCGCGTTCATCGGGTTCTAATAGTTGTAAAGTCCCGACAACATGAGCAAATGCCCCACCGCGATCGATATCGACCACTAATAAGGTATTAGCATTTAAATATTTTGCCACCCGCATATTGGTTAAATCTCGATGTTTGAGATTAATTTCGGCTGGACTTCCTGCCCCTTCACACACTAAAACATCAAATTCTGAGGATAAATAATCAATGCATTTCGTAATTGTTTTCCAGCCAATATCAAAATATTGTTCATAATAATCTTGTGCTTTTACCACCCCGACTGGTTTGCCTCTTAAAATCACTTGAGAGGTCATATTACCTTGAGGTTTAAGTAAAATAGGGTTCATGGCAATAGAAGGAGTTAAACCCGCCGCCCAAGCTTGCACTGCTTGTGCATAACCCATTTCTGCCCCATTCGGTGTCACATAAGAATTTAACGCCATATTCTGACCTTTAAATGGCGCAACTCTAATTCCTTGACGATGAAGAATGCGACATAAGGCAGTGGTAATCATCGACTTACCCGCGTGGGATGTGGTTCCCACAACCATAATTGCTTTCATTTTTAAACCCCCAAAATTATATTTTTAGTCAACTTACAATGGCAGTCTTAACCAACGCTCAATGGTATGGGTTAGGCGGTCGCTGAATGTCTGAGTCGGTAAAGATGCTGAGGAATGTTGATATTTTTCCACCAATTGACGACCTAGAGGCGTTAAACGAAAACTATCGGTAATTCCTTGTCCGTCTACTTCTCGCCGTAATATTCCAACCTGTATGAGCCAGAGTAAGTCATTTTCAACTGCTAATTCTCCGAGTTGCGATCGCGTGTAACCCTGTTGGACTCCCTGACGGCCTGAAATTTGATTGAGTTCGACTCGTTGATAACGCATCGTTGAGAATAATTTTAACGTAAACGGAGAGCATCGCATCGCCCGTTCAGCACGTTCTAAGGTTGAGTGTGGATATTGAATTGATTTTGAGGTCATTGATCGTCTAATTGCGGTTTAATCATCAGTGACATATTCCTATTGTGACTTACTTTTTTGATTTGTTTATGGGTTGCCCGTTATGGGTTTTGTTGTCCGCAAAGACGATAACTGGCAGGAGTGCGATCGCGTCCCAGCCTGAAAAATTGATCCCCCCTAGCGGTCAAAATCCTCTACAATGACTTTCGTTAAGAAAATCCGAAGTCTATCAACTCAATTTAGGAGAATACAGCGATGGTTTTATCTGCTGGTACAAAAGCCCCAGAATTTACTGTAAAAGATGATGCAGGAAACACTGTATCTCTGTCTGACTATGCGGGCAAAATCGTTGTGTTATATTTCTATCCCAAAGATGACACCCCAGGCTGTACGAAGGAAGCCCAGAGTTTTCGGGATAACTATGCAGACTACCAAGGCAAAGATATCGTTGTCCTGGGTGTGAGTATGGATGACGAAGCCTCTCATACGGCATTTAAAGAAAAATACGGTTTACCGTTTACTTTATTAGCTGATACTGATGGAGCAATTACAAAGGCTTATGATGTAGAAGGAGGCGGTTATTCTAAGCGAGTCACTTATATTATCAATGGTGAAGGGATGATTGATCGGGTAGATGAAAATGTTAAAACAGGGACTCACGCTCAAGATATCTTGGCTAGCATGAGTTAATTAATTGACTTTTAATTGACTTTAAAATAGCATTAAGCCGCCTCTTCAGGAAACTGAGGGCGGTTTTGATATTGGGGTCAAGCGAAATATACTGAATTTTTACATAAGTTCCCTGAGTTTGAAAATATGTAATGAGTGATAGCAGATTATTCCTGGTTAACTCATGGGTTTGACTTATGTATCCTTATCGCCTCCTCAAACGAATTATAATTCTCTTCCTCACTTTTTTATTCAGCTTTTCAGCTACAGTTGCTCAGGCTAATGTTTCAACACTCCCATTTTACTGGGACTTCATGAATGTTGATATTGAAGTTCAGGAAAACGGAGATATGTTAGTGAGCGAAACTCAAAAGTATGTTTTTAATCAGCCTTATAAAAATCAACGATATCGTTCTGGACAAGAATTAGAAGTTAAAGTTACCTATGCGACTGATATCCTGAATATTTCTAAGCCTTATTGGCAACAATTTAACTCTGTCAAACAACAACCCGCGAGTTCACCTTCACGTAGTAATTCTGTCAAACAACAACCCGCGCGTTCAGCTACACCGAATAATTCTCTTAAAAAGCAGCCCCAACCTTCACCTACACCGAATAATTCTCTTAAAAAGCAGCCCCAACCTTCACCTACACCGAATAATTCTCTTAAAAAGCAGCCCCAACCTTC